>DASRAU010000001.1:0-42920 GCA_035638075.1 Verrucomicrobiia bacterium
CACACTTTTCGACTCTTCCAGGGCACCGACCGTACCTGCTCTCTTACTGAAGGCGTTGGTAGTAGGGCTCTTCACGGGATGCGTCCTAGACTGAGGTCGGTCGGGGTTGTGAACAACCTCTTGAGAAACCACACCTAGCCCCCAGCCGCGCCGCCCCTGCCCGGGCGCGCATCGCCCTGATGATCGGCGGCCGTCGTCAGAACGCGGTTCGCGAATAGGATATGCGCGGGGGGCCGCCCCCACTCCCCCGGACCCCGGACAGAACGGGCCTTCCCGGCGGAATCCACCCCGGGCCGCGGTTGGCCCGGCGGTTGCTGCGGCCGCCCCGGGAGAAAGGTTTCTCGATGGCATCACCGACGCGTCGGTCCGGTCCGCGGCCGGCACTGCTGCTCATCACCGGGCTGCTGATCGTGGCGGCCGGAGGAGCCGCCGCCTGGACCCTGGTCCCGCGCCGGACGTCGATGCCCGACCGCCTGCGCGCCCTCGTCGCCGGGGCCAACCCCGAGGACAACCCTTTCATGAACGTCGCCCGTGCCAAACGCCTCGAAGAGCAGTGGACGAAGGCGGGGGAGAAGGCCGGGCCGGCGGTCCTTTTCAACCTCTCGAAGGAGCTGCTCAACGCCGGCCGCACCAATGACGCCATCGCCCGGCTGGACGAGTTCGAGGCGCAGATGCGCCGTCACGGCGAGCCGGCCGGCTCGAAGCGCTGGATCGACCTCCGGATCCAGCAGGCGATCTCCCAGCTGCGCCGCGCCGAGGAGGAGAACTGCTCGGCGCACCACAACCCGAAGTCGTGCCTCTTCCCGATCCGCGGCGCGGGTGTGCACCAGGTGACGCGGGGTTCGGAGGCCGCAGTTCGCCTCTTGCTCGAGGTGCTGCAGGCGGACCCGGACAATCTGCAGGCGCGCTGGCTCGTCAACGTGGCCGCCATGACGCTCGGGACGTGGCCCGACGGCCTGACGGAGGCCGTCCGGATCGGGCCGGAGCACTTCGTCTCCGACGCCGACATCGGCGAGTTCAATGACATCGCGGCCGACCTCGGTCTCGATGTGGACGATCTGGCCGGAGGATCGATCGCCGAGGATTTCGACGGGGACGGCGATCTCGACCTGATGATCTCGGCCATGGGGCTCCAGTCCCCCCTGCGCCTCTTCCGCAACAACGGCGACGGGTCGTTCACCGAGATGTCGAAAGAGGCCGGCCTCGAAGGCGAGACCGGCGGCCTGAACATCGTCGAGACCGACTACGACAACGACGGCCGGCCGGACGTCTTCGTGCTGCGCGGCGGCTGGATGGGGGCCGGGGGAATCTACCCGCGCTCCCTGCTGCACAACGAGGGAAACGGCACGTTCACCGACGTGACCGAGGACGCGGGCCTCCTGGCCTTCGCTCCGACGCAGACCGCCACCTGGTTCGACTACGACGACGACGGCTGGCTCGACGTGTACGTCGGCAACGAGTCGGGAAAGGACCGGCCCCACCCCAACGAGCTCTACCACAACAACCGCAACGGCACCTTCACCGAGGTCGGGCACGCGAGCGGCGTGGACGTCATCGGCTTCGTGAAGGGGGTGACGAGCGGCGACTTCGACAACGACGGCCGCGCCGACCTGTTCGTCTCGAATCGCGGCGGGGACAAGAAGCTGTATCACAACGACGGGCCGGCCCCGGGAGGCGGCTGGCGCTTCACCGATGTCGCCGCGCGCGCCGGCGTCAACGGCCCGCTCTACAGCTTCCCGACCTGGTTCTTCGACTATGACAACGACGGGTGGGAGGACCTGTTCATCTCGGGCTACATGATCCAGGACGCCGGCGACATCGCGGCGGACGTCCTGGGCCTGCCGACGCGCGGCGAGCGCCTGCGCCTCTACCGCAACAAGGGGGACGGCACGTTCGCCGACGTCACCCACGAGGCGCACCTCGATCACGTGATCTCGACGATGGGGTCGAACTACGGCGACCTCGACAACGACGGCTGGCTCGACCTCTACCTCAGCACCGGCGATCCCAACCTCGGCACGCTCGTCCCGGACCGGGTGTTCCGCAACGCGGCGGGAAGGCTTTTCCAGGACGTGACCACCTCGGGCGGCTTCGGCCAGCTGCAGAAGGGGCACGGCGTGTCGTTCGCCGACTTCGACAACGACGGCGACCAGGACATCTACCACGTGGTCGGCGGCGCCTTCGAGACGGACCACTTCCGCAACGCCTTCCTCCTGAACCCGGGGCACGGGAACCATTTCCTCGTCCTCAAGCTCGAAGGGGTGCGCGCCAACCGCGCCGCCATCGGCGCCCGCGTGCGCGTGGTCGTCTCCACGCCGGCGGGGGAGCGGAGCCTCTTCAGGACCGTGCGCACCGGCGGCTCGTTCGGCGGATCGCCGCTGCGCCAGGAGATCGGGCTCGGCGACGCGACCGCCGTCACGCGGGTGGAGATCGGCTGGCCCGGCTCGGCCGACCTGCAGGTGATCACCGGTCTCGAGCCGGATCGGCGCTACGTCGTGCGCCAGGGAGATCCCGCCGCGAAGCCCTTCACGCTGATGCCGTTCAAGCTCAGCGGCGCGCCGCGCTCGTGATAGCCCCGGCGGCGGGAACGAGGCGGGCCCGGGTCGCCGCCTGGCTCGGCCTCGCGGCGGCGCTCCTGCTGTCGCTCGCGCTCGTGCTCACTCCGATGGGGCTCATCCAGCCCTTCCGTGCGCAGACGGACGCGGGCGTGCACCTGTCGTACGTGCTGCGCTCATGGTCTCCGCCGGCGACGCTGTTCCTGCTGCTCGTCGGTCTCGTGGCGGCGGTGGCGCTCGTGAAGACCTCCGGCTGGATCGGCCGAACCGGCGTCGCCCTCATCGTCCTGCTTTTGACCGGAAGCGCCTGGCTTTCGCGCCAGAACCACTTCGAGTGGATGTTCCACCCGATCGCCGACCCGCGCCTCGCCGGCCTCGAAGGGGAGCACGGCCTGGCGGACGACGATCTGATCCTCGGCGTCACCGTCGGAGACGCGGCGCGCGCGTACCCGGTGAAGGCGCTCGCCTATCACCACGTGGTCAACGACGAGGTCGGCGAGCGCGCGCTCGTCGCGACGTATTGAACGTTGTGCCACACCGGTCTGGTGTGGAGCCGGCGGGTGGACGGGAGGACGCTGCATTTCCATCTCGCCGGCATCAAGAACCAGAACTTCATCATGCGCGACGAGGAGACCGGCTCGTGGTGGCAGCAGATCACCGGCTGCGCCATCGAGGGGCCGATGCGCGGCCGGTGCCTCGACCCGGTGCGCTGGGATGAGGTGACCTGGGCCGTCTGGCGGCACGATCACCCGGCGACGCAGGTGCTGCTGCCGGTGGCGGAGCGGGTCGAGGAGTATGCGGGCAAGGACTGGGAGAAGGAGATCGACGAGCTGCCGCTGGTCACTCCGGTGGACCCGGCCGACACGCTCGCCCCGCGCGATCTCGTGGTCGGTGTCACTGCCGGAGAGGCCGCGACCGCGTTTCCCTGGCGCGACCTGCTGGACCGCGGCACCCTCGCGGGAGTCGTCGGCGGCACGCCGGTGCTGCTCGTCGTGCACCCGGACGGATTATCGCTGCGCTGCTTCGACCGCCGCGTCGACGGAACGACGGTCGATCTCGATTACCCGCCGTGCGGTCCGCCTTGGCTCGGACCCGATGAGCTGCTGCGCGATCGGGACACCGGGAGCGGCTGGGACTTCGCCGGTGCAGCCACGAGCGGCGCGCTCGCCGGGAAGAAACTCCGGCCGATTCCCTGCATGAAGGACGACTGGTTCGACTGGAAGCTGTATCACCCCGGCGGCGCGGTGGCCCGGGCGCCCGGCGTGGAACCCGCCGGGCAGCCGGCCGCCGCGAAATCCGGCGGACCGGTCACACAGGCGCCTGCGCGTTCAGGCCGGCGCGGGCGCGGGGGCTCTCCGGGGGCCTAGTCGATGAGATCGGGGTCGGGTGGCTGCGGGCCGGGGATGATGCCGGCGATGTCGGGATCGATCCCGTCGGCCCGGCCGGCGGCGGCCTCCTCCCGCTGCTTGTTCCGCTCCACCTTGCGGGCGAGCTTGTCCTGACGCCGCTCCTGGCGGGCGATCTCCTTCTGGCGCTTCATGAAGCTCGACTGCGAGCGTTTCGACACGGTCAACCCCTGGGAAACCGGTGATTCGATGAAAGCCGGTGATGACGGACTACAGACTTCGCTTCTTCGCCCTCAGCCCGCGACGGCTGCCCCCCTCCTTGCGAAACGGCGGCGGCTCCCCGCCACCGATCGGCGGTCCGAACGAACGGAAGCTCGGCGGCCGCGACGGGCCGCGATCGGCGCCGCGCTCGCGCGCCTCGCTGACGTTCATCGCACGCCCCTGCAGGTCCCGCCCGTTGAGCGTGGACACCGCCCGCTGCGCTTCCTGCTCGGTCGTCATCTCCACGAACCCGAAACCACGCGACTTGCCGGTCATCCGATCGCGCACGATCGAGGCCGACGAGCATGAACCGGCTTCCGAGAACGCCTGGCGCAGATCATCGTCCGAGACGTCGAATGAAAGATTCCCGACAAACAGCCTCGTCCCCATCCTCGCTCCTTCCGCGGGCCTGTATCTCAGCGCCGGCATGGCGGCGCAAGCATCGGTTTGGACTGAACGAATCCTCTGGCAGTCTAACCGCAGGACCTTGCGATCGTCAACGAAAGCGGGCACATCCCGGGCCGACGTCACCGACCGGCAGGTCCACCTCGAAGCTCCGTTTTCATTCGCCGATGGGGGGATTCGAAACACGCCTCTCAACGTGGGGATGGGGTCAGGTCGGGTAGCATCCGCGGTGTGGCGGGGGATCGGTTCGAGGCCTGGGTGATGTCGCTGGAGCAGAGGCATCTGGCGGACCGGACGTTTCAGGAGGTGCGGCGCGGGTTGCAGGCGCTGTCGTCGCTGTACGTCGAGCGGCGCGGGCGGATCGGGAAGGGGGCGGCGCTCGAAGGGGAGGGGAAGCGGGCGGCCTTCGCGCTGTTCTATGCGCCGCTGCACTTCCTCGTGACGCGCGAGGTCGTGCGGGCGCTCGAAGCGGCGCGCCCGGGGCCGCGGGCGCTCGTCGATCTCGGCTGCGGCACGGGTGCGGCGGGGGCCGCGTGGGCGCTCGAGGTGCGCGGCCGCTGCCACGTGCACGCGATCGATCGCAGCGGCTGGGCGGTGGATGAGGCCAGGCGCACTTATGACCTTCTCGGCGTGGACGCGCGCGCGGCGCGCGGGTCCCTTCTCGACGTGCCGCTGCCGGGGCGCGGCGGCGGCATCCTGCTCGCCTGGACGGTCAACGAGCTCGACGACGAAGCCCGCGCGCGGCTGCTCGATCGCGTGCTCGAAGCCGGCCGGCGCGGGGCCGCGGCGCTCGTGATCGAGCCCATCTCGCGCCGGGCCGTCCCGTGGATGGAAGGCTGGCGCACCGCCTTCGAGGCCGAAGGGGGACGCACCGATGCGTGGCGCTTCCCGGGGGAGCTGCCGGAGACGCTGGCACGGCTCGATCACGCCGCCGGCCTCGATCACCGCGAGCTGACGGCGCGCAGCCTCTGGCTTCCGGCCTCGCGCCGATAGACCGGCTCCCCGATCCCCGCCAGGCAGCCGGCGACCGGTGTGTCGCGAATGCCGGGGTGCGCTAGAGTCCTGCGATGTTCCTTCCGCTCGGGGACAGTCCGAATCCGCCCGGACGGCCGTTCGTCACGTGGGCGATCATCGCGCTGAACGTCGCCGTCTACGTCTGGATGCTGCCGTTCTCCTTCCAGCCGGCCGACCCGAACGATCCGGCCTTCGGCGCGTACCTTCAGGCCATCGCCGACGACCGCCACCTCAGCATGACGGAGGTGCGGCAGGTCGCGGGAGGACTGAGCGCCTACGACCTCGTCGTCTTCCGGCACGGGTTCCATCCGGCGTCACCGACGATCGCCGGGCTGCTCGCCTCGATGTTCCTCCACGGCGGGCTCATGCACCTGCTGGGGAACATGCTCTTCCTGTGGATCTACGGGGACAACGTCGAATACCGGCTGGGGCACGTCCTCTACCTCCTGACCTATCTCGGCACGGGGGCCGTGGCCGGCTTCGGCGACCTGCTCATCCGGATGGGGTCGAACCTGCCGGCGGTCGGCGCTTCGGGGGCGATCTCGGGCGTGCTCGGCCTGTACTTCGTCTGGTTCCCGCACAACCGGGTGCGCACGTACGTCTTTCTCTTTCCGCTGTTCGTGAACGTGGTGGAGCTGCCGGCGCGCCTCGTCCTCGGCGCGTTCGTCCTCATCGACAACCTGCTGCCTCTGGTCTTCGGGGGAGAGGCGGGCGTGTCGCATGGAGCACACATCGGGGGATTCGTCGCCGGCGCCGTCTTCGCCTTCGTCACGCGCGGTGGACTGCTGCGGCGCGCGGGGCCCGGGACGCGGCCCGGGTTCACCGCGGCCACCGATCCGGGTGACGATCTCGGGACACAGCGTGCGGTTCCTCCGCCCATCCGGTCCGCGGCGCCGGCCTCGATCCGCGAAGCGCTCGAGCACGGCCGGTGGGAGGAGGCGGCGAAGGCGTTCTTCGACGCGCCGCGGGCGCGCACGCGGACGGGCATCGGCCCCTGGGACAAGATCCGCCTCGGCGATGCGCTGCGGCTGCACGGTCATGCGCGCCCGGCCCTCGCCGCATACCAGCGGGCGCTCGTGGATCATCCGGCGGGGCCGGGACGCGCCGCGGCGCACCTCGGTGCCGCCAAGGTGCTCCTCGAGTCCTTCGACAACCCCACCGCCGCCTACCAGCATCTTCATGGGGCGCTCGAGGAGCGTCCCGATGCGCAGGAGGAGGCGGAGGCGCGCGCCCTGCTCGATCGGCTGCGCGGCCTGGTCAGGCACGTCCCCCGCGGGTTCCCGGCCTGAGGCGTCGCGGGTTCGGGCCCGGGAGCACTCGGGCCCTTCGAGCCGGCCGCTTGACATCCCCCGGAGCCTCTCTGTGACAATCGCTTCCATGGACCGCCGCTCCACCCTGGCCATCGCAGGCCTTTTCGCCGTGGCCGCCCTCGCCGCCGGGACCATCCTCCTTCTTCGCAAGAACGCTCCTTCCGAGGGGTCCGGCGGAGGGGAGAGCCTCGACGTGGCCCAGAGCTTCGGGCTGGAGCTGCCCTCCACCGCCGATGCCTCCGCGGCGCGCCGCATCGAGGCGCTGCGGGCGGCCGCGGGCGAGGAGAGCTCTCCGGCCCAGCTCACGGTGGACTATCCCCAGGATCAGTCGATCGTGCCGCCCGAGCTGCCCCCACCGACGTTCCTGTGGCACGACGGGTCGGCCCAGGCGGACTCCTGGCTCGCGGAAGTCACCTTCGAAGGGGGAACCGAGCGGATCGACGTGCTCGTGAAGGGGGAGCCGCCGCCGCAGGGGGAGATCGACAAGCGCTGCATCTCGGAGCGCAACGAGATCTACAAGGGAACGCCCTACCAGGCGTCGGCGAAATCGTGGAAGCCGGACCCGGTCGTCTGGAAGGCGCTCAAGGAGCGGGCCGCGTCGAGCCCTGCGACCGTGGCCTTCCTCGGCTTCCGCAAGGCCGAGCCGGGACGCGTCCTGTCGCGCGGCCAGGTGCGCCTCGCCACGTCGCGGGACCCCGTCGGCGCCCCGATCTTCTACCGCGACGTGCCGCTGATGCCGTCGCAGACCGAGGAAGGGGTCATCAAGCCGCTCGCCAAGGGCGCGCTGCCGCTCATCATCTGGCGCCTGCGCGACGTCTCCCGCACCGAGAGCCGCGCCATGCTCACCGACATGCCCACCTGCGCCAACTGCCACTCCTTCTCGAACGACGGGAAGACGATGGGGATGGACATCGACGGGCCGCAGGGGGATCGCGGGGCGTACGCGCTCGTGCCGATCGCCAACCGGATTTCGATCGGCTACAAGGACGTCCTGACCTGGAACGCCTTCCCCGGCAAGCCGAAGGACTTCATGACCATCGGCTTCCTGTCGCGCGTCAGCCCGGACGGGCAGCACGTCATCTCGACCGTCAACGAGTCGCTGTACGTGCAGAACTTCTGGAACTACAAGTTCAACCAGGTGTTCTATCCGACCCGGGGCATCCTCGCCGTCTACGATCGCGAGACCCGGACCATCGCGGCGCTGCCGGGGGCGGACGATACGAACTACGTCCAGTGCGATCCGGTCTGGTCGCCGGACGGCAAGACGATCGTCTTCGCGCGCGCCGCGGCGCGCGATCCCTACATCGCCGGCCGGCCGGATGCGACCTACTCGGGCGATCCCAACGAGACGCCGATCCAGTACGACCTGTATCGCGTCCCGTTCGGCGACGGCCGCGGCGGAGAGCCCGTGCCGATCGAAGGGGCGGGCCGCAACGGCATGAGCAACTCGTTCCCGAAGGTCTCGCCGGACGGGCGGTTCATCGTCTTCGTGCAGGCGAAGAACGGCCAGCTCATGCGTCCCGACAGCAAGCTCTGGATCGTCCCCTTCGAGGGAGGGACGCCGCGCCTGATGCGCGCCAACCTGCCGCTGATGAACTCGTGGCACTCCTTCTCGCCCAACGGCCGCTGGCTCGTCTTCACCTCGAAGAGCTCCACGCCCTACACGCAGATGTTCCTGACCCACATCGACGAGGAGGGGAACGATTCGCCGGCGATCCTCATCGAGAACAGCACCGCGGCCAATCGCGCCGTCAACCTGCCCGAGTTCGTCGCCGCCCCGTACGACCAGTTCAACGGCATCGACGTGCCGGCGGTCGAGCACGCGCGCCATTTCGGCCGCGGCACCGATCTCGCGCTCAAGGGGGAGCACGAGGAGGCGGTGAAGGAGTTCCGCATCGCGCTGTCGACCGAGCCGAACGACTGGAAGACGAGCGAGTGGCGCATCCGCGAGAGCCTGAGCAAGTCGCTCCTGATGCTCGGCCGGCAGCCCGAGGCGCTGGAGCAGATCACCGAGTCGCTCCGTCTCAATCCGTACAACGGCGAGATGCACGCCAACCTCGCGGCCTTCCTGTTCGAGGCGGGGGACAAGGAGCGCGCCTTCCAGCACCTCGACCTCGCCATCCGCCTGATGCCGAAGAGCGCGCTGCCGTACTACAACCGCGGGACGATGAAGCTCAAGGGAGGCGATCGCGCCGGGGCGATGGCGGACTATGCCGAGGCGATCAAGCTCGATCCCAACGACCCGGCGTCCTACTACGCCCGCGGGCTGGCCCGCGCCGACTCCGGCGACTCGGGCGGGGCGCTCCAGGACCTGACCGAGGCGCTGCGCGTGGCGCCGGCCGACTGGCCGCGACGCTCCGAAGCCCAGGCGCGGCAGCGCCAGCTCCGGCAGGCCCTCGCCGGCTCCGGCCAGCGCGGCCGCTGAGAATCTCCTCGTCCATTTGGTCGAAATGACGACGCCCCGGACGACGAAGGGGTGAACGAAGGAATGGGCGGCCCTGCGCCGCAACGAGGAGACCCCATGCCGACCTACCTGGCGCTGCTCTACGACGACCCGGCGCAGTTCGAACAGGTCCCCCCGCAGGAGATGCAGGCCATCATCCAGCGCTACCGGACGTGGAGGCTGCGCCGTGAAGGAGAAGGCGCGGTCCTGAGCGGCTACAAGCTCGCCGACGGCGAGGGCCGGGTCCTGCGCCGCCGCGGCGGCCGTCTCTCCGTCACCGACGGCCCCTTCGCGGAAGGCAAGGAGCTGGTCGGCGGGTACTTCGTCCTGCGCGCCGAATCCTACGAACAGGCGCTCGCGATTCTCGAGGACTGCCCCCACCTGGAGTTCGGATCCATCGAGGTCCGCGCCCACGACGCGAGGGTCCGCCCGGACTAGTCGTACGGCCGGTCCCGCTCTCCGGCGCCTCCCGCGACCACAGCGCCTGCATTCCTGCTTTCCGGGATCACCAATTGGTGATCGCACAGGATTGTGAGGGGCGCATCTTGAAGGGGGGATCCCGGTGCCTATATTGACCACCCTGCGGGGGAGTGCGCCGCGCGGGGAGGCCGTATGGGAAGCCACACGTCGGAAGTCCGTGCCCGGGGGAACCGTGTCGTCTTCGGGGCGGCGCTCGTGGCCGCCCTGGCAGCCGTCATCCCGGCCCCCGCCGCGGTGCGCACCGTGCCCGCGCAGGCGGCGAGCCAGTCCTCGGCGTCGCGCAAGCCGGATGACGCACAGTCGGCGGCCGAGTGCAAGGGCACGGCCGAGGGCTGCCCGCAGGCGGCGCTGCCGGTGTTCGCGGCGGAGGAGATCCAGGCGCGCAGCGGCGCCCGCCAGAACGCGGGAACGACCGGCCGCGTCGAAGGCACCGTCAACCTCGGGCCGCGCCTCAAGGCCCGGAAGATGCGTTTCGCCCTCTATCCCCAGGATTCGCAGCAGGCCCTGGCCGACGCGCGCGTGACGGAGACACCCAAGGGCGAGAGGGACGACGAGTTCCGCAATGTCGTGGTCTACGTCGAGAGCGTCCCGGCGATCGAGACGGCGGCCCGCGCCGCCGCGACCAACCCGCCGCGCGGGCTGTCGATCCGCCAGGACGGCCTCGCCTTCGTGCCGCACGTGCTCCCTGTCCTGCGCGGCACGACCGTGGACTTCCCCAACACCGACCCGGTCTTCCACAATGTCTTCTCGCTGGCGCGCGCCGCCACCTTCGATCTCGGCCGCTACCCGCGCGGCGACGCCCGCTCGGTCCGCTTCGACACCCCGGGCATCGTCAAGGTCTTCTGCCACATCCATTCCGACATGAGCGCGGTGGTGCTGGTCCTCGACAATCCCTACTTCGTCGCGCCGGACGCCTCGGGGCGCTTCAGCCTCGACGGGCTGCCTCCGGGGGAATACAAGGTCGTCGCCTGGCACGAACGCGCCCGGCCGTCGCGCCGCAGCGTGAGGATCGAGCCGGGACGCGCCACCAACGTGACGTTCGACATCCCGCTGAGCGACGAAGGTCCGGGTGACTGACCGGCTGCGTCGCGCCCTCAGCCTGCGCACGCAGCTCCTGCTGTTCAGCGCGCTGCTCACCGTCGCCGTCGTCGGGGTGATGTTCTCCCTGCTCGGCGTCACCGTCCGCACGCAGACGCGGCGCCTGCTCACGGCCACGCTGGCGCAGCACCAGCAGCGCATGGCGGCGATCCAGCGGTCGCGCACCGCCGAGCTCGTGCGCGCCTCGGTTCTCCTGACCGAGAGCCCGACGCTGCGGGCGGCGCTCGAGACCTACGAGACCGAGCGCGACCGCAGCGGGGCGCGGCGCTCCGACCTGCTCGAGACCATCCAGCGCGAGCTGACGCGCGTGGCGAGCGGGCTCGATCGCGACCTGGTGGTGATGACCGATCCGCGCGGCGGCGTTCTGGCGTCGCGGGCCAGGGATCCGGGCGACATCGCCAGCGCGACCATGGCGCTGCGCCAGGCGGCCGCCGGCTGCGCCGCGCTCGACGACGATGCGGTCCAGGACGGCGCCCCGGCCCCGGCGCGGTCGGAGCTGGTGTCGTTCGACGGAAGGCTTTACCAGGTCGGGTGCGTGCCCATCGTTCTCGGCGGCGACGTCATCGGCGGGCTCGTGCTCGGCGACCGGCTCGACCAGGCCTGGGTCGATCGGGTGAGCGACGACCTGGGCGCCGACGCGCTGGTCGTCAGCGGCGGCAAGGTCGTCGCCTCGAGCCGCCCGGGCGTTCCGGAGACGCTGCCGGGGCTGCGCGAAGGGCACGGCCACGCCGGAGAAGGCGCGCTCCTGAACCTCGCCGGCGAGGAGCTGGTCGCGGTCTCGGTGCCCCTGGCGAAGGACCCGCAGGCCGGGGACGCGCAGCTCGTCCTGATGCATTCGCTGACCAGCGCCCTGGCCCCGTCCGACAAGTCGTTCCGCCAGGTGCTGCTGATGTACGGGTTGCTGTCGCTGGTGCTGGCGGTGGCCGCGGCCTCGCTCGTCGCCCGCTCGGTCCTGCGACCCCTCGACCGCTTCGTGGCGTTCCTGCGCCAGGTGACCGAGACGCGCGATCGCGGCCTGCGCTTCGACGAGCCCGGCGGGCCCGAGATCCAGACGCTCGCGACCTCGTACAACCACCTGATGGCGGCCCTCCTGGAGCATGAAAGAAGGCTCCTGCTGCAGGCGCGCGAGGAGCTCGACCGCATGGAGCGCCTCAAGGAGTCGGAGAAGCTGGCGGCGCTCGGCCGCATGCTGTCCGGCGCGGCGCACGAGATCAACAACCCTCTCGCCGGCGTGCTCGGGAACATCGATCTGCTCCTCGGCGACCCGTCGGTGCCGGTGGAGGTGCGCCGCCGTCTCGAGACGGTGCGGCGCGAGGGACAGCGCATCGTGGGGCTCGTGCGCAACCTCCTCAAGACGGTGCACCGCGACGACGGGCACCAGTCGCTCGTCGACCTCAACCAGGTGGCGCGCGACGCCGCGGCCCTGCGTCGCCACGACTTCCAGGCAGCGGGAATGACGCTGGAGGTGGACCTGCCGCGCGAGGGGATCGTGGTGCTGGGGAGCGAGCTCGAGCTGCAGCAGGTCTTCCTGAACGTCATCAACAACGCCTTCGACGCCCTGAGCGACGCCAAGATCGAGAACGGGCGTCTCGCGGTGCAGTCCCGCCTCGACGGAACGGAGGCGGTGGTCGAGTTCGTGGACAACGGGCCGGGACTCAAGGACCCGCAGAAGGTCTTCGAGCACTTCTACACGACCAAGCCGGTCGGCAAGGGGACCGGGCTCGGGCTCAGCATCACCAGCGCCATCGTGCGCAACCACGGCGGGCGCATCGAGGCGGTCAACCGCCCGCACGGCGGCGCCTGCTTCACCCTGCGGCTGCCGGCGCGCGAGGTGCCCGAGGTGGCCGAGCCGGCGTGGGTCGCCCCGGCTCCGGCCGCGGCGGCCGGAGCGACGGCGCCCGCGTCCGCGGGGCCGCGGCGTCCGGCGCGCCTCACGGCTTCTGTCTTGGTCGTGGACGACGAGCCGAGCGTGCTCGAGCTGCAGATCGCCATCCTCGAGACCTACGGCGCGCAGGCCACGGGCGCGCGCAGCGGCGCCGAGGCGCGCGATCTCCTGCGCGAGCGGCCGTTCGACCTCGTCGTCACGGATCTCCGCATGCCCGGCGAGGTGAGCGGGCAGGACCTGTACCGCTGGGCCCGGGTCGAGCGCCCGGGTCTGGCTTCGCGCTTCGTCTTCGTCACCGGCGACACCATGTCCGAGTCGGCGCTGGCGTTCCTGGAAACGACCGGCCGGCGCTGCGTGCAGAAACCTTTCTCGGTGGAGGGCTACCTCGATGTGCTCCGGGACACTCTCAACGAAAAGCGCGCCGCGGCCTGAGCCCCGGCGCAAGAGCAGCACGGTGCGCCCCCGGCCGCAGTCGCGCCCGCCCCTGTCCCGTCGCATCGCCCTGGCCGCGTCGGGGGCCGCGCTGCTCTTCGCCGCGGCCGCGATGCCGGTCCCGGCGCGCGCCGAGAGCCCCGCACCGCCCGGATCGTCCGCGCCGCAGGCCCGCTCCGCCGACGAGCGCTGGCTCATGCAGGGGCTCGCCGACTTCGCCTGGTACGACACCGATGCCGGCTCGAGTCTCCTGAGCGTCAACGGCGGGGACGGCACCGGCAGCGGCGCCCTGCGCCTGTGGGCGGCGGGGGAAATCGCACCCGGCTTCAATGCCTTCGTCATGGGGAAATACGAGAGCCTGCCGCCGGAAGAGGGCCTGGACCGCGAGGCGGACACCGATCTCGAGCAGGGCTATCTCCGCTACACCGGACGCGGGAAGGCGCGCTACATGGCCGAGGCGGGGCGCCTGGTCACTCCGGTCGGCGACTTCTCGTCGCGCTACCTGCCCGATCAGAACCCGCTCGTCGGTGTGCCGTCGGATTACAGCGTCGCGTACCCCGAGGGCGCGAAGCTCACCGGCTGGGTGAAGAGGTTCGACATGATGGCCGCGGCGGTGAACAAGCCGCTGCTCGCCGACTGGTACTCCATGCCGTCGGGCAAGGCCTGGCGCCCGATGCTCTCGGCGGGCTGGACCCCGATCACCGGGCTGCGGATGGGCCTGTTCGCGACCCAGGGCCCCTACCTCGGCGAGGAGGCGTCCGCGAGTCTTCTGCCGGGGGACTCGTGGCAGGACTTCGACCAGACGGTCGAGGGTTTCGAGATGCGCTACAGCCGCGGGCACTTCGAGCTGCACGGGCAGTACGCCTCCTCGCGTTACGAGGTGCCGGGGCACGAGCGCGACTCGCGCGGCCGCGTCTGGTATGTCGAGCCGCGCTACGCTTTCACCCCGCGCTTCTTCGCCGCGCTGCGGGTGGAGAACAACGACTACCCGTACATCATCCCGATCTACGGCACCACCTGGATCGGCAACAACGCGCAGGTGGCCGACATCGAGGCGGGCGTGGGCGTCCGCTTCCTGCCCGACCTGACCCTGAAGGTCTCGTATCGCCAGGACAAGTGGACCGTGGACGAGGCGCTGAAGGACATCCTCCCCGACGGCCACGCCTTCGCGGCGCAGCTCGCGTACCACTTCGACGTCCGCGGGCTCGTCCAGCGCCCGAACTGACGGAGGCCGGATCCGCGGCCGCGGCGGGACACGGCTGAGACATCCGGGCTAACATCGCGGCGGCATGAGCGCCCGCCTGTCGCGATGATCTCCGCGCGCTCCTTCTGGCTGACCCGCTTCGTCGTCCTGCGTCTGCTCGGGTTCGTCTACTTCTTCGCCTTCCTGTCGGCGGCCCTGCAGATCGTGCCGCTCGTCGGCGCCGACGGGCTCCTGCCGGCGCGCGCGTACCTCGATCGCGTGGCGGAGCAGCTCGGCTCGCCTCTCGCGGGGTTCCTGCGCCTGCCCGGCCTCTTCTGGCTCGGCGTTCCGGACGGGGGCCTTCTGGCCGCGGCGTGGATCGGCGTCGCGCTGTCGCTCGTCGTCCTCTTCGGCTACGCCAACGCGATCCTGATGGCGGTCCTGTGGGCGCTGTATTTCTCGTTCGTGTCGGTTGGGCAGGACTGGTACGGCTATGGCTGGGAGATCCAGCTCCTCGAAACCGGCGCCATCGCGGTGTTCCTGTGCCCGCTCCTGGACGGGCGGTCCTTCCCGCGCACGCCGCCTCCCTTCGCCGCGATCCTGCTGCTGCGCTGGCTGGCGTTCCGAATCTACCTCGGCGCGGGGCTCATCAAGATGCGCGGCGACGAGTGCTGGCGCGACCTGACCTGTCTCGCGCACCACTACGAGACGCAGCCGATCCCGAACCCGCTGTCGCGCTTCTACCACTTCCAGCCGCTGTGGTTCCACAAGTGCGGCGCGCTCTACAACCACCTCGCGGAGCTGGTCTGCCCGTGGCTGCTGTGGGCGCCGCGGGTCGCGCGCCTGGCGGCGGGATGCGTCATGGTCGTCTTCCAGGGCATCCTGATTTCGAGCGGCAACCTGTCGTTCCTGAACTACCTGACCATCGTGCCCTGCCTCGCCGCCTTCGATGACGCCTTCCTGCGCCGCCTGCTGCCGCGGGCGCTGGTCCGTCGGGCCGAAGCGGCCGCGGCCGCCGCCGTGGCGCCGCCGGGGTCGGCGTCGTCGTGGCCGCGCCGGCCAGGGGAGCGGGTCGCCTGGGGCTACGCGGTCGTCGTCGGCGTTCTCAGCGTGCCGATCGTCCTGAACCTCGTCTCGAGCACGCAGATCATGAACACCTCGTTCGACCGCCTTCACCTCGTGAACACCTACGGCGCATTCGGCAGCGTCGGGGCCGTGCGGCGGGAGATCGTCTTCGAGGGCACCGACGACATCGCGGTGACGGCCTCGACGGCCTGGAAGGAATACGACTTCTGGTGCAAGCCGGGGACTCCGTCGCGCCGCCCGTGCATCATCGCTCCGTTCCAGCCGCGTCTCGACTGGCAGATCTGGTTCGCCGCGATGTCCCGGCCGGAGCGCTATCCCTGGACGCTGCATCTCGTGGCGAAGCTCCTGAAGAACGACGCCGGGGCGCTGTCGCTGCTCTCGACGAATCCGTTCCCCGACCATCCGCCGCGATTCATTCGCGCCGCGTATTACCGCTACGAGTTCGCGCCGCCGGGAAACCCCGAAGGGGCCTGGTGGTCGCGGCAGTATCTCGGGGAGTGGCTGCCGCCGCTCTCGGCCGACGATTCCCGGCTGAAGTCGTTCCTGCAGGCCTACGGCTGGTGAGGCGTTCGACCGCCGAGGGGAGGAGCTACGGGCGGTGCGGCGCGGCCGAACCGGCGCTCGCGAGGGGCGCGACGGTGATTCCCGCAGTCGCCAGGGCGGCGCGCACGGCGGCGGCGATGCGCACCGCTCCCGGCGTGTCCCCGTGGAGGCAGATGGTCTCGGCGGCGACAGGGAGGAATGATCCGTCCGACGTCGTGACCCCACCGTCGCGTGCGATCGAGACGGCCTGCGCCGCGGCCTCGTCCGGATCCTCGAGGAGCGCCCCCGGCAGCGCGCGCGATCGCAGCCGGCCGTCCGGTTCATAGCGGCGGTCGGCGAAGGCCTCGCCCGCCACGACGAAGCCGGCGTGGCGATAGACCTCGAGGGACGGCGATCCGGCGAGACCGATGAGGCGCGGCGCGGATCCTTCGTTCTGCGCGGCGGCGCCCACACCGCGCGCGATGGCCGACGCCAGGTCGAAGTCATCGACCGCCGCGTTGTAGAGGGCCCCGTGCGGCTTGACGTGCACGAGCGTCGTTCCGGCCGCGTGGGCCAGCGCCTGCAGGCGCACGACCTGGTCACGCACCATGGCGACGATCCGCTCGGAGGGAAGGTCGAGCCGCCGCCGGCCGAAGTTGTCACGATCCTCGTAGCCGGGATGGGCCCCCACGGCGCACCCGTGCCGCAGGGCCGAGCGCAGGGTGGCCGCCATGGTGGCGCCGTCCCCGGCATGCCCGCCGCAGGCGATGTTGGCGGAGGTCACCTGTTCCAGCAGGCGGTCCTCGGTGCCGTCGGCGATGAGCGAGGGGAGCTCCCCGACGTCGCAGTTGAGATCGATCGTCCGCGTCATGGTCCGTCCACCCTGGCCGGGCACATCCGGCGCCTGCCGAACGTCTTTCACGCCAGCTCCCGGCCGCGTGTTTCCGGCAGGAAGAAAATGAGGGCGGCCCCGACAAGATACAGCATCGAGGTGAGGGCGAGGGCGACGCCGAATCCGAGCCGGTCGGCGGCGGCGCCGATCCCGAACGGCGCCAGCGCCGAGATCGCGCGGCCGGTGTTGTAGCAGAGCCCCTGCGCCGTGGCGCGCACGCCGGACGGGAAGAGCTCGGCGAGCATGGCGCCGAAGAGACTGAAGTAGCCGTGGCCGAAGAACCCGACCAGCGGCCCCAGCGCCAGGAGCATCGCCGGCTGCCGCGAGGCCAGCCCGTAGGCCGGGACGATGGCCGCGGCGCCGAGGACGAAGAAGAGAAACGCCGGCCGCCGTCCGATGCGGTCGGCGACGAGACCGAACAGGTTGTAGCCGAGGAAGGCGCCGATCTGCATCGGAGCGATCCACGCCGCCGACTTGACGAGGCCGAGGCCCGCGCCGCCCCGCTCCACCGGGCTGCTCAGGTACGCGGGGATCCAGGTGAACAGCCCCCAGTACGCGAACAGGAGCGCCGCCCCCATCCCCGTCGCGACGAGCGTGTAACGCCGCAGGGGCGGACGCAGGATGGTCCGAAAGCGCTCCGCCGCGGTGGTCGCGTCAGCGGCGCCCGTCGGCGCGCTCTCGTGGCGACGGCGCCACGCCTCCGGTTCCTCGACGCGGCGGCGGATCCAGACGGTGAGCAGCGCCGGGAAGACGCCCGCCAGGAACAGGACGCGCCAGCCATGCGCGGGAAGCAGGAGCGCCGACAGTCCCGCCGCCGCGAGGTACCCGATCGCCCATCCCGACTGGACGAAGCCGATGGCGGCGCCGCGGCGGTGCGCCGGCCACGTTTCGGCGACCAGCACCGAGCCGGCCGACCACTCCGCTCCGAGGCCGAAGCCGACGAGCGCGCGCCAGACGAGAAGCGAGGCGAGCCCCTGGGCCGTCGCGGTCCCCGCCGTCATCAGGGAATAGACGAGGATCGACCAGGACAGCACCCGCGCCCGGCCGAAACGATCGGCCAGCGCGCCCGCGGCGATGCCGCCGATGGCGGACGTGACCAGCGTGGCCGAGGCGACGCCTCCGAGCGCGGCGGGGGAGAGCCCGAACTCCTTCTGCAGCGACGTGAGCGCGAAGGCATAGAGCATCACGTCCATGCCGTCGAGCATCCAGCCGAGGAAGGCGGCATGAAGCGCCCGCCACGGTGCCGTCATCGTCGCGGATCCGCCGTCACCGGCGCCAGGAGATGGGGTGAGCGCAGCCAGGCCTGCTGCTCCCGGTACAGGTTGCGCGCCGCGGCCGCGTCAATCGTCTCGAAGCGCACCCGGGCCCCCGGACGCAGCTGGCCGGCGCGCCACACATCGGCGGCGGCGATCGAGGCGATCACCGGGTAGCCTCCGGTCGTCTGGTGATCGACGAACAGCAGGATCGGCGCGCCTCCCGGGGGAACCTGGATGGCGCCGAGCGGCATCCCCTCGCTCGGCATGCGCCCGTCGCCGGGGGGCACGACGACGGCGCCGTCGAGCCGGATCCCCATGCGATCGGACGCCGAGCTGACGGTGAACGCGGCCACCTCGAACAGCCGCCGCGCCCCCGCGTCGAACCGCGCCGCCTGCGCTCCCGCGGTGACCCGCAAGGTCGGGCGCAAAGCGACGCGGTCGAGCCCGCCGGGGGCCAGCGTCATGTCCTCGCGCGCCGGGGTCGAAGACGCGCCCAGCGGCAGCCGGTCGCCGCGTCGCAAGGCCCGGCCTTCCAGTCCACCGAGCCGGCTCGGCAGGTGAGTCGATCGGCTGCCCAGAAAGAGCGGGAGATCGAAGCCTCCTTCGACCGCGAGATAGGTGCGCGCACCGGTGGTCGCCGCGCCGCACTTCAGGACGGCCCCGGACGCAACGCGCCGCGATTGCCAGCAGGGAAACGGCTGTCCGTCGACCTCCGCCTGCATGTCGGCCCCCGCGAGCGCGACGACCGCGTCGGCGTCGAAGCGCAGCGACGCCCCGAGGAGCGTCATCTCCAGCGCGGCGGCGCCGTCGGCGTTGCCGGCGAGGCGGTTGGCCAGCGCGCAGGCGAGCGGGTCGGCGGCCCCGGCGGCCGAAACGCCGAAGCGCGCATGGCCGGGGCGGCCGCGATCCTGCACGGTGGTCTGCAGCCCCGGCTCGATCACCTCGACGCTGCGCGCGGCACTCATCGGAGCGGCTCGAAGCGGACGCGGTCGCCGATCGCCAGCAGGCTCATCGGGTCGCGCGCCGGATCGAACAGGACGGCCCCGGTGCGTCCGATCAGGCGCCATCCGCCCGGCGTGGAGGCCGGGTAGACCGCCGTCTGATCGGCCGCGATGGCGACGCTGCCGGCCGGCACCGACCGTCGCGGACTTTCGAGCCGCGGGCAGACGAGGGACGGATCGAGCGGTCCGAGATAGGCGAACCCGGGAGTGAACCCGAGGAAGCGGACTTGGTAGACCGCGCCGGCATGGCGCTCGATCACCTGGCGCGGCTCGAGACCGGTGCGCCGGGCGACGTCTTCGAGATCGGGTCCCGCCTCGCCGCCATAGCGGACGGGAATGGTCACCAGCCGCGGCGTCGGCTCCGGACGGACGTCGCGCGCCTCGAGCAGCGTGTCGATGTGCGCCGCGACCGCATCGGGATCGAGTCGATCCGGATCGAACCGGACGAGGAGCGACCCGTCACCGGGGCTGAGATCGACGATCCCGGAAAGCGGCGACGCGTCGAGCCGCCGCAGCAGGCCGCGGACGGCGCGGCGCTGCTCGTCCGTCGGTGCGGGGTCTTCGGGTTCGGTGAAGCAGACGAGCAGGCTCGAGTCGCTCGCCTCGATCCGTCGGGCCTGTGGGGGAGCCGGCGTTGGAGGTCGACCCTCAGTGTCCGAGCGTGCTCAGGCTCGGGTTGGGCGGGAACACCCGCGCGCACAGCGCGGCGCAGATGAAGATCGCCCGGATCGGGAACTTCGCCACCGGCAGCAGGATCCCGAGGCAGCACTGGTTGCAGGTCATGCGATCGCTGACGCCGGTGCACGCCGCCGGGGGCTGGTTGCCGTCGGCGGTGAAGCGATCGGCCGACTCGCCGACGCTGAGGGCCACGGCGGTGGCCGCCCGGCTGGCGCCCGCCTCGGTCATTGGCGCCGAGGGGTTGCCGCTGACGCGCGTGTCGACGCCCAGCTCGCGCATGACGTCGGAGGCGCGACCTTCCGTCAGGGGCGCCGAAAGATCGGGATCGAGGTGCACGCCGGCCATCCGCAGCCGGTCACCGGCCTCGTCCACGTTCACGGCGTTGAGGCCCAGGGCACGGGCGACCTTGACGGCGAAATCGCCGACGGTCACCGGCTGCGCCGGCGGCGCGGCCGGGAAAGCGATGGTCGAGAAGGAAAGGACCGTGGCGAGAGCGACCCCCCGCGATGCTCTGGACAACATCAGCACTCCTCCTGGCCGGGCCTGTGCGTTGTTCCGTTTTTTGGACACGGGCTGGCCCTTGGGATAAATCGCCCCCCGGCGACGTGGGCCGTCACCCGGCCCCCATGTACGGCGAGTCGCGCAGCGAGTCAAGGAATCTCTGCGGCCCGCCCGGTCTTTCAGGGTGTCGAGGTGCTTGCCGGCGGCGCTCCCAGCAGTGTGCAGGAGCTGTTGCACAGGTCGATGGCCCGCTGCGGTACGGCCGAAAACGGGCCGAGCGAAGCAATGCAGCACTGGAAGCAGAGGCTCTTTTCCATCGCCTGACACGTGGGCGGCAGGCTTCCCTCCGGCTTCGGCGGCGGAACGCCACCCTGGCCGAGGATGCCGCTGGCCGCAAGCCCGGCCAGCCGCTCGGCCGCGCCCGAGGAGACCGGACGCGTGGGATCGCCGGCCGATGTTCCGTCGAGCCCGAGGTCGGACAGCACGGCCACGACGCGGCCCGCCGTGAGCGGCTCGTCGAGGCCGGCGTCGAACGTCACTCCCGCTCCGGCCAGGAGCTCGCGCGCTTCGACGGCGCTCCGCGGCTGGAACCCCAGCTGCCGGGCGAGCTTTTCAGCGAAGAATCCGACCGTGACCGGACGCGACGGTGGCGCCGCCGACGCCCCCGCCGTGAACAGAACCGCCATGAAGACGGACAGCCACACGAACCTTGAGGATCGAAACCCCATCTCGACCTCCCGTGGATCGCGCACAGGAACCGCCCACGGGCGGCACGGCGCAGGACGGTACAGCAGGAAGAACCCCCGAAAAGCGGCGCGGAGTCTATAAAAGGAAGTTCTGATCCGTCAACAGGTTGTCCCGCATGGGATAATCCGACGATGTCTCTCGAGGTGTTTCACCCTCTCGTCCGGGACTGGTTCTCGAGCCGGTTCGCCGCCCCCACCGGAGTCCAGGAGCGCGGCTGGCAGGCAATCGCGGCCGGACGCCACGCGCTCCTGACCGCTCCCACCGGTTCGGGAAAGACCCTGGCGGCGTTCCTGCACTGCCTCGACCGGCTGGTGCGCGCCGGTCTGGAAGGCCGGATCGACGAGGTCCCCGCCACGGTGTACGTGTCTCCGCTCAAGGCCCTGTCGAACGACATCCATACGAATCTGAAGCAGCCGCTGGAGGGGCTGACCGCCCTGGCCCGGGAGCGCGGGCTGGAGCTGGAGCCGATCCGGGTCGCGGTGCGGACCGGGGACACCCCCGCGGCCGAGCGCCGCGCGGCGGTCCGCCGGCCGCCGCACCTGTGGATCACGACGCCGGAGTCGCTCTACATCCTGATGACGTCCGACAGCGGCCGCCGCGCGCTTCGCGGGACCGGCACCGTCATCGTGGACGAGATCCACGCGCTCGCGGACGACAAGCGCGGCGCCCACCTGAGCCTGACCCTGGAGCGGCTCGCCGATCTGACCGGACGGCCGCTGCAGCGGGTCGGCCTGTCGGCCACCGTCCACCCGATCGAGGAGGTCGCCCGTTTCCTGCTCGGCGCCCGCGAGGCGGCGCCCGCGGAGGCGCCGGATGCGGCCGCGCCGGACTGCGTCATCGTGGACGAGGGCCGCAAGCGGCCTCTCGATCTCGGCATCGAGCTGCCGCGCTGCGAGATCGGGCCGATCGCGACGCAGGCGGTCTGGGACGACACCCTCGATCGCATCGCGGCGCTCTCGGGCGAGCACCGGACGACGCTCGTCTTCACCAACACGCGGCGCCTGGTGGAGCGGGTGGCGCACCAGCTGGCGGCGCGCCTCGGCGAGGAAGCCGTGGCGCCGCACCACGGCAGCCTGTCGCGCGCCATCAGGCTTCGATCCGAGGAGCGCCTCAAGAGCGGCGCCGCGCGCGTCTGCGTCGCGACCGCGTCGCTCGAGCTGGGCATCGACGTCGGCACGGTCGATCTCGTCTGCCAGATCGGATCGCCCCGATCGGTGGCGGTCGCGCTGCAGCGCATCGGGCGGTCCGGCCACGCGCTCGGACGCACGCCCAAGGGACGGCTCTTCCCGCTGACCCGGGACGAGCTGGTGGAGTGCGCGGCGCTCCTGCGCCTGGCGCGGCGCGGGGAGATCGATCGCCTCGAGGTGCCGCGCTGGCCGCTCGACGTGCTGGCCCAGCAGATCGCCGCCGAGTGCGCCGCCTCGGCCGATCCGCTCGACGAGGACGCCCTGTTCCACGCCGTCCGTCGTGCCTGGCCCTACCGGCGCCTGCCGCGTTCCCGCTTCGACGAGGTGATCGTCATGCTGTCGGAAGGCGTGGCGACGGCGCGCGGCCGGCGCGGCGCCCTCCTGCATCGTGACGGCGTGCACCGGAAGCTCCGGGCGCGCCGGGGCACGCGCCTCCTGGCTCTGACGAGCGGCGGCGCCATCCCGGACAACGCCGACTACGACGTCGTCAAGGATCCCGAGGGCATCTTCGTCGGCCGCGTCAACGAGGACTTCGCCATCGAGAGCATGGCGGGGGACGTCTTCCTGCTCGGGAACGCGGCCTGGCAGATCCGCCGGGTCGAGCGCGGGCGCGTGCGGGTCGAGGCCGCCCCCGGGGCGACGCCGACGGTGCCGTTCTGGCTGGGCGAAGCGCCGGGCCGCACCCGCGAGCTGTCGGCGGCCGTCGGCGCGCTGCGCGAGGAGGTCGATGCCCGCGGCCCGCAGGCGCAGGGCCACCTGGAGGCCGAGACCGGCATCGGCCCCGAGGCGGCGAAGGCCATCGTGGACTTCGTCGCCGAAGGCAAGCGGGTGCTCGGGGTGGTGCCGACCGCGCGGCGCATCGTTGCGGAGCGCTTCTTCGACGAGACCGGCGGCATGCAGCTGGTGATCCACGCGCCGCTCGGCTCGCGCATCAACCGCGCCTGGGGCCTGGCGCTGCGGAAGCGCTTCTGCCGCACCTTCGACTTCGAGCTGCAGGCGGCGGCGACCGACGACGGCATCAACCTGTCGCTCGGGCCGCAGCATTCCTTCCCGCTCGGCGGGATCTTTTCGTTCGTGCGCTCGAAGGGAGTCGAGGAGGTGCTGACGCAGGCGGTCCTGCCGTCGCCGATCTTCACGGCCCGCTGGCGCTGGACGGCGACCCGATCGCTGCAGGTGGCGCGCTGGGAAGGCGGACGCAAGGTCCCGCCGCCGCTCTTGAGGATGCGCTGCGACGACCTGCTCGCCGCGGTCTTCCCGGCGCAGACCCAGTGCCAGGACAACAACCCGGGAGGGGACATCGAAGTCCCCGATCACCCGCTGGTCTTCGAGACGCTGCGCGACTGCCTCGAAGAGGCGCTCGACGTCGAGGGGCTGCGCGACACGCTGCGCGAGGTCGAGGCCGGGACGATCGCGATCCTGGCGCGCGACACGCCGCAGCCGTCGGTGTTCGCGCACGGCGTGCTCAACGCCATGCCGTACGCCTTTCTCGACGACGCGCCGCTCGAGGAGCGCCGCGCCCGCGCCGTCCATCTGCGCCGCGCGCTCCCTGAAGACGCCGCCGATCTCGGCCGGCTCGACCCGCAGGCGATCCGCGCCGCCGCGGAGGATGCCTGGCCGCGCCCGCGCGACGCCGAGGAGCTGCACGAAGCGCTCCTCGGCCTGACCGTGCTGCCGCTGGACCTGTTCGAGGCGCGCTTTCCCGCCGCCGCTTCGTCGTGGCTCGACGATCTCGAGGCCGATGGCCGCGCGCTCCGGCTGCGCGGCACCGCGGCCGGAACGTCCCTCGCCGCCGCGGAGCGCGAGGACCAGGCGCGCGCCGTGCTCACCGGCGACGCGGACGCGCTGCTGCGGGTGGTGCGCGGCTGGGCGGAGGTGCTGGGTCCCTTCACCGCCGCGAGCCTGGGACGCGACCTCGGGTTCGAAGAGGGGCGCATCGCGATCGCCTGCGCCGCCCTGGAAGGGGAGGGGACGATCCTGCGCGGCGCCTTCACCGACGCCGCCGCGGCCGGCGAGGAGTGGTGCGACCGGCGCATCCTGGCGCGCATCCATCGCGCCACGATCCAGACGCTGCGGCGCGAGATCGAGCCGGTGCAGCCGGCGGTCTTCATGCGCTTCCTCGCCTCCTGGCAGCACGCGGCGTTCGGCAGCGCCGGCCGCGGCACCGACGGCCTGCTCCAGGCGATCGAGCTGTTGCAGGGGTTCGAGGCGCCGCTCGCGGCGTGGGAAGCGTCGCTTTTGCCGGCGCGGCTCGAGCGCTACGACCCGGAGGACCTCGACCGGCTGCTGCTCGGCGGGCAGATCGTCTGGGGCCGCTTCTCGGCGCGGCCGGAAGGCGGCGGTGGGGTGACCCGCGCCAGCCTCATCAGCCTGGCGCTGCGCGAGGATCTGCCGTGGCTGCTCGATCGCGACGCGCCGCCGCCGACGCTGTCGTCGCGCGCCGCGGCCCTGCGCGACTGGCTCCTGGCGCGCGGTCCGTCCTACCCCGGAGACGCGGCACGGTCGCTGTCGCTTCTGCCCTCCGAGCTGGACGACGCGATGGCGGAGCTGATCGCCGCCGGCCTGGCGACGCTCGACGGCTTCTCGGCATTGCGGCGGCTGGCGTCGGCGGCCGGGCGGCGGCAGACTTCCGGCCGGCGCGCAGGAAAGTTCGTGCGGCGCCGCGGCGCGGGGGCCGCGTCCTCCGACGGCCGGCTGTGGCTGTTCGATCGCGGCGGCGCCGCGCCCGAGGATCGGATGACGCAGCTCGCCGCGCAGCTCCTGCGCCGGTGGGGCGTGCTGTTCCGGGACCTCCTGGCGCGCGAGGGAACCGCCCCCGCCTGGCGTGACCTGCTGCCGGAGCTGCGTCGCGCCGAGGCGCGCGGGGAGGTGCGCGGCGGCCGGTTCGTGGACGGCTTCCCCGGCGAGCAGTTCGCGCTGGCCGAGGCGGTCGACGCGTTGCGCGCCGCACGGCGCTCCGGTCCGACCGACGCAGTGCGCGAAGTCTCCGCCGCGGATCCGCTCAACCTCGCCGGCATCCTGACGCCCGGAGCGCGCATCCCGGCCTTCGCGCGCGGCCGCGTGCTGCTGCATGACGGCGTCCCTGCCGCGACGGCCGACGCCCGATGAACGATCAGACCAGTCGCGCCCGCTGGCTGGCCCTCCTGGCCGTCACCGGCCTGGCCGCCTACCTCTGCTGGAAGATGATGGCGCCGTTCGTCGAGGTGATCGCGTGGGCGGGCGTCCTGGCGGTCGTCTTCTTCCCGGCCTACCGCGGCCTGCGCACCTGGATCCGCCGGCCGAACCTGGCGGCGGTGCTCGCGGTCGTCCTCGTGATCGTCACCGTGCTGGCGCCGCTCGTGTTCGTCTGCGGCGCCGTGGTCAACGAGCTGCAGGGCATGACGGCCTCGGTCCAGGCGGAGTTCGAGCGGCTGCGATCCGATCCCCAGGCGGCCGCCGCCCTGCAGGCGCGTCTCGACCGCATCCGCGGCACGGTCGATATCGAATCGATCCTGTCGAACGAGAACGTGTCGGCGTTTGCGACCCGGGTGAGCCAGTTCCTGCTGGCGCGGTCGGCGGGGCTGGTCGGCAGCCTGCTCAGCATCCTCGTGAGCGCGGGATTCACCATCTTCACCCTCTTCTACCTGTTCCGCGACGGCGAGGCGCTGGTGCACCGGCTCCCGGACATGCTGCCGCTCGATCGCGCGCGCGGACGGAAGCTCCTGCACCGCGCCCACGAAATCATCACGGCCAGCGTGTACGGCGTGGTGGTCATCGCCATCATCCAGGGGGCCCTGGGCGGGCTCATGTTCGCCATGCTCGGGCTGCCTTCGCCGATCGTCTGGGGCGTGGTGATGACCTTCCTCAGCACCATCCCGATGCTCGGCTCGGGAATCGTCTGGGGCCCGGCGGCGGTGGTGCTGGGCGTCACCGGTCAGTGGTGGAAGATGGGAGCCCTGACTCTCTGGGGCGTGCTGGTCATCGGCACCATCGACAACTTCCTGCGGCCGCGCCTGGTGGGGAAGCGGACCCGCATGCACGACCTGCTGGTCTTCTTCTCCGTGCTGGGCGGGCTGGCGGCGTTCGGCGTCATCGGCCTTCTGCTCGGGCCGGTGATCCTGGGGATCTCGATGGTCCTGTTCGAGGCGACGTTCGGAGACGGCACGGCCGCCGCGGACGCGGAGGACGAGACGCCCTCCGCGTCACGCAAGGCCCGCTGATCCGCAGCCGCGGCCGCGCGGCGGCGACGGCCCCGCTCAGCGCTTGGAGGCGGACGCGGTGCCGGGCTCGATCGTGAAGTCGCCGCTGCCGGTGTCGATGTCGATCTTCGTCCGGCCATCCCCGCGCTTGTAGCCGATCACCTCGCGGCCCTTGACGATCGGCGTCGCGTCGGCGAAGCGGTTCTCCATGTCGCCGCTCCCCTGGTCGACGTAGGCCTCGAAGGAGGCATCGGGACTGAGGCGCAGGGTCACATCGCCGCTGCCGGTGTCCGCCTTGACGTGCTTGAGGCGCCCGGCGCCGACATCGAGGAGCACGTCCCCGCTGCCGGTGTCCGCGAGCAGTTCTTCGACGTCCCCGCCCTTGAGCGACACGTCCCCCGAGCCGGTGTCGAGCACTACCTTGGTGATGGCGCCCGCCCGGATGGTGATGTCACCGGAGCCGACGTCCCCCTTGAGCAGGTCGCCGTCGAAATCCTCGACGTTCACGTCTCCCGAGCCGGTGTCGCAGTCGAGCGTCCCGTGCACGTCGGAGATGTTCACGTCGCCCGAGCCGGTGTCGGCGCCGATCGTGCCCTTCAGGCTCTTGAGGTCCATGTCACCGCTCGAGGTGTCGAACTTCAGCGTCCCCTCCAGCCCCTTCGCCTCGAGCCGGCCGACGTAGTTGCGCAGCAGCCCCTGCCCGAGCCGGGCCGGGACCTGCACCTCGATGTCGGCATAGACCAGCACGCCCTTCGATCCGCTGACCTTCACCTTCTGACCGCCGTACTCGAAGTTGCTGTCGCCACCGAACAGCTCGCCGATCCAGGACCCGGTCGAGGATCGCTTGTCCCCCGGGTAGTGAATCGTCCCGTGCTTGTCGATGGGATAGATGACGCGCAGGGTCATCCGGCCTTTCTCGCCGGTGACCGGCTCAACCCTGATCTGATTGGCGATTTCATCGGATTCGGCGTGGACCGTCACGTTGGCGGTCACGCTCGAGCCCGAGCCCGGCACCACCTTCATGATCCCGGCGAGGTTCTCCACCGCCCACGACTGGCTGGCGCCGGGGGAAATCTCCCCCTTCAGGGAGCGGGTGACATCGGCCGACGCCGGGGCGGCAGCCAGGACGAGCAGGGCCAGGGCGAGCGGAACGAAGGCCAGTCGGCGCATGGATCTCCTCCCGAGACGGCCCATGGTACGCCGACCCTGAGGCGGGGGTTCCCGCTGACCGTCGTCCGGCGGCGACGGTCCCCCTGACCGGTCTGGTATGGTGCGCCGCATGTCCGGCGCCACCATCGTCTGGCTGAGACAGGACCTGAGGCTCGCCGATCAGCCGGCCCTGGCCGCCGCGGCGGAGCGCGGCGGACCGGTCGTCCCCCTGTACCTGCACGCGCCCGAGGAGGAGGGCGACTGGCCCCCGGGTTCGGCCTCCCGCTTCTGGCTGCACCACTCGCTGACGGCGCTGGACTCGGATCTGCGGCGCCTCGGCTCGAGGCTGGTGGTGCGGCGCGGCGCCAGCCTGCCGAACCTGCTCGACGTGGCGCGGCGGACCGGTGCCAATGCAATGCATCTCTGCACGCGGACCGAGCCCCTGGCGCGCATCCGCGACGGCCTCGTCCGGCGCGAGCTGGAAGCGGCCGGGATCGAGGTGGTCCCCTTCAACGGGCATCTCCTCTACGAGCCGGAGATCGTCAAGACGCGCGGCGGCGACCCGTTCAAGGTGTTCACCCCGTTCTGGAACGCCTGCCGCGCCCTCGGCGACCCGCTTCCGCCGCGTCCCGCGCCGTCGCGGCTCGAGGCGCCTCCGGCCTGGCCCGTCTCGGAGACCATCGCCGGCCTGGGACTGCTGCCGCAGCCCGACTGGGCGGAAGGGATGCGATTCGCCTGGCGTCCGGGAGAGCGCGGCGCGCAGCAGCGCCTGGCGGAGTTCCTGCGCGACGGCGTCAACGATTACGCCACGGGGCGCGATCGCCCCGCCGCGGCCGGCACGTCACGCCTGTCGCCGCATCTCCACTTCGGCGAGATCTCGCCGCGACAGGTCTTCGATGCCGCGCGGGACCGAAACGGCTCCGCCGCCTGGCTGCGGGAGATCGGGTGGCGCGAGTTCGCGCATCACGTGCTGCATCACTTCCCCCACACGCCCGAAAAGCCGCTGCGGCCGGAGTTCGACCGCTTTCCGTGGCGCCGCGATCCGGACCGGCTCGCCGCCTGGCAGCGGGGCCGCACCGGTTACCCGATCGTCGACGCGGGCATGCGCGAGCTGTGGAAGACCGGCTGGATGCACAACCGCGTGCGGATGATCGTCGCTTCGTTTCTGGTGAAGGACCTGCTCGTCACCTGGCAGGAAGGGGCGGCCTGGTTCTGGGACACGCTCGTGGACGCGGACCTCGCGAACAACACGCTCAACTGGCAATGGACCGCGGGCTGTGGCGCCGACGCGGCCCCGTATTTCCGCATCTTCAACCCGATCCTGCAGGGGCGCCGCTTCGACCCGGAAGGGGAGTACGTCGCGCGTTTCGTCCCTGAGCTTCTGCGTCTTCCCGCCTCCCATCGCCACACCCCGTGGCTCGCGCCGGCGAGGGCGCTCGAGGAGGCCGAGCTGGTTCTCGACGAGGACTACCCGCGGCCCATCGTCGATCATGAAACGGCGCGGAAGCGCGCGCTTCTCGCCTTCCAGACGATCAAGGCGCGATCGCGTCCGGGAAGCCGGCGCGAGGTGTGAGCGGGCTTGGTCTTACGTGGTGTGAAGCTGCGACAGGGCGTAGACGATCCCGAACACCACGCCCGTGGCTCCGGCGGCGACTCGCAGCGCGAGGTTCCACCGCGGCCGCGCCAGGGTCGCCGTGAACGGCAGACCGATGCCGACGCTGAGGAGCGCCATGCCGCCGATCGAACCGACGCCGAAGATGAGCAGGTAGGCGAGCCCGGTCGTCGGCGAAGCGATCTGTGCCAGCACCAGGAGGGTCAGCGCCGCCGAGCCCGCCAGTCCGTGCAGCGTGCCGACGAGCAGCGGCTTCAGCCCGATGCGCGCGATGCGGTGCGGATCGTGGCCGTCGGTCGCGTCATGGAAATGCAGGTGCCGGTGCACGCGCGGGCCGTGCGCGTGATAGTGCGAGTGCCAGTCGGTCCGGGAACGCAGCGCCCGCGCCAGCGCGGACCCGCCGAGGAGCAGCACCATCAGCGCGACGGCCGCTTCGAGGGCACGCGCCAGCGTGTCGGGGATGACGAGGTGCAGCCCGATGACCAGAAGGCCCGCGAGGAAGAGCGCCGCCGAGTGACCGAGACCCCACAGGAGTCCCGTGCGCAGCGCCGTCCGCCAGCCGGGCCGCTCGCTGACCATCGCCCCGACCGCCGCGATGTGATCGGCATCGAGCGCGTGGCGCAGGCCGAGGATGAATCCGAGTCCCAGGACCGCAAGCATGCGCAGGCATCATATAAAGAGGATGGACAGAGCCGCAAGAGATGGAAGCGCCCGGCGTCTCCGCCGGCGCCCGATCGTCCGCGTCCCGAGTCACTTCCGGAGGCCGACACGATGAGATTCCTGACGACCCTTCTGATCGCGGGACTGACGCTGGCGGCCGCTCCGACGCCCGCTCCGCCCGCCGCTGGTGCGGCCGCCGCGGGTGCACCTGTTCCTGGTACGCCTGTTCCGGGAACCGGCACGGTCCGCTTCGCCGAAGGCGAAGCCCCGACCGACGCGGGCCTGCGGCGCCTGCTCGAGGACTACATCGGGCTGTATCGCGCCGATCGGCTGACCGACTGGAAGAAGCTCCTGCACGAGCGGGTGAGCGTCGCCGATCCGCGTCCCGACGGCACCATCCGCTTCCGGGGTCTCGACGAGTTCTTCGCCACCCAGCAGGGCTTCTTCGGGAGCGTCCGGCGCATCGGGGAGCGCCTCGAGGACGTGCGGGTCGCCGAAGGGCGCCGCATCGCGCGCGTCTCCGCCCGCTTCGTCTTCGTGGACGAAGGAGAAGAGCGCGCCGGCCGGCTCGGCCTGCACGTCGTCGAGGAGGGAGGGACGTGGCGCGTCGTCGCCATCGTCTTCTCGTACGACCAGGCCTGACGCGCTGCCGCGCCCGGGATCGATCACGCGTCAGCGCGTGGGTGTCGGCAGGAAGTAGCGCAGCCCGACGGAGGCGCTGCCGAAGGTGTGGACGTCGGGCGTCACGTCCACGATGGGCGCCACTTCGAAGAAGGCCTCCCAGCGCCGCTCGACCGCCGGGAAGACGTAGTTGAATCCCGTGGACCCGCGCACGCCGAAGCGCGTCCCGTCGGCCTGCTTCACGCGCCCGCCCGCGCCGAGATACCAGGTGAAGACCCCGCGCGGGGACTTGTGCAGCTCCTTCAGGTGCCACTGCCGCTGCGCGTGGAACTCCCACCCGTCGTCGGCCACCTGCGACCAGCCGAACCCGGCCTCCCAGGCATCCTGCAGCTCGTGGCTCGTCAGCATCTTCACGGTGAGTCCGAGGACCGGTTCGCCTGCGGAGCCGCCGACGGAGAGAACCCGCTGGCGCGCCGGGCCCGGCGGCGCCTCGACCGGTGCGAGTGCCCGGGCCGGCGCCGGGATGGCCAGCATCGCCAGCAGCGCGAGGCGGACGAGAGGGGCGCGCGGCATCGGGGGCGGATTATGGCCCTAAGATACGCGGATGCGCTACACGGTCATGAGCCTTCCGCCGCTCCTTGCGGCGCACGTCGAGTGCCTGTGGCGGCTCGAAGGGGATGGCCGGGGACTTCCGGCCGAGACCATCGTCCCCGATGGGTGCATGGAGGTCGTCCTGCACTGCGGCGACCGCTTCGAGAGGCTCGATCCGGAGCGCGGAGCCACGCGGCAGTCGCGCGCCTTCCTCGTCGGGCAGCTGCTCGCGCCGGTCGTCGTCCGTCCGGGAGCCAACGTCGAAACGTGGGGGATCCGTTTCCGTCCCGGCGGCGCGGCGGCCTTTTTCGATGCACCGATGCCGGAGGTGACGGGGCGGTTCGTGGACCTCGCCGATGTCGCGGGCGCGGAGGCGCTGGTCGGACTGGAGGACGTCCACCAGGCGCGCACGCCCGCCGAACGCCGGCGTCGCCTCGAGTCGTGGCTTGTCTCGCGGCTCGGACGCGGCGCCACCGATCCGCTGCCCGCTGTCGCGGCGCGGGCGATCGTCCGGGCGCGCGGCCGCGTGCGCCTCGACGACCTCTCCTCGAGCCTCGGACTCGGGGCGCGCCAGCTCGAGCGCCGCTTCCTGCGCGGTGTCGGCATCCCGCCGCGCGCGCTTGCCCGCCTCGTCCGCTTCCAGCAGGTGTTCCGGCTGGCCCATGAGCGGCCGGCGAGCACGGGAGCGTGGGCCGACGTGGCGCGCGAGGCCGGTTACTACGATCAGGCTCATCTCCTGCGCGATTTCCGCGAGCTGGCCGGGACCACGCCTCCGCGCTTCCTGGCCGCGCAGGGGGACTTCTCCCGCGCACTCACCAGCCGCGCGCGCCTCGACGATCTGTTCGCATGACGCATTCGTCCAAGACGACCCCGCGGCGCCCGCGGTAGATTCCCCGTTCGCGGAGCAGCCGCTCTCATCCTCGGGTTCAGGAGGTCATGACATGCACGATTCGACTGGAAGTCCCGGCCGCCGCCAGGCAGGCCGGCTCGCGGGTCGCGCCGGACGCGATGGACGTTCCGGACGCTCGGCTGTGGCGGCGATCGCAGTGCTGGTCGTCCTGGCGGTTGTCTTGCTGGCGGGGCGGAGATCCCGGGCGGCGGCAGGCGCTGCTCCCGCGGACCCGGAGGCCGTGGCGTCTCTCGACTGGCTCGCCGGGTCGTGGTCCGGCGAGAGCAACGGCCTGGCGATGGAGGAGCACTGGACCGTCCCCGCGGGCGGAGCGCTCCTCGGGATGCACCGCGACGTGAAGAACGGCCGCATGGTGGAGTTCGAGTTCCTGCGCATCGACGCGTCGGGCGGCACGGTCACCTACTGGGCGAGCCCCCGCGGCGCCGGGCCGACGCCGTTCCGTCTCAAGGAGCTGGGTCCGGGCCGTCGCGTCGTCTTCGAGAACCCCGAGCACGACTTCCCGCAGCGCATCATCTACTGGCGGGCGGACGACGACGCGCTGCACGCCCGCGTCGAGGGACCGTCGACGACGGGGGAGAAAGCGATGGAATGGGCGTGGAAGCCGATGGCGCCGGCCCGGTGATCAGTCCCCTTCGGGGATGATGATCCAGAGCAGGAAGTACACGAGGAGTCCGGGAAAGGCGACCGACACGATCGAGACGATGACGTAGAGGACCCGGGCCAGTGTCCGTTCCAGCCCGAAGCGATCGGCGAGCCCGGCCACAACCCCGGCGATCATCCGGCCCTGACGCGGTCGTCGCAATGGAGCGCTCATGGCTGCCTCCTCGTGGCCGCGGTTGCGCGGCGTGTCGCGAACTTGAGTCCGGACCAGGTCCCGTCCACGGCGCAGATCTTGTAGTCCACGAGGCCGGCGGCGAGCCCGGCGGCGCGAACATCGGCCTCGCCGACATCCCCCGCCTCGCCGGACGACTGCTTGCGCCAGGCGATCCACAGCCCGCCGGTCGGAATCGCCCGGGCTCGCCGCGCGATGTCCTTGCGGAGATCGGCGCGCGAGCGGACGAACCAGACCGCCAGGTCGGCGGCAGCGCCGGCGCGCACCAGGCGCGCCCCGTCGGGAAGCTCCCCGAGCGTGCGCGGGAAGCCGTCCGGCGCGCCGAAGAGCGCCAGCCGCGACAGCGGCTTCACGCCGAGCTTCTTCGGCAGCGGCGTGCCGGAGTAGCCCGCGGAGACCGCCGCGGCGCTAGCGGGCCGACGCGAAGGTGTCGCAGGCATCGATGCTCCCCGAGTCGTAGCCGCGCCGGAACCAGGCGGCGCGGTCCTTCGAGGTGCCGTGCGTGAAGGCGTCGGGATTGACACGTTTCCCGGCCTGGCGCTGCAGGCGATCGTCCCCGACCGCCGCCGCCGCGCCGAGACCCTCGTCGATGTCGCCCTCGTCGAGATGCTTCTCGTTGGCCGTCCAGTGCGCCCAGATGCCGGCGAAGCAGTCCGCCTGCAGCTCGGTCGCGACCGACAGTGCGTGACCGGATTCGCCGCGGCCGCCCTGCGCGCGGCGCACCGCCGCTTCGGTGCCGAGGAGCGTCTGCACGTGGTGGCCGATCTCGTGCGCCAGGACGTAGGCCTGGGCGAAATCCCCCGGGGCGCCGAAGCGCTCGCGCAGCTCGGCGAAGAAGCCGAGATCGATGTACACCTTGCGATCGCCGGGGCAGTAGAAGGGCCCGGTCGCCGACTGCGCGAAGCCGCAGGCCGAATCGATGCCGTCGCGGAAGAGCACCAGGCGCGTGTCCTCGTAGGGCGTGCCGGCCTGCGCCAGCAGGTGCGACCAGATCGCCTGTGCGTCGTCGAGGACGAACGAGACGAACTCGACCGTCGGCTCCTCGCGCGGATCGTCGATCGGGGCCGCGGGACCGGACGAGTCGCTGACGCCCGGCGTCCCGCCGCCGGTGTCCAGGAGCGACAGGAAATCGGTCTTGAACACCACGCTCAGGAGAGCGAGCACGAGGATCCCGCCGAGGCCGAGCCCGCCGCCCACGCGCAGACCGCCGGGGAAGGGGAATCGACCTCCCGATTCGCCGCGTCGATCTTCGACGTTGGTGCTGCGCCCGCCCGGTGTCCAGCGCATCGCCCGGGAATCTTACACGAGGGCGGTCGCCACTCCCGCCGTGGGTTCTACCGAGAGGCTGTCCGGCCGCGCAGCGCCAGGCCGACGCCGCCGAGGATGAGCGTCGCGGCGCCGACGAGCCGCGCTGTCGCCGCCTCGCCGAGCCATGCGACCCCGGCGAGGGCCACGAACGCGGGAGCCGCCAGCTGCGCGATCGCCGCCCGCACCGCTCCGAGCCGCGGCAGGATCGCGTACCAGAGGACGTAGCCGAGCGCGGAGGTGACGCCCCCCGAGACGATCGCCAGGATCACGCCGGTCCGGTCTCCGTGCGCGCCGGCGTGCGCAAGGAGGCTGACGAGCGCGACCAGCGGCGCGGCCCGCAGGAAGTTGCCCGCGGTCGCGGCGGTCGGCTCAGCCGTGCCGCGGCCGAGGAGCGAATACACGCCCCACGCGACGCCGGCCGCCACCATGAGGACGGCTGCGACGGGCTGAGGCGCCGTCACTCCCGGTGCGATGAGCACCAGGAATCCCGCCAGGGCCGCGGCGAAGCCGACCCAGGTGACGATGCCGGGACGTTCCCCCGCGGCGAGTCCGGCCGCGAGCATGGTGCCCTGCACCGCGCCGAAGAGGAGAAGCGCCCCGGTCCCCGCCGTCACCGCGAGATAGGCGAAGGAGAAAGGCACCGCGTACAGCGCCAGGGCGAGCGCGGCCGGCCACGATCCTCCGAAACGCCGCCGGCCGGCCGGTCGCAGCAAAACCAGGAGCGCCAGGACGATGGCCCCGGACAGGAGCCGCAGCGTTGTGAACGAGGCCGCGTCGATGTGCCCCGCGCCCAGCGCCAGCCGGCAGAGGATCGAGTTCGCGGCGAAGGCGAGCAGCGCCAGGAGCGTGAGCGCGATCGTCATGCGGGCATGACTGGCCGGCCGTGGACCGTGGATCGGCGGGAACTGTGCCGGGCGCTCAGGCGAGGGTCGCGTTCAGGAAGTCGATGGTCCGCTTCCAGGCGAGCGCCGCGGCCGCGGCATCGTAGCGCGCGGTATTGGTGTCGTTGTGAAAAGCGTGCTGCACGCCGTCGTACATGTGGAGCGTGCAGGACACGCCCGCCTGCTTGAGCGCTGCCTCATACGCCGGCACCGAGGCGTTGATCCGCTCGTCGAGGCCGGCATAGTGCAGGAGCAGCTTCGCCTTGATCGAGGGAACCTGCGCCGGGTCGGGAGACATGCCGTAGAAGACGACGCCGGCCTGCAGGCCCGGATCGGCGACCGCGAGCTGGTTCACCATCCCGCCGCCCCAGCAGAAGCCGACCGCGCCGACCTTGCCGGTCGAGTGCTTGTGCGCCGCGAGCCAGCGCCGCAGGGACACGAGGTCGGCCACGGCCGCCTGCTTGTCGAGCGCGCCGATCTTATCGCGCGCCTGGTCCTCATCCTTCGGCGTGCCGCCCGACGCCGACAGCAGATCGGGGGCGAGCGCCAGGAAGCCGGCCTTCGCCGCGCGGCGCGCCACGTCCTCGATGTGGGCGTTCAGGCCGCGGTTCTCGTGGATCACGATGACGGCCGGGTGCTTCTTTCCCTGGCGCGGCCGCGCCAGGTAGCCCTGGACCTTGCCGGCGCCGCCCGGTGCATCCACGCGCCCCACGTCGAGCCCGGAGTCGTCGGGAGCGACCTGTGCCGCCTGCGCGTAGTCGTTCTCGAGCATCGGCAGGAGCGCCAGGGCCGCGGCCGCCGATCCGGCGAGCATCGCCAGGCGCTCGAGGAAGACGCGCCGCTCGAGCGGCCGGTGCGTGTACTCGTCGTAGAGATCGATGACCTGCTGAGAAACGCCGGGCTCCCGACCCTGCTCCGCATCCGGCATGACGTGTCCTCCCGGAGGCATTGTGCCTCAGGTCGGACGTGTGCGCCGCGTGCGCCGGCCGCCGCGCGTGCTCCCGGCGCGTGCGCGCCGGGTCAGCGCCCGGCGGTCGAGCTGGTCGTCTGCGGAGTTCCGGCCTTCAGGAGGTCTGCGAGGCGGGCTTCGGCGTCGGCGTGCAGCGTCGGCGGCGCGCCGTAGAAGGTCGCGACGGCGTTGCCGTCGGGGCCGAAGAGGAACATCGTCGGCACCGAGGTGACGTCGCCGAAGCCGCGGCCGATCTCCGGCGTGGCCATGCCCCACGCGAGATCGGGGGAGATCGACGCGGCGATCCTGCGCACCTCCGCTTCGTCGGATTCGACCGCGAGCGCCAGGATCTCCAGGCGGTCGCCGTGCTTTTTCTTCAACTCGGCGAGCCAGGAAAGCGTGCTGCGGCAGGGGGGACACCACGTGGCCCAGAACTCCACCAGGACCACGCGACCGTGCAGTTCGCTGATGCCGCGCGTCTTGCCGTCGAGCCCGGTCACTCGCACGTCGGGAAGCGACCGCAGCTCCGCCGGCATCCGGGCCGCCTCGCTCTGCGCCGTGTCCTTCCGCCCGCTCAGGATGAGGTCGATCATCCGCGCCAGGTCGGCGCGGAAGCGCTCGTGGCTCGCGGCGCTCTTGAGCGGCGTGTAGCGCCCGTCGCCTTCCGTCTCGCCCTTGCCGAAGAAGCCGAAGTCGCGCGGGGTCGCGACCAGCACGTCGTCCACGAAGATCGCCGGGTAGTGGGTGACGCCGAAGCGCTTCGCGAGCGCCGAGTCGCCGTAGTTCTCCGACACGAAACGCGCCCTGCCGTTGAAATCCTTCACCACGCTCTCCGCCAGCAGACCTGCCGGGTCGGAGATGTTTCAGGTGTACGGCCACCTCACGAGCGTGACCGTCACCTCCGGCTTCGGGCGCGCCGGCCGCGGCGGCGCCGGCTCGAGCGCGGCGAAGTAGCGCGGCAGCACGTCCCGCACGATCGACAGCGCGATCGCCGGGTTGGCGCCCGTCACGCCCGGAAGGTTGGCCTGCGCTCCTTCGAGATAGGTCCGCCCGATGCTGTGGTCGCGCCCGGGCGTGTTGAGCTTCTTCTCGAACGGCTGCAGACGCTGCGCCAGGTCGTCCGGCACCGGCGCGTCCGGCGCCGACGCCAGGAGCCCGGCGCGCATGGTCCCGTCGAGGAGCTTGACGAGCGCGCCGCAGCGCAGGCCAGCGGCATCGAGCTCGCGGGCTTCCTTGAGCGAGGCGCTCGCCGTGATGAACTCGCCGTGGCGATCGATCGACACCGGCGGCTTGTAGGCGCGCAGCAGCTGGTCCTCGAGCGCGTCGAGCTCGGGCGCGAACGAGCGCAGGGGAGGAGGAGCCGGGGATTTCGGGTCGGACAGGCTGCGCAGAAACGCCGCGTACTCGACCTGCGCCACGCCGTTGCCGGCATAGAAGAGCCCGTACAGCGGCTCGGTGGAGCGGCCGTAGTCGAGGCTGGCGCGGTAGAGCGTGCCTGCCTGGGCGGCCGCGGCCTCGGCGAGACCGCGCACGAAGGCCGGGCGCACGCCGTCGAAGGCGGTTGCGGCCGGCAGGCGGAACTCGCGCTCGCGCTCCCGGCCCAGGCGCTCCCAGGCCGCTTCGAATGTCGGCAGATCGCTGCGCTCCTTCTCGGGCTGCGCCATGGTCCAGGCGGCGGACGCGATGTCCCCCCGGGCGAAGCCCAGCCGCTGCAGCGCCAGGTTGCGCCGGCCGTCCTTGAGCGCCTGCTCGGCGCGCCCGAGCATCGTTCCGGGCCCGCCCTGGATCTGCTTCCAGAAGTCGTCCTCGGCCGGCGCGGCGTTCAGGATCGCCGACAGGCGGGCGATCTCCGCCGCCAGCCGATCGGTCTTCCCGGTGGCGGTGGCGGCGGCGGGCGCCGCGGCGGAGAACGCCGGAAACACCGCGGTGGCGGCGAGCACCGCGGTGGCGGCGAGGGCCAGGGTCGCGTCCGTCCTGCGCATCGTCCTGAGTCTCCGAAGGACGGGTTGCGAAGGACGCCCCCGGCCCAGACCAGAAACGTCGTCCGGGTCTGGAAGGTTCATCATTTCCCCGCCGCGGCGGCGCACGGCGGACAGCCGTTGTCGAAGACGATCCGCCAGCGGCCGTCATCCTCGCGCCGCCAGATGGAGTTGAAGGTTCCGGTGCGGTGTCCGGCGGGGTCGAAGACCGGACCGGTGCTCAGGGCCAGCCGGCCGGACTCGAGCACCTCCACCCGCTCCGGCCCCCACGCAAAGGGAGCGTCCGGGCCCTCGAAGAAGCGGGCCCAGCCTTCGGAGACCGCGGCCTTGCCGCGCAGGACACGCGTGGATCCGAAGAAGATTGTCTCGTCCGCGAGCATCGCGGCGAAGGCGGCGTGATCGCGCGCCGCCATGGTTTTCGCAAAGGCGGTCTCGGTGGCGCGCACCTCGTCGGCGGCCGCCTTCGCGGGCGACGGCGCCGACGCCGTGGAGCTCTTCACCGCCACCGCGGCGATCGCGACGCTCGATCCCGGAGCGGACGCCGCGCCGGAGCCAGCGGCCGGGTCGCTCGCGCCGGCCGCGGGCTTTTCGGTCGCCTCGCGCAGCGCCGCCGCGACGGCCGGCTGGGCGACGTACATCTGGAAGAGCCCGCGCCTCACCGGAGAGTCGCCGGCAAGGCTCTGCCGGTACGGCTGGAGATCGATCTTCCGCCGCGCCGCGTCGCCGGTCGCGCCGCTTTTCACCGCCTCCTGCGCCTGAGCGGCGATCGAGGTGAACATCTCCTCGAGCGTCTTCACGTAGGTGTCGTCGCGCAGGACGGGGCCGTGCCCGGGCACCAGGATCGACGCGTGCAGCTCCCGCAGGCGCCCCAGGGTCTTCCCCCATTCGGCGATGTGCGACTGGGGATCGCCGACGAGCGGCACCGGCCAGACGACCAGGTCGCCGGTCGCGACGATCCCCTCTTTCGGCAGGTGCACCACCAGGTCGGCGGCGGTGTGGCCGCTTCCGAGGTGGAGGATGTCGATGACGCGCGCGCCGCGCTCGAGCGTCAGCCGGTCGCGCACCGTGATGGTCGGCAGGACGGTCTCGGCCTTGTCGCCTTCGCCCAGGACGAGCCCGGCGAGCGACACGTCGCTCTGCAGGCTGTCGCGCTCCTCGGCGGTCAGCGGCGCCCCGGTGAGGCCGGTGCCGCTCTTCAGGGCGCCGCGCAGGTCCTCGAGGAAGCCGGGCGCCGCGGTCAGGAAGGCTTTCCGGTTGATGGCCCCCTGGCCGGGCAGGTACTCGCGCGCGAAGGCGTGCGCGATGAACTCGACGCCGGGATAAGCCTCGCGCCACACCTGGTTCCCGCGGATGTGGTCGTCGTGGTAATGCGTGTTGACGACGTAGCGGACCGGCTTGTCGGTCAGGCGCTTGAGCGCCGCGACCACCTGCTTCGTGATCGACGGCGCCCCGTTCGCATCGACCACGACGACGTCCCGCTCATTGATGATGAGCAGGTTGTTCGCGTCCACCATGAAGCCGGGGCGATCGTCGCGGAGAACGGCGTAAACGCCGTCGGCGAGAGGAGTGAGGGTGAAGCGCCGGGCCGGGTCGTCCGCGCCGGAAGGGGCGGCCTTGTCAGGAGCGGCGGCGGCGAAAAGGACGACGGTGAGAGGCAGGAAGAGCGGCAGGACGAATCGCTTCACGAAGCCCCCGGCGCGCACACCACGCGGTCCGAACCGCGTGCGCCGGGGCCACCACCGGTGTCGCGCGAGGGCATCCTAGCAAAGAAGAGTGCCCGGACGCACGCGGGACCTCAGTGGCGCGTGTTCGCCTTGCTCTCGCCGCTGCCGTCAGCCGGGAGGGCGGTGATGGTCACCTCCTCGACGCGCCAGGCGACGATGGTGCGGTAGGCGTCCTGCTGCAGCACGGCGCTCTGGCTCAGCGGCCGGGCCTTGCCGGCGCGAATCGGTCCGGACATGACGACCTCGAGCACCTCGAAATCGTCGCGGTCCACCGCCTGGACGACGATCTGGACCGATTCGTCCATGTCGAGCGTGTTCTTGACCATGACCTTGACGCTCAGGTCGAGGTCGCCGTCCTCGTTCGGCCCGTCGATCACCTTGTGCTCGGGCGCCGCGACCTCGATGCCGAGACGCGGCGGGGCCGCGAAGGCCGGCAGCACCAGAAGGAACGCGAGCGTCATCACGATCGGAAAGCGCATGAGTCCTCCACCGGAGCGGGGTTCATGATACCTGCATTGCCCGGGACGCCCGCGCCCCGGACGGCTTGCGGGCTCTCAGCGCTCGAGACGGCGACGCTCCAGGACCGCAAGCACCCCGGGGCGCGACAGGTAAATCGCCACGACGGCGTGCAGCAGCGAGCTGATCCCGACCACCCAGATGACGCCGGGTTCGCTCTTCGAGACCAGCGTCGGCATCCTCAGGAGACCCGAGAACGCGAAGATCGCGGCGATCGAGATCGACAGCCACACGCCGCCCGTGCGCAGGCGCAGGAGATTCACCCAGACGGCGAGGAGCGCGGCGAAGACCAGGAGCGCCGTGACCCCGACGGAGGCCGGCGCCTCGATCAGGATGCCGGTGTAGCCGGAGAAGGCGCGCGTCAGGGGCCAGACGGAGCACATGAATCCGAACGCCAGCCAGGCCGCGGCGAACCGGAAGCCGCGCGGCAGCGGCGGCCTGGTTTTTCCCGGAGCCGGATCGGAAGCCATCCGCGGTGCGCTCATGATTCCCTAGCGATCCGCGGCGCGCTGCGGAAGACGGATCGGCGGCCCGGTCTCGCCCGGCAGAAGCGAGGCCGGCAGTCCCAGCAGGTCGAGCAGGGTCGCGGCAACGTCCGCCTGGTGCACCCCGGGCAGGCCCTGGGCGAGCCCGATGTCGGGGGTGTCCGGCCCGATGACGGCGATCCAGATCTCCTCCGAGCCGCGGATGCCCTCGCCGTGGTCCACCCAGTCCTTCGGGGTGCGGCCGCGGCCGTGGTCGGTCGTCACGACGAGCGTCGTCCGGTCGCGGTACTCGGGAAGCGACTGCAGGGTCTCCCACAGGATGCGCAGGTCGTCGTCCTCGAGTCGCAGGCAGTCGAGCAGCCGGTCGTAGCGGCGCGCGTGAGCCCAGTCGTCGGTTTCGCCGAGCGCCAGCCACAGGACGCGCGGCCGGTGCGCCTTCAGGTACTCCAGCGCCAGGTGGAAGGTCGGCATGTCGGTGCGGTAGCCCTCCCACAGCGCCATGACGTGCTCCTGGTAATCGCCGAGCGCGTCCATGACCGGATTCGACAGCGCGGCGGGAACGCGCGCGTAGCCGGCATTGACGAACACGGCGTCGGCCGCCGAGGAGGCGAACAGCCCGATGGCGTCCCAGGTGGAGAAGACCGCGACCTGCTCCGGGTTCAGGTGAAGGGCGTCGCGGATCGCCTCGAGCACCGTGGGATGCGCATAACGCCGCGCGTCGTTCGTGGTGACCTCGGGCTGGAAGCGCCCGGTGAGGAGCTCCATGTAGCCGGGAGCCGAGAACCCGTGCGGGTTGCGCAAGGTGACGCGGCTGTTCGTCGCGGGATCCCCGAGCACGATCCCCTGGGGCGCGAGAGTGTCCCAGAAGAAGGGGAGCAGGGTGCGGCGCCGCTCCGCGGCCGTGTCGCGCCAGAAGAGCCGGCGGGCGCGTTCCGGGTCGTAGATGCCGGAGCGCTTCCCGCGGCTCTCCGCGATGACCGGATCCATGCCGCCGAACAGCTCCTGCACGCGGACGCCGTCGAGCGTGACGAGCACGAGGTTCGCGGTCCGGCGCGGCGGGGCCGAATCGGCGGAGTCGACCACCGCACCGACGGGCGCCGCCACGGCGACGCACCAGGGGACGAAGACCCAAAGGAGCGCACCGTGCGCTCCCGCCCGCCCCGATCCGGCTGAAAATCGCATGCGGACGGGATTTTCGGCGGGTGGTCGCGCCGGTGTCAACGCGGTTGCGGCTCCGCGCGGGAAACACCTTACGGATTTCCCGGACGGAGTTCTCGGGGTTACTTCTCCTTGTCGCACGTCAGGCCCGGTCTTACAACAGTTGGCGACAGAAGAGCATCCGTACCGGGTTCAACGGGCAGGGGGGTGCGTAGCAGGCACGGGGGGCAGGAACAGGCAAGAGGAGGGCCTCCCCATGAGGGTGTGGGTTGCAATTGCCGCGCTGGCCATCAGCGCGTTGTTCGTTCCAGCGTTCCTTTACGGTCAGGAAACCACCAGCGGCACGATCACCGGAAAGGTCACCGACCCCTCCGGCAAGCCGATCGCCGGGACCATCATCATCGCCCAGTCGGATTCCGGTCCGCGCACCGCGACCACCGACGCGGACGGCAACTACGTCCTGCCGTTCCTGCGGCCCGGCACCTACAACGTGCGGGCCGAGGCGCCGTCCGGCTTCAACACCGGCCTGCGCGAGGGCGTCATCGTCGGCTTGAACCAGCGGGTCACGCTCGATTTCGGGCTGACGCCGGGCAAGGTCGAGGAGGTGACCGTCACCGGGACTCCGCTCGTCGACGCCACGTCGACGGCGAGCGGCACCAACATCCGCTACGACGAGTTCGCGAACTCGGTCCCGATCGGACGCTCCTTCACCGACACCTACGGCGTCGCGAGCGGCGTCGTCAGCGGCCGCGGCACCGGCCAGGGCAACTACTCGATCAGCGGCGCGTCGGGGCTGGAGAACGCCTATCTCATCGACGGCGTCAACGTCACCAACACGGGCTACGGCGGCATCGGCGCCTACAACATCGTGTACGGGTCGCTCGGCACCGGCGTCACCAGCGAGTTCCTCGAAGAGGTGCAGATCAAGACCGGCGGGTTCGAGGCGGAATACGGCCAGGCGCTCGGCGGCATCATCAACACCATCGTCAAGTCCGGGACCAACGATTTCAAGGGGAGCGTCGCGTGGTACGCGACGCCCTCGGGGACGCGCTCGGATTATTCGCTGGCCGAACTCCAGGCGGGGGCCG
>DASRAU010000002.1:0-63938 GCA_035638075.1 Verrucomicrobiia bacterium
TGGTCGACAAGCTGAAGCCGACGATCAACTGTCCCCCGGATCCCGCGGCCGTCGAGTGCGCCGGCGCGACCACGCCGGTGTCCGTCGGCGATCCCACCGCGAGCGACAACTGCGGCGCGGCGACGGTCGATGGCTGCTCGCCTTCCTCCGGGTCCGGCTTCGCGCTCGGCTCGACGCCGGTGACCTGCACCGCCCACGACGGCGCGCAGAACTCCTCGTCGTGCGCGGTCACCGTGCAGGTCGTGGACACGACGAAGCCGGCGGTGACCTGCCAGGCGCCGCTGACCGTCGAGTGCACGGGATCGCAGAGCGCCGCCGCGTCGGTCTCGGCGACGGCGTCCGACACCTGCGCCGGCACGCTGACGCCTTCCTGCCCCGCGTCGGGAACCTCCTACCCGCTCGGAACGACCTCCGTCTCCTGCAGCGCCACGGATCCCTCGAGCAACGCGGGCTCGTGCGCGACCAGCGTGACGGTGGTCGACACCACGCATCCGGCGATTTCCTGCCCGGCGCCGAGCACTCTCGAGTGCACCGGCAGCAACGGGGCGCGGGCCACGGTGACGGCGACCGGGTCCGACGTGTGCTGGGGCTCGCTGTCCCCGGCGTGCACGAACACCGGCACGAACGCGTTCTATCCGCTGGGCACGACCGCGATCCAGTGCTCCGAGTCCGATGGGTCGGGCCTCGGGGCCAGCTGCCAGACGAGCGTGCAGGTGGTGGACTCGACGAAGCCCCAGGTGACGTCCGGAGTCGCCACCCCCATGCTCAATCTGCCCACGGGCCCGAATCACACCCTGGTGACGGTCGGGTTCACCGCCTCCGCAACCGACGCGTGCAACGGCAGCCGGCCGGTGACGGTCAAGGTGTACGCGAACGAAGACGACCAGACGCCGACGGGCGACGGCGTCTTCTCACCGGACGCCAAGGCCATCCTGCCGGGCTTCCTCCGCCTGCGGTACGAGCGCGTCCCCACGGGCAAGGGGCGCGTCTACCTCATCGTCACGACGGCGACCGATGCCTCGGGCAACCTGGGCGCGTCGTGCGCCACGGTCACCGTTCCGGTGAACCAGACCGGGTCGTCGTTGCTGACCGTCGCGGGCATGGCAGCGACCGCGCGCGCGGCGTGCCTCGCCGGCAACGGGGCGGTGCCGCCGGGCTACTTCGTCGTCGGCGACGGCCCGGTCATCGGCAACAAGCAGTAGACCCTCCGGAGTCCGCCAGAAAAACGCCGGCCGGCGGCGCGGGATGCTGATCGTCTCCCGCGCCGCCGCGGCGGCTCGCCGTCACGGAACTTCCCGCCTATCATCCGCGCCGTGTTTCGCAGCCGGTTCCGTCTCGCGCTCGCGGGCCTCGGGGCTCTTGCGGCGCTGTGCGTGGTCTACGGCTGGCTCGTCGAGCCGTACTGGCCGCAGGTCACGCACACGCGCATCGTCTCGCCGCGCCTCGCTCCCGGCACGGCGCCGGTCCGCCTCGTCCTGCTCTCGGACATGCACTCCGATCCGAAGCCGCGTCTCGAGGAACGGCTGCCCGACCTGGTCGCGGCGCAGCATCCCGACCTGATCGTGTACGTGGGGGATTCGATCAACACGCCCCGGGCGGTGCCGGTCTTCAAGAAGTGCATGAGCGGCCTCGCCAAGGTGGCCCCGACCTTCGCGGTGCGCGGCAACTGGGACGCCTGGTACTGGAACCGCATCGATCTGTTCGGGGGAACGGGAGTGCGCGAGCTGGACGGCGACTCGGCCGAGGTGGACGTGCGGGGGACGCGCGTGTGGGTCGGGGGCGTTCCCATCCGGCACGAGGATCGCGTGCCGGCCCTGCTCGCCGGGCTTCCGGAGAACGAGCCCGCGCTGTTTCTCTATCACTACCCGTACCCGGACGTCCTGCCGGACGCGCAGCGCGGTCGCATCGACCTCCAGTGCTCGGGGCACACGCACGGAGGCCAGGTGGCGCTGCCGTTCTACGGCGCCATCATCACGTACTCGAAGTACGGCAAGCGCTACGAGTCCGGGCTGTACACCGTCGGCCCGTCGCACATGTACGTCACCCGCGGCGTCGGCCTCGAAGGCGGCATCGCCCCGCGCGTGCGCTTCTTCGCCCGGCCGGAGATCACCGTGGTGGACCTCGTCCCGGCGGCCGGACCCTGATGAGATGGCCCGGTACCCCGGCGCAGCAACCTCGCCCCGGCCGGGGGCGTTCCTTCCACCGTGGTCCCACGGAGAGGTCCATGACACAAGCAAGTGCCTGGCGCGTCCTCCTCGGCCTCGCGCTTCTCGGCATGGTGCCGGCCGGCCGCGAGGCCGCGGAGGCGCGAACGGATGTGCGAACGGTGGCGCTCGATTCGATCGCCGGGCTCGCCCTCCATGGCGTGCGGGCGGAAGCGGTTTCCCATCGCGGGCGGCAGGCCGTGCGGCTGGTCGAAGATCCCGCCTCCCCGGCCACCGAGCCGGTCGCGCTGATCGAGGGGAGCGATTTCGGGGACGGCACCATCGAGCTCGACGTCGCGGGCGCGCCCGCCGCGGGCGCCCCGTCGGACGCGCGCGGCTTCATCGGCGTGGCCTTCCGGTCGGTCGCCGACGGCACCGGCTTCGAGAGCTTCTATCTCAGGCCGACCAATGGCCGCGCCGACGACCAGCTGCGCCGCAACCATGCGACGCAGTACTTCTCGGCGCCCGACTACCCTTGGTACCGCCTGCGCAAGGAGACCCCCGGCGTCTACGAGTCGTACACCGACCTGGAGACCGGCGCCTGGACGCGCCTGCGGATCGAAGTCGAAGGCGTGAAGGCGCGGCTCTACGTGAACGACGCTCCGCAGCCCTGTCTCGTCGTCAACGATCTGAAACGGGGCGCGTCGCGCGGACTCATCGGCCTGTGGATCGGCAACGGGACCGAGGGCTGGTTCTCCCGCCTCAGCGTCCGGGTCAGTCCGCCTCGGGAGCCCGCGGCGCGATGAAGGAGCGCAGACCGGCCGCGGGGGTGGTCCGCTTGACGCGGGCCGCGGCCGGGAGCCTTTTGGCGAGCGGCGCGCGTTTCCGCGACGCGCGTTCGACCACCGCGCCCGCCGCGCGCTCGACTTCCACGCCATCACCGGCGACGCGATCGACGACGGCATCCATCCCGACCCCCGCCGCGCCCTTCCTGCGGATGGCGTGCGCCGTCTTGATCATGCCGTAGCGGCTCACCATGTAGTTGCGCGTGAAGTGGGCGACCGCTCCGGGCACGTCGTACGCGTGCCCCCGGAAACGCCGCAGGATGCCGGTCGTCGAATAGGCCTCGCGCAGGAAGGTGTAGTAGCCCTCCTGCAGCTGGTCGATGGTCATGCCCTTCGGGCGGATCAGGACGTGCGCGCCGTCGAACAGGGGCCAGTTGTAGTCCATCGCGACGTCGGAGTCCGGCGGACAGGAGACCCAGGGCAGGAAGTCGCCGCCCGCCACCGCGTCCCGGAAGGTCCCGGTGCCGGGATAGGGCTGGATGATGTTCGCGACGATGTAGTCCACGTCGGCCTGGTAGATGAACTCGAGCGTCCGGTCGAAGATCGACGCGTCGTCGCCGTCGAGACCGAACACGAACGCCCCCATGACGTTGATGCCCGCGTCGTGCACCCGCCTGACCATCTCGCGGATCGAGGTCGTGTCGTTGGACCACTTGTCGATCCCGTCGATCGCCTTCTGGCTGACCGACTCGATCCCGAGGAAGAGATCGCGGCAGCCGCTCTCCCGCGCCAGCTTCAGGAGATGCGGCTTCTCGGCGAGATCGATGGTCAGCTCGGCGCCCCACGGGCGGCCGATCGGCTTGATCGCCTCGCACAGCGCCTGGAAGGAGCCCGCGGCGTTGTAGAGGTTGTCGTCCCAGAAGAAGTACTTGTGGGAGAAGCCCGGCCCGAGGTTCCGGATCAGCGTCTTCGAGTATCGCCTTCCGAAGAACGGAACCCGGACGGCCGCCTTGAGAAACGCGTTGTAGGCGCCGGGAGGCAGATCGCCGATGGTCTCGTGCGTGTAGCGGGGTCCCTGTGAGGTCACCTCGTCCACGACATCGGAGACGTCGCGGTTCCTCACGTTCGGTCCGTTGGTCAGGAACACCGCGCAGAAGTGGCAGTCGAGCTTGCAGCCGCGCGCGAACGTCGTCGACGCCAGGACCTGCTGCGGCCGGTTCCGAAGGCCGTCCCAGATCCCCACGTCGAGGGCCAGGGTGCCGCGGTCGCGGATGCGATCGAAGTTGGCCCGGTACACCGGCTGGACCTCGCGTCCCTCGCGCAGGTCGTTGAGCAGGGAGGAGGCGGCCCATTCCCCTTCCCCCGTGACGACCGCGTCCACGTGCCCGCGCCGCGTCGCCTCCTCGGGGAGCGCCGAGGCATGCGGCCCGCCGAACACGACGGTGAGCTTCCGGCCGGCCGCCTTCCAGGCGGCCCGCGCCTCGCGCGCCCGGCGGTACGCCTCGCGGGCGGAGTTGGTGTAGGCGGTGACGAACAGGACGTCGTGGTCGCCGCGGCGCAGGTCGATCTTGTCCCGGAGGATCTCGTCGAAGGGGGTGGCGCCCTCGATCTTGTCGTGCTGCACCGCGACGTGCGTGTCCGGGTCGAGCGCGCCGGTTTTCCGCAGGAAACCGACCAGGTACGGGAAACCGATGCCGGGACTGCGCACGAACGGACCGGTGGAGACTTCCAGGCGGCCGAGGAACCCGCGCTTGCGCATGGGCTCGTCGACCACATAGGAATCACGCGGCGTCAGGCACAGCAGATTACCCAGAGATGGCATGTCGCCCCTTCGCAAGGGCGGCCACTCTAGCCCGTTGCAGCAGTCGAGCGCAATGGAAACCGGACGAAGGGGGCAGAAATCGCGTGATTCTCCCGCCCTCCTCCTCCGTACTTTCACCCCACCCCTCCTGCCACGCCGGGGAAAGTGCCGTCTTCCGCGCCTCACATGCGTCCCGGTGGCTCCGCCGTGTCTCGAGGTGATCCTGATGAGCTTAAGGAGCTTCAGGACCCGCTGATGAGGCCGCCGGACCAGGCGCCCGCGCCCAGGGGCATCAGGGTCCCGGCCGGATCGTAGAGCGCCGAGCCGTTCAGGATGTCGGTGTTCTCGAAGGTCACGCCCGTGACCGCGATCTTCAGGACCGCGAAGGTCAGGGTGATCATCGGTTTCGCGGTCGAGGTGCTCATCCCGCCCGCCGGAGGCAGGATGGTCACGACCAGCTCCCCCGGGGCGGACTCGGTGACCGTGTACACGGTCCCCGGAGAGCCGCCGAGGGCGGTCCCCGTCGCATAGGACTGGTAGTCCACGGCGGACGGGTCGAAGTGGATCACGAAGGACGCCACGCCGATCGGCGTGCCGAGCTTGTTCAGGACCGCGTCCACGAGGACGAGTCCTCCCGCGACGCCGCGCTTCTGGAGCGTGACGCTCGAGGCGAAGCAGCCCGCGCCCGTGTCGCAGGAGGGCGCGAAATCGGCGACCGGCGCGACTCCCCCGTTGTGGTCATCGCCGCCTCCCCCGCCGCCGCCGCACGCCATGCTCCACAAGGAGAGCAGGACGGCGGGCAGGACCAGGGCGACCCGCGTCGCCGGCGTTCCCCGCGTCGTCCCCGGCGTCCGTCCGTTCATGGGTGGCACCCGGTCGCGTCGCAGGTGAAGGCGTGCTTCGAGACGAGCAGTGCGAGATCGACGCCGTCGACGATGCCGTCTCCGTTCAGATCGACGGCCGCGCTGTAATTCGGGTCGGGAGGCAGAGGCGGAGTCCCGTGGGCGCTGCCGAAGGCATTGCGCCAGAGCAGGAAATCGCGATCCATGACGCGCCCCGAGGCGTCGATGTCGGCGCGGCGCGTGTCGAACAGGACCCGGAACTTGTCGCCGGCGGATCCGGCGATGCCGTTGCCGTCGCTCGCCTGCCGCGCCTGGTTGACGACCGCCACCACGCGCGGACGGGTGGCGTCGTTGACCCAGGCGTGCGGCGCCAGGGTGATGCTGGCGTTCAGCTGGGTGCACGAGACGCTCCCCGAGCTGTTGACGGCGATGTCCGGTCCGATGCTCTGCTCGATCGGGTTGAGCAGGTTGAAATCGGGCCGTGCCTGGGTGTCGAAGTTGGTTCCCGTGATCGTCACGTTGAGCGTCGAGCCCTGCGGACTCCCGGTCGGCGTGATGCCGGTGACGGTCGGTTTCGGCAGGCCGATGATCTGGTTTGAATAGGCGGCGCTGAGCCGCCCCTGGCTGTCGATCGCTTTCACCGCCACGTAATAGGTCTGGCAGTCCGGCAGGTTCGTGAACGTGTAGCTCGTCTGCGCGCCGAGCGTCACCGATCCGGTGTAGACGCCCGGGGAGGTGCCGGAATAGACGCGATAGCCGCTGGCCCCTGCGACCGCGTCCCAGGCCAAAGACAGGGAACCCGCCTCCGCGGCGCGGGGCGCGAGCGCCGCCACGACGAGGAGCCCGGCAAGGGCGACCTCGCGGGATCGCAGGCGCAACCGCGCGCGCGGGGCGTGCCGATTCGAGCGTGCCACTGACCTCCCCCTGACTTCCCGGGCCGGGAACCCGGCTCTGCGGTGAATGTCATTCCGGGTGCGGAGGGCGGCAAGGAATCGGGGGCGAATTCGGGACCACGGTTCCGTGATCGCGAAAGGTGGTCATGCGGTCCGGATGCATCGCGGGAAGCTTGACGCAGTCGGCTTGACGCGGCCCGCCCGGGAACCCATCCATGGCAGGGGGATTCCGGGACGATGTCACGAGGCTTCACGGCGCTTTGCCTGCTCCTGCTCTCCTCCGTGCCCGCCCTGGCGCAGAGCACGATCCATCGTCCGATCGGCACGGGCGACTGCACGCCTCACGTCGGCGGCGACGTCAACGACGCGAGCGCCGTCGTCTGGATCCCACCGGCGCGCAAGTGGATCATGACCGACCAGCGCTTCTTCTTCGTGTTCTCGGAAAGCGGCGTGATGGAGCGGCAGTCAACGGGGTCCGTCACCTGCAAGGGGGCGACGGAGCACGAGGGCTTCGCGCTCGTCGACTCGCCGCGCTGCAGCAACGATGCGAACCGCCGCTGTGACACCTCGCGCGACTGCAACGCGCCGGGGACCTGCACCGCGGCCGGCGCCTCCAGCGACGTCCTGTGGGTGCAGGACGAGAACCTGGGCCTCCGCTGCACCAACAACCCCGGCACGATCTGCTCCGACGACTTCGTCTGCGGAGGGAGCGCCGGGCAGAACAATCTCTGCAAGGCCTCGGGCGCCATGTGCCGCTATTCGATCGCCGCGATTCTCGGGATGGGCCAGGGCGGGAACGCCTCGACCCCGGTCGCCCTCGAGGAGGTCTGGGTGACCGACGTGCCCAACAACAGCAGCGAGGGGCTGGTGTTCGTCCCCGACCCGTCGGCCCCGGGGCGATACGGCGGCCGCTTTTTCTGGTCCGAGCAGGCGAACGCCCGCTGGCGCGAGCTCGCGCTCGACCCGGCGCAGCCGACCATGTCCTGGGGCCCGTACAAGTCGTTCCCTTCCGGCTGCGCCATCGGCGGCGACCTGTCGGACGGGTACTACGACTTCGTCCGGGGCCGCTTCTACAGCCAGTCGGACGGTGGCAACCGCTACACCGTGCACAGCGGCGATTTCTCCACCTGCTACGCGTCGGTGACCGATCCGGCGATCTGCAAGGACAACGGGTTCGAGGGGCTGGCGTTCGGCGGCGGCCGGTTCGCCTACGTGGACGACTGGACCGGCCACGTGGACGACGCCTTCAACGGCCTCTACCTGTTCGAGGACGATTTCTGCGGGGACGAGGCCCGCGTCTCGACCGAGACCTGCGACGGAGCGGATCTCGCCGGCAAGGATTGCGCGACGGCCTCCGCCGCGGAGTGCTTCGGCGGACATTGCGGCAGCGGCTGGAGCGGGACCCTCACCTGCCGGCCCGACTGCGCCAAGTTCGACGATTCAGGCTGCACCACCGGCGGCCCCGGCCAGGTGCAGAACCTGCGCCGCACCGACCACATCTGACCGACCGCACTTCCCTCGCGAAACAGCCGGACCGCGGTTCTACTCCTCGGGGGCGGCCGGGCGCAGGCGGATTTCGATGCGCCGGTTCTTCGCGCGCCCCTCGGTGGTCTTGTTGGAGGCGACCGGCTGGACGTCGGCCATCGAGACGGCGAGCAGGCGCTTGGCGGGCAGACCGGAGCCGTTGAAGAGGCGGACGACACTCGCCGCCCGGGCTCCGGCCAGCTCCCAGTTGGTCGGGTACCGCTTCACCAGGGCCGGGCCGATCGGCCTGTCGTCGGTGTGCCCCGTCACCACGATCTGATGGGAGTTCTTCTCGAGCTGGGTCGCCACACGCTTGAGGACCTCGATTCCCTTCGCGTCCAGATCGGCCGAACCCGAGTCGAACAGGATGTCCTGGGCGACATTGACGCGCAGCCCGTCGCGGAGCTGCCGGACCTCGACCTGTCCCGTCTTCAGCTCCTCCTTGAGGCTGGACACGAGTCCGTCGTAGGTCTGCTGCAGGCGCACGGCCTCCTCGTCCCGCTGGCGCAGCAGGGTGTCGAGCTGCTCTCCCTGCGTCTGGAGGTTCGCGACCTTCGCCTCCAGAAGCGTCTTCTCGCCCGCGAGCGCGGTCTTCTCCCGCGCCAGGACCTCGCCGGTCTGATGGGCATTCTCGACCTGGGACTTCAGCTGCTCATAGCGCGTCGTGCAGAGCTCCTTCTCCTGCTCGACCTGGGTGAACCGGGCGTTGGAGACGCAGCCCGCCTGTCCGGCGGCGGCGGCCGCGGCCAGGGCCAGGGCGGGAAGGGTCATGGCACGGCGCATCGGGCGCCCGCCTCGTGGTCGGTCGTTCGAGTCTTCAGCCATGATCCCCTCCACTCTGGTCCCGGCGCGCGGAACGCCGTCCGCCGGACCTGCATCGCTGCGGTCTAGGAACGCTTGTCGTCGGACGGGTTCGGCCGGACCCGAATCTCGATCCGGCGGTTCTTCGCCCGTCCCTCCTCGCTCTTGTTGGACGCGACGGGCTGGGTGTCGGCCACCGAAACGGCGGACATGCGCTTGCTCTGGAGTCCGGAATCGTCGAAGAGTCGGACGACGCTCGAGGCGCGTGCGCCGGCCAGCTCCCAGTTCGACGGGTACTTCTTGCTGAGCGCCGCGCCGATCTGCTTGTTGTCCGTGTGCCCGATGACCAGGATCTGGTGCGAGTTCTTCTTGAGCTGGGCGGCGACGCGGCCCAGCACCTCGATGCCGTTCTTGTCGAGCGCGGCGGAGCCGGAGTCGAACAGGATGTCCTGGGCCACGTTGACGCGAAGACCGTCCCGCAGCTGCGTCACTTCGATCTGACCCGCCTTCAGCTCCTTCTTCAGGCTCTCCACGAGACCGTCGTAAGTTTCCTGAAGTTTGCGGGCCTCATCCTCGCTCTCCTTCAGCTTGGCGTCGAGGTGGCTTTCCTGCGTCTGCTTTTGCGCCAGCTGATCTTCGAGCGCCTTCTTGTCCTGCGCCGCCTTTTCGGCCTGGGTTCTGTAGGCGTCGCGTTCCTGCTCGACCTGGTAGAGCCGGCCGGTCGAGACGCAGGCGGTCGAAGCACCGCCTGCGAGGACGACCGCGCCGGCGGCGACCAGGACGAGAGCGCGGCTTCGTGCCGCGCCTGAAAGCCGTGGGGAACATCTCCGGGAATCGAGCGGCATCACGTCCTCCCCTTTGCGTCGACACGCGGGAGAGGCCGTCAGCCGGATACTCCCGTGCCGAACGTTTCAGAGAATGTGAGGACGGTGAGCGCGCGCGGCAAGCGCCGATCGACGAAATCCTCCGCGCGTCAAGGACCCGGCAATCGAGCGCCGGTCCGTGTCGGCAAGCCGGTCGCCGCCGGGTCCTCCGACCCGCGCCGTGCGGTCCCCTCTGACCAAAATGAGACCGGCATTCCGGTGTGCCGTGCGGAGGTGAAGGTGGATCTACCTAGGGCGCGACGGTGAGATCGGCGTGGGCGAGCACGCGATCAAGCTCGTCGCGCGCTTCCACGGTCCAGGCGCCGGGACGGCCGAGCGTCTTGGTGCTCCAGGTGCGCCAGCTCGCGCCGCCGAGGCGCAGGCGGATGGCCTGCTCCACCTTGCCGTCGCGCAGCCACACGTGGCGGATGTGGTCGCCCGACGCGCCGCCGAGGATGCGCGTCGCGAACGTGACGCGCTGGCCCGCCGTGAAGCGGTCGCCCTCTCCTTCCAGGCGCGTGCCGACGATCCGGAGCCCGACCCCCGATTCCGCCACCTGCAGGGAGGACGACGTGGAGGAGCGAGAGCCCCTGCGTCCAGGCTGGTCGCGTTCCGGCGGCACGGGAGGCGCCTGCTGCGGAGCGGCGGTCGGCGGAGGCTCCACGGCCTGCGGTCCCGGCGCCACCTTGGGAGGCAGAGACGGTGGCGGAGCGATGGACTTCTCCACCGCCGGCTCCTGCCGGGCCGCCACCGGCGCCAAAGCGCGCGTCGATCGCGAGGATTTCGAGGAGACGAGGTAGGCCGTGAGGGGCAACAGGACGACGGCGAGAAGCGCGGCTCCCGGCCAAAACCGCGACAAGGCCGGGCGGGACGGCGACACGGCTTCGACCGGGCTCGCCATCGCCGGTTGCGCTGGAGGCATTCGCGGTTCCTCGACGCGCCAGGGCCCGGGCCCGGCCCCGGCTTCTTCCACGGGTTCGAGCGAGTCGAAGATCAGGTCCTCCTCCGACCCTCCCGGGTCGCCGGCCTCGGCGCGCCTTGCGATCAGCTCCGACCGCCAGCGCGCGAGCACGCCGTTGGCGGGACGCGATGAGCCCTCGGGCTCCGAGGCCGGCACGGCGGCGTCCAGCTCGCGGATGGCCCGATCGTAGGAGTCGATCATCGGCCGGGGGTCGAAGCCGAGGACTTCGGAATAGGCGCGGATGTAGAGCTTGCCGAAGCCGCGGCCCGGGAGGGAGTCGAACGCATCCTGCTCGAGGGCGGTGAGGAAGGGGAGGCGGATGCCCGTCGCCTCAGCCATCTCCTCGATCGTCCTGCCGTGCGCCTCGCGCACCTGCCTCAGATCCTGGCCGGGACCCTGCATTTCCCTTGAAGTTTAGCCCTCTTTCCGTCACGGCCGCCTCCAGCCCGGGCGGGCCGCTGCTGACGTATCATCCTGCCAACCTTCCAGGGATGACGCCGATGGACGATCGCGACACCATCTCGACGCTCCTGCGCGCGCATCGCGGCGGCGACCGCGGGGCGCTCGACCGGCTGATGCCGCTGGTCTACGACGACCTGCACCGGCTGGCCCGCCGGCAGCTCGCGGGCGAGGGAGACGGGCGAACCCTCGACACGACCGGGCTCGTGCACGAGGCCTACCTGCGCCTGGCCGGGAGCTCGCGCGCCGCCTGGGAGGGGCGCGGCCATTTCTTCGCGGTCTCGGCGCGCGCCATGCGGCAGATCGTCGTCGACTACGCGCGCGAGCGCGGCGCGGCGAAGCGCGGGGGCGGGGTGCGCTCCGCCACCCTCGACGACGAGAGCGCCGCGGTCGAGTCGCGCGCCGAGGAGATCCTCGCCGTCGACCAGGCGCTCGCGGGGCTCGGCGCGCTCGACCCGCACCTGCCGCAGCTCGTCGAGTGCCGCTTCTTCGCGGGACTCACCGAAGAGGAGACCGCCGAGGCGCTGGCGCTCCCGCTGCGCACGGTGCAGCGGGACTGGGCGCGGGCGCGCGCCTGGCTGAAGCGAGCCCTGGGCGGAGGAACCCCGCCGGGCTCCCCGGGCCCTTCAGCACCCCCGGTCCGATGAGCGCCGACCGCGGCCGCACGGACGCCGATTCCCGGGCCCGGGCCGACGCCATCCTGCGCGACGCGCTCGATCTCCCCGCGGCCGGCCGTCCCGCCTTCGTGCGCGCGGCGGCCGGGGGCGACGCGGCGCTGGCCGCGGAGGTCCTGGCGCTGCTCGAAGACGCCGCGACCGATCCGACCGGCCTCGCTCCGGGGAGCGCGCTCGCCGGCGCGTTCGGCGGCGCGCTCCTGCGCCGTTTCCAGCCGGCCCACGCCGATGCGCGCATCGGAGCGTTCCGCGTGGTGCGCGAGATCGGCCGCGGTGGCATGAGCGTGGTGTACCTGGCCGAGCGCGCCGAAGGGGGCTTCACGCAGCAGGTGGCGCTGAAGATCGCGGCGCCTGGTGCTTTGTCGGATGCGCTCGCCCGGCGGTTCGAGCGCGAGCGGCAGATCGTCGCCTCGCTCGACCATCCCAACATCGCGCATCTGCTGGACGGCGGCCGGACCGAGGACGGCCGTCCCTACTTTGCGATGGAGTTCGTCGACGGCGAGCGCATCGACGCGCACTGCGATCGGCTGCGGCTCGATGTCGACGCCCGCATCGCGCTCGTGTGCACGGTGGCCGCGGCGGTGCAACACGCCCACGCGCGCCTGCTCGTGCATCGCGACATCAAGCCCGGCAACATCCTGATCTCGCGCGCGGGCGAGGTGAAGCTGCTCGACTTCGGCATCGCCAAGCCGATCGGGCTGCACCCGGAGGCCGGCGAGGAGCCGCTCACCCGGACCGACGTCCGCCCGATGACGCCCGAGTACGCCTCCCCCGAGATGGTGCGTGGCGGACCCGTCACCACCGCATCGGACGTCTACCAGATCGGCCTCCTGCTGTACGAGCTGCTGACCGGGGCGCGGGCGCAGCCGCTCGACGGGGCGACGGCGACGCAGGCGGAGCGCGTCGTCTGCGACATCGATCCGCCGCCGCCGAGCATCGTCGTCCTGCGGGGCCCGGAAGCCCGGGCCGCGGCGCGATCCTCCACTCCCGCGGCGCTCGCGCGGCGCCTCCAGGGCGATCTCGACGCCATCGTCATGCAGGCGATCCGCAAGGAACCGGAGCGGCGCTACGCGACGCCGCTCGACTTCGCCCATGACCTGAAGGCCGCGCTGGCCTCGGAGCCGGTGCGCGCGCGGCGGGGCACGACGCTCTACCGGGCGCGCAAGTTCGTGCGCCGCAACCGCGTCGCCACGGCGTTCGCCGCGACGGTCGTGACGCTGCTCGTCGGCTTCGGCGCCTGGATGGCGGTGCTGTATGGCCGTGCCAGCGCCAACCTGTCCCGGGCGCGCGCGGCCGAAAGCAGTGCGGCGCACGAGGCCGAGACGGCCCGCCAGGTCTCCGATTTCCTCGTCCGCCTCTTCGGCGTCTCCGATCCGGGCGAGGCGCGCGGCAGCACGGTGACGGCGCGCGCCCTCCTCGACGACGCGGCGAAGCGCATCGGCCCCGAGCTGGAGAGCCAGCCCGAGGTGCAGGCCCGCCTGATGCAGGTGATGGGACAGGTGTACATCAACCTCGGGCTCTACGACGCCGCCGAGCCGCTGCTGCGGGACGCCCTGACGCTGGCCGGGAACACCAGCGGCGCCGGCAGCGCCGCGTCCGCGGAGGCGCTCGACGCGCTCGGCACGCTCGCGGTCGTGCGCGGCGCCGCGGAGGAGGGCGAGTCGTTCCACCGCAAGGCCCTGGCGATCCGCGAGCGCATCGGGCCCGCCGACGGCGCGGACGTCGCGAAGACCCTGACCAGCCTCGGGCAGGCGCTCATCGAACAGGCCCGCTACGACGAAGCCGAATCGGTCCTGAAGCACGCGCTCGGCATCCGGGAGCGGATCCTTTCCCCCGAGGCCACCGAGGTCTCGCTGACGCTCAACGAGCTGGCCGAGGTCTACAACCGCCAGGCGCGCTACGCCGACGCCGAGCCCCTGTACCTGCGCTCGCTCGCCATCACCGAGAAGACGCTCGGCCCGAACCACCCCGATCTCGGGTACAAGTTCAACAACCTCGGCCTGCTCTACAAGAGAATGGGCCGTTTCGACGAGGCCGAAGCCCTCTACAAGCGCGCGCTTCAGGTGCGCGAGCGTGTCCTGCCGCCCGACCACCCGCTCATCGCCTGGACGCTCGACAATCTCGGCATGCTGTACATCACCCGGAAGCGCTACGACGAGGCGGGGCCGCTGCTCGCGCGCGCCCTCTCGATCGCCGAGCGCGCCGCCGGCCCCGAGCATCCCGACACCGCCATCGTCATCAACAACCTGGCGCTGCTGCGCGCCGCCCAGGGGCGGAACGCCGAGGCGGAGACCCTGCACCGCCGCAGCATCGCCATCTGGGAGAAGACCGGTCCCGACAGTCCGCAGATCGCCGGCGGCCTTCACAACCTGGCCCGCCTGTGCGCCTCGACCGGCCGCACCGCCGAGGCGACCCGGCTCTACCGGCGGGCGCTGAAGATCCGGGAGACGAAGCTCGGAGTGGACCATCCCCTGACCCGGTCCACTCGCGAGGCGCTGTCCGCCCTCCCCCGCTGAGATTCCTGGCGGGAGATCCCCGCGGTTTCCGTCTCTTCGATTGAGGCCGGCTCCCCGTCAACCGGGCCGGCCCGTGGACAGGAGACCGTCGATGCGAATCCGAACCGCTCTCGCGTGCTCGATCCTCATGCTCATCGCCGCCGGCCTGCAGGCCGTCCCCGCCCTGGCCCAGGGAGGAGTCGCCGGGCCTCCCGCCGAGAACGAGCGCGAGGCGATGGTCCGGGTGCTGACCAACTGGAACATGGGGTGCGACGGCGCAAGTCGAGGCCCCTGGAAGGATATGGCGCAAGCCTGGTACGACGAGATCACCAATGGCGCGGCGGTGCCCGGCGGCCACGGAGGCGGGTCGTGGTACGCCGACGGCTTCTACCACCAGACCTGGCTGACCTTCGAGAACGGGCTGTGGAAGAACAACTACGTCGTCGACAGCGAGTTCACCGACCCGGACCTCGTCGCCTGGGGCAAGGACTACCTGCACGACAAGCCGGACGAGGTGGACGCCTTCCTCATCGCGACGCACGGCTCCGGGAGCGGCGCGAATACCGCCTGGACAGCGAAGATGCTGGTGGACGAGCCCGGCAGCGGGGACTGCGGCGCCTACCAGGGCAGCATGGCGTTCGGCGACCAGGACCTCGAGTTCCTGCACCTTTCGTCGTGCGCCAGCATGGACCAGGAGGACTGGCACCCCGACTGGGACAGCACCTTCCAGGGCCTGCACCAGGCCGACGGCTTCCACGGGACCATGTGGATCTACAGCGGCGCCGACTGGTCGAACCGGTATCGCGACTTCGCCGACGACTCCTTCTCGATGCCGATCGCGCTGGCCTGGCTCGACAACCACTATCGCTACATGTGCGCGGTCACCGCGCAGGATCCGATCATCCTCGAGCGCCAGGACCAGTGCCCGGTGGCGCGCGGCGTCGGCTTCGGCCAGGCGGACGCGGTGAACCGCATGATGACCGAGCAGTACGACAACATCCTGAGCGATCCCGACAACCCGACCTGGCAGCACGTCTTCTATCTCGAGTCATGCGACCCGAAGGGCCAGCCGCCGATCAACAACGTGGTCACCGAGTGCGATCCGTTCTACTACGGCGTTCCCGAGCCCCCGCAGTCGGTGCCGGAGACGATCCCGGCGTCGTTCGCCGCGGGCGCGCCGGGAGCGGCCGCCGGCTTCGCCGACTACCGCTTGCAGATCGACAAGGCGATGCCGCAGTTCAACGCGTCGGTCCTGGCGGCTGCCGCCGGTCCCGACTGGATGGCCGGCCTGACCATGGCGCAGCTCGCCGCGGCCGTCGGCGAGACGCCCCCCTCGGCGGTCGTGTCGAGCGGTGCGCGGCAGCAATACACCGACGCCGCGGGTCGGTTCTTCCGCCTCGACTTCGCCGAAGCGCGGGTGCGCTATGCCAGCCACGTGCGCGTGTTCGACTGGGGCACCTCGCCCCACACCGCCTGGTCGCCGACCGCGGCGCAGTCGATGGTGATGGGCGCCTTCGGCGCGCTCGGCCTGCCGACCAGCGAGATCGATCCGTCCCACTGCTGCCGCGTCGACACGGTCTCGGGCTCGCTCTTCAAGACAGCCGATCCGAGCCCAACACCGGCGGACAAGTACGACGCGGAGCGCATGGTCACCATCCATCGCAAGGTGAACAACCTGCCGGTGATCGAATCGATCCTGCGCGCCTCGGTGTCGAACACGGGGCAGATCGCCCGGCTCCTCGTGCGCTGGCCGCGCTTCGTGATGCCGGCGGGGATGGTGCTGCGCTCGCGCGCCGCGGTGCTCGACGAGCTGGCGCAGCACCTCACCGACGTCGAGCTCGGCCGCTCGCTCGGCCTGACCTCGTATCTCGCCTACGAGCGGCGCGGCACGCACTTCTTTCCGGTGGCGGTCATCGAAACCGACGACGGCGAGTCGGGCGAGATCGTCACGGCGTCGCTCGTGGTCCTGCCGTCCGACGGCGACAAGGACGACGTCCCCGACACCGCCGACAATTGCCCCCAGGATGCCAACACCGATCAGCTGGACCGGGACGGCGACGGCCGCGGCGACGTCTGCGACAACTGCCCCGCCCTCGTGAACCCGGGGCAGGAGGACGCCGATGGTGACGGCACGGGCGATGCCTGCGCCACCGCGGACGGAGCCTGCATCTTCAGGGACGGAACGTGCGACGACGCAACCGCGGCGCAGTGTGCTGCCGCCGGCGGAACCTACCAGGGGGACGACAGCAACTGCTTCGCCGCCCAGACCCCGGTCCTCATGGTCATTGCCAACCAGGATTTCTACTGGATTCCCCCGCCCGGCATCACGTCCTGGGATCTCATCCGCGGCAGCATGACGCGCCTGCGGCAGACGGGCGGCAATTACTCCCAGGCCCAGATCCAATGCCTGCTCTCGGAGTTCAACCAGCATGAATACACGCCGGCCGACACGCCCGCGGTGGGAGAGGCGATCTTCTACCTCCTCCGCAACTCCAACGCCCCGACCAACGGAACGTACGACGACGCCGGTCCGGGTCTCGTCGAGGGGCGTGACCTCGAGATCGCCGCATCGGGGAACGACTGTCAGTAGGAGGTCAGTGACCCTTGGCTTCCAGCATCCGGTGCACGAGACGCTTCGCCTTCGAGGTCGTGGTGGAGCTGCCGGCGACGACCTTGAGCTGCATCACGCTCAGCGACTCGAGGACGGACTCGACGAACATGTCGGGGAGCCGGGGGTTGCGGGCGAGGTTCATGCGCACCTGCTCGTCGGCGCTCCACGCCCGGTTCGCGAGAATCGTCTGGATATGGGGCGTGGTGAGCGTCGGCCGACCGGCGAGGGCACGGATCTCGGCCATCGTGATCCCCGGGTTCTTCAGCAGGAACTCGATGCTGCGCGGATCGACGTCGTTGGCCAGGACGCGGCGATCCTCCAGGTCGGCCTTGATGGCGTGCATCAGCTTGAGGGTCGTCGGCATCGTCAGGAGCTGACGGTCCTTCCGCATCCGCGACTCGGTCGTTTCGACGCTGCCGGTGGCCGCCTGGGTGGCCAATCCCTGCTGGAGCTGCTGCACCAGCTCGCGCAGCTCCGGACTGGCGGCGCCGTCCGGGCCGAGGAGGCTCAGGCTCATCCCCGCGGGAGCCCCCGAGGTGCGCGACTCGAACGGGGTCGTCACCGTCTCGACGCGGGCATTCAGCCGGATCACCCTGGCGACGAATCCGATGTGCAGGTGGAGCATCGGACGCGCGCCGGGCGGCAGGGCCCGCTCCGTCTGGACGAAGATCCGTTCGGGGGAGTTGGCCGGCGTGAGGTCCTTCACGAACTCGTGCGGGCTCTGGTAGTGGATTTCAATGACGGGTCCGGGTGCACCTTGTGGAGAGCCGTGCGAGGTCCCGGTGGCCTGCGCGGCTTCCTTCCAGACGATGCGTGCCATTCCGGCTCTCCCGCGACCGGGCCTTGGCGGCTCTGGTCCCCCTGCAATGTGGCGCCTGGCGCCGGCGGGAGCAACTCCGGCCCAAGGCCGGGGTTAGATCGGCTGGTCGATCGAGGTCGCGAGCGGCGTGAAGAGCTTCGGGCCCGACTCGGTCATCACCCAGCAGTCCTCCAGGCGGATGCCGAACTCGCCGGGGATGTAGATGCCGGGCTCGTCGGAGAAGCACATGCCGGCCTCGAGCGGAGTGGTGTCGCTGCGCACGAGGTACGGTGCCTCGTGCCCGTCCATGCCGATGCCGTGCCCCGTGCGGTGCGACGTCCCGGGGAGAGCGTAGTCCTTGCCCCAGCCCTTGCCTTCGTAGAACGCGCGCACCGCACGGTCGACGTCGCCCACCGGCGCGCCGAGCTTCGCCGTCTCGAGGGCGAGCTCCTGGCCGCGCTTGACCGTGTTCCAGACCTCGCGCTGGCGCGCCGTCGGCTCGCCGAAGATCCAGGTGCGCGAGATGTCGGACTGGTAGCCCTGGACGGAGCAGCCGCTGTCGATGAGCACGACCGAGCCCTTCGCGATCGTCTGCGGCTTCTCCGAGCCGTGCGGGTAGGCGCTCGCTTCGTTCAGGAGCACGAGCGAGAACTGGTGCGCGCCGCCGAGCGCCTCGGTCGCTTCGACCAGCAGCTTCATGACGTCGGCGCGTCCCATGCCCGCTTCGACCTTGCCGTGGACGCTGCGGATGGCCGCGATGGTGACGTCGTTCGCCGTCTGGAGGAGCGCCCGCTCCGCGGGTGACTTGACGATGCGACAGGCGCGCACGAGATCGTCCCCCGAGACGACGTTGCGACCCGGCCCGCCCTTCGCGGCGGCCAGTCGATCGACGATGAAGTAGCGCGTCGTCCCTTCGACCGCCAGCGGCGCGTCGGACGCGACGCGATCGCGCAACGCCCCGGCGAGCAGGTCGAACGGACTCTCGTCCTCTTTCCACGTGCGGACGTCGGCCTGGATCTTGAGCGTCTCGCGCACCGAGGGCTCTTCGAATGCCGGGGTGACCGCGACGATGCCTCCGTCGGCGGGGATGACCGCGGCGGTCGTCCGCTCGGACCGATGCCAGCGGATGCCCGTGAAGTATTCGAGCGAGGCACCGGCCTCGACCAGGAGGGCCGCGGCCTTCCGCTGCCGCAGCAGCGATTGCAGCTTCGCGATCCGCGCCCCGTGCTCTTCGGCGGTGATCGGCTTCGCGTCCTTCGTCAGCGATGCCGGCTTGGCCGGCGAGGCCGGCCCCCTGGGCAACGCCGCCTCCTTCGTTTTTGAACGGGCCGCGAATGCCGGCGCGCCCGCCGCCACCGCGCCGGCGCCCAGCAAACCGAGCAGGGCGCGCCTGGAAATGCTCATGGGGTCACCTCTCTCGTCACGGCGGGCAGGTTTCGGGCAGCGGCCCGAGGTTCTCGGACTTCACATCGAACTTCAGGCTTCCGGGCGTCGCGCTCCGGTCGATCGTTGTACGGAAGCTGGGTGTTGACCGGCACTCCCATCCGGACGGCGGTGGGGCCGATCGTCAGTTGAGCCCCCCGGCAGGTCAGCAGTCCAAGCCCGTCCTTCGGCTTCTCTCCGTGCCGGACGAAGACGAGCGTCTCGATCGATCTCCTGGATTCCGCCGGAACGGCGGCCCGCGGCGCGGCAACGAGCGCGCCGACCGTCATGAGCAGCACCAGCAGTCGTCTCATGTCCGCGAAGTATAGGCGCGCTTCGAGAGGCGTTGACACCGTCAATCGGCGCTCATTAGACTCGCCTCCTCAACTGGACAGATCGAGCAGGAGTTCGCACACGGAGGACGATCCGATGAGCTGGAAGAATCTCGTGAACCTGGTCGCGGTCGTTCTCCTGCTGGGTCCGTCCGTGAGCGCGATGGCCCAGGAGCCGGCGCCGCCGCCGGCCGCGCCGCCGGAGGCGGAGAAATCCACCCCGCCGGCGACGATGCCCATGCCCGGGCTCGTCTCCACCACCAACAGGGTTTCGGCCGAGGTGGTGCAGGTGGACAAGACCTACCTGCTCGTGAAGCTCCAAAGCGGCGAGGTGCGCGTCTTCAACGTGGACCCGGCGCGGGTGTTCATCGTGGACGGGAAGCCGTTGACCGTCAAGCAGCTCAAGCCGGGCACCATCCTCACCGCCACCTACACCTCGACGCCGCCGACCGGCGCCCCGGTCGCGACCGTCACGGGCAAGGTCTGGTACGTGAGCGGCAACACGGTCATCCTGACCCTTCCCGACGGGACCAACAAGAGCTACACCGTGCCCGCCTCGTTCCAGTTCATGGTCAATGGCGAGCCCGCGTCGGTGAGCAAGCTCCGCAAGGGGATGAAAGTCACGGCCCACCGCATTCCCGAGCCGCCCGCGGTGGAGATCTCCCACGACATCGTGGTCACCGGCACGACCAAAAAGTAGCGGCCGACTCGTTCAAGAGCGCCGGACGAATCGCTAGCGGGACACCGGGATCGATTCGACGAGGCCGTTCACGCGCACCATCTCGACGAAGAGGTTCTGGCCGCTCTTGTGCTTCGGCACGATGAACGAGTACGAGCCGGATCGGCCGTCGCTGCAGGCCGAGCAACCGATGGTTGCGGGGTTCAGCTGGATGCGCAGCCCCTTGACTTGAGGAGCGTCTTCATCGGCTTTCCCTATGCCCCTCGGAGACGACCAGGCAACCAGAATCTTCATGGCTTCGCTCCCGCGCGACGCTTCAACGATTCGGCGAGGTCCAGGTTGCGGCGGGCGTCCGGGTAGTCGGGTTGCAGCTCGAGTGCGCGCCGGAACTCGAGGATCGCTTCGTCGGTTCTTCCCTGGCGGCCGAGCGCCACGCCGAGATTGGAGTGCGCTTCGGCGAAAGCCGGATTGATGCGCACGGCTTCCGTGAAGTGCTCCTCGGCCTCCGCCAGCTGATGCCGGCGCAGCAGCGCGGTTCCCAGGTTCAGGTGCGCGACGGCGTTGTCGTCGGTCACCGCGAGCGCGTGCCGGAACAGTGTCTCGCTGTCGCGCCAATGACCTGTCTGCACGAAAGCGCCGATGCCGAGCAGGACGACGACCGCCGTGGCCAGGCTCGCGAGAAACGCCGGCCGCTCGCCGATGCGATCGGAGATGGCCCAGACCGCCGCCAGGAAGATGCCGATCAAAGGGATGTAGGTGTAGCGGTCGGCCCTCGCCTGCCATCCCACCTGCACGATGCCGGCCACCGGCGCGAGCGTCACCAGGTACCACGCCCAGCCAATAAGAAGATACGGCCGGCTCCGCCGGAAGCGGATCGCTCCGAACGTCAGCGCCGCCAGGATCGCGGACGACACGATCACCTTCCAGGCGGCGAGCGAGGCGCCGGGGTGCGGATAGAAAACGGCGAGCCGCGTCGGCCACATCGTCTGGCCGAGATAGGTCACCGTGGCCACGATCGCGTTCGCGACGCGCACCCCGAGCGGGTAACCGGCCAGGGAGCCCACGGTCTCTGCATGGCGCTGGGCCACGATGGTCACCACGCCCGTGGCGATCGACATCGCGAAAAGCGGCGCCTTCTCGAGCACCAGGCGCCGCCACGGCTCCTTGCGTCGCAGAGGCCAGGCGTCGAGCAGCAGGAGCAGCACCGGCAAGGTCACGAGCATCGGCTTGGCCAGGAGACCCAGCGCGAACATCAGCACGACCCCGAGGCGGCGGACCGGGCCGGGTCGCTCCACGAATCCGGCATAGGCCAGGAGCGTCAGGAGCAGAAACAGGGTGCTCAGCACGTCCTTGCGCTCCGCGACCCAGGCCACCGACTCCACGTGCAGCGGATGGATCGCGAAGAGCGCCGCCGTGACGGCGGAGCGATACGGCGAACCGGTCAGCCGGTCGAGCAGGAGGAACAGGAGGAGCACGTTGGCGAGGTGCAGCACCACGTTGGTCAGGTGGAAGACGCGCGGATCGATCCCGCCGATGGACGCGTCGAGCATCAGCGAGATCCAGGTCAGCGGATGCCAGTTCGCCGCGGTGAAGGTTGTGAACGCCCAGCCGACGCCCGCGACCGTCAACCCCTCTTGAACGTGCGGATTCGCGGTGACGTACAGCGGATCGTCGTAATTGAGGAGCTCGAAGCCGACCACCCGGGCGAAGACCGCGAGGGTGGCCAATGCCAACAGGAGCGCAAGGACGAATCGCGACATGGATTCTTCCCGAGGGAGACCCCTGGGCACGTCCTCCGCGCTGACCCTCATTGTCAATCGAGATATTAGATCCGCGCGATGGCTCAACCGGCTTGACGGGATCTCACGCCGCCCCTAGCTTCAGGAACGGGGGCGTCACGGCTTCCAGGAGGCGGGACGCATCATGCAGCCAGGCACTCCGCTTTGCTCGCGGCCCTTTCAAGTGGCACTGCTCGCCATCGCGATCTCCGCCTGCTCCGGCGCGCCGCAGCCCGGGACGGCGCAACGTCACGGGGCCCCCGATTCGACATCGCCACGGACGGGCGCTGCCGGATTCGCCGGCGCCGGGCACCCTTGGCCCGTGGACACGCCCAGGTCGAATCCACCGAAGGACGCCGCCGGGCCTCCGCCTCCGTCGACACGGGAGATCCAGGGCTATTTCACCGACACGACCACCCGGACCTCGGTGCGGTTCTGGAAGGGCCCCAATGATCAGGCGGGCTCCGAGCGCCTGACCCGGTTCACCGTCGAGGTCGATGGCGCACCGGAGTACTCGCGCGTCGTCAGCACCATCGAGCTCATCGGCGTCTGCCGCTCGTCGGGCAAGGGGCTCGATCAGCTGCTGTTCTCCTTTTATCCCGAACGGCGCGGCGGTGGGGCGCTCGGTGTCCTTCATTACGATGCGGAAAAACACCGCTTCATGCTCGGCTTCTCCCCGCGAGATGCACGCATCGACTGCACCGGCGACCGCGCGCTCCTGCCTTCAGGAGGAGCGCTCCCCTGCACCTGTCCGTGGGGTGACGGCCCCGACGATCCCCGCGGAACGGCCACGGCGGTCGCGACCGCAGGCGCGCGGGAGATCCTGATCCTGCCGGAAGTATCGGGAGGGCCTCCCTTCACCCGGGGAGAAGCGCCTGACTCGAGCGCTCACTAGCGCTCATCCCGCTCTTGCCTGTTGTAGCCATTGAAGTTGTCAGCAAGATCACCCCCGGGAATTGGAGCCTGGCGGCTCGAGTTGCGCACGTTCCGAGATGAGGGGGATCGCATGAAAACATCGGAAAAGGTCTGGAACTGGAGTCACGGCCTCGTTGTCCTGGTCCTGCTGGCCTTCCTGCCGGTCGACTTGCACGCCCAGTCCGGCAACGGGGTGCTCAAGGTCACCTCGTTTCCGTCGGGGGCGAGAGTTTCGGTCGATGGCGTCGACACCGGCAAGACCACGCCCTTGAGCACCAATGTGCCGGTGGGCAACCACACCATCGTCGTCTCGATTCCCAACTCCGGCTGGAATCCCGACTCACGGACCGTCCTCATCGAGGCCGGCACGACCGATCTGAGCGTCACGCTGCTGCCGATCCTGACCACCGGCCCGCAAGGACCTCCCGGCCCCAAAGGTGACAAGGGTGACAAAGGCGACCGTGGTGACCAGGGCGCGCAGGGACTGAAAGGCGACACGGGAGCGACCGGCGACCAGGGACCTCAGGGCACGAAGGGCGACAAGGGTGACACCGGTGCAACCGGGGCCCGAGGGCTCACCGGCGAGACCGGTCCGGCAGGCCCGCAGGGGGACCCCGGGCCCGTCGTCACCGCGGGTTTCAACGGCATGACCGAGTACACGCTGCCCTTTGGCTCCGCCGCCATCGACTTCTTCTGGAGGGCTCCGGCCGGAGTCACCCATCTCATGGTCGAGATGTGGGGCGGAGGCGGAGGAGGCGGCACGATCTTCGGTGGCGGCGGCGGTGCCTACACCCGCGGCGTCATCGCCGTCACGCCCGGCACTCTGTACACGGTCGTGGTCGGCCACGGTGGCAACGGCAAGGGGGTCTTCGGGGCGGTTCAGCAGAATGGCGGCGACAGCAGCGTGAGCCTGGAGGGCGTGAAATTGATCTACGCAGGCGGCGGTCACGCGCCCGACTTCGGAGAGCAGTCCCCCAACGAGTCGCCCGGCGGCGATATCGACCCGACCGCGGCCATCAGCCGTCCCGGAGGCCGGGGCAATGTCACGTTCGGCTCACCGGCATACGGTGGAAACTTCTGCACCGGTCCTGAGCGCGACGTGACCGGAAAGGGTGGCGACCTCTTCGGGGCGGGTCACCCCGGGTACGTGATCCTCATCTGGTGAGCCCGATCGGAAGACGAAGGGGGTCGAACCCGCGCTGAGGTGGAACATGCGCGGGACCGGGCGCGTTAGACTGCATCGACCCGGGAGCCCCGCATGCAACCGCCTTTCCAGGACGTCCGGTATGCCCTCCGCCAGCTGCGCAAGCATCCGGCGTTCGCGACGGTCGCCGTCCTGACGCTGGCCCTGGGCATCGGCGCGAACACCGCCATGTTCACCGTCGTGCACGCCGTGCTGCTCCGACCGCTCGCGTTCCAGGACCCCGCGCGGCTGGTGCTGGTCGCCGAGAAGAACGACTTCAACACCATCAGCGTCTCGTATCAGAACTATCTCGACTGGCGCGACCAGAGCACCTCGTTCGCGATGCCGCTCCAGGCGACCCAGGGCGCCGCCGCGACGCTCACGGGCACGGGTGACCCCGAGCGCCTGGCCCTGCGTCGGATGAGCGCGGGGCTGCTGCCCCTGCTCGGCGTGAACCCGGTGGTCGGGCGCGCCTTCGCCGACAGCGACGACCGCGCCGGCGCCGCGCCCGTCGTGCTGCTCGGGTACGGACTGTGGCAGCGGCGTTTCGGCGGCTCCCCTGACGTGGTCGGGACGACGCTCGACCTCGACGCGCACCCCTGCACCGTCGTCGGCGTGCTGCCGCGGGGGTTCGAGGTCCTCCAGCCGGCCGACGTCTTCGCGCCGTTCCATCCGTGGGCTTCGACGCTGCCCGACGATCGCAACTGGCACCCCGGCATCATCACGGTCGGCCGGCTCAAGGAGGGCGTGTCGCGCCGGCAGGCGACGACCGAGATGGTCGCCATCGCGGGGCGCCTCGAGAAGCAGTATCCGGACTTCAACACCGGCATCAGCGCGGAGGTGGTCGGGCTCCAGGACCAGATGGTGCAGAACGTCCGTCCCGCGCTCTGGGTCCTGCTCGGGGCCGTGAGCTTCGTGCTCCTGATCGCCTGCGCCAACGTGACCAACCTCCTGCTCGCACGCGCGGCCTCCCGCGGCCGGGAGGTCGCGATCCGGACCGCTCTCGGCGCCGGGCGCGCGCGCCTGGTCCGGCAGCTCGTGACCGAGAGCGTCGTGCTCTCGCTTTTGGGAGGGCTCGTCGGTCTCTTCCTGGCCTGGCTTTGCCTGGGGGCGCTGCTCCGGCTTGCGGCGAACGCGCTGCCCGCCGCGTTCAGCGTCGACCTCGACCCGGCGGTTCTGGCGTTCACGTTCGCGGTGGCGGCGGTCACCGGCCTGGTGTTCGGCGTGGCGCCGGCGCTGCGCGCCACGAAGCTCGACCTGCGGGACGTGATGAACGAGGGAGCGCACGGCTCGACCGGCGCTCCGCGGGCCCGCCGCCTCCGCGGCCTCCTCATCACGGCGGAGAGCGCGCTCGCCATGCTGCTGCTCGTCGGGGCCGGCCTGCTGCTCCAGAGCTTCGCGCGTCTGCAGAACGTCGCGCCGGGCTTCCAGGCGGATCACCTGATGGTCGCGGACCTGCCGTTGTCGCAGGGGGCCTACTCCAGGCCCGAGCAGCGGGAGGAATTCTTCGACCAGGTCCTTACGCGCGCCTCGGCCCTGCCGGGCGTGCGCTCCGCCGGGGCGGCCTCCTTCCTGCCGGTGAGCGGCGGCGGTGCGGCCCTGCACTTCAACATCACCGGGCGGCCGGTCAACGGGCCGAACGATTTCACCGCCGCCGGCTATCGCGTGGTGACGCCCGGGTACTTCCAGACGCTGGGCGTGCCGCTCCTCAAGGGCCGGTTCTTCGCAGCGACGGACGACGAGCGCGCGGCGTCGGTCGTCATCATCAACTCGACCATGGCGCGCACGTACTTTCCCGACCAGGACCCGCTCGGGCAGCGGCTGCAGATCGGCACAACACCGGACGACGAGGTCCCGAAGATGGAGGTCGTCGGCGTCGTCGGCGACGTCATCCAGGGACTCGACGTCGACGCCAAGGCCGAGATGTACCTGCCCTATCGCCAGGGAGACCGGCTGCTGCCGGCCTTCCTGATGTCGGTCGTGATGCGGACAGCCGGAGACCCGCTCTCCCAGACGGCGGCCCTGCGCCGTGCGATCGCCGACATCGATCCGGCCCAGCCGCTGGTGAAGCCGCGCAGCATGGAGGACAACGTCGCGACCTCGGTGGCGCAGCCGCGGTTCCGCACCTGGCTGATCGGCATCTTCGCGGGACTGGCGCTGCTGCTGGCGGCCGTCGGCATCTACGGCATGCTGTCGTACAGCGTCACGCAGCGCACCCGCGAGATCGCCATCCGCGTCACCCTCGGCGCGGAGCGGAACCAGATCCTGCGCACCGTCGCAGGGGAAGGGCTGCGCTTCACGCTTTTCGGCGTCGCCCTCGGCATCCTGGGCGGGCTCGCGCTGACGCGGCTGCTGCAGGGCTTCCTGTTCGGGGTGAGCGCGTTCGATCCCGGCGCCTTCGCCGGCGCCGCCGTCCTGCTCGTCGTGGTCGCTCTCGCCGCGTCGCTCGTGCCCGCCCGGCGCGCCACGCGGGTGGATCCGCTGGTGGCGCTCCGGAGCGAATGACCGGGAAGGTCTCCGAAGGCTCAGGACGGTGGAACGGGGTCCTCCTCCGGAGCCACCCAGGCCGCGATGCGCTCGCGGCTCCAGAGGTGGTCATCGTTCAGGTGCAGGATCATGGCGGCCAGCGAGATCCGCTTGCGGCACCCCTCGGGACAGGTGCGCAGCGTGTTCTCGAGGCAGTCGAACAGGCGCCACAGGTCGCGCGGCCGCGCGCCCTCGGCCTCGGCGGGGAGCCGGTGCATTCCCTCGTAGGCCGCCCCCAGGGCGCATGACGCATGCAGCCCTTCGTAGTAGTGGCCGATCGCCTGCTCCGGGCGATGCGCTGCGCCGTCGAGGATCGCCGCCGCCAGCTCCGCCTCGTCATGCCTCAACTCGTCGCGTGTCGGATAGCGCGGCGTCCCGTCGCTTCCAATAATCATCAGAATGTCCTCCACGACCGACTGCAGTGACTCAACGCAGGCGCGCCCCCGGAAGATTACAGCCCCGTTGAAAGAGGAGGGATCAGCCCGACGAAGCGCCGAGATGAGATCCGCGCGGCGCCGGTGAAGGTCCTACCTGAACAGGCCGTCGGGTAAATCCCGGTCGCCTCTTCCGTTCCTGCCTCGTGGCATCTCGATTGCTGCTTCATTGCTGAGGTCAATTGCTGACGGGCCCTTGCAGTCCGATGTGGGACTGATCAGGGCTCCATTGCGAAAGGAGTCTTTACCATGAAACTCGCCTCGGTTGTAGTGACAGGTGGTTTACTGTGCCTCTCCATGTCCGTGCAAGGCTGGGCCGACGACAAGTGTCCCCCGTCCGTGAAGGCGGCCGTCGAGACGACTTTCCCCGGCTCGGAGGTGAAGAAGTGCGAGATCGAGACCGAGAAGGGCAAGCAGGTCTATGAAGTCAAGCTCAAGACCAAGGACGGGCACGTCTCCAAGATGAACATCGACCCGGCGGGACTGGTGCTCATGACCAGCCAGTTCGTCTCAACGGACACCGTGCCGGTTGTCGTCATGAAGAACTTCCAGGGCAAGTACGCCGGCTACAAGATCGTGCGGACAGAAAAGGTCACCTTCCCGGATGGGAAGACAACCTATCGGGTCATCTACGCCAAGGACAACGACGCGAGCAAGAAGGCCGTCGTCTACACGCCGGAAGGAACCGTCGTCGAGGAGATCCAAACCTACAGCGACGACGCAGACACGGACTAGGAGGCGCCGGGGGGACGCGGGAGACGCTGGGACAGTTCCCCGCGTCTTTCCGCGTCCGGATTTCGCGCTTGGCTTTCAGTCGATTGAAAGGAAAGGTGGTGGAGGCGGCGGGCGTCGAACCCGCGCCTCCCGAAAACACTAACCGGCTGATGGCCCGCGACTTTTCGTCGTAACTGTATGACAACTCGTTGCCTTGTGGTCAACTTGTTGTCCTCTGGAGTGCACTGGAGTCCTCTGGAGTCCTCCCCAGTCTTGGAGACTGGAGACGGCAACCATGAGCCTTCCCCAGTGGCCCGGGACACGCGACGGGTGATCGGCTCGCAGAAGGGCTGCGAAGGGAACCCCACTGACCTCAGCCGCGCAGGGCTGGGCAGACCCGAACAGACCCGCCCACGAGTGCCCGGTCTGCCGGTCTCAACTTTCATTCCTCCCGCTTGGACAGTACTCTCTCCGCGTGAATCGGGGAGGGCTCGCCAGATGAGTGACCATCGATCAGACCTTGTCGTACGGATCGAGAGATTGGAGAAAGCGGCTCGTCGGACCACGACCGTGGGTGCCTGCGCCCTAATTCTGAGCGGGTCCCTCTTCCTGTTGGGTCAGGCCGCGCCGCAGAGCGGTGTCATCGAGGGGCGGGATTTCATCCTCCGTGACGGCGATGGGAAGCTTCGGGCCCGGCTCTCCATGGATGAGCAGTTAGGCGGGCCTACGCTGAGGTTCTACGACGAACACATCCCTCTGCGTCTGCGCTCATTGCGTCCCATGCAGGGCCAGTCGCTTGACAAGGACCGCTTGGCGATCCCAACCGCGACGTTCGGACTCGTAGGGAACACGCCTTTCCTTGCGCTGGGGGATTCGGAGGGACGACAGAGCGTCAACCTCTCAATACAGGACACTGGCCCTCAACTCGTCCTGAACGATGAGAACGGGAAAGGAGGCCTGGAGTTGATCTTCATCAAGGGACGCGGGCCGGCCTTGACGATCATGGACGCCGACCAGAACATCCGCGCGCGGATCGAGATCGACAAGACCGAGCCCTATCTCAAGGTGATGGGCTTCAGGGGACGAGTGCTATTCGCGGCAGAGGACGGAGAGCCCAGCCGCAAATGAGTACCGCCGGTTGGAGCTGGCCGCGTGGGTGTCAATCTAAACGCTATCCTCTAGTTTGCACTGGAGTCCGTTGGAGTCCTCCCACGCTTGGAGACGTTGCGGAGACGCCCACCCGAGGATGACCCCGTCCAGAGGGTATGAAAACTCCCTCAGACGCGAAATCAGCACCGCGCCAGAATCCGCTGAAGGGGTCGAGGACGAATAGTGTCACGACGAATGCAACGGTGCGTGTTGTGCTAGATCGCGAGCACGAGGTGTTGTTTCGCGAGTGGATGAGGACAGCGCAGGTGCGGCTGCTTGTGGCGTCCCATAGACTCGGTCCGGCCGCCGGGAATAGGTTGGCGAACGCGGAAATCGAACGGTCGAGTGGCTTCGCCTTCGAGGTACTTTACGGGAAAGCGGACCACGATGAGGATGGACTTGCGACGGTCTCCGCGCTCATCCGTCGAACTGGGGGCGATCTCAAGCACGTGCCAGAGCTTCACGCTAAAGTCGTAATCAGTGACACGTCGGCCTGCGTGTCAAGCTACAACTTGCTGTCCACTGACCCCCTCGGAACGGCGAAGAACTCGCGGGAGCTCGGCATCGTCGTCGATGGCGCAGAGCCGGTCGAATGGCTCTGGGGTCGGTTTCGGGAGAATCAGCCGGCTTCCTGAAGGCCGACTACAACGCTGTTCACGCCCAGGCTGAGCGTTGCCATTTCGCAAGAACAATGCCTGAAGAATTTACTTCTGCCCCGTCTCATGGCTGGGTTCCGTTGTGGGTGCCAGTTGGCCAGCCGCGGCGGCGGTAGGTTCCTCTTCTACAACGACGCCACGCAGAAAGTTGTCGTACCTCTGCTTGAGGAACTCCAGCGACTTGCCCTTGTCAGCTTTGTATTCGAGACGCTCTTTGAAGAACTGCATCCGCGCCCGATTGTCCTCAAGCACCTGGGCCCAAGACTTGATCCATATCGTCGAATTGGGCTCCTCGTGGATTCGCCCCGTGTTCCCGCCACCCACCGACTTCATGCGATGGACCGCGTAGTCGCCGAAGTCGTCGCTAACAACCCAGAACGCCCAGGTTGTCTTGAGGCTCCTGAACCTCTCGTCAGCCACGACCGCCATCGCGTACTTCTCAATCTGAAGAACTTCCGCCTCGGCCACCTTCACCTTCGGAGCCTTCAGTTCCACGACGAGGTGAGCAAGATCGTCGCTCTTGTATCGGCGGATAGCGCGCGACAGTACGAGATCTACGATTCCACGCTCGCCAGCTACCGTTCTGACAGGTTCATCCACGACGGCGTCATCGCCTAGCAGCTTCCTATGCTTGCGAAGCACCTCAGTGAGGGACTGATCATCCACCGACAGGCTGTACTCCTCTCCAAACAGCCAGCAGTTCTCCGCGATGATTCGATGTAGCTGGGAGCGCTCCTTCAGTCGTTGCTTCTTGTCCGCATCGAAGAGGATGGCGTCGAGACCATCGAGGAACTTCAAGCGATCGGCCACGACCTTGGCTGAGCTGATAATTGCCGAGAGCGACACGTCGCGCAGGAGACCAGCTAGGTCCTCCTGCTGTCGTACGGGGAGTTTGAGGACTTCCTGGAGGATGATCTGGAGGTCCTCCGGGCTCCTCTCGATGGCCTGGCGAAGAAGGCGCAGGTGCAGCGCCTTGCTGGGCTTTCTCGACTCCGTAAAATCGGGCAAATGCTCGGCGACCTTCACCGCGACGATATCGAACACTTGCCGTTCGACCTGCTCAACTTGGGTGATCGCCTCACCCTCGTACGGGTAGACCTCCTCTGCCTTCCATGCCTCGACCAAGTCGCGTGCTTCGCTGGCTGCTCGACCACGAAAATAGTCCTTGATGGTTGACTGCGCCTCGTCGATCGCCGCCACGACTTCCTTGCGCATCTGTGCCAGCTCGAGAATACTGTCGTTCTGCAGCTTCGAGAAGTACTCGGATCTGAGATAGGCCGAGAACTGGAAGGAGCCTATGTGGAAGCGGCGCTCTTCAACTTCTTTCAGCGGAAATCCCTTTTCATTGCACAGGTAGAGTGAGCGCTCTGTAGCCGACCTCCACTCGATGATTTCGAGGCTGGCATCGTAGGCTTTCCCGTCCGATTCAATGGGTTGCAGTACTTCCTGCTTTCGTGAAGCTATTGATGGTGCAGGATCAACCCGGACTCCACCGATGCTGACTGTAACAGCGGGATAGCTAGTGAGATAGATGGCAAAGATCTCCACAAACTCCTGACGCCCTGCATCGGTTGTTAGCGATCGATAGTTCTGGTGAAGCTCGGAGATGGTGAGGGTCACTCCCCGTAGACGCCCAGCAGGAGCAAGGACCTCATCGGAGATGAGGATCTCCCTGAGGTTGCTCTGCATCATGGTCACGGTGAAACGGTAGAGCCCTGGCCCCTTGTTGTAAGCGACATCCCACACGGCGACGGATCCAAGGGCGAACGCCTTGAATCTCCCGCGGCCGTCGCGACCATGGAGGAACCGTCCTTCCGCAGTGCTGGCTCGACTGCGCTTCCAGGACCCGCCAAGGCTCTTGAAGAGTTCGGGGGCGTCGTCGTACTTGATGCCAGTTCCGTTGTCGGTGACGATGATCTTCGACAGTGCCCCCATCTGGTTTTCCTGCAGACCCACCGACACGATGGTGGCATCGGCGTCAACGCTGTTCCAGATGAATTCGGCGAGGGCATGAACGGGCTGCGCCCCGGTGATCTTCTGGAGGAAGTCGGGCTGGACCTCGATCGGATACTTGTGATCGGCCATGTCAGTCTCGGCTGTTCGAAGCCTTAGTCCTCAACTCGTGTTTGACATGGCGCCGCAGCACGTCCAAGTTGTCGCCGTAGTGATAGAACTTCAACTGTCGGCCCCTCCGGTGCCGATTCTAGCCGAGAAGTCCGACAGTCTTTCCGAGTGTCGAGATGTGATCGGAGAGCCCGGCTTCCATCCCCGGAGTAGCCCGGAGCGTAAACTTGACCACTACCGACCTTTCTCCTGTTGTCTAATCAGACCCTCGACCCTCCCCACGACAGCGGCCAAATCCTGTGATACCTCATGCTCCCACAGCCGCATCGCAGTCCAACCAAGCTGCGCAAGATCCTGGTCTACCTTTCGGTCCCGGCGCAGATTCCGCTCGATCTTCCGTCTCCAGAACTCGGCATTCCGCACCGGGCTTGAGTAGTGCTCAGGGCATGCGTGCCAGAAGCAGCCGTCAACGAAGAGTGCAATCTTGTGACTCCTGAATGCTACGTCGGGGGTCCCCGGCAGATCCGGCCGGAGGCGGTATCGTAGCCCGGTCCTCCAAAGGGCCTTCGGCCTGGAAAGGTCCGGCTTCGACGTTCTCTTCGTGGCGTCACGTCTCAGGGCCCTGATATGTAGAGATATGTTGCGCTTGCGTTGCTCCCCCGTCATCAGACAGAGCACCGAGACGCGCTGCGGGGACGGTCGGTAGGCAGCATGGATGGGGCATTGCGGATATCAGCAAAAAGCACGGTACTCAGGAGCTCGACGGCGCGCGACTCAGCGGCACATGCACTTGAGTCCGGCGCCGATCGAGAGCGTCGTCAGCCTTCTGGAACAGCCGTCGCCCGTCTCCGGCCGGGGAGATGTTGGAGACGGGCGATGGCGGGATCAGGCAGTAACGTCAGCAGAAAGGATAAATGGTGGAGGCGGCGGGAGTCGAACCCGCGTCCGAGAGAGATCAGCGAGGGGCATCTCCGTGCGCAGCCCCGTTGCCCGATGTCGCCGGCCGTCCCGCAACGGGGCAAAGGGACGGCCCGCCAGCCCCTTGAGTTTCGCCCGAAGGTCCGGGGCGGACCGTCAGACTATCCCGCTGTTCGACGTCCAGCCGGTTCCCCGCGGGAGAAGGATCCGGTGGACGGGCTGCTTAAGCAGCCAGCGCGAACGTGTTGTTGGCGCTTACTAATTTCCACCTGTTTAACGAGGCGGCGGGACCTCGGCACGCTTCCCCAGCCTCAACACCCCCGTCGAGACCGTTTGGCCCCCACCCTGGGTGAGGAAGGACTCGCTTCAGTGTGGCTGGACGAGAGGATCTTAGCGTCCGCCAAAGGTTCGCGTCAACGTCGAGCCCGGTCGTCGAGGCGGACCCTCAGTGGCCGAGGGCGGCCAGCGCGCTGCGCATCGGGCCGCTGGAAATCCTGATGACGCCGGTGAAGGGGTCGTCGAGCTCGAGGATCAGGTAGACCGCGGCGGCGACCGAGATCGAGGCGATGACGAGGACCGCGACCACGGTGGCGTTGCGCGGCGCATAGAGACCGAAGCTCGCGAAGGTCATCATCAGCCAGAAGATCACCACCATCAGGAAGGGAAGCGGGACCGAGCCGGCCGCGTTGCCGATCATCGTGGTCCTGGTGCGCAGCACCTGCTCGCAAAGCCCCAGCGCTTCCGACTTGAACCACCGCTGCGTGTCGTTCGCCGGCGCAAGCGCGAGGATCTGGTCCTCGATCTTCTCCGCCGGGGCGGGTCCGTCGAGGCTGCCGAAACCGCGACCGGCGCCGGAGGCCGGCCAGATCGCTTCGATGCGCGTCGCCACCGCGCCGCGCAGGGACTCCCGGATGGGTGCGGCCTCCGGGCCGTAGCGCGCCAGGTGCCGGTCCAGCGTCACGATGCCGGCCGCGGCGCTCCTCATCCCGGCGTCCTGCGCGTCGAAGGAACCCTTGGCCGCGGCGGTGACCAGTCCCAGGAGCAGGGCGGTCATCGACGCGACGAGTCCCATGCCGAGGCGGACGATGTCCTGGGACTCATGGCTCATGTGCGTGGGCGGCAGCAGGGTCCGGACGACGGTCGCGATGAGCGCGGCGCCCAAGGTCGCCAGGAAGGTGACCGCCGCGAGGCCGAGGTCTGACATGCGGCCAGTGTAGGCGTCGAAACGGCGGGAGACGAACTGCGCGTCAGTGCTGCCTGGGCTTGTCCGCGGCGGCCTCGGAGGGAAGCCGCTCGACCTTGTCGATCGGCTGCGTGGCGCTGTCGATGGCGTAGGAGACGGCATCGATCAGCCCCGGGTCCTTATACTCGACCTGCGTGGCGGTGACGAGCGAGCCGGTCCCGTACGGCTCGCCGTGCGGCAGCGTCAGATCGAGGATGTCGAGCGCCCGGGTCGTCTGCGCCATGGGATCCGGATTCGTGGTGACGAGTCGGCTGCTGAAGACGAGCCGGATGTGCTGGGCGCTGTCCGTCATCCAGGTCGAGGCGGCGCGGATCGCCACCCGCTCACCGCCGACGTGCACGTCCCCGAGGGTCGTCAGCTTCTTCGTCGCCTTGATCACCGCCGCGACGCCTCCCGAGTCGATCGCGGCATGCAGCGCGTCTTTTTCCTCTTCGAGGGTCCAGCGACGGATCTCGATGGTCACCTGGGCCGAGCCGGTCGGGAACTTGACCCTTGGCTCCATGCCGGTGATCCCGACCCCCGGCGGCTTCTTCAACCCGAGCATCTCGCCGACCGCCGTCCGGCCGGCCTCGGTGCGCGGGTCCACCTCGGCGTTGACGATGGTGATCTGCCCCCGCAGTTTGGCCGGCAGGCTCAGCTCTTCCGGCGCCGCCGGCGGCGCGGCCGACAGCACGCCCATGGCGACGAACATCAGGACCGCGGCCGTGAAGCGGAGGCCCGGCATCACTCGGATCTCGCGGGGAGCCGCTCGACCTTGTCGACCGGCTGCGGGACGGTGTCCATGGCGAAGGTGACCGGCTCGATCAGGCCCGGCTCCTTGTACTCGACCTTCGTCGCGGTGATGAGCGAGCCGCTCCCGTACTGCCGGCCGTGCGGCAGCCTGAGATCCAGGATGTCGAGCGCCCGGGTGGTCTGATCGAAGGGGGTCTGGTTCTCGGTGACGAGGCGGCTGCTGAACACGAGCCGGATGCGCTGAGCGTCATCGGTGATCCAGGTCGAGGCGGCGCGGATCGCGATGCCCTCGCCACCCACGTGCACCGCCCCGAGGGTCTTCAGATTCTTCGTCGCCTTGATGACGGCCGGCACGCCTCCCGAGTCGATCGCGGCGCGCAGCGCGTCTTCCTCCTCCTCGAGGCTCCAGCGGCGGATCTCGATGGTCAGCTGGGCGGAGGTGGTCGGGAACTGGACCCACGGCTTCAACCTGTCCGGCGGCCTCGGCCAGAGCAGTGTGCCGACCGCGGTCTTGCCGCTCTTCGTGCGCGGGTCCTCCTCGGGACTGACGATGGTCAGCTCGGCATGCAGCCGGGCGGGTAGCGACAGCTCCTGCGCCGGTGCCGGTGGTTCCGCCGGCAGCGCGCCGGTGGCAGCCAGCATCACGACAACGTGGATGAAGCGGAAGCGCCGCATGCTGAAATCATACGCCCGCCCCAGGGAGAGAAGGCACGCCTCCCGGGCGCGACTCAGGATCCGGGCTTCTTCTCCGGCGCGACCGCGGGGCGGACGACCGTCGGGTCGTCCTCCCAGTAGTCCTCGCGGCGGTCGGCGACGCGGTAGATCTCGCCCCGCTCGCTCACCATGATCTTGTTGGTGTCGGGATAGAAGGCGAGGCTCTGCGGGCGATCGACGCCGAGGCAGAAGAGCTCCGCCGGCTCGTCGCCGTCGTTGATGAACTGGTGCGCGTGCGCCGGCCCGGTCGGCATGGCGACGAGGTCCCCGGGTCCCACGGGGAAGAGCCCGTTCGGGGTGCGGACCTTGAGCGTCCCCTTCCAGACCAGGAACATCTCCTCCTCGCCCGTCTCGTAGTGGAAGGCGGGCCAGACGTTGCCCGGGAGGATGCGCCGCATGTGGTAGCCGAGCTGGCGCGCGGTCATGTGGCGCGAAACGTGCGCGACCTCGGTTTCGGCGCCGGCCTGCCGCACCCGGCCGGGCGCGAACTCGAGGCGGTTCAGGCTGACCTTGTTGAACAGCACCCCCGGCACGGCGTCGAGCATGCGGAAGAAGGTGTCGCGCGCGTCGTGGAAGACGCAGTCGCCGTCGCCGACCAGGATGACGTCGAATGGCAGCGGGATGGCGCGCCGGAGCGAATCGAGAACCGAAGCCTTGTCGGAGAGCTTGTCGTCGGGCAGGAGCGTCAGGCGCCCGGCGACCTGCGAGCGCACGATGTCTCCGAAGACGAGGGCGCGATTCGGCTTGAGGTAGAAGGCCATCTCGCACTGGGTCTTGCCGCCGCGGATCGGCAGGACCTGGATGTCGTCGCGGAGGATGGCGGGGAGCCCGCCCCCCGCGTCGTACCACTGGTCCGGGCGCCGATGCTCGCGCTCGAGACGCTCGCGCTCGGGGGCGGGCGCGTACACCTCGGCTCGGAATACCTCGCGCAGCGTCGCGGTCGCGCGCCAATGGTCGGCGTTCGTGACCAGGATCCAGCGCACGCCGCCCTTCTTGCGGACGAACTCGATCTCCGCCGGGTCGAGCGGCAGCGGATCGATCATCACGTTGCCGCCGTCGCGTCGGGCCCAGAAGAAGGCGTTGAAGTCGATGCCGCGGTCGGGCTGGAACGCGCTCCACATGTGGAGCCGCTCCAGGATCGTCGTTTTCATGGTCCCCGGAGTTGGTTGTCCCGGGGAGTTTAGGCTGCCTTGCCGCCGCGTCTCAAGGACAGGTCAGCGTCGCGGCCTGGGGCCGGTCGCAGGCGCCGATGGCCTGCGCCTCCGGGCGCTCCCGTCCCCGCGGCACCCGGATCCGGGGCTGCTGTTCGTCAACTCCATCGACTGGTGCACCTCCAGGCCGACCTACGACGCGGATGTGGACCGCGCGAGCGATCAGACCGTGGGGCCGTGGGCCGGAGGCGGCGTCTCGGACGCGCAGGTGACGCTCTTCGACAAAGACGTGCAGGCCGGCGGTTTCACCTACGGCCTGCTGCTCGGCTGGGCGATCGCGCTTCAGGCAGAGGCGCACGGCCGCACCTGGTTCGCGAGCATCGTACGCGCCTTTGACGCCCGCGCCGCGATTCCGGTATAAGCGCCGCGCGGCCGAGTGCAACACCAGGTCCGCCTGCTCCCGGGGGGGAACATGAAAACCAGGCCTGCCGTCGCAACCCGTTTCGCGCTCGCGCTGTCGATCCTCCTGCTCGCCGCTCCCGCCACCGCCGCGTTCGCGGGCGGAGACGTGAATTTCCTGCTCGGGGTCAAGCCGATGGACAAGGCCGACTGGGCCCCGGTCGAAGACCAGGGCGCCTTCGGGGCCGAGGTCACCTTCGGCCGCGAGACCTGGCCGGTCTGGATCGCCGTCGACTACTTCGCGTCGGCCGCGGTGGAGGAGCGCGTCCCGATCAACGTCGGCGGGTTCGTGACCTCCGGGGACATCACCGGCTCGACGTTCGAGTTCGACCTCGGCATCCGAAAGATCTGGGGCAAGAAGAGGACGCGGCCCTTCTTTGGCGGCGGCGTCGGACTCGTCGGGGCCACCTACGACGCGGATTTCACTGACGACAGCGATCAGACCGCGGCCCTGTGGGCCGGAGGCGGCGTTTTCTGGCGTCTCGGCCGCCGCTTCAATCTCGGCGGATCGGTGCGCTGGTCGGACGCACAGGTGTCGATCTTCGAAAACGACGACGTGCAGGCCGGCGGTCTCACCTACGGCCTGATCCTCGGCTGGGGCTGGCCCATCAGTTTCTGATCAGGCGGGCGGGCTCTGCTGCACGTGATCGACGCTGCCGCGCACGCCGGAGTGCCGGGCGCAGTGCGAGCAGCAGAACATCTCGCGATCCGCCTCCACCCCGTGCCCGAGGATCTTCACGCCGCAGTGCGCGCACTCGGGGGCCAGCACGTGGATGGCGCACTCGAAACAGTCGAACGTGTAGGAGCGGCCGGCCTTGGTGACCTCGAAGCTCCTCGCGTAGTCGTTGCCACAGGAATGACATCGGGCCATGACTCTCCCTCCTTCTCGCCCGCAACGGAGTGCATTCCCGGTGCCACGGGAGGGTGCTCTGCGTATTTCTCCGGATGACCGGAACGGCAAGCGATGGTAAACGGGTCCCCGCAACTGGCTCTGACTTGAACCTCGAACCGCTCGTGCCGACGTGACAAGGAGGGTCCGATGTCCAAAGGTCTCAGCCGTACCGTCCTCTTCTCCATCCTCTTCCTAGTCCTGGCCTGGGCCGCATCTCCGTCTCCGGCCCTGGCGACCCCGCTCGAAGACAAGCTGAACGAGTGGGCCTTCGCCATCTCGTGGACCGACGTGGACGACGTCGGCTCGACGACCAACATCGACGGGCAGTGGCAGTGGATCCTGACGCCGAAGGGGTACCACGAGATCGGCGCGCACCTGTCGTACCTGAACATCGACCCGGACACCGGCGGCAGCAGCGACGCGCTGATCTTCGGGCCGATCTACACCTTCAACTGGATGCCGGACAAGCCGGTCACCGGCTACGTCTCGGGCTCCTTCGGGTTCGTCTCGGGGGACCTCGGCGATTTCGTGGACGACGAGATCGAAGCGGCCGTCGGCGCGAAGATGTTCGTCGGTGACTCCGCCGCCGTGCGGTTCGAGTTCTTCCTCCAGAAGCTGATGGGCGCCGACGATTTCGACGACCAGGACAGCCACGGCATCCGCATCGGCATCAGCATCTTCACCTTCAAGAAGAAGTAGCCTCGCCGCCGCCGGGGCGAATGGCCTGCCGGTCCGGTGTCATCCGGGCCGGCAGGCTTGTTCCTTTGCGGGCACCGGGACGATGCGGCCGGACGGTCAGCGCCAGTCGCCGGTGACGACGAAGCCGCCCCAGTAATAAGGATGCGTGGTGCGGCCGCGGGCGCGCTGGTCCTCGAGCAGGCGGACGGCGGCGCGGCGCATCGCCCCGGTCGTCGTCGCCCCGGCCTGACGCGCCGCGTACAGCGCCCGCATGAAGGCGCGCGCCGAGGCATCGTCCGCCCCCCACAGGCTCATGATGACCGTGCGGGCGCCGGCCCTCTCGAAGGCGTGACGCAACCCCACCACCCCTTCCCCGGCGCGGACGTCCCCGAGGCCCGTGTCGCAGGCGGACAGGACGACCCACTGCGCGCCGGTGAGATCCAGGCGGGCGATCTCCTCGGCGGAGAGCACGCCGTCGGAGAAGGCGAGACCGGATCGGAGGAGGGTCCGTTCAGCCGGGGGCGCGGCGAGATCCTCCGCGGTGCCCTTCACGGGCACGAGGCCGCACGCTTCCGGCAGGACGAAGGCGTGCGTCGCCAGGTGGAGGATGCGCTTCCCCGGCGCCAGCTTCGCGATGACGTCGGCGCGCGCCTGCGCTCCTTCGAGAACGAGGCGCTCTCCTTCAGCGGGCATGAGTGCGGCGACCTCGCGCGCCTCCTGCGCTGCTCCGGGGAGCGGCTCGAACGAGAGCGCCGCGAACTCCGGGCACAGCGGGCGCGGCGTCGTCACGCTTGTGGCCGCGTTCATGGTCACGCCCGGTGGCATGCCTGGCGCAACGCGGGACGTCGTCGCGTCGCCGGGAGCGCCGAAGTCCGGGCCGCCGACCGAGAGCAGGCCGCGGCCTGCGGCGGAGGCGCCGGCCAGCCGGACGAGATCGCGCTCCGCCGTGAGGACGTCGAGCAGCGGACCCGACTCGACGAGAAAGCGACCGCCCTCCGCCGGCAGCGCGCCGAAGGCGACGAGGTCGAGCGCCCCGTCCGGCACCAGGAAGACCTGCCGCGCGCCAGAAAGGACCGGCGCGATCGGATCCCAGACGGCACGGCGCAGGCGCTCGCCCGCCGCGCGCGCCGCGTCGTCGGACTCGTTCGCGGGCCTGCGGTGAGGATCGCGGGTTGCCTCCTCGCGCCAGGCGGCGACCGCCGCATCGATGGCATCCGCCGGACCGAGCGGCACGACCACGGGCGATGGGGCCCCGGGCCGGAGCACGAGCGCAAGGTAGGAGGAGATCGTCGGCCTGTCGAGGGCAGCGAGACGGTCGTAGCGCACCCAGGCCACGAGCGCATCGCCGGGAGGGAGCGCACCCCGCACTTCGTCGAGCCCCGGATCGCGCCCCTCGTGTCCGGGTTCGAGTGCGTCGAGCACCATCCCGCGCGATCGGATGACCGCGTCGAAGACCTCCCGCGCCGCGGCGCCGTCGTCGCCGGCCGGTCCTTCCGCGAGCGCGGTCAGGAGGACGTCGAGCCCGGACGTGCGGGCCGCGGCGAAGCGGAGCGCCAGCCCGTCGTCGAGATGGCGCACGGAGAGCAGGAACCGCGCGCGCGCCATTCTCTCGGCGGCCAGCGCCGTGCCGACCGCATCGGCTCGCCGCCCCGCCCGCCATTGCAGTCGGGCCCGGTCCGCGAGCCCCGCGGCGACCTCGGGAGCAGACGGATCGAGCGATTCGTCGAGGATCGCGAGCGCCTCTCCGGATTCTGACAGCGCCGCCTCCCATTCGCCGGCGCGCGCCAGCAGGTCGGCGCGGGCGAAGCGCGCCTGCGCGACGAGGTGAAACCGGGGCCCGAAGGCCGCGACACGGATCGACACCGCCCGATCGATCAGCGGGCGCGCCGCCGCCAGGTCGCCGGCGGCCGCGAGCAGGCGGGCCCGCGCCAGGAGGCTCCGCGCGATGAACGGGTCGGCCGGTCCGAGGGTCCGCTCCCAGATCCGCTGCGCGCGCGCGAAGAGATCTTCCGCCGCCGCATCCCCGGCGCGCGCCGCCAGGTCCGCCAGCGCCTGGAGCGTGCCGGCGACGTAGGCGTCCGGGCCACCCGGCGCGCGCTCACGGACGGCAAGCGCCTTCAGCAGGCAGGCGCGAGCCCCCTCCGGGTCTCCGGTCTGCGCATGCACGATCCCCATGTAGTGCAGGGCCGAGCCGATGCCGGCATCGTTGTCGCCGGGCAGCCGGCTCCAGGTGGCGATGGCGGCCTGGTACTGATCCAGCGCCCCGGCGTAATCCCCCGTGGCGCGCCGGAACTCGGCGACGAGGTAGCGGCTTCCCGCCAGCCGCGTGGTCTCCTGCGGTTGCGCGAGAAAGAGGGTCAGCGCCCGTTCCGCGATCGGCAGGCCGGCATCGTAGTCCTCCGCACCCCAGAGGACGAACGCCTGGCCGGCGAGCGCCTGCGCCAGCTCCGCGGACCTCGGGCCGTGCTCCGCTTCCGCCCGGGAGACCTCCGACGCCGCCTTTTCGAGATGCTCCTCCCGGGCTTGCCGGCGCGCGGAGTCGAGCTCCACCTGGAACGCGCGCGTGTCCGGCTCAGATGCGCGCGCCTCCGTCCCGGGTGCGCGCAGCATCGCCTCGGGCGCACGGAGTGGCGCGGGAGGATCGATGTCGCGGGTGATCGCCGCGGTTCCCAGCAGGAGCAGCGACGCCCCGAGGACCGCGGTGAGACCCGGCGGCGCCCGTCGGGGCATGTTCAGTCGCGCCGGGACCGCGCGCTCACCGCCGCCGTGCGATCACGGCTGCCGGCCGGTGACGTGCAGCGGGTAGAGAACGGGCGCCGCGTCTTTCGCGTCGAGGGATTGCACCGCCAGGCGGTACTCGCCCGGCCGGTCGGGCGCGTCGAAGCGCACTTCGAGGATCTCGCCATCCTTGACGATGCTCGTCTGCGCCAGGATCTCGAGACCGTTCGCGTCCTGGACCCGCGCTTCGTACCGGCCTCCGGGAGCACCGAACGGCAGAATCAGGCGAAGCGCCGCGGCGCTTCCCGCGGTCACCGGACTCACCCCGGCCGCGCCGCGGGTTGCGGGGTAGAGCACGATGGGGCCGGATTCCTGTCGCGCCGCCGGCCGCAGGCGGAACGCCACCCAGCCGATGCCGAGAAGCGAGACGGCGAGTCCCGCCGCGAGCACGCTCCGCGCGATGCGGCGCGCGCCCCGGGGACGAAACGGCGCGTCGTCCTCACCGGCAGAGGGTGCCCCCGCCGCGGCGCGCTGAAAGCGCTCCCGATGCCGCTCCTCCCGCGAGCCGAGCCGGACCCGCGCCAGGGCCTCGAGGTCGGCGCGGCACTCCGCGCACCGTGCGACGTGACCGGACAGCGAATCGCGCGACGCTCCTTCGTCGGCCGCGACCAGGTCCTCCACGGAGGGATGGCCGCCGGCCGTGGTCGCCGTCGACGATCGAAGACTGTGGCGAAGCGAACGGAGCGAGCGCTCCTCGTCGCGGCAGGCGTCGCAGCGCCGGAGGTGCGCCGCGATGTCCGCCTGCCGATCCTCCGGAAGCAGGCCCGCGACGTAGGCCAGCAGGTCGGGATGCCGGTCGGCGGCGCTCATGACTCCACCTCGGTCGGCCTCTTCCACGACGCCCGTCCCGGGAGCGGGCCCTTCCGCCCGAGGCGCTCGCGGCACTCCAGTCTCAATCGGTGGATGCGCGACTTGATGGCGCTCTCGGTCACCCCGAAGCGGCGCGCCAGCTCGGCGTAGGTCAGACCCTCGACGAACACCAGGCGCAGCAGCTCGCGCGACTCCGCCGGGAGCGCGGCGAACGCCTCGAGGTTGCGCGCGTGCTCCTCGTCGAGCAGGAGCGACTCCTCCGGTCCGGACCAGCGCTCCGGCGACGGCAGCGCCTCGAAGTCGATGCGCACCTCCGTCCGCTTGCGGCGGATGTGCTCGAGGCAGACGAACTTCGCCACCTGCTGGACGTAGGTGCGCAGCGTCGCTTCGCCGCGGAAGCGGCCCGCGGTGACGTTCTCGACCACCCGGCTCAGCGCCTCCTGGGCGAGATCGCGCTCGACGTCGCGGCCGCGGAACCGGAACGCCCGCACGACCGAGCGAATCGCGGCACGCACCTCGGCGACGGTCTCGGGGTCGCCGTCCAGGAGGGCGGCGATGGCGGCGGCGTGGTCGGAGTCCATGACGAAGAGTGGTCGGGTCGGCCCGCTGGTTCCGTGGCTCCGTGGAAACGCCCGGCAATGTACCTCAGGAATTTCCGGATTTCAGCGAAATCCGGCGACCTTTGCCGCTTTCGAGACACTACAGAGACTCTTCACGATGGAGGCTGTGCGCGGTGCGGTCGGCGGCGACCCGCGCCGCGCGCAGCCGACGCCGTCGCGACGCTCGAGGCGAATTCCTAGGGCGAGCAGGTGAGGTTCGCGGAGGGGCGCGGCACGCCGGCGGAGCTCGAGCCGCTCGTGCCCTCCTGGCAGAGGTCGGCGGCGGTCACGAGGTAATAGGCGCTGCCGGCGGAGGGGGTCACCTGGAGCTGCCGGCGGCCGTTGGCCGCGCTCGTCTGGGCGTTGCAGATCCTCGGGGCGTGGTTGTAGCCGCCGCCGAGCGTCCCCTCGTAGACATCGTAAGCGCCGGCCGCGGCGCCGAGGTCCTCGAACGAGATGACGAGATCTCCTCCAGGAACCTGGTCGACCAGCAGCGGCTGCGCCGCGGCCGGCGCCGACACTTCGGGGAGCGGCGGGCTCGTCGTCGCGGGCAGCTGGTACTGAATCGTCAGCACCGGCCCTGCCTGGCGCAGCTCCTCTTCTCCGGCGCGGAAGCGGGTCTCGTGGCGCGCCGTGCTCGTCAGCTGCAGGGCGTAGCCCTGGTCGAGCGCCGGGTTCTGCAGCCAGAAGCGCACCGCCGAGAGCACCCCGGCCCCGCCGAACACCGTCGGCCCTCCGATGTCCGAGAGGGAGACGATGACGTCCGGGTCGAAGGCGGTGTCGCGCGTGCCGAAGTAGTCGGCGGCGTTCTGGCCGTTGACGCCGGCCGCGCGGGCGGCCGCGTTCGGCGAATTCCAGGCCTTCACGTTGAGCTCGCTCCAGGTGTATGTCGCGCCGCCGTGGCCGTTCACCGGGTTCACGGGATTCTGGGCGAGGTCCGCGCCGCCGTAGTCCCACCAGCGCTGCAGGACGCGGCGCGCCTCGATCGTCTGCGCGTCGCCGAACGACGGCTGCAGCGCGAACGAGGCCGCGACGAGGCTGTTGGGCGAGACCACCCCGGTCGCGGCGAACGCCTGCTCCCACTCGAAGCGGACGAAGTCGGTGTTGCGCTGCGCGCCGTTGTTGTTGGAGCGCAGCCACACGGTGCCGTTGGCGCCGCCGGCGCTGCCGAACACCGTCCCCGAGTCGTGCACCGGGATGGTGAAGTTCTCGTAGCCCGAGGCGCCGAACGTGACGGTGAGCGTGTCGCCGACGACGAAGGTGCGGGTGTTCGACGCATCGACGAGGTCGAGCGCGTTGGCGACGCCTCCGGTGGCGCTGTCGGCCCGGTCGAAGATCGCCCCCTGCGGAATCAGCGCGTAGGTCACCGGCCCGCAGTCATGGTGGAGCGTGCCGGTCGTGAACGTGACACGGTCGCCGTTCTGCGGATCGAGCGTGGCGCCGAGGATCGGGACGTCCGGGCCGCCGACGGCGCGCAGGCGCCACGCCGACGGCACGGCGGCACTGGCCGACACGGTCTCGCTGAACCAGGCATCGACCCGGGTCAGGGACGCCGGCTCGACCCGCACGAGGCGCGGCGGCGCGTGATCGGCGGCGCCCCGCGCCTCCGCCGCGGTGGTGTTGCCGTCGATCGAGGCGAGGAACTCGGCGAGGTCGCGTACCTGCTCCAGGGTCAGCCCGGTGACGGTGCCGTGCGGCGCCGTGCGTCCCGGCCGGCGGAAATCCAGGATCGCCTCCAGCAGGCTCTCGGCGTCCTTCGGCTGCGCCACGCCGGCATAAGGCGGCGAGTCCCAGACACCGACGAGCGACGGTGTGTTGACGCCCCACAGCGGCGCGCGCGTGTTCAGCTCCGCCTCGCCGGGATCGTGGCGCTCGCCGACGTCGTGGAAGGCGAGATCGACGAAGCCGGTCTCCGGCACGTGGCAGGTGGCGCAGCGCGCGTCGGCCGGCCGGCTGCCGGCGCCGTTGAAGAAGGTCGCGCCGCGCACCGCCGCCTCCGACAGCGCGCCGCCGGCGGCACGGGACGGCGAGCGCATCAGCGGCGGTAGCCCGAGGACGTAGACCGCGACATCGTCGAGATCCGGATCGCGGCCGGCGTTGGGCGGCCCCAGCTCCGGCTGCAGAAGCGCCGGCGCGATGAATCCCGTTCCCCCCATCTGCGGCCCGCGGAAGGTGTGGTCGAAGTCCTGCACCTCGTCCCGGTCGCCCGAGCGGTGCAGCTGCCCGAGCCCGGTCGCCGGGTCCTTCGGCCCCATCGACAGCCCGAGCCCGAGGATCGACTGCGTCTGCCGCGGGCCGTGCGTGCCCGGGAGGTGCTGGATGTCCCAGGCGCGCCCGTCCTGCTCCCCGTCCATGTGGCACGAGCCGCACGCGACCTTGTGGTTCGACGAGACGCGCGGGTCGGCGGAGGTGTGGAACAGCCGGTCGCCGTTGAGAAACGCCGCGCTGCGCGGCTCGGCGGTCGAGGGCGTCACGGGGATGCGGGCCACCTCGGCCGCCGACGACCAGGTCGTGATGTCGATCTTCGAGACATCGCGCGACAGGATGTTGGCGACGTACGCGTACACGTGGCCGCCGATGGAAGCCGGCGACACCGCCACGCCCTCCGGCCGCTGCCCGACGTTCACCAGCACCGGGTTCGGGGCGACACCATCGCGGTACGGCGGCGTCGCCGCGGGGAAGACCACCAGGTTCTCGCTCAGCTCGCCGACCAGGTAGACGATGGCGCCGTCGCTCGAGAAGGCGACGTCGTCCGGACCGGCCACGCCGAGATCCCACCCTGGTCCGATCCAGGCGGCGGTCTGCGGGTCGTGCACCTGCTTCGCCGACAGGATGATCTTGTCGGCGATGGTCCCCGGGATGCGGCGCGTCGCCAGGTCGATCTCCCGCAGCGTCGCCTGCAGGATGCCGTCGGGCGTGATGACGGTCTGGTTGCGGTTGTCGTACTGGGTCGGCACCCAGACGCGCGTCGTTCCCGGGCGCTGGGCCAGCTGGCCGCGGAAGTTCAGGTAGCCGCCTTCGGCGATGTTGTGCGCGGGATTCGCGTCGTGCAGCCCGGCGTTGTCCTGGGGCCCGGCGCCGTCGGTGCGCTCCTGCGTCGTGACCCGCGGCCCGGGGGCCGAGAGATCGATCCGGCTGACGCGCGGCAGGCGATCGAGGACGTGGCGGTGGGAGATCCAGGCCGAGACGCCGTCCTCCATGAAGGCGATGCCGAGCGGGCTGCGGAAGGTGTCGAGGAGCGCCGTCACCTGGCGCGCGGCGCGATCGACGACGGCCACGCGGCTGGAGCGCAGGAGCGTGACCAGGACGCGCGACTGGTCGCGCGACAGCGCCACGCCGTACGGCCCGCTGCCCCATGGCAGATCGAGGCGCGACAGCACCGCCCCGTCCGATCCGCGCAGAACGTAGAGACGATCGGAGTCGTGGCAGGCGACCCAGACCTCGGAGCCGTCCTCGGCCACGGCCACACCGGAGGGAGCGTGCCGGATCGGCGTCCCGGTCTGCGGCAGGGGAAACTCGACGACCGTATCGGTCGCGGTGTCGAGGCGCGACACCGAGTCGTGATCCGGGTTCACCACCCAGACGCGCGAGCCGTCCGCGGTGATCTGGATGGGGCCGCTCTTGAAGGAGCGGGCCCCGGCGGCATGCGCGGCCCCGGGAACCAGGGACAGACCGGCAGCGAAAGCGGCGACGGCGGCGAGCCTGCGCATCCGGTTCTTCTTACGCCCGGTGGGCCCGCCGCGCAACGTGAATCGGAGGCGGCCGGTCGACTACCTCCCGCCGGGAGCCCCGGGGGCCGGGGAGGCCGGGCGCTGGGTCTCGAGCCAGGCGAGCCCCTGGCTGATGCGGTTGAAGAAGATGTCGCGCACCTCGTGGAACTGCCTGTCGCCGCCCGGCACGGTGGCCCTTTTGTGGGGGCCGCGCACCTGGGTCTCGAGGGTGGCGGCCTGGCTGCCCGTGTCCAGCTCGCCTTCGACGAAGGCGACCGGGAACGACGGTGGCAGGCGCTTCAGCTCCTGGCCGGTGTCGAACGACTCGTCCGGCGGCGACGGGACGGTCTCCATCTGGAGAGAGACCCGGTAGATGAAGGCGCTGGGGGCGTTCGGACCGATGAGCAGGGCGCCGGCGAACCCCTCGGCGCCGCCGCGGTTGAGCATGTACGGAATGACCTCGCCGCCCCAGCCGTACCCGAGGAGGAGCACCGGCGCCGTGGTCGGCCTGCCCGCCTTGCCGTTGGTGAACTCGCGGAACTGCTTGAGATCGAGCGACCAGTCGTTCGATTCCATCCGGCGCTGGAAGTACTCGGTGGAATCGATGCCGACGACGAGACGGCCCTCGGCGGCGAGGGACGCGCAGGTCTGCTCCTGCAGCGGCCGCCAGCCCCAGTCGCCGACCAGGAAGATGACCGGCAAAAGGTCCGGCCGCGACATCGTCGGCGCGTACACCGAGACGGTCACCTGCGAATTCATTTTCATTCGCAGCGTGGACGTGGACGGCCGGATCGCGTCGGCCGGCGGGGGCTTCGGCGCATCGGCCGCCTGTGCGGCCGCGGCCGGCGACACGGCGAGCGCGAGCGACAGCAGGAGACGGGCGGATGTCACTACGGATAGATGCCGCGGATGCGGGTCGCCTCGGCGACGCGCCCGACCGCCAGGATGTAGGCGGCGGTGCGCATGTGGACGCCGTACTTCTTCGCGTTCCCGAGCACCTCGTGGAAAGAGCGCTTCATGATCTTCTCGAGGTGCTCGTTGACCTGCTGCTCCTCCCAGAAGAAGGACTGCAGCGACTGCACCCACTCGAAGTAGGACACCGTCACCCCGCCGGCGTTCGCCAGGATGTCGGGGATGAGGAACACGCCGTTCTTGTGGAGGATGTCGTCGGCCATCGGCGTGGTCGGCCCGTTGGCCGCCTCGGCGACGATCTTCGCCTTGATGCGCCCGGCGTTCTCGGCGGTGATCTGGTTCTCCAGCGCCGCCGGCACCAGGACGTCGCACTCCAGCTCGAGCAGCTTTTCGTTGGTGATCGGGTCGGCTTCGGAGTAACCCTCGAGCGAGCCGGTCCGCTCCTTGTGCGCTTCGACAGCGGCGCAGTCGAGCCCTTTCGGATTGTGGATGCCGCCGTGGCTGTCGGACACCGCGATGACCGTGGCGCCGTCCTCGCGCAGGAGACGCGCCGCGATGCAGCCGGCGTTGCCGTAGCCCTGCACCGCGACCTTCGCCCCCTTGAGCGGGATGCTCTTCTCCTTGCACGCCTCGCGCACCACGAACTGGCAGCCGCGCGCCGTCGCCTCGTTGCGCCCCTGCGAGCCGCCGATGATCAGCGGCTTCCCGGTGACGACGCCGAGGACCGTCTCCCCCGCCGTCATGGAGTAGGTGTCCATGATCCACGCCATCGTCTGGGCGTTGGTGTAGACGTCCGGCGCCGGGATGTCGCGCTCGGGGCCGATGATGACGCTGATCTCCGAGGCGTAGCGGCGCGTCATGTTCTCGAGCTCGCGCTGCGACATGTTCTTCGGGTCGCAGACGATGCCGCCCTTGCCACCGCCGTACGGGATGCCGACCGTGGCGCATTTCCAGGTCATCCACGACGCCAGCGCCTTCACCTCGTCGAGCGTGACCTGGGGGTGATAGCGGATGCCGCCCTTCGCCGGCCCGCGCGCCATGCTGTGCTGCACGCGGTAGCCCTCGAAGACGTGGATCGACCCGTCGTCCATCTTGGTGGGGACCGAGACGATGAGCTGGCGCTTCGGCATCTTGAGGACGCCGTGCAGCCACGGCTCGAGCTTCAGGTGCCCGGCGGCCGTGTCGAACTGCTGCATCGCGATGTGGAACGGATTGAGGACTTCCTTCGTCGCCGCCGTGGCCATCGTCCCGATCCTCCGCGTCATCCTTGCGCTTGGGGGGCTCTTTCATACCACAGGGATGCCGGGGAGGCCCACCGGGAAGCCCCGAACCGCCTGCGGCCGTAGTTATCTGGCGCCTTGTGTCTCTAGCGCTTGGGGGGGACCTCCGCGAGGGCCCGGTGGCTCTGCTCCGGGATGGCGAGGAGGGTCCCGCCGTAGAGATAGTCGCGCGTGCGCTCGAGGACCTGGTGCGGGTCCACCCGCCGGCGCGCCAGCCCCGACTTGAGGGCCGCCTTCGCGACGGCCATCGCCACCTCCGGCACGCCCTGGAACTCGAGCGGGCGCGGCAGGATGCTCGACGGGGTCAGCTCGTAGTCGGGGATGAGCGCGGCGAGCGCGTCGGCCGCCGCGAGCAGCATGCCGTCGTCGATGTCGCGCGCCGCGACGTCGAGCGCGCCGCGCAGGATTCCGGGGAAGGCGAGCAGGTTGCTGATCGGGTTCGGCCGCTCGTGGCGCGAGGTGGCGACGACCGCCGCGCCCGCCGCCATCGCCGCGTCCGGGGCGATCTCCGGGATCGGGTACGCCAGGGCGAAGATGATGGGCCGCTCCGCCATGCTGCGGACCGCCTCGGTCGTCAGCAGGCCGCCGCGCGACAGGCCGATGAAGACGTCCCGGCCGCGCACCACCTGCGCGAGGGAGCCCTGCAGCCGCTCCGGGTTGGTGCGCGCCGAAAGCGCGGCCTTCTCGGCGGAGAGATTGGCGCGCCCGTCGAAGAGCGCCCCCTTGGCGTCGCACAGGACGATGTCCTCGAGGCCGGCCGCGAGCAGCAGCCGCGCCACCGCCGCGCCGCCCGCGCCGGCGCCGTTGATGACGACGCGCATGCGCTCCGGCTCGCGCCCGGTCAGGCGCGCGGCGTTCATGAGCGCCGCGAGCACCACGACGGCGGTGCCGTGCTGCGCGTCGTGGAAGATGGGGATCTCGGTGGACTGGCGCAGCAGCCGCTCGATCTCGAAGCAGGCCGGGGTGGCGATCCCCTCGAGGAGCACGCCGCCGAGCGCCGGGGCGAGCGCCCGCACCAGCGTCACCACCTCGACCGGCTCGCGCGCCTCGATCGACAGCGGCATCGCCTCGATGCCGGCGAAGGTCTTCAGGAGGACGCACTTGCCCTCGATCATCGGCAGCGCCGCCAGCGCGCCGACCGGGCCGAGCGTCGGCACCGCGGTGCCGTCGGTGACCACGGCGACGAGGTTCCCCTTGGTGGTGTACTCCCAGACGTTCATCGGGTCGGCGAGGATCTCCTTCACCGGCACCGCCACGCCCGGGGTCGCGATGACGCCGAGCATCAGCTCGTCCTTGAGCGGCAGCTTCGCGGCGACGCCCAGCGCGCCGCGGTAGCGGCGGTGCAGATCGAGCGCCTCGTCGCCGATCGACCGGCGCTGGCCGCGCTCCACCGGCCGCGACGGGTGCTCGAGGAGCGCGGTGTCTCCCTCGTACACCAGGTGCCGCGTCTGCTCGCCGATCTCGTCCGGGTGGACGTCGTCGGCCGCGACGCCGAGCGCCACGGCGGCGTTCGCCACCGCGCGCGCCACCGCCGGGCCGACGCGCAGGTCGAGGACGCGCGGCACGATGCGATCCGGGGCGATTTCCTTTTCCGGCACCAGCGCCGCGATGGCGTCGGCCGCGGCGATGAGCATCTCGTCGTAGACGCGCGGCGCGCGCGAATCCATCACGCCGCGCAGGATGCCGGGGAAGGCGAGCGCCACGTTCAGGCCGTGCCGGTAGTTCGCGCCGCCGGTCAGCACGACCGCGGCGCCGGCGTCACGCGCCTCGTCCGGATCGATCTCCGGCTCGGGGGTGGCCAGCGCGAAGACGACGGCGCGCGGCGCCATCGCCTTGATCATGTCGGAGGTGACGGTGCGGGCGGCCGACAGGCCGACGAAGAGATCGGCCCCGCGCAGCGCCTCGCGCACCGAGCCTTCCTTTCCCTTCGGGTTGAACTCGCGGGCGGCCGCCTCCTTGAAGCGGTTCATCCCCTCGGCGCGCCCGCCGCGGATGATGCCGTGGCGGTCGCACAACGTCAGGTCCTCGATGCCGGCGCGCCGCAGGAAGCGCGCGGCGCTGATGCCCGCCCCGCCGGCGCCGGTGATCACCGCCTTGAGCGAGCCGATCTCCTTGTTGACGATGCGCAGGGCGTTGCGCAGCGCCGCCAGGAGGATCGCCGACGCGCCCTGCATGTCGTTGAAGAAGTACGGCACCGGCAGCTCGGCGTCGCTCATCCCCTCGAGCACTTCCTGCAGCTCGAAGGAACGCGGCGAGGCGATGTCCTCGATGGCGAAGGCGCCGAAGGTCGGCGTGAGCCGGCGGATGATCGAGGCGATCTTCCTCGGGTCGCGCTCGTCGAGGCACAGCGGGAAGGCGTCGAGACCCGCGAGCGCCTTGAACAGCACCGCCTTGCCTTCCATCACAGGGAGGGCGGCGGCGGGCCCCGCGTCGCCGTACGACAGCACCGACGAGCCGTCGGTGACGATGCCGACCGCGTTGCCGCGCATCGTCGTCGTGAAGGAAGCGGCCGGGTTCTCCTGGATCTCCTGGACCGCGGCCCCGACGCCGGGGCCGTAGACCAGCGACATCATGTACTCGTCGCGAATCGGAATCTTGCCGCGGATGGCGAGGAGACCTCGGCCGCGGCGGTAGTGGCGCAGGATTTCTTCAGGATCGAGCGGCCTCACATCTCACGCTTCAAGGTGATCGCATGCTACCGGCCGCCGCGCGGGATCGTCAAGCGCGCCGCTTCGCTTTCCACCCGCGCGGCGACCGTTCTTCAGGGGCAGATCACCCTGGATGGGCTCGCCGAAGCCACCGGGCGCCTGCCACTCCCTTTGTCGCAATCACGCCGCCCCAGGTTCGCGGAGGCAGGTCCCGGGAATGGAGCCCGTCCCACGGGGTGGGCCTGGAAGTGGAGCCCGTCCGCGGCGCCAACCCCCATCGGCGCCGGGACGGATTCCCTCCTACGGACAGGCCAGGCCGCCTGTGCGGCTGACGAGCCGCTTCGGGTGGCCGGCCGGCGCGCAGTTCCCATAGGGCCCCGCCGCCAGGGGCGCCCCAGTCAGCGTCAGGCAAACCTGCCCTTCGGTCGCCTGCAGCGCCGGCGAGGGAGTGGGGCAGGTGCCGGACGGGCAGTCCCCCGCCGACAGGCACAGCCGGCCGGCGTTGGACCCGCCCGCGCAGGCCGCATGGTGGCCGCAGCCCCCCTGGTCCCCCAGGCCCGCATCGGTCGAGCAGAAGGTCGGCCGCACCAGGCACGTCCCTCCGCCTATGCAGTCGGCGTTGGCCGCGCACGGCCCTCCGGCGCTCGTTCCGAGCTCGCACCAGCCCCGGTTGCTGCAGACCGAGGGGCTGGGGCAGCCGAGGGCGTCGACGCTGGCCCCTCCGGGGGCGTTCGGCGCCGCGAGGTAGTAGAGGATGCCTCCAGGCGGAGGGTTGGCGTCGATCGCCTGGGAGAGCGGCCCCGTCTTGTAGGCGTACCCCACATCGGCCGGCGTTCCGGACAGGTTGGACTGGAAGCAGGGCGAACCGAGGCCGGAGAGGGTCCAGAACGCGCCCGAGGCGCTGCCCCCGCGCGGGGCCGGACCGGCCGGCACCGTGCCGCGGACAACATCGAGGCCGCTCCCCGTCGGGCTCCAGAGGCGCAGGACGGTGATGTCGTCGGAGGTCGTGGCCGTGACGGCGCACGCCCCGCCCACGCCGCAATCGGCGGCGGCATTGCACGGGCTCCCGACGGCGCCGGCGCTGCACGCCCCGCGGTAGTAGGCGACACCGACGCCGGGGGCGAGGACCCCGCCGGCATGCGCGCCGAAGACCGCCTCGCCGCCGTCTCCCGTCCGGACCGGGACGTCGATGGCCGCGCCGGCGGCGCTGGCGCAGGCGAGGTCGGTGGTGCAGCGCACCTGCGCGGTGTACCGGGTGGTCCGCTCGGGGCTGTCGAGGAAGGAGGGGTTGACGCTCCAGGTCTGCGCCACGACGCCGTCCCGGAGGAACTGGTACTCGGCGTGTCCGCCGCTGCAGCCGCCCGGGAAAGTCGAGGCGCCGGCCCCGAGGCGGATGGCTTCGCCCGCCACCAGGACGCGGGTCACGCCGTCCACCGGCACGCCGGACGGGTCGGTCACCTCGATCACCGGGGCTGTCCCGTGGTCCCCCATCGCCTGGTTGCACGGATCGGCGGGACACGACCCGGTGCGCGACGTCGTGTCGGGGAGGGGCGTCGTCTGCCGGGTGATCGCTCCCGTCAGCTCGATGTTGTCGAGCCACCAGCCGTCCTCCTGCGTCGTCTGGTTCCACGTGTTGGGATTGAAGTACTCCACCGAGGTGTCGTCGAAGGTCCAGGTCTCCGCGATCCAGCGGATGCGCACCCTCTGGCCCAGGTAGCCGTCGAGGTGGAAGCGCGTCTGCACCCAGACACCCGGACCGGCCGCATCCAGGACGCCTGGACCGGCGCAATTGGTGACGACTGTGGGGGTGGTGCCCACGGTCGAGCCGCAGTGCGACCAGGCACCCAGGGGGTAGCAGGTCGTCTCGTGTACGCCCCGCGGGTTCGGCGGTGCGGTGCCGGTATCGGTCGGCGTGAAGATGCAGTAATACCCGCCGAAGGTGGACCAGGCATTCGGCGTGTGGTCGTAGACGTTCTGGTACGGCACCAGCTTGTCCCAGAACCCCCAGGCATCGACCGCCGGGTCGGGATCCAGGTCCACCTGGATCTGCACGTCGCCGCAGTCGGCGCACTGGTTCTTGTTGGCGGGCCCCACGCCGTTGTTGTCCATCAGGCGCGCGATCTGGAAGAAGGAGAAGTCGAGATCGCCGGCCCGTGGAAGGATCGCGAGGTTGATGGGCGTGGTCATGAACCCCTGCAGCGTGCGGAAGTGTGTCGTGTCGCCGCTGGTGTCGAAGGACGTGTAGTGCGCCCCCATGTGCAGGGAGTTGGGGAGGCTCAGCGCGTGCGCTCCGCCGGTCGGAGTGTTGAAGGAGCAGCCGCCGACACATGGGCCCGTTTCCAGGTTCGGGCAGTTGGTTGCACCCACCGGACAGTGAAGGTGCCAGTCCATCGGGAAGGCGGGATTCAGCTGGCAGTGGGTGTTGGTGCCGCCGTAGGTGTCGAAGCCGCCGCAGGAGGTGGCCGCGACGCGATCGAACGCGTTGGTGTTGTCACCGCGGATGTAGGAGCCGGTGTTGCAGAATCCTCCCGAAGGGCAGTCGGGGTCCACGACACAGGTCGACAGCGGCGCGTTGCTGCACGTGCCGCGGTAGACACCCGGGGCGACCGCTTCACGGAAGGTGTCCTTCACCGTGAAGTTGCCGTCGCCGTTCCGGTCGAGATCGAAGCCCTCGACGACGTGGCCGTCGTCCGAGGTGCCGGCGAGGCCGTCGGGTCCGAGGGTGAACTGCTGTGGCGGCCCGGCGGGCAGCTGCATGTCCGCCAGCATCGACACGCTCACGGGCGCGGCGAGACCGAGCGTCCCGGCCGCGGCCACCTGGAGCGCGAGATCGATCCTCGGGGCCTGACTGGGCGGGGGCAGCGCCTGGAGCGCGTTGCTCGCCATGAAGGTGAACCCCGGCTGGAGCGGATCGAGGCTGCCGACCGTGAAGGTCGCTCCCGCGGCGACGTCGGCGACGCGAACCTGCGACGACGTGATGCAGGCCACATCGGCATCCGAAGAGACGAGCGTGAACACGGCGTCGTGCAGCGCCGCGCCGTCGTTGCGCAGCGTGAAGACGATCCGGCCGGTTTCGCCGGTATCGGGGAACGGATCGTGGTCGCCGTCGAGATCCTGGTACACCGGCGGCCCGACGAGTGTCAGGCGGGCCAGCGGCTGCGTCGCGCAGGAAATCGCCCCGCGGAACGCCACGACGTCGTCGGGAAGGCCGTCGTTGCCATCGTCGAACGCGGCGGCGGGATCGCAGGCATCCCCGAAGCCGTCGCCGTCCCGGTCGGCCTGCGCCCCGCCCATGACGACCGCCGGGTTGGCCACGACCGGACAGTCGTCGGCCACGTCGGCGACGCCGTCGGCGTCGAAGTCCTCGTCCACCTGTGAGCAGGCGCCGTTGTTGCCGATGTAGAAGCCGCAGAGGCTTCCCAGACCCCAGGTGTTCGCGCAGGCGGCATCGTTCGTGTTCGGCGTCGGACACGCCGCCCCGTTGGTGCGGCAGCGGAAGACGACCTGGGCCCCGGCGCAATCGGCATCGCAGACATCGCCGATCCCGTCTCCGTCGTTGTCCGCCTGGTTGTTCGGCCCGAGGAGCGGCCCGTTCGGAGTGAGCACGCAGTTGTCGAGCCGGTCGATGACGCCGTCGGCGTCGCGGTCGAGGTCGATGAAGCACTGCGCCTCGGTCGTGCAGGCCTGTCCCACCGTCGGAACCGGCGAGGTGTAGCCGAAGCTGTTGGCACAGACGCCGGCGTTGCAGGTGCGGATGCAGTCGGCGTTCGTCGCGCAGGCCGCCCCGATGGCGGGAGACGGCGCCGTGCACGTGCCGCCGGTGCCGCACGTCCCGGTGAAGGTGACGCCGCTCCCCTTCAGCGTGTCGCACAGGTCGCCGCGACCGTTCAGGTCGATGTCGGTCTGGGTCGGGTTGCGTACGTCGGGGCAGTTGTCCGAAGCGTCGGGGATCGCGTCGCCGTCGAGATCGTCGCGCTCGCACAGATCGCCGACCCCGTCGCCGTCGGCATCCGCCTGGAGCGGATCGGCATCGGCCGGGCAGTCGTCGCAGAGATCACCGATGCCGTCACCGTCCGCGTCGGGCTGCGCCGGGTCGTAGATGAAGGGGCACTTGTCCGACGCCGTGGCGATCCCGTCGCCGTCGCTGTCGGTGAAGGAGTCCTCGCCGGCCTGGCCGTCCCGGTCGCCGTCGCACAGCGGGTCGAAGTAGTAGACGGCGAAGTCGTGGTCGGTCGCCGGATTGGTGAACACGCTCCCGGCGGACGGCTCCAGCGTCGTGAACGTCACGCTGCCCTTGAAGAGACCCGGCTGGCCGGGTACGGCCGGGAGCGAGAAGCGCTTCGCGGTGGGCGTGAGGACCGGCGCGCCGTTCGCCACGATCACCGCCGCCTCGCTGTTGGTCACGACGGCCACTTCCACCGAGGTGCGGGCCGCCGTGCACGATCCGCCGCTGCCGCAGTCGGCATCGGTGACACAAGCGCCGCCGAGCGTCGTGCCCGCCCCGGCGCCGACGACGACGCACTTGGCGTCGCGCACCGTCACGGCGATCGACTCGTCGCACTCGTACAGCGTGGTGCGATCGACGGTGACGGTCGCACAGGGTCCGCCGGCCGGCTGGCCGGCGCCGCCGAAGCGCGAACACGCCGGCGGATGACCGAGGGCCGCTTCGTCCTCGGGATGCCACTCGTTCCACTCGAAGACGACGTCGTCGAGCGCCACCCCGTAGTCGGTGTGATTCGAGGCGCTCTCGATGCCCCAGAAGCCGATGCCGATCTGCCAGCGGTTCCCCGACTGCCCCGGCACGAAGAAGAAGAAGTTCTCGGGCGCGCCCAGGTCATTGACGCTCGCGAAGCCCCCCTCGTAACCGACAAGCGTCGTGTCGAAGTTCCGCACCGGTCCGGCGATGGTGTTCGCCTGGGGCGTGCAGACGCCTCCCTGGACGACGCAGGGATCGCCGGGCGCCGCGGGAGCGCACGGGGCAAAGGCCAGGGGGCCGCCCGTGCAGACGCCCGACAGGGTCGCGCCCGGAGCCGGGAAGGCGAGGTGCTCCGGCGGCGCGATCGGAATGGGGCTCGTGCTGTCCGGATTGGTGTTCTGCGTCAGCCCCGTGAAGCCGGACTCGTCGCCGTCGAGACCGCCGGATGCGTTCGGATTCTGGAACGGTCCGAAGGTGCGCTGGAACGGAACGATGGTGGCCGGATCGATCCCGACCCCGGGGAAGTACTCGCCGTGGAAGCGGAACACGCCGTACGGCCAGCCGCCGGAGCGGCGCGCGTAGTAGGGGTCGATGGCCTGACCCAGCAGGCTGTTGACCGCGTCGCTGTCCGCGTCGTTGTCGATGTTGATCCCGCCCCCCGCATAGGCGTCGAAGAGCTGGATGTTGAGGTTGAGCCCGAGGCGCTGGAACTCGACGGTGTACGGGAAGCCGCGCGCATCCGAGGCCTGGTTGACCTTGGCGACGAGGGGCGACTCGAGGACGTCGAACAGCAGTTCCACCCGCGCGGGGGAGCCGGAATTCGTCGGCAGGGTGTAATTGTCGCAGGCGACCGCGCCGCCGGGCGGCGTCGCCGGATCGCCGTCCCCCGTGTGCCAGATGCCGAACTTGCCCGGGCCGCCGGCCGTCTGGAAGCCGCACACGCCTTGCGTCCGGTATTCCCAGAGCGGGTTGGAGCTGACGGCCGTCGCGATGCTGCCGGGGTGCCGGAAGCCGATCCAGCCGCCGGCGTTGTTGTCGAAATTCCACGGGGTGCGGTGCGCCGGGTCGAGCGGGTTGTTCGAGTTCAGGAGGCCGCGATCGACGACGCCGTTCGGCAGCAGGTCCCGCTCGGAACCGGTCAGCGTGCCGCTGAGATCGAGGTCCTCCCCCAGCTCGTTGGTGAAATGCCCGGCGGGCGCACCGCTGCCGCTGAAGAGCGAGGAGAACGTCGCGTCCTCCGCCGGGAGCTGGTACCCGAGCACGGGGTCGATCTGCCCCGGCGGGTCGATGACGCCGTTCCGGTTCAGATCGCGCACCTCGCGGCCCCCGGCGATGAAGTCGGTGGAGTAGCGCCGCTCGTCGCGGTCGGAGTTGAGCGCGTGGGCGAACGAGTACGACTGCCGCGCCAGCCGCGTGCCGCGGTCCGACGAATCGAGGTCGAGGCGCAGGGTGACGAGGCGGCTCGCCGCCGGCAGGGCCGCCACGGCCGCCGGATCGACGTACACCTGGAAGAACACGGCGTTGGCGCCGCCGTTCGGCAGCAGCCCGACCTGGCGCGGCGAGTCGAGCACGCGCACCGCACCCGCGCCGGGGCCGGACGGCGTCAGCGTCGCCGTGACATCGGCGTAGCGCGACTCGCGCGAGCGGTTCTGCAGCGCGATGCCATAGCTCACCACCTCGCCCGCGTCGGGAAACGCGTCGTCGTCACAGCCGCCGCGGATCGCCACCTGGCCGGCGAGCGCCTGGCCCCCCTGCGTCGTGAACGAGGCCTCGATGAGGTCGGGCGAGCAGCGCACCGCCGCCCGGGCCTCCACCGCCGTCTGCCCCGCCGGCGCGTAACGCGCGCGGACGACGCGTCCGCTGTCGGCCTCGAGGATGCCGTTGCCGCTCACCGCCGGCCCGTCCAGGCGGATCGGGATGGGAACCGACGTGGTCGCCCCCGTTCCCGTCGCGTTGAAGGAGAGAGCGGTCTCGGTGTCGAGGACCGCGCCGTCGGCGGCAAGGACCGTGAACGTGGTGGACGAGGAGGAGAGCGCCGCCGAGGCGGCCGGCGTCGTGTCGAGGATCGAGGCCACGGCGTTGTCGGCGCAGCCGTACGCCACGCGATCGAAGCGGATGCGGCTCGCCGGGAAGGCCTGCGGCCCGGCCGCGGGGGGCGGCTCGGCCAGGAAGATCGGGCCGGACACCACGAGCGCGTACGCCTGCCCCGGGAGATCGAGCAGACCGTTGCCATTCTCGTCCTCGCCCGCGTCCAGCCGGCCGTTGTTGTTGTCGTCCTCGTCGGCGTCCGGTCCGGGCGCGATGGTGATCGCGCCGGGGGTCGCTCCCCCCAGCCCGCGCTTCACGGTGACCCGCCAGCGCCCGACGTAGAGCGGGGAGTCGGCGAACGACTGGTCGTTGTTCGGGTCCGCCGTCAGATGCACCGCCTCGACCGGATTGCGCTTGTCGTGGACTTCCTGCGCGGCGGTGCGCGCTTTCGACCACTGGTCGGTGAAGGCGTTGTTGTTCCCGCCGGCGTAGTCGTTGCCGTCGTAGAAGACGTTGTCGGCGGCGGCGTTGGCGGGGCACGGCGTTCCGTCGGGCTTCGTGTCGGTGCTGTCGAGGCAGGAATCGCGCCCCGGGCCCTCGAGCCGCAGATCGAGATCGTTGATCAGCGGACCGCCGCTGTTCGAAGGGGACGGCGGATCGATCCAGGCGAGCGCCAGGCGCAGCTGCGCCGCGGCGACCGCGGTGCCCCCTGTCGCCGTCGTCACCGTGCCCGGCGACGCGACCCGGAAGACGTGCGTCCGCGACGTGCTGGCACCGTTGTCGATGAGCGGCTCGCCGGTGGATCGCTGGTCCCAGACCAGGAGCCCCGCCGCCGGGTTTTCGCGCGGTGTCAGGGACACCGGGTGCAGGACAAACTGGTCGGACCAGTTCGCCAGGGGCAGAACACTCGTGAGCACCGGCCGCCCGTAGCCCTGCTCGCTGTTGCACATGATCCCGACGGCAACGCCCGACACGGTGCCGAGATCGAGGCAGCGGGTGCGGCGCAGGTTGCGCTCGTTGTTGTCCTGGCCCTGGGTGCCGATCCCTCCCTCGTTGAAGTCGGCCGAGGCGGCGAGGGCCGCCTTGACCAGCGCGCCGGAGACGCCCGGCATCCTTTCGGCGGCGGTGCCCCGCGCTCCGGCCGGGTAGAAGCCCTGGGCGAAATAATCGCGGACGATCGCCGCCGCGCCGGTGAGGGCGGCGGCCGCGAAGGACGTTCCCATCGAGCCCTCGTCGAGCTGCGCCTCGACCGGGGCGAGGTTGTCGTTGTCGCTGCTGCGGAAGACCGTCGCCTCCTGGAAGTAGGGTGTGCCGGAGAGATCGACCGCCGGCGCGGTCAGCATCGGGGCCATGCGCAGCGATTGCGCCGTCGCCGGGCCGCGGGACGTGAAGCTGGCGATCGACCCCTCGCAGTCGCTCGTCCCGAAGAAGGTGAAGCAGTCGGAGAGCCCGGCACCGACGCCGACGAGGTTCTTGGCCGTCGCCGGAGGCGAGACCTGGATGGGCGACGGGACGTTCGGGTCGTCGTCGGCCGCGGTGCCGTTGAACAGGTCGGGGATGGTGCGGAGCATCAGGCCGAGCCGGCTCGACCCCACGTTCCCGCCGTTGTTCCCCGCCGGCATGAAGACCATGTAATCGCGGTTGTTGTAGAGGAACGTGTCGATCTGGATGGCCTCGGCCGAATAGGGATCGGTGACGATCTGGAACACCGGCCCGTAATTGGGCACGCCGAACGGAAAGATCGACAGGTGCACCTGGGTGCCGCCGCTCGACACGGCGGCGTTCAGCCGGTCGAGGAGCGATCCGGGTGAGACGTTCCCCCCCTTCTCGATCAGGGAGTTGACGGTGCAGAACAGCGTCGTCGCGGCGTCCTGCATGATGATGCGCGCGCCGCGCGCCACGCCGTCGAGGTTCTCGTGGCGCGGCGCGGTCGGTCCCCCGGAGCCGGGCCTGCTCGCGGTCGCCCCGAGGGCGCTGCTCCAGGCGCCGATGATGCTGGCGACGACGTTGCCGTGTGTCGTGCCGCCGGAGAGGACGCCGTCGCACGAGGTGCCGCTGTCGGTGACGTTCTGGATGGCCTGGATCTTCCGGTGCTGAGGCCCGAGCGGAATCCCGGCGACGATCGTCGCCGTCAGGGTCTGCGCGAACGACACCGTGTCGAGGCTGATGCCGTTGTCGGTGATGGCGACGATCTGCGGCGGCACCAGGTCGGAGCCGTCGTTGAGGCGCTGGCCGTCGCCGTTGGTGTCGATCCCGCCGCCGTCCACGCCGGCGTCGTCGAACGGGCGGGCGAACCGCGCGTCTTCGGCGGAGCCGGCCTGGATGGTCGGGACGTCCTCGGCATTCGCCAGGACGAAGTCGGGGACCGGCTCGATCGCCAGCACGTCATCGCGGCGCGCCAGCGAGGCGACGCGATCGAAGCGCACCCGCAGCTGCACCCCGTCGTCGTCGCTCGCATCCGGGGCGAGCTCGCTGACCCCGTCCAGCCGGCGCAGCGCCTCGAGGGCCGCTTCGCCGCCGCGCCCCGGCACGAAGGACACCCGGGCCAGGAGATTCGGATTGGACGCTTCGGCCGCGCTCAGGCGCGGCAGCGTTCCGAGCGTCGGCGCGATCTTGTGGTAAGGCTCGACCGCACGGGTGCGCTCGATCTCCGGGGCGCGGGCCAGCGCCTCGAGGTCACGCGCCTCGACCCACGCGACGATCGTGCTCTCCGGCAGCCAGCCGAGGATGCGCGCGTGCCGGGTCACCTCCGCCTGCACCGCGTCGATTCCGCGCGCCGCGATTTCGGTCGACGACAGCCGGAGGTACGCGAGACCGGGACGCAGGGTGCCGCGTTCGCCGCGGCGCACCTCCGCTCCGGCGAGACGCACGGCCGCAGGCATCCGGGCGGCGATCGCGTCCTTGTCGGCATCCCAGTCCACGTGGCCCTGGGCGGTGAGGAGCATCCCGCGCGTCCGGTCCCCTTCGAGGACGCGGACGGGGATCGCGCCGCCGAGCGGCGAGAACTCCGGCGGCGGCGGGGTCGGCTCGGGGAGCGCGAGCCGCTCCGCCCGCTTCGCCTGCGCGACCAGCATCGCCCGCTCGACCGGGTCCTCGGGCCCCTCGTTCAGGGGCTGGAGGCGGCCGCCGAAGAGCAGCGCCGGGAGCGGCAGGAGCAGGACGGGGAGCCAGCGGAGGACGCGCCTTGCAGGAGTCGTCATGGACAAACCTCCCGGCTGACCTCGTCCTGTTCCCCGCGGCGCCGGGAAACGGCCAGGATCCTGCCTGTCAGCCGTTCAACGAGCGAGACTGCGATTGTTGAAACAGCATATACAGCGACGGTTTTCGGGTGTCAACCTCCCACGCAGGTTAGTCGGCGCGCGGGGGCCGCAGGTTCCGCCGGCGGGGGTTGTCTCAGCCGCCGAAACGAACGAGGGTCAACAGGACGTTGGGGAAGAGTCCGAGGTAGAGAACGGCGATGGCCGCGAAGCCGATGGCCAGCACGTCGGTGGCCGAGATGCGCAGGCCGCCGCCGGCCGGCTCCGGGGCCGGATCGCGGAAGTACATCTGCACGACCACGCGCAGGTAGTAGAACGCGCCGACGACCGAGGCGAGGACGCCGACCGCGGCGAGGGGCACGAGCCCGGCGCGCACCGCGTCACGGAAGATGTAGAACTTCGCCATGAAGCCGGCGGCCGGCGGAATCCCGGTCAGGGACAACATGAACACGGTCATCGCCGCGGCGAGCAGCGGCCGGCGCCGCCCGAGGCCGGCGTACGCGGTCAGGGCGTAGGCGTGATCCGCCTCCCCGTCCCGTCCGAGGATCGCCGCCACGGAAAAAGCGCCGATGGTCATGAAGGCGTAGACGAACAGATAGAAGGCGATCGAGGACGCCTGGATGTTCAGCTTGCCGACCGCCGCGAGCGCGACCAGCAGGTACCCGGCATTGGCGATGCTCGAGTAGGCGAGCATCCTCTTGATGTTCTGCTGCGCCAGGGCGACCAGGTTGCCGATCACCATCGTCAGGATCGCCACGACCGTGGTGACGTGGATCCACTGCTCCTTCGCCGGCGGGGCGTTGAGCGCGATGGACACGACGCGCACGAAGGCCGCGAAGGCGGCCGCCTTGGTCCCCGCCGCCATGAAGCCGGCGACCGGCGCGAGCGAGCCCTGGTAGACATCGGGGGCCCAGAAGTGGAACGGCACCGCCGCGATCTTGAACGCCAGGCCGATGAGCAGGAGCGCCCCGCCCGCGAGCAGCAGCGGATCGATCGGCCCGCCGCGCGACGCCGCCAGCGCATCGGCGATGCCGTGCAGCGTCACGCTGCCGCTGGCGCCGTACAGGAGCGCGATGCCGTACAGGATGAACCCGGTGGAGAAGGCGCCGAGCAGGAAGTACTTGAGCGCCGCCTCGATGGCGTAGACGCGATCGCGTGTGAACCCCGCCAGGATGTAGAGCGGGATCGACAGCACTTCGAGGCCGATGAACAGGCTGAGCAGGTTCTCGGTGCCGGCCATGATGGTCATGCCGGAGACCGCGAACAGGAGGAGCGCGTAGAACTCGCCGTGCGCCCAGTCGAGCGACTCGAGGTGCGTCACCGAGATCGCCACCGTCAGGGCGGCGACCAGCAGGAACAGCAGGCTGAACGCCAGCGTCTGCCGGTCGAGGACGAGGGCCGCGTCGAGCATCGTCCCCTCCGCCCCCGAGCGCCACAGGAGCGCGTCGGCCGCCACGCCGAACCCCAGCACCAGGATCGCCTGCCCGGCGCACCAGCGCAGCGTCCGCTTCTGGAGGATCGCCACCTGCACGAGGATCCAGAGGCCTCCCACGGCCGGGATCAGGACGGGCAGCAGCCCCATCAGCGTCGCGGCGCTCATCGCAGCACGTAATAGAGGATCAGGATCGTCCCCGCGAAGAAGCCGAGCGCGTAATTGCGCACGTAGCCGGTCTGGGCCAGCCGCAGCAGCTCGCCGGTCAGGTCGGTCACGAAGCCGACCGCGTTGACGAGACCGTCGACGATGCGCGTGTCGAAGGCCGCCCCGAGCTTGCAGAGGAAGCGGTACGGCCCGAGAACGAGCAGGTCGTACGCCTCGTCCACGAAGTACTTGCCGCGCACCAGCCGCACGCCGGCGCTCGCCCGCTCGGGGAGCGGACCGTGGCGGTACCGCATGGTGCCGAAGGCGATCCCGCCGAGGGACGCGAGGAGGGCCACCGCCATCGCCGCCCACTCGGACAGGGGCGTGGCCGCCTCGCCCGCCGCAGCCGGCAGAACCGGCTCCAGCCAGTGCTCGAACAGGTTCGGCAGGGATTCGCCTCCGAGGAAGTGCGGCACGCCGACGAAGCCGGCGACGACCGACCCGGCCGCGAGCAGGATGAGCGGCACCAGCATGACGGCGGGCGATTCGTGCAGGTGGTGTTCCGCCTCGTGCGTCAGCCGCGACGGTCCCGCGAAAGTCAGCATGTAGAGCCGCATCATGTAGAACGCCGTCAGGCCGGCGGTGATGACCCCGGCGAGCCAGAGGACCAGGCCGCCGCCGTGGCCGGAGAGCGCCGCCCAGAGGATCTCGTCCTTGGAGAAGAATCCCGCCAGCGGCGGCACCCCGGCAATCGCCAGCGTGCCGATCAGGAACGTCGCGTGCGTCCAGGGGAGGCGGCGGCGCAGACCGCCCATCTTCATGATGTCCTGCTCGCCCGACAGCGCGTGGATCACCGACCCGGCCGCGAGGAACAGCAGCGCCTTGAAGAACGCGTGCGTCATCAGGTGGAAGACCCCCGCCCCGAACGCTCCCACCCCCGCCGCCAGCACCATGTACCCGAGCTGCGACACCGTCGAGTACGCCAAGACCTTCTTGATGTCGGTCTGCGCCACGCCGAGCGTCGCGGCCACCAGCGCCGTCAGCCCGCCGACCACCGCGACCACCAGCATCGCCGTCGGCGAGGCGACGTAGAGGCCCGCCATGCGCGCCAGCACGTAGACGCCGGCCGTCACCATGGTCGCCGCGTGAATCAGCGCCGACACCGGCGTCGGGCCGGCCATCGCATCCGGCAGCCAGACGTACAGCGGGATCTGCGCCGACTTGCCGCACACGCCGACGAACAGGAGCAGCGCCGCCGCCGTCGCCATCCCGGCGCTCAGCGAAGGAACTCCTTTCAGGACGCCCTGGATGTCGAGCGTGCCGAGGCTGCTCAGGAGGAGCAGCGTCCCC
>DASRAU010000003.1:0-151480 GCA_035638075.1 Verrucomicrobiia bacterium
CAGCGCGGCGGAGCGGCTCAGGAGCGTCCAGGTGGCGACACCGGTCAGGAGAATCGCCACGTAGACCGGCATCGACGCGCTCCACGTGCGGTGCGCCGGCGCCAGGACCATCACCGTCGAGATCGCACCCGGTCCGGCGAGGAGTGGAATCGACAACGGCGTGATCGAGATGTCGGGCTTGCCGATCCCTTCGTTGATTTCCCCCGGGGTCTCGCGGCTGGGGCGCTCGGCGCGCAACATTTCCAGCGCCGACAGGCCGAGAATCACTCCTCCGGCGATCCGGAACGCCGGCAGCGTCACGCCGAAGATCCGCAGCACGACGCTGCCCGCCGTCGCGAACAGGATCAGGATGCCGGTCGAGACGATCGCGGCCTTGAGCGCCATCGCCCGACGGCGATCGTAAGTGTCCCCCTCGGTCATCGTCAGGAACGCCGGCACCGCCGCGAGCGGATCGACGATGAACAGTACCGAGATGATCGGGATGACCCAGGTGTCGAGGAAGCCGCCGCCCATCGCGCGCAGTCTAGCGGATTGCGGCTAGAATCCGCCCGGCGTGCCGCGCCGGTGGTCCGGGGGGACTGCGCATCGAGACGAGGTTTGCTTCCATCGCGACGCTCGCGCAGGAGGCGCGCCGGACGTTCGCGCGCTTCCCCGCCGTGCTGCTCTGCGGGCTGGGGGCGGCGTGGCTGGCGATCGACCTCATCAACGACAAGCCGAACCCTCCCGACGGGTCGGTGCGCACGCTCCTGGTGCTGATCCTCGGGATCCCCTTCTTCCTTGCGCTGCAGCTCCTCCTGGAGAAGCCGCCGTGGCGGTCGCCCGGTCCGTCGTCGCGCGCGGTCGCGATTGCGGCGGTGCTCGCCGGGTTCGCCCTCCTGGCGGCCTATCGCTGGGCGCTGGGCCAGCCGGCGGGGGAGAGCACCTTCCTGCGGTACCTGCAGCTGACGCTGGCGGTCGATGTGTTCATCGCCATCGCGCCCTTCGTCGGCCGCGGCGAAGTGAACGGGTTCTGGCAGTTCAACCGCCGGCTGTTCCTGCGGTTCTTCCTTTCCGGGATCTACGCCGCGGTGTTCTTCGGCGGGGTGGCGGCGGCGATCCTCGCCGTCGACCGGCTGTTCGACGTGAAGGTGAACGCGCTCATCTACCCGCGGCTGTGGTTCTTCACCGTGTTCGTGTTCTTCCCGTGGCATTTCCTCGCGGGGGTGCCGCGCGATTTGAGTGCGCTCGACGCCGACGTGCAGCACCCGAAGGCGCTGCGGCTCTTCACACAGTACCTGCTGCTGCCGCTGGTGGTGCTGTACCTCCTGATCCTGTACGCCTACACCGCGAAGATCATGCTGACCCGGACGTGGCCTCTGGGCTGGGTGGGCTGGCTCGTGTCGGCGGCTTCGATCTTCGGCGTGCTGACGGTTCTTCTCCTGCAGCCGGGACGCCCCGAGTCGGAACACCGGTGGACCGACCGCTTCGCGCGCCTGTACTTCGCCGCCATCGTGCCGCTCCTGGGCCTGCTCTTCGCGGCGCTGGGGAAACGCGTGGGTCAGTACGGCGTCACCGAGCGGCGCTACTGGCTCTTCGTCCTGGGCGCCTGGCTATGCGGCATCGCGCTGTTCATGCTCTTCGGCCGCTCGCGCACGCTGAAGGCGATCCCCGCGACGCTCGCGCTCGTGGCGCTTTTCACCTCGTTCGGTCCGTGGGGCGCTTACGCCGTGTCGCGGCGCAGCCAGAGCGCCCGGCTGACGGCGCTCCTCGCGCGACAGGGACTGCTCGCGGACGGGAAGCTGGCGCACGCATCGAACGACATCCCGCCCGGACAGGTCCGGGAGATCAGCGCCTCGGTGGACTATCTCGCCACCACGCACGGCGGCCGGAGCCTCGGGCGCTGGAGCGATCTGAAGGGCGGCGGCCGGGGCGGCGGGAGGATCTTCGACGGAGACGACGACCGGGCATGCCGGAATCTCTTCATGGAGGAGATGGGGCTGACCTGGGTGGGCCCGTGGGACATCGCCTCGAAGCAGGAGGAGTACCACACGCGGACCGACATCGGGCGCGACGTCGCAGGCTATGAACGGAGCTTCGACTGTTATTTCCTGCCGGGCGCCCGCGGCGGCCAGTCTCCGCACACCTGGGGCCGTTTCGATGACCGCGGCGGCGCCGTCGAGATCCTGGACGGAGCGGCGCTCGTCCTGACCCTGCCGCTGCAGCCGCTGTTCGATCGGCTCGCGGCCGTTCCCCTGAACTCGGACCGGACGCTGCCCGCTCCGGATCTCTGCGTCGAGGGGGCATCGGCGGCGCTCCGGGCCCGGGCGTGTTTCACCACCCTGACGATCGAGGCGAAGACCGGCTCGGGCGGCCAGGCGGCCCTTGCGGGCAACGGCTACATCCTGATTGACCAGCACCCGTGAGCCGCCGGCGCAGGGCCCGCGGCGCGATCGACTTTCGAGGGAGGTGAGGATGGCGACGACGAGGAGCGCGTTCCCGCCCGTCTTCTGGGTGGCGAACCTGATCGAGGTGCTGGAGCGGTTCGCGTACTACGGCATCTACTTCGGGTTCGGCATCTACATGACGCATCTCGGCTACTCGCGCGACCAGCTGGGGATCGTGCAGAGCCTGTTCCTCTTCGTGTCGTACTCGATCCCGGTGCTGTCCGGATCGTTCGCCGACCGGTTCGGCTTCAAGCCGATGCTGATCGTCTCGTACCTGGCGTACCTGCCGTCGATCCTCCTGCTGCTGTCGGCGCATTCGCTGACCGGGATCGCGCTGACGATGCTGAGCATCGGGTTCGCGGCCGGCATCTTCAAGCCGCTGGTGGCGGGATCCATCCGCGTGTTCACCGACTCCACCAACAAGACGCTCGGGTTCGGGATCTTCTACGCCATGGTGAACATCGGCGGGACGCTCGGGCCGATCGTCGCCGGCAAGCTGAGGGTCATCTCGTGGTCGTACGCGTTCCTCGCGGCCGCCGTCGCCATCGCCCTCATGCTCGCCGTCACCCTCTTCTTCTACGAGGAGCCGCCGCGCGAGAAGCGCGGCAAGACGGTGGGGGAGACGCTCAAGGAGATCGGGCTGACGCTGACCGACCTCAAGTTCGCGTCGTTCCTGATCCTGCTGGGCTTCGGCTTCTGGCTGCCGTTCTGGGCGTTCTTCAACCTGTGCGCCCTCTACATCGACTCCAACCTCGACACCGCGCGCCTGTACCAGGACCTGCACTCCCTCCCGGTTCTGGGTGCGGGGCTCGCCGATTTCCTGTCGGCTCCGGACGACAAGGGCGTCCGGCGGATCATCGGCGAGACGATCGGCAACACCGGCTGGGTCATCATCGCCTTCCAGATCTCCGTTTCGAAGTTCATGGCGAAGGTGCGCGCCATGCCGGCGTTCATGGTCGGACTCCTGATGTCGGGGATCGGGTTCTTCGTCATCGGCCGCGCCGCCACCGCCGCCCCATCGCTCGTCTTCCTCGGGGTGGCACTCTTCGCCATCGGCGAGATGATCTTCTCGCCGCGCATCCAGGAATACATCACCTGGATCGCGCCCAAGGACAAGGCCGGCCTCTACATGGGCTCGAACTTCCTCGGGACGATGATCGGAGGTCTCACCAGCGGGGTCATCTACACGTCGCTGTCGAACCACTACGCGCAGGCAGGGGTGCCGGGCCGTGTCTGGGACGTCATGGCCCTGAACATGATCGCCGCGATGGTGGCGCTGGCGATCTTCGTCAAGGTCGCCGGCGAGTTCAAGGAGATGGAGGCTTAGCCGTCTCGGTCCCGATCGTCAGCAGCCACAGCGACGCGCCGCGCGCTCGAACCGGGCGAGCCGCTGCGGGTCGCGTGCGAAGGCGTCGGGCAGGATCCTGATCGCGACCTTGCGCGACAGACGGGTGTCGAGCGCCTCGTACACGACCCCCATTCCGCCCTCCCGGACTCAGGGGCATGACGGGAGGAGCATCGGAAAAGTCGGTTCCCCGGCTGCGGCGCATCGTATCATCCGCCTTCTGCGATGAGCGGCTCCGAGTCCCGCCCGGGAACCACCCCTGTTGGCGCCCCGCGTCTGCCCGCGGGGACAAGGCTGGGCCCCTACGAGATCAAGGCCGCGCTCGGTGCCGGCGGCATGGGCGAGGTCTATCGCGCCCGCGACACCCGCCTCGACCGCGACGTGGCGATCAAGGTGATGCGCGGCGGTCGCGCGGTCACCGCCGAGGCGAAGGCGCGCTTCGAGCGCGAGGCGCGGGCCGTCTCAGCCCTCAACCATCCGAACATCTCGGCGCTCTACGACATCGGACGTCAGGAGACGGCGGAGGGGCCGCTCGATTACCTCGTCATGGAGCTGATCGAGGGGGAGAACCTCGCCGACCGGCTGGCGCGCGGCCCGCTGCCGATCGACGACCTGCTGCGCGCCGCCGTGCCGATCGCCGATGCGCTCGATCGCGCCCACCGCAAGGGGATCGTGCACCGCGATCTCAAGCCGGCGAACATCATGTTGTCGAAGGCGGGGCCGAAGCTCCTCGACTTCGGCCTGGCGCGTCCTGTGGCTGGCATCGGTTCGGGCGGCGGTGACCTGTCCGCCTCGCCCACCATGACACGCGCTCTCACGCAGGAAGGATCGATCGTCGGCACCTTCCAGTACATGGCGCCCGAGCAGCTCGAGGGAAAGGAGGCCGACGCCCGATCGGATCTCTTCGCCTTCGGCGCCACGCTCTACGAGATGGCGACCGGGCGGAAGGCGTTCGAGGGATCGAGCCAGGCCTCGCTCATCGCGGCCATCATGAACGCCAGGCCGCTGCCGATGAAGACGCACCAGCCGCTGGCTCCGGCGGCGCTCGAGCGGGTCGTCGCGACCTGCCTGGCGCGCGATCCGGACGATCGCTGGCAGAGCGCCGGCGATCTCAAGCGCGAGCTGCAGTGGATCGCCGCGTCCGTCCCGGAGGCGGATGCCGTCGCGCCGGGCGCCACCGGAGTCGCGACCGCGGCCGGCCGCGCGGCGATCCGGCGCATCCACGTGACGTGGGGCGGACTGCTGATCCTCTCGATTCTCGCGACCGCAGGCCTGGGCGATCGGCTGCGTCCCGTGCCCGCGCGCGCCGGCGCCGCTCCGCTGGTGCGTGCCGCCATCGCGCCGCCCGCCGGAGCCCGCTTCAACATCGTGGGGGACGTGGCGGGCCCCCCGGTCCTGTCGCCGGACGGGCGCCGCATCGTCTTCGCGGCCATCGACTCGGCGGGCAACCGCCTCTGGATCCGCGCGCTCGATTCGCTCGAGGCCCGGGTGCTTGCCGGCACGGAAGGGGCGATGTACCCGTTCTGGTCGCCGGACGGGAAGAGCATCGGCTTCTTCACGGTCGACAAGCTGAAGCGGATCGACGTGGACGGCGGCGCGACTTACACGATCTGCAGCGTGCTCTCGCCGCGAGGAGGCACGTGGGGACCCGACGGCACCATCATCTTCGGGCCCAGCTTCGACAGCGCCCTCGTCAAGGTGGCCGCGGGGGGAGGAACTCCCGAGCCGCTGACCCGCCTCGCCGAGGGGAAGCACACGACGCACCGCTGGCCGCAGTTCCTGCCCGACGGACGGCGCTTCATCTTCCTGGCGGCGCACCACGAGAAACCGGATTCGGAGGACAACGGCATCTATCTCGGCTCGCTCGACGGCGGCCAGCCGCAGCGCCTCGTTCCCTCGAAGAGCAGCGCCATCTACGTCGACGGACAGCTCTTCTACGTGCAGGGGAACACCCTCGTCGCGCAGCCCTTCGACGCCGTGGCGGGACGCGTCGCCGGGCCCGCGGTGCCGACGGCGGAGCGCGTCCAGCTCGACCGCACGACCTGGCGAGGCGTCTTCACCGTCGGCGCCTCGACGCACTCCCTCGTCTACATGCCGGCCGCGGGGAAGATCGGCACGCGCATCCTCGCGTACGACATCGCCTCGGGAAAAGTGGAGACCGTGGCCGACGACGTGAGCCAGCTCAACATGAACGGCTCGGGGGACGGCCGGCGGATCGCGGTGGAGAACCAGGAGGGGCCGCGCTCGGATATCTGGATCTACGACCTCGTGGATGGCTCGAAGAACCGGCTCACCTTCGATCCGATGGACGAGTCGTTCATGGCCTGGGTCGGGAACTCGGACCGCGTGGTCTTCGGGGCCAATCGACCCGACGGACGCTACCGCATCTACGAGAAATCCGCGCGCGGCGGCGCCGAGAGCCTGGTCTTCGAGTGGGACAACGACATCTATCCGAGCGACGTTTCGGCCGACGGCCGATACCTCCTCTTCAACAAGGGCCCCTTCGCGTCGCGGATGTTCTCCGACCTGTACCTGCTGCCGCTCCAGGGCCCGAAGACACCCATCCCGTTCGCCAACGCTCCCTACGAGGAAACCGACGGGCAGTTCTCGCCGGACGGCCGGTGGATCGCCTTCACCTCGAACCAGTCGGGGCAGGAGGAAATCTACGTCGCGCCGCGTCCTGATCCGGCGGCCGCCGGAAGGAGCGGCGAGGCGTCGAGCGGCCAGTGGCAGGTGTCTTCAGGGGGCGGCAGCGTGCCCCGCTGGACGGGAGACGGCAGAACGATCTACTACCGTCGCGCCGACAACACCACGTTCGCAAGGGTGGAAGTGGACGGGAGCGGGCCGGCCTTCCACGTCGGACGCACGAGCGATCTCCCCTTCCGCGCCTACCAGAACTGGGGTTCGCTCTCCTACGACGTGACGCCCGACGGCCGGAAGCTCATCGTGGCCTCTCCGGGCGGCGACAGCGCCTCGATGATGGCGCTCGTCTCCGACTGGTCGGCGATCGTGAAGTAGGTCCTTCGCGGCGGGATCGGCGCGCGGGCCCGCGCCGGCTATTTCGCGGCGGCTCCGCCGGCGAACTCGGCGGCCCAGTTCTGCACGACCACCATTCCGGACAGCTCCCGGGTGTCGCCGACCGCGCGGCAGAAGACGAAGCGATCCTCGGCCGCGTTGACGTCGAAGCCCGGAAACCACCCGAAGATGAGCGGCCGCCGGAGCGACGGCCGGGTGAACAGCAGGCGGGGGGTTCCGAGCTTCAGGTCGGGGCTCGTACTGACGTCCACTTCCATGAGATCGTCGCCGCGCACGTAGTAAAGACGCCTGCCGCTCTTTCCCCAGCGCGGCCACATGCCTCCTCCCTGCGACACCTCCCACTTGCCCTCGCCGTCGGGGAAGCGGCGGATGTAGATGTCGAAGCCGCCCGCCTCCTCCGAGGTGAAGGCGACGAAGCGGCCGTCGGGTGAGACGTGCGGCCAGATCTGGTCGCCGTTCGCGTGGTAGAGGAGCTTCGGCTCCCCCTTCCCGTCGGCGCTGCGCATGAAGAGATCCCAGCCGGTCCCCTTCACGACCTCGGAGTAGACGAGGGTGCGGCCGTCGGGCGTGTAGGAAGGCGCCCAGCCGGTGCCGATCGTTTCCGGCTCGCCGCCGCCGTCGGACGACTTGCGCTTCATTCCGATCGGCACGTTGCCTCCTTCTCCGTAGAGCAGGGTGCGCCCGTCGGGCGACCAGGCCTCCGCCGAATAGGGCACCGCGCCCGTCACGGAGAGGCGGGTGCGGGCGCCGCGATCGAGGTCGTAGACCCAGATGTCCTCGACCTCGCCGGAATGGACGCTCATCGCGACCTGTTTTCCGTTTGGCGCGAACTCGGGGAAGGGCCACTGGACCTCCGGCTGGCCGAGGGTGGCGAGCTGGCGGCCGGAGCGATCGCTCACGACCATCTGCGTCTCGTAACTTCGCGTTCCCTTCACGTGCACCAGCGTGCCGTCGCGCGCGACGCTGGGAACGTCACCCGAGGCGCTCACGAGAAACGGCTCGCCGGTCGCCTCGTGCCTCTGCAGCGAGAACGGCAGGGCCCAGATGCCCATGTTCGTCGGATCGCGCCTGTACAGGATGTGCCCGGTCGAGGAATAGGCCGGGAACCAGATCGTCTGGTCCTTCGGCAGCGACAGCAGCGTCCTGCGCGTGCCCCGGTCGAACAGGATCAGCTCGTGCGGCCGCGCGTCGCCGGGATGCGGCACGAAAAGCACGCTGTTGTCGGGAAGGCACTCCGGGTCGTGCAGGTCGTTCTCCTGGCCCTCGAGGAGCGGGATGTACGGCTCGAAATCGCCGCCCAGCGAGGAGACGCGCAGCATCGCGCCTTCGCCGGTGGACAGGACGATGCGGCCGTCGGGGCACCAGGTGCCGCCGGTCCCACCGGTGACCACACCGTGGATGTCGGCGATGAGACTGCTCTCGCCGCCGGCGGCCGGGACCTTGTACAGCTTGTTCGAGGCGACGAACCCGATCCAGGCGCTGTCCGGAGACCAGAAGACGTCTCCGGGAGGGGCCGGGGTGCGGATGACGACGGGATCGAGGCGCTGCAGGCTCCGCACCAGGAGCTTGTCGTCCTCGACGAGGGCGATGGAGCCGCCGTCCGGTGCAATCGCCGCGAGGCGTGTCTGGTTCTCGGACCTGAAGGGTCCTTTCGCCGGGATCTCGAAGCGTCGCACCGGGGCGGGCGCCGCCGCCGGCCGGAGCGACACCCACCCGCCGGCTGCCAGCGCCGCGGTGAAGGCGGCGCCTGCTGCTGCCGCAAACGCCATCACGCGACGGGACGGCGGTGCGGCCGCCGTCGTCGCGCCTGAACCGGTTGTGGCCTCTGCCGTCTCGTCGGGCGCTCCGGCGAGCGTCTCTTCGAGAGCGATGCGCGCCTCGCCGATGTCGCGCAGGCGCTTGCGCGGGTCCTTCTCCATGCAGCGGCGCACGAGGCGGGCGACGCGCGCCGGCAGTGATGAAGGCAGCGCCGAGAAATCGACCGGCGCCATGATGACCGCGGCCATCACCTCCGACACGCCGTCGCCGGTGAACGGCCGTCGGCCGCCGAGCATCTCGTAGAGGACGCAGCCGAAGGCCCAGATGTCGGCGCGGCGGTCGACCGGCTTCCCCTTCGCCTGCTCGGGGCTCATGTAGGCGGCGGTGCCGAGGATGAGGCCGGCGCGCGTCGCCGCCGGCGTCGTCAGGGTCGGCGACATGGACGCCAGGCTCGACGAGGATCCCATCGGGTCGGCGTCCCAGGCCTTGGCCAGACCGAAGTCGAGGATCTTGACGCGGCCATCGGGGGCGACCTGGATGTTCGCCGGCTTGAGATCGCGGTGCACGATGCCGTGGTCGTGCGCCGCCTCGAGAGCCTCGGAAACCCGAAGCCCGATGGCGATCGCCTCGTCCGCCGGCAGCGGCCCCGCCGCGAGACGGGTCGCGAGGTTCGTTCCCGGCGCCAGCTCCATCGCCAGGAAGTGCATCCCCTCGGCGCGGTGCAGGCCGTGGATGGTGGCGATGCCGGGATGGTTGAGCGACGCGAGCACCTTCGCTTCGCGCTCGAACCGCGCCAGGCGATCGGGGTCCTCCGCGAAGAGATCGGGCAGGACCTTGATGGCGACGTCGCGCCCGAGCGTGGTGTCGGTGGCGCGCCACACGACCCCCATCCCGCCCTCGCCGATCTTCTCGACGAGCCGGTACTGGCCGAGGACGCGGCCGGCGCTCAGCTCCACGCGGGATCCGGCTTCCGGATGGCACACACCGTGCAGTAGTCCGCGGCGTCCGCCTTGATTGGGAAGGGTTTCATGAGGCGAAGGCGGATGTTACCGGGTCGGTCGATGCCGTGCAAGCAAGGCGTTTCCCGCCCGGTTTTGCGATTAGAATGAGGTGACATGATGGCGTTTCCGGGCACGTTGGACGGTCACTTCCGGCACGTCGAGGAGATCGCCGCCGTCCGCAAGACCGACCTCGAAATGGGCGATTGTCTCGTCGTCGAAACACGCAATTCCCGGTACCACATCGTCAGTCTCGGCGACGGAACGTATCAGGTTTCCGGCGGCTGGTTCGAGCGCGAAGCGGGCGGTCCGTTCGTCACGACGATCGCCGGCTGCACCTGGGGCGGCAGCGCCATCCACACCGAGCTCGTCGCCGCGCAGGGGCTCTTCCTCGAGTTCGGCAACCGCGTGATGACCACCCGCATCCGCGCCTTCCGCGTGATCCCCGCCCCATCGTCCGACTCGATCCACTGATCCGTGATCCCGTCCCGGTGACCCTCCCCGCCGGCTCGCGTCTCGGCCCCTACGAGATCCTCGGTCCGCTCGGCGCCGGCGGCATGGGCGAGGTCTACCGCGCCCGCGACACGCGGCTCGGACGCGAGGTGGCGATCAAGATCCTGCCCGAGTCGCTGGCGGCCGATCCCGACGCGCTGGCGCGTTTCGAGCGCGAGGCGCGCGCCGTCGCGGCGCTGTCGCATCCGAACATCCTCGCCATCCACGATTTCGGTGTCGAAGGTGGACGCGCCTTCTCGGTCACCGAGCTCCTGGAAGGACGCACGCTGCGCGAGCGGCTCGCCGACGGACCGCTGCCGGTGCGCAAGGCGACGGAGTGCGCGGCGCAGGTCGCGCGCGGCCTCGCCGCCGCCCACGATCGCGGCGTCGTGCACCGCGATCTGAAGCCGGAGAACCTCTTCGTCACCGAAGACGGGCGCGTGAAGATCCTCGACTTCGGGCTCGCCAAGGTCGAAGCGGCCGGGGAGGTCGGCGGCGACGCGTCGAACGCGACCCAGACGCCGACCCGGCACCTCGCCACCCGCCCGGGCGTCGTGCTCGGCACCATCGGTTACATGTCGCCCGAGCAGGTGCGCGGCACGGCGATCGATCACCGCACGGATCTCTTCTCTCTCGGCGCCGTGCTGTACGAGATGCTCACGGGACAGCGCGCCTTCCGCGGCGCCACCGCGGCCGATACCATGACGGCCATCCTGCGCGAGGATCCGCCGGCGTTGTCGGGCATCGACCGCGCCGTGCCCCCGGCCCTCGAGCGCCTGGTGAACCACTGCCTGGAGAAGAACCCGGCCGAGCGCTTCCAGTCGGCGCGCGATCTGGCCTTCCATCTCGAGGCGACGAGCGGCGCCTCGCTGCCGGGGGCGAGCGGGGCCCACTCCGGCGCGATGGCCGCGCCGGACCATGCGGGCGCCGTGTCGCGGCCGCGCCCCGCCCGCGGGCTTCTCCTGGGCGTCGCCGCGGCGCTCGTCGCGGGGGCGGCCCTGGGCGTCGTCCTGGATCGAAGCCTGCGCGCGCCGGCGACCGTCGCTCCGCCTTCGCTGCGGCAGCTCACCTACACGGGGGCCGATTTCGCCCCGGACGCGTCGCGCGACGGGAAGCTCGTCGTCTACACGTCCGAGCGTGAAGGGCGGCAGAGCATCTGGCTGAAGCAGTATCCGGGAGGCGACGAGGTGGCGCTGACCTCGGGCTCCGACGAATCGCCGCGCTTCTCGCCGGACGGGACGCAGGTCCTGTTCATCCGGCTCGCCGGCCCGAAGCGGGACCTCTATCGCGTGCCGGTGGTCGGCGGCGAACCGCGCAAGATTCTCGATGACGTCCTCAGCGCCGACTGGTCGCCGGACGGGCGCGAGATCGTTTTCCTGCGTCGCCGGCAGGAGGGAGACAAGTCGATCTCCGGCATCGGTCTCGTCGATGTGAACGGCAACGGCGCGCGCGAGATCGCCCGGGAGCAGAACCAGGCGCTGGTCGCACCGCGCTGGTCTCCCGACGGCCGGACGATCGCGCTCATCAACCGCGGCGCGGAGAACACGCCGAGCACCATCCTGCTCGTGCACCCGGACGGCACCGGCCGCCGGGTCCTCGAGACCCCTCCCCCCGCGGGGGCCGTCACCCCGGTCGCCTGGTCGGGAGACGGCAGCGCCGTCGTCTACGGCAAGGAGGAGGGGTTCGTGTCCTCGGGAGCGCTGGGCGGATCGGGGCGGGTCATCCGCCAGGAGATCGGCTCGGGGCGCTCGGAGGTCGTCTTGTGGTCGCCCACCAGGCCGGTGGACGTGGCGATCCTGGCGCCCGGCCGCCTGATCGTCGGTGGAAGCACCCAGCGCGTGAACCTGCTCGTCTCCGGTCTCGCTCCGGGGCCGGCTTCGTCGGGCCAGGGCCGCGCGCACCGCTGGGTCACGCGCGGCAACGCCAGCGACCGCCAGCCGACCTTTTCTCCCGACGGCGAGTGGGTGATGTTCTCCTCCAACCGCAGCGGCAACCTGGAGCTCTGGAAGGTCTCGGTCACGACCGGGGCGATCCGGCGGCTCACGGACGATCCGGCCCAGGACTGGGATCCCGCCTTCACGCCGGACGGCCACGGCATCCTCTGGTCCTCGAGCCGCACGGGTCACTTCGAGATCTGGGCCGGGAACATGGACGGGACCGGCGCTCGGCGCCTGACGGACGACGGCGTGGATGCCGAGAACCCGACCATGACGCCGGACGGGGCGTGGGTCGTCTACAACTCCTCGAACCCGGAGAAGAGCGGCATCTGGAAGATCCGCGCCGACGGGACGCAGGCGACCAGGCTGGTGCCGGGATCCTGGAGCACGCCCGATGTCTCGCCCGACGGCCAGTGGGTCGCTTTCCGCACGCGCGCGATTCCCCGTGTGGTGCGTGTCGCGCGGCTTTCCGATGGCCGCCTGGAGCCGCAGCTGATCGGCAGCAACGCGGGGTTCAACAACAACGCGCGGCCGCGCTGGCTCCCCGGTGGACGGGAGATCCTGTTCAACGACACGGACGAGAGCGGGAACGGCGGGATCTTCGCTCAGGCGTTCGTGCCGGGGACCGACACGGCCGGAACGCGGCGGATGCTCGCCGGGCTCGACACGGGCCAGCCAATCGACAGCTACGCGATCTCCCCGGACGGAACGCACATGGTGCAGGCGATCGCGGACACGCTCGACAGCCTGCTGCTCGCCGAGGGCGTTCCCGGGATCGAACCGCCGCGTTCAACCGCGCGGCCGTGACGCGGAACCTCGCCGGGGCCGGATGAGCCGGCCGGTTCAGCCGGGGGGCAGGCCGACCTGCGTCAGGATCTCGTTCCAGCGCGGGTCGGTGTGCAGCGGTGACAGGAAGAGGTCGGCCTTGAGCTGGGTCATGAGGGGCTCGCGGATGGACCGGGCCTTGTCGAGCCAGGCGAACGCGGCGTCGCTCTCGCCGCGCCACGCCCGGATCTCCGCGGCGTAGAACGGGTCTTCCGCGGCGAAGCGCGTCTCGAACTCCTCCGCCGCCTGCCTCGAAGCTTCGGCGTGGCCCGCGGTGTGCTCCACGAGGGCCTCGAAATACAGGCGGTCGTGCTCGCCGGAACCCTGCAGCTCGTTGACCCTGCGGTACTCCGCTCCCGCGGCCTCCGCCTGGCCGCGCACCAGGAGCACGGTTCCGAGCTTCTGGTGGGCAAGCGGGCTGTCGGGCCCCAGCTCGACCGCTTTCCGCGCCGTCGCTTCGGCGTCGTCGAGGCGCCCCGCACGGACGTACAGCGAGACGAGGCTGGAATGCGTGATGGCGTTCAGGGGATCGGCGCGGCGCGCCTGCTCCTGGAGCGCGATCGCTTCGTCCAGCTTCCCCAGCATCGAGTCCAGGGTCGAGGCGTTTCCCAGCACGATGGAGTTGTTCGGCTCGGCCGCCAGGGCCCGCTCCGTCGAGCGCTCGGCCGCGGCGAAATCGCCGGAGTCGCGCTGCACCAGGGCCATCCGGGAGTGCGCCACCGCCAGATCCGGATCCAGCTCCAGGGCCCGGGTGAGCGCCTCCCGCGTCCGCTGCAGGGCCTGCTGCGCCTCCTGGGCCGTCAGCGCTCGCTCCTGCTCACGGATGTGCAGGAGCCCCATCTCGGCCCAGGCCGCGGCGTCGTCCGGCGCCAGGCTGAGCGCCCGTTCGAGATCCTCCCGCGCCTGGCGCATCGCCTCCGGGGTGTTGAGGCGCATTGCGTACCGGGCCTGCAGCACCAGGTCGTACGCCTCGGCGTTCGAGGACGTGGCGTTCGCCTTCGTGCCGGCCCAGGTGACCTGGAGCGCCCGGGCGACCGACCTCGTGATGTCGTCCTGCACCGAGAAGATGTCGCCGAGCGTCCGATCGTAAGTCTCCGACCAGAGGCGGATCCCGTCGACCGCCTGCACGAGTGTCACGGCGATGAGGACATGGTCCCCGGACTTGCGGACGCTCCCCAGGAGGATGTTCGCCACCCCGAGCTTTTCCCCGATGGTGCGATCGTCTTCGTCTTTCCCTTTGAATTTGAACGAGGACGTGCGTCCGATCACGTTCAGGTCGCGGATCTTCACCAGGGCGTTGAGGAGATCCTCGGTCAGGCCGTCGGAGAAGTACTCCTGGCCCTTGTCGGGGCTCACGTTCGTGAAGGGAAGGACGGCGACGCCGGTCGCAGCCGGGGTGCCGGGGGACGCCGACGACCCGGCGCCGCGCGCTGACGGAACCGGCGGGTTCCCGAGGCGGAAGAAGCCGAGCATGGCGATCAGGACCAGCACCGCCGCCAGCGCCCCGGCCAGACTCAGCCGCAGCCGCCGGGCGGGTCGCGGCGCGACGCTCGGGACCGGAGCGGGGAAAGATGCGCTGCGGGCGCGCGCGGCGATCGGAACGCCGTGCAGACGGATGAGCGAGGCGATCTCCCCGAGCGCGTCGAGCTCGGCGGTGCAGGACGTGCAGCCTTCGAGGTGGGTGCGGACCGCGCCGGCCTCCTCGCTCTCGAGGCTGCCGTTCACGTACCACGGGAGCAGATCGCGCACGGCGGAGCGGCAGGCGGCGCTCACCGGCCCTCCCCGGGTCCCGGCTGGCTGCCGTCAACTCGCCGGGGATCCCCCAGGAGCTCGCGCCGACGCGCCAGCAGGCGATCGCGCAGCCGCGACATGCGCGACTTGACCGTTCCTTCCGGCATCCTCAGAATCGCCGCCACCTCCGCGTAGGACCGGAAATCCTGGAAAACCAGCTGGATCATCAGCCGATCCTCCTCGGGCAACCCTTCCATCAGCCGCGCCAGCATCCGCCGCGCCGCCCACGCCCGCATCTCCGGACTTTCGGGACCGTCGCTGATCTCCTCATCAACCAGCTCCTCGCCCCCGCGGTGGCGCCGTGACCGGCGCACGTAGTCGATGCAGGTGTTGCGTGCCACACGGTGTACGAAGGTGCGCAGCGTCGAGCGTCCCTTGTAGCCGGAGCGCTGCAGGCAGACGAAAACCCGCGCGCGCGCCTCCTGCTTCATGTCCTCCCACTCCGCGCGGAGGGACAGGAAGCCGTCCCGGAGGACCGCCTCGACCCAGCCATCGACGACCCGGACGGCCTCCGGGTCGCCACGGAGATAGTCGGAGACGACGAGCTCAGGGTTCGCGCCCAGGGGGTCGCTCACGAAAAAAACCTCGAATGGGATGGTGCGTTCAGGCACTGCCCGCGACCTTATGGGCCCGGAACCTCCCCCTGTCAAGATCCGGTCGCCGGCCGGGCTATGATCCGGTCATGAATGCCAAGAGGATCGTCACTGCTCTCCTGCTGACCGGGCTCGGGTTCCTCGTTTTCGCCGGGCCGTCGGGGCAGGCCGCCGGGGGGGACCAGGCATCCGGCGGAGCCGGACACTGCACCCCGTCCCTCCAGGTCTTCTTCGCCAGCGACTTCACCGACCAGGCCTACCAGAAGAAGGCGTACGACAAGGTCGCGTCGCTCTGGAAACGCCCGCCGGCCGATCCGAAGCGAGGGTCGAAGACCGTCGTCATCACGACCATCGCGAAGGACGGCAAGGGCACGCCTCCGATGCTGCACATGAAGAGCGGGTCGGATGCGTGGGATGCCGCCGCGATGCTGGCCGTGAAGACCGCGTCGCCGTTCCCGCCGCTGCCTCCCGCCTACTCGCAGCCGGGGGTCGAGGTCCACTTCCACTTCGCCTGCGGCGGCTAGGCTCCCGCGGCGGTCCGGCGCGTGACGCCGGATCAGCGGGTGCGCATGAGCGGCCGCTTCCATTCCTCTTCGACCTGCGCCGCCTCGGCGGGTCCGACCCGGAAAATCTCGATGGACCAGCCGGCGTGCGCGAAGGGATGAAGCGCCTGGAAGTAGGCCAGGGCGCGCTCGTCGCTCGCCACCGATTCGCCTCCGGGACCGAGGAGCCGGTGCGGCAGGCCATACAAAAAGTTGACGCTCACCGCGTAGACGCCGGGGGGAAGCGTCGGACCGTCGGACGCGACCTCGTGTCCCGGCGGGATCACGCGCGGATCGCGCGGCGGCAGGTGGTAGCGCAGGCCGGCGAGAGCCGGATCGACCGCGCCGAAGTACGCCAGGCCGATCGGCTCGCTCACACCTTGTCGGTCGAGGACGCGCCGCAGCTCGAGCAGATCCTGCCCCCAGTCGATGTTGCTGTCGAGCAGGTGGCGCGCTCCGCCGCCCGGCCCGCCGGCGAGCTCGTTGAAATAGGACAGCTCGTGCGGGTGCACGAGCAGCGTGCCGATCATCATCCAGGCGACCACGGCCCCGAGAGCGGCGCGCCCCGCATGTCCGAGCCACGCCAGGACGTCCGGGTGCGCCACGCGCGCGATGCCGACGAAAAGGAAGGGAAGGACCGGCAGGTCGTAGCGCACGCCGATGTCGAGCCCGGTCATGGCGCTCATGACGGCGAGCAGGACGATCACCGGAGCCATCCAGAAAAATTCCCGGGCGACCGATAACCGCGCGGACGGCACCAGCGCCGCCGCGACCTCCGCGAGCAGCGCCAGGAAGAAAATCGCCAGCGGCAGCTTCACGAGCAGCGCGTACAGGTCGTACCACCACCAGCCGCCGCGCCGGATCTCGCCGCGCAGGGCGAGCGCGTAGCCGCCTCCCGGCAGGCCCGGGTTCGCTTCGAACGCCTGCTCGTCGAGGCCGAGCAGGTACTCGCGCGGCAGCGGCACCGGCAGCGCGCCGAGCCACGAGCCTTCGAACCGGTTCTGCCGCTGCTGGTACAGCATCTGGTAGAAGCGCGCCTCGCGGTGTGGCACCGCGCCGCCGGTGCGTGGCTTCGTCAGCGCGGGGCTCAGGAAGGGGAATGACCCCAGCGCCTGCCCGGTGCCTTCGAAGCGATACCCGACGTTCAGTACGACGAGCGCGATGAGGGGAACGAGCAGGAGGCGCCGGCGCTCGCGCGGCGGCGCGGCCTCGTCTCCGGGCGCGCGCCGCGGCAGCAGCGCGAGGATCACGCCGAGCGGCGCGAACACGAGGGCGGTGAACTTGGTCAGGAGCGCGAAACCTCCGACCACGCCGGCCAGCGTGATCAGTCCGGCGGACGGATCCTCGCGGACGCGGCGCAGGGCGTCGAACGCCCAGAAGAAGAACACCGTCGCCATCAGGTCCGTGGTGGCGAGCCCGGCGTGCGCGATGAGATTCGGCTCGAACGCCCACAGGGCCGCTGCCAGCAGTCCGCCGCCAATCCCGAAGAATCCACGGGCGCAGCGGAACACGAGGCTCATCCCCAGAAGCGACACGAAGACGAACGGCAGCCGCGCCCGGCGGAAGAGGTCGAAGTAACGCGCCGCGTTGGCGCGCATGAAGTCCTCGCCGAACTCCACCTGGCTCGGAGGCTCGCCGCGCGCGCGCGCCCGGGCCCAGGAGTCGTCGTAGTCCACGACGGGGTTCGCCGCGAGCACCGGCACAGCGGCGACGAGCTTCGCGAGGGGCGGGTTGTGGTGGTACAGGCCGAACGTCCCCGTCTGCCAGTAGGCGACTCCGGCGGGAACGTGCGCGAACTCGTCGATGGTCGGCGACGAGCGCCACGAGGCGTGCACCACCAGCGCCGCGTGCAGAAGCATCAGAACGGCGAGGAGGCGCCCTGTGGAAAACCGGGGCCTGCCTTCGACGGGGCGCGGCGTCGCGACCATGGCGGGGCGCATCCTACTCCGTGATACAAGGGCGGCGGAGGATCCCCCCGATGAACGAATCCCGCCCCGGACTGCTGCGCCCCGCGATCCTCGCCGCCGGCATCGCCCTGGCCGGGTGGCTCATCGGGCACGGGTTCGTGCAGGCGCGCGCCTCGGATCGCTTCGTGACCGTGAAGGGGATCTCCGAGCGCAAGGTGCAGGCCGACATCGCCTTCTGGCCCATCATGCTGTCGGCCGCCGACAACGACCTGCACGCGGCGCAGGCGCGCGTCGATGCGCAGATGGAGCAGGTCAAGGCGTTCCTGGTGAAGCAGGAGCTCGACCCGTCGGGGTTCGAGGTGCAGAGTCCGTCGGTCTCCGACGCCTGGACGAACCAGTACCAGGACCGCACCAAGGTCGCGACCCGCTTCGTCGTGAACCAGACGCTGATGGTCTATTCCGAGAAGCCGCAGGCGGTGGCCACCGCCAGCCGCAAGGTCGGAGAGCTGGTCTCCGCGGGCATGGTGCTCAACTCGGGACAGGGGCCGATCTTCATGTTCACGCGGCTCAACGACATCAAGCCGGAGATGATCGCCGAGGCGACCAAGCGCGCCCGCGAGGGCGCCGAGCAGTTCGCGCGCGACTCGGGCGGGCGCCTGGACGGCATCCGGCAGGCGAGCCAGGGAGTCTTCGAGATCCAGCCGCGCGATCCGATCCCCGGCGCCAGCGAAGAGACCCAGATGAACAAGACGGTGCGCGTGGTGACGACCGTGCAGTACGCGCTGGCGGGATAGGGCGGGACGCTTGCAGGACGACCTGTTTCGGGAGCGCCCCGGTCCGTCGGGGAGCGATCCCGCCGGAAGAATGCGCGAGGCGTTGCACGCACGCTTCGGCCTGGATGAATTCCGGCCCGGGCAGGAGGAGGCGGCCGCCGCGGTCCTGCTGGGGCGCGACCTCGTCGCCGTGATGCCGACCGGCTCCGGCAAGTCGCTCTGCTTCCAGCTGCCGGCGCTGCTGCTCGACGGCGTCACGCTCGTCGTCTCGCCGCTCATCGCGCTGATGAAGGACCAGGTGGACGGGCTGCGGGAGCGTGGGCTGGCCGCGGCGGGAATCCACTCGCTCATGAGCGGAGCGCAGCGGTCGGCGACCGAAGCGGACCTCGCGGCCGGGAGACTGCGTCTCCTTTACGTCGCGCCGGAGCGCCTGGCGGCTCCGGGGTTCCGCGCCGCGCTCGCCCGCTCCCGCGTGGCGCGCCTCGTGGTGGACGAAGCGCACTGCATCTCCCAGTGGGGCCACGATTTCCGGCCCGACTACACGCGCCTCGGCGAGCTGCGCCAGGCCCTCGGCGTGCCGGCGGCGGCGTTCACCGCCACCGCCACCCCCGACGTGCGCCGCGACATCGCGCGGCAGCTCGGCATGCAGGAGCCGGTCGAGATCGTCACCGGCTTCGAGCGTCCCAACCTGACCCTCTCCATCGAGCCGGCGCGGGCGCGCGCCGACAAGATGCGGGCGCTCGATCGGCTGCTGCGCGATCCGGGACCCCCGGGGATCGTCTATGCCGCGACGCGCAAGAACGTCGAGATGTGGGCCGCGCACCTCGAGGAGCGCGGCCTGCGCGCCGGGCAGTACCACGGTGGATTGCCGGACGAGCAGCGGCACCGCGTGCAGGACCTCTTCCTCGCCGGCCGGCTCGACGTCATCGCCGCCACCAACGCTTTCGGCATGGGCGTGGACAAGGCCGACCTGCGCTTCGTGGCGCACGCCGACGTTCCCGGGAGCATCGAGGCGTACTACCAGGAGGTCGGACGGGCCGGTCGCGACGGCAAGCCGTCGCGCGGCGCCCTGTTCTTCTCTCCCGCCGACGTGCGCACGCAGGAGTTCTTCCTCGCCGGTTCGAACCCGCCGCCGGAGGCCTTCCGCCGCGCCTGGCAGGCGCTGGGCGAGGGGGCGGACGAAGACGAGATCGAAGCGCTCGCGGGCGGAGACGCGACCCAGGGGATGGCGCTGCAGACCGCCGCCCGCGTGCTGCGGCGCGCGGCGGAAGGGCGCGGCCTGCGCGTCGGCGCGGGTGCCCCGCCGATCGACCTCGAGGTCCAGGCGGAGAAGGCCCGGCGCGATCGCGGCCGGCTCGACATCATGCTGCGCTATGCCTTCGGCAGTGGCTGCCGCACCCGCTTCATCTACGACTATTTCGCGGGCGGCGCGCGCGCCGGAGCAGTACCGCGCTGCGGCACCTGCGACGTCTGTCTCGGCTGGCGCCACAACACCGGTCGTCCGCTCGACGATCGCGAATACGAGCAGGTGCGCATCGCGCTTTCGGCCGTGGCGCGCCTCAACGCCCGCTTCGGCTTGGCGCGCATCGCGGAGGTCCTCGCCGGCAGCGGCAGCAAAGAGGTCCTCGACCGTGGCCTCGACCGGATGCCGACCTACGGCCGGCTCAAGGCGCTCGGAACCGACGCGATCAAGAGGATGCTCGACGTTCTTCTCGAAGCCGGCCTGCTCGAGCGCCGTGGGATCGAGGGAGGGCGGCCTGGCGCGTTCGTTCTCGCCCTGACCGAGGCGGGCTCCCTCGTGATGAAGGCCGAGTCGCGGCCGATGCTGGCGCTGCCGGGTCCGGGCGAGAGCGGCCGGGTGAAGAAGGCCAGGCCGGCAGGCGGGCGCGGAGTTTCGGGCGTCGGTTCCGCGCGCGCGCTCGAAGTCGCGGGCGATCTCGACGAGGCGCTCCTCGCGGACCTCAAGGCCTGGCGCACCGCCGAGGCCCGGCGACGCAAGGTCCCCGCCTACGTCGTCTTCCATGATCGGACCCTGGAGGATCTCGCCACCGTCAGGCCGAAGAGCCTCGCGGCGCTCCAGGCAGTCCCCGGGCTGGGCCCGGCCAAGATGGGAGCCTATGCCGACACGCTGCTCCAGCTTCTCGGAGGCGCATCGCGCCCGCCGGGACGGTCTCCCCAGGACGACTCTGCTTGACGGGACGGTGCGGACAGGGTAGATAGTTCGCAAATCGCCAAGAGAAGGGGACCATGATGCGTCCCGTCGTCCTGATGACCGCCGTGGCGGCTTTCGCGGGCCTCGCCATCGGGGACGTTCCCGCCGCCCCGCTGTTCCCGACGCCGATTCAGGATGTCGGCTGGCGCCCTCAGTCGGCCGTGGCGGCCGATCTCGACTTCGACGGGAACCTGGATCTCCTCGTCGCGAACACCGACTCCAACGATCTGTCGATCCTGCGGGGTGACGGCGCCGGCACCCTGCTCCCCGAGACGCGCGTCCCGGCGGGAGAGCGGCCGGTTTTGCTCCTCGAGGGTCGGTTCAACGGCGATGCCCTGCCCGATTTCGCCGTGTTCGGGTCGTCCACGAACGGCTATCCCAATGTCCGCGTCGTGCCCGGCGCCGCGGACGGGACGGTCGAGCCCGGTTCTCCGACGGCTCTCGCGGGCAGTGTCTACTACGCTGCAGCCGGGGACTTCAACGGCGACGGCCTGGACGATCTGGTGACGGCCGACTCGACCTTTCCGACCGGGTTCGCCCGTGTCTACATCAACCAGGGGAACGGCACGTTCACTGGTCCTTCGAGCTTCGTCACCGCCAGCAATCCGAACAGCGCCGCCGCCGGCGACTTCGACGAGGACGGACGGGCCGATATCATCATCGGCGCCTACGGGCAGATCGCCTTCCACCGCAATCTCGGTGGCGGCGCCTTCGGAGCGCCGGTGACGCGCGCGGTCGGGGACTCAAACCGGGGAATCTACGCTGCGGATCTCAACGGCGACGGTCATCTCGACCTGGCCGTCATGAACGCGAGTTCCTCTCCGCCTCCCGGGCAACCGCGTTTCTACGTGAGCGTCCACCTCGGCGATGGGCACGGCGGCTTCTCCCTCCTGGGACCCCAGGCGTCGGTCGCCGAAATTCAGCGTCTCACCTCTTCCGACCTCGACGGCGACGGCATCCCGGATCTCATCCTCGGTGAACTCGATTGGATCAACTCGAACCGTGGTGGGGTCGAATTCATGGAGGGACACGGCGACGGGACTTTCGCGACCGGGGTCTGGTACGGCGCCGGGTCGGGAGTGGTCTCGGTCGCCGCCGGCGATTTCGACCACGACGGTCATCCGGATGTCGCCGCCGCGATCCTCGGGGCGGCGACGAACATGAACCTGGTGCGAAGGGACGGCGCGGCGGTCTTCGTGAATCGGGGCGACGGGACGTTCGATCAGCCGCGTTACGGATCGATGCCGTTCGCCCCGACGGCGCGTGTCGACCTGGATGGCGACGGGGACGACGATCTCGTGGGGCTCGTCGGACCCGCAGGGGTCACGGTGCTCTCCGGCCAGGGGGATGGAAGCTTCGACGCCGGACCGACCTATCCCGCCGGTCCCTATCCAAACTCCGTGGCGGTCGCGGACCTCAATGGCGACGGCCTTCCCGACATCGCCGTGGCCAATGGCTATGTGGCCAACGTGGTGACGGTCCTCCTGAACCTGGGCGGAGGCGTTTTGGGGTCTCCTCAGTCCTATCCGGGCGGAGAGGGACACGAGGGCATCGCGGTCGCCGACATCACCCACGATGGCGCCATCGACATCATCGTGACCAACGACAACACCAACATCTCGGTGCTGCCGAACCTGGGGAATGGCACGTTCGGAACCCATTCGCGCTATGAGCTGAGCGCTCGCGCTCGCGCGCTATCGGTCGCGGATCTGAACGACGACGGGCTGCCGGATGTGATTGCGGTCGGAGAAGTGCTGATGGGGAGGGCCGACGGCCAGCTGGCCCCGCGGGTTCCCTTCTCATTTCCGCCGCCTGCAGGCATGAGCCCGAGCTCCGGCGTCCTGCTGGACGTGGACGGCGACGGCGAGGAGGATCTCGTCCTGATCGATCAGTTCAACTACACGATGGCCGTCGAACGCGGCATGCACGGGGGCGGGTTCGCACTGCCGGTGGAGGTCTTTCCCACCTGCGTCAGGGCGATTTTCCCGGTCGCGGCCGATTTCGACGGGGACGGACTGCGGGATCTCGCAGTCAGGTGCGAATCGCGCGATGTCGCGGTCCATCGTGGCGCCCCGGGTGGCCGGTTCCTCGCGCAGGAGCGCTACGCGGCGGACGCGCCGGTCTCCCTCATCGCAGGGGATTTCGATGGGAACGGCTTCGCGGATCTCGCGTACGGCTCGGCTCGCGCGACCACAGGCGTGCTGCTCAGCCAGGCTCGCCCTGTCGGCGCGCCCCCGGTCGCGAACGCCGGGCAGGATGCGACGGGGGAGTGCGCCTCGCCGCTCGGCGGTCCCGTGGCGCTCGATGGCACCGCCTCTTCCGATCCCGATTCGACCCCCGGGACGAACGACGACATCGTCCTGTACGAATGGTTCGAGGGGTACGGAACGCCCGGGCAGACGTTCCTCGGCACCGGCGCCACGCTCAGCCCGACGCTGGCGCTCGGGTCCCACGCCATCACCTTGCGCGTGACCGACAGCGGCGGCCGGATCTCCATCGACGACATGGGGGCGACGGTCGTCGACACGACGCCCCCGGTGATCTCCGCCGCGGCGCTGCCGGCGCTTCTGTGGCCGCCGAACCATCGTCTCGTGCCGGTGCAGGCGGAGGTCACGGCTGCCGACTCGTGTGGCCCGGTGACCGTCATGCTCCTGTCGGTCGCAAGCAGCGAGCCGGACGACGCGCCGGGAGCCGGCGATGGTGCCACGACGGGGGACATCCAGGACGCTTCCCCCGGCACCTTCGACACCACGCTGGCCCTGCGGGCGGAGCGGGATTCCCATGGCTCCGGGAGGACCTACATGGCCACGTACTCCGCGCAGGATGCCCAGGGGAACGTCCGGAACGCATCGGCGACCGTCGTCGTGCCGCTCACGCGGAACGGGACCTCCGAGCCGCTGATCCTGAGGATGTACGAGGACGCTTCGGGAGCCTTCCTGTCCTGGGACGCGGTGCCCGGCGCCTCCGGGTATTCCGTCATACGCGGACCGCTCGCACGTCTGCGCGGTGATTCCGGAGCAGGGCCGGTGCTCTGCGTCGCCTCGGGTCTGACCGGCACCACGGACGCCGGCTTCGAGGACGCGAGCATCCCAGCGCCCGGGTCGGCCTTCGTCTACTTCGTCCAGTACTACGACCCGGAGCCGAGCGGCTACGGTACCGAGCCCTCGCCGCAGGATCTGAGTATCCCGTTCCCCTCCGACACCTGTCCCTGAGCCTCGCGCCGGCGAGGGCCGAAGCGGCCGCCTGTCCGGCGCCGGGCGTTCTGGCGGCTACCGTCCCGCTTGACGTCGCGGTCGCGACCCCGCTAGTGTCTCGCGGCGAAGGAGCGCGCCGATGACCTGGTGGATGTGGGTTCTCGCCGGACTGGCCTTGTTCGCGTTCGAGCTTCTGACGCCGGGCGGGTTCTTTGTCATCTTCTTCGGGGTCGGGGCGCTGGTCGTCGGGCTGCTGTCGGGCCTCGGCCTCATCCACGGCCCGGTGGAGTGGCTGGTCTTCTCCGGGGTGTCCATCGTCTCCTTGCTCCTCTTCCGCAAGCCGCTCCTGGATTGGATGAAGCAGCGCGAGGGTCCGCGCGCCCCGGTCGATTCCCTCATCGGCGAGACGGCGGTGCTGACCGAGGACCTGCCGGCGGGCGGAGTCGGCAAGGCGGAGCTGCGCGGCACCTCCTGGAACGTGCGGGCGCGCGAGGGGACCGGCCTGCCGCGCGGGCAGCGGACGAAGGTCGAGCGGGTGGACGGTCTGACGCTCTGGGTGAGGGTGGAACAATGACGCCGATGCTGATCGTGGTCGTGGTCCTGGCGTTCCTGTTGCTGGTCGTCGTCGCCAAGACCGCCGTGGTGGTACCGCAGCAGAGCGCTTTCGTCGTCGAGCGGCTCGGCAAGTACAGCGGCACGCTCGACGCCGGGTTCCACATCCTGCTGCCGTTCTTCGACGTCATCCGCTACCGCCACTCGCTGAAGGAGCACGCGGTCGACATCCCCGAGCAGGTCTGCATCACGCGCGACAACGTGCAGGTGCACGTGGACGGCGTGCTCTACCTCAAGGTGCTCAACCCCGAGCGCGCCTCGTACGGTGTTTCCGACTACCTGTTCGCCATCACCCAGCTGGCGCAGACGGCGCTTAGGAGCGAGGTGGGCAAGATCGATCTCGACCGCACCTTCGAAGAGCGCACCCACATCAACGCCGAGATCGTCAACGAGCTCGACAAGGCGTCCGAGCCGTGGGGCATCAAGGTGCTGCGCTACGAGATCAAGAACATCACGCCGCCGCAGGACGTGCTGGCGGCGATGGAGAAGCAGATGCGCGCCGAGCGGGAGAAGCGCGCCGTCATCCTGACCTCCGAAGGACAGCGCGACGCCGCCATCAACAGCGCCGAGGGGGAGAAGCAGAAGGCGATCAAGGCCTCGGAAGGGCGCAAGCAGCAGCAGATCAACGAGGCGGAAGGCCAGGCGTCGGCGATCCTGGCGGTCGCCGGGGCCACCGCCGAGGGCATCCGCCGCGTGGCCGACGCCATCCAGGCGCCCGGCGGGACCGAGGCGGTGCGCCTGCGCGTTGCGGAGCAGTACGTCGATCGCTTCGGCAACCTCGCGAAGGCCGGCAACACCCTGGTGGTCCCGGCCAACATCGCCGACGTCGCCTCCATGATCGCGCTGGCGATGAATGTCCTGCAGGCGAAGCCCGCCGGCGGCCCGAGCCCGGGCTTCACTCCGCCTGCCGGCCGCATTCCGCCACCTCCGTCCGCGACGCGCTGACCTCGAGGAACATCCTCGAGAGCGAGTGCGCGTCTCCGGGAATCCCTGACGGTCAAAACCCGAAGGCGGCTCGGTGTTCCGTCCGATGTCCTCTGCACCGCGCCTCCGCTACTCTCGGAGTCGAGGAGGGCAGCGATGCTCAACCAGGACGTTCTCAAAGGGAAGTGGAAACAGATGCGCGGTCAGGTCAAGGCGTGGTGGGGCGATCTGACGGACGATGATCTCGACACGATCGACGGCAACATGGACAAGTTGATCGGTCGTCTGCAGGAGCGCTACGGCTACGCCCGGGAGGACGCCGAGAAGGAAATCGATCGGCGCTTCAAAACGTACGACACGGGGACCGATCCGCGCAAGCCGTAATGGAAGCGGGCCCGCGCGCGTGAGCGCGGGCTACTGGATTTCGTCCTTACGGAACGACCCCGGCCACTGCGCAAAGTCTCCGTTCGAGAAGACGATGTCGCAGTCGAGGTTGTCGGTGGGACCGGTGCGGCCGGCGCCGTCCCACATTCCGTCCGTCGCGTAGGAAATCAACAGGTATTCCTTCCCGTCCTTGTCCGACCAGTACATCAAGGGCTTGCCCCAGGCGTCGTCGAGACGCATCGACGCCATCTTCTCCGCCCCCAGGGATTTCGTGAGGCATTTGCGCACGTCGTCGAGCCCGTTGCAGACGGGGTAGGCGCCGTTGTGCTCCTTCGCCCAGGTGTCCACCACCCGCCCCATCTGCTTGAGATCTCCCATGGTGCGGCGGCGCGTCCCGTACGAGTAGGCTTCGCCGTAGCCGAGCGCGTCCGCCTGCTTCTGCGTCAGCGAGGAGCCCATCACGCCGGTCGTCATCAGCATGCGGATGAATGTCTTCGCCCCCGCGTCGTCCGCCGCCACCTTCCCGGCGATGAGCGCCTTGCCGCGATCGTCGGACAGGATGTTGGCGATGATCGCTCCTTTGGCTTCCTCGTCCCCCAGCAGGCGATCGAGCAGGGCCTTGCGATCGGCCGGCTGCGCCATGAAGCGGTTGATCACCTCGGTGCGCCGGCCGGGATCGCTCACGAGCGCCTCGATGACCTGGGCGCGCACCTCGGCGTTCTCGGACACCTTCTTGACCGGGTCCATCATGCTGCAGCCGGTGAAGGGGAGTGACGCGAGAAGCATCACCGCGGCGGCGGACATGCGGGCCGCGTGGACGAGGCGGTCGCGGGAGAAAAGGCAGCTCATGGGGGCCCTCCGGTGACGTGCGAGGTCGGTCGCAGACGTCGCGGCCGGAGTCTAGGAGCCTGTCATCGAAAGCGCAAGGCCCGCGACCGCGGGCGGGAGGCTAGGGGCAGCCGCCTTCGCAGGTCGCGGGGACGCGCGGCCACGGGGCCGACTCGGTCCCGTAACCCGTGACGATCCCCGCCGCGTGCACCTGGACGAGATACACGATGACGCTTCCGCGCGGCGGCGCCGGCGCCGCATCGACGAACGACGTCGCCGAGGTGCCGCGCGCCAGCACCCGGACCGGTCCGAGGCGCAGAGTCCGATCCTCCACGCGCCAGGCGGCGAGATCGCCCGCGATGACGTCGTAGGCGGCGACCGGGGAGAGGGACGGCCAGTAGATTCTCGTTCCGGACGCAGCGTCCGGCTCGACCTGGAGCAGGAGCGGCTCCGGCCCGTGGCCGAGGTCGTGGGGCACGACGATCGTCGCGATGGCCGGCGCCGCGTTCCCCGCCGCGTCGGTCCCGCGCGCGCGCACCTCGTAGACGCGCCCGCTGCCGTTCGCGGATCGTTCGGCGCGCAAGGGCAGGACGAGCGCCTGCGCCGGGCCCTGCGATCCCTGTCCGATCGGCGTTCCGATGTCCCCGGTGGTGGCGCCATCGCCGCCGCCCGGCGCGTCGTCCGGCTCGCTGCTCGTCGCGCCGGTGAACGACGCCGGGATCGCGCCGTCGCACACATCCATCGCCACGAAACGCACCGTCACCGGCACCAGCTCGTGGTTGGGTGGGAAGAGGATGGCGGGTTCCGTGGTGAGCGTGACCACCGGCGGGGCGGTGTCGGTGATGGTCAGCGGGACGGTGCTCTCCCCGGACTCGCCGATCTGATCGGTGACCCGGAGCGTCACGCGGTGGACGCCGACGGGCACGACCGCCTCGACCGCGGTCGCGGTTCCGAGCGCGCGCGCGCCGGGGGCTCCTGCGTCGAGCGTCCACGCGTAGGCGGCGATGTCGTCGTTCGTTCCCGGAGTCGAATCGCCGTCGCCCGACCCGCCTCCCGTGAGAGCGGCGAGCGCGCCGCCGACCCGGTCGCACTCGAGTGCAGGAGCGCCGGCGATGCGCGCCACCGGCGGTTCGTTGAAGGCGAGCGTCCCCTCCGCCTGGTGCTGGAACGTCGTCTCGGCCACGAACGGAATGGTCGTGCCGTTCCCGGCGCTGACGCGCAACCGGTAGGGATGCCCCGGCAGGAGCGGCGCGAGATCGACCCGCCGCGGCGGCCGGCCGGACCAGGGGATGCTGAGAACCGGCGTGGCCCCGGCCGGCACGGTGGTGACGCCGCCCGGCGAGCGCCCGACTCCGGGGAGCCTCGGCGCGGTGGCCGCTTCGCCGGAGGCGGTTCGTGCCGGAGCCGGTCCCGCCGCGGCGTCGAAGAAGGCGACCTCTCCCGTGAGCGGCAACCCGAGCGGATCGCCGAGACCGAGGCGCACGATGACGAAGGGACCGCCGTCCTGGAGCAAGGCGAGGAAGGAGACCGCCGGCTGGCAGGCGTCGCCTGCGCCGTCGTTGTTGGAGTCGGCCTGATCGTCGTTGGCGGTCACCGGGCAGTTGTCGCACACGTCGCCGCGGGCGTCGTGGTCGCCGTCCGCCTGGTCCGGGTTGGCGACCACGGGACAGTTGTCGTGCAGGTCGGGAGCGCCGTCGGCGTCGGTGTCGCCGAGCACGTCGAAGGTGATCGGCACGATGGTCGCCGGGTGCAGCGGGTCGTTGGTCCGGATGGTGAGGGTCGCGGTGTACGTGCCCGTCGCGAGTCCCGCACCCTGGAGCGTCAGCGGCAGATCGGCCGAAGAGCCGGGAGCGATCGTGCCGAAGCGGGCCGGGACCGAAACGAAGCGCCCCGAGCAGCCGGCCCGCGGGATGACCGCCAGGCCGGAAGCCCGGTTCGGCTGCGCGAGGATGGTGGGTTGCCCCGTGGCGAGATTGACGGCGATCACCCGCAGGGCCCGCTCCTCGCTCAGGTAGGCGGTCGTCCCGGACGGATCCAGCGCCAGCTCCTCGCCGCCCTGCAGGCCGGCGAGGATCGGCGTGATGACGCCGTTCGCGAGATCGACCTTCACGAGACGGTCGCCATCCGGGTTCCCGGCGCGGACCTCCACGATGTAGGCGGTCGTGGCGTCCGGCGACAGGACGATCCCCTGCGGCTTCGTCAGCGAGGCGGTGATGACGGTCAGGGCCCCGGTCGCGAGGTCGTAGGCGCGCAGCATCCCGGACGCGTGCGTGATGTAGGCCGTCGCGCCGCCGGGATGGACGGCGACGTGGCCGCCGATCGCCTCGGTGCCGACCTGGTCCAGGGCGCCGGTGCGGCGATCGAACCGGTAGAGGCGCTGGCCGGCATCGGTGAAGAGCAGCGCATCCCCTCCCGGCTCGAACGCCGCCCCGAGCGCGCCGGGGAGACCGCGCGCGATGCCGTTGGAGCCGGTCGTGAGATTGACCTCCGAGACGCCCCCCGCGGCGCTGCCGAAGGCGACGAAGCCGGTCCGTCCCCCCGCATCCGCGGCGATGACGTACTTGTAGCCGTTGAACGGGATGGTCCCGAGCGTCCCCTGCGCGAGCGTGGCCAGGTCGATGGTCTCGAGGCGGGACGACACCAGCTTCTCCGCCGGGCAGGCGGGATCGGATCCGGTGACGTCCAGGCTGTAGTCCATGGGAGCTTCGCCGCCATTGGAGAGCGTCAGAGTGACCGCGGCGCTTCCGCCCACGACCGCTTCGGCGTCGATGGCCGGCGGGACGGCCGTACAGGCGGCGGGGTCATTGGCCTGGGCCGAGAGCGCGATCTCCAGGGCCGCGTTCTCCACGTCGTTCGTCTCGAAGCGCAGGGTTCCCGAGGCGGGCCCCGCCGTCGTGGCCGTGAAGGTCACCGGCAGGCTCGCGGAGCCGCCGGGGAGCAGGGTCAGCGGGCTGTCCGCGACCGAGAACCCGGCGCCCAGCGTCTCGATCGCCTGCACGTGCAGCGGCTGGTCGCCGGTGTTGCGCAGGCGGCAGGACTGCGTCGCGCTCGCGCCGGTCGGCACCGGACCGAAGGCGACGGTGTCGGGCCGGCCCGCATAGGTCAGCCGGGCGGTGAACCGTTCGGGGCCACAGGGGGCTCCGAAGTCCTGCAGATCCCCGAGCGCGAGACGAACGGTGACGGTCCCATCGGCGGCAGCCCCCGCGAGCAGGCTGGTCGGGACCTCGTGCGACCGGGTCGTCCGGACACATTGCGGATTGTCGTCGCTTCCCACCGAGGTTCCGTCGACCGACACCGTCGTGGCGTTGTGCAGCGCTGCTTCCGTGGTGACATCGAGCGTTCCCGCTCCGGTCGGCGGCACCGCAATCGGCAGCGTGAAGGTGACGGTGCTGAAATGCCCCGTGGGGACCCGGGTCGTCTGCACCTGCTCGACGACCTGTTGCGCGCCCTCGACGGTGAGGTGCGGAGCGCTGGCGACGTGCAGGGCCGCCGTGGTCGTCGCCAGCACAGCCTGCTGGCCCGCTTCGCGCACCAGGATCGCCGCGGCGCGATCCCCCGGCCGCGCGCCGAGGGCCGAGAAGCGGGCCGCGAGCGCGGCGCTTCCGCCGGCAGGCAGGGTGAACGTGGTCGGAGTCACGGTGAGGAAGGTTCCGAGGCAATCGGCGTCGGCCCGCAGCGCGATGTCCCGCACCGAGGTGAGGTCGCTCGTCAGGGGCGTGATCAGGCCGCTGACGAAATCGACGCTCGACAGAAGGGGAGCAGACTCATCGAGCCCGTACGCCAGGCGTCCGTTTTCCGCGATGGCGAAGGGAACGAACCCATCCGTGAGGATCGTCACCAGCTGCACCGCGTGCGTCGCCGGATCGAACGAGCGCACCGCGTTCGGCGAGCCGATGAAGAAAATGAGCCCGGTGTCGGCGTCGAAGCGCGGGGACGAAGCCCCCTTCAGCTCCGTGAACACCGTCTCGGTCGTGCCGGTGGCGACGTCGATCACGGTGAGGCCGGGCGTCGTCTGGACGTACAGCTTCGCACCCGAAGGATCGAGGTCGAACCGGGTCGGGAAGGCGAGGCCGCTCGCCAGGGTGCTCCGGGCGCCGCTGGCCACATCGTACGTCTCGATGGTCCCCTGATCGCGATGCAGGAGGAAGAGCGTCGCGCCGTCGGGCGAGAGGGCGTCGTCCTGCATCGGGTCGAGGCCCTGCGCGAGGAGGGTGCGCGCGCCGGTGGCGGTGTCGAGCCTGTCAAGCTCACCCGAGAAGGTCGCGACGAACGCGGCGGCGCCATCGGCGGTCAGGGCGATCGCCGAGGCGCCGAAGATCTCGGGGCCGAGATGCGTCACGGCGCCGGTCTGGAGATCGACGCGAGCGAGGACGTTCGTGATGCCCTCGAGGACGTAAGCGGCCGGTGATGCGCACTCGGGCGGCGCGCCCGGGTTCCCGGGCCGTCCCTCGACCATGGCGACCAGGTCGACGGACGCGGGGGAGAGATTCGTCACCTGGAGGCTGCGCGTGGTGTTCCCACCCACCGGCAGCGAGACGGTGAGGTCGCCGGGGTCGAGAGCGAACGCCGCCGGATCGAGGGCGGTCCCGGCGAGCTCGAGCGTCGTGGGGAGGCTGCCACCGCCGGCGTCGATCGTGAGCCGGCCGGTCTGCGCGCCGGCGGTCGCCGGCGCGAAGCGAAGGGCGATCGTCCGCGCCTCTCCGGGGGCGACCACGAAGGGGCCCGCCTCCGGCGCGAAAGCCGGCCGGTCGCTCGTCACCGTCAGCGACAGAGGGCGCTTGTCCGAGGTGTTGTGCACGGTCACCGCCAGCCCCGTGCGGGAGCCGACGCGGGCCGGCGGGAACTCCAGGCGACCCGCCACGGCGTCGTAACGCAGGAGCACGGTGTGCCGGTTGGCGGCGCAGCGGGGCAGGACGGAGTCGGTGTTATGGACCGTGACGGTCAGGACGCCGTCGGCGGTGATGTGCTCGAGATCCCCCGCCGGGATCACGGTGCTCCCGAGGGCGGGGACGCAATCGGTCCCGACGCCGGCCGCTTCGGCGTCGATGACCCCCTCCGCCGAGGCGGAAGCCCGATCGATGGTTGAGCCGTAGGCGCCGTCGGCGGTCAGCTCGAGCCGTCCTTCGGCGTAGGGAGGGCGTGGCAGCACGAGGCGGTGCACGGTGCGCGCGCCCGCGACTTCGAAGTCGGCCGACGATTCGACGGTGACTTCGGTCGTGACGACGAACTGGGGTCGCGGGGCGTCCGGTGACCCGGTCTCGGGGCGCGCCGGAGCGATCGACGCGCTTCCCGAATCGACCGACGCGCCGTGACCGGTCGTCGCCGTCAGGGCGGCGAGCAGGAACACGGAGAGACCGGTCCTGCGTCCCGACGAAGAATCCGCACGCCCCCCGGCGTTCATCGACCCCTCCACTCGCGGATGACCGGAATATACGCGAGAAATTGCGCTGGAGCCGTGAAGATTTCACGTTCGGTGAGGGCGGGCAATCCGTAGATCGCCTGAACCGGACGCTGGGGAAACCCGGCCCGGGTGCGCCGGGGCCGGGGCAAATCCCACGCCACGGGACGGATCTGCGGTGAGGGGGTCTTGGGAGCCGCGACGGTCGCGGGACTCAGGCGATCAGGATGACGTCGGTCTGGGGCGTGCCGATGTAGCGCGTGCCGGTGGCGGTGACCACGACGTCCTCCTCGATGCCGACGTGGAAGTCGTAGTCGATCTCCGGGGGCCGGGTGTAGAGGAGCGGCTCGACGGCGAACACCTGGTCCGGCTCGATCCTGAAGTGGACCTGGGCGCCGTAGCGCTCCTTCCAGTCGGGGCCGAGAAGCGGCCCGACGTCGTGCACCTTCAATCCGATGGCGTGCCCGCTGCCGTGCGGATACTCGGCGAAGCCGTCGGCGACGAGCGACGATCGGCCGGCGCGATCGACGTCGAGCCCGGTCGCGCCCGGCACGAGCGCGGCCACCGCGGCGCGGTTCGCCTTGAGCGTCGAGGCGAACAGGCGGTTCAACCAGTCCGGCACGGCGCGCTCGCCGTCTTTCGCCACGTAGGCGGTGCGCTGGATGTCGGCGCAGTAACCCTCGTAGGAGGCACCCCAGTCGAGGCGGATGACGTCGCCTTTGCGGATGACGCGGTCGGTCGGCTCGGAGTGGCCGCGGGCCGGGCCGACCACGACCGACTCGAACGCCATGACGCAACCCAGCTCCTTCGCCCGCGCCGCCATGAAGTCGGCGAGATCGCGCTCGGTCGTCTTCCCGGGCGTCACCTGCTCGCGGGTCAGGGCTTCGGCGCAGATGCGCTGGGTCGCCAGGACCGCGGCCTCGAGCGCGGCGATCTCTCCGGGGAGCTTCCTGCCGAGGAGCGACACCACCAGCCGCTCGGAGGACTGGAAGCCGCGGGCGATGTCCGGGCCGAGGGTCTCCTCGAGATAGCGACGCATCCCCGAGGTCAGGCCGTCGGCGATGGTCACGTCGCGCGAGGCGTTGACGGCGATCTTCGTCAGCCCCCCTTCGTGCACCAGCCGTCCCAGGTGCGGCTTCACCCCTTCTTCTTTATAAGGAAGGACCTCGTCGAACAGGCCGGTTTTCGCGATCGGGTCGGTGTCGTAGGAGGCGGCGACGGCGGTCGCCCGGAAGCGCCCCTGCTCCTGCGTGAACAGGAAGGCGGCCCGCGCCACGATGTGCCCGAGCCCGAACACCGGCAGCAGCGGGTCGGGGACGTTCTCGCGGGTGAAGGTGAGCCAGGCCTCGACCTTCTGTTCCTGCATCAGGCGCGGCAGCAGCTCGCGGATCCGCTCGCGGCGGATGGCCGCGTGATCGACGCGCGGATGCGGCAGGGTGGCGCTCGTGTCCGGCATCGGGCGAGTGTAACGGATCAGGCGGCGGCGGTGCGGCGCAGCCGGGTCGTCTTCTTCTTCCCCGCCTGCTGTTCCTTCATGCGGCGGATGTGCGCGCTGAGGGGGAACCGGCGCAGGACCGCGAGCGGCAGATCCCGCGCGCCGCGGACCTCGGTCAGGCCCCCGGGTGCGCCGCAGTGGCAGGGGAACGGCCGCGCCATGCGCCACTCGGTCGAGGGATAGAAGAACGACAGCACCTCGCCCTTGCGGATGCGGCGGTTGGCTATGACCGCGCGGCGACCGACGTGGATGCGCACCGTCGGGGCGCAGGAATGATTGAGCAGGTTCATGCAGGCCGGGTCGTCCACGTGGCGGTTCGGTCCGATCTGCACCGATTGCCAGGTGGGGGTGCGGTGGGCCCGCTTCGGATCGAAGGTCGCGACGACCTCGCCTTTCCGGATGTCGCGGGTGGCGACGAGCCCCTTGCCGAACGGCAGCCCGGAGGCGATGCGGAACGCCACGTCCGACGTCCTGCGGCTCATCGCGCACCCGCCTGCGCCGTCGCGGCGTCCGCGGCCGGCACGATCGCGGCGAGCCGCAGCGGGCCGCCCGATCCGCCGCCGATCTTCACCGGCAGGGCGACGATCAGGGCGCCGGTCGGCGGGACTTCTTCGAGGTGGGCGACGTTCTCCAGGCCGATGACGTTCGCTCCCAGGGCGACCACGTGGACGCGGAAGTCCTTCGACGGGCCGTAATCGATGCTGGGCGTGTCGATGCCGAGGGCGGAGACATGCCGATCCGAGACGAGGAACCGGGCCGACTCCTCGCCGTAGCCGGGGAAATGCAGGTGGCTGGCGTCCTTCGAGTTCGCGTCGCCGAAATAACGGCCGCGATCGGGCCAGCGGCGGCCCCAGCCGGTGCGCAGCAGGACGATGGCGCCCGGCGGGATGCGTCCGTGGTCTCTTTCCCAGGCGACGAGGTCCTCCTTGGTCAGCCGGTAGTCGGCGTCCGCGGAGGCCTGCCGCGTGACGTCCACCACCGCGCCCGGCGCGATCAGCCGCTCGAGCGGAATCTGGTCGGCGGTCCAGCCCTTCTCGGCGAAATGGATCGGCGCATCGAGGTGCGTCCCCCCGTGCTCCGGGGCGCAGAAGGTGTTGGCGCTGTAGAAATACCCCGCCTCCGTGGGACCGTGGGCCAGCGGCTTCAGCTCGAAGGCCGACGGGGAGGTGGGCCAGTAGAGCGTCGTCGCGTCGAAGGTCCACGTCAGGTCGAGCAGCCGCGCCCGGCTCAGGTCCCACGGCGTCCCCGCGAGCGCGCTCGTCCCGCCGGTGGCAGCGGACGCGACGGCCGGGATGGCGCTGAACGGGATGTCGAGGATCGGGTACTCGCGCCAGTCCTTGTAGTCGAAGTGCCACCATTCGTGCGTGTAGACGAAGAACCCTTCGTTCTCCATCGCCTCGCGCAGGATCTCGCGCCGCGCGCGCGCTTCCGCGTCGCCCCCTTCGTACGTCGCGTAGGCCTTGTCCGTCATGTCGTCGTACGGGCTCGGCATCGCGACTTCGCGTCCGGTCCTGAGGTCGTACATCGACAGGTCGACCGCGCAGCCGCGGTTGTGCTTCGAACCCTTGGCGGGATCGGCGACGAAGACCTTCTTGTCGGCCGGGGTCAGCTCCCAGAAGCGGCGCGTCACGCTCCACGGGCGGTAGCCGTCGAAGACGAGGAGACCGTAGCCCTTCGCGCGCAGCGTCCGGTTGGCGCGCAGCAGCGCCTCGGCCGCGGGCCGCTGCAGGAAGGCGCGCGCCTCGGTGTAGACCGGCGCCCCCGTGAAGTTGTCCTTGCGCGCGTAATGGATGTCGAGCTTGATGGTCGGGTCGAGCGCGGTGAGCTCGACGAGATCGGGGGACCGGAAGGGACCGGGCTCGTCGGGTGGGCGGTCCGGCGTGGCGGCGGCCGCGAGCGCAAGCATGGTCAAGAAGACGGCGCACGCGGCCGCGGCACGAGCCGCGCTGCGTCCCGCCGGACCGCCGGGATGCTTCATGGTCACCTCCGCCGGGAATTCTAGCGGAGGCCCCCGATCCCGGCGCTCCGGTGAGTTACGGAGAACCGCGTCGTCTCAGTGCGTGTCGGATGGAACCGCCGCCGGGGCCGCAGCCGGCGCATCGCCCGCGGCGGTCGCGGCGGTCCCGGTTCCCGGCGGTGCCGGCACCGGACCCGGGTGCTTCTCGAGGTCCGACCCCGGCGGCAGCGCCGGGCCGCCTGCGGCGACCGCCATGATGTTGTTCTCCGGGTTGCGGTCGATGAGCTTGTTGAACGGATCGATGCCGGCCTTCTTCGGCAGCTCGTCGACGACCACCTCGACCCGGTCCTCCCCGGGGGCGAGGTGGCGCTTCTCGAGCAGGAGCACCTTCCCCTCTTGCGGGGTGTCCTTCCCCTTTTCGCCGAACACGCCGACGTCCACCCAGTCGTCCATCGGCCGCTCCGTCTCCTTCCCCTTGCCGTCGGCGCGGTACTTGGCCGAGGCGAATTGCAGGGTCACGACGTACTTGCCGTCGTCGCGCTTCGCCCAGGTGGCCTTCGTCGCCCGGTTCTCGTAGAGCGTGATGTTGCGGAACAGGTCGTCGAGGAGCGCCTGCTTGTCGGCCGGCACCGCCTTGGCGATGAAGTCGAGGAACTCCGGGGAGTTCGTGTAAGGGGGCTGCTGGAACTTGACCGCCTGCACGTACTCGCGCAGCGCGGCGTTGAGCGGCTGCTCGCCGACGGCGTCCCGCAGGGCGTACATGATCAGGCTCCCCTTGCGGTAATGGATGTAGGGCTGGTTCTCGACAAGGTAGAGCGGCATCTCCTCGATCCGCTCCGCGCCGCGCCCGGCGAGGTATGAGTCCAGCTCGTACTTCAGGAAGCGTCTCATCTTGTCGCGGCCGTACTCGTGCTCCATCACCATGAGCGCCGAGTACTGCGCCATGGTCTCCGACATCAGCGTCGCCCCCTGCACGTTCGCCCCCATCACCTGGTGCGCCCACCACATGTGCCCGACCTCGTGGGCGGTCACGTAGAAGACGTAGTCGATGGCGTCCGGGTCGTCGGCGATCCGGCCGATGAACCCGATGCTCTCGGAGAACGGGATGGTGTTCGGCAGCGCCTGCGCGAAGCGCGCGTAGCGCGGGAACTCGACGATGCGCAGCTCTTTGTGCTGGTACGGGCCGAAGTTGTCGCTGAAGTACTGCAGGGACTTCTTGGCCCCCTCGAGCATCCGGTCGATGTTGTAGGGATGGCCGGGGTGGTAGTACACCTCGATGCTGACGTCGTTCCAGTGGTCGCGCTTCACGGCGTAACGCCCGGAGAGCCAGCCGTAGAAGTTCAGGATGGGGGCGTCGGTCCTGTAGTGGTAATAATGCCGGCCGTTCTCGCTCCACTCGCGCTGCAGATTCCCCGGTGCGAGGGCGATCTGGTCGGCGCTCGTGCTCACCGTCGTCTCGAAGTTGACCCAGTCGGCCTCGTTCGAGATGTAGGTGTTGCGCCGCGCCTCGAGATCGTCCACCTTGGCGAAGCGCACGATCGGCGGCAGGCCGCGCTTGCGCCGCTCATTCGGATCGTCCAGCTCGGCCATCTTCTGGTAGCCCAGGTGCGGCAGGAAGTCGGTGGAGTCGAAGAACGTTCCGTTCTGGACGATCTTGCCGCGTGCGCCGCTGTTGGCGAATCCCGGGTACGACATCGAGACGTCGAACGTCAGCTCCATGGTCGCGCCCGGGGCGAGCGGCGGGTCGAGCTTGTAGATGCGGTACCCCTGGACCTTGTCCTCGCTCTCGATCCTCCCGTTCGGCACGTCGAGGCGGCGGATGACGACGTCGGGGTTGATGCCGACGTGCAGGACGTCGATCGGCGCGGCGGTCTTGTTCTTCAGCACGTAGCCGCCCCGCATGTCGGCCGTGCGCCGCTCCGGGAAGATGTCCACGTCCACCTTCGCGTCGGTGATGCGCGGCTTCTCCATGTCCTCGTACTTCTTGTATTTCTTCTCGTAGTCGGCCTGACGGTCGAACTGCCTGTCTTGAGGAATGTATCGATTCAGCACGTTGGTGTTGTAGAAGATCCACGACCCCGATCCGATGATGCCGACCACCGCCACGGCGAACGCCGCGCGCACCGGCATGGTGAGGCGCTGGCGCGCGACCCGAAGCCGCAGCCGCAGCCGCGGCTCGGTGCCGCGCACCCAGAGCAGGTGCGCGACCGCCAGCAGGGCGATGCAGAAGAACCCCCAGTAGAGCGACGTCCAGAGAATCAGCTGATTGAAGGGACGGAAGCCGTTCATGTCCGAGTAGATGACCTGTGGGAAGGCCATGAAGCGATACAGCAGGTGCTCGAGGTGCAGCGCCGGCAGCACCATCCCCAGGATCCAGATGAAGGCGGACAGGAGCCAGGCGACGAACTTGTTGTTGCACACCGCCTGGAAGAAGAGGCACGCCACCGCCAGGAACAGGAAGTGGGATCCGGCGAGGACGAAGAGCCCCTTGAAGTACACCGGCAGCTCGTAGTTCGTGTAGTGGCGGTACGACTGCACGGCGACGCCGGTCGCCGTGACCGCCGTCATGAGGGCGACGATCGACACGGCGAGGGCCGTCAGCTTGGCGGTCCAGACGGTCCAGGTCGGCATCGGCAGGGCGTCGAACATCTCCGACATCCGCAGGGTGCGCTCGCGCCACACCAGGTCGCCGCTGTAGAAGATCAGGACCAGCAGGACGACCAGGATGAAGGAACCGATGATGTTGGGAAGGAGGATCGCCGTCACGGGCCAGACCGGGGTCCCGGCGATCGACTCCACCGTGAGCGTGGCGCCGGTCACGTTGACGAGGCCGAAGAGCATCATGATGACGAACGGGATCCCCCGGAGGACCGAACGCGTCTCCAGCCGTGCCTGGTGCAGGTACTGCGCCCACGCCGTCCCGCGGGAGAAGGACGGCCGGACCGGCGCGAACGCCCTCCCCGTCGCACCCGCGGCGCGTGCCGGCGCGACCGCGCTCGGGCCGCCCTCCGTCGTCGCCTGCCGCAGCTGACGGCTCGCCCTGCCCGTCCCGCCGACGGTCATCCGGAACCGCCAGACGGTGAACGCCAGGACCACCGCCGCGAGGCCGCACCACAGCAGCCGATTCAGCAGCAGGTTGCCGGTGAGTGTCGGCACCAGTGAGTTGCGCTCCAGGACCGTCCAGTAGCGCGCCTGGATCTCGAACGCGTTCAGCCCGTAGGGATCGATGAGCGATGCGAGGGTCCGGTACTCGAGGTCGGGGATGAGGTTGACGGCGGTGAGGACCCCGACGACGAAGACCACGACGCCGGCGTAGGTGTACAGGAGGTTGCGCGTCAGCGTCGCGAGCGAGAAGAACAGCGCTCCGGTGATGAACATGTTGGGGATGACGAACACCAGCATGGCGAAGACATACGGGCCGATCTGAAACGGCCCGACGCGCTCCGCCTCCAGCCAGGGCATCAGGCTGCCGACGAAGATCCCCAGGCTGATGGCGACGTAGCTGAACCACGACAGGAAGAGCGATCCCGCGAAGCGCCCGAGGAGATAGTCGGTCTTCTTGAGCGGGGTGGAGAAGAAGATCGAGTCGGTCTGCAGCTCGAAGTCACGGTGGACGCTGTTCGAGACGAAGGCCGTGGTGAAAAACGTCCCGAGGATCGTCATCACCGCCAGCATCTGCATGATGACGAAGGGGGCGTTGCGGTTCACCGCGCCGATGGAGCCGCCGATCGAGACCGCGTCGCTGGTGATGGCGAAGAAGATCAGGATGAAGTACAGGATCGAGGCGATCCAGATGAGCGGCTGCCGGAACTGGTAGCGGAACTCGAACGCGAAGATGCGGGCGAGCATCGGCGTCAGGCGGCCTTCACGTCGGCGGCGTTGAGGGTCGAGAAGTACACGTCCTCGAGCATCGGCGTGACCTCCTCGAAGGTGGCGTCGGGCCGGTTCCCGGAGAGGACGTGGATCTGCGTGCGCCCGGCGACGAGCCGCGTGGAGATCACCGTGCAGTCACGCTCGTAGGCCGGCAGGTCGTCGCGCGTGACCATCTTCTTCCACACGTGGCCGCGCAGCGTCTCGATGGTGCGCAGGGGATCGCCCGTGAGGAGCACCTGTCCGCTGCCGATGATCGCCATGTTGCGGCACAGGTCGCTGACGTCGTCGACGATGTGGGTCGAGAGAATGACGACCACCTGCTCGCCGATCTCGCTCAGGAGGTTGTTGAAGCGCAGGCGCTCCGCCGGATCCAGCCCCGCGGTCGGCTCGTCGACGATGATCAGCTTCGGGTCGCCGAGGAGCGCCTGGGCGATCCCGAAGCGCTGCTTCATGCCGCCCGAGAAGGTCCCGAGCTTGCGCTTGCGGTAGTTCGAAAGGTTCGTGCGCTCGAGGAGCGCCTCCACCGTCTCCTTCCGCTGCTTCGCGTCGATGATCCCCTTGAGCACCGCGAAATGATTCAGCAGCTCGTAGGCGCTGACCTTGGGATAGACCCCGAACTCCTGCGGCAGGTAGCCGAGCATCCGGCGGACGGTGTCCTTCTCCTTCAGGACGTCCACCGTGCCGAGCCGGATGCGCCCGGTGTCGGGCTCCTGCAGCGTCGCGAGGGTGCGCATCAGGGTCGATTTCCCGGCCCCGTTCGGGCCCAGGAGCCCGAACATCCCGGCGGGGATGTTCAGCGTGACGTTGCGCAGCGCCTGGACGCCGTTCGGATAGGTCTTCGAAACGCCTTCGATGATGAGTTCCGGGGTCATCGCCCGATCTCCTTCAGAGACTTGGTCGCGAGAGGTGGCTGACGGGGGGATCCTACGCGAGGCCGCCCCGCCCGGTTCCATTTCCGGACAGTCAGGGGACCGGCCGTCGATTCGGCCGGGGCTACTTGCGCCTGCCGGAGGCGACCAGGAGGAGCCCGCCGAGGGCGATGCTGACGACCCCGGCCCAGGTCGGAACAGCCACCTTCTCGCTCTGCTGCACCTTGACCTCGATGGGGCCGAGCTTGGCGTCGCGGTTCTTCGGGACGCTGAAGCCTCCGTAGACCAGGATGATGACCCCGGCCACGAGCGCGGCAATTCCGATGATTCTGGCGAGCATCAGGTCCCTCCTCCCGAAAGCGGGGCGAGATCGTAAACCAGAAGGGCATGTCCGATGACGTCGACAGGCGTCAGCCCCCGCAGCGCCTTGTACCGGTCGCCGATGTCGAACGGTCCGGCCACCCAGACGGGGCTCGCGATCAGCAGGCCGTCCGCCGGCAAGGGCGCATGCGGCGGGATGAGGCTGACGCGGTTGCCGAGGTAGTGCAGGACCCGCCGCGGGCTGTTCGGGTCCCCGAAATAAAGCAGGTAGACGGGGCGCCCGGCCGGTTGCGGGTGTGCGTCGATCCAGTCGCGCGCCTGCTTCAGCCCCTGCCCCCAGTCCACGTTGCTGTCGCTGAGATCGAGATAAGCGCGCGGACGGGGCAGGTTCTCGTAGGCGATGGAGTCGGGGTGCCACATCAGTCCGTGGATCGCCGTGAGGCCGAGGCCCATCCAGGCGCCGATGGCACGCCAGCGCGGCGGATCGCCGGCAAGCGCGCGTGCGCCGAGCAGGAGCAGGAAGACATACGCGGGGAGGAAGTGCCGCACCCCGATGTTGATCCGGGTCGTCAGGAAGAGCGCCGTCCACAGGATCGCCGGGATCGCCAGGCCCCACTCCTCGAAGCGCGGCCGGACGCTTCTGAGCGACAGCAGGGCGAGCAGGAAGACGAGGGCGACGCCGAGCGGCGTCTTGTATGCCATGACGACCGGGAAGTAGTACCACCAGCCGCCGCGGCTGCGCTCTCCGAGGAGGTACGCGAGATGTCCCTGGTCGGCGTGCCACGCGCCGCGCACCAGAGATTCGAAGAACAGGCCGGCCGGCAGCGGCCGGTCGAGCAGGCGGCTGAGCAGAGTCGGTGCCTGCTGCCAGTCGGGCGGCTGATCCGGCCGGCTCACGTCGAAGAGAAGCAGCGCCCACAGGATCAGGAACCCCAGCGCCGCGAACCCGACGAAGGCGGCCAGCCGCCGCGGCAGCGCCGCGAGCCAGGGGCGGACGATCCAGAACAGCAGCGCGTACGCTGCCGCGACGACCGGCAGGAGGATCGTCGTCCCCTTGAGCAGGAGCGCGACCGCGCAACCGGCGGCGGCCGCGGCGCCGCGTCCGAACGACGGCCGTTCGAAGGCGCGCCACAGCAAAAACGACGCCGTCAGCGCGCCGACGACGCCGAGCGCATCGAGCGCCGCGAGCGGGATGTGGGCCGCGAAGTTCGGCTCGAACACGAGCAGGGCGGCGGCGAGGCACCCGGCCGGCAGGCCGTACAGGCGCCGGCACCAGGCGAATGCCACCCCGACCGCGGGCAGGAACAGCAGCGACCGCCACAGCGCCGTCAGGAAGAGCACCGTCTCCGGCGGACGCGAATGGTCGTAGAGGGTGCCGGTCCAGCGCGGGTTGGCGTTGGTGAGCACCATCGGCAGGGCGGTCAACGCCTGTCCGAGAGGCGGATCGGGCTGGGGGGCGTCGTGCAGGGCGCCGCGGAAGTAAGCCGCGCCGTGGACCAGGTGGTATTCGTCGTCGTACGACTCGCTGTGCGCGACCGCCATCGAGCCGCCGCGCCACAGCAGGAACGCCGCGGCGGCCGCGAGCACCAGCAGGAGGACCCTGTCGGGGCGCGCGGAGGCCGGCATCGGGCGGCATGTTACACTCGCGGCCAATCCAAACCGGGAGGTCGTCATGGCCGTCGATCCGGACAAGCTCAATGCGTTCATGGGGAAATTCGTCGGCGACCTCGGCGCCGGGATGCATGCCGCGCTCGCCGTCATGGGAGATCGGCTCGGGCTCTACAAGGCGATGGCCGCAGCGGGGCCGCAGACCTCGTCCGAGCTGGCGAAGAAGACCGGCACCTCCGAGCGCTACCTGCGCGAGTGGCTCAACGCGATGGCCGCCGGCGGGTACGTCTCGTACGACGGCGCCGGCAACAAGTACTTCCTCAACGACGAGCAGGCGTTCACGCTGGCCGACGAGACCAGCCCGGCGTACCTGCCGGGCGCCTTCCAGGTGATCTCCGCGGTGTTCGCGAGCGCGCCGAAGATCGCCGACGCGTTCAAGAGCGGTAGCGGCGTCGGCTGGCACGAGCACCATCCGGATCTCTTCGTCGGCACCGAGCGCTTCTTCCGGCCGAACTACGCCGCAAACCTGGTCACGAACTGGATCCCCGCCCTCGAGGGCATCGAAGCGAAGCTGAAGAAGGGCGGCAAGATCGCCGACGTGGGCTGCGGCCACGGCTCGTCGTCGATCCTCATGGCGCAGGCGTATCCGAACTCGGAAGTGGTCGGGTTCGATTACCACCCCGCGTCGATCGAGACGGCGAAGGAGCGGGCCAGAGGCGCTGGCGTCGGCAACCGCACCCGCTTCGAGGTGGCCTCCGCGAAATCGTTCGCGGGCCAGGGGTACGACCTGGTGACCTTCTTCGACTGCCTGCACGACATGGGCGATCCGGCGGGCGCTGCGAAGCACGTGCACCAGTCGCTGGCGCAGGACGGCTCGTGGATGGTGGTCGAGCCGATGGCCGGCGACACGGTCGAGTCGAACCTCAACCCGGTCGGCCGCGTCTTCTACAGCGCCTCGACCATGATCTGCTGCCCGGCGTCGAAGGCGCAGGAGGTCGGTCTCGCGCTCGGCGCGCAGGCGGGCGAGAAGCGGCTCACCGAAGTGATCAAGTCGGGAGGCTTCAAGCACGTGCGCCGCGCGGCGGAGACACCCTTCAACCTGATCCTGGAGGCGCGCCGCTAGACGTGAGCGATCGCCAGCGGATCTCGAGCGGGGCGCCGTGGGAGCCGATCGTCGGCTACTCGCGCGCCGTGCGCGTCGGCAACGTCGTGCACGTCGCGGGGACGACGGCCCTCGACGCCGACGGGAAGCTGGTCGGCCGCGGCGACGCCCGGGCACAGACCGTGCAGACGCTCCGGAACATCCGCACGGCGCTCGAGCGGGCGGGCGCGCGCATCGAGGACGTGGTGCGCACCCGCGTCTACGTCACCGACATCGCGCGCTGGGAGGAGATCGGCCGGGCGCACGGAGAGGTCTTCCATGACATCCGGCCGGCCTCGACCATGGTCGAGGTGAAGCGGCTCGTCGATCCCGACATGCTGGTCGAGATCGAAGCCGAGGCGATCATCGGCGCGGCGTCTTGAAGGTCCGCGCCGGAGGGACGGGAGCGATGGCCACCGAGATCGACATCGAGTACGAAGGGGACCTGCACTGCCGGCTGCACCACGGGCCGTCGGGGGCCGAGATCGTCACCGACGCCCCGCCCGACAACCAGGGCAAGGGCGAGGCGTTCTCGCCGACCGATCTCCTGGCGGCGTCGCTCGGCTCGTGCATCCTGACCATCATGGGGATCTACGCGCGGCGCAAGGACATCGATCTGCGCGGCAGCCACGTGAAGGTGTCGAAGGAGATGGTGGCCGATCCGCTGCGCCGCGTCGGCCGCATCATCGTCGACGTCCACCTGCCGGCCTCGATCGAGATGCCGGTGCGTCCCCTGCTCGAGACCGCCGGCCACTCCTGCCCGGTCGAGCGCAGCCTCCACCCCGACATCAAGGTGGACCTCAACTTCCGCTACGACCAGGCTTGATTACGGACAGGTCGGGGTGGGTCGCGGGGTGCCGTTCGACTGGTTGCCGATCGGGCCGGGGCCGCAGGTGTTGCGGGCGCGCACGAAGTAGTAGAAGCCGTCGTTGAGGGCCGGCGCCGTCGCATCGGGATAGGTGGACGGCGGCTGCGCCTTCGCGAAGCAGGCGAGACCCGAGAGATCGTGCGCGGAGCGCAGCGCCGACAGCGTGCCGCGCAGCACGTCGTAGGTCCAGGTCGGCGGCGCCCCGCCCAGGGGCGTCCAGGTGACGGTGGCGTTCGCCGCCCCATCCACGGTCAGCGAAGCGACCTCGGTGCCGGGGAGATCCTGCGCGGTCGGGTCGGTGGGCGCGCAGTCGCTGGCGTTGACGCGGCCGTCGCCGTCGAGATCCGCATCGCACGAGTCGCCGATGCCGTCCCCGTCGAGGTCCTGCTGGCCCGGGTTGGGAAGCCCGCTGCAGTTGTCGGCGGTGTCCGGGACGCCGTCGGCGTCCTGGTCCGGAAGCGTGACGAGATTGAGCGTCTTGAGTATCCACAGGTCGGGATCGAAGATGACCTGGGTCGGCTGACCGGGGACCGCCGGCAGCGCGAAGTCCTGGCCGAACGAGTTGTTGTGCACGACGAAGGTCTGCGAGCCGCTGGACCAGGTGACCCGGATGTCGATCGGCATGTCGAAGAGGCCGGTCACCTGCTGCTGGTCGATGCGCACGTGCGTGACGTACCCGGCCGGCGTCAGGGCCGCGGTCCAGCCGAAGGCGTAGGTCGGCTCGCCCATCTGGTAGACCCAGCGGGTGAAGAACGAGGACAGGTCGAGCCCCGACGTCGCTTCCATCTGGGCCCGGAAGAGCGGCGTGGTGGCGTTGCTCATCTTGTAGGTCGCGTAGTAATTGCGCAGCCCCTGGAAGAACGCGGTGTCGCCGACGACGTGGCGCAGCATGTGCAGCACCCACGCCCCCTTGTCGTAGACCGCGTGGTCGAACAGGTCGCTGCACTCGGGGAGCGGGTCGTAGACCGGGCAGCTGAACGGACGCGAGTCGAGGGACTGCACGTAGTTGCGCATCGCGGTCGCGCCGCCGAGATGCTCCTGCCAGAGCACCTCGCCGTAGGTGGCGAAGCCTTCGTTCAGCCAGATCTCCGGCCACTCGGCGGGGCCGACGGCGTCGCCGAACCACTGGTGCGCCAGCTCGTGCACCACGATGTAGTCGTACTGGTGCGTTCCCTTGATGAGGGCGCCGCCATACGAGGTGACGGTCTGGTGCTCCATGCCCCCGTTGAACGGGAAGAGGGCATGGCCGTATTTCTCGGCGACGAAGGGGTATTCGCCCAGCGTGCTCGACAGGAACGTGAGCATCGGCACGGTGACGTTGAAGTCGATGCGTGCGTTCGTCTCCTTCTCGGGGTAGACGAAGTGCTGCACCGGCATCACCGGGCCGCCGGTCACCGGCGTGTAGAAATCGGTCCAGGTGACGTAGTTCGACACCGCGACCGACACCAGGTAAGTGCTGATCGGGTCGTTCGAGCGCCACTGGAAGGTGCGCGTGCCGTCGCCGTTCAGGATGTTGCCGACCAGCAGGCCGTTGCTCACCCCGGTCAGGTTCGAGGGGACGCGCAGGTCCATGTCCACGATCGCCTTGTCATCGGGGCGATCGAGACACGGCCACCACGCCGGCGCGAAGTCGGGCTCCGACAGCGACGACACGATCGGTCCCTGCCCCGGCAGGCCGGTCCCGTGCGTCTGGAACGAGAAGGCCCCGAAATTCACGTTGGGGGGCACGCCGCCGTAGGACACGGTGATGTCGATGAGCTCTCCCGGGTTGTAGACCCGGTCGAGGGTCACGTGCACCACGTTGCCGCCCCGTGTCGTGGACAGCAGCGCTCCCCCGGTCTTGCGCACGGAGCTCAGGGTGAGGACGTCGTACAGGTTGACGTTCAGCGTGTTCACCGGGTCGACGACCGGGCGCGCCTGGATCCGCACCGACCCGTCCACGCGGCCGCTGGTCGCCCCCGTGATCGTGACCAGGAGGGTGATCGAGTAGCGCTCGGCGTCCACGAGCAGGGGCGCGGCCGCCAGCGCCTCGGCGCGCGCCTGGATCGAGGCGGCCTCCCCTTCCTGGAGACTCTTGCGGACCCTCCGGCGCTCTTCCTGCGTAGGGGGAGGTTGAAGGGCGGGAAGAACGGAGGCGGCTGTGTCGTTTCCCCGGGCCATCGGCTCCGGGCGGAAGACCGCCGGCGCCACGGCGAGGAGCACTCCCAGCCAGGCGACCCGGGTGACCCGGGTGACCCTCACGGACGCACGATCCGCGCGCACGAGGGAGGACGACCGGGACGGGGACGGCCGGGCAGCATGATGAGCGGCCGGAAGTGTACGCAAAGAACGCCCCGGCGCCACTTCAAAATGACCGGGAACCGGACCCGGGGCGGGCTTCCCCCAGCATGACCCCTCCGGCAGGCCAACGCGCTCATGGGGCTATACTTGCCCCTCCAGACGGAGCCCCACGTTGAGTCCTCCGACCGTGACCGCAAGCGCCCCTTCGATCGGGGTCGCTGCAGTGGAAAGCGGGGCTCCCGAGGCCCGCCGCGTCAGCCTGCCCGCCCCGAAGAGCGTCGCCATGCCTCCCAAACGGCTCCTGGCCGTCTGGGGACTCGGGTGGCTCCTGATCGGGGCCGCCGTGGCGGCCGGGATTGCCTTCACCCGCAGCGGCGCCGAGTTCGGTCCCACCCTGTTCATGAGCATCCTGTTCGCGGAGGTCGTCGGGTTCACGGCCCTCCTGTCGACGCGACTGGTCTTTCCGCTCTTCGAGAGGATGCCGGCGGCGGCCAACCTCGGCCTGCAGATCCTCACGCTCCTCTCCGGCACGGTCTTCGGGTCGATCGTGGTCACCACGACGCAGCCGTACTTCGCGCTGGCGCACTTCCGCACCGTCGCCATGATCGTCGTGGTCAACGCGGTGCTCGGGGTGATCGTCGGCATCGCGCTGCGCACCTACGACTCGATGCGCGAGCAGATCCAGGCGCAGTTCGAGGCGCTGCGCTCGAAGGAGGCGATGGAGCGGGAGATCGAGATCGCCCGCGAGGTGCAGCGGGAGCTTCTGCCGCGCGCCTGCCCGATCGTCCCGGGGTTGAAGATCGCCGGCGCCTGCCGCCCCGCCATCGGGGTCGGAGGGGACTACTACGACTATCTGCAGTTTTCCGAGCACCGCCTCGGCATCGTCATCGCCGACGTGGCCGGCAAGGGGATCCCGGCGGCGCTCCTGATGGCCGGGCTGCAGGGATCGGTCCGCAGCCTGGCCGGCCCCGCGGTCGAGCCGGGAGAGGTGAACCGCCTGCTCAACGGCATGCTGTACCGCTCGACGACGACGGCCCGGTACGCCACCCTCTTCTTCGCGCTGTACGACGCCGACCGGCGGGTCCTGTCCTACAGCAACGCGGGACACTTCCCGCCGCTGCTCGTCGGGCGGGACGGAACGGTGGCGCACCTCGGCGCCGACGGGATCCCCCTCGGCCTGTTCGAGGAGGCGCGCTACGGCCAGGCGCAGCGCACGCTCGAAACCGGGGACCTGCTGGCGCTCTACACCGACGGCATCGTCGAGGCGCAGGGGCTCGACGGCGTCGAGTTCGGCGAGGAACGCTTCATCGAGCTGCTGACGCGCCATCGCAACGCCGACCTCGATGATCTCGTCCTGAAGATCATGGCCGAGCTGGAGCAGTGGAGCGGCGGGCACGCGCACGACGACGCCACGCTCGTCCTGGCGCGGGTCGGATGAGAGGAGCGGCCTCGATGATCCCGCGCAGCGCGCCCTTCGGCTTCCAGGTGCTCCTGTGGGCGCTGGGGAACTCGGTGGCGGGGGCGGCGGTCGGCCTGGCGGTGAACCTGCTCGGCCGCGGGGTGTTCGAGCCGACGGTTCTGGTCATCGGCATCCTGTTCGGCAACGTCGTCGGCTTCACCGTCTTCCTGACCTCGACGCTCCTGCCGCCGCGGCTGCGGGAGGTCGGGCCGGTGCTGCGGGCGCTGCTCGTGGGGCTGGCCCTGTTCTCGGGCGCCGTCGCCGGCACCGCCTTCGCCTTCTACCTCTTCCCCCTGTTCGTGCTGCGCGATCTGCGGCAGGCGCTGACGGTCGGCGCCATCAACGCGGTCCTGGCGCTCGCGGTCGGCAGCGTCGTGCACGTCTACGAGGCGCTGCGCTGGCGCCTGGCGGAGTCGCTGCGGGAAGTCGAGGAGGTGCGCCTGCGCGAGGCGCGCCTGCGTGAGCAGGCGGCGCTCGCCGAGCTGGCCGCCCTGCAGGCCCGCATCAACCCGCACTTCTTCTTCAACACGCTCAACACCATCTCGTCGCTCGTGGAGGAGGACCCGCGGCGCGCCGGCGACATCGTGACGACCCTCGCGGAGCTGTTCCGGTACACCTTCCGCGCCGCCGAATCGCGGCCGGTGCGGCTCGAGGAGGAGCTGGAGTTCGTGCGCCGCTACCTGACCATCGAGCAGGCGCGCTTCGGCGAGCGCCTGCGCGTGGTGTCGGACGTGACTCCGGCGGCGCTCCAGATCCCCGTGGCGGGGCTTCTGCTGCAGCCGCTGGTCGAGAACGCCGTCGGGCACGGCGTGGCGACGCTGCGGCGCGGCGGGACGGTGCGCATCGCGGCGCGTGTCGAGTCGGACGAGCTGGTGGTCGAGGTGTCCGATGACGGCCGCGGCCTGCCGCCGCACGGCGACCCCATCCGGCCCGGCCACGGCCTCGACAACGTGCGCCAGCGCCTCGCGACGCTCTACGGCGAGCGCGGGCGGCTGACCCTGCAGCCGGGAGCCGAAGGACAGGGCGCGGTCGCGACCATCCGCATCCCGGCGCCCGCGGCGCAGGCGGCGGAGGCCACGGCCCCCGCCGCGGCCGGGATCGGCGCGACCGGCCTGCCGGCCGCCGCCCCGGAGCGAGGCTAGGAGAATGCGCATCGTCATCGTCGAGGACGAGAAGCCGGCGCGCGACCGGCTGCGGCGGATGCTCGCGGAGCACCCCGATTGCGAAGTCGTCGGCGAGGCGGGGGACGCCGCCGGCGCCGCCGCGCTCATCGACCGCGAGCGCCCCGACCTGTGCTTCCTCGACGTGGAGATGCCCGAGGGGGACGGCTTCGAGGTGCTGAAGCGGGTCCGGCACGCGCCGCGGGTGATCTTCACGACCGCCTACGACCGCTACGCCGTCCCCGCGTTCGAGGTGAACTCCCTCGACTATCTGCTGAAGCCGTTCAGCCGCGAGCGCTTCGCCGCCGCCCTCGAGCGCGCGCGGCGGGCCATCGCCGCAGGGAGCGGCGCGCCGGCCCCGGCCGACCTTTTGAAGCTCATCGAGGAGATCCGACGCGCCCCGGCCGCGCCCCCGGCGGCTCCCGCGGCCGCGGCGCCCCTGCGCATCCCGGTCCGGCGCGCCAACAAGATCGTCCTGCTCGATCCGGGCGAGATCCTCTGGTTCGAGGCGGAGGAGACCATCGTCTTCGCGCGCACCGACGAGGCACGGCTCCTGGTCGAGCGCCCGCTCAACGATCTCGAGGAGCTGCTGCGGCCGATCTTCTTCCGCATCCACCGGTCGTACCTGGTGAACGTCTCCCGCATCGCCGAGATCCAGCCCGAGGAGGGCGGCACCGCGCGCGTCATCATGAAGGACGCCGCCGGGACCGCCCTGCCTCTGTCCCGCCGGCAGGCCCGCCTGCTGCGGGATCTCCTCCCCTGGTAACCGCGTTCCAGGATCGAAACCGCCCCGGAAGCCCTTCCGGGAGCCCGATCCTGGCGCCGTTCAACCCCCCGGAACGACCGCTGGGGACCGGTTCCGACCGCCGGCCCGAAAGGGCTGGATCCGGCCTTTTCCATGGCGTATTCCATTCCGCGAGAGAGAGAGGAGAGTCCCATGAACCCCGTGAGGACGATGTGGACGGCGGGACGTTTCATCGCAAGGGGGACGGGAGTGCTTCTGGCGCTGGCGCTCCTGTTCGGGACCACGGTTCTGGCGGCCGAGGCACAGGCGGCCACGACCCACAAGGCGCCGAAGACACCGGCGACGCAGCCGCCGCCGGCGCCGGCGCCGCCGTCGGTTGCGGAGCCCTCGGAGCCTCCCGAGCCGCCTGACTCGGACATCCCCCTGCCTCCGCGGCCCAGGAAGTCGGGCGGGGACAAGAGCAACCCCCGCTACATCCTGGAAGAGGGGTCGACGAACCAGGGGGACCTGTACCTGTTCAAGGACGCGGTGGTGATCCGCGGCAAGCAGGACGGCGACCTGATCGTCTTCGGGCGCGAGCTCGAGGTGGCCAAGGGCGGGACCGTCACCGGCGACATCAACGCCTTCACGCAGTCGGTGGACCTGAGCGGCAAGATGGGCGACTCGGTGCGCGCCATGGCGCAGAGCGTCCACCTGACCGGGGTCATCGACGGCGATCTCGTGGCGGTCGGCGAGTCGATCGTCGTGGACAAGGGCGCCCGCATCACCGGCGACCTCGACGCCAAGGGCGCGCGCGTCCAGATGGATGGCACCGTGGACGGCGATTTCACCGCCACCGGCGGGGAAGTGCACCTGCTGGGCAAGGTGGGCGGCAGCGCCGAGCTGAAGGGCGACGTCATCGAGGTGGACCCCAAGGCCAGGGTGGACGGCGGGCTGACCTACACCTCGCGCAACAAGATCGACGAGGACCTCCAGCACATCGTGGAGGGTCCCGTGGTCTACACGCCGGGCCGCTCGCAGCCGAAGGTGTCGAGCCACGGCTTCATCAAGTGGTTCTTCTTCACGGCGACGGCGCTTTTGGCCGGGCTGGTGTCGCTGGCGATGTTCCGCCGCAGCGCCCCCGACGTCGTCGCCGCGGTGCGCAGCGACGGCCTGCGGAGCGCAGGCGTCGGCTTCATCAGCGCCATCGTCATCCCGGTGGCCCTGGCGATCGCCTGCATCCTGATCATCACCATCCCGGCGGTGGTGCTCGGCTACATCGCGTACTTCATGCTCCTGTACCTGGCGCAGGTGCCGGTCGGAGTGTTCGTCGGCGAGTGGCTGCTGCAGCGCCTCGGGAAGACCGCCGGTCCGTTCGGAGCGGTGGCTCTCGGCATCCCGGTCCTGTACGTGGTGTTCGCCATCCCGGTCCTCGGCAAGCTGGCGCTGTTCATGGTCGTGTTCACCGGGTTCGGCGCCATCGTCATGACCATCTGGACGGCGCGCCAGGCGCGCCGGGCCGGAGTGCCGCCGCCGACTCCGGCGACCGGAGCTGCGCCGATGCCGGCCTGAGATTGCGGCCGCCATGGGCCGGATGCCCGCGGCCGCCGTCGTGAATGAGTTGGAAGGAACTGTTTCAAGCAACGGGGAGGAAGGCACATGGACACTCGCACGGTGCTGTTGCTCGGCATGATCTTCGTCTGCGTCGTGGTGCTCTGAAAACGCGTTCGTCGGGACTTGTTTCCGGGCACGGGGCGCGGCCGGTCTGGTCTTGACGGCCGCGCCCGGTTCGACCAGAGTCGGCGGCATGCGCAGCCATCCTGCCGCTCGACGAAGTCTCCCGGCCGCCGGATGGCTGGCCGCCATCGTCCTGCTCGCACCGGCGACGGCCGCCGCGGGGACCGAGGAAGTCGCGGTCCTGCGCGCGCCCCAGGGCGAGATCGTCTGGCGGTTCCTGCCGAAGGAGGCGCCGGAGCACGTCGCCTACGTCAAGAGCCTCATCGCCCGCGGCTTCTACGACGGCACCACCTTCCACCGCGTCATCCCGCACTTCGTCATCCAGGGCGGCGACCCCAACTCGAAGAACGCCGATCGTTCGGATGACGGCGACGGCGAGGCCGATCGCCGCCTGAAGGCGGAGTTCTCCACCCGCCTGCACTACCGGCCGGGGAGCATCGGCATGGCGCGCGACGCCGACCCGGACAGCGGCTCGTGCCAGTTCTTCATCGCGCTCGAGAATCTCCCCCGGCTGGACGGCCGCTACACGATCTTCGCGGAGGTGGTCGAGGGGATGGAGGTGGCGCGCCGCATCGCCTCGGTGCCGCGCGACCTCAACGACAACCCGCTGGATCGCGTGCCGGTCACGGTCCGCCTGGAGAAGCGCCAGGTGCGGGAGGGATTCGCGTCGCGCGAGGAGGGCGTGTTCCCCTCCGGCGAGGTGCTGACCGGACCCGGCAAGCCGCGCCCGTGGGATCCGAAGAACCGGCTGTTCCCCGCCCCGGTGCTGAAGACGACCGGGATGAAGGCGGAAGGGGACGCGGCGTCCGCGCGGCTCGACATCTCGGTCGGCGAGGACGGCCACGTGATCGACGCGCGCCTCGTCGACCCGGCGACGAAGGACGCGCTGCGCCTGCAGTCGATGCCCGGGACCTGGATCTTCGAGCCGCCGACCTACGACGGGAAGCCGCAGAAGATCCGCTTCGAGATCCGCGCGGACGGCACGAACCCCGCGGCGCCGACCGGCGGGGGCGCGCCGATCGATCTCGCCGGGACGATGGCGGCCGACGGCACCGGGAAGGACGCGGCCGCGGCCGGAAAGGATGCGGCCGCGACCACCATCGCGCCGCCGCGTCCGGCCGTGCGGGTCCTGCTCCCGGCCGGAGCCAAAGCGCCCGCCAGGCCGACGCGGCTGCGGCTGACCGTGGGCGCGGACGGAGCCGTCTCTGATGCGGCGGTCCAGGAGTCGTGCGGCGATGCGGGACTCGATCGGGCATCGGCCGACGCGGCGAAGGGACTCGTCTTCGAGCCGGCGATGCGGCGGCGGCCGGGCCGGCCCGAGCCGGAGCCGCAGGCGGTCTATCTCGACGTCGAGTCGAGGTTCGTCGCGCCGTAGCGCGAGGCCGTCGTGGATCCCGTTCCGTCGAAGTAGCGCCCGAGCGCCTCGACGTAGGCTTCCGCCACCTTCTGCCGGTAGGCCGGGTCGGCGAGCGACTGGCTGTCCTGCGGGTTGCTCAGGTTGCTGATCTCGATCAGGACCTCGACCGGCACGGCGTTGCAGCGCAGAACCGCCGGGACCCACGCCCGGCCGCGCCGGATGATGCGCTCGCGCACCGGCTCATAGGGATGGACGCGCACGCCGCCGTCGCCGAACGCTCCGATCAGGTCGTCGGCGAACTGCCGTGACAGACCCTCGGATCGCTCGCGCTCGGTGCGCGTGAACGAGATGTACGGCACCTCGCGCGCCTCGCGATACCGCGCGTAGACCTCCCGCCGGCTGCCGTAGCGTCCGGCGCGGTATTCCGCCCCGGGGACGTAGACCATCGCGCCGGCCATGGACGGGTGCCGCGCGTCGGCGTGGAACGAGGTGAAGACCACCTTCGAGGGATCGGTCCCTTCGCGCACGAGCTTGCGGTACCACGAGTTCGAGAGGTACCAGCGCAGGTTGACGCTCGGCACGGTTCCGGAGAGAGGGAACGGCGGATCGGTCAGCAGCACCTCGGACCGGTTCCGCTTCAGGCGCGAGGCCTCCTGCACCTTGTAGCCGTCGCGGCGATCGCGGATGGTCGGGATGACCCTGGCGCGCGTGTTCTTCTCGAGCAGCGCCTTGACCCGGCAGAGGACGTCGTAGACGTAGTCGTGCTCCCAGACGCCGTTGTGCGACGCGCCGATGTCGCGGCCGCCGTGCCCCGCGTCGAGGATGACCGCCACGCCCTCGAGGTTGCGGGTGCGCGGGGCCGGGTTGGTGTAGCGCTCGACCTCCGCCTGGTGGCGCTCCCACTCCTGGCGCCGCGGGTCCTCGCGCGGCAGGTACTCGGTGAGCAGCAGGTCGAGCGGGATGCGGACGCGCGAGCCGACCGGCATCCGGGTGACGTCCTTGATGCCGCTGCGCTCGGCGACGCGCGCGGTCAGGTCGTTGACCTCCTGCACGTCCACGCGTCCGGTGAAGCGCACGACGACCGCCGAGTAGAGCGCCTCGCCCTTCTTCAGCCGGTAGACCGCGTACGGGCCCTGCGCGTCCCGGCCGTAGGACAGCTCGTTGGCGCCTTCGGCGACCGGGCGACGCGCCGGCGGCGGGGCGGGGACAGTGGCCTCGCCTCCAACGGGAGGAGCGGGCTCCTCCTCTTCGGGGGTGGCGGGAGCCTCGGTGAAGTCGTCCTCGGGCTCGGGGGGCTCGCCGCTCGCGTCGGGCTCATGGCCCGGCTCGACCGGAGCGAGCGACGCGAGCGTCGTGTCGCCCGTGGCCGCCTCGGTCGGAGACGAGCCGGCGGGCGACGGGCCGGCCGCGGCGACGGTCTTCTCCGGCGAAGAGGAGCTCTTGCCGGCCACCGCCGCCGCCGGCGGCAGCAGCGCCGCGAAGGCCGGCAGCAGGAGCGCGCGCGGAACGGCGATCGCGTCCCCGGCGTGCGTGACGGTGGCCGCTTGCGGATTCGCTTCGGCGAGCGCCGGGGCATTGCGCTCCGAACCGGTGTACCAGAGAGCCAGCCGGGGCAGGGTCTGGAGCGAGGGTGGAACCTTGCCCGCGTCGATCGGGTGCACCCAGCCGGCAGGGCCCGGCGCCGCCCCGGGGAAGAGGGTGCGCACGATCTTCACGCGCCACGCTTCGTCCACGACCGGATAGCGCAGCCGCAGCCGCTTTCCCGGGGCCGGCCAGGTGCCGCCGCGGGCGGCCCGCTCCGCGCGGCGCGCCGAGCCGGTGGGAACGAAGCGGGCCAGCCAGGCGTCGGTCACTCCTTCTTTGGGAATGGCCACGTCGAGGAACAGGTCTCCCGCGGAGACGACGGCGCGGATGTCTCCTTCGATGGCGACCACGGTCTCGCCCGCGGGTCTCGCCACCGGCGCGGTCTTGCCGTCGAGGCGCACCGCCGGTTTCGGGTGCGACTGGCTGCCGCCCGGATCGCTTCCGTGCGAGGCGATCCCGGGCGACGGCAGCGCCAGCGCGCACGCCAGCAGGACGACGCCGCGTGCCAGCAGGACCATGCCGCGCGGGCCCGGGCGGGTTCCGGAGTGGAGCCGGTTCAAGGCCTCGACGAAGGAGTCCGCGGCAGCCGCGGGCGGCGCGCGCGGAAGCCGATCTCCGCTTCGAGCGCCGCGGCGAGCCGCAGCACCGTGGCCTCGGCGAAACGCCCGCCGACGATCTGCAGCCCGATCGGCAGGCCGGCGCGGCTGATGCCGCACGGGAGCGACAGGCCCGGGAGCCCCGCCAGGTTGACGGTGACGGTGAAGATGTCGGAGAGATACATCGCCAGGGGGTCGTCCACCTTCTCTCCGATCCGGAACGCGGTGGTCGGGCTCGTCGGCGTCAGCAGCGCATCGACCTGGCCGAAGGCCGCGTCGAAGTCGCGGCGGATGAGCGTGCGCACCCTCTGGCCCTTGAGATAGTAGGCGTCGTAATAGCCCGAGGACAGGACGTAGGTGCCGAGCATGATGCGGCGCTTCACCTCGGGGCCGAAGCCTTCGCCGCGGGTCGCCTGGTAGAGAGAGGCCAGGTCCTTCGTCCCGGCGGCGCGGCGGCCGTAGCGCACGCCGTCGAAGCGTGCGAGATTGCTCGACGCCTCCGCCGTGGCGAGGATGTAGTAGGTCGGGATGGCGTACTCGGTGTGCGGCAGCGAGACCTCGCGCACCGAGGCGCCGAGCCCCTTCGCGAGCTCGATGCCGGCGCGCACCGACGCGGCGACCTCCGCGTCGAGCCCGTCGGGAAAGTACTCGCGCGGCACGCCGATCCTCAGGCCGCGGATCCCCTGCCCGAGCGCCGCGGCGTAATCGGGAACCGGTTCCGCGGCGCTCGTGGAGTCGCTCGGATCGTGGCCGGCGATGGCCTGCAGCACCGCGGCGCAGTCGGCGACGGAGTTCGCGAAGGGCCCCGCCTGGTCGAGGGACGAGGCGAACGCCACGAGGCCGAAGCGCGACACGCGGCCGTAGGTCGGCTTCATGCCGACGACGCCGCACAGGGCGGCCGGCTGGCGGATGGATCCGCCCGTATCCGTTCCGATGGAGACGGACGCCTCGTCGGCCGCCACCGCCGCCGCGGAGCCGCCGCTCGATCCGCCGGGCACGCGCTCCGGGTCCCACGGATTGCGGGTGACCTGGTAGGCGGAGTTCTCGGTGGACGAGCCCATGGCGAATTCGTCCATGTTGGTCTTGCCGAGGACGATCGCGCCGGCCCGGCGCAGCCGCGCCACCAGCGTCGCGTCGAACGGCGGGACGAACGGCTCGAGGATGCGCGAGCCGCAGCGTGTCGGGAGCCCGGCCGTGGCGAGGATGTCCTTGAGCGCGACCGGCACGCCGGCGAGCGGCCCGAGCGGACGACCGGCCTTGCGGTCGGCGTCGATGCGCGCGGCCGCCGCGCGCGCGCCGTCCGCGTCCACCGTGACGAAGGCGCCGATCGATCCGTCCACCGCGCCGATCCGGTCGAGGCACGCGTCCACGGCGGCGCCGGCGGTGATTTCGCCCGCGGCGATGCGCTCCCGCAGCGCCACCGCGCCCGCGCGGATCGCCTCGTCTCCGCCGGGGCGCGAAGCGCCCGCGCCGCTCATCCGAGCACCCGCGGCACCTTGAACAGCCCGCGCTCCGCCTCGGGAGCGTTGGCGAGGGCCGCCTCGTTGTCGAGCGGCGGCAGGATCGCGTCGTCGCGCAGCGCCATGCCGGAACCGGCGTGCGCCGTCGGCTCGACCGCCGATGTGTCGAGCCGGTCGAGACTGCGGACGTGATCGAGAATCGCGCTCAACTGCCGGGTGAAGCGCTCCTGTTCTTCCGGAGAGAAGGCGAGGTGAGCGAGACGCGCGATCCGGCGCACTTCATCGAGGGAGATGGCCACGTCCCGAGGATACACGATCGAGCGCTGTGATAGTCTCGGCGCGGAGCGCCGGATGCGTTGATCGTGCCGTTGATTTCGCCGCTTTGGGCCGTGTGGCTCCTCGCCGCATCCGCCGCGCACCCGCCCCGCGCCGCGGCGGACCCGACCATCGCCGCTCCGTCGACCGAATCGGACGGCGCGGCGGTGCGCGTCCTCGTCGACACCGTGGTGATCGATCGGCGCGGCACGTGGAGCGCGGGATCCGACCAGGCCGATCTCATCCCCGGCGCGCCGGGCGTGCTGAAGAAATCCATCGAGCTGCAGGCGAAGGACGCGCGCCGCACGCGCGAGGCGATCGAGGTCGAGGCGCGGCTCGTCCCGCAGGTGCAGGAGCTGGGCGGTCCCGCCTGCCTCCTGGCCCTCTCCATCGAGACGCGCGCCGCCTCCGCCGCGGCCGCCTCGGACCATGGCCGCGGCCGGTCGCTGGGCAGCGTCTCGTCGTCGCTCGCGCTCAAGGCCGGCGAAGAGCGGCTGGTGGACGCGTACGTCTCTCCGAAGACCGGCGGCAAGGTGGCGCTCCGGGTGCGCTGCGATACGGCGCGCCACGAGGGGGACGACCAGGTCGATCTCGTCTCGATCGATCTCGAGGTGGAGCGGCGCGTCGAAGGGGAGTCGGCCTCGATCCTCGGCGACCAGCAGCTGGTGGCGATGCTCGGGCGCGAGGTGGCCGTGACCGTCAGCGACCACACGACCCTGCCGGCCGACGGCGACGAGGCGCGCTTCCGCCGCGAGCGCCTGGATCTCGCGATCGCTCCGGTGGTCGTGGTCGCCGGCAAGCTGCAGCTCGAGGTGCGCGTCAACGGGGACGTGTCCACCGTCGGAGGCGGGGACCCCGCCGTCCCGCACCCGATCGACCGGAGCGAGACGTTCCTGCTCCGGCCGCTCGAGGCGCGGACCTTCGAGATCGTCGTGCCGGGTGGAGTCCAGGACGGATGGAGCGATCTGCACTACCTCATCCAGGTCCGGACCCGCTTCTGACCGGCAGGCGCGCGCCGTCGCGCGCGCGGCCGCGCCGGGCGGCCCCGCGCACCGGCGACGTCTCCTTCCGCCGCTGGTACGAGGCCTTGTTCCGCGCCTACGGGCCGCAGGGCTGGTGGCCGGGTCGCAGCCGGTTCGAGGTGATCGTCGGCGCCTACCTCACCCAGAACATCGCCTGGTCGAATGTTGCCCGGGCGCTCCGCAACCTGAGAAAGGCGCGCCTCCTCCACCCGGGGCGCATGCGGCGGGCCGGGGCCGGGGTGGTCGCAAACCTCATCCGCCCGTCGGGCTATTACAACCAGAAGGCGGAGCGGTTGCTCGTCTTCGTCCGCCTGCTGGAGGAGCGGCACGGCGGCAGCCTCGACCACCTCTTCGGCCGGCCGCTCGAGGTGGTGCGGCGCGAGCTGCTCGACCTGCCGGGAGTCGGTCCGGAGACCGCCGACTCCATCCTCTTGTATGCGGCGAACCGCCCGGTCTTCGTCATCGACGCCTACACCCGGCGGCTGCTCCACCGGCACGGGCACCTCGGACGCGACGAGGGCTATGAAGACCTGAGGCGGAGGTTCGAGGAGGCGTTGCCGGCCGAGGTGGACCTGTACAACGAATTCCACGCCCTCATCGTCCGCCTGGCCAAGGAGCGGTGCCGATCTGGAATTCCGGATTGCCGGGGGTGTCCTCTGGAGCCGTTCCTGCCCCCGTCCGGACCCCGCCGTGATTGACTCAAATTCTTGCTTCGATTAGAGTAAGCCGCTTTTCCTGGCACCGCTCGCGCGCACTCTTCGGTCGTTCCATTCAGGATTTTGGACGGAGGGCCGGAATGAAGTGGCCAACTCGGGAGCGAGACCGGAGCCATTCCCGCCCGCTGCTCGCATCCTCTTGTATTGTGGTGCTTCGGGGCTCGGGGGTCTTCGCGCCTGACGTCCTCGCCGGACCGGCGACCCTCCTGACCGGAGGCGTCGGCTTCACCTTCTAAGCCGGGTCCGACCGTGCGCCTGCGCCGCACCTTCGCCGTTGCCGTCACGCTGCTCCTGCTCGCCTGGGGCGCGCACTCCTTCACCTCGCGGCTGACCCGGCTCGAGCCCGAGATCGGGGTCGAGTGGATCGACACGCCGCGCGGCGCGGTCGCCGACTGGGTGGTGCCGCGCGAGCCGGGATGGCGCGGCGGGCTGCGCCCCGGCGATCGCCTGCTGGAGATCGACGACGCGACCGCGCGCATGGCGGTGGACGCGGAGCGCGCCGTGGACGCCGTGGCGCGCGATGGGACGCTCCTGTTCCGGATCGATCGCAACGGCGAAACCGTCGAGTGCCCGGTGCGGCCGCTGTGGGTCGGCGGCGGCGACGCAGTGGACTACTACCTCGCGATCGTCGCGCTGACGTTCCTCTCGGTCGGGCTGCTCGTGTGGCTGCGGGCGACGCGGGCGCGCGCCGCAGTGCCGTTCGCGCTGCACTGCCAGGCGATGTTCCTGTACCTCATCCACAAGCCGACCGGGCGCGGCGGGCTCCTGGACCTCGCCACCTACTGGGGCGACCTGGCGGGTCTCCTGCTCGCGCCGGCCCTGTTCGTGCACATCAACCTGGCGCTGACGGACGACGATCGCGGCGCCGCCGGCCGCAGGCTGAAGCGGGCCCTGCTCTACGCGCCGCCGGCGGTCCTCCTGCTGTTCAATCTCGTCCTCATCGCCTTCGGGGGCGCCTACCGCTTCGACGACCCGGTGGCTGCCATCCGCTTCAAGGAGCGCCTGGAGCAGCTCTACGTCGCGGCGTACCTCATCGCCGGCATCGTCATGGCGGTGCGCTCGTACCTCGCCGCCGAGAAGCTGCAGACCCGCTGGCAGCTCAAGTGGATGGCGTGGGGAAGCGTGTGCGGGTTCCTGCCGCCGGCCCTGCTGTACCTGGCGCCGCTGTCGCTCGGGGTCCGCATCGGGCACTGGAGCCAGCTCTCGGTGCTGCCGATGGCGCTCGTGCCGCTGTCGTTCGCCGCCGCCATCGTGCACTACCGGCTGCTGGATCTCGACCTCTTCCTGAAGCGCGGCACGGTCGCCATCGGCCTGCTGCTGTCCGCCGCCGCGCTCTACGCCGCCTGCTACGTCGTCATGGATCGGATGGCGGGGGGCGCCTCGCGTCCCGGCTTCGACGCCGCTCTCGTCGGCGCCACGCTGCTGATGGCCATCTTCTACCCGCGGCTGCACCGGCGGCTGAAGGCGGGCGTCGATCAGTTCTTCTATCGCGAACGGCACGACTTCCGCCGCACGCTCGTGGAGTTCGGCGAGGCGCTCAACCGCGAGCTGAGCCTCCCGACGCTCGTCCGCCGCATCGCCGGCCGGATCGAGCGCACGTTCAACGTCGCGACGGTCCACGTCTTCGTGCGCGCGTGGAACGATCGCCGCTTCTCCAGCGACGCCGCCGGCGAGCTCGGCGCCGATGACCCGCTGCTGGGCCTGCTGGCCGGAGTGGACTGGCTGTCGCTGCGGGACCATCCCGGTGCGCTCGACCTGCCGAGCGGCGCGCGCCTGCTCGAAGAGCAGGGTGTCGAGTTCCTCATCCCGCTCCTGGTGGAGGGCGAGATCCTGGCGTTCGTCGGTGTGCCCGCGCCCCAGGACGGCGGATTCACCAGCGAGGACCTGCAGCTGCTCGTGTCCTTCGGCGGGCACGCCGCCGTGGCGATCGCCGGGGCGCGCCTGTACGGCGCCCTCGCCGAGAAGGTGTCCGAGGTCGAGGCGCTGAAGGAGTTCAATGAGAGCATCCTCGAATCGAGCCGGGTCGCCATCCTGGTGGTGGATCCCCGGGGGCGCGTCGCCGGGCTCAACCGCGCCTTCGAGGCGCTCTCGGGCGCACCGCGCCCGGGCCTGCTCGGGCGACGGCTGGACGAGGTGCTGCCGGCGCGGGTCGTGCGCGCCATCCCGGAATGCGGCGAGGAGGGGGCGCGGCTCGACCGCACACCGTGGCGATCGGCCGACGGCCGGCTGGCCACGGTCAACCTGACCCGCTCGCCGCTGCGCGACGGGCGCGGGCTGCTGCTCGGCACGGTGCTCACGCTCGACGACGTCACCGACCAGGTGCGCCGCGAGGAAGATCTCAGAGCCCGCGAGCACCTCGCCTCCATCGGTCTCCTGGCGTCCGGAGTCGCGCACGAGGTCAACACGCCCCTGACGGGGATCTCGTCCTACACGCAGCTGCTCCTCCAGGGACGGGACGCCGCGGACCCGGCGACGCCCCTCTTGAGGAAGATCCAGGCGCAGACCGAGCGCGCCTCGGGCATCGCCTCGAGCCTGCTCAACTTCGCCCGCCAGGCGGACGGCGATTACCAGCCGGTGGACGTCGGCGACATGGCGCGCGAGACCATCAGCCTGTTCGAGACGCACCTCAAGGAGCGGCGCATCAATCTCAAGCCGGAGATCGCCGCGGACTTGCCGTTCGTCTCGGGGAACCGCGGCCGGCTGCAGCAGGTGTTGATGAACCTGCTCCTCAACGCGGCGGACGCCACGCCGGACGGGGGCACCATCGACGTGCAGGCGATGAGCGCGGCGGGGCGGGTGCGCGTGCAGGTCGCGGACACGGGCGTCGGCATCGCACCGGAACATCTCGATCGCATCTATGATCCGTTCTTCACCACCAAGCCCCGGGGCCGCGGCACCGGTCTCGGGCTCTCGGTCTCCTACGGCATCGTCAAGGAACATGCCGGGACCCTCACCGCGGAGAGCGCTCCCGGCGAAGGTTCCCGGTTCGTCATCAGCCTGCCGGCGATCGACGCCGGCGCCAGGAGGGTCACGGCATGAGCGAAGGGAGCGTCGAACCGGGATTCGCCGAGGCCTCGGCGGGGGAGCAAACGGCCCCCCGCGAGGCCGGCCGCATCCTTCTCATCGACGACGAACCGATCATCCAGGAGGTCCTGGGCGCCATCCTGCTGCCGGAGGGGCACCAGCTCACGGTCGTCCCGGACGCGGAGCAGGGGCTGGCGGCGCTCGAGGAACGGGACTTCGACCTGGTGATCCTCGACCTGATGCTCCCTGGCATGAGCGGGCTCGAAGCGCTGCCCCACATCCGCCAGCGCGATCCCGACCAGGTGATTCTCATGCTCACCGCCTTCGGATCGGTGGAGACGGCGGTGCAGGCGATGCGCATCGGCGCGCACGACTACCTCACCAAGCCGTTCCGCAACGAGGAGGTGCTGCGGGCGGTGCGCCACGGCCTGCGCCACCGCCGCCTCGCCCTCGAGAACCGCACGCTGCGCCGGGCGCTCCAGGGAAGGACCGGGTCCTGGGGGCTGGTCGGGAAGAGCCGCGCCATGCAGGGTCTCTATGCGCTGATCGAGCAGGTGGCGCCGAGCCGGTCCACGGTCCTGATCCAGGGGGAGAGCGGCACGGGCAAGGAGCTGGTCGCCCACGCCATCCATCTCAGGTCCGGGCGCCCGGCCGAATCGTTCGTGGTGGTCAACTCGGGCAGCATGCCGGCCGACCTCCTGGAGAGCAATCTCTTCGGTCACGTGAAGGGGGCGTTCACCGGGGCGGTGGCGGCCAAGAAGGGCCTGTTCGAGGTGGCGAACGGCGGGTCCATCTTCTTCGACGAGATCAGCAGCATCCGGCCGGAGGTGCAGGCGAAGCTCCTGCGCGTCATCCAGGAGAAGGAGTTCCTGCCCCTCGGCGCGGTGCAGAGCGTCCAGGTGGACGTGCGGATCATCGCCGCCACCAACATCGACCTGATGGAGCTGGTGCGGCGGGGGGAGTTCCGGGAGGACCTCTATTACCGCCTGAACGTCATCACCCTCGAGCTCCCCGCCCTCCGGGAGCGCCGGGAGGACATTCCGCCGCTGGTGGATCATTTCCTCGCCAAATATACCGAGGAGAATCGGAAAACCATCCACAGCCTGACCCCCGAGGCCATGGCCCGGCTCATGGATCACCCCTGGCGCGGGAACGTGCGCGAGCTGGAGAACGTCATCGAGAGGGCGGTCGTCCTCTCCAACGGCACGGAGATCGGGGTCGATCTGCTCCCGGAGGGCCTGCAGAACCCCCCGGTGCGCCCCCCCGATGTGCAGTCCCTGCTCGTGGAAGGAACCTTCTCGTTCTACGAGACGATGGAGCGCTTCGAGCGGGAAATCATCAGCGAGAGCCTGCGCCGGGCGGGGGGTGTCCAGCGCCGGGCGGCGGTTCTGCTGGGTCTGAAGGCCACCACCCTCAACGAGAAGATCAAGAGGTTGAAGATCGACCTCTCCTGAACCGGGGGGCCTGACCGGCCCCTACGCTGCATAGAGCCCGCAGGGGGGTGGGAGGGGGGGGATCATCTCCTTGACACACTTGGACTTGAAAGTATGATTACCACGCTTTCGCTTTCGTACCGGACGTGCTTTCGTCGAATCCGACTTCTTGTTGACAGTGCATCGCTCGTTTTTCTAGACTCCGCGTGACCGCAACAACGTGCGCGAGACCAACTGGCCGGTGCCCAGCAGGGACTGATCGTCGCCATCGATCAGCCCGGAGGTCTTTTTGATGGTCATGAGACGCTTTGCCTCTTCACTCCTGACCGCCCTTCTCGCACTCACGATCGCGGTTCCGGCTATGGCTCAGAGCACCGGTGGCCTGAGGGGCACCGTGCTCGACAAGGATGGTCAGCCGATCGTCGGCGCCACCGTGTCCGTGTCCAACCCGGATCTGAACATCAACACCGGCGCCGCGACCGACGCCAAGGGCGAGTTCCGCATCGCCCCCCTGCCTCCCGGCAAGGGGTACAGCCTCACCATCGCGTTTCCGACGATGGGGAAGATCACCCAGTCCGACATCGAAGTGCCCGCGAACAAGATGCTGGTCGTCCCGATCACCCTCCGGCCCAGCAAGGAGCTGACCGAGACGGTGAAGGTCACCGGCACCAGCGACGTGGTGGACACGGAGTCCACCACCACCAGCACGAACATCTCCTCCGAGTTCATCGACGCGCTGCCGATCCTCGGACGCAACTACCAGGACGTCCTGACGCTGGCGCCCGGCGTGACCGACGTGGACGGCGACGGGAACCCGAACATCCACGGCGCCCGCGACACCGACGTCAACACGCTCGTGGACGGCGTCTCCACCGTGGACCCGGTCACGGGCCAGGTGGGACAGCAGCTCAACATCAACTCCATCCAGGACGTCGAGGTCATCACCTCCGGCGCCTCGGCGGAGTTCGACCGCGCCCAGGGCGGGTTCGTGCGCGTCTCCACCAAGTCGGGCGGCAACGACTTCGAGGGCAGCTTCCGCTTCGACTACCGGGGCAGCGTGCTCGACGGCGACGGGGCCGGCATCGACGACGCGCACCTGCACGGCGGCCTGACCGAGCACGGCCTGCGCGACCTGACGTTCAACGACCTGCTCCCGGCGCTGACCGTCAGCGGGCCGATCGTCAAGGACAAGGCCTGGTACTTCGTCAGCGCCGAGTACCGGCAGATCGAGACGCCGATCAACTCGGTCACCCAGGCGTTCGTCCAGGAGCACGACGAGTTCCGCGTCTTCGGCAAGGCCTCGTGGGACATGTCCACGAACCACAAGCTGGTCTTCACCGCCACCATCGACCCGCAGCAGGACGACAACTTCGGTCTGAACTCGTTCACGGCCATCGAATCGGGGTACACGCAGTACAGCGGCGGGCGCAACCTGGTCCTCACCGAGCGGGCGGTGTTCAGCCCGAACGTCTTCCTCGAGACGACGGTGGCGGATTTCGTGACGCACCCCGAGTTTGTCCCGACGACGGACGCGGACTCGAACCACAACGGCATGCTCTACGACGACCGCAACCACAACGGCTTCATCGACGCCACCGAGCGTGACGCCGGCGAGGACTGGGACCGTGACGGCGCGTTCGACGTCTACGAGGATTTCCGGCCGAAAAACGGCCAGCTGGACGCGCTCGAAGACCTGGATCACGACGGCCGCCTGACCCCCGCGAAGGCCTGCGAGGGGATCCTGCGCGAGGACCTCGATTGCGATCACCACCTCGACAGTTTCAACGAGGACGACAACGGCAACGGCGTCCTGGACATCGGTGAGGACCGTGATGCCGACGGCCGTCTCGACACGGGCATCGAGGATCGCAACCACAACAACCAGCTCGACGATCGTCCGTTCCCGCTCGACAACAACCAGAGCATCCCGGACGAGACCGGCGCCAAAGGCAATTTCTACCCGTACCACGAGGCGGCGCCCACGCCGAGCGACCGTGACTACACGCTCGACTTCCGGACGCTGCGCGTCAGCGGTCCGTTCAACACCGATTTCACCGGGGACCGCGGGCGGCAGACGCTGCGCCAGGACCTGACGATGTTCGTCCCCGACTGGCACGGCCAGCACGAGCTGAAGACCGGGTACGTCATCGAAAAGGAACACTACGACCAGACGACGAACCTGCGCCCGCTCTCCGAGCCGAACCTGAAGCCACCGACGACCGGCGCGTTCATCGCCACCATCGGCGTCCTCCTCCCGGCCGAGAATCAGGTCCAGAACACCGCCACGTCGCTGACGGGGGCCCTCTACGTCCACGACACGTTCAAGCCGGTTCCGAACCTGACCCTCAACCTCGGTGTGAGGTTCACCCGCGAGAGTACCGATTCGTTCGGGTACTCGCAGTTCGATCCGTCCGCCCAGCGGGCCCTGTTCGACCGCCTGGGGGGGCTGACCGGCCAGCAGCTGGGCAAGGACGACACCACCATCGGTGACAACGATGGCCAGGACAACCATGGGATCTGCGACGATCAGTTGTTCTTCGGGAACGATCCCGGGTGCAAGGACCAGGAGCCCCAGCTGATCAAGGACATCCAGCAGGGGCTGCTGAAGACCAAGATCTCGCGCCTGACGCAGCACCACACGTCCACCTCGATCTCCGCCACCTCCCTCGCGACCCTGTTCCCCGAGGCGCTGAACCCCGACGGCACGCTCAACCGCGACAAGATGCGCGAGCTGGGAGCGACGTTCCAGACCGAGGAGCCGTTCCGCCTGACCAACAACAACCTGGCGCCGCGCCTGGCGGTCTCCTGGGATCCCTTCGCGGACTCGAAGACCAAGGTCTTCGCGTCGTGGGGCCGCTTCTACGACAAGCTCTTCCTGAACTCGGTCATCCGCGAGGAAGGCCCGGACACGATCCAGCGGTACTACAAGAAGGACACGGACTTCGTCAGCGACGCCGGTCTGCCGAACAACGGCTACGGCACGCCGCTTTCGAAGGCGCCGCCGAGCACCTCGCAGATCGACCGCGGGCTGCAGACCCCCTTCACCGACGAGTGGTCGGTCGGCTTCGAGCGCGAGCTGGCGCCGGAAGTCTCCCTCAGCCTGCGCTACATCCGGCGCGACGCGCGCCTGGGTCTGCAGGATCGCGACATCAACCACACCCTCCGCTACTTCGACGGCAAGCCCCTCGACCAGGTCGGCCAGCTGAATTTCGGACCCGGAGACGGCGGGTCGGGCACCCCCGCGGGGGACATGCTGCCGGACCTGTACATCCAGAACTTCTTCTTCAACCAGATCTACCGGCTCGGCAACTACAACACGTCCAAGTTCAGCGGCATCGAGCTGGAGATCACCAAGCGCCTGAGCCGCAAGTGGCAGATGGACGCCTCCTATTCGTACAGCCGCGCCCAGGGCGACGCCGAGGACTTCACCTCGTCGCTCGGAGACGACCCGGCGGCGGTGCCGTACGAATACGGCTACCTGAACTTCGACCAGCGCCACATCGTGCGGTTCAACGGAACGACGTTCCTGCCGGGCGACTGGAGCGTCGGCGGCGTCGTGCAGTGGGCGACCGGCCTGCCGTACGCGCTCGAGACGACGGCGTTCTCGCTGGACAACTTCCAGTACCCGTCGTTCCGGACGCTGTTCGGCCGCGTGCAGTTCGACCCGGACCCCGACCACAACCCCAACACCATCGACGGCAAGTGGTATTTCCAGCCCGAAGACCGCAACAGCCGGCGCAACAAGCCGCAGCTGAACATCGACCTGCAGGCGAGCAAGTCGTTCGTCATGGGGCGCTACAACTCCAAGCTGTTCCTGGCCGTGGCGAACCTGCTCAACACGGACGATCTGACGATCACGACGTATCAGCCCGACAACCCGAACCGCGGCGGCGCGCTGCAGATCGACGCGAACCGGCGCTTCGGGCGGCGTTATTCGATCGGGTTCCAGTTCGAGTTCTGACGCAGGAATCGACGGACGAGTTCCCGGGCCCCGCCGCGCTTCAAGCGCGACGGGGCCTTCGATTGTCGGCCGGTGCGGGGGACCGTTGGGCATCAGATTCCACAACACGCTGACGCGCGCGGTCGAGCCGTTCAGCCCGATGCGCGCGGGCGAGGTCGGGCTGTACACCTGCGGCCCGACCGTCTACGACTACGCGCACATCGGCAACTTCCGCACCTACCTGTGGGAGGACCTGCTCCGCCGCCACCTGGAATGTCGCGGCTTCCAGGTGACCCAGGTGATGAACCTGACGGACGTCGACGACAAGACGATCGCCGGAGCGCTCAAGAACGGCCGGGCGCTCGACGACCACACGAAGACCTACATCGACGCCTTCTTCGAGGACCTCGACGCGCTCGGCATCCAGCGGGCCGCGCTGTACCCGCGGGCCACGCAGCACGTCCCCGAGATGACGGCGCTCATGGAGCGCCTGCGCGCCGGCGGGCACCTGTACGAGAGCAAGGGGTCGATCTACTTCCGCATCGACACCTTCCCCACCTACGGGCGCCTGTCGGGCCTCGACCCGGACTCGGCGGCGGCGGGGCAGGCGCGCATCGACGCCGACGAGTACGACAAGGACAACCCCCGCGACTTCGCCGTCTGGAAGATGCGCAAGGGGGAGGAGCCGTTCTGGGAGTCGCCGTTCGGCGCCGGCCGTCCGGGGTGGCACCTGGAATGCTCCGCGATGTCGCTCAAGTACCTCGGGGAGACCTTCGACATCCACACGGGCGGCGTGGACAACATCTTCCCGCACCACGAGAACGAGATCGCCCAGAGCGAGGCCGCGACCGGCAAGCCCTTCGTCCGCACCTGGCTCCACGCCGCGCACCTCATCGTGGACGGCGAGAAGATGTCCAAGTCGAAGGGGAACTTCTTCACGCTGCGCGACCTCATGGCCCGCGGCCACCGGCCGCGGCCGATCCGCTACCTGCTCCTGTCGGCCCACTACCGCAAGCAGCTCAACTTCACCTTCGAAGGGCTCGGCCAGGCGGAGGCGTCGCTGTGCCGGCTGGACGACCTGGCCGATCGTCTCGGCCGGACGCCGCTCGACGCGGGGACCTCGGACCTCTCGGAGCGCGCCTTTCGGGCGCGCGAGGAGATGCTCGAGGCGCTCGACAACGACCTCAACACGGCGGCCGCGCTGGCGCCCCTGTTCGACCTGGTGCGCGACGCCAACACGGCCCTCGACGCCGGCACCGCCCGTGCCGGCGACGGGGCGGCGGTGCGCGAGACGCTCGGCGTCTTCGAGCAGGTGTTCGGGATCCGGCTGGGCCCCGAGGGCTGCCTCGACTCCGAGGTGGAAGCCCTGATCGAGAAGCGGCAGGCGGCGCGCGCCGCGCGCGACTGGGCCGGCGCCGATGCGATCCGGAAGGAGCTGGTGGAGCGCGGCATCCTCCTCGAGGACACCCCGCAGGGGGTCCGCTGGAAGCGGAAGGGGTCCTGATCCCGGGCGGCACGGCCGAGGACGCCATCGACCCCGGTATGACGGTCTCCGAGGAGCGCGATCGCTACCGCACGGCCCGCGCCTTCGGCCAGGGCGCCGAAGAGGCCGCGGCGCGGTTCCTCGAGGCGCGTGGAATGAGGGTGCTGGCGCGCTCCTTCCGCACCCGCTCCGGAGAGATCGACCTGATCGTCCGTCATGGAGAGGTCCTGGTGTTCGTCGAGGTCAAGGCGCGCGCCAGCCTGTCGTGGGGAAGGCCCTCCGAGGCGGTCGGCTGGCGGAAGCGGGCCCGCATGGAGCGGGCGGCGCGCTTCTTCCTGCTGCGCCAGGGGTTCCACCCGGAGCCCCCGTGCCGCTTCGACGTCGTCGAAGTGCTCGCGCGTCCCGGCGAGCCCTGGCTGTTCCGCCACCTCGAAGACGCCTTCGGCACGGGCGGCTGAGCAGTGCCGGAACCCCGGTCGGGACGCGGCCTTCGGGGCATGGTGGACGCGGCCGCGGGCGATCACTATATTGCACTCGCCCATGGCCTCCCGGACCGAAGCGGTCGATCTCGACAGGACGCGCGACGTCGTCCACCAGGCGTATACCTCCACCGCCGCCCGGGTGCTGGAGCGCGGCTTCCGCGACAACCCGACCTACATCGCCACCAAGGCGCTGGTGGACTGGGATCTCCTCGAAGGGATCGATCTCACGGGCACGAGCGTCCTCAACGTCGGGTGCCTCGAGCCCATCGACGAGATGCACTTCGCGCGGCACGTCGGGCGCTGGACGGCGGTGGACGTGCACCCCGACGTCATCGGCATGGCCGAGACGATCGCGTGCCGGGAGATGCCCCCCGAGCAGTACCGCAAGCTGGTCTTCCGCGTCGAGGACGCCACCCGGCTGAGCTTCGCCGATGCCACGTTCGATCTCGCGGTCTCGTACTCGACCATCGAGCACATCCCCGGCGCCGAGGCGCGGCGGAAGGCCTTCGCCGAGATGGCCCGCGTGGTGCGTCCGGGCGGACACGTGGCGGTGACGGTCCCGAACCGGTACAGCACTTTCCTGCCGGCGCACCTGCGAAACCGCCGCGGCTCCAGCGACTACGGCTACTGCCACCTGTACGCGCCGCGTGAGCTGAAGCGCGACCTGCGCGCCTGCGGGCTCGAGATCGTCCGCTTCTCGTCGGAATGGCACGGGCTCCTGACCATGCCCTCGTTCCTGCCGGGCTTCCTCAAGAGCGTCCTGTTCCCGCTGGTGTATTTCGGCGAGCGGATCGGCTGCCTGGCCCGGCGGCCTCTGCGATGAACGCCCTCGCGGCGCGGCGGGAACAGAGTGCCGCCGCCGATGCCGATCCTCGCCGCTTCGAGGAGACCGGGGCCGGGCGCCTCCCCGGGCGCGAGAACGTCTACGGCCACCGCAAGCGCCTCGAGTTCATCGCCGCGCGCCTCGACGAACTGCGGGCCGCGCACCCGGGCGGTCCGCTGCGGGCCGACGCTGACGCGCCGCTGCGCGTCCTGGATTTCGGGTGCGGCACCGGCGTCATGATCACGCGTCCCCTGGCGATCCAGGGCCACCACATCACGGGCATCGACATCGACGCCGTCTCGATCGGCCGGGCCGTGCGGTTGAACGCCAATCCTCTGCTCGCCAACCTGGTGTACGTGGCGGGACGGATCGAGCAGCAGCCCTGGGAAGGCAGCTTCGACGCCGTGATCGCCTCCGAGGTCCTCGAGCACATCCCCGATCCGCCGGCCTTCGTGGGCGTGCTGTCGCGCTGCCTGAAGCGGGACGGCCTGCTGATCCTCACCGTCCCGAACGGCTACGGGGCGTTCGAGATCGACAGCCATGCCTGGGAGCTCCTCCGGAAGGTGCCCGGGTTCTGGCGGCTGGAGGCCGCCTGGCACCGGCTGCGCGCCGCCGTGCAGCGCCGCACCGGACGCCACGCCGCCGTGTCCGCCGCGACCGCGACGGAGGACGCGCCCGAGAGCCTCGCGACCCTCAACGAGAACTCACCGCACTGCCAGCGTTTCACGCGCGGCGCGGTGCTGCGCCTGTTCGAGTCGCTCGGCTTCGCCTGCGTCGCCGAGGGGCGGAGCGCGCTCTGGTCGGGCCCGATCGCCCACACGCTGTTCCGAGACAACCCGCGCCTCATCCGCTGGAACGGCAGCCTCGCCGACCGGCTGCCGGCCGGCCTCGCCTCGGGCTGGTACTTCGCCTTCCGGCGGGAGCCCGTGGCGACCCCTTCCGGTGCGTCCCCCTCCACTCCTGCTTGACAGGGTCGGGGAGCCCTTCGTATAGTTTTTCGCCATCCACGGAGACGAATGAGCGGGAATAACTCAGTGGTAGAGTGCAACCTTGCCAAGGTTGAAGTCGCGGGTTCGACTCCCGTTTCCCGCTCCAACATTCGACGCCGGCCCTTCGGGGCCGGCGTTTTCGTTCCGGCGCCCACGCCGCCGTGCCCGGGTCGCGCCGTTGACTCCCGCTTGCCCCGCCGTTATAGTCGCGGCATCCTTACGAAGTCGATGCTGACGGTCAGGGCGGCGTAGCCAAGCGGTAAGGCAGAGGTCTGCAAAACCTCGATGCATCGGTTCGATTCCGATCGCCGCCTCCACCGTCGGACCGCGGTCGCGTCCTGCGTGCGTCGCTCCCCGGCCTCGGAGTCGAGGTGACGCGAGGTCCCCGGAACATTCCCACGGCCGGCGGAGTGCGGTGACGCTCCGCACCCTCTGCGACATCGCGCGCCGCCTCGAAGCCTCCGCCCCGAAGGCCGATCAGCTCTTGTTCAAGGCAGACGGCGCGTGGCATCCGATCGACACGACCACGTTCCTGCTCCGCATCGGCGACCTGGCGCGCGGCCTCCGCGGCCTCGGCGTCGGCCCAGGCGACCGGGTCGCCATCCTGTCGGAGAACCGCCCCGAGTGGACGCTGGCGGATCACGCCATCCTGCTGGCCGGGGCGGCCGGCGTGCCCATCTACCCGACGCTTTTGCCCGACCAGATTGCCTTCATCCTGCAGGACTCGGGAGCGAAGGCGCTGTTCGTCTCGACGCCGGGGCTGCGCGCGCGGGTGGAGTCGATCCGCCCGCGGCTCCAGGATCTGAAGCACGTCATCGGGTTCGAGCCGCGCGGCGCCCTCCCGGCGGACGTGATGGCGCTGGCGGATCTCGAGGCGCTCGGCGCGCGCGGTCGCGCCGCGGGGGGCCCGGCCCTGCCGCCGCCGGGCAATCCCGAAGGGCTCGGCGCCGCGAAGCCGGGCGAGCTCGCCAGCGTCATCTACACCTCCGGGACCACCGGACGGCCGAAGGGCGTCATGCTGTCGCACGGCAACTTCGCGCACAACGTGAGCGCCTCGTGCGACGCCATCCCGTTCGAGGCGTCGGACGTCTGCCTCTCGGTGCTGCCGCTCTCGCACGTCTACGAGCGCATGGTGGAGTTCTGCTACCTCTGGCGCGGCGCGACCATCGCTTATGCCGAGTCGATCGAGTCGCTCGCCGCCTGCCTGACCGAGGTGCGCCCGACCATCGTCTGCGCCGTGCCGCGCCTGTTCGAGAAGATGTACCAGCGCCTGCTCGACCGCTCGGTGGCGCTGCCGCGCCCCAGGCGGATCCTCTTCAACTGGGGGCTGAACACGGCGGCCGCCTGGGGCGCGTCGCAGCGCCGCGCCGGCGGGCCGGTCAACCCGCCGGGACCCGGGCTCCTGCTGCGCGTCCGGCACGCTCTGGCCGCGCGCCTCGTCTACGCCGCCATCCTCGAGCGCTTCGGCGGGCGCCTGCGCTTCTTCGTGTCCGGCAGCGCGCCCCTGTCGCCGGCGCTCGCCGAGATCCTCGGTGGCATCGGGCTGCGCATCATCGAGGGGTACGGCATGACGGAGTGCGCCCCGGTCATCGCGGTGAACCGGCTCGACCGGATCTGCATCGGCTCGGTCGGTCCGCCGATCGACGGCATCGAGGCGCGCCTCGCCGCGGACGGCGAGATCGAGGTGCGCGGCGACTCGGTGATGTCGGGCTACTGGAACGATCCCGAGTCGACCCGCGAGATCCTCCGGGACGGGTGGCTTTTGACCGGGGACATCGGCCGCTTCGACGCGCACGGGTGCCTGGTCATCACCGACCGCAAGAAGGAGGTGCTCAAGACCTCCGGCGGCAAGATGGTGGCGCCGCAGCCGATCGAGAACCTGCTCCGCGCCGACCGCTTCATCGCCCAGGCCGTGGTTTTGGGCGACCGGCGCAACTACATCGCCGCCCTGCTGGTCCCCGACTTCGAGATGCTGCGCTCGTACGCGCTGCACAAGGGGCTCGGCATCATCGAGCCGGCCGACCTGCTCAGGGATGCGCGCGTGCTCGACCTGTTCGCCCGGCGCGTGGCGGCGATCAACGAGACCCTGGCGCGCTACGAGCGGGTGCGCCGGTTCCGCCTGCTCGACCGCGATTTCACCGTCGAGGCCGGGGAGATGACCCCGACGCTCAAGCCGCGCCGCAAGGTGATCGAAGAGCGCTACCGCAAGGTGATCGAGGAGCTGTACGCGGGACCGCCGCCGGCCCACGAGGAGGAGCCGGCCGCCGCGAAGGCCCGGACCGGCTCCTGAGGCTAGCGGCGCGCGGCGGCGACCGCGGTGCAGGCGGCGTCGAGGATGTCCACCGCTTCGTCCGCGTCCCGCTCGCGACAGACGAGCGGCGGCGAGAGCCGCAGGGTGGAGGCGCCGCACGGCAGGATCAGCAGGCCGCGCTCGAAGGTCTGGACCACGAGCTCATGGCGCGACTCGGGATCCGGCGCGCGCGTCGCACGATCCTTGACGATCTCGATTCCGACCATGAGCCCCAGGCCGCGCACGTCGCCGATCATCGGGTGCTTGGCCTGCAGGCCCCGCAGGCGCTCCTGCAGGTGCGCCCCGACGCGCCCGGCGTTGGCGATGAGGCCGCCTTCGAGGAGCTTGAGGGTGGCGATTGCCGCCGAGCACGACACCGGGTTGCCGCCGAACGTCGAGCCGTGGCCGCCGTCGTTCCACTTCATGACGTCGTCGCGCGCGATGACCGCCGAGATCGGCATGCCGGAGGCGATCCCCTTGGCCAGGATGATCATGTCGGGGTCGATGCCGTAGTGCTCGAGCGCGAAGAGCTTTCCGGTGCGCCCCATGCCGCTCTGCACCTCGTCGGCGATGAGGAGGATGCCGTTGTCGCGGCACAGGGCCTGGAGCTTCGGCAGGAACTGCGGGTGCGGCGGGATGAAGCCGCCCTCGCCCTGCACGGGCTCGACGATGACCGCCGCCACCTCGTGCGGGTCGATGGTGTGATGGAACATCTGCTCGGTCAAGAGCTCCAGGCATTCGACCGAGCACGACTCGGGCTGGCGGTTCACCGGGCAGCGGTAGCAGTAGGCGTAATGCGTGTGGTACACCTCCGGGACGAACGGCGCGTAGCCACGGCGCTGCACCGGCTTGCTGGCGGTGAGCGACATCGCGCCGAAGGTGCGCCCGTGGAACGCCCCGAAGAACCCGATGACTTTCTGCCGCCCGGTGCGCACGCGTGCCAGCTTGACGGCCGTCTCCACCGCCTCGGCGCCGGAGTTGGTCAGGAAGATCCGCTTCGGCCCGGAGATCGGCGCCAGGCGCGCCAGCGTCTCGCACAGGTCGATGTAGATCGGGTAGTAGAAGTCGGTGTAGCAGACGTGCAGGAGCTTCTCGGCCTGCGCCTTCACGGCGGCGACCACGTCGGGGTGGCAGTGACCCGTCGAGACGGTCGAGATGCCGGCGGCGAAGTCGAGGAACCGGTTGCCGTCCACGTCTTCGATCACCATCCCCTCGCCGCGCGCCACGACCAGCGGCACGTCCTTGCTGAGGTTCTGCGACACGACGCGCCGGTCGCGCTCGATGATGGCCTTCGCCTTGGGACCGGGGAGCGGCCCGCTGATGCGGGCGGCGTTGCCGGAGCGGACGGGGGCGGTGGGGGTCGAGGCCATCGGTTTCTCCATTCGAAACGAGGTTGCTGATCGTGAGCCGTCATTCTCGGGGAGCGCGCGAGGGGGTGTCAAGGCTCGCGGCGGCGCTGCTTCTGGCGGCGGCCGGCGCCGTTCTGGCGCTGCCGGCGTGCGCCGGGCGCCGCCGGCCGAACATCGTCCTGCTCGTCATGGACACGGTGCGGGCGGACCGCTTCTCCTGGGGAGGCGCGCTGCGCGAAATCGCTCCCCGCCTCGAGGCCCTGGCGCGCGAAGGAACGGTGTATACCGCCGCCTTCTCCCCGGCGCCGTGGACCGTGCCGGCGCACGCCAGCCTGTTCACCGGGCGGTATCCCTCGGCGCACCGCACCGACTGCGGGTCGCTGCGGCTGCCCGATACGGAGACGACCCTCGCCGAGGTGCTGCGCGACGCCGGCTATCGCACCGTCGGCTACACCGCCAACCCCTGGCTCGGCGCCACCTACAACTTCCAGCAGGGCTTCGACACCTGGGGCGAGACCTGGCGCGAGGTGCCGGAGGGATCCCCCGACACCGGCGCCTCGCTCAACAACCAGCGCATCGAGCGGTTCCTGCGCTGGTACGCCGACAACAGCGACGCGCAGCGGCAGCCGTTCTTCCTGTTCGCGAACTACTTCGAAGCCCACCTGCCGTACCACCCTCCCGAGCCGGAGCGCGGCCGCATGCTGCGGGCCGGGGCGGACCCGGCGCGGGTCGAACGGCTGTCGCACCTCGGCCATCCCGACGAGATGGCCTTCATCCTCGGGCGATCGAACCTGACGCCGGAGGATCTGGATCTGCTCCGCGACCTGTACGACGGCGAGGTGGCCTACGTGGACCGGCGCATCGGGGAAGTCCTCGACTGGCTGTCCGAGACGCACCTGCGGGACGACACCATCGTGGTGGTCGCCGCCGACCACGGCGAGAACCTCGGCGAGCACGGGATGCTCGACCACAAGATGAGCGTGCACTCGACTCTGCTGCGGGTGCCGATCGTCGTGCGCTACCCGCGCGGCGTCGAGGCGGGACGAAAAATCGACACGCCGGTGCAGCTCCACGATCTCTTTCCGACGCTCCTGGCGCTGGTCGGCGTGGCGCCGCCCAGGGGCGCGACCATCGAGGCGGCGCTTCTCCCGGGGATCGCCGGCGGCCGCGGCCGGGATCCGAAGGCGCCGATCGTCGGGGAGTTCGCCGGCCCCCCGACCGACTTCCTCAAGGTGATGGCGGAGTCTTTCCCCGGGGCCGATCTCTCCCGCTTCGACCGCACGCTCGTGTCGTTCCGGAGCCGGGACGACACGCTCGTGTGGGGCTCGGACGGCCGGCACGAGCTGTACCGCACCGCCGACGATCCGCTCGAGACGACCGACCTGGCGGCGAAAGATCCCGCCCGGGTCACCGCCCTGGCGGCGGAGGTCGAGGCGTGGCTGCACCGTCCCTCGCGGGGCGGTCCGGCCGAGTCACGCACGAGCCGGGGTCTATAATCGCCCCATGGCGCCCCGGAAGACCGTTTCACTGATCAAAACCCCGCCGCCGGGGCCCGAGAGCCGGCGCCTCATGGCGCTCGAGCCGCAGCTCTTCCCGAAGGGGGCCTACGGCGCGCTCGAGGAGCGGGCGTTCATCGCGAGAAGCGCCCAGGGCTCGCTCATCGAGGACGTGGACGGCAACCGCTACATCGACTTCGGGGCGGGCTGGGGCACGAACAACGTCGGCAACTGTCATCCCGAGGTGGTCGAGGCGACCAACGCGATGATGAAGCAGGCGGGCGTGACCTGCTGGACGTCCGCCGGCAACAGCGTGCAGCGCATCGAGCTGGCGGAGAAGCTCCTCGCCGTCTGCCCGACGGGACACGACCGGGTCGTCTTCGTGACCACCGGGACCGAGGCGGTCGAGGGCGCGCTGCGCCTGATGCGCCGCGGCACCGGACGACCGTACGTCCTCTCCTTCTACGGGCAGTACCACGGACTGTCGTACGGCGCGCTCAAGGCGGGGCCTTTGAACGCCGACATGCGCGACGACCTGGCGCTCCTCGGCTCCGGCTTCCTGCACGCGCCGTATCCCTACACCTACCGCACGCCGCTGCGCTCCCAGAAGGGCGGCGGCGCCGGGCAGGCGACCCTCGAATACATCGAGGAGATGCTGCTGTTCTACGACGTGCCGCCGCGGATGATCGCCGGGGTGCTGGTCGAGCCGGTGGTGGGGGAGGCGGGCGTGTGGATTCCGCCCGACGATTTCCTCCCGGGGCTGCGGGCGATGTGCGACAGGCACGACTGGGCGCTGTGCATCGACGAGGTGCAGAGCGGCTTCGGCCGCTGCGGCACCTGGTGGGCCCTCGAGCACTGGAACGTCGTGCCCGACCTCATGGTGATCGGCAAGGGACTGTCCGGCGGATCGATGCCCATCGCCGCCATCTCCGGCAAGTCCGCGCTGATGGACAAGGCGGAGGCGTTCATCTCGAGCACCTATTCAGGACATCCCGCCGCCTGCGCTGCCGCCATCAAGGCCATCGAGATCATCGAGCGGGACGACGTGCTGCGCCACTCCGCCGAGCTGGGAGCCTGGGGTCTCGAGCGCCTGCGCGCCATGCAGGAGAAATACAGGATGATCGGCGAGGTGCGCGGCCTGGGCCTGTGGCTCGCCGCCGAGTTCGTCAAGGATCGCTCCACCCGCGAGCGCAACTACGAAGCCGAGATGGCCGTGAACGAGCACTGCCTGAAGAACGGCCTCTACTACATCCACGACAACATCACCTGGTTCGCCCGCCTGCAGCCGCCGCTCACCATCGACCGCGATCTGTTCGAGCAGGGGATGGACATCCTCGAAGACGCCATCGCGGCGGTCGATTCCAAACAGCGCTGACCCCGGCGGCTGACGGACGACGTCAGCGCACGGAGATCAGGACGTCGTGATCCGTCCCATCCGCGAGGTGCGTGCGGACGAGGTACGTGGCGTTGGCGCGCAGCGGCGAGGTGTCGAGGTTGTAGATGTACTGCCGGGCGCCCGCGTCGTAGCGGTACAGGTTGTCGGTGTTCGCCTTGCCGACCGAGCCGATGTCCTCGATCTCGGAGCCGAGCACGCCGTTGCTGTAGAAGAAGACCTGGATCGTGGCGACGCTGTTCGGCACGTTCGCGCCGGCGCAGGTGCTCAGCGAGAACTTGAACGGCACGGCGCGGCCGCGCTTGAAGATGCTCGAGCCGTTGCCGTTCACCGGCTGCTGGTAGCCGCCGAACACGAAGCCTTCATCCACGATCCCGTCGCAGTCGTTGTCCAGGCCGTCGCAGAGGTCGGCGGACGGCGTGTGGACCTGCGAACAGACCATCGGTCCGCTGGCGCACGAGGTCTCGCCCTGGGCGCAGACGCCGAGGAGGCCCGGGATGGTGCACGCGGCCCCGCCGGCCGGCGCGCCCTCGTCGATGGCGCCGTCGCAGTCGTCGTCCATGCCATCGCAGGTCTCGGCCGCGCCGGGATGGATCGACGCGAGCTGATCGTTGCAGTCGAACGCGCCGCCCGGCGAAGCGGGACAGATCGGCACGCCGTCGCCGTCGGCGTCCAGAGGCGAACCGCCGACCGGCAGCCCTTCGTCGGTCGAGCCGTCGCCGTCGTCATCGAGGCCGTTGCAGATCTCGCTCAGGACGGCGCAGGTCACCTTCACCGGCGACCAGCCGCCGCTTCCCTGCACGCGGGTCGGATCGGGCGTGATGGTGGTGATCTGGTCCACCGACGTCGTGATGTCGGTGAAGGGCGGGAAAGTCGCGCCATCGAAGTGCGAGTACATCAGGCGCAGCCGCGGCTCGAAGGCGCCGTCCTTCTTGTACGACATGCTGGTGAGGCCGGTGATCGGCGACTCGATGGTCATGATGCGGCAGGGGAACGGATCGTCCTCCGGCGACGGCTCGTAGCCGGGAGGCAGCTCCGGGCTGCTGTCCTCGCCGAGCAACTCGAGGCTGCAGGCGGAAGGCCCGCCGGGACCCGAGAGCGCGTTGCTGACCGACAGGAGTGTTCCGCCGCCGCCGCAGATCGCCTCGGCGTTCGCGGGGCCGGGGTCGACGGCGCGGAACGTCACCGGCAGCGTGCACGACTTGCCGCTGACGTCGGTCACGAGGATCGTTCCCTGGCCGTCGAGCAGCGGATCCATCGGCACGACGCGGAAATCGACCGAAGAGTCGCCGGCCGAGAACTCGTCCACGGAGAGCGTGACGTTGCTCGAACCCTCCACGAGCTCGACCGAGGCGATGCCGCTCTCCCCCTCGAGACCGTCCTGCCCGTTGCCGTTCACGCCCAGGACGCCCTCGGACGAGACCGGCTGCCCGGTGCACACGGGCGCGCAACAGTCCTCGCCTTCGCCCGCGGGGCGCAGCAGATCGTCGATGCCGAGCTGGTCGATCACCACGTCCCCCCCCGCTCCGAAGCCGGAGCTCACCCGGAAGCCGTCGATCGGCTCGTCGCACACGATGCCGAAGAACTCCGGCGTCGCCGCGTTCTCATCGGTGTCGGAGACCGGGAACGACTCGCTCGCGTCGCTGTCGAAGGTCACGATCACGTGGGCCGCCGTCGCGCCGGGCGCCAGGTCGGTGAGGTACAGGCCGAACCCGTTGAGGATGGGGCTGAAGGAGAAATCCAGGCTCTGCGGCAGCGGCACCTCCGCGAAGCCGGGGAGGCCGCCGCTCAGGACGTTCGGGGTGCTCTTCGCCGACGGGCTCGACAGCACCACCGGGGCCGAGCCGCCGGAGGAGACGACCAGGCCGGAGATCTGATCGTTGATCTCGGTGCCGGCGCTGAAGCCGTCGAACGTCTGCCGGCTCACGGCGGCGCCGAGCGCCTCGAGGAAGCCGGCTTCGCTGTCGTGAGTGGTGCAGTCGGCCCAGGCCGGAACGGTGGCGATCAGGAGGCCGCCCAGGGCGGCAAGGAGCAGGACAGGCTTCGTCCGTGTCATCGGTCGCATGCAGAATCCCCCTCTCGTGGCGGTCGAGTGACAGGATTCTAACCGCGAAAAAATCGCGCTGTCAAAGGATTTTCAGGCGCTGCTCAGGGGCGCAGCAGCGCCAGCAGCTTGTCGTGATCGGCGGGAACCGTCGCGAGAGCCGCGGCGGCGTCGCGGCCGAGGGCCGCCGTCTCGGGGCGCGCGAGAAACGCCGCGAGCGCGGGGCCGGCGAGGCCGGATCGCATTTCCTGGAATGGCGCGAGCGCCTGCCGGAACGCGGCGGCGGCCGGCTCCGATTTCCCCTGCCTGAGCAGCGCGCTCCCTTCGATCCGGCGGGCCTGGACGATCCAGTCCCGCTCCCTGAGCCGGGTGGCGCTGTCGGCCGCCTCGTGAGCCCGCGCCACGGCGTTGTCCAGGTGATTGGCCTGCAGGTCGATCGCCGCCAGCGAGGCGAGCGCCGGCGCCACGAGCGGCGCGAGGCCGGAGGCGCGCGCATCCTTCAGCACCGCCTCCAGGTCGCGGGACGACCTCTCGGCGCGCGCCAGGGCCAGGCGGGCCATGCGCTGGACGCGGTAATCGCCGGCGCGCGTCGCGGCCGCGACCGCTTCCTTCAGCGTCGTGGCGGCGGAGCGATCCTCCTGGGCCAGGCGCCGCTCGCCGTCGTACACCAGCGCCTCGGCCAGGAGCGCGTCGTTGCTCTGGTCGCGGCAGAGCGCGATGGCCTCGGTCAGGACCTTGGCCGAGCCCGTGAGGTCGCCCGAGCGCATCCGCACGCTCCCGAGATAGGTCAGCACCGGGGCGAGATAGGACGCCTCGTGTGCGTCGCGCGCCGCCTTCTCCGCCTCGCCGAGGAGCTCGAGCGCCGGGCCGTACTCGCCCTGGGCCTCGTGGACCTGCGCCGTGTTCATCTGCAGCGCGATGGCGGCCCCCTTGTTGTCCACCTGCCGCGCCAGGCGCAGCCCTTCGTCGAAATACTTCAGCGCCTCTTCATAACGGCCCTGCACCTGCTCGAGCCCGCCGATGTCGCCGAGCGTGCGCACCAGGTTCGTCTGCTCGCCGATCGACCGCGCCTTGGCGAGCGCCTCCTTCATGAAGAAGAACGCCTCGACGTACTTCCCGAGCGTGGCGTTCAGGTACCCGAGGCTCGACAGAACCTTCGCGGTCTGGTTCTCGTCGCCCGCCTCGCGCAGGATCCGCAGGCTGTCCTGGTAGGTGGCCAGCGCCTCGTCGGTGCGGCCCGCCTTTTGAAGGATGTCGCCGAGATCGAGCAGGCCCTTGGCCTCCACTCCCGGGTCGCCGAGCGTGCGCGCGGCGGCGATCGAGTCCTTCTCCAGCTTGATGGCATCGTCCATGCGGCCGCGGCGCGCCGCCGTCAGCGCCAGGTTGCCGAGCCCCACCGCGACGCCGCGCTGGTCGCCGATGCGCCGGCGGATGTCGATCGCCTGCTGGAACTGGTGCTCCGCCTCCTCGTGCTGGCCGAGGTCGAGCGCGACATTGCCCAGCCCGTTGAGCGCCCGCGCGCGTCCCGCGTCGCTGCCGAGCTCTCCGAACAGGAGCAGCGCCTTGTTGAGGGCCTGCGCGGCGTCGGTGGACTCGCCGGAGCGGGCGAGGATCCGGCCGAGGGCGAACTGCGCTCCCGGGCTCTTCGGGTCGAGCGCCACCGCGCGCTCGAGCGACTTGCGCGCGCCGGCGAGATCCCCGGCCTCCTCCTCCACGCCGGCCAGGTCGAGGAGCGATTGCGGATCGTTCGGCGCCGCGTCCACGAGCGACTGGTAGGACGACGCCGCGCCCGCCAGGTCCCCGCTGATGCGCGCGTGGGTGGCGCGGATGCGGGCGGCTTCCCAGGGGGAGGCTTCCGCGAGGTGGGCGATGGCCTGCTGCGCGGCAGCCTTCGCCGGCTCGGCCCGGCCGCGCTCGTCTTCGGTTTCGGCGAGGAGCGCCCACGCGACCGCGAAGTCTGGGTCCTTCTGCACCGCCGCCGCAATCCTGTCCGCCGCCTCGTCGGTCTTCCCGGCGCTCCGCAGCGACAGCCCCTCGCCGTAGAGCGACAGCGCCTCGACCGACTTCGACGAGAGCTGCGCCGCGAGGTGCTCCTCCTCGCCCCACGATCGCGCCACGCCGAGCGCGTCGCGCACCTCGCGCGTCAGGCGGTCGATCATGCCGAGGAGCGCCGCCTGGTCGCCGCCGGCGCCGCCGCCCGGCTCGCCGTCCACGACGATGTCGCGCGCCACCCCGGCCCCGTCCTCGCCGATCGGGATGAGGCTCGCCTGCAGGCGCAGCCGATCCCCCAGGCGGACGACGCTCCCGGCCAGGACGTGATCGACGCCGGCGAGGCGGCCGAGCCGCTGCGCGTTCGCCGGGCGCGCCTCCTCGCCGGCGGCGGGCTTCAGGACGTCGAGGATCTCGCCGACCCGGTCGTCGCCGGCCAGCCGCAGCGCGCGCGCCTGCAGGAGCCCCGAGCGCAGGACGCTCGTCAGCCCGGCCGGCACCCAGTCGAGCCTGGTGTCGCCGGTGTCGTTGCGGAACGGCAGGAGCGCCAGCGACGACTTCACCGGCGGCGCCGCCACGACCCGCGTCGCGAGGAAGCGCTGCGTCCCCAGGACGAGCAGGCCCGCGACGACGATCCCGGCCGCGGCCGCCAGGGTGCGCTTCCCGAGGAGCTGCCGCTTCGCGCGCGTGGCCCGCTGGCGATCGATGTCGCGCAGCACCTCCGTGACGCTCTGGTAGCGCAGCTTCGGGTCGCGGATCAGCGCGCGCACGATGATGGCCGACAGCCACGCCGGCATCCCGGGGCGGATGCGCGTCGGGGACGGTGCGTCCTCGTGCACCCGCTTCACCATCACCGACAGCGGGTTGGCCGCGTGGAACGGCAGGCTGCCGGTGAACATCTCGAACATCATCACGCCGAGCGAGTAGATGTCGCTGCGGTGATCGGGCACGTCGCCGCGCGCCTGCTCCGGCGACATGTAGTCCACCGTCCCGAGGATGGCGCCGGTCTCAGTCATGGTGCCGCCGCCGGCGGTCATCGAGCGGGAGATGCCGAAGTCGCCGACGTAGGGCTGGTCGTCCTTGTCCACCAGCACGTTGTGCGGCTTCAGGTCGCGGTGCACGACCCCGGCGTCGTGCGCCGCCTGGAGGGCGGAGAGGATGCCCCGCAGGATGGGCACGCCCCGCTCGGGCGACAGCGCCCCCTCGCGATCGATGAGGCCCCGCAGGCTTTCCCCCTCGATGTACGACATCGACAGGAAGCGGAGGTCCCCGGCCTCGCCGAGATCATGGATGCGGACGACGTTCTTGTGGGTGACCTGGCTCGCCAGCAGGATTTCGCGCTTGAAGCGCTCGAGGATCTCGGGGTGCGAGGTCAGCTCGGGGCGGATGACCTTCAGGGCGACGGTGCGGTTCAGCTCGCGGTCGCGGGCCCGGTAGACGACCCCCATCCCGCCCTCCCCGAGGACGGCCTCGATGAGGTAGCGGCTGCCGATGAGGGTGCCCGGGGCGATGCGCGGAGACGACCCGCCGGACGCGGGAGAGCCGGTCAGGCTGGTGACCCCGGTCGCGCCCGCGGGGGGCCCGCCGGAGGTCCGCGCCGCAAGCCCGGGATCGGTCGGCGCTTCCGAGGAGGTGCCGCGCGGTTGTGCGCCGGACCCGGCCGACACCGGCGATTCGGTAGACCTGGACGGTCGCGCGGCGGGGGTCGGGGAAGCGCCGCCGCCGGACGTCGACTCCGGCAGCAGGCGGAAGCAGGCCGAGCACCTCCCGGCCCCCGCAGGATTGTCGCGACCACACGCCGGGCAGACCATGACCGCCCATTGTAGACGGGGGGGGACCCCCCCGGGGCGGACTGTTTCCCCGGCCGGGGGAGGCCTACTTCAGCGAGACGATCGTGTCGTGGACCGACCCGTCGTTGATCCGGACGCGCAGGATGTAAGCCGCGCCCGGAGCCAGGCCCTTGGTCCCGAGATTGAACATGTACTGACCGCCCTTGGAGTCGAACCGGAACAGGTTCCCGATGTCGGCGCGGGTGTTGGGCAGGGCGCCCTCGTCCACGGTCCCGACGATGGAATCGCTGTACGGCAGGACCTCGAGCGTCGCGGTGGCCGTCGTCACCGTCGCGCCCGCGCAGTTCGTCAGCCGGAACTTCAGGGGGATTGTGCTCTTCGACTGGAAGATACTGCTGCCGTCCTGGTTCACGGGCTGCAGCAGGCCGCTCCAGGCGTACTCCTCGTCCGTCCGGCCGTCACAATCGTCGTCGAGGCCGTTGCAGGTCTCGGGGGCGGGCGCGCCCGGAGTGCAGGTCTGCGGCGTCCCGCCCGAGCAGGCCGGCACGATGCGCGAGCAGGCGCCGACGCCGCAGGTCAGGGCCGCAAAGCCTTCGTCGGTCGCGCCGTCGCAATCGTCGTCGAGACCGTTGCAGGTCTCGGGCGCGGGTGTTCCCGGAACGCAGGTCTGCGGCACCCCGGCGGTGCAGGCCGGCACGGTGCGCGAGCACACGCCGACGCCGCAGGTCAGGTTCGCGAACCCTTCATCCGTCGATCCGTCGCAGTCGTCGTCGACGCCGTTGCAGGTCTCCGCCGACGGCGTGAAGGTCGCAACACAGGTCATGGTGCCGCTGGCGCACGAGTTGATCCCGGCCGCGCACGGGCCGACCGCGTCGGGAATGGTGCAGGCGGCCCCGCCGGGGGGATTGCCCTCGTCCACCGACCCGTCACAGTCGTCGTCCACGCCGTTGCAGGTTTCCGAGGTTGGGACGTGCGTCTGCACGCACTCCATCGGGCCGCTGGCGCAGGACGTCACGCCCTCGGCGCAGGCGCCCAGGACACCCGCCACGACGCACGCCGCGCCGCCCGCCGGATTCCCCTCGTCCACGGAGCCGTCGCAGTCGTCGTCGATGCCGTTGCAGATCTCGTCCGCCCCGGCGTGCACCCCGGAGAGGTTGTCGTTGCAGTCGGCCGCCGCACCGCCGATGAGCGGGACGACGTTGCCCTGGCAGTCGATCGCGGTCGAGGCGCCGGTGGCGCACAGCGGGTAGCCGTCGTGGTCGCAGTCGATCGCCTGCGCCCCCTGCGGGATCCCTTCGTCCACCTGTCCGTCGCCGTCGTCGTCGAGGCCGTTGCAGATCTCCGCCTGCACCGCGCACGCCACCTTCACCTGCGACCACGTGCCGCTGCCCTGCACGCGCGTCGGGTCGGGGACGATGGTGTCGATCTGATCCACCGAGCTGGTGATGTCCGAGAACGCCGGGAACGCGGCGCCGTCGAAGCGCGAGAACAGGAGACGCAGGCGCGGCTCGAAGTCGCCGTCCTTCTTGAGCGTCATCTGGGTGACGCCGGAAATCGGGCTCTTGATCGTGAACACCTTGCACGGGAACGGATCGGTCTCGGGCGACGGCTCATAGCCGGCCGGGAAGGGCGGCTCGGCCGGGCCGGGGTCGGTGCTGCCACAGACGATCTGCCCGGGCGTGGCGACGCTGCCGTTGGTCACGAGGAGCAGGAGCCCCGTGTCGCGGCAGACGACGTAGTCGTCGGTCTCGCCGCCGCCGAAGGCCGTGAAGGTCACTTCGAACGTGCAGGTCTGGCCCTGGGTGTCCCGCGCGACCACCGTCCCGGCGCCGTCGACTCCCGGCAGCGCGGGCGCGATGCGCCACGAGACCGACGGCGACGGCAGGGAGCCCGTGCCGCAGGCGGCGGGGAACGGCGACGAGCAGGTCAGGGACACGTTGGTCGAGCCGCTCTGCAGCGTCACGCTGGCGACGCCGGTGTCCCCGGGCGCCTGGTCGGTGGAGGTGCCGTTGAAGCCGAGCACGCCGGCCTCGATCGCCTTCTGCGCCGAGCAGATCGGCGGGCGGCCGTCACCGGGCAGCCAGTCGAGATTGTCGATGCCGAAGTTCTTGAAGCCGCTCTGCCCGCCGGTCCCCTTGGTCGCGATGTATTCGAGGCGGGTGATGGCGGTGTCGGACTTGATCCCCAGGAAGGCCGGCTTGCCGTTGGTCTTCAGCGCATAGGTCCGGGTCGTGGCGTCCTGGAAGGTCGCCACGAGCGACGCGTTCACCGAGTCGGGGGTGAGCGACGACAGGGCGGCGCCGAAAGCGGTCACCGCCGGGCTGAAGGTCAGCGCGATTGACTGCGGGATGCCGGGCGACCCCGGGGAGTACCCGCCCGCCACGAGGTTGGGCCGGGTCGCCGCCCCGGAGGAGGACTGCGCCTGGACGGGAATCGCCCCCGCCAGGGCCGCGTTGGCGGATGAGAACGTGATGCCGGAGACCTGGCTCGTGAGCGGTGTTCCCGACGCCAGGCTGTCCGCGTTGAACCGCTGCGCCTGGGACCCCAGGGCGGCCAGGAAGGCGGCCTCGTCGGTGTACGTCGTCACCGTCGCGGCCAGCGCCGCCGAGCTCATCAGGGCACACGCGGCCACAGGGGCGACCGCCCAACGCATCACGCGCTTCATCAGAACGAACCTCCCGTTTGCTTCGTGGGGGAACTGGATGCCGCAACAGCAATGGGGCGAAAGCCGATTATGCGATGAAAAGGGCTGGACGCAACAGGAATTCACGTCATCCTGCCCCGGAACCCCCCGACCGAAGCGGCTTGCGCCGCAACCCGGCTTCCCCGAGAATCACCCCCCGTGGGACGCGTCCGGTCGAGGCATCGCGGAGGAAAAGTCGTGCCGGACGTGCGTCAACCCGCTGGCGGTCAGCCTCCCCGGCTGTCCAGCCGGACCCTGGAATTGAAGCTGCGCGAGCCGTGGCGGATCGCCCGCGGCACCAGCACCCTGAAGTCGAACCTCCTCGTCAGCCTGGAGGGGGAGGGGGGGCCCGAGGACAACGGGCTGGGTGAAGCGGCTCCGAACATCCGCTACGGCGAGGACGCCGGGACGGTGCAGGCCGCCCTGGAGCGGCTCGCCCCCCTGCTCAAGCAGGGGTTGCGCGACTGGTCGGGCCTTCTCGACCGCATCGCCCTGGCGGAGCCCCTGCATCCCGCCGCCCGGGCGGCCCTCGACATCGCCATCCACGACCTCGCCGCCCGGCGGCACGGGATCCCCGTGCACCGGATGATCGGCGCGAATCCCGCCCGCGTGCCCGAGACCTCCTACTCGATTGGCCTCGACATCGTGCCGGTCATGCAGGAGAAGGTCCGCGCCGCGGCCGGCTTTCCCATTCTCAAGATCAAGCTCGACGGCAAGAACGACCGGACCATCGTCGAAGGGATCCGGGAGGTGACCGACCGGCCTCTCGTGGTGGACGTCAACGAGGCCTGGCACGATCCGGCCGAGGCGATCGAGATGATCCGCTGGCTCGCCGGGATGGGGGTGATGCTGGTCGAGCAGCCTCTGCCGGCGGCCGACCTGGAGGGAGCACGCCGGGTGAGGGCCCGGGCGGTTCTGCCCGTCTTCGCCGACGAGGCGGTGCTTCATCCGTCGGACCTGCCGGCGCTCGTGGACGCCTACGACGGCATCAACGTCAAGGTGCAGAAATCCGGCGGCCTGCGTCCGGCGCTGCGGCTCATCGAGGCGGCGCGCCGGTTCGGGTTCCAGGTGATGATCGGCTGCATGATCGAGTCGTCCCTCGGGATCACCGCCGCGGCGCACCTGTCCCCGTTCGCCGACCGCGCCGACCTCGACGGGCACCTGCTCATCGCCGAGGACCCGTTCGTCGGCGCCCAGGTCGACCGGGGGATGATCGCGCTGCCGCAGGAACCGGGGCTGGGAGTGCACCCGCGGTGATCTCCTAGGTGAAGCCGGGGCCGATCGAGAGGATCGGCGCATCCTTCGCGGCCGCCTGCGAGCGTCTCTTCCCGGACGCGTTCGTCTTCGCCCTCGGGGCGGTCCTCCTCGCCTTCGCGGCCGGCCTCGGTCTCGGGGAGCGGCCGGTGGCGCTGGTGCGCGCCTTCGGCGATTCCTTCTGGTCCCTCATTCCGTTCACCATGCAGATGGCGCTGGTGATCGTCGGGGGCTTCACCGTCGCCAGCGCCCCGCCGGTGGCGCGCCTCATCGAGCGGCTGGCGCGCCTTCCGAAGACCCCGCGCCAGGCGGTGGCGCTCGTGGCGCTCTTCGCCATGCTGGCGTCGCTCGTATCGTGGGGGCTGTCGCTCGTCTTCACCGGCCTCCTGGTGCGGGCGGTGGTGCGGCGCGTGGAGGGAATCGACTACCGGGCGATCGGCGCCGCCGCCTATCTCGGGCTCGGGAGTGTCTGGGCGCTCGGTCTGTCCTCCTCGGCGGCGCTCCTGCAGGCGAGCCCGGCTTCGATCCCGCCGGCGCTCCTGCCCGTGACCGGCGTGCTGCCGCTGTCGCAGACCGTCTTCCTGTGGCAGAGCCTCCTGATGGCGGCGGTCCTCATCGCCGTGTCGGTGACCGTCGCCTGGTGGTCGCACCCCGATCCGTCGCGCGCCCGCAGCGCCGCCTCGATGGGCGTGCGCTTCGAGGAGAGCGCCCGCGACGAGCCGCGCGAAACGGCGTCCACTCCGGCGGCGCGGCTCGACCGCCTGCCGGTCCCCGGCATCGCGGTCGCGCTCCTGCTCTTCGCCTGGCTCGGGATCCAGGTCCGCGAGAAAGGCTTCATCGCGGCCTTCGACCTGAACAACTTCAACATGGCGTTCCTGGCGGCCGGGCTGCTCCTGCACGGACGGCCGTCGTCGTTCCTGCGCGCGGTGGCGCGATCGGTCCCGGCGACGGCCGGCGTTCTGATCCAGTTCCCCTTCTACGCGGGGATCTTCGGTCTCATCTCGAAGACCGCCGTCGCGCCGGCGCTGGCCGCCCTGTTCGTCCGGGTGACGACGCGCGGCACCTTCCCGATCGTCGTGGCGATCTACTCGGCGGTCCTCGGGCTGCTGGTGCCGTCCGGCGGAGGGAAATGGATCCTCGAAGCGCCGTACGTCATGGCCGCGGCGAACACCTGGGGCATCCACCTCGGCTGGACGGTGCAGATCTACAACGCCGCCGAGGCCCTGCCGAACCTCATCCACCCCTTCTGGATGCTGCCGCTGATGGGGATCCTCAATGTCAAGGCGCGCGATCTCGCCGGCTACTCGATGCTGCAGCTCGTCGTCCACGTGCCGCTGGTGCTCCTGATGTCCTGGCTCTTCACCTGGACGCTGCCGTACCTCCCGCCGGTCGTCCCCGGACCCTGACGGGGTCGCTTCCTTGACTCCCGGCGGGTGCCCGCCGATCATTCCGTGGATGCGTCCTGCCCGTCTTCTCCCTGTTGCGCTGGTCCTTGCGGCTACGGCCGCGGCGACGGCTGCTCCGGCCACGCCGGGCGCTCCGGCTGCGTCGACGTCTCCCGGGGTCGCGCCTGGAGCGCCGGTGATCGCGCCCTTCATGTGCCCCGAGGGCGGACCGAACGGGGGCAACGCTCCGCTGGCGATGGCGAAGTCGGCCGGGCACCTGCTCGTCCTGTGCGCCGACACCGAGTCCGAGGAGGGCACCGGACTCGTGGCGAGCGGCCTCGCCATCCACGAGCCCGACTCGGCGACGCCGAAAAAACCGCTCTTCAGCGCGGTCTCCGACTCCCTGCACGTGCGCGTGCAGGCGGTCCCGGATCGCGGCTTCGAGCTGACCTGGGAGAGCCTCCTCCCGCGCGAGGCGGGCGGGGAGTATGTCTGGAGCCCCGTCACCCGGTCGCGTGTCGCCTGCGGGCCCGAGGGCTGCACCGAGAGGGACTCGCGCTGCGCCGTCGATCTTCCGGCGAGCCGCAGACAGGATCTCCTCGGTCGCGTGCGCCAGCTCACCCGCGGAGGGACCCTCGAGCCGAGCGTGGCGCAGCGGCTCATGGACGATCTGACGGTGCAGGCGCTGCTCGGCGACGACGTGGCCGCCTGGACCGTGGAGCAGTTCGACCGCATCCTCGTCATCGGCCAGCAGAACCGCGACGGGCTGGCGCAGGCGCGGGGCCTGCTCGACCGGGCCCGCGCCGCGCAGTGCCCGGCGCTGGTCTTCCCCGCGGACGAGCCGCCGCCCCCGCCGCCCGATCCCGCCGCGGCGGCCGCCGACCTGAAGGACAAGATCGCCCGGTCCAGGGGGCGCACGAGCCCCCTGCCGACCACGGCTCCGGATGCCCCGCCCGCCGGCCTCGACGCCGTCGCGTGGCTGGTGGGTGGCAAATGGGTGGGGACCGGCGCGCTGCCGGACGGCGGGACGCTGCACGTCGAGGAGACCTACCGCTGGGGACCCGAGCGGCACTCGATCCGCTTCCGGGCCCAGAACGCGGGCGTGACGGCGAAGAACGCCTCGGCCGTGGACGGCATCGTCTTCTTCGAGACGAAGCCCGGGCAGATCGTGCTCTGGAACCTGAAGCCGGGAGGCGGCCTGAGCGAGAGCGCCGTCACCCACGCCGATCGCAGCGGCTGCGAGTTCGTCGGAGCCGATGGGCGCGTGCGGCTGTCCCGCGTCGCGGGAGATCAGCAGAAGCGCGTCGTCGATCAGGTGCGCGGCGGCGCCTGGACCACCGTCGTCACCGCCAGCTACGAGCGGCACCCGCGTTGACGCCCGAGGACCCGGTCGTCGACTTTCCCATCGACGGCACACTCGACCTGCACATGTTCCATCCGGCCGAAGCGGGGGATCTCGTTCCCGAGTACCTGCGCGCCTGCCGGGAGCGCGGCATCCTGCAGGTGCGCCTGGTGCACGGCAAGGGGATCGGCGAGCTGCGCCGCACCATCGAGACCATCCTGGATCGCCTGCCGGAGGTGGCCGAGCGCCGCACGGCAGGCGAGGACGCCGGCGGCTGGGGGGCCACCCTCGTCACCCTGCACCCCCTCTAGTTCCCGCCTGCCCAAACCAGGAGCGTCTCAACCTATAATCCGGGCTTCCCGTATCAAGCAGGCGCGCCTCGACGGCGCATGCCGTTGGAAGGAGGATGCCCGATGATGTCCACCCGCCCCGGAGCCTTCCGGTCCCGGACCGCGCTCGCCGTCTCCACGCTGCTCCCCCTGATCGCGGGGCTGCTGCTCCTGCCGGGATCGGCCGCCTCCGCCGGCCGCTTCGACCTGGACGCGCTCGCCCGCCTGACGCGGGTGAGCGACCCGCAGATCTCTCCCGACGGTCGCTCGATCGTCGTGATCGTCTCGCGGCCCAACTATGAAGACAACCGCACCGACTCGGAGATGGTCCTCGTGGACATCGCCACCGGGGCGCAGCGCGTCCTGACGCGCGGGCGCAAGCAGCTCGCGTCGCCGCGCTGGTCGCCCTCGGGCGATCGCCTGGCGTTTCTCGCCGAGGCCGTGCCCACGCCCGCGAAGAAAAAGGCGAAGCCGGTGGGCGACGCCGTCGCGGCCGTGGACAAGCCCGCGCCCGATCCCGATCGCAAGCCGGCGCGGCAGATCCAGATCCTGCCGATGAACGGCGGGGACGCCATGGTGCTGACGGACGCGCCCGAAGGCGTGCAGCAGTTCGCCTGGCGACCCGACGGCGCCGCCGTCGCCTACGTCACCCAGGATCCGTTCCCGGACGCCGAGGCGCGCCAGAAGGGCGAGGACGCCTTCGAGGTCGGCGACAACGACTTCCTGGCGCAGGAGCCGGCCCGCCCGTCGCACGTCTGGCTCATCCCCGGCGAGGGTGGAGAGGCGAAGCGCCTCACCTCGGGCGCGTGGAGCCTGCCGATGAGCGAGCCGCCCGGCCCGCCGTCGTCGCCGATCGCCTGGTCCCCGGACGGCAGGACGCTGGCGATCACGAAGCAGGAGAAGCCGCACTTCGGCAACGCCGACCTGACGACGATCCAGCTGCTGGACGTGGCGAGCGGCCAGATGCGTCCGCTCACGACGCAGAAGGTCCTCGAGGGCTACCCGGTCTACAGCCCGGACGGCTCGCACATCGCCCTCTGGTACCCGCGCGACGGCGATCAGAACGCGGTCAACGAAATCCAGGTCGTCGGCTCGACCGGCGGCACCCCCAAGGTCATCACGCGCGCTCTCGATCGCTGCGTCTTCCGGGCCCTGTGGCTGCCGGACGGGAAGTCGGTCATCGTCGGCGGCAACGACGGCACGCGCGTGTCGCTGTGGCAGCAGCCGATCGACGGGCCGGCCCGCAAGCTGAATCTCGGCAAGGTCAACCCGTCCTGGTCCTTCTGGATCGACGCCACCGTCGGCAAGGGCGGAGCGATCGCCTTCACCGGCAGCGAGCCGCAGCGCCCGACCGAGCTGTACTACATGACCTCGTCCACCGCCGAGCCGAAGCGGCTGACGGCCTACAACGACGAGGTCGCCTCGCTCGACCTGGCGAAGGTGGAGCGCTTCGAGTGGAAGGGGCCCGAGGGCCAGAACGAGGACGGCGTGGTGCTGCTGCCGCCGGGCTTCGACGCCGCGAAGAAGTACCCGCTCGTCCTCTACATCCACGGCGGGCCGCAGGCGGCCTCGACCGAGGCCTTCTCCTCCTTCACGCAGATCCTCGCGGCGCGCGGCTACGTCGTCTTCTCGCCGAATTACCGCGGCAGCGACAACAACGGCAACGCGTACCAGACGGCGATCGTCGGCGATGCCGGCGAGGGCCCGGGACGCGACGTCATCGCCGGCCTCGAGGCGCTCAAGGCGAAGGGCTTCATCGACGCGTCGCGCATCGGCGTGTCGGGCTGGTCGTACGGCGGCTACATGACCTCGTGGCTCATCGGCCACTACGACTTCTGGAAGACGGCGGTGGCCGGGGCGGCGGTGACCGACTTCACCGACCAGTACAACCTCGCCGACTTCAACGTGCAGGCGCGCTACTCGTTCGGCGGCTCGCCGTGGAAGGACGGGCGCGAGAAGGCGTACCTCGATCAGTCGCCGATCTCCTCCGCGTCGAAGATCAAGACGCCGACGCTCATCCTGTCGGACACCGGCGACGCCCGCGTGCCGATCACGCAGTCGTACAAGCTGTACCACGCGCTCAAGGACAACGGCGTCCCCACCCGCTTCATCGCCTACCCGGTGCCGGGGCATTTCCCCGGCGATCCGGTGCGGGCGCGCGCCGTGTTCCGCGACTGGGCCGGCTGGCTCGACGCCGCGCTGCAGCCCGAGGCGCCCGCGGCGCCGAAGGCGCAGCCGGGTGACGGCGTCGTGCCGGTGAAAGAGACTCCGCCGGCGACCACGACCAAGGGATGAAGGGAAGTCCCCGGCCCGCGCGGCGTCCCTCGGGCGCCGCGCGGGAGGATCGCCTGTTCGTCCTGCGCCGCTCGCCGAAGCACGGGAAGGGTGCGTTCGCGTCCCGGCGCATCCGCCCGGGCACCCGCATCATCGAGTACACCGGTGAGCGCATCAGCCACGACGAGGCGGACGCCCGCTATGACGACGATGCCATGGAGCACCACCACACGCTCCTGATGATCGTCAACCGCAAGTGGGTGCTCGACGCCGCGGTCGGAGGCAACGACGCGCGCTTCATCAACCACTCGTGCGAGCCGAACGCCGAGATCCACGTCGAGCGGGGACGGGTCTTCATCGACGCCATCGCCGACATCGGGCCCGGCGAGGAGATCACGTACGACTATGCGTACGAGCGCGAGGAGGAGGACGACGACGTCGTCGCGACGTCGCGCTACCCGTGCCGGTGCGGCGCCCGCCGCTGCCGCGGCACGATCCTCCTGCCGCGCGACTGATCGCCCGGCTGGCGCGGTGCGGGCCCGGTCAGGCGGCGTCGTCCAACGCCGACTTGAGGCGGGTGACGATCTCCGGCATCCAGTCGCGGTGCTCCGGCTTCATGACGCAGGCGCGAAGGCACGTGACGCTGTCGGCGTCCCAGGACTGAACCGCGCCGGACGGCTCGACGAGCGGGCGGGGGAACGACGCGAGGGCCAGGTGCAGGTCGTGCCGCGCGGCGGCGTCGAAGATCCGGCGGTTGGCCTCCGACGCCTGCGAGGCGCGCGCGCCGCGCCGGGTGAAGACGACGATGTCGAGCTCCGGCGCCATCAGGGGCACGAGCCGCGCGTCGGCGCCGACCTCGCGCTGGAGCGCCAGGGCCGCCTCGCGTCCCGCTTCGAGCCCCGAAGCGAACGCGCCGGCGGGGACGGGCGGCAGGAGGCGCATCGTCGTCCACAGTGCCACCGCCGCGGCTCCGGGCCGTGAGCACTCGAGAGAGATCTCGCCGAGGTGCAGGTCGCGTCCGGTGAAGTAGGTGTAGGGCGAATCGTGGCGATAGTGCCGCCCGACTGAGGGATCCCTGAAGATCACCGCGCCGCAGCCGTAGGGCTGCAGGCCGTGCTTGTGGGGGTCGATGACGATCGAATCGCACTCCCCGGCGGCGTCGAAGGCGCGTCGCGCCGGTGCTTCCAGGTTGCGCGCGAGGGTGAAATAGCCGCCGTAGGCGGCGTCGGCGTGCACCCGCACCCCCCGTGCGCGCGCCACGGCGAGAATCTCCGGCAGGGGATCGACGGCGCCGCAGGCGGTCGTCCCGAGGGTCGCCACGACGGTGCCGATGGCGCCCGAAGCCAGCGCCGTCTCGAGCGCCGCCGGGTCCATCCGGCCGCGGCTGTCGGTGGCGATCCCGACGAAGGGGACGCCGAGCACCTCCGACAGCCGCGAGTGCGTGTAGTGCGCCTGCATGGAGGCGGCGACCCCGCGGCCCGGGCGCTCCTGCCTCCCGACCCAGAGCGCCTCGAAGTTGGCCATCGTGCCGCCGCCGCACAGGTGCCCGAGGCTCTCCGACCAGCCGAACATCGACGCCAGCGAGGCGACCGCCTCTTTTTCCATGGCTGAAGAGGCGCGCCCGCCATCCAGGGCATGGTTGTTGGGGTTGATGGTCATGGCCAGCGCGTAGGCGAGCCGGGCCGCGGGATGGGGCGGCTTGAGCATCTGGCCGACGTAGAGCGGGTGGCCGTAGGGGTAGTTGTCGCGCAGTCGCTCCGCCGCTTCGAGCAGGACGCCGCGCACCCGGTCCCAGTCCACCCCGGCCTCGAACGGCGGGAGGGTCGCGTCGCGCTCGAGCGCCACGAGCGCCGCCTCGAGCGCGGCCCTCTCCGGACGATTGGAACCTTTCATGAGGGCCCAGTGTAGATGCATCGGGCGCCGGCTGGTCCGAGCCGATCCGGACCCATGATGCGGCACGTCACTCAGCATGCGGAACATCAAGGGCGTCGGGCGGTTGACGGGATCGTCCGGCGCACCGGATCGGCCGTTTCGGAGTTGACACAATAGGAAGGTCGCCGTACATGGTTCGCAAGCGCCGGTGCCCGCGTCCGGTCCGGGTGCGGTCCGCCGGCTTCGTGTCGTGCAGGAGCTCGCTATTCCCGACCGGGATTTCGCCGTTTCCGGCCTCGGCCGTCGAGGTTCCGTGAATCGCTCCACGGAATCGCCGCAGTCATCCATTCCATCCGACTTCCCATGAGGGGGGAGAGGGAGGCTTTCATGCGTCCTCGCCTTTCGCGCCGCGTCCTGGGCGGGCTGGTCCGTACCAGCGCCGCCGTGTGCTGTCTTTTCGTCCTCGCCGGGCTCCTGGCCCGCGCCGAGAGGCGCCAGCAGACCGGACAGAACCCGGTGCTGGACCAGGCTGAAGCCCAGATCGACCACAGCCTGAGACTGCCCGAGCCGACCCAGCGCCCGGACGGCCTGTCGCCGTTCGCCGGGCTCAAGCCGGTGTGGCAGAAGGACGAAGCAGGGCGGAAGAAGGCCCTCGACACGCCGCTCGGTCTCGTGGACCCGGCCGGGCTCGAGGACCTCCGGCGCCAGGCGCCGCTCCTCGCAGGGGAGCGCGGTCGCGCCCTCGGTCACGGGCGCCGCGGCGAGCTGCTCGCCGGCTTCAACGCCGTGCAGATCGCGGCCGAGTCCGTCGCCGGCCGCACGCCGGACGAGATCGAAGCGGCGCTGCGCGACGCCGGGGCCGAGATTCACGGCCGGATGGCGGAGCGGGGGTACCTGGTGCGCCTGTCGGCCGCGGCGGTCGATCGGCTGAGCGACTCCTCCCTCATCGAAGCGGCGATGCCGTGGGGCCCGCAGTTCCGCGTCGAGCCCGGGCTCGGGAAGCGCCCCTTCCTGCAGCGCTCGCGCGCCCAGTCGCAGGACCTGCGCCTCGTGGTGGACTTCTTCCGCGGCGCCGACCCCGTCCAGGCCAGGGCCGACCTCGAGAAGATCACCGGCAACCCGGCCGCCTCGTACTCGATCGACGGGCAGTCCTTCCTGGTCGAGGCGCACCACGCGAAGGTCGCGGCCCTGGCGCGCCTGCCGTGGGTGCAGTGGATCTACGAAGAGCCCGAGCACATGCTGATGGACGCCGAGACCCCGACCACGGCCCAGGTCGGGAATATGAAGGAGAACCTGCCGTTCCAGCGTCCCTACTTCGACGCGGGCGTGGACGGCGGCGGGATCGACACCAACGCCGACGGACGCCGCATCAACAACGGCACCGATCTCGTGCCGCCGCAGATCGTCTCGATCACCGACAACGGCGTCTCCTACGACTCGGTCCAGTTCTCGCAGACGGCGACCCAGACGACGACCCTCTCCAACCCGATCGGCCCGGCGCACCGGAAGATCCAGGGCATCCAGAACGTCGTGGACACCGGCGACGGCTGCGACGGCATCCTCTCGGGTGGCGGCACGCACGGCAACGTGGTCGCGGGGATCATCGCCGGCGACGCGACCTCGCTCGGCTTCCGCGTGAGCAAGCACATCTACAACACGCGCCCGCGCGTGGACGGTCTCGAGCTCAACGGCGTGGCGCGCGGCGCCCGCATCCTGATGCAGGACGCGGGGGCCCCGGTCAACTGCACCGTCAACGACCTGATCGAGCGGGGCGGCAACGTCCAGCCCGGCTCGCTCGCCACCCGCCTGGCGCTGGCGATCTGCCCCTCCTCGGGCGGCACGGGCGCGTGCAGCGGCGTCACCGGGGCCGGCAGCGACGGGCACCTGCACGTGCTGCCGTTCGGCGTCCCGAACTTCGACACCCTGCTCGACAACCCGAGCGACGGAACCTACACGGCGGAGTCGCGCGACATCGACAACTTCCTGGTCAACAACCGGGACGTCATGGTGTTCGCCCCCGTGGGGAACACCGGGACGCAGCGCGTGCAGTACTTCTTCTCCTCCTTCAACAGCCAGGTGCGCAACCGCTACCCGGACCTGTTCGACGGCACGGCCGCCGACAACAACCCCAACACCCCGCAGGGGCTCGAGGTGAGCCCGCCGGCGACGGCCAAGAACCTGGTCGCGGTGGGGAGCCATTTCCAGGACGTGCAGACGGCGCTCTCCGCGAACATCGAGGAGAACATCGCGAACTTCTCGTCCAAGGGACCGGCCACGGCCGGCTCGCTGCGCATGGCGCCGATGGTCGTCGCCGTGGGCGCCGACTTGAACGGCTTCTTCTTCGGGCCGAACACGGTCTCGGCGGCGGTCTGGAAGAGCAAGGACAACGACAACCAGCCGCCGGTGGACGCGGTGCTCGACGACACCAACTACGGCACCTCGTACTCGACGGCGGAGGTCGCCGGGATCGCGGCCCTCATCCGCGACTACCTGGCGCAGGGGTTCTACCCGACCGGCGCGCGCGTGGACACCGACCGCATGCCGTCGCCGTCCGGCCCGCTGGTGAAGGCGGCGATCGCCGCCTCGGCGAACTTCGAGGAGCTGCTCGAATCGGAGTACCCGACCGCGACCGACCGCGCCGTCGCCTTCTCGCGCGCGACGGATCTCGGGACGGTCTCGGGCCAGGCCATCGGCGTGTTCGGCAACATGGAGCAGGGCTACGGCCGGCCGGTGGTCAGCTCGGTGCTGCCGCTGGCGAACTGGCCGCAGGCGAAGGGGATCGGCGCGCCGCAGACGATCGAGTACCCGGCGGCGGGGCTCATCCTCTATGACGAGCTGGGAACCGGCGAGCCGGCGATCAACAACACCACCCGCACGCTGATCGAGCACACCTTCACGGTCGGATCCGACGCCACGCGCGTGGTGGCCGGCACCCGCATCGTCGATCACGGGCAGCTGCGCGTGGCGATGGCGTATGCCGATCCCCCGTCGCTGGCCGGCAGCGCCGGCTCGGCGATCAACGACCTCGACCTCGAGGTCGAGTCCCCCGGGCCCGACGGCGACATCCTGACGACCGCGGACAACCGCGTCTACGACGGCAATGTCTACCTGCAGGGGAGCGTCAAGGTCGGCCAGTGGTCGGCCTCCCGCACCACCGTGGCGGCGGATCGGGGCGATCGCCGCAACCTCGTCGAGGCGGTGCACCTCACCTCGGACCTGAACGGCGACGGGAACACCGACGACTCGCAGCTCGTGGCCGGCACCTGGAAGGTGCGGGTGAAGCGCGGCGCCGGCGGCGCCACGCCGGGGAGCATCTCCAACCTGACCGGCGCCGTCGAGGACGCCAACGGCAACGGCCGGCTCGACGCGGGCGAGGACCTCGACGCCGACGGGCTGCTCGACGCGGACGGCCAGCCGTACGGCCTGGTGATCTCCGGGCCGGTGTTCGGCAGCGGCACGCAGACCTTCAACGGGTCGGGCCACACCTTCCCGGCCAGCCGCGCCACGCTCGACAAGAGCCTCTACACCTGCGCCGACGAGGTGCGCGGCAGCCTGTACGACGCCGGCACGACCGCCCCGGCGGTGACCGGCGCCGCCGTCTTCGAGGTGGTGAACCGCAACGGCGTCGTGGTGGACAGCGAGAAGCTGGTGGCCTTCACCGCCGCGTCGGGCGTGGACTCCTACGCCTCCGCCGCGGTGCCGCTGCGCGAGTCGAAGCCGGTCGCGGTCCCCGACAACGGCGTCCTCGAGACCGCCGGCGTCGCCGCGGACGAGCCGTACTCCGTGCGCCTGCGCTACCCGGATTCGCCGCGCGAGGTCACCGCGGCGGCCCGCATCTCCTGCCAGCCGTACCTGGTGGCGTGGCGCTTCCAGACCGACGGCACCAACTGGAACAAGCAGGACGCGGTGTTCGGCGGCTGCGACAACGACCAGAACCTGGACTCGGGCGAGAACGTCCTGTATTCGATCGCCTTCGGCAACGCCAACCGCGACCAGGACTACAGCGACGTGCAGGCGACGCTGGCGGTCTCGGGCCCCGGCGCCGCGGCGGTGCGCGTCCTCAACTCGCCGCAGAACATCGGCCGGCTGCCGGGCGGGCAGATCACCTCCGCCACCTTCTCGCTCAACGTCGACGCGACGGCGCTGGCCGCCATCACCCAGGCGAACCGCCTGGTGGACCTGACGCTGACGCTGGCGTCGTCGGACGTCGGCGTGCAGCTGCCGCGCCAGACCTTCACCTTCCGGCACGCGCTGAACTCCGACGACGAGGTCTTCCACTACTCGACCGACTACCCGGGCGGCGGGCGCGAGATCCGCGACCTGAACCGGAACTTCCAGATCGACAAGCCCGACGTCGTCGATCCGTTCACCGGCATCCAGCTCCCCGACGAGGACATCACCTTCAACACGATGTTCGTCGCCGGCACCTCCGGGGGCCTGGTCAGCAACACGCTCGGTGAGGACCTGAACAACAACAGCATCCTGGACGCGGGCGAGGACACCCTCCCGAACAACCTCCTCGACCGGGGCGTGCTCGCCCTGGCGGGCGGCCCGTCGGTGAACGACAAGGTGCCCTTCTCCTTCGACGCGAACAGCGGCGGCTGGCTCGGGCTGCGCCATCCGTTCAGCCGTCCCGGCGGCGCCGGCTCGGCCCCCGTGTGGGAGTGGCAGCGCGGCGGCCTGTGCGGCTTCCAGTCGGCCATCGCCGACCCGGACACCGCCAAGGGCTTCCAGAACAACGGGGCCGGCATCTGGCACACGGGGGACGGCAACGCCGCCACGCCCGCCTCGAACGCGGCCGGCTGCGACAACCACTCGTCGGCCACGGATGCGGCCACGCCGATCGGGAACGAGTTCTACGAGGACATCCTCGAGTCGCCGATCATCGCCAAGGTCCACCAGACGCTCGACAGCCGCGGCCTGCCGTACTCGATCGAGTTCCAGCGCTTCGGCGCCAACCTCGATCACCAGACCCAGGACGGCAACACCGGCGGCAGCTTCAACATCGACAACAACATCGACGACGACACCGGCAACTGCCTGCTGTGCCAGGAATTCGATCCGAACTACGGCGGGATCGACTACCAGGTCGCCAACCTGCAGGCGTCGAGCGGCGTCAACCCGACCAACTCCGGGGACATCCGCCAGCGGACCTTCGGGCCGACCGTCGATCCCAACGGATCGCTGTCCGGCGGCAACCCCGGCGTCACCGGCGACGAGACCGGCTTCTCCGGGTTCACGACCAGCGCCAACCCGAACTCCTCCTCGCCGATCCCGACCGCCTTCCCGGACTTCCTGCCGTACCCGCTGCCGACGTCGCCGGTCGTGCTGGCCTCCGACGGCACGCCCTGGACGAACAACGTCGCGGGCCCGGTGCGCAACTTCGACATGACCCTGGTCACGTACGAAGCCGGCTACGTCTTCCTGATGGAAGGGCCCGGCGCGAGCGAGGTGGCCGCGGTGACGCCGTTCGACGTCAACATCGGCAACCGCTGGCAGATCGGCATCGGCTTCTACAACATCGAGTCGACCGCGAACCTGACCGACTACGGCCTGGCGGTGGACGACGTGGTCTTCGAGTGGGACGAGCGGCACCCGATCGACGAGGCCGCCTTCGTCCCGGCCCACACCCCCGCCTGCCAGCGCTTCGGGCTCGCGGGACAGCCGGCCGGACTGCAGTGCGCTACGCTGATGGTGGACCGCACCGCCCTGTTCGAGTGCGACGAGTCGCTGCGCGTCACGGTCACCAACCCGAAGGTCTCGGGATCCGGCTCGGTGCAGGTCAAGGCCGCCTCCGACAGCGACTCGCGCCAGGTGTCCACGGGCATCGGCGTGGCGCTGCACCCCATCAAGAGCTTCACCCTGCCCGAGGTCTCGCCGGGGGTCTTCAGCGGCTTCGTGGCCGTGACCCAGACACTCAACGTCGATGACCAGATCTTCGTGTCGCCGGCCGGCGACACGAACGTCGTCTTCTACTACGAGGACCTGACCTGCGACGGCAACCGCAACGGCATCGCCGGGCAGACCAACTTCGACAACCTCGACGGTGACCTCGTTCCGTTCGCCACCGACAACTGCCCGCAGGCCTACAACCCGGGCCAGCAGGACACCGACACCGGCGGCGGCGATGGAATCGGCAACGCGTGCGACAACTGCCCGACGCTGCCGAACGCCAACCAGGCGGATTCGGACGGCGACGGGGTCGGCGACGTCTGCGACTTCGACGACGTGGACTTCGACGGCGTCGTCAACGCCCTCGACAACTGCCCCGACGTCTACAACGTGCTGCAGACGCCTGCCGGCGGCTCCTCCACCAAGGGAATCGCCTGCAACCAGAACGCCGACCGGGACGGCGACGGCATCGTGGACAAGAACGACAACTGCGTGCGGACCGCCAACGCCGGCCAGCAGGACGTGGATGGCGACGGGGTCGGGGACGCGTGCGACGGCGACTGCGTCAACGCCCGCTCCTCGACGCTCGCCTCCGGCACCTGCACGCGGACGAGCACGACGATCTGCACCACCAACGCGCAGTGCCCGTTGAGCGGCGTCTGCGCCGAGAACGTCAACACCGTCTGCACCGTGTCCACGTCGCAGTGCACCTGCGTGAACATCAGCCAGGAGACCTGCCAGCGTGTCGGGATCATCAACGACGGCGGCTGCCAGACGGAGAACGACGATGCCGACGCCGACGGGGTGACCGACGCCGTGGACAACTGTCCGGTGATCGCCAATCCGCCGATCATCCCGGGGACCGACCGCCAGGCCGACACCGACAACGACGGGCTCGGGGACGCCTGCGACTCGAACCTCAAGATCGACGGCGACAACAACGGCATCCCGGACGACGTCGCGTCCTTCGGCGTCCTGGTCAACTGCGGCAAGCTCGATCTGCCGAGCCTGGTGGTCGAGTCGGCCGTGGTCACCGATCTCAACGGCGACCACGACGCCTTCTGCGACACGGGCGAGCAGTGCGAAATGACGCTGGTCGTCACCAACAACGGCACCAAGGACCTGCACGACGTGGTGCTCTACCTGGCCACGTCCGACACCGACGTGCAGTGCGTCACCAAGCCGGCGGTGACCGTCGGGACCATCCCGGCGGGCGGGAAGGTGGACACCTCGAACCTCTCCGGCCAGCGCCGGCCGTTCGAATACACCATCTCCGCCTCGACCAACACCACGGTGGCGGCGCAGCCGGCGAAGGCCGACTGGACCGTCAACATCACGTCGAAGGAGGCCCTCGGCACCAAGTCGAAGGTGAACTTCCAGACGCTGCTCGACCTCGACCTGCCGACGGGCGCGTCGATCACCCGGGTGCTCGGGCCGGACGGGCTGCCGAACACGACCGACGACGGAACGATCTTCGAGACCTTCGACCTCGATCGCAACGGCAGCGGCGGGGTCGAGGTGAGCGACGGCCGCGACGGCGTGGTCAACGACACCATCGGCTATACCGTCGGCACGGCGCAGGGGGGCCTCAACGCCCTCGAAGGAATCGGTTGCGGCGGCTTCCACGTCCCGCCGCAGGATCCCGGCTGCCACGTCGATCCGGACAACGACATGGACTGGCACATCCACTGCCCGACGGGAACCTGCCCGGCACCGCACGTCGTCGGCTCGACCACCGCCTGGTCCGCCACCCCGCCCAACGGGGCGCTGGCGTTCTCCGGGCAGAACTCGCTGCACTGGGGCAAGCACTCCGACGTGACCAGCCGGGTGGGCGACACCACCTCGTTCAGGACGCTCGCTGCCTACGTGGTCACGGCCAACCTCACGCCGCTGCCGATCTCGGGCGACCTGCGCCTGTCGTTCATGCACATCGTCGACACCATGGACAACAGCCAGGCCGACATCCCGTCCGGCACCGCCATCGACTACGTGGACGTGCAGGCGCGGGTCGACCTCGACCCGAACCCGGCGGTGGACTCGTGGGGCTTCTGGGACAAACTGGTGCCCTTCGAGAACGTCTACGACCACATCCCCTACGTCTGGAGCCACTATGGCGCCCAGACGACGTACTGCAACCTGACGCCGACGGACACCGGATCGGCGGCGCCGGCGCCGCGCGGCATCCACGAGACCATGTGCTGGCCGCTCGGGGTCTGGTCGCACTGCGGCAACGCCTGGGCCCAGGACACGACCTTCGGCTGCCCCGGCCCGGGCCTGCCGGGCGCGACGACGCCGGCGAGCGGTTCGCTGTGGGTGAAGACGCGCTTCTCGCTCGCCAACTACGTCGGCGCGCGCGTGCAGATCCGCTGGATCGCGTCCACCTGGGAGTTCGACCTCAACGGCCCGACCGAGGACTACCACACCTACGGTCACGGCTGGGAGAACAGCCTCAACGACGACGGCTGGTGGGTGGACGACATCCAGATCACCGGCGCCATCACCGCCCAGGTCGCACCCCTGGCCGACCCCGACCCGGCGCCGCCTGCCACCTGCCCCGCGCCGGGCGCGGAGTGCAACCCGGCGCTCGGGGCGGATCACGGCTACAACGTGGTCCTCACCACGACCGGCTCCGACAACGACGGCGTCTTCGAGAAGGGCGAGAACGTCACCTTCAGCGCCGTCAGCACCACGAACCCCGGCGGCTGCGCCGACGGCGTCACCGAGTACCAGTTCAAGCGCAACGGCGTGGTCGTGCAGGACTGGTCGGCGCACGCCTTCTACAGCGAGGGCGTCCAGGCCGACGGCACCTGGCTGGTCCTGGCCCGCTGCAGCAGCACGCCGGCGTGCACCACGACGACCGGCGCGAGCCAGGCGATCCCGGTGTACGCCGGCGACGGCAGCGACCTCACCATCACTTTGACCGGCGGCGCGAACGCCAACGTGAACCTGACGGCGCGGCCGATGCCGCCGACGATGTCGGGCTACGACTTCTTCAAGTACGTGTTCCCGCCGGCACCGCCCGTGAACCTCACGGGAACCGCGATCCTGGCGTGTGACCAGGGAACGGCCGCGCCGGCCGGCAGCACGGTCACCGTGCCGGACAACGCCGTGCCGGCCGTCGGGACGGTGTTCTGGTACTGGGCCGGCTACAGCAGCACGACCCCGGGGGCCAAAACCGCCCTCGGCCGCAGGACCGACAACACGATCCGCATCGCGCCGATCACCTGCCCATAGGGCGGGCGGCTCGGCCACCCGCTTTCGCGGGCGTGCGGGAGGGAGCACCGGCGCGGGGGCCTTCGGGCCTCCGCGCCGGGGAACTCATGCGGAAATGGGGACTGCTCGTCTGCGCCGCGGCGCTGGCCCTGGCCGCGGCTCCGCGGCCGGCCGAGGCCGGCGATCGCGTCGGCATCGGCGTCAAGTTCGGGACCCTCGGGTTCGGCCTCGACATCACCGGCCGGGTCAACGACTGGTTCTCGGTGCGCGGCACCTTCAACGCCGCCGACGCCGACGACACGCACGAGGAGAGCGGCGTGGATTACGAGACCGACGTCGCCTTCGGAGCGTCCGGGATCCTGTTCGACTTCCATCCCTGGAAGAAGAATTTCCGGCTGACCGCGGGCTGGATGCACAACCGCACCGGCGCCGACCTCCTGGGCACGCCGACCGAGAACGTCGAGATCGGCGACACCGTCTACACGCCGGCCGAGGCGGGAACCATCTCCGGTGACGTGGCCTTCAAGGACAGCGCCGGCTACGTCGGGTTCGGCTACGGCAGCGCCGCCCGCGGCCCCGGCCGGGTGCGCTTCGTCCTCGACGTCGGCGCGCTCCTGCAGGGCACTGGAGCTGTGACCCTCTCCTCCTCGAGCGGCCTCGTCAGCCAGGACGATTTGTCGAAGGAGGAACAGGATCTCGAGGACGATCTCGACGATCTGTCCTTCTACCCGGTTCTGGCGCTCGGGATCTCGTTCCGGCTCTAGGAGCCGGTCGCGTCGGACTACTGGAAGTCGCGGGGGATCGGCTCGTCCCAGGTTTTCTCGCGGACGAGCACGCCATCCTGGAAGAGCCGGCGCGTATAGGAAAGGTAGAACGTCCCGGCGTCGCTCCGGAAGACGGCGCGCGCCTCGAAGCGCAGGGTGCGATCCGGCAGGGTCACCGTCGTGCTGTAGTCGCCGGTCACCCACCCCGTGTCCGGGTGCCTGTCGCCCGCTTCGTAGACGATCGATTCGGTTTCGTGCTGTGTGCCCCAGGGGAAGCGCGACCCGCCGACGTTCGTCGCCACGATGCGCGCGTCCCCGGTCGGAGGATGGCGCTCCACCGTTTCGATCTCGCCGTAGCCCGAGGCGGTGCCGGTCTCGAGCGTGCCGAAGCCTGCGAGCGTCTCGTCCTTCGCGGGCGGGAGGAACTGCGGGCGCGGGCGCTCCGCTTTCGGCACGACCGGCAGGACGAGACGCGTTCCGGCGAGAGCCAGGGTCGTCGTCATCGTGGAGGGTGTCGGCCAGATCATCGGCCACATGGCGTTCGACACCGCGAGCCGCAGGCGGTGCCCCGGCTGGAAGACCCACGACGTGAAGTGCATCTCGATGTCGATCGTGAAAGGCTTCCCCGGCTCGATGGCTTTCGGGTCGCGCGAAGATTCCCGGTGCGCGCCGTTGAAGCCGGCGCCGGCGACGAGGGTCACGGTGCCGTCGGGGGCCACGTCCGACAGGCGCGTGAACCAGCGCGCCAGAGGGGCTGAAGCTGTCACGTCGAGCATCGCGTGCGGCAGCCCGAGAATCTCCACTTCCTCCGTCACCGGAGCCGAGTCGTACACCAGGCTGTACGCGTCGGACGGGCGCTGGTCGGGGGCGACGTCGCCCCACCACATCACCGGTCCGCCGATCTCGACGCCGCTCGTCGGCACGTAGCGCAGCTCGTGCCGCGCGGCCGCGGCGGGAGCGTCGGCGAGCGTGTGATCCGCGTGCGGATAGAGGATGCGCTCGCGGCCGCGCGCCAGGGGCCAGCCGTCTTCGTAGCGCCATTCCCCCGGGGCGTTGCCTTCGAGGCGCGGCCCCGGCGGATGCCAGCGGCGCACGAAGACGGCGAGCCGCGGCTCCTGGTCGATGCCGGTCTTCGTGCCCTTGAGCCAGCGGTCGAACCAGCGCACCGCCTCGTGGCGCCACTCCATCCCCGGCTTGGGGTAGGCGTCGTGGGGCCAGCAGTGCGACCACGGCCCGACCATCGCCTTCATCGGCGCCTTCACGTGCTCGAGCATCCGCGGCACGCTGTCGCGGTAGCCGTCGTACCACCCGCCGATGACGAAGGTCGGGATCCGGATCGACTCGTACCGGCGCTTCAGCGTGGTCCGGTCCCAGAACGGGCCGTCGCGCTGCTGCTTCTTGTAGGTGAACATCCACGGCGTGCGATCGAACCGATCGGCGAACAGGCGGTCGTCGATGACGTAGCCCGGCGCGCCCGGCATGGCGTTGGCCAGGTCCATCGACATCTCCCAGGAGTCGACGTGGATGCCGCCGTCCATGAAGTGGACGTCGTCCTCGTAGAGATCGTCGGTCGCGTCCACCGCGATGATGGCGCCGAGCGCCGGCGGGTTGCGCATCGCCATGTGCAGAGAGTTGAACCCGCCCCACGAGATGCCGAACATCCCGACCTTGCCCGAGGAGTACGGCTGCTTCGCGAGCCACGCGATGACCGAGTCGCCGTCCTGGTTCTCGATGTCAGAGTACTCGTACGGGATGAGGACGCCCTCGCTGTTGCCGGTGCCGCGGATGTCGACGCGCGCCACGACGTACCCGCGCCGCACGAAGTACGCGTACAGGCCGAACCGGTCGCCGCGCGCCTCGGTCTTGCGGTACGGTAGGTATTCGAGGAGGACCGGCAGGCGCTGCTTCGGTTTCGCGGCGGCCGACGTCTCCGGCATCCAGAGGTCGGCCGCGAGCCGGACGCCATCGGGCATCGGGATGGAGATCTCGCGCATCACGATGCCGGGGGCGGGATGGCGGGCGTCCGGCGCGGCCTTCTCAGGAGCGGCCGCCCGCGCGGCGACCCCAAGGACGGCCAGGCCGGCCAGGAGTCCTGCTGCACGGACAGAGGCAGTCATTGCACCGGGTCTCCCCACGGGCGGCGCGCATTCTGGCACATTCGGGTGCAACGTCCCGCTCGTCACGGAGGCCCTCGCATGCGCCAGCACCGTGTTCTGATCGTGGCTCTGCTCGCAGGTCTCCCATCATTCTGCGTATTTCGCGTGCAACCCGGAGGAGCTTCCTGCGACTGAATAACCAGAGGAGGGCTTCCGTGTGCAGGTCGACGCGGCGCAGTCGTGTTGCTACGTAGAATCCCTGAACACTCGCGCGGTCGGTGACCTGCGTCACCCGGTTTCCAGTTGCGCCGGAACAGTTCTCAAGGCACATGAGCGCCATCGCCTGAAGTCTCGCCTGTCAGGATCGACGAATGCCGCCGTCGATCGCGTCAAAGCTGGGCGGCCCCACCGCCCGAGAAAGGAGTCGATGTGATGCGACTTCCTCCCGGATCCATCGTGGCACTTCCCCTTCTGGCCACCGCGATCGGTCTCGCCGGCTTCCACGACACCGCCGCGCAGCAGGGCCCACCCATTCCGTTCACGGTGATCTCCACCCAGTATCAAGACCTCAACGGCGATCACGACATGTTTCCGGATACGGGCGAAACGGGTCGCGTGGTCGTGGTGGTCCGCAACAACTCCGGCGCGCTGACGAACGCGAAGTTCACGATTTCCTCCAGCGACCCCGACGTGACCTGTGTCTCCGGCACCGCGGTCCAGGTCGGGTCGATCGCCCAGGGTCAGACTGTCACCGTCGGCAGCCTCAATCCCAGCCAGCAGGGGTTCCAGTTCAAGGTGAGCGACACGCTGCAGACCGTTCAGGTCACCAATCCGGCCCGGATCGATCTCTGCCTGAAGCTCAAGGCGAACCAGACCCCGGGCCAGGGCGTCGGTCCCGTCTGCTTCTCCCTGATCGCCGATCTCGACCTGCCCGCGGGCGGCTCGCAGACCTTCGTCAACGGGCCCGACGGGCTTCCCGGCACCTCGGACGACGGGACGGTGCTGGAGAACTTCGACGTCGATCGGGACGGCGACGGAAACTTCACCGTGAACGACACGTTCCGGCTGCTGGACGCCGGCACCGGCACGATCGGCCACGGATCGTATCTGCGCGGCGCGGCCGCCTCGAGCGGCACGACGGTCGGCGGGATCGCCTGCGGGGGATTCCAGACGATCGCCGACGGGAATCCCGGCTGCGAGCTCGATCCCGATTTCCCGATGGACTGGCACCTCCACTGCCCCCCCGGCGCGACCAACTGCCCGAACGTCGAGAGCGGGGCTTGCGTGGGAGGCTGCTCGTACGCCACGCCCACCGGCGGCGCCAAGGCGCTGAGCGGGCCGAATTCCCTGCACATGGGGGCGCACTTCGATCCCACCAACCCGCTCGCCGGCGACACCACCCATTTCCGATCGATGCAGGCGTTCGTCTCCGGTCCGCTCAACCTCGCCGCGAATCCGCGCCCGGGGGATCTGCAGCTTTCGATGTTCCACATCGCCGATCTCATGGACAACAACGGCGTGGGGCCGAACAATCGCAATCAGTGCAGCGACTGCGGAGACGTGCAGATCCAGGTTGATCAGAATGCCAACCCTGCCGCCGACGGCTGGGGCCTCTGGGACAAGCTGGTGCCGTTCCAGAACGTCTATGACCACAAGCCCAACGCCGCCTCGACGTTCGGCGGCTACTACTGTCTCTTCACCCCCACCGACACGGGGACGGCGCCGCCGGCGCCGCGCGGGGTGCACGAGACGACCTGCTTCCCGCTCGGGGCCTGGTCGCACTGCGGCAACCCGCGGGGCACCGTGAGCACGAGCACCTTCGATTGCCCCGGCCCCGGCGTGGTCGATCCGACGGGGACCGGCGTCTGGGTCGAGACGCGCTTCAACCTGGCGGCCTATCTCGGCCAGCGCGTGCGACTGCGCTGGATCGGCAGCTCCTGGGATTTCGACGCGTTCAGCAGTTCCTATTACGAAGTCGGAGCCGGCTGGGACGGGACCCTGCAGGACGATGGCTGGTGGCTCGACAACATCAGCGTGACCGGCGTGATCACCAGCCAGACCACGCCCAATTCGGACAATCATCAGCCGCCGGGCGGATCGCAGGGCTGCCCGCAGTGATCTGAGGCGCGACGACGCCGGGCCCCGCGCGCGGGGCCCGGCGGCTTCGTCGGGCCAGTCCGCCTGGCCGGGTGTCTATCCCTTCCAGGGATGCCGGAAGACGCCCTCGATGCGCGGGTCGTTCTCGGAGAACTCGGTGCGCTCGCAGAGCAGGCGGCGCAGCTCCTTGAGGACTTCCGGTTTGAGCGGCGTCGGCTCGTGCTTGTCGAGCAGGAACTTCATCCGCTCGCGGGCGAGCTGCACCTCGTCCTTGTTGCGGCGCTTCCAGTCGCCGTGCGTGCCACGGAAGGAGATGCGCGGCCAGTAGCCCTGCCCGCTCTTGAGGAAATGCCGGGTGAAGGGCTCGCCGAGATGGTGGTTCGGCGAGTGGCCGACCTTCCGGATCGACTCCACCATCAGGGTCTCGCGCGTCACCTCCATCCCGTCGCGCACGAAACTCAGGATGTTGCAGATCTCCTCGTCGATCACCATCTGCGGGAACGACAGCGTGTTGCCGTCCTCGAGGATGCCGATGCCGACCAGCAGGTCGCAGCCCGACAGCGCCGCGGTCATGCCGGTCGCCATGTTCTCGTAGCCGGCCTGGATGCCGGGGATCTTCGCGTCGGAGCAGATGCCGCCGGCCATGTACGGCACGCCGTAGAACTCGGTCATCTGCTGGAACGGCAGGTTGAGCAGGATCCCTTCGGGCGACGCCGTCGAGGCGAGGCCGGTTTTCATGTCGAGCGTCTCGGGCCCGGCCGGGTAAATCATCGGCAAGCCCGGCTGCACGCACTGGTAGAGGACCAGCCCGCTGAGGAACTCGGTGTTGGTGACCAGCAGCGTGCCCGCCATGGTGATCGGCGCCGTCGCCCCCTGCAGCGGCATCGGCCAGAAGACGATCGGCACCCACTCCTTCGCGAGCGCGATGCACGCCTCGGTCATGGCGTCGTCGTGCTTCAGCGGCGACACCGGGCAGGTGACCATCGAGAAGATCGGGCGGTCGCGCTGGCTGCGCCGGTCGCCCGACACCGCGTCGATCATCGCGAGAATGTAGGGGACATCCTCCGGGTCTTGCACGCCGCCGACCATCTGGAAGTGCTTCGACGACCAGATGAACGACGCGGCGGTCTCGAACAGCGCGCGCTTGTCGGTCGAGGCGTCGGTCGGGAACACCGTGGACCACATCACCTTCACCGGGTCGAGCGCGTCCGCGAGGAGCGTCGACAGGGTCAGGTCGGCCAGCGTCGAGGTGCGGCGTTCGCCGGTGGTCTCGTCGAGCGTGAACGATGCCTGACCGTCGGTCATGTGGTGCATCTTCTTCCCGTCGATGACGGCGTCGTTCTTTCCGTCGCGCGAGGCGAGGCAGAAGTTGCGCGGGGCGCTCTTGATGCACTTCTCGACCAGGTCGGGCTTGATCCAGGCGATGCCGCGGTCGCGGTCCACCTTCTGGCCCGCGGCTTCGAGGACGTCGAGGGCGGCCTTGTTCTCGTACAGGACGCCGGTGTGCTCGAGGATGTCGAGCGAGGATTCGTGGATGAGGCGCACCTCTTCGGGCGAAAGCATCGAGACCTTGGGTCGCGCCGCCATGTCGAGGGCCTCCTCCGATGAGATTGTTCGCCAGCGATCTCAGCATGGGCGCGGCTTGCAGGTCAATCGTTTTGCAACATATCGCCTTGCTGTGATGCCATTACGGCATGGGGGCGGCGCGATCCGATGCCGTAACGGCTTGCCGTGCCGTCCGTCGCAACGGATGAGGGCGATCGCTGCCGATTTCCCTCCGTCCGCCCCGTCGGGAACGGAGCCCGGGCGGCTAGAATGCGGTCGTGATCGATTACCTGTCGCCGCGCGAAATGGAGACGCTCGACGCCGCCGGAGCGGCCGGCGAGATCTGGCCCGCGGTGCTGCGCCGCTTCTTCCTCGAAGGGTCGCGCCTGCTGCTCGGCTGGGATCTGGCGCGCGGCGAAGAGGAGATGCGCGGGGCGCTGACGAAGAGCGAGCTGCGTGCGGCGCTCGAGCAGGCGGCGCGCTTCTGCACCGAGCACGGCCTCCACTTCCTGTCGTTCGAAGGCAGCGGACCGGGAGAAGAGCCGCTCGGCGAGCGGCGCTGGTTCATGGCGGTCGGGTGAGGGCGGCGCGACTGGCTCATCCGCCACGACCCGGCCGGGTGCCGGGCGCGCTTCGAGGAGATCGCCGCGGAGGAACGGCCGCGGTGACGAGGGGGAAGAGGGCGTGAAACGCGACGTCGTCGTCATCGGCGCGGGGCACAACGGCCTCGTGAGCGCGGCGCTGCTCGCCGAGGCGGGACACAAGGTCACCGTGGTCGAGGCGCGCGGCCTCCCCGGCGGCGCCTGCGTCTCCGAGGAGCTGTGGCCCGGCTACCAGGTCTCGACGACCTCGTACGTCTCGACGCTGCTCCTGCCGCAGGTCGTGCGCCGCTTCGATCTCTCGCGCCACGGCTACCGCGTCGTCAAGCAGGAGCCGGCGTTTTTCGTGCCGTTCCCGGACGGCCGCACGCTGACGCTCTGGGGTGACGACCGCGACCTCGCCGAGATCGCGAAGTTCTCGAAGAAGGACGCCGAGGCGTACCCGAAGTTCCACGACGCGCTGGTGCGCGTCGGAGAGTTCCTCAAGCCGCAGATTCTCAGGCCGCCCCCGCCGCTCGCTCCCGGCTCGCCGCGCGACCTGCTCGATCTCGTGCGCCTGGCGCGCGATGCGCGGAAACTCACGCCGCTCGAGACCCAGTTCATGGTGGCGCTCGCGACCCGCGGCGTCTCCGAGATCGTCGACAACTGGTTCGAGTCGGAGGAGATCCGGGCGTTTCTCTGCTCGCAGGCGGTGATCGGCGCGTACGGCGGTGTGCACCAGCCGGGGACCGCGTTCCTGCTGCTCCATGACGTGCTCGGTGGCGTGGACGGCGCCGCCGGCGTGTGGGGCGTCGTCGTCGGCGGCATGGGCGGGATCACCCGCGCCCTCGCCTCGGCCGGAAAGGAGCGCGGCGTCACGCTGCGCCTCAACTCTCCCGTGGAGAAGATCGAGCTGACCGCCCGCAACGAGGTCGCGGGGGTGAGGCTCGCCTCGGGCGAGACGCTGCGCGCGTCGGTCGTGGTGAGCAACGCTGCTCCGCGCGTGACGTATCTCAATCTCCTGCCCAGGGAGGTCCTGCCGACGGACCTCATCGCCCACATGGAATCGTTCGAAGACAAGGGCGCCTCTCTCAAAGTGCACCTGGCGCTCTCCGAGCTCCCCGACTTCACCGCGGCGCCGGGGAAAGTCGCCGGGCCGCAGCACAAGGGTCTCCTGAACTTCTGTCCGACCGTGGACTTCATCGAGCAGGCGTGGGACGACTGCAAGCGCGGCCGCTTCTCCGACCGGCCGACGGTCGAGGCCTGCATCCACTCGGTGAACGACCCGACCTGCGCTCCCGCCGGGCGGCACGTCATGACCTGCTTCGTGCAGTACGGCCCGCGCCACCTCAAGGAAGGGCGCTGGGAGGATCTCAAGGAGACCGTGGCCGATCGCGTCGTCGCCGAGATGGCCCGCTACGCGCCGAACCTGCCGGGGGCGGTGCTGCACCGCCATGTCTACACGCCGGAGGATCTGGAGAAGGTCTTCGGGCTGCCGGGTGGGAACATCTACCACGGCGCGATGACGCCGGATCAGCTCTTCTCGTTCCGCCCGGCGGCCGGCTGGGCCGACTACCGCACTCCCGTGAAACGGCTCTACCTGTGCGGCTCGGGGACCCACCCGGGCGGCGGAGTCTGGGGCGCGGCGGGCTGGAACTCCGCGCACCAGGTGCTGCGGGATATCGGAAGAAGCTGAGCTTCCGCCCGCGCGCTGCCGCCGGTTCAGGCGGCTTTGGCGGCGGGCTTCGGGGCGGGTGCGGCTGCGACGGTCTCGGGGCCGGAGCGGATGCGGCGCTTGAGCGCGACCAGGTGCAGCGCGCAGGCGACCTTCGTGACGATCGGCCGCAGGTCTCCGACGTCCGGCTGGATCGAAGCGCTCGCCCCGCCGTCGCCATAGACGATGACCAGCAGCCGGTCATCCAGGTAGCCCGGCAACAGGACGATCTCGTTCGGCGGCGCCATGCCGAGGTTCGACAGCAGCAGGGCGGGCGAACCGGTCGGCAGAGGCCCGCAGTAGGAATCGCGCTCGTGCAGCAGCGCGAACAGCGGCTCGGTCGTGAGGGGCAGCAGGAGCGACGGCGTCTTGTCACCCGTCAGTCCGTGCGCCTTCCACAGGGTCGCGGTGTCGCCCCGCACCAGGAACAGGATCGCCCGCGTCAGGCGTGACGCGAGATAGCGCACCGTCACGTCGGCGATCTCGGAGGCGCTTTCGCAGCGGCACAGCTCGTCCGACAAAGCGGCCTCGGTCATCGGCCCGGACGGGATCGCCCGGGGCGGACCGACTCGCGCGGCCGGTGCGGCCGCCGGAGCGAAATTCACGGCCGAAGCCGGCAGCGGGGACGCCGCCGGCGTGGCGGGAGCCGGCATCGCAGCGACCACAGGCAGAGCGGGGATCGCGGCGGCCGCGGGAGCATTCACGATGAGCGAGGCCGTCGGTGGGGCCGGCGTCCCTGCGGCCATCCGCGGAGCGGCCGGCGGTCCTTCGCTGTCGGGGCCCGTCTCGGAAGTCCCGAGGGCCGCGAGATACGGCGGCGGCGCATAGGCGCTGTCGAGGACGGCGCGCTCGCGCGCCGTCGGTCCCTGCGCACCCGACGCCGGTCCTGACCCCGCGGCATCGAGCGTCTGGCAGACCGAGATGTAGCGGTGCCGTCGCGGGAGGTCGTAGTAGCGCTCCATCACCTGGAAGATGCGGGCCTCGGGCGCGACCCACGGATGGATGCGGTGGCCGGTGGCGAACGAGATCTCGTCGATGGCGCGCAGGTCCTTCGGGTCGATCATCGCGACCGCGAGGTTGCGCTCGCGCTTGTCGAACGGCACGACGTGGTGCTTTTCCACCAGCCGCTTCGGCACGATGTCGATGATGTTCTTCGGGATGTCGGTGAACAGGTTCGGCGGCGCGTAGTCGACGTTGAAGATCTTCGCGAGCGTCTTGCCCAGCGTGTGCTCGTCGACGTGGCCGAACTCGAGCAGCACCGTGCCGAGGTGCCCGCCGAAGATGAGCTGCGCCTTCAGCGCCGCCTCGAGCTGCGCCTGGGTCAGCAGCCCCTGCTGGATGAAATGCTCGCCGAGTCTCATCGATCCGGACGGAATATGGGGGCCGGATGACCGGGGGTCAAACGGCGCGTCCCGCCCACCTGCCGGGGTCGGCGGGGCCGTCAACCCGCTGACGGCGGGCGGCGGCGACACGGGCGGCACGGCGGCCTCTCCTGGCGTCTTTTTCTCCGAAACGGTGATCTCCATGGCAGGACGGGCGCAATTCGCCTTCGCCTGACCTGGTCGACAGCCGAATATCGGGGGAAACCATGCGACGTCTTGCCGCTCTCGCCGTGACCCTGTCCTGTCTCGTCCTCGTTCCGGGTCTCGCCGCCGCCGCCGGCGGGCCGGCTCGCCTGCTGAAGGACATCAACACCGCCCCTTCGTGGGACCGGAGCTCCTGGCCCGACAAATTCACCATCGTCGGCAAGACCGTTTTCTTCCGGGCTCAGACCTTTGCCGCCGGATTCGAGCTCTGGAAGAGCGACGGGACCGCGGCGGGAACGGTGCTCGTGAAGGACATCGACCCGGGCCCGCGTTCCGGCCTCATCCCGCCCGGGTTCTCATACGAGCCGCGCGAGTTCGCGCAGCTCAACGGCATCCTGCTGTTCGGCGCCGACGATGGCATCCACGGTTGGGAAATGTGGCGGAGCGACGGGACCGCGGCGGGCACGTTCCTGCTCCAGGACATCCGCCCCGGTCAGGAGAGCGGACTCATGACTTCCTACCGGTCCGAGCTCGTCTGGGTCAACAAGGCTTCCGGCGGCCTGATGTATTTCATCGCGAACGACGGCGTGCACGGATTCGAGCTGTGGAGGACGGACGGCACTTCCGCGGGGACCTTTCTTCTCCAGGACATCCAGCCCGGAACGAACAGCGCCTTTGGTCTGGAGACCTTCTTCACTCTCGACGGCGGGGCCGCGGGGGGCCGTTTCTGCTTCAGGGCGACGAACGACACGTCCGGGGGCGAGCTTTGGGAGACCGATGGGACCGTTGCGGGAACCATCATGGTCAGCGACATCCTGCCGGGGCCGGGAAGTGGGGACCCCTCCAATGTCACCGAGCTCAACGGACAGATCCTCTTCGTCGGAGCGGGCCGGCAGTACGACACCGAGTTGTGGAAGAGCGACGGGACCAGCTTCGGCACCGTTCTCGTGAAGGACCTCACTCCCGGTTTCGGCAGCCGCATCCGGCAACTGACCCGGGCCGGGAACTTCGCCTACTTCCAGGTGGACTCCCAGCTCTATCGGAGCGACGGGACGGCCCCGGGCACCGTCCTCCTGCACACCTTCAGCGACAACGGTCTCGCCCTCATCGGCGACCTCGGCGGGAACCTCCTCCTGCTGGCGAACGACGGCGCCAACAGGCCGAAGCTCTGGGTTTCGGACGGATCGCCGGGCGGAACCTTCGCGCTGAAGGACATCCCCCCGGCCGGGGTCTACCCCGGGTTCCAGCATTTCTTGCGGGACGGAGGGATCGAGTATTTCCTGCTCGACGATGGCGTCCACGGCGCGGATCTCTGGCGCACCGACGGAACGCCGCAGGGGACGCGACTCGTCACCGAGGTCACGACGGGCCCCGGGTACACCTCCCTGTCCGGCGCGATTCCCTGGCAGGGGGACCTGCTCTTCGGGCTGTCCGGCGGACTTCGCCGGTTGAACCCAGACACGGGCGAGTCCACGCTCGTGGCTTCGGTCACGCCGGCCGCCCTGTTCCCGGTCGGGGGACGCGCCCTCTTCTCGTACGAGGACGACGTCCACGGCCTCGAGCTCTGGGTCACCGACGGCACCACGGAGGGGACCGGCCTCCTCAAGGACATCGAGGCGCTGGCGCGGACCAACCCGTCGGATGCATCTCACCTCGGCACCCCGGTGGGCCCGGATGGGAAAGCTCGGGCGATGTACGCCGCCTCCGACGGAGCGTCGTACGGTCTCTGGGTGACGGACGGGACTCCACGAGGCACCGAAAAGCTCGAGGTGAGAGCCGGAATCTACTGGGGCGATCCCGTCGGGGCCATGCTCGGCAACATCGTCTATTTCGCCGCCTCCGATTTCGAGCACGGTACCGAGCTGTGGCGCAGCGACGGCACCACCGGCGGGACCTGGAAGGTCACCGAGATCGCTACGGAATGGGGCGGCGTCTACACGGACCCGGTCGCCGCCGGCGACCGCGTCTATTTCCTCGCGGAGGACATGGATCACGGCGCCGAGCTGTGGTCCAGCGACGGGACCGGGGCGGGAACGCACCTGGTCCGCGACATCATCCCGGGCCAGGATTCGGGATACCCCGACAACTTTACCGTGGTCGGGGACCGTCTCTTCTTCAGCGCGTGGGACGACCACGGGAAGGAGTTGTGGACGAGCGACGGGACGGAGGCCGGCACGCATCTCGTCAAAGACATCGTGCCGGGCCCCTCCGGCAACTGCTGTCGAAGGATGCTCCCCTTCAACGGCTGGCTCCTGTTCGAGGCCAACGACAATGTCCACGGGTACGAGATCTGGGTGAGCGACGGCACCGAGGAGGGGACCGTCATGCTCGCCGACATCGTTCCGGGCAAAGGCCACTCGTTCACCCGTGAAGTGACCGTGGCCGGGCCGCTGGCGTTCTTTTCCGTCGACGACGGCGTTCACGGGCTCGAGCTGTGGAAGACCGACGGCACGCCGGCGGGCACGGTCCAGGTGATCGACCTCATTCTCGGGCGTGGCGACGGCTACCCGAGTTTTCTCGGCGCGATGGGGAACTCGCTCCTCTTCCTGGCGCCCACTCTGCCCCAGCAGCATTTCGAGATGTGGAAGTCGGACGGCACCGAGGCGGGCACGGTCCGGCTCGGGGCGGATTTTGCCGGCGACGCCTATGCCGCCGCGTGGCTCGGCGACGGCATGCTGTTCACCGAGGTGGACGACGAGCACGGCCTCGAGCTGTGGCGCACGAGCGGCGAAGCGGGGGGAACGGCGTTCGTTCAGGACCTGGCGCCGGGTCCCAACTGGTCCGACCCGCGCCATTTCGTCCGGCTCGGGACCCGCGTCCTGTTCGTGGCGGACGACCCGGTCGCAGACCGCGAGCTGTTCGTCGGCCGGACGTCGCTCCTTCTCGGCCGGGCGGACCTGGCGGTGCGCGATCTGGGCGAAGACCTGAAAGGGTTCGGGCTTCCGAAAGGGATCGAGACGAGCCTGCTGGCGAAGCTCAATCCCGCGGTGAACGCGATCGCCTCCGGGCGGAGCATCGTCGCGGTCATTGCCATCGAGAGCTTCATTCGCCACGTCGAGGCGCAGGTGCCGCGATGGATTGACGCCGCCGAAGCCGCCGACCTGAAGGAATTCGCCGGGGAGGTGATCGATCTGTTGCGGGCGGGAGTGTCTCCGGACCCCCGTCCGTCCAGACCGGGAGGCCCGAGGCCTGTCCCCGAAAAGGACTAGGCGGAGGCGACCAGCTCGGCGAACTTCGCGAGGTCGATGTTGCCGCCGGAGACGACGGCGACGATAGGTCCCCGGCCGGCTTTGCCGGTGAGCGCGGCGGCGAGCGGCAGGCATCCGGCGCCCTCGGCGATGACGCGCGCCTTCTCGGCCATCATGCGCATCGCGGCCTTCGTCTCGTCGAGCGTGACGACGATGGTGTCGTCCACCAGCGGCTTCATGCGTTCCCACATGCGCGGAAAGACGCTCTGGCCGCCGGCGCCGTCCACGAACGAGGCCTTCCACCCGGGGAAGGTCTCGGGCCTGCCGGCGGCGAGCGAGCGGGTCATCGGCGCGGCGGTCTCGGGCTCGGCGCCGTAGATCTTCACCTCGGGCTTCAGCGCCTTCACGGCGCTGGCGACTCCCGTGATGAGCCCGCCGCCGCCGATGGCGGCGATGACCGCGGCCGTGTCGGGCGCGTCCTCGAGGATCTCCAGTCCCATCGTGCCGTGCCCGGCGATGAAATAGTCGTCGTCGAACGGGTGGATGAAGGTGCCCTCGGCGCCGGGGTAGGCGCGGTCGTCGAGCGATTTCCACGCCGTCGTGTAGTCCACCAGGATCAGCTTCGCGCCGAGCGCCCGCATGCGGTCGAGCTTCGCCTTCGGAGCGGTCTCGATGGCGACGACCGTGCACGGCACGCCGGCCTGCCGCGCCGCGTAGGCCACGCCCTGGCCGGCGTTGCCCGCGCTGATGGTCCAGACGCCCTTGCGGCGCTCGGCGTCGGGAAGCGCGGCGACGGCGTTGGCGGCGCCGCGCAGCTTGTAGGCGTTGATCGGCTGGAGGTTCTCGAGCTTCAGCCGGATGTCCGGCTGACCCGGCCCCAGCTCCAGGCGCACCAGCGGCGTGCGGACGATCGTCTTCGCGATGCGCTCGCGCGCCGCGCGGATGTCGGAGAGCGCGATGGGGCGGACGGGGTCGGGTGTCATTGTTCAGTTCTCCGGAATCATACCCCCGCCGAAAGCCGGCCGGCCGCCGAGCGAGGTCTTGAACCCGTACAGCGCCAGCCCGCCGACGATCAGGAGGACGACGAGCGTGTTCCCCGCGTACCAGGCCGTGGTGTCGAAGGTCAGCGGCCCGAGAGCGAGGGTCGCAACGACCAGCCCCGAGATGGCAAAGGGGAGGAGGCCGAGTCGGAAGATCACGAGCAGGCCCACGGCCACGCCGCACAGGTTCGCCGCGATATCGAGCGCCGGGTTCGTCGATGAGACGACGCCGGAGACGCTCACGATGATCATGCAGGCGGGAACCGCCAGCCACATCTTCCGGAACACGACGCGGCAGAGGAGCAACAGGAGCAGCGACCCGAGCGGGACCAGCACGAAGACAACAGGCAGGTTGAAGGGGACCCCGAGGACGTGCGAGAGGCCCCGCAGCGTCGAGAGCTCGATGTCGATCGGCGGCGACCCGGTCTCGTCGGAACGCAGCGGCACGATGCCGAAGACCGCCGGCAGGAAGATGAGAGACCTCCCCGCCAGGTAATAGGCCACACCGAAGGTCGCTCCAAAGAGAAAATCCCTGCCGACCAGCGGATCGCGCAGCCGGCCGTCGAGGAGCCGCACCCACGACACCAGCACCTGGGGCCAGTTGCGCCTCAGGTACGGCTCGAGGGCGAGATAGAAGACCCAGACGAGGCAGGCGATGAGCAGGCGGACGGCGAGATTGAGCATGAAGTTGGGGAACTCGTTGGACGCGATGTGATGCGTCTCCAGGAGCCAGGCGATCTCCGCCGACAGCAGCATGAACGCTGCCAGCCGCAAGGCCCCCTTGCGGTCCCCCCGCCCGAGGCGCAGGTTGCGGCGTGCCAGGATCACGCCTCCCGACATGATGGCGATCGCGACGACGAGCCAGGAGAGGGAGGCCCACTCTTGGAGCTGGTTTCCGGGCAGGGGGGGAATGGACGTCTCGGAGAGCCGCGCGCGCGTCCAGGGCTCGATGGAGCGGAAGAAGATCGGGCGGCCGCGATACGAGGCCGCTTCGAGCCGCAGCGTCATCCCCGGCCGGCGCGGATCGGTTCCCTCCCACGCGGCGCGGTTGTCGGCGTACATGCGCGGCACCCAGGAAGGCTCGACCGGCTTGAACGCCGCCGGCTCGTAACCGCCCAGCGCGAAGAGCCGGTTCCAGTCCGGCTCGGACGCCGGCGCTGCCGGCGGATCGCGGTCGGGGGGGACGGCCTGGAAGGTCAGGAGGTGCCCTTCGGGATCGAGCCGCAGGCGGATCATCCCGGAGTGGATGAGCGGCGGATCCGAGAAGGTGCTCGGTGACGTGCCGACGTCGGCCCACGGCGCCATCGGACGGGGTGACTGGCGGTACCAGAACACGATGCCGTAGGGGGGACCGGTGCTCAAGGTGTCCCAGCCGGGCCTGGCCGGCTGCTCCGCCGCGAGGTGGTCGAGGTATTCATGCTCGGGATCGAATCCCGACACGCTGTCGACGGGAGGCTCGACGTAACCGAGGTCGCGCACGATCTCGCGGGCCCGCTCGCGCAGGATCTCCGGGGACTTCGGCAGCGGCACGAGACGCGCGAGCTGCGAATGCCCGGCCACGAAGACCGCGGCCGGGAGGAGCAGGAGGAACGCGGCGAGCCCGGCCCACGCCAGCGCCGGCTGCAGCGCGCCCGTCTCGCCCGCTTCGGCGACCAGCTCCGGCGACGGCGTCTCTCCGGCGGCAAGCGCCGCGGCCAGCGGGTCGCCTCCGGGAAGCGCCGCCGCCACCGCCAGGGCCGTCGGCGGCCGGCGCGCCGGGTCGCGCTCGAGGCAGCGCAGGATGATCCGCTCGACGGCCGGGTCGAAGCCCTCGATGAGAGCCGACGGGCTGGTCGGCGCCGTCTCCAGCTTCAAGCGTGCCGATTCTTTGGCGCTGGCCGCCTTGAACGCCTGGTGGCCGGTGAACAGCTCGTACAGCACCATGCCGAGCGAGTAGAGATCGCTCTTCACGGTCACGGCGGTGCCGGCGATCTGTTCCGGCGCCATGAAGGCGGGCGTGCCGGCGCGCAGGTCCGACCCGACGATCTCCCCGGCGAGGCGGGCCAGGCCGAAGTCGGTGATACGCGCCCGGCCGCGGCCGTCGATCATCACGTTCGAGGGCTTCAGGTCCCGGTGCAGGATCCCCTGCTCGTGCGCCGCCGCGAGGCCGGCGCAGAGCTGGCGGGCGATCTGGATCGCCTTGTCGCGCGGCAGCCGGTCGATGCGCCGCAGCAGGCCCGCCAGGTCCTCCCCGTCCACGAACTCCATCGACAGGAAGTGCTGCCCGTCCGCCTCGCCGACGTCGTAGACGCGGCAGACGTTCGGATGGCTGATCTGCCGCGCCAGCCGCACCTCTTCGAGGAAGCGCGCCAGCCGGGCTTCGTCCCGCTCGACCTCCCGGGGGAGAAACTTCAGCGCGACCGTCTGGCCGAGCTTCACATCCTCGGCGCGGTAGACCTCGCCCATCCCGCCCCGGCCGACGAGGCCGAAGATGCGGTAACGGCCGGCCAGCATGGTGCCGGGGAGGAAGCGTCCCTCCGGCGTGCCGCCCGATCGGAACGGGGAGGGATAGGGCGCCGCCGGTCGCGGCGGCGGGTCGTCACGGACGGTGCGCGTCGGGCCGCCGCTGCCCGGCTCGAGCGGCGCGGCGCAGTGCGGGCAGAAACGCCCCCCGTCCGGGGACTCCGCGTGGCACGCGCCGCAGTGGAGCATCGGCGGAGGATGCCTGACCCCCGCCAGGAACGCAAACGGCCAGGCCTAGCGGCGGATGTCCTTGAGGATCTCGCGGGCCGCGTTCTTTCCGGGCGCGCCCATGACGCCGCCGCCCGGGTGCGCGCCGGAGCCGCACAGGTAGAGGCCGCGCACGGGGGTGCGGTAATTCGCCCAGCGCGGGGCGGGGCGCAGGAAGAAGAGCTGATCGGGGGTCATCTCGCCGTGGAAGATGTTCCCCTCGGTGAGACCGAAGATCTGCTCCAGGTCCCAGGGCGACAAGACCTCGCGGCCGATGATGATCTTCTTGATGTTGGGGATGTACTGCTCGAGGTTGTCGATGATGTTGTCGCCGACCTTCTCGCGGATCTCCGGCCAGGTCGCCCCCTTAAGATGATACGGACCCCACTGCACGAACATCGACATCACGTGGTGGCCCTTCGGGGTGAGCGTGTCGTCGAGCACCGACGCGACGTTGCCGTCGATGAGCGGGTGCTTCGAGGGCCGGCCGTACTTCATGTCGTCGTAGGCCAGCTCGAGGTACTCGAGGGACGGGGCGATCTCGAACATCGCCGCCTGGTGCGGGGCCTTCGGATCCTGGCCGGGGATGCACTTCCAGTCGGGCAGCTCCGACAGCGCCAGGTTCATCTTGATGGACGAGCCCTGGATGCGGAAATTGGTGATGTCCTGGACGAAATCGGCGGGGAGCGCCGCCTTGTCCACCATCTTGAGGAAGGTGCGCTTCGGGTCGAGGTTCGACGCCACGACGCGCGCCCGGTGCTCGTCGCCATTCTTCAGCGCCACGCCGCGGCAGACGCCGCCTTCGACGATGAACTTCGAGACCTCGGCGTCGGTCTTCACCTCGACGCCCATGTCCTTCACCGAGCGGAGCAGCGCATTGGCGATGCCGCTCATGCCGCCCTTGACGTAGCCCCACGCCCCGGGCTGCCCGTCGATCGACGAGCCGATGGAGTGGTGCAGCATGACCGCGGCCGAGCCGGGGCTGTACGGGCCGACGCAGGTGCCGATCATCCCGTTGATGGCGAGCGCCGCCTTGACCTCGTCGGACTCGAAGCGGCGGCCAAGGTAGTCGGCGCACGACGAGGTCATCAGCTCCATGAAGTGTTTGATCTTCTTCTCGCCGAGCTTCATCATCCGCCGGCCGAATTTCGCGAAGTCGAGCATCTCGCCGAGGCCGCGCGGCGGGAACGCCGGCGGCGTCATGCGCAGGATCTCGTCGATGAAGGGTTGCAGCTCGGCGAGGTCGGCCTCGAAGCGGGCGAGGTTGTCGACGTCCTTGCGCGAGAACTTGGCGATCTCCGGCTCGCGCTTCTTGAGGTCCGCGTACCACAGCATGTAACGGTTGTCGGGATACACGTAGAACGAGTGCGGCTCGGGGATGAGGGTCTCGAAGCCATATTCCTTCATCCGGAAGTCGTTGATGATCTCCGGCATCAGCAGCGAGCAGACGTAGGACGTGCGGGTGACCTTGTGCCCGGGGATGATCTCCTCGGTGACGCAGGCGCCGCCGACGATGGGGCGGCGTTCGAGGACCAGCACCTTGAAGCGGGCCTTCGCCAGGTACCCGGCGGCGATGAGGCCGTTGTGCCCCCCGCCGACGATGATCGCGTCGTAGCGTGCCGCCGCCATTGGTCCCCCCTCCCTCCGCCGCGTCGGACGCGGCCCGAAAAGCATTGCGTCCGAACCAGCGACGCGCCGAAATCCCTGATGCTGTGGTGCCAATCTAGCACAGCGATCGCGCCGCGGATCCGCGCTTCGGCGCCGTGATGCTGTTACGGCTTGAGGAAAGGCGAATCGCCGCAACCCCAAAGCCGTAACGGCATTACGCGGGTTTCAGGGAACGGCACGTGTCGATCCGGAGGGGTCAGCGGGGGCATAATCCGGGTTGTCACGGCAGCATCACCGGAGGTGTCCCCATGGTCCCGGAGGTCCGCATCCTCAGCGACGACGAAGTGCGGCGGCTCCATACCCGCGCCCTGGAGATCCTCGAGCGCGTCGGCATCCGCTACGAGAGCCCGCGCGCCCTCGACCTGCTCGCCGAGGCCGGCCAGGAGGTGGACCGCGAGGCCGGCGTGGCGCGCCTCAAGCCGGAGTTCGTCGAGGCCTGCATCAAGAGCACGCCGCGGGTCATCACGCTCGCCGGCCGCCGGGGCGAGCACGACATGGTGCTCGAAGGCAAGCGCCTGCGCATCACCACCAACGGCCAGGCGACCTTCACCCAGGACTACGACACGGGGCAGCGCCGACCGGCGACCGTCAAGGACCTGCGCGACTCCACCAAGCTGGCCCACTATCTCGACGTCGTCGACTACGTCTGGCCGATGGTGGTGCCGATGGACGTCCCGGGCGGCAGCCGCGGGCTGCACGAGATGTACCACTCGTTCTCCATGACCAGCAAGCACATCCAGCACGAGATCCAGCTGCCGGAGCACGTGCCGTTCGCGCTCGAGATGCTCGACGTGCTGTGCGGCGACCGGGCGGCGCTGAAGCGCCGGCCGCCGTTCTCGGTCGTGGCGTGCACCGTGTCGCCGCTGCAGCACGAGCCGAAGATGGCCGACCTGTGCATCGATCTCGCCCGCGCCGGCATCCCGATCATCATCTGGCCGATGCCTTTGACCGGCGCCACGGCGCCCGTCACCGTCGCCGGGACCTGCCTGATGAGCGTGGTCGAGTTCCTGTCCGGCGTGGCGCTGTTCCAGGCGGCGGCGCCGGGGTGCCCGCTCATCTACCCGCTCGGCCCCGAGGTGCTCGACATGAAGTCGGGCATGGCGGTCTGCGCCGGGCCGGAGATCCCGCTCTTCAATCTCGTGCTGGGGCAGATGGCGAAGTTCTACGACATCCCGGCGATCGCCGTCGGGCTCAACTCCGACGCCAAGGAGCCCGGGATCCAGGCGGCGTACGAGTCGATGCAGACGGGGCTCGCGGCCGCGCTGTCGGGGGCGGACCTCCTCGTCGGCATCGGCATCCTCGATGACAACAACGTGATGTCGCTGCCGCAGATGGTGATCGAATCCGAGATCGCCCGGATGGTGAAGCGCATCCGCGAAGGCGTCGTCGTGAGCGACGAGACCCTCATGAGCCACCTGATCGAGAAGGCCGGCCCCGGCTCGCACTTCCTCGGCTTCAAGGAGACGCTCGCGGGCCTCAAGGGGGGCGCGGTTTTCTTCCCACGCCTGTCCTACCGCAACACCTACGACAAGTTCTTCGAGGAAGGACGCAACGAGGTCGTCTACGCCCGCTCCGAGGTGCAGCGCCTGCTGGCACAGCCGGACCCCGATCCGCTGCCGCCGGAGATCGACCGCGAGCTGAAGCGGATCCTCGCGGCCGCCGACACGGCCTGCGCCGACAGCGCGGCGTAGCCCGCCGCCCGCGATCAGGGCATCTTCCAGGTCCCGAAGATCGTCATCGTCTGGCCGGTGGAGCCCTTGCCCGGGCGCTTCGGGCCGGGGATCGCCTGGAAGCGCATCGTCCCGGACATGCCGCGGTACTTGCCCGTGCCCGAGACGATGGTGCCGCCGACATTGAGGACGCCCGGCGTCATGGCGGCGCTCAGCTCGCAGAAGATGCGGTCGCCTTCCGGGTCGGTCAGGGTGCAGCGACCGACGCCGCCGGTCTTCGGGGCGCTGAAGCCGAGGCACTCGCTGTCGAGCGACGGGGCGAAGCCGGTCTGGGTCCGCACCAGCACCGGCCCGGTGAAGCGGTAGATCGTCACCGTGTCGGCCTCCTCCCCGAACTCCATCGAGTAGGTGTCACCCGACACCGTCCAGGTCCCGTCGAACTGCCCGTCTTTGGCGATCTCCCACGCCCCCGCCGGCGCCCCAGCGGTCGCCAGCACGAGCCCCAAAGCCGCCACCCACGCCGCCGCCATTCGTGCCATGCCCCACCTCCGGCCGCCCCCGGGCGGCCCCCTATCTTAATTGGTCGACGGATGGCGTTCCGTCGATTAGATTGAACAGTGGCAATGACCTGGCGCGACGTCCGTCTCCCGGCATTCTTCCGCACACGCCCCGGGGACCGGCGTTTCATCTTTCTCGTCCCCCTGACCGGGCTCCTCACCGGCATCGCCTCGACCGCCCTCATCCGGCTGCTAGGCCAGGTCCAGAAGGGTTTCTGGGGCGACGGGCGGCACCTGCTCGAGGCGGCGCTGGGGCTGCCGTGGTGGCACCGGCTCGCCGCGCCGATGATCGGCGGTGTGCTGGTCGGCCTGGTGATGCTGGCCGTGAAGCGCCCTCTGGTCACCACCGGCACCACCGGCCTCATCGAGGCCGTCGCGAAGAAGAGCGGCATCCTGACGGCGGGTGAGACGGTCCTCGGGGCGCTCGCCACGCTGCTGACGGTCGGTTCGGGCGGATCGCTCGGCCGCGAGGCGCCGCTGGTGCACTCGGGCGCGACCATCGGCTCCGTCCTCGGGCGGCGCATGGGCCTGTCGGCGCAGCGCATCAAGATCCTCCTGGCGTGCGGGGCGGCCTCCGGCATCGCCGCCGCCTACAACGCGCCCATCGGCGGCGCGCTGTTCGGTCTCGAGGTCATCCTCGGCAACTTCGCGCTCGAGGCCTTCGGCCCGGTGGTCGTCTCCACCGCCATCGCCACCGTGGTGTCGCGGCGCCTGAGCGGCGCGTACCTGGCGTACCAGCCGCCGATGCTGCCGAGCCTCGTGTCCACCTGGGAGCTGGGCTACTACCTGCTCATGGGGCTGGGATTCGGGATCGCGGGGGTGCTTTTCCTGTGGGGCGTCCGGGGCGGCGGCCGCCTGTTCGAGCGTCTGCCGATCGCGCCGCAGCTCAAGCCGATGGTGGGGCTGGGGATCGTCGGGCTCATCGGCCTCGAGTTCCCGCACGTCTTCGGCAACGGGTACGACACCGTCGACCTGGTGCTGCACGGGTCGCTGCCGCTGCTGTTGGTCCTGATCCTGCCGGTGCTCAAGACCGCGGCCACCGCCGCCACCGCCGGCTCGGGCGGCGCGGGAGGGATGTTCACGCCGACGCTGTTCGTGGGGTCGATGCTCGGCTCGGCCTACGGGTCGTGGGCGCACTCGCTGTCGCCGCTGACCACCGCCAGCCCGATCGTCTACGCGCTCGTCGGCATGGGGGCGATGCTGGCGGCGACGACGCAGGCGCCGCTCACCGCCATCTTGATGATCTTCGAGCTCACCGGCGACTTCCAGATCCTGCTGCCGCTCATGTTCGCGTGCGGGCTGTCGATCGTCATGGCGCGCCTCGTCGGCGGGCGTTCGCAGTACACCGCCGCCCTCGAGGAGCGCGGGGTGCGGCTCGGCGGCCGTCTCGAGGAGCTGGTGATGGACACCATCCTCGTGCGCGAGGTGATGCGACAGGGGGTCTCGGGGGTGCCCGAGAACGAGCCGCTCGACGGCGTCGTGCGGCGGATGATGGACGAGGGGCGCAAGGAGCTCTACGTCGTCGGCGACGAAGGCACCTTCAAGGGGGCGATCACGCTGGCGGAGATGTCGGAGCCGCTCAGCCATCCCGAGTCCCTCAAGATTCTCAAGGCCGGGATGGTGGCCGACCGGGACGTGCCGACGTTGCGCCCCGACGACCGCCTGAGCGAGGCGATCGGACGCTGGTCGCACCTGAGCCTCGACCGGCTGCCGGTCGTCGAGAACGGCCGATACCTGGGAGAGCTCGCGGCCGGCGACATCCTCTTCCTGTACAGCCAGGAGGTGCTGCGCAAGGAGGCGCGCCTCGCCCGCTTCGACCGCAGCGGCGGCTCGAAGGCCGGCACCACCTACGTCGAGCTGCCCTCCGAGTACGTCGTCGCCGAGGTGACGCTGCCGCACGGCTTCCGCGGGCTCACCCTGCGGCAGCTCGATGCGCGCCGCCGCTTCGGCCTGAACATCCTGGAGCTGAAGCGGCGCGGCGCGCGTCCGTCGGCCGAGCAGCGCATGATGGCCGACCCCGACATGGTGCTGGAGGCGGGGGACACGCTCATCGTGGTGGGACGTCCGGCCGAGATCGCCGTGTTCCGGCAGGGCTCCCAGGAGCGCAGCGCCGTCCCGGCCGGCTAGACGTCGGGCTTCTTCTTCAGGACCGCCAGGTCGTCGCGGAATTCGGATCGCGCGCTGATGTAGTCGTCGTGCTCCAGGTGCAGCTCGCGCGAGATGCGGCGGATCTCGTTCTCCTCGACCACCGAGACGTCGTGGTCGGCGGCGGCCACCTCGAACAGGCAGCGCAGGAGATCCCGCTTCTGCTCCGGCGTCGACATCTGGTCGAATTCGCGCGCCACGAGGTAGTTCTCGCTGCCGCCGAGCAGGCGGTTCTGCATCTTGGCGGAGGCGACCACCAGCATGGCCTGCGCCCGCGGCAGCCGACCGTGGGTCATGACGACCTCCTCCATGCGGGCCGTCTCGACGTCGCTCGTCTGCAGGTCGGCGCGCGCCACGCGGCTGAGCAGGTACGCGAAGGCGGCGATGAAGCGCGCCTCATCGGGAGGCAGCCGGTCGAGCTCGGTGACGATGACGCGCACGCTCTCGATGTCGGCCGCCTCGCCGTCGCGCCCCGGCGGCCCGGTCCCCGTTCCGGGAGGGCCGAAGCCGAGCCAGTTCAGGATCGTGCCGTGTCCAGTTCGGTTTGCCATGTCCGGTAGTCTCTCATCATGCAGCGGCTCATGACGACCTCGAGTCCGGCGGCCCGGGCCCGCCCGGCCGACGCGTTGTGCGCCAGGCCGTCCTGCATCCAGATCGCCTTCGCGGAGGCTCGGATCGCCTCGTCCACGATGCCCGGGATGAACTCGACGCGCCGGAAGATGTCCACGATGTCCACGGGACCGGGGAGCGAGGCGAGATCGGCGAAGAACCGCAGGTCGGGCGTGGAGCGCCCGTGCGGATTCACCGCGAAGACCTCGTACCCTCTGGATGCGAGGAACCGCCCGACCCGGTACGAGTCGCGGGAGGGATCGTCGGAGTGGCCCACGACGGCGATGCGACGGGCCCGCGCCAGCAGCGCGCGGATCGCCTCGGGCGCCGGATTGCCGCGCGGCAGCTCGCAGCCGTCGCTCACGAGTGCCCTCCGGACGCCGCGGGCGCCGCGGCGTTGGCGCGCTCGACGAGCGCCCGGAAGCGCGGGTCGCCGCGCAAAGTCGTCAGGTCCTCGTCGTCCGCCATCTGGTTGCCGCGCGTCCAGCCATTGTCCACCGCCTGGGTCAGCCAGTCGAGCGCGGTGTTCCGGTCGCCGCGCAGAGCGGCGGTGCAGCCGAGGTTGTACAGCAGGCTCAGGGTCAGCGGATGGTGGTCGCCGAGCAGGCGGCGGTCCCGTTCGAGCGCCTCCTTCTGCAGCGGCTCGGCCCGGGCATACAGATGCTGCACCGAGTAGATGTTCGCCAGATTGTCGAGGCTGCTCAGCGTGTCGGTATGGTCGTCGCCGAGAACGCGCCGCCGGCGGGCCAGGTTGTCCTCGAGGATCGCCTGGGCCTCGGGCCAGCGATGCAGTTGATCCAGGAGCGTCGCGTAGTCGTTTCTCGCGCTCAGGGTCATCGGGTGGTCCGGTCCGAGGACCCGCTTCATGCGCTCGAGCATGTCGAGGAACAGCGCCTCGGCCTCCCGCATGCGGCCGGAATGTTCTTCCAGGTCGGCCAGCTCGAGCATCGTCCCGAGTGTGTTCGGGTGGTCCACGCCCATCACCCGCTTCTGCCCGTCGAGCGCCTGCCGCAGCAGCGGCTCCGCGTCGGAGGATCGCCCCGTGTTGCTCAAGACCGCCCCCAGCTCGCTGCGAGCCATCAGCGTCCCGCGGTCCTCGGGCCCCAGGGTGCGCTCCCGTCCCTCGAGAATACGGCGGAGCGCCGCCTCCTGCTCCTGGACACGCCCCTGCGCGGCGTAGACCCAGGCCAGCCCCTCGAGGGGGATGAGCGTGTCGGGGTCGTCGTCGCCGTCGGTCTTGCGGCGACCTTCGTAGGTCCGACGGTACATCACCTCCGCCTCCGCGGCACGACCTTGCAGGTGAAGGTTCATGGCGAGGTCGTTCATCGCCGCGAGTGTTTCCCGCGCTTCCGCCCCATAGATGCGGCTGCGAAGCGCGACCGCCCGTTCGAGGAGCGGCGCCGCCTGCGCGTAGAGGCCGAGGCCCAGGTAGGACGACCCCATCGTCTGCATGAGGGTCGCCTGCACGTCCGGTTGGTCCGCCAGCTCGCGGTCGATGCGCTCCGTGCCGAGGTCGAGCATCTGACGCGCGGTGAGATCGCGTCCCATCGCGTTGTTGGGATGGGATTGGTCGAACAGGCGCTGGAGAAAGAGCGAAACCTGCGAAGCGGTCGCGGCCTCCCTCCGGGCCCGGTCGCGCTCGGCGGCGATGCGCCGCGCCTGGAAGGCGGCGAACAGGGCGAACGCGACGACCAGCAGGAGCACCAGCCCGGCCGCGACGAACGGAGCGGTATGGCGACGCACCAGCAGCCGCAGCTGGTACGCCGTGCTCGGCGGTCGCGCCTGGATCGGCTGACCGGCGAGGTAGCGTCCCAGGTCCTCGTCGAGCGCGGCCACGGTCTGGTAGCGGCGCACCGGCTCCTTTTCGAGCGCCTTGCGGCTGATGACCGCGAGGTCGTGATCGAACCGGAACCGGGCGCCAGGCGCCGGTCGCAGCGGGCGCGGCGGCTGCTCGCAGATGATGCGCGCCGCCTCGGGGAGATCGGCGCCGTCGAGGTCGTACGGCGGCTGTCCCGACACCATGCGATGGAGCAGGACGCCGAGCGAGTAGACGTCGGTGCGCACGTCGATCTCGTCGCGGCGGCCGCGCACCTGCTCCGGGCTCATGAACGGAAGCGTCCCCTGGACCCGGCCGAAGGCGGTGAGCGCCGTCGCCTCGGCGTCCTCGCCGGTGATGCGCGCGAGTCCGAAGTCGAGGACCTTGACGTCCGGCGCCTCGTCGTACGGTCCGCTCCCCGAAGGGTGCGGTGCGGAGGTGAGCTTCTCCGGCAGGACGAGGATGTTGGAGGGCTTGAGGTCGCGGTGGATGACGCCGCGCTGGTGCGCGTAGGCGACCGCGGCGGCGATCTTCCGGAACAGGGCCAGCCGGCGCCGCAGCGCCTCGCGGGTGCGCGGCGGCCCCTCGGCCTCGAGGTGCTGCGACAGGGTCGTCCCCTGCACCAGCTCCATGGCGAAGAAGTGCTCGCCGTCCACGGTCGCTCCCGATTCGTAGATCGCCGCGATCGACGGATGGCGCAGCCGCGCCAGGCTCTCGCTCTCCCGCTGGAACATGCGGACGGCGACCGGATCGACGTGCCGCCCGCCGAGGATGACCTTGAGGGCGACCGGGCGCCGCGGGCTCTGCTGCTCGGCCTCGTACACGACGCCCATGCCGCCGCGGCCGATCTCGCGCACCAGACGATACGGACCGATGGCGCGGCCGGCGGCGGAGCCGCCCGCGCGCGGCGATCCCGAACCGCCGGGAGCGTCCAGGACGCTGCGGGCCTCGTCGTTGTCGTCTTCGGGGGGCGGGACGTCTGCGGGAGCGCCGAGGAAGGAGAGGCCGGCGGCCTCCTGGTCGGCGCGCAGCAGGGCTTCGATATCCTCGCGCAGACGGGGATCGGAGGCGCAGGCCCGATCGAGGAACCCGGCCCGATCGCCCGGCTCGAGCGCCAGCGCCTCGCGCAGCAGCGGCGCGAGGGTGCGCCAGCGATCCGCGTCGGGGAGGCGGCTCATGCCATCGCACCCGCGCTCATCGCGCGGGCCCGGCGATCACGCGGGCGCCCCGTCGGGCGACGACGGCCCGCCGGTGAGCTCGCGGTACAGGAGCGCGCGCGCCATGCGCCAGTCGCGGTTGACGGTGCGGGCGTCGATGCCGAGGACCTCGCCGGCTTCCTCGATCGACAGGCCGGCGAAGAAGCGCAGCTCGACCATCTTCACCAGGCGCTCATCGATGGACGCGAGGCGCCCGAGGGCTTCGTGCACCGCCAGGATCTCCTCGGCGCGGGCCTCCGCTCCGACGGCGTCGACGCTGATCGAGGCGAGACGGAACTCGCCTCCCCGCTTGGCGGCGCCGCGCCGGCGCGCCCGGTCCACGACGATCTGCCGCATGGCGGTGGCGGCGACGGCGAAGAAGTGCGCGCGGTCGCGGTACTCGGCGCGCGACTGATCGACCAGCTTGAGATAGGCCTCGTGCACGAGCGCCGTGGTGTCGAGCGAGGATCCCGGCGGGCGTCCGGCGAGACGGGCGTGGGCCAGGGCGCGCAGCCGGTCGTACACCAGCGGCACCAGGTGGTTCAGCGCCGCTTTGTCACCGTCGCGCAACGCGACGAGCCGCTCGGTGATCTCTCCCGGGTTGTCCATGCGTGGGCCGGCTGGCGCGGGCCAGACTAGACCCTTTCGCCGACGCCATCAAGGGCGGCGCGCTCGGCGGGAGAGGGCGTGCCGCAGCGCGTCTTCGATGCCGGGGTGCTGGAAGCGGTAGCCGGCCTGCTGCAGGCGCTCCGGGACGGCGCGCACGCTTTCGAGGAGGAGCGTGGACATGTCCCCGAGCGCCAGCCGCAGGGCGAGGGCGGGCAGCGGAATGACCGCGGGGCGCCGGAGCGCGCGCCCGAGCGCGGAGGTGAACTCGCGGCAGGTCAACGCCTGCGGCGAGACCACGTTGATCGGACCGCGCAGCGACTCGTCCTCCAGGGCGCGCGCCACGATCCCGACGGCGTCGTCGATCCCGATCCACGGCCAGTACTGCCGGCCCGAGCCGACCGGGCCGCCGATCCCGAGCCGGAACGGCGTGAGCATTTTGTGGAGCGCGCCGCCGCGCGCCGAGAGCACGATGCCGAAACGGACCTGCGTCACCCGGATGGCGGCCGCGGCGGCCGGGGCGGACGCCTGCTCCCATTCGACGCACAGTCCGGGCAGGAAGCCGCGCCCCGGTGGGCTGCTCTCGCTGAGGACTTCGTCGCCGCGATCGCCGTAATAGCCGGTGGCCGAGGCCTGCACGAGGACGCGCGGCGGGCGCGGTGTCCCGGCCAGGGCGCGCGCAAGCAGGCCGGTCGGGCCGACACGGCTGTCGCGCAGGCGCCGTCTCTGCTCGTCGCTCCAGCGCCGCGCCGCGATGTTCTCGCCCGCGAGGTGCACGACCGCGTCGCATCCCGACAGGGCCGAAGCCTCGAGGCGGCCGCGCGCGGGATCCCACGGGATGTCGTCCGGGGCGGCGTGCCCACCGGGACGCACCAGGCAGCGCACGCGGTGCCCGACCCCGCGCAGAAAGGGCACGAGCGCCGAGCCGACGAGTCCCGAGGCGCCGCTGACGACGACGATCACGCAGCGATGCTACATCGTCGGGCTAGCGGAGGTCGCGGCGTTCGTCGCCGACGAGACCCGCGCTGACGGCGAAGCGCACCAGCTCGGCGCGGCGGTGCAGGCCGAGCTTGCGCATGCCGTGCGCCCGGTGACACTCGGCGGTGCGGGCGCTGATGCCGAGCTGCCGGCCGGTCTCGGTGCTGCTCAGTCCCTCGGCCGCCATGCGCAGCACCTCGCGCTCGCGCGTCGTCAGGCAGGCCAGCGCTTCGCGCACCTTGCGGGCATCGACCGGCGCGTCGCTGTTGTCGTCCGCTGCGGGCTCGCCGGCTTCCCCGAGTGGGCGCAGCGCCGCGACCAGATCGCGCGCGAAGGCCGGGGGCCGGCGCGTGTCGGCCGTCTCCCGGACCAGGTCCTCGAGGGCGTGATGCGGGAGCGAACAGAAGAAGATGTGGGTGCGTGGACTGGCCGCCTCGATTTCCCGCAGGAACAGCAGCCGGTTCAGCGCCGGCGGCTCGAGGGCGTAGACGAGCAGGTCAGGAGCGTGCCGCTGCGCCAGGAGCTTCGCCTCGTGTCGCGTCGCCGTGACGCCGAGCACCTCGAAGCCGCGCGCCCCGAGGAGGAGATCGCGCAGGGCGAGGCGCAGCGATTCCGACGACGCGACGATGAGGGTCCGGATCGATCGGTCCACGCGCTCCCTCCCAGGAACGGACCGCCTCGGGAAAGGTGGGCGAATTGCGCCGGGACGTCAACCGGCAAACCTGCAGAGGGATCATCTCCGGACATTTTTCTGATGCAGCCGGGGTGATTTCGGGGTCAGACCTGCGGGAGCTTGCGGGGCATCACCTTCTCGTCGAGGGTGACGCGGCGGATCGAGTCGGCCAGGTCCTCGAAGGCGCTGCCCTTGACGAGGTAGCCGTTGGCGCCGGCATCGAAGACGCGCTGGATCATGCCGGGATCGTCGTACGAGGAGGAGATCAGGAAGCGCACGCCGGGATGGCGCCGCTTGGTCTCGCGCATCGCCTCCACCGGGTTGCGGCCCGGCATGGAGATGTCGAGCACCACGACCTCGGGAGCGTGCGTCTCGATGTGCTCCTCCAGCTTCTCCGCGCTGTCGGCCATCGCGACGATCTCGATCCCCTTCTCGTCCTTGAGCACCAGCTCGAACAGGCGGCGGATCTCGAGGTGGTCGTCGATGCACAGGACGCGGATGGGATCGCCGGCGGCCTTCTTCTTCATGCGTTCCTCTTGCGGTCGCCCCGCGCCGCTCCGGCCGTGCGCACGAACGCCGCCACGGCGGAGACCAGCTCCGCCGGCTCGACGGGCTTGGCGATCTGGCCCTGGTAGCCGGCGCGCAGCGCGCGGATGCGATCCTCCTTGTGGGCGAAGGCGGTCACGGCGAGCGCCGGGGTGGGGTCCGCACGGTGCCGGACCTCCCGGATGAAGCCGTAGCCGTCCTTGCCGGGCATTCCGATGTCGCACAACACGATATCAGGTCGGGACCGTTCCAGCACACGCAGCGCCTCGTCCGCCGAGGAGGCGGTCAGCACCCTGGCGTGGCACCGCTCCAGCACGACCTTGAGCAGGTCGCGGGCATCCTCCTGGTCGTCCACGGCCAGCACCGTGACCCCTTCGAGATCGACCTCCTCCGGGAGCGTCGCCGTCGCCGCCGCGGCTTCCGCTTCCAGGATCCCCGGGGGATGGTGCCCGGCCGGCAGCGACGTCTCCTCGAGCGGCAGCCGGATGGTGAAGGTCGCGCCCCGGCCTTCGCCCTGGCTCTCGGCGCGCAGCGTGCCGCCGTGCAGATCGACCAGGTTCTTCGCGATGGCCAGCCCGAGGCCCAAGCCCCCGTGCTCGCGCGTCGTCGAGGAGTCGGCCTGCCGGAAGCGGTCGAACACGTACGGCAGGAACTTGGCGGAGATGCCGGCGCCGGTGTCGGCGACCGCGATCTCCGCCTGGCCGTCGATGGGCACGAGGCTCACCTGGATGCGCCCGCCCTTCGGCGTGAACTTCACCGCGTTGGAGAGCAGGTTCCAGAGCACCTGCTGGAGCCGCGAGGCGTCGGCCCGGACCGCCCCCGTGGAATGGTCGATCTCCGCCTGCAGGGCCACCAGCTTGGCGTCGGCGGCCGGCCGGATCGCTTCGATCGCCTGCGTCACCGCGTCGTCGAGCGGGACGTCGTGCAGGTCGAGCCGGATCTTCCCCGACATGATGCGGTTCATGTCGAGCAGGTCGGCGATGAGCGCCGCCTGCGCCCGGGCGTTGCGCGAGATGACGCCGATCGCCTCCGCCGTCATCGCCGGGTCGTCGGGACGCTTCTCGAGGATGCGCACCCACCCGAGGATGGCGTTCAGCGGCGTGCGCAGCTCGTGCGACAGCGTCGCGAGGAACTCGTCCTTCACCTGGCTCGCCCGCTCCGCTTCCTCGCGGGCCTGGCGCTCGCTCTGCAGCAGGCGCCCGCGCTCCAACTCGTGGTGGCGGCGATCGGTCAGGTCGAAGACGCTGAACAGCGCCCGCTGCCGCGACGCCTCGGAGGGGGGCAGCACCATGGAGAAGAAGACGTACAGGCGCTCGCCGGTCAGCGTGCGCACCGACGCCTCGGACTCGAACCGCGGCCGCCCCTCGGCGACGGCCGTGAGGATCCCGGCGAGGACCTTCGGCGACTCGGGCCACAGGGTGTCGGGCAGGTGCCCGAGGAGCTCCTCCCGGCCCCGCGCCTTGAACAGCGTCACGCTGGCCTCGTTGACGTCGAGCACCCGCACCAGGCCCAGCGCCCGCGGCACGAACTCGGGGTGCTCCGCGAAGTAGGCCGGCAGATCCGTGACGCCGCTGCGCTTCAGGTCGTCGAGGGCCGCGACCACCCCGGAGAAATCCTCCTCCCACAGCGACACGGCGATGTTCTCGAAGATGCTGCGGAAGCGGCGATCGACCAGGCGGGCGTCGCGCTCCTGCTCGGCGACGCGCGCCACCTGGCGGCTGACGGCCCGGGCGCTCCACCACAGGAGCCCGAGCAGCAGGCCGATCTCGAAGACGGTCCGCAGCGCGACGCCGAAGGAGAGGTCGTAGATGCCGAGGCGGCTGCCGAGCAGCCCCAGGGAGCCGAGCGCGATCGGCAGCAGGACCAGCAGCGGGGCGGCGCGGCGGACCAGGACGCCCGCCGGTCCGGCATCGGTCAGCCAGGTCACGGGCGTTCGCTCGCGCAGGTTGAGCAGGAGCGCCAGGGACGATGCCATGACGAAGGTGCTGGTCTGGAACGCGATGACGGTCAGGCGCGGCAGGGTGTACAGGACGTTCGAGTCGAACAGGTACCCGATGAGCGACAGGAGCGAGATGCCCATCGTCAGCGCCGCGAGAGAGGGGGCCGCGGCGCGCCCGCGCCCGCCGCGCGCCGCGAGCAGAAGGGCCGTGCCGAGGAGCGTGGACGAGAGCGCCCCCGGCGGCCCCATGCGTCCGGGGAAGATGACGCCGACCCGACCCCACTCGCGCCCGAAGAGAAAAAGCCCGTCGATGCCGAAGTCGAGCCGCGCGATCCACTCGAGCAGGGTGAGTCCGCCGATGAGGATGACGGCGGCGGCGAAGACCTGCGCCCCGCGGGGCCGGTGGAGCGCGAGCAGGATCAGCCCGGCGCCGGCGCAGGCCATCGCGAGCGCCGTGTTCGGCTGGATGGAGACGCCGCTGTCGATCCAGTCGGTCAGCCGGCGCAGGTCGAAAGCCCAGCCGGCGAAGGAGGTCAGCCCGCCGAGAAGCGCGTAGGCGGCCAGGCCGCACGCCACGCTGCGCAGGCGCCGATCGAGGCGCGCCGACACCTCTCCCGTCGCATCGGCCGTCGCGTGTCGGGTGTCGACTGCGGCTGGCATCCCAGGACCTCGCATGCCTTCGGGAATCTGCGGTTCATGTTAGCAGTAGAATCTCCGTCCGGCGGGGTCCCGGCCCTCTTTCCCCGGCCGCGCCCGATCCCGCTTCCCGCCGGGGTGGCGAAACTGGTAAACGCAGGGGACTTAAAATCCCCTGGCCTTCGGGCCATCCGGGTTCGAGTCCCGGCCCCGGCACCAACGTCTTCCAGAGGTCAAATCTCCGCGACCTGGGGAATCGCGCATGAGCTCGATCATCGAGGTCGTGGTCAAAGGGCTTGCGGTCGTCGGCGCGATCATCGCCATGCTGGGCGTCCTGGTCTACGCATGGACCCTGTTCGTCTTTGCGGAGGACGCGCCGGACGCGTTGCAGACGAGGTTCGGCGCGGTGCTGCTCGCCCTCGTCGTGGTGGGCGCCTTCGGCTGGGCTGTTCATGTTTTTCTGAATCCAAAACCAGCCGAAGCGGGGCCGGCGCAAGGTGGCGAGCGCTCCGATCGGAGAACCTGTGCGACGTGCGGCAAGGTGTTCCAGGACAAGGACTACCTGAATGAGGCGGTGCCGGAGCGCTACACGTGCACCAGGTGCGGGGTCGTATGAACGTCAGGACGATCTCGAGTGATTGCCTGGCTCGCGGCGAACACGACTTTTCTTGGGATGGTCTCGACGACGCGACCCTCAGAGCCGGCCAGCGCGCTTGTCGGTCTCGGCCATCCCTCTGTGACACACTCTCCTGCCTGTCCGGTGGGTGTCCAGCGTGGACGGGATCGAAAGGGATCTGCTCTTCGGAGCGCTCGCGCTCCGGCAGCGGCTGATCGACGAAGCCGGGCTGAAGGCGGCCGTCGCGGCCTGGCGGGCGGATCCCTCCCGCAGCCTGCCCGATCACCTCGAGGCCGGCGGACACATCGATGCCCCCGGCCGGAAATCCGTCGACGCTCTCGTCGCGAGCCTCTCGAGAAGTGTGCACGACCTGTCCACAAGTCCAGCGGCGGACCGCGTGCCCGGCGAGACGTTCGGTGCTGTGACCTCGACCGGAGCCCGCTTCGATATTGACTGATGCTCACGATTCCATCTGGGCTCGATTCATGGAATCATCAGGATTCCATCAGCATGGAGGGAACCCGTGACCTCGACGTCGAGCCGCATCACTGTCGTCGCTCGCGTGCACGCGAAGGACGGCAGGGAGAAGGAAGTCCTGGACCAGCTGGTTGCGCTCCTGGAGCCCACTCGTCAAGAGGAAGGCTGCCTGCGCTACGATCTGCACACCCCTCTCGAAGCGCCCGGCCAGTTCCTGTTCTACGAGACTTGGGAGAGCCGGGAACACCTGGAGCACCACGCCCGATCGCCCCACATCCAGGCCTTTCGGGCGAGAAGCGCCGGCCTGCTGGCCGTGCCGACCGAGATCACCATCTGGAAGCGGCTGGACGACTCTATGTTGTGCGAAGGGGTGGGGCAATCTCGCTGAGGTGGTGACGGGAATAGCGAAGCCGGTGATCGTGCGACTCAGGGCCCCGCACCGTCATTGGGGATCGGTCGGCTTTCGAAGCTCGTTCCCGAACTCGAGAACCTCCGGCTGCGGCCGCTCGAGCCGTCGCTCTTTGGCTCGCTTCCAGCTGAACAGAGCAGCGAGAATCGTCCATGGGAACCAACTCCCAACGAGCGAGAAGAGACCTACCGTCGGCATCGTGACGATGTGATAGACGATCAGGAGGAACAAGGAACAGCCGAATGCCGCTTCCGGATTCCGTCTTGACCAGAGAGCCAGCGCGGCAAGCACGGCGCCGGTGAAGAAGCAGAGCACCCCCATCGGCACCGCGGTCTGAATGTGGGAGGACTGCAGGAAGAGATCCAGGGTCACCGACAGGAAGAGATTCATGGCCGCCGAGATGAACAGGAAGAAACGCGCAATCCTGTAGGCGCGCTCGTCCCGCAGGTCTTGGGCGAGCCGCGATTCATCGCCTGAGGTGCCGGCCTCCGTCGTCGGTGAGGCCGACGATTCCTGCCGGTCAGGCACGGCGTCATCCGACGCTTCGGCGTCGCCGACATCCTCGATCGCCCGGCGCGCAGCCCCGATGTCCGCTTCGGCCACGAAAAACAGCGTCTCGGCCAGCGGTCCTACCGCCACCACCGGGTACTGCGTGAGCCGGCTTGTCGTATACCGGATGCCCCGATCGTCCAGGGCAGCTCGGTAAATCCCCGCCTCGAACTCGTTCGCCGCCCGCGCGATCAGCACGCTGTCGCCGAAGGCATCCGCCAGCCGATCACGAGCCCACTCGAGTTGCAGATCGGCAATGTAGAAGCTCGTGCTGGGCACCGGAGACCCATCTCCTGCGGGTTTCTGCTCCTCGCGAAAGCAGAAATAAGGCACGCCCAGCTCCTCGAGACGGTTGCGCTGGTGGCTCTGCTCGTGCTCGTCCGTGGTGGTGCACAGCAAATCCAGCGACGACATGTCCGGCAAGGAGGCGTCAGGTTTCCGAAGAGAGCCCTCGAATTCCGCGAGGATCCTCTCTCTGGAGACGAGCGCCTCTCCGCAATCCGGGCATCGGCCTTCTATCTCACCGGTCCAGGAGGCTCCGCAGCCAAAACAGAGATTGATTGCGGTGGGATCGGACATGTCCATGCGAGCGCAGGCCACAACCTCCCCCCTTTCTTTGGATGGGATGTTTCAGGATGGTTCCACACCCACTTCAGCCGGCGCAAGTCGACACGGGCGTTGGGAAGAAGGGGAAGGGGGGGAGTGACCCTCCCAGAGACGAAGCATTGCCCCTGGGAGGGTTCTGATCGAGGAAGGTCGCGCCAACTAATCAGTGGTCAAGGACAGATCGGGTCGGTGTGGATGACGAGTTGGTCGAGGTTGAGGTTGCTCAGGCCGGTATCGGTGGACACCGTGTCCCATGCGGCGATGTCGATCTCGTCGTCGTCGGTCGAGCTGCCGAAGGAATAGCAGGCGGACGACGACTCGCTATCGCTGACGATGGCGCCCGAGATGTTCTGGAACGGGCCCGAGTTTCCCAGCCGGTAGCCGAACTGGTAGGTGTCGTTGCCGTTTCCGAGCGAGCGCCAGCCGGTGATGCAGAGGGTGTGGTTGCCCTGCACGACGTAGGGGAAGGCCCAGGTCGCGGTCAACCTCGCCTTGCCCGACACGGTCGTCTCCTGGATCGCCTCCTCATTTCCGTCCTGCGCGCAGAGATTCCCGAGACTTCCGGAAATCACCTGACCCGGGCTGACCGACTGGGTGTTCGCGCAGAAATCGGTGGGCGTTGTCGTGATTTCGAGCCAATCGAGGTGCACCTGGTCCTGCTGGCTGTCACTGGATGGGGTGGTATCCGTGATCGTCAGGTCGAGCCCACCGTTCGCCTCGAATGTCCCCATCGAGGCCGACCCGGTCGCCGGGTCACACACGTTGATAACGGCACCCGAGATCGTGGTGATTGGCGTGCCGCCCTGAGTCGGAGTCCAGCCGAACTGGAAGTCGTCGTTCGAGTTGCAGCCTCTCCATCCGTTGTAGGTCAGCGTCAGTGTCCCGGCGGCGACACTGTTGAAATTCCATCTCCGCTGGAGCTTGTAGCTGCCGCTGCTGCTCGCTTCCTGAAGGCACTCCTCGACGCTGTTCAGGGAGGGAGTATCGCTGTAGCTTCCGCCGCAGATCGTGCCGATCGGTGTCGGCGAGGTCGCGTCGGCGCTTGCGTGCGCCGTGCACGTCGTGGCGAAGGTGCTCTCGCTGGCGCACGGAATCGCGACGAGCATGACGATGGCCAGGAACAGGACGGTCCGCTTCTGAGACATAATCCCTCCCTTTTCGAGTCGGTCTCCTCGTCGTCGGGGCACCATGCCCGCGACGGAAAGGAGAGTTCGGCGATGCAACCAGCAGCGATCCGAACAATCCATGCATGACGCGTGTGACTCGAATGCTAATGAGGGCGTAACGGAACGGATCCCACGAATGCATCTGTAGAATGGCCGTGACCGGCGACACCATTGATTTACGTACGGACAATTGCGAATGACGACCTGGTCGACCTGGTCGTCAGTGCTCCGCGGCGGGCTGGTAGGCGGGGATGCCGATCTGCCAGTAGAGGAAGGCCAGCTGGTCGGCGAGCTCGCGGTCGCGCTGTGACTTGGACGAGCCCATGCCGTGCCCCGCGTCGAAGTCCACCAGGAAGAGCACGGGCCGGCCGCTTTTGGTCGCGGCCTGCAGGTGCGCGGCCATCTTGCCCGGCTGCCACGGCGCCACGCGCGGGTCGTTGAAGCCGGAGGTGAGCAGCACGGCCGGATACGCCGTGCCGGGCACCACGTGCTGCGTGGCGTCGACGGCGTAGAGGGCGCGGAAGCCGGCCTCGGTCTGCGTCGATCCGTACTCGAGCGAGTTGGCCGGTCCGTCGGTGCCGTGCTCGCAGCGCAGCGTGTTGTTGTCGCCGACGCCGTTGAACACCACGCGGAACAGGTCCGGCCGCGCCGTGGTGGCCATGCCGACCGTGATGCCGCCGGCGCTGCGGCCCTCGATGGAGAGCGTCGCGGGCGAGCCGTAGCCCTGCTTCACCAGGTGCTCGGCGCAGGCGATCAGGTCCTTGTAGGTGTTGGGCTTCGTCGCCTGTTTGCCGGCGAGGTGCCACTCCTCGCCGAACTCGCCGCCGCCGCGCACGTGCGCGACCGCGTACACGCCGCCGTCCTCGAGCAGCGCCAGGTAGCGGGAGACGAAGCCGGGAGTGAGGGAGGCTCCGTAGGCTCCGTAACCGGTGAGCCACACGGGGTTCTTCCCGTCGAGCTTGATGTCGCGACGATGCACGATCGACAGGGGAACCATCGTTCCGTCCCAGGAGCGCACCTGCACCTCATCCGCCGTGTACGGCGACACATCCTCCTTCCAGGGCGGCACGATGGAAGTGCGGGTCGCGGTCTTGCCATCCAGACTGTAATACGCCGTCGGCGAGAGCCAGCTCGCCATTCCCGCGAGGACCGTGGGCGACTTCGGATCGAGGTACGGACCGTAAAGGGCGCCCTCGAGCGGGAGCGCGACGTCCTCCACCCGCCCGCTGGCGAAATCGTAGCGGCGCAGGCGGTGCAGTCCGCGATCGAGATCCCGGACGTAGAGGGCGTTCGAGGAGGCGTCCATCGTCTGGATGACGCGCTCGCCCGCCGGGATCACGGGCACGGCTTTCGAGACATCCGGCGCCGACGCGTCCACGGCGATCACCTGGTAGCGCGGCGCGTTCCTGTGCGTGAGCAGGTAGAGCCTGTCGCCGTGCGGAACGATGGTCGTGACCGCGTCGTCCACGTCCGCAACCTTCACCCACGGCGAGAGCGCGTCACCTTTGTCGGAGCGCGCCACGTAAGCCGTGACCGCGGGATCGGCGCCGTGGCTGATGACGGCGATGACGTAAGACGAGCCGGCCGTGGCCTGGATGAACGGAGTGTCCACGGGTGTCAGCGGCACGGATCCGGGAACCCCCGTGCCGATCAGGGCGCGATCCTTTTCGGGATCGGTTCCGACCACGTGCAGGCAGGCGCGGCTGTTCAGGTACTGCTCGGTGTCCCTGGCGCCCGGACCGACCTTGGCGAAGCGGTTGTAATAGAAGGAACGATTGTCGTCCCGCCACGACGGACTGCCGTCCTCGGCGCGATCGATCGCCTCCGGCCACTCCTTGCGGGGAGAGACGTCGACGATGTGGATGACGCTCTTCTCGGAGCCCCCGGGCGAGAGGGCGTAGGCGACGCGTGCGCCGTCCGGCGAAGGCTCGTAGTAGTCGATCGCGAAGTGGTGTCCGGGCGTGGCGCCGCGATCGGGATCGACCAGCAGGGACTCGGCGCCGTCGATTCCGTCGCGGACGTAGAGCTTGAAGGTGTCCTGCCCCGGCTCGAGCTTGAGATAGAAGACCCTGCCCCCGGCCTGACGCACCTGGGCCGCGACCGTGCCGCCACCGGTATGGGCCGCGATCCGCGCCTGCAGCGCGTCGCGGCCGGGAATGCGATCCAGCACCGAGCGCGCGTAGCGGCCCTGGTCGCGGCACCACTGCTCGAACTTCGGCGCGCGGCGATCTTCCATCCACCGGTAGTCGTCGGTGACCTTGGTGCCGAAGTAGTCGTCCACCACCGGCACGCGCGGCGCCACGGGAGGACCGCCGGCCGCGGCAGCGACGGCGAGCAGGAAAACCATGGTGGCGAAACCGGCGGCGATCGATCTCATCGTGATGACTCCGGGGTCGTGCCGATGCCGAGCAGGATCTTCATGATCTCGGCGGCCAGGGTGGAAGCGGCGGCGCCTTCCAGGTTGACGAGGACCACGACCGCGGCTTTCCGTTCGGGCACCATCAGGAGCGAGGTGCTGGTGCCCTGCTGGCCGCCGTTGTGGGAGACGGACGGAACGCCGAGATCCTCCTTCACGGACCAGCCGAGCCCGTAACCGGTGGGCTTGCTGTCGCCGGTCTTCAGGGAGGTCCACATCAGCTCGCGCGTGGGAGGTTGGACGACGCGATCCTGGAGCATGGCGACCGCGAAGGTCGCCATGTCCTCGGCGGAGGAGAGCCAGCCGCCGCCCGCGATCTTGTAGCTCGAATCGAGAAAGTCCGCGTTGATGACGTTGCCGGACGGATCGCGCTGGTAGAAGCGGGTGCGGTGCGGAATGATCGCGAAGCGATCGTCCGTCGTCGTATGGGTCATGCCGGCCGGCTGCAGGACGTTGCGCCGGACGAAATCGACGTACTTCTCGCCCGAGGCGCCTTCGATCACGCACGCGACGAGCGTGTAGCCCTGGGTCGAGTAGTGGTATTCCGTCCCCGGCTTCGCGACCAGCGGGTCGGCGGCGAAAAACTTCAGGCCCGATGTCACCGTGTCGTCGAAGTGGAGCGTGTTCCCGCTTTCGAGGTCGTCCTGTGTCTCGCTCTTGTAGTGCCGGATGCCTCCCAGGTGTCCGAGCACCTGGCGCGTCGTGATCACGTCGTCCTTCTGCGGAAACGCCGGGCAGTACTTCTGCACCGGGGCGTCGAGGTCCAGCTTCTTCCGTTGCCAGAGCAGCGCGGCGGCGGTCGCGGTGATGGGCTTCGAAATGGATCCGAGCCGGTAGACCGTCCGCGCCGTGGCCGGCACCGCGTTCTCGAGGTCCTCCATGCCGAAGCCGGACGACCACTCGAAGGCCCCGTTCTCGACGACCGCCACGGACACGCCGGGCGCGCGGCTCGTGGACTGGTAACGAGTGACGGCCGCTTCGATCCGCTCCCGTTTCTCCGGCGACAGCCGGGCTTTCTGGCCGGCCAGGGACGGAACGGACACGAACGCCAGGATGGCGAGAATCGCTGGGATCGGCCGGCTGCGCATGGCGGGCGAGTCTAGCGCGGCTTCCAGTTCGAGGGGTACATCTCCAGGAGTCGACGCCGGTCGTCCTCGGTCAGCGGGAACAGCCGCGGTTCGTCGGAACGGAACAGGGCAGGCCTGCACGACGCCGGGCGGCCGCACATCAAGGTGGTGGGGTCGCTGTTGTGCACGAGGCCCAGGGCATGCCCGATCTCGTGCGTAATCACATTCCGGGCCACGTTGGGGAGATTCAACGGCGGCACGTCGCGCCCGCGAATGCCCACGATGCACCGGTCCTTCCGGTCGAACGGGCCGGTGAACGAGATGAGATCCGAGTCGGAGAGAAAGACCGTGAGATCCCCGGGAGGGTGCCGGAGGCTCGATGGGATCTCCAAGGGGCCGAGGGGATGGTCGACGATGGACCGGCTGAGCGCCTGCAAGGCGTCTTCGGGCACCGGCTTCACGAGATGCTCGACGGGCCCGAGCCGGAACCCCGAGCCGAGCTCCGCGAGCGTCCGGTTCCAGAACGCGACGGCCTCGTCGACGAGGCCCAGGCGTGGGTCTTCCCGGGCGCTGATGACCACGACGCTCGGCACCCGGTGCCACGCCTCATCGAACTGCGCCCGGGTCGTGCCGACGGCGATTCCGGAGACGACCAGCAGGACGCAGGTGGTCGAAAGCTTCATCATCACCCGGCTGAACCGGTTCGGTTAGCATAGCCACTCGTCCGGGAGGACAGACTCTTGAAAGACACGACGAGAGCATGCCGTCTGCGATGGCTGGCGGCAACATGGCTGATCCTCATGGCGGGGCTTTTCTGTGAAAGGGCCCTCGCCGCCGCCCCCGACTTCAAGCAGGCGCGCGCCGAAGCCGAGAAGATTCTCGCGGACCTCGTCCACATCGACACCACCAACCCGCCCGGCAACGAAACGAAGGCGGCGGAGTCGATCCGCGACCTGCTCGCGAAGGAAGGGATCACGTCGCAGATCTTCGAGTCGGCGCCGTCGCGCGGCACGCTGGTGGCGCGGCTCAAAGGGAACGGATCGAAGCGTCCGCTTCTTCTCCTGGGCCACCTCGACACGGTGGGCATCGAGCGCGACAAGTGGACCGTCGATCCGTTCGCCGCGCTGATCCAGGACGGCTATCTCTACGGTCGGGGTGCTTCGGACGACAAGGGGATGGACGCCGCCAACATCGAGGTTTTCCTGCTGCTCCACCGGCTCAAGGTGCCGCTCCAGCGCGACGTCATCCTGATGGCCGAGGCGGGGGAGGAGGGAACCTCGCAGTACGGCGTGGACTTCATGGTCGAAAAGCACTGGGACGCGATCGACTGCGAGTACGCCCTGAATGAAGGGGGCGAGACCGACGTGGTCGACGGCAAGGTCGTCTCGGTCGGAGTGGCGACGACCGAGAAGGTGCCGCGCGGGCTGCGCCTGGTCGCGCGCGGGTCGAGCGGCCACGGGTCGATGCCGCGCCTCGACAACCCGGTGGTGCACCTCGCGGCGGCGGTCGCCAAGGTCGGCGCCTGGCTGCCGCCGATGCGCCTCAACGACACGACCCGGAACTATTTCCAGAAGCTGGCGACCATCAGCAGCGCCGACGACGCCCGCCTCTACACCCATCTCGACGACCCGAAGACGCAGCAGGCGCTGCGCGAGACGCACATCCGCCAGAGCTCGATGCTGCGGACCTCGATCTCGCCGACCATCATCAAGGGGGGCTTCCGCGAGAACGTCATCCCGGCCGATGCGGAGGCGACGCTCGACGTGCGCGCCCTGCCCGACGAGGACATGCCCGCCTTCATCGGCACGCTCAAGAAGCTGATCGACGATCCCGCCGTCGAGGTGCTGCCGCTCGAAGGCGGCCAGGCGCGGCCGGTGACGCCGCCGTCACGGCTCGACACCGAGCTGTTCAAGGCGCTCGAGACGGCGCAGAAGCGCCGCTTCCCGACCGCCATCACGCTGCCGATCATGGTGACCGGGGCCACCGACTCGGCGCAGCTGCGCGCCAAGGGAGTGCAGGCCTACGGGCTGTCGCTGCCGGCGACCGAGGAGGACACGCACCGGGTGCACGGCAACGACGAGCGGCTGCGGCTCGAGGGACTGGAGCCGTTCGTGGCCATGGTCTACGACACCGTCGTGCAGGTGGCCGGCACCGGAGCCGCCGGCCGCTGAATTCCCGATCGATGCAAGCGTTCGTGATCGATGCTTTCACGGATCGACCCTTCCGGGGCAACCCGGCGGCCGTGTGCTTCGTGGAGTCCCCCTTGAGCGACGACCGGATGCTGTCGATCGCGCGGGAGTTCAACCTCTCCGAGACGGCCTTCGTCGCCCGGCTCGGCGCCGCAGGGACGTTCTCCATCCGGTTCTTCTCGCCGAAGATGGAGATCGCGCTTTGCGGCCATGCGACGCTCGCGGCCGCCCGGGCCGTGCATGCCGTGGAGGGGCTCGACGAGGTCCACTTTCAGAACATTCAGGGGCTGGACCTGGCCGCGCGTATTTCCGCGGACCGCATCTCGATGGAGTTCCCGGATTATGACCTCGAGCCTGCCACCGCACCGCCCGCGCTCCTGGCGGCCCTGGGGATCGAGGTCCTGCGGAACGCCGCCTACAACAAGGAGACGAAGATCCTGCTCCTGGAGATCGCCTCGGCACCCGAGCTCGCCGGGCTGAAGCCCGACTTCGATGCTCTCCAGAGGGCCCATTCTTCGATCAACGGCGTCCTGGTCACGGCGCCCTCGGGGAACGACGGGTACGACTTTCACTCCCGGTATTTCTGGCCGTGGAGCGGCACCAACGAGGACCCCGTGACCGGGGGAACCCACACGTTCCTCACACGGTACTGGGCGACGCGGTTGGGAAAGACGCGGATGCGGTCCTTCCAGTGCTCGCCGCGGTCCGGGTTCATGGAGGTGGAGCTGAAAGGCGGGCGCGTCGTCATCACCAGCCAGGCCGTCATCGTCCTGGAGGCACGGATGTCGATCGAGGGATGATGGCGCGAGGCCGCCTGGGGGAGAGAGGATGCGAATGACGAACGATTCGACCCTCACGCTGAATCCCGGATTCGGCCCACTGCCCATCGCCTACTTCGATCGCGACGGGAGCCGCACGCCCGTCCTGTTCGTGCACGGGCTCGGCAATGCCGCCTCGAACTTCGAGGACACGCTGGCGGCGCGCCCCCTGGCCGGGCACCGGCTGATCGCGCTCGACCTTCCCGGGTGCGGCGCCAGTCCCTATCCCCGGACGACGCGGCTCGACATCGACGGCGTGGTGAAGGTCGTGGCGGCTTTCGTCGAGGCCATCGACCCGCCGCCATTCCTCATCGTCGGCGCCAGCCTGGGCGGGCTCGTCTCACTGCTTTATGCGGAGCGTCACCCGGATCGCCTCGTCGGCTTCCTCAACGTCGAGGGGAACCTGGCGCCGGAAGACTGCATGTTCTCCCGACTCGTGGTGTCGCAGCCCTACGAGGAGTTCGCCCGGACCGTCCTGCCGGAGATCAAGCGCTCCGTCGCGGCCAAGGCCGGACGCGGCTTCGCGAAGCACCTGGAGGTCCTGGAGCGCGCCGATCTGCGCGCCTATTACGACTACAGCTTTCAGACGGTCGAGTATTCCGACAACGGGGGCCTCCTCGACCGCTTCCTGTCGCTGTCCATCCCGGTGCATTTCGTGTACGGGTCGGTGAACCGCGGCCTGACCTACCTCCCTCGCCTTCGAGCCTCACGTTGCACGGTCACGGAGATCGGGGATGCCGATCATTTCCTCTTCTACGATGCCCCGGAGGCGTTCGCGGAGTGCGTGCGACGCTCCGCCGGTGCCGGCGCAGGTCTCGAACCCGGGCGGTCTTGAATTCCCACCGCCACTGAATCTATAAGGCGTTCATCGGCCGCACCACGACTCGAGGAGGGCTCATCATGAGGAACCGCGTGTTGACGGCGATCGTCCTTGCGGCGATCGCAGGCCTGCCGGGATTCGCCCAGGGAACCAAGCCCCTCTACACGATCGAGATTCAGTCGGCGTCGACGAAAGCCGTCGACTATGCGGCCATGGGCGGCTCGGGGAAGATCGGCTTCCGCGGCACGGCCCTGGCCACGAACGCTTCGGGACAGGCGAAGGTGGCGAGCCGGAGCGGCGTCATGTCCGTCCAGGCCTCCTTCAGGAACCTGGAGCCCGCGTCGAAGTACGGGCCCGAGTACCTGACGTACGTGTTGTGGGCCATTTCGCCGGAGGGCCGGGCCAACAACCTGGGCGAGGTGCTGCTCAAGAACGGCAAGGGGCAGCTCAAGGTGACGACGCGGTTGCCCATCTTCGCCCTCATCGTGACGGCGGAGCCGTATTACGCCGTCAGCCAGGTCGGCAACGTCGTCGTTCTCGAAAACACCGTGCAGGAGAAGGACGCGAGCCACACGGTGGCCGTGAACTACGATCATCTCCCGCGCGATCAGTACTCCATCAACGTGGATCCCGCCGACCTCAAGGCTCCGGCGATGGACAAGAAAACCCCGCCGGATCTGGACCAGGCGCGCAATGCCGTGAATCTCGCCCGGGCGGCCGGCGCCGATCAGTTCGCCGCCGATGCCTTCAAGAAGGCGCAGGACCTGCTGGCCCAGGCCGAGGCCACCCGGAATGACCCGAAGGGGAACAAGAAGACCATTGCGCCTCTGTCGCGCCATGCCGTGCAGCAGGCCGACGACTCACGCCAGCTCGCCATTCGCGCCCAGGCCGACGAGCGGATCGCCGCGGAGAAGCGCGCCATGCAGGAAGCCGCCGCGGCCGAGAAGCGAGGAATCGAGGAGAAGGCCGCCGCCGATCGCCGGTCCCTGCAGGAGCAGGCCGCGGCGGAGAGGCAGGCGCTGGCGGAAAAAGCCGCCTCGGAGAAGCAGGCGATGACCGCCCAGGTCCTCGCGGCGGAGAAGGCCACGGCGAACGAGGCGAGCGCGCGCGCGGCGGCGCAGCAGGAGGCCGAGCAGGCGCGGCTCGCCGTGGCGAAGTCCGAACAGGAGCAGGCCGCGCTGCGCGCGCAGCTCCGGGAGCAGCTCAACGCCGTCATGAAGACGACCGACTCCGCGCGCGGACTCATCGTCAGCATGACGGGCCTTCTCTTCGAAACCGGAAAGTCGACTCTCGTCCCGAACGTCCGCGAGAACCTGGCCCGCGTCGCGGGGATCCTGCTCGGCCATCCGGGACTCGAGCTCGAGGTCGAGGGGCATACCGACAGCGTCGGCTCGGACGCCATGAACCAGACCCTCTCCGAGAACCGCGCCGCAGCGGTCCGGCAGTACCTGCTGGCGCAGGGCGTTCCGGAGGACTCCATCGTGTCGCGCGGGTTCGGGAAGACGAAGCCGATCGCCACGAACGACACGGCCGAAGGCAAAGCCCAGAACCGGCGGGTCGAGATCGTCGTCTCGGGCCAGCCCATCGGAACCGACACGCACTGAGGCCGAAACCAGGCCTCAGGGCAGCCGATACGAGAGCACGTGGATGTCGCCCTCGCCGCCGGCGAGGATCATGTCTCCGGCCGGAGTGATCACCAGGGCATTGTTGAGAGTGGAGAGAGGAGGCCCGGCGTCGTAGACGGTCCTCCAGATCTCCCGGCCCGTGGCGTCATAACCGAACGTCCGCCAGCCCCACAGGATGTAGGCGGAGCCGGAAGCGTCGACGGCGAGCCTTCCGCCGATGTTGCCGACGACCGACCAGGACAGAGCGCCGTCGGGCGTATAGCGAAGCAGGACGCCGCTCGAGATGAAGAAGACGTTGCCCGAGCCGTCGACCCCCACATCGCTGTCGATGTTGTACGCCGGCTCCCCATGCTCGGCCGTCCATAGCTCCTTCCCGGACGCGGCATCCACCTTGAGCACCTGGAAACCCATGTAGCCCGGGGAGTCGACGGCGAGCACGACATTGCCGTCGGGTCCGACGACGGCTTTTTGAGCGAAGGCGATGGCTCCGGGTTGCCGGTAGTGCTTCTCCCAGACCCGGCGCCCGTCGGGGTCGTAGCGGACGAGCCACGGGGACTGACGGCCCAGGCCGCCGAAGTTCTTGTCCAGCTCGCCTGCGAGGTAGATCGCGCCCGAGGCCGGATCGCGCACGATGTCGTAAACGGTCTCTCGATCCTGCTTGCCGAAGTCCTGGTCCTGCCAGAGCAGCCGGCCGCTGGCGTCGTAGGACACGATGAAGGCGCTGGTCAGCAGCGTCCCCGTCGGCTGCCGAACCGACGTGTAGCCGCCGACAGAGGTTCGCCCCTCGTCATCCACGACGATGCCGGCGGGCCATTCGAAGCGGCCGGGTGAGTCATAGACCGCACGCCACAGCTCCACGCCGTCGCCCGAGACCTTCATCGTGAAGGCCCCGGTGCCATCTCTCCACACGACCGCGATGTTCCCCGCACCGTCAACGGCCAGACCGATCATCCCGGCGACCGCATCGATGCCGCTGTTGGTCGGAAAGAAATTCGACCAGATCACGGTCCCGGACGGGTCGAGCTTCGCGAGACGAAGGCCGAACCTGCTCGAGCTGTACGAGAGCCCGCCGACGATGATGTCGCCGCCCGGATCGATCTCCACGTGGTTCGCAGTTTCGAACTGGCCCGCGTCGTCGAGGATGTTCACCCAGGACGGGACCTGGCAGCGCGCTTCCGTCGTGGCCAGCAGAGCGAACACCGCCACCGACGCGACGGCGTACAACCGGACCGGGGGTCGGCGTCTCATCTGGACCTCCTCCGCCATGGTTCGTAGCTTGATTCTCGCGAGTATAGACCGCGAAAACGACGCGCGGTCAATTCCTATTCGCGGGCGAGGGGACTCTTTGCGTCCTGCGGAGGACTACAATCCCGGCCGTGAGAACGGCCGAGGTGGTGATCGTCGGTGCCGGGATCGTCGGGGCGAGCATCGCCTGGCACCTGACGCGCTCCGGGGCCCGCGGTGTGCTCATGCTCGACCGCGAAGAGCGACAGGGGCAGGGATCGACCGGCAAGAGCATGGGCGGCGTGCGCGCGCAGTTCGCCACCGAGCACAACGTCCGCATGTCGATGTACTCGATCCCGTTCTATGCCCGCTTCGAGGAGCACACCGGCAGCCCCTGCGGCTACAAGCCGCACGGCTATCTCTTCATGGCGACGGCGCAGAAGCACTTGGACTACCTGCGCACCAACCGGAAGCTGCAGGCCGCGCACGGTCTCACGAACGTGGAGGAGTGGACGCGCGAGCAGATCGTCGAGCGCATTCCGCCGCTGCGGGCCGACGACATTCTCGCGGGCGCCTATTGCCCGACGGACGGGTTCGTCGATCCGTGGCTGGCGATGGAGGGCTTCACCAATGCCGCGATCCGCCAGGGAGCCGGGCTCCTGCGCAGCGCCGAGGTCACCGCGATCGACACGCGCTCCGGCCGCGTCACGGGCGTCCGCACCACCGCCGGGGACATCGCCACGCCCGTGGTGGTCAACGCCGCCGGCGCGGCCGCGTCGCGCGTCGCCGCGCTCGCCGGCGCCTCCCTCCCCGTCAAGCCCCTGCGCCGGATGCTCTGTCCCACCGAGCCGTTCCCCGCCGTCCCCGGGAACAGTCCCATGGTGATCGACATGAGCGACGGGTTCCATTTCCGGCCGGAGGGGCGCGGACTGCTGCTGGCCTGGACCGACCCGCAGGGAGCCTCGAGCGACGAACCGATCGTCGATCCCGGTTTCGTCGAGCGGATCCTGACGCGGGCCGTGTCGCGCGTCCCGTCGTTCATCGACCTCGCCGTCGATCCGCGCAAGACCTGGGCGGGCCTGTACGAGATGAGTCCCGACCACCACTGCATCCTCGGGCCCGCGCCGGAAGTCGCGGGGCTCTACTACGCCAACGGCTTCAGCGGGCACGGCGTCATGCACGCGCCCTCCACCGGAAAGATCCTCGCCGACCTGGTGACGACCGGGCGGACGGACGTGGTGGACGCCGCGGCGCTCTCGGTGCGCCGCTTCGCCGAGGGGCGGGAGATCCACGAAAGCGCGATCCTCTGAGGGCCGGGGACTACTCGGCGGTCTGAGGAGCCGCCTGAACTGATAACAATTGCCAATCCTGTGAGTCAGGAGAGAGTGACCAGACTGCTCCACTTTCAAGCTGGAGGATCAAACTGCCGGTTGCGTCGATGATCGTCCAGGTGATCTTCTCCGGGAAGGTCCACAGCGGGACGAACTTTCCCTCTTTCCAAATGTGAATCTCATTCGGTGGGCTCAGGCCTACCCAGGTACTTCCGCCCAGGCGGCAGACCTTGTCGACGGGCTGCCTGGTGACATCCGCCTTCTCCCAAGTCTTCCCTCCGTCGGCCGTCAGAAATAGGAAGTCCCCCAGATGGTGTGTCCACCCCTTCACGGATCCATCGGCACCCCCGATGAACTCAAGGATGTGCGCATCCTCGACGTATGGGACGCGACCCCGGGTTCCCTCGTTGGCTGGGAGAATCGTTTCCAGTACGGCACTGGCCGGCCCCTCTGACTCAAGGTTCAGGCGCCCCTTCCGGACGGCACCGAGCCACGAGAGAAGGGTCAGGGTGTTGTCCTCACCGAGAAAGAGAGCTTGGACCCCGCCGTCCTTCCATTCGTCGACGACGTGCCAGGTGTCGCCGCCGT
>DASRAU010000004.1:0-181146 GCA_035638075.1 Verrucomicrobiia bacterium
GGCGTGTGCTTGCCGTCGAGCGCGGCGGCCAGGATCTCGTCCTTGGAGAAGAATCCGGCCAGCGGCGGAGCGCCGGCCAGCCCGAGCCCGCCGATCCACATGGTCGTCGCGGTGATGGGCATCTTGTAGGCGAGGCCGCCCATCTTCCGGAGATCCTGCTCGCCGTGCAGGCCGTGGATCACGCTGCCCGCACCCAGGAACAGGAGCGCCTTGAAGAAGGCGTGCGTCACGAGGTGGAACGTGCCCGCCACGTAAGCGCCCAGCCCCACCGCCGCGAACATGTAGCCGAGCTGGCTGACGGTGGAGTAGGCCAGCACCCGCTTGATGTCGGTCTGGGCCAGCCCGATGGTCGCCGCGAAGATCGCGGTGAGCGTGCCGACCCAGGCCACCACCTCGAGCGCCGTGCCCGACCGCTCGAACAGCGCATGGCTGCGTGCCACCATATACACGCCGGCGGTGACCATGGTGGCGGCGTGGATGAGCGCCGACACCGGCGTGGGCCCTTCCATCGCGTCCGGAAGCCAGGTGTGCAGCGGCAGCTGCGCCGATTTCCCGCACGCGCCCATGAAGAGCAGCAGCGCGATGCCGGTGGCGGCGGCCGGCGTCAGCGTCTCGACGCCCTTGAAGACGCCGGCGTAGTCCAGCGTGCCGAGCGCCACCCACAGCCACATGATGCCGAGCCCGAACCCGAAATCGCCGATCCGGTTGACGATGAACGCCTTCTTTCCGGCCTGGGCCGCTGCCGGCCGCGTGTACCAGAAGCCGATCAAGAGGTACGAGCACAGGCCGACCGCCTCCCAGAAGACGTAGAGGAGGAGGAAGTTGCCGGCCAGCACCAGCATCGTCATGGAGAAGACGAACAGGTTCAGGTAGGCGAAGTACCGCGCGAAGCCCGGATCGTCGTGCATGTAGCCGGTCGAGTAGAGATGGATCAGGAACCCGACGCCGGTGACGACCAGCAGCATTACGGCCGACAGCGGGTCGAGCACGTACGACCAGGCGATGGAGACGGCGCGGCCGTCTTTCCCCGGGCCGAGGGGCATCCAGTCGTAGAGCGTCTGGGTCACCCGCCGCGCCTCGTGGTCGATGGCCAGGCCCGGCGTGACATGACCGTCAGAAGCGGTTGCGCCGCTGGACTCGGGCAGCTGTCCCAGCGACGCGACGGCGCCGAGCGAGACGACGAACGACAACAGCACCGCGGCGCAGGCGATCCAGCCGACCCCCTTGCGCGGCAGCACGCGCGGACCGAGCAGCCCGTTCAGTGCGAACCCGGCGAACGGGAAGAGAGGGATGAGCCAGAGCAGGCGGATCATTCCTTCATCAGCCGCACGTCATCCACCTTGATGCTGTCGAAATGCCGGTAGAGCGCGAGGACGATCGCCAGCCCGACGGCCACCTCCCCCGCCGCGACGGCGATGGTGAACACGCCGAAGACCTGGCCTGTGAGGTGCTGGTGCTGGCGGCTGAAGGCGATGAGGTTCAGGTTGGCGGCGTTCATCATCAGCTCGATCGACATCAGGATGATGATGGCGTTGCGGCGCGTCAGGACGCCGAGGATGCCGATGCCGAAGAGCAGCAGGCTCAGCACCAGCACGTGGCCGGGCGGGACCGGCATCGGGCTCATCGCTCCTCCCGCCCGACGTCCCGCCCCTCGCGCCCGAGATCGCGCGCCAGCACGATGGCGGCGACCATGGCGACCAGGAGCAAAAGCGAGGCGATCTCGAACGGCAGCAGCGCGTCGGTGAACAGGGCCGCTCCGACCGCCTCGAGATTGCCGACGCTTGCGTCCGTCGCGGCGCCGGGCTGGACATCCATCCAGTGTCCGCGCCGGGCCAGGACGAGCATGGCCCCGATGGCGAGGAGACCCGTCCCCGCCTGCAGGATGGTGCGCGGCCGCGGCCGCCACACCGACCGCTCGCGCAGGTTCACGAGCAGGATGACGAACAGGAACAGCACCATGATCCCGCCCGCATACACCAGCACCTGCACCGCCGCCACGAACTCGGCGTGCAGCAGGACGTACAGGCCGGCGATCGCCAGGAACGAGGTGACCAGGCCGATGGCGGAGTGGATCGGGCTGCGCGACACGATGACCTGGAGCCCGGCCAGGACGGCCACGGCGCCGAAGGCGTAGAAGACGATCGCGGCGGCGGTCAGGCGCTACTCCTCGTACCGGACCGGCGTCGCGCCGTCCAGGAGCTTCTTCAACGGGGCGACGAACGGCTCGCGGCGGTAATCGGCGAGCTCGTAGTCGTGCGACATGTAGATGGCCGTCAGGGGCTTCGTCGGGCAGGGATCGACGCACAGGCCGCAGAAGCAGCAGCGCTCCAGGCTGATCTCGAACGAGACGAGGCGCTTCCCCTTCCCCTCGGGGTTCTTCTCCGAGACGATGTGGATGCAGTTGTCCGGGCAGACGATCTCGCACAGATGGCAGGCGATGCACAGCTCCTGGCCGGTCGCCGGGTCGTAGCGCAGCCGTGGCGCCCCGCGGAAGCGCGGCGACAGCGCGACCGTTTCACGCGGGTACTCGACGGTCACGTGCGGCCGGAACTGGTTCTTGAGGGTGGTCCAGAGACCGACCCACAGCTCGGTGAGCAGCAGCGAGCGCAGCCAGCCGTTCACGACGTCCCTCCGGACCGGAGGAGCAGCACCAGCCCCGTGAGCAGCACGTTGGCGATCGACATCGGCAGCAGCCACTTCCATCCGAGATCCATGAGCTGGTCGTAGCGGTAGCGCGGGTAGGTGCCGCGGAACCAGATGTAGGCGAACAGGAAGAAGGACACCTTGATCCCGAACCAGAAGGCGCCCGAGAGCTGCGGCACCTGCGCCGAGGCGACGCCGAAGAGATCGGCGATGCCGATGCCATAGCCGAGGAAGGCGCCGAGGAGCGCACCGACGAAGAGGAACCGCATCCCGCCCCCGACCCGCTGATCGACCAGCCAGCCGCAGAAGGCCCCGAGCGCGAGCGGCACGAGGAGGATCCAGCCGTTCTCCAGCCAGTCGAGATCGCGGACGTTCGGGAAGGGGCGCAGCCAGCCGCCGAAGAAGGCGACCGTCACCAGCGCCGAGACGACGATCATGTTGGTGTACTCGGCGAGGAAGAAGAACGCGAACTTCATCCCGGAGTACTCGGTGTGGAAGCCGGCGACCAGCTCCGCCTCGGCCTCGGGCAGATCGAACGGGATGCGGTTGGTTTCCGCCACCGCCGACACGAAGTAGCAGAAAAAGCCCAGGAGCTGCGGGAACACGAACCACCAGCCCGCCTGCTTCTGCGCCTCGACGAGACCGACGAGCGACGCCGTGCCGGCCACCATCATGACGCCGACCAGCGCGAAGCCCAGCGGCAGCTCGTAGGAGATCATCTGCGCGCACGATCGCAGCGCCCCGAGCAGCGAGTACTTGCTGTTCGAGGCCCAGCCGCCGAGCAGGATGCCGTAGATGCCGAGCGACCCGACCGCGAGCAGGAACAGCACGCCGATGTCGAGGTCGGCGATGTACGGCTTCACTTCGTACCCGAACAGGTGAAAGGGCACGCCGCCGACCGGGATCACCGCCAGCGCCAGGAGGGCCGGCACGACGCTGACGATGGGCGCCAGCGTGAAGAGGAAGCGGTCGGCGCGCTCCGGGACGGTGTCCTCCTTGATCAGCAGCTTGACGGCGTCGGCGATCGGCTGCAGCAGGCCGTGCCAGCCGACGCGGCGCGGCGCCAGTCGCGCCTGCATGAACCCGAGCACCTTGCGCTCGACGAGCTGGAGATACGCGATCAGGAGCGGAATGAGCAGCACCGCCAGGATCACCTGGAGCGAGGGGATGACCACCTGCTCGACCAGCGACGTCTCCATCAGCGGTCGCAGTCCCCGAGGACGATGTCGATCGAGCCGATCACCGCCACGACGTCGGCCACGAGACGACCGCGGCACATGGTCTCGAGCGCCTGGAGATTGGCGAAGGAAGGCGCCCGGAAACGGACGCGGTACGGCATCTCCCCTCCCTCCGAGACGACGTAGAAGCCCTGCTCGCCGCGCGGGCTCTCGACCGCGTGGTACACCTCGCCCTGCGGCGGCTTGATGTACTTCGGCACCTTCGCCCGCACCTCGCCGTCCGGCATCCGGTCGAGCGCCTGCGCGATGATGCGGCACGACTGGCGCATCTCCTCCATGCGCACCAGGTACCGATCGTAGGTGTCGCCCTCCTGTCCCAGCGGGATGTCGAACTGGAACTCCGGATAGGCGGAATAGGGCGTCGCCTTGCGCACGTCGTACGACACTCCCGAGGCGCGCAGCGGCGGCCCGCTCACGCCCAGCGCCACCGCCTGCTGCGCGCTGAGCAGTCCGACCCCCTTCGTGCGCGCGACGAAGATGCGGTTCTTCGTCAGGAGGTCTTCGTACTCCTTCATCCGGCCCGGGAAGATCTTCAGGAAGTGGCGCACGCGCGCCAGCCAGTCGCGCGGCGCGTCCTCGAGAAACCCGCCGATGCGCATCGAGTTGGTGGTGAGGCGCGCGCCGCAGAAGGCCTCGAACAGGTCGAGGATCAGCTCCCGCTCGCGGAAGGTGTAGAAGAAAACACTCATCGCACCGAGGTCGAGGCCGTGGGTCCCGAGCCAGAGCAGGTGCGAGGCGATGCGCTGCAGCTCCGCCAGGACGACGCGCAGGTATTCGGCGCGCGGCGGCGGCGTCACCCCCATCAGGCGCTCCACCGCGCCGCACCAGCCGAAATTCTCGGAGACCGCGGCGACGTAGTCGAGCCGATCGGTGAGCGGCTCGATCATCGCGTAGGTGCGGTGCTCCGAGAGCTTCTCGACGCCGCGGTGCAGGTAACCGATCACCGGCCGCATTCCGGCGATGGTCTCGCCGTCGAGGTGCAGGATGAGCCGCAGCACCCCGTGGGTGGAGGGGTGCTGCGGCCCCATGTTGATCTCCATCTCCTCGGTGCGCAGCATCGCTATCCCCGTCCGACGCCGGTCTTCTCCACTTCCTTCTTCCAGCCGAAGCCGCGGATCGGCGCCTTGTCGTCGTTGTAGACGTGCTCGGCCGTGACCACCTCGCGGTACTGCACGTGGTCGCGCGGGTGGCCCTCGAGCGGGTATTCCTTGCGCAGCGGATGGCCCACCCAGTCGTCGGGCATCAGGATGCGCGTCAGGTCGGGATGTCCCTGGAAGCGGATCCCGAACAGGTCGAACACCTCGCGCTCCTGCCAGTTCGCCGCCGGCCACACGCCGCAGGCGGTCGGGGCCGCCTCCCCTTCGGCGAGATCGATCTTGACCGCGAGCCGCTGGCGCTTCGTCGTCGAGTAGAGGTGGTAGACGAGATCGAACGGGCGCTCCCGCTTCGGCCAGTGCACCGCGGTGACGCTGCTGAGGAAATCGAAGCGCAGCTCGGGGCGATCGCGCAGCAGCGTCAGCCCCTCGAGAAGCGCGCCCGGGGCCAGGCGCACGATCGGCGGCGTCGCCGCCGCCTGCACCTCGAGGACGGCTTCGCCCAGCGCCTGCTGCAGCGCGACGATGGCCGGAGGTCCGGGTGCAATCGCCTCGGCCATGGCGCTACGCTCCTCCTAGGCGCTCGCCCGGCGGGCGATCGTCATCTTCGCGATCTTGTCCTGCAGGCGCAGGAACCCGTAGAGCAGCGCCTCGGGCCGGGGCGGGCAGCCGGGGATGTAGACGTCCACCGGGACGATCCGATCGACGCCCTGCACGACGCTGTAGGTCGGGAAGGGGCCGCCGCAGGTGGCGCACGCGCCCATCGAGATGACCCACTTCGGCTCGGGCATCTGCTCGTAGAGGCGCTTGATGACCGGCGCCATCTTCTCGCACACGGTGCCGGCGACGATCATCACGTCCGACTGGCGCGGCGTGGCGCGGAACACCCCGGCGCCGAAGCGGTCGATGTCGTAGCGCGAGGCGACCGTCGCCATCATCTCGATGGCGCAGCACGCCAGTCCGAACGACATCGGCCACAGGGCCGACTTGCGCGCCCAGTTGAACAGCGAGTCGACGGTCGTCGTCAGGATGTTCGGCTCGAAGCGGTCTTCGATCAGACCCATTCGAGGGCCCCCTTCTTCCAGGCGTAGGCGTAGCCGAGGAGCAGGATGCCGAGGAAGACCAGCATGGCGGCGAAGCCGAAGGACCCGAGCGCTTTGAAGCGCACCGCCCACGGGAACAGGAAGATGGCCTCGACGTCGAAGACGACGAAGAGGACCGCCAGCAGGTAGAAGCGGATCGGGATGCGGCCGCGGGCTTCCCCGGACGGGGGGACGCCGCATTCGTACGCTTCCCCCTTCGCTTCGTTCCGGCTGCCGCCACCGGGCCTCAGGGCCGCGGCGATCAGCAGGGTCGCCGCCGGGAACAACGCAGCGAGCAGCAGGAGGACCAGGATCGGCGCGTACTCGACCACGTCACGGGAATTTATCACGCCCGCGGGATCATAGGGCCAAAGGAACTCGGACGGCTCCTAGGGCGCGGCGTACTGCAGGACGCGCCGGGCGTAGTCGGTCGTGCCGGGGGCCCGGTCGGCGACGCGCTCCGGACCTTCGTTGTAGGCGGCGAGCGCCTGCGACAGGTCGTCGAAGCGGTTGAGCAGCTTGGTCAGGTAATGGGTCCCCAGCCGGATGTTCACCGACGGGTCGCGCAGCTGGCTCTCCTCGCCGGTCCACGGCAGGCGCAGCTCGCGGGCCACCTCCTCGGCGGTGGAGGGCAGGAGCTGCATCAACCCGACCGCCCCCGAGTCGGACGTGGCGTTGACGTCGAAGTTGCTCTCGATGCGGATGACCGCGAGGATGGTCTCCGGCGGCACGTCGTAGCGGATCGCCGCGTCGCCGATGGCGTCCACCATCTCCTGGTAGGTGGAGCGCGGCAGCTTCAACCGCACCGCCTCGAGATTGTCGCGCAGCAGGAGCGCCGTCCGGAGCTTCAGCGCCTCCTCCTGCAGGTGGCGGATCTTGATCTGCTGCACGGCGACGGTGGTGTTCGCGGCGCTCTTGCTCTCGCGCTGCATCTCGTAGCGCAGCCCGACCACGAAGCCCGCTGCGACGAGCAGGATGACGGCGAGGGTGCGGGCGTAGAACTTCATCGCGCCGTCCCGTCCCCGGGGAAGGAAACCTGGATCGTGTCCCCCACCTTGAGGCCTTCGCGGCTGGCGGCCCCCGCCTTCAGCTCGATCGTGTAGCGGGACATGCGCGGCGTGCCGTACGAGGGGCACGGATCGGCCTTGCAGGGCGGCGCCGTCTCGATGTGCAGCACCGCGAACGCGTCGTCCATCCAGATGATGTCGAGCGGCACGAGCGTGTTCTTCATCCAGAACGGGTGCATCCCGGCCTCCGGATAGACGAAGACCATCCCCTCGGTGTCCTTCACCTCGCGCTGGAACATGTAGCCGTACATCTCGCGCTCCGGCGTGTCGGCGATCACCGCGACGATGGAGCGTCCACTCGGCAGCTTCACGACGGCGCGCCCGGCATTGGCGAAGGCGCGCGCCGCGTCCTCCGGCTTGTAGGCGAATGCGGCCTCGCCGCGCGCCGCGCCGGTCTCTCCCGTTTCGGTCCCCGCCATTCCGGTCCGGCAAGCGAGCAGACAGACCACGAGGGCCAGTCCGGCCGCGGCAAAGATCCTGCCTGGGTTCCCGTGAAGCATGCGGGGTTCCTCCAGGTGGTACGAGGGATGATGCGAATGAAGGAGTGGCACTCTATCCCACCCCGGAGGATGGGTCAAGCGGGCGGCAGCCCGGGCGACGCGCAACGTTATACTTGCGCTCTTCCATGCGCATCGGCATCAACGGACTGGGACGCATCGGCCGCGGCTTCCTGCGGCGCACGCTCGGGGATCCCGGGATCGAGGTCGCGGCGGTCAACGACGTCGCCGGCCCGCCGATCCTCGCTCACTTGATGAAGCACGACTCCCTCTACGGGCGACTGGACGCCGAGGTCGAGGCGCGCGATGGGGCGCTCTCGATCGGCGGGCGGACCATCCCCTGCACAGGGGAAAGCGAGCCGGGAGCGATCCCCTGGCAGCGGGCCGGAGTGGACATCGTCCTCGAATGCACCGGCCGGTTCGCCGCGCGCGCCCAGGCGGCCGGGCACCTGCGCGGCGGGGCGCGCCGCGTCGTCATCAGCGCCCCGTCGCCGGACGCGGACTTCACGGTTTGCATGGGCGTCAACGAGGCCGCCCTAGATGCGGAGCGCCACACGGTCGTCTCGAACGCCTCGTGCACGACGAACGCCGTCGCGGTCCTGCTCGACGTGGCGGTGCGCGCCTTCGGGGTCGAGCGCGCCGCGATGACGACGATCCACTGCGTCACCAACAACCAGGCGCTGGTGGATGCGCCGCACCCCGACCCGCGCCGGGCGCGCGGCGCCCTGCCGTCGATGATCCCGACCACGACCTCGGCGGCCGAGGCGGTCGTCGAGGTGCTCCCCGGCCTGCGCGGCCGGCTGCACGCGCTCGCCGTGCGCGTCCCGGTCACGGGCGTGTCCCTCGTCGATCTCACCGTCGGGCTCACCCGCAGCGCGTCAATCGACGAAGCGCGCGCCGCTTATCGTGACGCGGCGCGGGAAAGGCTCGCCGGCATTCTGGGATACTGCGACGAGCCGCTGGTCTCCGCCGATTTCCTGGGAGACCGGCACTCCGCCGTCGTGGACGGACCATTGCTCGCGATCGAAGGCGATCGCTGGCTGAAGCTCTACGCGTGGTACGACAACGAGTGCGGCTACGTCGAGCGCCTCGCCGATCTGGTGCGCCTCATGGCGCGGAAGGGGGCCCGCGGATGACCCGGACACTCTCGGTGCGCGATCTCCCGGCGGCGAAACGCCGGGTCTTCCTGAGAGTCGACTTCAACGTCCCGCTCGAAGGCGAGCGGATCACCGACGACACGCGCGTGCGCGCCGCGCTGCCGACGATCGAGCTGCTGCGCCAGCGGGGATCCTCGGTCGTCCTGGCCTCGCACCTGGGGCGGCCGAAGGGCAAGCCGGTCCCATCGGCCGGCCTGAAGCCGGTCGCCGCGAGGCTCGGCGAGCTCCTCGGGAAGCCGGTGCCGCTCGCCCCCGATTGCGTCGGCCCCGAAACGGAGCGCCTGGCCCGCGCGCTGGGGCCCGGCGACCTCCTGCTGCTCGAGAACCTGCGCTTCCACGCGGAAGAAGAGAAGAACGACGACGGGTTCGCCCGCGCCTTGGCTTTGCTCGGCGAGGCCTACGTGGACGACGCATTCGGGGCGGCGCACCGCGCGCACGCGTCGGTGGCGGCGATCGCGCGGCACCTCAAGCCCGCCGCCGCGGGCCTCCTCATGGAGAGCGAGATCGCCATGCTGTCGCGCCTGAGGGATCGGCCCGACAAGCCGTACGTCGCGCTGCTCGGCGGGGCGAAGGTTTCGGACAAGATCGATCTCATCGAGAACCTGCTGGCGCGCGTCGACGCCATCCTCGTGGGGGGCGCCATGGCCTACACCTTCCTCGAGGCCGCCGGGGTGCCGGTCGGCGGCTCGCGCGTCGAGGCCGATCGCGTCGACGCCGCGCGCGAGACCACGGCGCGGGCGAAGGCGCGCGGCGTGCGCCTGCTGCTGCCGATCGACCACGTGGTCGCCCAGGGTCCCCAGGCGGGGCTGCCGCACACGACAACCGACGGCGCGGCGATCCCCGACGGCCAGGTCGGGCTCGACGTCGGACCGAAGACGCGCGCCGCATTCGCCGCGGAGATCGCCCGGGCGAAGACCGTCTTCTGGAACGGCCCGCTCGGGCTCTTCGAGGTCCCGCCCTACGACCAGGGGACGCTGGCCGCGGCGCGCGCGATCGCCGAAGCCCGGTGCTTCAGCGTCGTCGGTGGAGGCGATTCGGTTGCGGCGGTCACGCGGCTCGGCCTCGCCGACCGGTTCTCGCACGTCTCGACCGGCGGGGGCGCGTCGCTCGAATTCCTGTCCGGTCTCGAGCTCCCGGGCGTCGCGGCGCTCGACACCGTCACGGACCGCTCATGAGCGGCGGCGGAAAGTCCGGCGCGGCTGCGGGACGCCGTCCGTTCGTCGTCGGCAACTGGAAGATGCAGCTGCCGGTGTCCGCCGCAGCGGAAATCGCGCGCGCCATCGCGCGGACCCTGCCGCCGCTGCCGGACCGGGACGTGGCGGTGGCTCCGTCGTTCCCGGCGCTGCTCCCGGTGGCGGAGGCGCTGCGCGGCTCCCCGGTGCAGCTCGCGGCGCAGGATCTCTTCTGGAAGGACGACGGCCCCTTCACCGGCGAAGTCTCAGGTCCGATGCTCGTGGAGACGGGCGCCCGCGCCGTCATCGTCGGGCACTCCGAGCGCCGCCAGCACCTCGGCGAGACCGACGCGATGGTCGGCCTCAAGACCTGGGCGGCGCTGCGGGCCGGGCTCGTGCCGATCGTCTGCGTCGGCGAGCAGCAGGACGACCGGGACGGCCAGCGCCACGAGAGCATCGTGCGGGACATGCTCCTGCACACGCTCGAGAGCCTCCCTCGAGAAGCCGCGGAGACCCTCGTCATCGGCTACGAACCCGTCTGGGCCATCGGGACCGGCTGCTCCGCCACCGCCGCCGACGCCTCCGAGATGCATGCGTGCCTGCGTGAGGCGCTCAAGACCCTCTTCGGTGCGACCGCCTCCCGCATCCGCATCGTCTACGGCGGCAGCGTCACCGAGCAGAACATCGACGAGCTGATGGCGCAGCCCGACGTGGACGGGGTCCTGGTCGGGGGCGCGTCGCTTCGGGCCGATTCCTTCGTCCGCATCGCCGCGTTCGGCGCCCCCTCCCGGTAATCGGACCGGCTCCCCGGGGGGCCCCCCGGGTTCCGGGGTTGGCCGGGATTCAGGGGTTCGGGGTTGCCATGGCGCACCCGGTCGCGCTACGATGCGCGTTCTTCGCGGAGTCTCCAAAGTGCTCGAAGTCCTGCTTTACGTCATTCACGGCATCGTGTGCCTGGTCCTCATCCTCGTCGTCCTGCTGCAGAGCGGGAAGGCGGCGGATCTGGCCGGCGCGTTCGGCGGCGGCGGCAGCCAGACGGCTCTCGGCAGCCGCGGCGCCGCGACCGTCCTCTCCAAGGCCACGTCGATCTGCGCCATCGTCTTCATGTTGTCGTCGCTCGGGCTGGCGATCCTCGGGTCGCGCAGCGGCGGCTCGGTGCTCGAGCAGGTGCCCCTCCCGGCGGCGCCGGCCGAGGCTCCGTCTGCGGCCCCCGCCGCGCCGGCGGCGAACCCGCCCGCGACGGCCCCGGCTCCCCAGGGATCAGCGGCCCCGGCGGAAGGACAGCCGGCCCCGTCAGGCTCCGATCAGAAGCCTCAGGACAAGCCGGCCGGGGGCGGACAGTAAGCGGGATTTGAACCGGCGCTCCCGGCGCCGGCCTGGATTCAGTGCCGGAGTGGTGGAATTGGCAGACACATCATCTTGAGGGGGTGACGCCCAAAAGGCATGCGGGTTCAAATCCCGCCTCCGGCACCAGCCTTCCCCTCACCCGCGCCAACGCCGAACGCGGGAGCCCGACCCTTCGGACGTTATTCCTCTTCGTCCTCGTCGTCCTCGAGCAGCGCTTCGACCTCGTCCGGGTCGAGCCGCTCGAGCACCTTCTTGACGCGCAGCAGGTTGTCCACTTCGCTGGTGTAGCGGCCGGTGCCGCGGCCCTTCATCAGGGTCATCGCCTCGTCGATCGCCGCCAGCAGTTCTTCCACGGTGCTCTGCATCGGAGTCCTCCGCGCCACGTCCCCGGGGGCCGCTGCGGCCGTCCCGGCGGCGCTCTCGTGTTCCGTCAGTGTCCTTCGGCTTCGAGGAAGCGTTCCGCGTCGATGGCGGCCATGCAGCCGCTGCCCGCCGCGGTGATCGCCTGGCGGTAGACGTGGTCCTGGCAGTCCCCCGCCGCGAACACGCCCGGGACGTTGGTGCGGCTTCCCCCCTTGGTGGTGATGTAACCGGCCTTGTCCATGTCGATCTGGCCGGCGAAGATTTTCGTGTTGGGGACGTGGCCGATGGCCACGAAGACGCCATCCACCTTCTTCTCGGTCAGCGCCCCGGTCTTCAGATTCTGCAGCCGCACCCCTTCCACTTTCTGGGCGCCCAGGACTTCCGCGATGGTGGAGTCCCAGATGAATTCGATCTTCTTGTTCTTGAAGGCCCGGTCCTGCATGATTTTCGACGCGCGCAGGCTGTCGCGCCGGTGCACGATGGTCACCTTGCTCGCGAACTTCGTCAGGAAGGTGCCTTCTTCGATGGCCGAATCCCCGCCCCCGACGACCATCAGCTCCCGCTCCTTGAAGAAGAAGCCGTCGCAGGTGGCGCAGGTGGACACGCCGCGGCCCAGCAGGCGCCGCTCGGATTCGAGACCCAGCATGCGGGCCGAGGCGCCCGAGGCGATGATCAGGGTCTTCGTGCGGATCGCCCGGGCGTGGTCGAGCATCAGGGTGAACGGTCGCTTGCCGAGGTCCGCGTCGGTGGCGGCGCCGGCCAGGTACTCGGTGCCGAAGCGCTGGGCCTGGCGGCGCATGTGCTCGATGAGCTGCGGCCCGAGAATCCCCTCCGGGAACCCCGGGAAATTCTCCACCTCGGTCGTGAGGCTCAGCTGTCCGCCCGCTTCGTGTCCGTCCACCAGGAGCGGCTTGAGATTGGCGCGCGCGGTGTAGACGGCGGCCGTCAGCCCGGCGCAGCCGGAGCCGAGGATCACCACGTCACGGACATCACTGCTGTCGGACACGATCTCCCCCTGGGGTGCGCGCAACGTCTTCGCGCGCGAGGCGTGGGACGAAGTTGAAGGAACGGCGGAGATGATAACAGAAGGAACTTCGGCCGGCTTCCAGCCGGGCTAGGCCCACCGGCCGTCCCGCAGTCCCTTGCGGATGCGGTCGGAGCAGATCGCCACGAGGCGCGGGTCGGGGCCGAGGTGCCGCGCGATGCGGATGTCGAGACCGGGATGCCGCTCGCGCGCCATCACGATGTGCTCGGGCAGGTCGCGTCCGACGTGGCCGTCGAGGTAGGTCGAGAACGGCACGAAGAGGATGCGGCCGGCCCCCTGCCCCACCGCGCGGTCGATCGCCGTCTGGATGTCGGGCTGGTTCAGCTCGAGGAAGCACGGCTCGACGACGAAGCCCCGGAAGCGCCGGCGCAGCGAGGCGACCACGTCAGCGAGCACCTTCACCGCTTCGGTGGCGCGGCTGCCGTGGCCGATGACCAGGATGCCCGTGCGGGGCGGGGGCAACTTCTTCGTGGCTTTGGGACCCGCGGCCCGTGGACTCATCGGCCCGCCTCCGGCGACGCCGATCGCGGGTCGCGCACAATCGCTTCGCGCGGCCCCGCGGGGGTCGCGACCATGACCTTCTTTCCCGGCACGGCGTCCTCGTCGCGCACGTAGGCGAGGGCAAGCACCCGGCTCGCCCCTTCCGGAAGGACGACGCTGCTGGTGACGACGCCGATGCTCTCGCCTGCGGCTGAGACCTGGGCCCCCTCGGGAAACGGCATCGCCTGCGCAGCCCCGGCCGCGGCCGTCCCTTCCGACTCCAGCCGGACGAGCAGCCGGGCGACCTTCCTGTAGGTGTTCAGCCGGGCGATCACTTCCTGTCCCACGTAGCACCCCTTGGAGAGCGAGATCGCCTCATCGAGCCGCGCCTCCCATGGATTGCGTTCTTCGGTCAGCTCCCGTCCGGCCAAAGGCATCCCGGCCTCGAGCCGCAGCGCTTCGATGGTCTCCGGGGACGCGACCTGGAGCCGACCTCCTGCCGCCGCCAGCAACCGCGACCGTGCCGCCTCGACCGCGCCATGCGGGAGATTCAGCAGCCAGGCGTCGCCGGCCAGGGGGAAGGTGCGCACCAGGAGCGCCGCGGTTCCGTTCAGCCCCACCTCGGCCGCGCCGTGGCGCTCGAGGCCGGCCGCCTGCGGGAAAACGGCCGCGACGATGGCCAGGGCTTGCGGGCCGCAGACGGCGAGCGTGGTGTGCGACGCGCGCCGGTCCTCGACCTGCACCTCCTCGCGGAAGGTGTAGCGGTCGATCCACTCGCGGAGAGCCTCGGCTCGATCCGTCTCCACGAGGAGTTGCAGCTCACCCGGCAGACGGTGCACCGTGACGAGGGCGAGGATGCGGCCCTTGGCCGTGGTGAAGACGGTCGGAGCCCCGCCGCCTTCCCGGATCGCCTTGATGTCGTTGGTGCTCAGGCGGTGCAGCAGGTCCACGGCATCCTTGCCGGTGACGCGCAGCGCCGCGACGGCGAACGGTTCGGCGAGCACGGCGTCGTGGTGCGCCGCGCGGTAGTCCGCGGCCGCGGCGACTCCGCCCGCCGCGGAGGCCACGGCCCGGCTCATGCCGCGAACTCGACCGGCACGCGGCGCGGCAGGATGCCGGCGTCGGCGCCGCGGCCGAGGAAGGTCTCGATGGCGCGCCTCCCGGTCGGTCCGTAGTCGAGCGTGTAGTCGTTGACGTACATGCCGACGAAGCGATCGGCCAGGTCGCGCGGCAGGCCGCGTCCGAAATCGAGGGCGTAGGTGAGCGCCGGGTCCCGGTGACGCAGCCCGTGCTCAATGCTCTCCTGGAGCAGCCGCCGCACCCGGCCGATCACCTCCGGGCCCAGATCCTTGCGCACCGCGTTGCCTCCGAGCGGCAGCGGCAGGCCGGTCTCCTCTTTCCACCAGGCGCCGAGGTCGAGAATCTTGTGCAGCCCTTCGCCTTTCCAGGTGAGCTGCCCCTCGTGGATGAGGAGCCCGGCGTCGGCCCCCCCCGTCTTCACGAGCGGCAGAATCTGGTCGAACGGCACCACCTTCGTCGCGACTTCGCCGAGGGCGAGGCGCAGCGCCAGCGCCGCCGAGGTGAGGGTGCCGGGGATGGCGATGGTCCGGCGCTTCACCTCGTCGATGGACAAGGGCTCGCGCGCCACGATCATCGGCCCGTAGCCGTCCCCCATGCTGGCGCCGCACGGCAGGAGGGCGTAGCGGTCCGCGAGATACGCGTAAGCGTGGATGGACACGGCGGTGACCTCGATGGCGCCGTCGAGCGCCATGCGGTTCAGCGACTCGATGTCCTTCAGCACCTGCACCACCTCCCACCCGTCGGGCACCGGCACCTCTCCCGAAGCGATCCCATGGAACATGAACGCGTCGTCGGGGTCGGGGCTGTGGCCGATCTGGATGGTGCGGCGCTGGGTCGGGCCGTGCATCGGACCCTCCATTGAAACCGCACATTATAGGGAAATCGTCCGGCGGTGGATATGATAGGCGCGGCTCGCGCCGCAAGGGCGGAAACGGCCCGGCGGCGCGGGAAAAGGCCCCGGAAGCAGAGCCCTCATGACCGACCCGAAACCGGCGCGCCAGGCGCTCCAGGCCATCCTGGCCCTCCCCGACGAGGCCATCGACCTCGGGCAGGCGGCCCTGCTGATCGCCCGGCAGGAGTACCCCGACCTAGAGGTGGGACGGTACCTGTCGATCCTGGACGACATGGGGGCGGAGGTGCAGCGGCGGCTGCGCGGCGGGGAGGGGCCGATGAGCCGCATCGGTCACCTCAACCGCTTCCTCTTCGATGACCTGGGCTTCCGCGGCAATGTCGAGCAGTACGACGACCCGCGCAATTCCTTCCTCAACGACGTGCTCGATCGGCGCGTCGGGATCCCGATCAGCCTCTCGACCGTCTACCTCGAGGTGGGACGCCGCTGCGGCTGCCCGCTCGACGGCGTGTCGTTCCCCGGGCACTTCCTGGTCCGCTGGCGCGACCGCGACGACGCGGGCGAGATCCTGCTCGATCCGTTCCACCGCGGCCGGGTGCTGACCGAGGAGGAGTGCCGGCGGCGCCTGCTCGAGCAGTTCGGCGGCCGGGTGTCGTTCCGGCGGGAGTTCCTGCGCCGCGCCCGCACCCGCGACATCCTGGAGCGGACGCTGGTCAACCTCAAGCTCCTGTACGAGAAGGACCACGACTACCATCGCGCCCTCATGGCGCAGGACTCGCTCGTCTTCCTCTCCCCCGACGATGCCGGACGGCTGCGCGATCGCGGGCTCCTCTATTTCAGACTGGCCTGCTTCGGGCAGGCCCGCGCCGACCTGGAGCACTACCTCGAGGTCGCGCCGGGCGCGGCCGACAGCGACGCCCTGCGCCGGCAGATGCCGAAGCTGCGCTCGCTGTCGCCGGTGATGAACTGAGTCCGGAGCCTCCCGCCGGGCGAGAGTCGTCCGGCCCGCACGGAGCCCTCGACGCCTTCTTCGGGCCCGGCGGTCCGCTCACCCGGGTCCTCGACGACTACGAGCCGCGTCCCGAGCAGGCCGCGATGGCCCGCGGCGTCGCCGACAGCCTCGCCCGGGGCCGGCACCTCCTGGTCGAAGCGGGGACCGGCGTCGGAAAGTCGCTCGCCTATCTCGTTCCCGCCATCCTGCACGCCGCCGGGCGGACCGAGGACCCGGCGCGGCGCGTCATCGTCTCCACCTTCACCCGCGCCCTGCAGGAACAGCTGGCGCGCAAGGACCTGCCGTTCCTGGAACGGGCCTTCGAGAAGGAGGGGATCGCCTTCCGCCACGCCCTCCTGATGGGGTCGGAGAACTATCTCTGCGTGCAGCGCCTGGCGCAGGCGCGGCGCGACTCCGCGGAGGACGCGTTCGAGGCGCTCGAGCAGTACGCCGAGAGCGCCGTCTCCGGCCTGCGCTCCGAGATTCCCTTTTCACTGCCCGAGGGGACCTGGAGCCGGGTGCGGCGCGAGCGCGAGGTCTGTCTCGGCTCGCGCGGCCCTTTCTGGGAGCGCTGCCTGTACCGGCGCGATCTGCAGCGCGCCCGCGAGGCGGAGATCCTGGTCGTGAACCACGCGCTGTTCTTCCTCGACCTCGCGAGCGGCGGCCGCGTGCTGCCGCCGCACGGGGTGGTGATCCTCGACGAGGCGCACCGCGCCGAGGAGGCGGCGAGCGGCCAGCTCGGAGCGCGGCTCGGCCCCGGCTCGGTCGAGCGCCTGCTGCGCGACATCCTGCCGGCGGCGCGCGGCCGGCGCGCGCCGCGCGATCCCTCCCGCGAGCCGCCCCGCCGCCGCGCCGCGCGGGACGCCGCGGCGCTGGGAGGGATGCGGCTCGTGAGCGCGGTGCGGCACGTCGAGAGCGAATCGGCCGGCTATTTCGAGGCCGCGCAGCGCGTGGCGCGCCAGCTCGCCGAACGGGACGGCCCCGCCGCGGTGCGTCTCCCCGCCGGAGCGCTCGATCGGCGCGGCATCGCGGCCTCGTTCACCGATCTCGAGGAGGCGCTCGAGGGAGCGGCCGCGGCCTCCGACGACCTGTTCGACCGCGGCCAGTTCGAGGGGCTGCGACAGCGCGCCTCCGACCTGCGCTCGCGCCTGGAGCAGTTCACCACCCAGCCGCAGGCGGACGCGGTGTACTGGATCGAGACGCGCGGCGGCGCCCGGGAGACGATCGACCTCGCCTTCTCACCGGTCGAAGTCGGGCCGATCCTCCGTCACCTTCTCTTCGAGTCGAACCGCACCGTCATCCTGACCTCGGCCACGATGACGGTCGGCGGGTCGTTCGCGCACGCGCGCGAACGCCTGGGGGTCACGGCCTCCGGCACCCTCGCGCTCGGCTCCCCTTTCGACTATCGCCGCCAGGCCCTGCTCTACGTGCCGGAGGAGCTGCCCGACCCCGGATCCGATGCGCGCGGCTGGGTGGACGCGGTCAGCGCCGAATGCCGGCGCGCGATCGAAGCCTCCGACGGAGGCGCGCTCCTCCTCTTCACTTCGTACGCGCTGCTCGATCGGGTGCACCGCGACCTGGCCGCCGACGAGGGGATGCGCACGCGGCCGCTGCTGAAGCACGCGCCCGACGGCACCGCGACCGACCTGCTCGAGCGCTTCCGCGCTTCGCGCCGCGCCGTGCTCCTCGGCGCGCTCACCTTCTGGCAGGGTGTGGATGTCCCGGGCGAGGCGCTTCGACTGGTGGTGGTGACCCGGTTGCCGTTCGAGGTCCCCGATCACCCGCTGACCAGGGCGCGCGCCGCCGCCATCACGGCGCGCGGCGGGGATGCGTTCCAGGACGACAGCCTGCCCGAGGCGATCCTGACCTTCCGCCAGGGATTCGGCCGTCTCATCCGGTCGCGCCGCGATTACGGCTGCGTGGCGGTCCTCGATCCGCGGCTGAAGAGCCGCGCCTACGGGGCCCGCTTCCTCGAATCGATCCCGCCGTGCCCGGTCACCTCGTCGATCGACGAGGTGGCGCGCTTCTACGCCCGCTTCGGCGCCGGCAAGGCCTGAACGTCAGGAGATGCGGCGGTCGCGGCCGCGCCAGAACGGCTCGCGGAGCTGCTTCTTGTCGATCTTCCCGGAGCCGGTGCGCGGCAGCGCCTCGACGAGATCGATCGTCCGCGGGCACTTGTAGCCGGCGATGCGCTCGCGACAGAAGTCGCGCAACGCTGCCGCCTCGGCCGGTGCGGTCCCCGGCTGCAGCACGACGGCGGCGCGCACCGCCTCGCCGAACCGGTCGTCGGGGACGGCGAACACCGCCGCCTCGCGCACCGCGGGGTGCGCCAGGAGCGCCCGCTCGACCTCGACGCTGTAGACCGTCTCCCCGCCGCTGACGATGACGTCCTTCGCGCGATCCACGAGCTGCACCGAGCCGCGCGCATCGAGGGTGCCGAGGTCGCCGGTGTGGAACCAGCCGCCGAGAAAAGCCTGCGACGTGGCTTCCTGATCCAGCCAGTAACCCGGTGTCACGGTGGCGCCGCGCACGACGACCTCCCCCACCTCGCGGTCGTCCGCGCGCACGTCGGTGAAGGCGGCGGAAGCGGCCGGCTGCACGACGCGCAGCGCGATCCCCGGCGCGGCGCGGCCGGTGCGCCCCAGGCGGCGCCAACGCTCCGGCCCCGGCAGAAGACGCTCGTCTTCGTCCAGGAAGGACAGGGTCAGGAACGGCGACGTCTCGGTGAGGCCGTAGGTCTGCAGGTACTCGCAGCCGAGCGTGGTCTCGATGCGCTCCACGAGAGCCGGGGCGATCGGCGATCCGCCGCTCATCAGCAGGCGCAGCGAGGCCGTGGCTCCGGGCGCAGCCGCCGCGGCGTCGAGGAAATCCGGGATCATCGACGGCACGAGGTTCGTGAGAGTGACGCCGGCGTCGCGCACCAGCGCCACGGCCTCCCGCGCGTCCCAGCGCGGCAGGAACGCGTGGCCGGCGCCGGCCGCCGTGGCCGTGAAGATCGCCCAGGCATCGGCGAGATGGAACATCGGCGCGGCGTGCAGCCAGGTGTCCCGCTCCGAGAACCGCAGCGCTTCGAGCGTCATGGCGGCGTGCGCCTCGAGATTGCCCCGTGTCAGGACGACCCCTTTCGGATCGCCGGTGGTCCCGCTCGTGAAGTAAAGCAGGAAGCCCTCTTCCGGGCCGGCCGGCGGGTCGCGCGGGTCGTCGGGCGAAGGGCTCGCCAGCACCCAGCCGTCGGCGTGGACCAGGTCCGCGGTCGGGAGGAGCGCCGGCGTGCCGAGCAGGAAGCGCGCGCCGCCGCGCTCGAGCACCGCGTCCCGCTCGGCCGGAGCGAGACGCAGGTTCATGGGCACGAGGGCGAGGTCCGCTTTCAGGGCGGCGTAGTACGCGGCGAGGAAGAGATGGCAATTCGGGAAGAAGGCGGCGACGCGGTCGCCCGGCCGCGCTCCCGCCGCGCGCAGGGCCTGCGCCATCCGGTCCTGGATGGCGGCGACGTCCGCATAGCTCCGCTCGAGGCCTCCGCAGCGAAGGAGCATGCCGCCGGGATGGCGCCGGGCGGCTTCGTCGAGCAGGTGTCGGATGTCCACGCGCGGATGTTAGCGGAGACACCGGATGGCGGGAGCGTGTTCTGTCGCAGCGGAGCCGGTGGGCTCAGGCGGCCTCGCGGCGCAGGTCTTCGAGCGCGACGTCGAGGCGCGTGATCTCCAGGACGGCGCGCTCCACCGCCGCATCGAGCCCTTCCAGGCGTCCCTCGCGCGCCTGCTGCTCGAGGTCGAGCAGGGCCCGCGTCGCCCCGGGCGCGCCGAAGTGGGCGACCATGCCCTTGAGGGTGTGGGCCGCGCGGTGCACCGCCAGGGTATCGTTCCGGCCCATCGCGGCGCGCAGCTCCTGCACGAGACCGGGGCAGGTCTGGTGATACAGCGCAACGATCTCGGCGAGCAGCTTCAGATCCCCTTCCAGGCGCTCGAGCAGCTGGGCGCGATCGACGACCCGCTCTTCCGCCCAGCCCGCCGCCGACGGCGCCCGTGACCCCGCTCCGGGCGCGGAGATCACCGCCGCTTCGGTGATCACGGCCGCCGGTCCCGTGACGCGCGTCGCGGCCATGCCGCTTCCCGGGGCGGCCTTCTCCAGGGCGGCGTAGAGGTCGGCCGGCCGCACCGGCTTGCTGACGTAGTCGTCCATGCCGCCTTCCAGGCACCGCTCGCGGTCGCCCTTCATGGCGTGCGCGGTCATCGCGACGATCGGCACGTGCCCGCCACGGGTCTTCTCGCGCTCGCGGATGGCGGCGGTGGCGTCGAGACCGCCCATCTCCGGCATCTGCAGGTCCATGAAAATCACGTCCACCTGCTCGCGCTCGAAGATCTCCAGCGCCTCGCGGCCGTTGGCCGCCAGGAGCACCTCGCAGCCGCGCTTCTCCAGAAGACCGGTGGCGACGCGCCGGTTGACGGCGTTGTCCTCGGCCAAAAGCACCCGGATGCGGCGCCGCTCCTCGCGCAGCGAGTGCCGCGTCACGAGCGGCGCGGCCGCGTCCTGGCCGCGTCCCGGGTCGAGCACGGTCATCAGGGCGTCGAGCAGGTCGGACTGGTTGACCGGCTTGGTGATGTAGCCGTGGATGCCGATCTCGCGGCAGCGGGCGGCGTCGCCGCGGCGTCCCGCGGAGGTCAGGAGCAGGATGGCCGTGCGCCCCTCCGGGTCGTCGCGCCGCAGCCGCTCCGCCGTCTCGAACCCGTCCATCGACGGCATGTTGACGTCGAGCAGGGCGACGCGGAACGGATCCCCCTTGGCGCGCGCCTCCGCGGCGGCGGCGAGGGCCGTCCCTCCCGACTGGAGCGCCAGCGGCCGCAGGCCCCACTGCGTCAGGATCTCCTCGAGGATCCAGCGGTTGGTGCGGTTGTCGTCGGCGACGAGGACCCGCACGCCGGCGAGGCTGACGGCGGTCTCCGGCTCGAGCAGCCCGGCGCGTCCCTCCTGCAGGTTGAAGCGCGCCGTGAAGTGGAAGATGCTGCCGCTGCCGGCGGCGCTCTCGACCCACAGCCGCCCGCCCATGAGGTGGACGAGCTTCTGCGAGATGGTCAGGCCGAGGCCGGTGCCGCCGTAGCGCCGCGTGGTCGAGCCGTCCGCCTGCGTGAACGCCTCGAAGATGGTCTGCTGCTTCTCTTCCGGGATGCCGATGCCGGTGTCCTGCACGGAGAAGTGCAGCACCACGTCCTCGCCGTCGGTGCCCTCCGGCTCGACGCGCACCACGACCTCGCCCGACTCGGTGAACTTGATGGCGTTGCCGACCAGGTTCATCACCACCTGGCGCAGTCGGCTCGGGTCGCCGACGAGCGCGTCGGGGGCGCCGGCGCCGACGTGGCAGGCGAGCTCCAGCCCCTTCGACTGCGCCCGGAACGCCAGCCCCTTCATGGTCTCGCCGAGACTGTCGCGCAGCCGGAACGGGATCGGGTCGAGGTCGAGACGCCCGGCCTCGATCTTCGAGAAGTCCAGGATGTCGTTGATGACCGCGAGCAGCGCCTCGCCGGACGTGTGGACGAGGTCGAGGTACTCGCGCTGCTCGGTGTTGAGATCGCTGTCGCGCAAAAGCTCGGTCATGCCGATGACGCCGTTGAGCGGCGTGCGGATTTCGTGGCTCATGTTCGCCAGGAACTCGCTCTTGGCGCGGCTGGCGGATTCGGCCGCCTCCTTCGCCTTCTGCAGCTCGACCTGCGCGCGCTTGCGATCGGTCGCGTCCTCGACCACGTAGCAGAACTGCACGCGGCCGGCGGCGCCGGGGATGCGGCAGACGGTGGCGGAGAGCCAGCGCGCCTCGGGACCCGACCCGTGCGCGTACTCGAAGCGCACCGGCCGGCCGCTCTTCGCCGCCTCGGTGTAGCGCGCCTTCCACATGAAGAGCGCGTCCGGAGGCACCCCCATCTCGCTCGCCCGGCGGCCGCGCATGCCTTCGGGGACGCGGCCGAAGAAGGCGGCGGAGGAGGGGTTGTCGGAGAGGTGCACGATGTCGTCGCCGCTCGTCTCGACCACCCCCATCATCAGCGGCGTGCTGTCGTAGAAGGAGCGCAGCACCATCTCGCTCTCGCGCAGCTCGCGCGTGCGCTCCTGGACGCGCAGCTCGAGCGCGTCGTGGGCCGACTTGAGCGCCTCGTCCCGCTTCTGGATCTGCGCCAGCATCTCGTTGAAGGCGTCGATGCACAGCCCCACCTCGTCCTGTCCCATGCGCTCGGCGCGGACCGCGAAGTTCTTGTCCTCGGCCACCTGGCGCGCCGTGGTCGCCAGGGCGCCGATGGGCCCGGTGATGAAGCCCTGCAGGCGCGCGCTGAGGAGGAGCGCCAGGGCGGCGGCGACCAGCAGCACGGAGGCGGCGACGGCGGCGTAGCGCTGCATCCGGGCCTCCATCTCCTCGAGGTCGGCCTCGATCCACAGCGTGCCGAGACGATCCCCTTCGAGATAGACCGGGCGCGTCAGGCTGAGGCGTCCGCCGCCCCAGACCGGATTGCCGAGGGCCGGCGGCGAGCCGGGAACCGGGGTGCCGCGACCGAGACGGCGGTAGGAGGCGACCAGCCGCCCGTCGTTGCCGTAGAGGGCCGCGGCGGTGATCGGCCGCTGCGCCTGCAGGGTCGAGAGGGTCTCGGAGGCCGCCTTGGCGTCGTGGAAGGCGAGCGCGGCGTTGGTGTTCGCTCCGAGGAACTCGGCGAGGGTGGTGATCTCCCGCTCCATGCCGGCGCGCGCCGTCACCCACTCGTAGGCGACGAACAGGCCGCACGTGACGACGAGCGCGGCGCCCGTGGTGAACAGGACGATGAGCGTCAGCTTCTGGGCGATGGAGCGATCGCGGAAGCGCTTCACTTGCGCCCCTCCGACGCCGGCCGCACCCCGCCGACCACCTGGCCGAGCCGCAGGATCTTGCTGCTGATGGAGATCCGGGCCTTCTCGGCCGACTGCATGTTGACCTCGAACTGCACGAGGGTGTCGCTCAGGTGCAGGCCGAGGATGCCGCCGCGCGACGCGAAGTCCCCGGCTTCGCCGATGGTCAGGATGCTGGACGTCCCCACCTGGTCGAGCAGCGCCTTGACGCGCACCGGGTCGGGATCGCTGACGTAGAGGATCTGGCACTCGAGGGCGCGGCGCGGATCGGTGATGCGCACGGCCTTGATCGGCCGCTCGTGCACCTTCTTGCCGCGCAGCGCCTGCGAGATGGCGTCGGCGACGACGTCGGATCCGACGATGCCGAACGTCAGCGGCGTGGAGGGAGAGGCGAACGCGCCCTCCGGCCAGTCCACGAACTTGGCGACGGTGTAGACGAAGTCGGCCTTGATCTGGTACTCGACCGACGGAGGCAGGGTCGCTTCGGGGACCGTCTGCACCGCGGCGGGCTGAGCCGCGGCCGGCGGGGCCGCGGCGGCCCCATCGAACAGAAGTCCGGCGGCGAGCAGACAGACGCACACCGCCGCTCGGTCGCGGCGGCGCACCCGTGGCATGGGGTGACGCTCCCCTTCCAACGACAACCCGGACCCCTCCCCGATCCGGGTGGACGACACACCCCGGACGGCTCGCGCAATATATGGTCCGGTCGCGGGGCGATCCACCGCGCCGGGGGCCTTTCGTCAATTCCCTGGCAGGGGTTCCGGAGGGGTGGATTCGGCGAGAATTTCCCTGAAAAGACGGATGGATCCGACGCCGTAGCCGGCGTAGTGGTTGTTGAAGTACCCGTGGACCGTCCGCTCCCCGGCCTGGAGTGTCCGGACGGCCGCCGCCCAGCGGCGCATCTCCGCGGTCCGGTCGAGGATCAGCCTGTCCCACACCTTGGTGCGTTTCTCGATCTCCACCCGGTCGCCGAGCCAGCGGATGTAGGAGAACGGCGCGGTGCGCGCCGCCGGGCGCTTCATCAGGTGGTCGATGGTCGGGAACCACGGATGGTCGATGAACGCCAGCGCGATTCCCTGCCGCCGCAGCATGTCGAAGAGGCGGTCACCCAGGAACGACTTGTTGCGCACCTCGACCGCGAAGCGCATGTCGGATGGAAGCGCCGGAAGGAAGCGCTCCAGCCGCTCGAGAAAGGGCTTGGGATCCGGCATCTCGGCCTGGCGGAAGTAGCGGAACTGCAGGAGGAGCGGTCCGAGGCGGTCGCCCAGCCGCCGCATCACCTTGAGGAACGCCGTGGTTTCCTCGAGACAGCCTTCGAGGAGCTTCTCGTGGGTGATCACCTGGGGGACTTTCGCCGCGAACAGGAATCCCGGCGGCGTCCGGTCACGCCAGGCGTCCACCGTGCGCTCCTCGGGGATGCGATAGAAGGTGGCATCCACCTCGACCGTGTCGAACTCGCGCGCGTAATGCTCCAGCCAGCGCGCCGCCGGCAACCCAGGGGGGTAGAACGGCCCTTCCCACCCGGCCGCGGTCCAGGAGGAAGTCCCGAGCCGAATCGAAGTCATGCCGAAGTCCCGAGCCGGTTCGCGATCACGACTCCGCGAGGGCACGGACGAGGGCGCGGCAGAAGGCCGGCAAATCGTCCGGCTTGCGCGAAGTGATCAGGTTGCGATCGATGACCACTTCCTGGTCGACGAACTGCGCTCCGGCATGGATCAGGTCGTCCTTGATGGCCTGGAAGGCGGTCACCTTGCGCCCCCGCACGATGTCGGCGGAGGCGAGGACCCACCCGGCGTGGCAGATCGCCGCCACGACGCCGCCCTTCGCATCGATCTCCTTCACCAGCCGCAGCACGCCCGGATCCTGGCGCAGGCGATCGGGCGCCCACCCTCCGGGCACGACGATGCCCTTGAAGTCGGCGGCGCGCGCATCGGCGGCCTTCAGCTGCGCCGTGACCGGGTAGCCGTGCTTCGAGGCGTACTTCTCGGCCCCGGTCCCGACGGTCACGGCCTCGTAGCCCTCCTCGCGCAGCCGGTACAACGGCACCCACACTTCCATGTCCTGGTAGTCGTTCTCGACCAGGACGGCGACTTTTCCCTTGCTCATGTGCTGTCCTCCTCAGGCCCCGACGGGCTTGCCGGCGGAACGTCCCGATTGCTCGGGGATCGCACGCCCTTCGAAACGGCGGACCGCCGCCTTCATCTCCTCGTCGAGCGGACGGCTGGTCCCGCGCTCGTAGTCGAACATGGCCTGCACCGTGCGCCCGAGGGCGAGGGTGCGGCCGCTCTTGCGGTCGACGAGGAGGTATTCCATGGTAAACGAGCGCCCGCCGAAGGACGCGACCCGCACGTGGCAGACGACGTCGTCCTGGAGCGTGGCGGGGCTCTTGAAATCGATCTCGGCGCGCGCCACGACGTAGGTGCGGAGGCGCGTCCACTCTCCCTCCCCCATCTCCTTCCAGTAGCGGGCCCGCGCCACCTCGAAGTAGGTCAGGTAGACCGCGTTGTTGACGTGCGCCATCCCGTCGAGGTCGCGGAAACGGACCTCGATCGGCGCCGCGACGCGGAACTCGTCGCCGCCGCTCACCACATCGCCGCCCCGCCGTCGAGATTGATCGCCTGGCCGGTGATCCCCGCTCCGGCATCGGAGGCGAGGAAGGCCGCCAGCGCCGCAACCTCGTCCGGCTGGATGAAGCGTCCCAAAGGCACGCGCTGCTCGGCGCGGCGGCGGAACTCCTCCGGCGTGATCCCCTCGCGGCTCGCCCCCGCCTCGACCCCGGCGCGCGCCATGTCGGTCTCGACCCAGCCGGGACAGAGCGCGTTGACGGTGATCTTCCGCGGCGCCAGCTCGAGCGCCAGCGCCTTGGTCAGCCCGATGACGCCGTGCTTGCTGGCGCAGTAGGCGCCGTAGCCGGGCACCCCGAACTTCCCGAGGACCGAGGAGAGATTGAGGATGCGGCCGCGGCCGTCCTCCGGCATGTGCGGCACCGCCTCGCGGATGCAGGAGAAGGACCCGGTCAGGTTGACGTCGAGGATCTGCTTCCAGCGCGCCTCGGCGTCGTCGTTCCCCTCGGGCGAAGGTGTTGCCGGCGTGATGCCGGAGAGCCCGGCGTTGTTGACCAGGATGTCGACGCGGTCCCAGACCTCGATGACGTTGCCGATGAGCACCTCGACCTCGTCGCGGTCGGTGACGTCGCAGCGGAACGGCACGATGCGATGGTCGCCCTTGTTCATCTCCATCGCCACCGTCTGCAGCGTCTTGGCGTTGCGCGACGCGATCGCGACCCTCGCCCCTTCGCGGTAGAAGCGCTCCGCGATGGCGCGGCCGATGCCGCTGCCTCCTCCGGTGATCACCGCCACCCTGCCTTCGAGAAGCATCCCTCCCCCTTTCGTCAGTGTCAGTCGATCCGCGCGGTGACGGGACGCACCCGCCCCGCCAGGTATTCGCGCAGTGCATCGGTCGTGCTGCGGAACGCCAGGTCGCCCCACGGGATGGCCGTGTCCGGGAACACCTGCGCCTCCAGCGTCTCGAGGCCGCCCCGCGTCAGCGCCCCGCCGATCACCTCGGCCGCGAAGACCACGACGATGACCGGCCGCCCCGGGTAGGAGTAGGCGTTGACGAGACCGGTGAGCCGGATCTCCAGGCCCACTTCCTCGCGCGCCTCGCGCACCGCCGCCTCCTCGAGCGACTCGCCGCGGTCGACGTAGCCTCCCGGGTAGACCCACAGGCCGTACCCGGGCTCGATGCCGCGGCGCGCGAGGACGATGCCGCCGTCCATCCGGCAGATCGCCCCGGCCGCGACCTTCGGGTCGAGGTAGAAGACGAAGCCGCAGGCGCTGCAGACCAGGCGCGGCGGGTCGTGAGCGAACACCACCTTGGGCACCAGGCCGCCGCCGCAGCGCGGGCAGAAGCGATACGGAACGCTGCCGTCGTCGTGGAACAGCTCGGCCGGGCTCATGACCTCACGGCGACGAGCAGCAGGCTCAGGCGCTCGAAGCGCAGCGCTCCCCCGACCAGACACGACCGCAGCGCTCCGGGAGGGGCGTCGAGGCGCGATTCCATCAGGGCGCGGGCGCGCGCCTTCGCCTCGGGCGAGGGACGGGGACGATCGATCCACTCGTCGAAGTCGACCGTCATCGGGACGAGCCGCTCGCGCGTGATCCGAAGGCCGTCCCGCTCGACGAAGGCGCGCACCTCCGACGGCGGCAGCGTGCGGGCGTGCGCCCGGTCGCGCAGCCGCTCGATCGTTTCCTGGAGGTCCCGCTCCGCCAGCGACTCGTCGGCGGCCATGTCCTCGTAGGCGATGCGGCCGCCGCCGCGAAGCACGCGGGCCACCTCGGAGGCGACCGCGGACGGGTCGGGGAAATGGTGGAAGGAGTTGCGGCACACGACGAGGTCGAACGAGCCGTCCTTGAAGGGCAGCCGGACCGCGTCGGCCCGCGCCAGCCGAGCGCCGCTCGATCGGGCTTCGCGCAGCATCGCGGGGGTCAGGTCCACCGCGGCGACCTCGGCGCCGCGCGCCCGCAGGCCCGCCGCCACGATGCCGGGGCCGCAGGCGACGTCGAGCGCCCTCTCGCCCGCCGCCACCGCCGCGAAATCGAGGAGGCTCCGCAGCCGTTCGGGATCGCGGTGGAACGGGCTCTCGGCGAAGGCGCGCGCTTCCGTCTCGAAGCGGCCCACGACGGCGCCGCCGTGTTCGTCCTGCAAGCGTCCTCTCCCCGGGAAAGCGCGATTGTAGCGCATGCTAGAATGCCCGCCCCGATGACACGACACGCCTGTTCCGCCTCGCGAGCGCTCGGCATCTCTGCGTGGCTCGCGGGGGCATGGCTCTTCGGCCTGGCGGCTTCGGCGGGCTTCGGCGCGGAGCCGCCCGCCCGCGCCAAGGCTCCGGCCGCGGCGGTTCCCGCGCCGGCCGCCGCCGTCCCCGACACCAAGGCGGCCCCCGAACCCGGCCCGGCGACGGACGCGTCGAAAGACGTCATCCAGATGCACGTCGGCATCCCGGGAACGATTTTTCTCGGGCAGCCGCTCACGGACGTCCTGGCCCACTTCCCCGGCGTGAAGAAGGTGCCCTTCGCGAACCAGCCGCAGGTGGTGCAGCTGCAGATCCCCGAACAGGGGATCTCGGCCCTCGCGATGGGAGAGACTCCGGCGTCGATGACAGTCGAGTCGATCGGCTTCAACTTCGCCGAGACCTACGAGGGTGTGTCGCCGGGAGCCAACCGCACCGTGGAGGGGATCGGCACCGGTTCGAACGTCAACGAGCTCCTGGAGGCCTATGGCAAGCCGGCCGAGTCCGGCCCCGAAGCGCATCGCGCCGCCGTCGCACCCGTGACTCCGGCCCCGGGGAAAACGGAAGCGCCGGAGCGCATCCGGCACTTGTACCGGAGCGAGGACGGCCAGGTGGCGACCTACTTCATCGTCGAAGGCAGCCGCGTGCTGCGCATGGCGATGAGCCGGCCCGCCTCGGTCCAGCGCTACGTCGTCAGGCCGCCGGCCGGCGGCGCTCCGCCCGCGAAGCCGTGAGCACGAGCGTCAGAAGGCACGCGAGCAGGATCGACGCCGAGATCAGGTAAGGGGCGCGCGGCGCCCACGCATACACCGGTCCCGCCAGCATCGGCCCCAGGATCCGCCCGAGCGAATCGAACGAGTCCATCACCCCGATCGCCTCTCCCTGGCCGCCGAGATTGCGCTTCGTCAGGAGCGAGGCGTTCGTCGGGCGCATCACCTGGTTGCCGACGCCGCTCAGAGTCAGGGCCGCGGTCATTCCGGCCGCGCCCGCCGCGTGCGGCACCAGCAGGAACCCGGCGGCGTTGATGAGCAGCCCCGCGCGCAGGACGCGCTCCTCCCCCGCGGCATTGATGACCCGTCCCAGGACGAACCCCTGCACGAGGAAAACCGCCGTGCCCATGAACAGGAACATCCAGCCCATCTCGCGCGCCCCCATCCCGAGGCGATCGCGCAGCAGGAGCGGGAAGGTGGTCTCGAGCGCGGCCATGGCGAACGGCACGGTGAACGCGACGCCGTAGAAGCGCAGCAGCGGGCTGTCGAGCGCCTTCCAGGGAGCCGGCAGGTGGAACCAGGCGCCCTCCGAGCGCGGCGCGGGCTTCTGCAGGCTCTCCGGCAGGAGGATCGTCGCGGCGATGCCGGTGGCGATCATCAGCGCCCCCGCGACCAGGAACGGCACCGCGTGCCCGAACTGGGCGAGCGCCCCGCCGATGCCCGGACCGAAGATGAACCCGAGCCCCATGGCCGCCCCCATCGCCCCCATGCCGTGACCGCGGCGCTTCTCGTCGGTCACGTCGGCGACGTACGCCATCGCCGTGGGCAGCGCCGCCGAGGACATCAGCCCCGAGAACCCGCGCGCCAGATAGAGCGTCAGGAGCTGCCCGCCGGCGCCGAACAGGAGCAGGCCCAGCCCCCCTCCGAACAGCCCCGCGATCAGCACCGGACGCCGGCCGACGCGATCGGACAGCCGCCCCCAGAGCGGCGCGAACAGGAACTGCATCAGCGAGTAGAGCGTGAAGAGGAGCGCGATTTCGATCGACGTGGCGTGCAGCTCCGCCGCCCGGTACGCGATGTTCGGGATGATGATACCGACCCCGAGCATGACCAGGAACAGGGCGCTGAAGAGGATGAGGAGGGCGCGGCGATCCGGCATGGGGCGCGCGGATGATAGGGGGGGCAACGGGGGGTGTCAACAACGGCCGCCGCCTCAGCCGGTGTGGCAGACTCGGGGCCATGAGATCGGCGTTCGATGTGGTGGTCGTGGGGGGAGGAGTCATCGGGCTTGGCATCGCCCGGGAGGGTGCGCGGGCGGGGATGTCGGTGTGTCTGCTGGAGCGTGGGGAAACCGGAGGCGAAGCCACCGGGGCGTCGGCGGGGATGCTGGCGGCGCAGCTCGAGGCGCATGAGGCGGCGCCGCTGCGGAGCCTCGCACTGCGCAGCCGCGAGCTCTACCCGGACTTCGTGCGCCAGGTCGAGGCCGAAGCGGACCTGTCGGTCGATCTGCGACGGGAGGGGGCGGTCGTCGTCGCGCTCGACGAGGCCGGGCGGAGCGAGCTGGGGCGCCAGGCGAAGGATCAGCACCGGCTGGGTCTCGAGGTCGAGACCTTGTCGCGCGAGGAGTTGCTCCGGCTCGAGCCCGCCGTCTGCCGCGAGGCGATCGGCGGAATCCGGCTGCCGCACGAGCACACCCTCGATCCGCGGCTCCTGGCCGCGGCCCTGCGCCGCGCGGCGGAGCGCGCCGGGGCGGAGATCCGCACCGGCGCCGAGGTGGCCGAGCTCCTGGCCGAGCACGGCGTCGTGCGGGGCGTGCGCACCGCGGATGGGCACGAGGTGCGGGCGCGCGAAGTCGTGGTGGCCGCGGGCGCGTGGTCGGGGGCCCTCGCCGTTCCCGGGATGACGGCGCCGCCGTCCGAGCCGGTGCGCGGCCAGATGCTGTGCTTCCTCGCGCCCGGTCTCCTGCGCCACGTGGTGGCGTCCGAGGACATCTATCTCGTGCCGCGCAGCGACGGCCGGGTGCTGGCGGGAGCGACCATGGAAAAGGCGGGCTTCGATCGCCGCGTGACCGGAGCGGGGCTGGCCCGCCTCTCGGCGGCGGCGCTGCGGCTCGTGCCCGCCCTCGCCGACGCCGTCTTCCACTCCGCCTGGGCGGGGCTGCGCCCCGCGGCTCCGGACGGACTGCCGGCCATCGGCCGCGCTGCGCCCGGTCTGGTCTACGCCTGCGGGCACCTGCGCAACGGCATCGTGCTGGCGCCGATCACGGCGGTGATGGTGGGGCGTCTGCTCGGCGGCGGGTCGCTCGACTCGGCGGCGGCGCCGTTCGATCCGAAGCGATTCGCCTGACGGCGGCTATTTCTTGCGCGCCGCCTTCTGGCGCCGCTCGTGCTCGGCGAGGAAGTCGATCTTGAGCTTCTCCACCAGCGCCTCGCGCTTGTCGTAGAGCCGCTTCGGCTTGCGCGGCTTGACGCGCGCCAGGGCATAGGCGGTCATCAGCGGGGCGGCGATGGTCGAGTCGGTGTAGACCACGACCGAGTCGGTCAGCTTGTCGGGATCGACCTTGCCCCACGACACCGCCTCCGAGGGCGTCGCCCCCGACAACCCGCCGGTGTCGGGGCGCGCGTCGGTGATCTGGATGTAGTAGTCGTGACCGCGATCGGTCAGGCCGAGGATCTCCTGGATCTGCGGCTCGGTCTGCAGGACGAAGTTCTTCGGCGATCCGCCGCCCAGCATCAGCAGGCCGCTCTTGCCGTCGCCGTTCTTCGCCGCGTAGACGAGGGCGGCGGTCTCGTTGACGTCGCGGGTGACGTCGACGCGCGGCCCGCAGCCGCGCATCGCCAGCTCGGCGATGTTCATGCCGATCGACGAATCCCCGGGCGACGAGACATAGCACGGGACGCCGGCCTTGTACGCCGCCGTCAGGACGCAGGTCTCTTCGACCCCGAGCTCCTTTTCGCGCGCGGCGAGATATTTCCCGAGCGTGTAGTGCAGCTCGGCGGTGCCCATCTCCTTGGAGAAGGGCTTCTCCGCCATGATGGTGCGCAGGTAGTTGTCGGTGTCGAGCAGGACGTTGTAGTCGAACAGGATGTCGTAGATGCGGATCACCCCTTCGCGGCGCAGCAGCGCGTCGTCGATGGTGTGGGTGCCGCGGTGCAGCGACATCCCGAGGCCGAAGTGGGTGTCGTGGTAGAGGTTCGCGCCGGTCGAGACGATCCAGTCGATGAAGCCGGCACGGATGAGCGGGATGATGCAGGAGCGGCCCACCCCGGCGGGCGTCAGCGCCCCGGAGAGGCTGACGCCGACCGTGACGTCGTCCTTCAGCATCTTCTCGGTGAACAGCCGGCAGGCCTTCTGCAGCCGCCCGCCGTTGTACGCGAGGAAGGTTTCGTCGATGAGGCGATCGACTCTTTCGTCGCCGCGGATCGCCTCGGGCCAGATCCGCTGTCCCGTCAGGAACTCTTTCTTGTGCGCCATGACACGACCCCCAGGAAAGTTCCGTGCATGCGCGCGCCGATGCGGCGCGAATGGCGCGCAGAATATCACGCGCGATTTTCGAATCGCAACGGCCGGAACGGTCCGGAAGCCGGTCGTGCTGCGGGGTGGAACGGACTGCGGACGGGCGCGGGCGGCGCACGGCGCCGTCAGGCGCGGTGCACTTCCTCCTTGGACGGCGGCGGGGTCCAGCCGCCGGCGCGGGCCGCGATCACCGCGTCGCGCACGCGCACGAAGGCGACGCGGAAATGGGCGCGCTCCTCGTCCGACATCGGCAGGTTCCGATCGCGCAGGGCGCGGCAGACGTTCCACGCCTGCAGCAGCAGATCGGGATCCCCCTGCGCCGCGGCGGCCCGCTCGTAGGCGTCGATGAGCGCGAGCAGGATGCCCGCAGCCTTCGGCTCGGCGTCGCTCGCCCAGCGCAGGCCGTTGATCGCCTCGGACCAGTCCCCCTCCTCGAGCGCGCGCAGTCCTTCGTCGAGCCAGGCGTTGGTCATCGGGCGCGCCGGCCGGCAGGCAGGAGCGGCATCAGGCCGAGAAGGAGGAGCCGCAACCGCACGTGGACTTGGCGTTGGGGTTATTGAAGACGAAGCCGCTCCCCTGCAGCCCGTCGGTGAAGTCGAGCGTCATGCCGTTGAGCACGATGTACGACTTCTTGTCGACGAGGATCTTCACGCCCTGGTCCTCGAAGGTCTTGTCCTCGGCGCCGGCCTCCTTGTCGAACGCCAGGCGGTACGACATCCCCGAGCAGCCGCCCCCCTGCGCCTCGATGCGCAGGGCATGTCCCTCGAGCCCTTCCTTCTTCTGGATGACCTGGATCTGCTCCGCCGCCTTCGCGGTGACGTGAATCATGCTCCTGCCTCCCTGGGCCCCCCGGGGGCCGTGTTGTGAACCGATCCGGACTGCACCATCTCCGTTCCTTCCGCCTTCGCCGCCTGGGCCAGCGGCGAGATCTCGCGCAGCCGCTCGACCGCCTGCGCCACCCGCTCCACCACGGCATCGACCTCCGCCTCGGTGTTGAAGCGTCCGAGCCCGAAGCGCAGCGACGTCTGGGCCATGGTATCGCTCACCCCCATCGCCTTCAGCACGTGCGACGGCTCGCGCTTCTCGGAGGTGCAGGCCGAGCCCGACGACACTGCCACGCCGTCGAGCGCCAGCAGCAGCGCCTCCCCCTCGACATACGAGAAGGACACGTTGAGGTTGTTCGGCAGACGCTGCTCCTGGTCGCCGTTGATGACGAGATCGGTGATGCGATCGAGAAAGCCTTTCTGCAGCCGGTCGCGCAGCCCCGCCAGCCGCTTCGAGTCCCCCGCCATCTCGTTGCGGGCGATCTCGAGCGCCATTCCCAGGCCGACGATGCCGGGGACGTTGAGCGTTCCGGGCCTCAGTCCCTTTTCCTGTCCCCCGCCGAAGAGCATCGGCCGCAGCAGCACGCGCGGGTTCTTGCGCCGCACGTAGAGCGCGCCGACCCCTTTCGGCCCGTGGATCTTGTGCGCCGAGATCGAGAGCAGGTCGACCCCGGACTCCAGCACGTCGATCGGGATCTTGCCGATCGCCTGCGCCGCGTCGGTGTGGAAGAGAACGCCGCGCTCCTTGCACAGGGCGCCGATCGCGGCGATCGGTCCGAGCGTTCCCACCTCGTTGTTCGCGGCCATGATCGAGACCAGCACCGTCCGGGCCGTGATGGCGGCGCGCACCTGATCCGGATCGACCCGGCCCCGCCCGTCCACCGGCAGGATGGTCACCTCGGCCCCCTGCTCGGCCGCCGCCCGGGCCACGTCGAGGACCGACGGGTGCTCGGTGGCGGCCGTGATCAGGTGATCGCCGCGTTCGGAATGCCCGCGCAGCGCTCCGAGGATCGCCAGGTTGTTCGACTCGGTCGCGCCCGACGTGAACAGGATCTCCTTCGGGTCGGCGTGGATGAGCTTCGCCACCTGGGAGCGCGCCCGCGTCACCGCCTCCTCGGCCCGCCAGCCGTAAGGATGAGTTTTCGAGGAGGCGTTGCCGAAGTCGTCCTCGAAGTAGGGGCGCATGGCCGCGACCACCCGCGGGTCCGGACGCGTCGTGGCGTGCCCGTCGAGGTAGATGCCGCGCGTCATGCCCGCACCCTCGCCGGCATGGCGATCCGGACGGGACGGTTCGGCGTGCCGCCGAGGTCGCGCACCGAGGTCGCGGCCAAAAGCGCCGCGATGCGCGCCTGGATCTCGAGGAGCGGCTGCTTCACGGTGCAGGTGCCGTCCTGATCGCACCGTTCGCCGCGCGGATCGTGACAGTCGGTCATCGCCAGCGGCCCCTCGATCGCCTCGATCACCTCGCGCAGCGAAATGGTCTGCGCCGGCCGGGCGATCCGGTATCCCCCCTTGATGCCGTGCGTCGCCGAGACGAGCCCGCGCCGCGCCAGCCGCTGCATCAGCTTGGCCATCAGCGCCGGCGGGATCTTGTGCCCCTGCGCCAGCTCCCGCGCGCTGCAGCAGCATCCCTGCGGCAGCAGGGCCAGGTGGCGCATCGCCATCAAGCCGTAATCGGCGGACTTGGAGAGTCGGATCATCGAGGATTTCCGTTCCTGGCGGGACCCCGCACCTGGTCAATATACGACTGAAGCGGTCCTAATTCTATCGGCCGCCGATCGCGACTGTCAAGGTCGGATTGTGGTTGACTGCCGTCGCCGGCGGGCGTATTTGTTCGAATCAAAGAGCTTCGCCGGGAACGGCGCCGCGTTCCCATCGCTGCCGAAAGGAGGGCTGTCATGGCTGCCTTCGCGTCCCGATCCTTGGCTCGTGGTCTGTCGCGCTTCGGCCTGGCGCTCGCCTGCGGCGTCGCGCTTCACTTCGCCTCAGGATCGGCCGCCCTGGCCGTGGACTGCCCCCCGTGCGACGACGGCAACGTGTGCACCTTCGACTCGTGCGACACGGCCAGCGGGAGTTGTCGTCATGACCCGGCCGGCCGGATCCACTGCGACGATGGGAACGTCTGCACCCTGTTCGACGAGTGCGTCGGGACGACCTGCGCCCCCGGAACCCAGCAGATGAACTGCCAGGACGGCAATCCCTGCACGATCGACAGCTGCAACCCCGTGACCGGATGCGATCACTTCCTGATCGACTGCAACGACGACAACCCCTGCACCGACGACGTCTGCGGCGGGCTGCAATGCATCCATCTTTCCAACACGGCGCCGTGCGACGACGGCGCGGCCTGCTCGCAGGACGATCACTGCGTCGCCGGCGTGTGTACTGGAACGGGGTGTCCCTGCGAGGACCGGGACGGCGATGGCTTCGCGGCCTGCACGGCCACCTGCAATCCCAGCGGGCTCGTGTGCGGCGACTGCTCCGACAGCGACCTCACGATCCATCCTGGAGCCACCGACATCTGCGACGGGCGGGACAACGACTGTGACGGCATCGTGGACGACCCGGGCGGGACGGATTCCGATGGAGACGGGATCGGCGACGCCTGCGACAACTGCCCGACCGTCCCGAACAACAACCAGGACATCTGCGCCTGCATGTTCTGCGGCATCACGAACCTCGAGGTGAATCGTTCCGCACAGGGAGGCGGCATCGTCCGGTGGCCTACCAACCACGAGATCGGCATCCTCGGGTTCTTCGTCGTCCAATACGACAAGGGCCAGCGCATCCAGCTGACGCCGGCCATCATCCCGTGCCAGCAGTGTGAGACGGGACTGGGAGCCGTCTATGCCGTGCCGATCGCGAAGCACAAGAGCGCGCAGGACATCTACGTCGAGCAGGTCAACACCAATGGCACGGTCCAGACGTTCGGCCCGGCCGTACGCAACTTTTAGTGAGCGGGACGCACCCGGGTCCGGATTTAGACGGCCGCCTCGCGCGTGTGCTTCTTGGCGTGATACGAGGAGCGGACGAGCGGCCCGGCCTCGACGTGCCGGAACCCGAGCGCCATCGCCTCATCGCGGATGGCTAGGAACTCCTCGGGCGGGACGTAGCGGACCACCGGCAGGTGCTTCAGGGTCGGCCGCAGGTACTGGCCGATGGTGAGGATCTCGACGCCGGCGTCGCGCGCCGCGGCGAAGGTTTCGAGGAGCTCCTCGCGCCGCTCGCCGAGGCCGAGCATCAGGCCGGTCTTGATGAGGGGGCGCTCCGGCGTGCCGGGCACGGCCCCGGTCGCGCCGGCCGTGGCATCGCGTCGCTCCGCCGCCTCGCGGAGCAACGCGATCGAGCGTTCGAACTTCGAGCCCGGGCGGGCGTCCGGATAGAGGCGCGGCACCGTCTCGAGGTTGTGGCTGAAAACGACCGGTCCCGCGGGGAGGATGCGGTCGACGGCGTCCGGGACGCCGCGGAAATCCGGCGTGAGCACCTCGACGCCGCACCCGGGGTTGCGCTCGCGCACGGCCCGGATGACCGCGGCGAAATGATCGGCGCCGCCGTCCGGCAAGTCATCCCGATCGACCGAGGTGACGACCGCATGCTCGAGCCCGAGCCGCGCCACCGCCTCGGCGAGATGCGCCGGCTCGTCCGCATCGACGCCCTGGGGCCGGCCGGTGGTGACGGCGCAGAAGCCGCAGCGCCGGGTGCAGATCTCGCCGAGGATCATGAAGGTGGCCGTGCGATCCCCCCAGCATTCGTAGATGTTGGGGCAGCGCGCCTCTTCGCACACCGTGTTGAGGCGCAGGCCGCGCATCAGGCCGCGGACCTCCTGGTACTCCGTGCCGGTGGAGAGACGGATGCGCAGCCACGGCGGCTTCGGCTCGCGCACTTCCGTGCCGCAGGACATCAGTGCCCCTCCGGAACGGCGGCCGCGTCGAGCGCCACCTCGCGGCCGAAGATCGAGGCGAACTCGGGGACGAAGCGGCGCGCGACCTCCTCGAGGTCGACCGGCCGGCCGAGCAGGCGCTGCATCGAGGTGACCCCGCGCGTCTTCAAACCGCACGGCACGATGAGGGAGAAGGCGTCGAGGTCGGTCGTCACGTTCAGCGCGAAGCCGTGCGTCGTGACCCAGCGCGACAGGTGCACGCCGATGGCGGCGATCTTCGCCTCCCCCACCCAGACGCCGGTCGCGCCAGGCGAGCGGCCGGCCGTGATGCCGTAGGTGGCAAGCATCCGGATCAGCGCCTCCTCGAGGTCGCGCAGGTACCGACCGACATCGCGCCGGTCCGGGTTGAGGTCGAGGATCGGATAGCCGACGAGCTGGCCGGGGCCGTGATAGGTCACCTGGCCACCGCGATTCGTCTTCTCGACCGTCACGCCGAGGGCCGCCAGCCGCTCGGCCCCGGCAAGGACGTCCGCCTCCGCGGCGTTGCGGCCCAACGTGATGACCGGCGGGTGTTCGAGCAGGAGCAGGGTCTCGTCGGCCCTCGTCCCGGCGAACTGCGCGTCCTTCAGGGCGCGCGACGCGCGCTCCTGCAGGGCCAGCGCCTCGCCGTACTCGATGCGGCCGAGCCAGCGCGCCTCGCAAAGGCGCCTCGCCGCGCGCGGCAGGGCGCGGGACGGAGGCTCGAAGTGCGGGGCGGTCGAGGCCACGACTCAGGCGATGTCGGGGAAACGCGCTTCCTGGAGCGTTTCCTTCACGTGCGACATGAACTGGGCCCCGACCGCGCCGTCGATCAGGCGGTGGTCGAACGACAGCGTCATGTAGCAGACATAGTGGATGGCGATGGCGTCATCCACCACCACCGGCCGCTTGTCGATCGAACCGACCCCCATGATCGCCACCTGGGGCTGGTTGATGATCGGCGTCCCGAAGAGGGAGCCGAACCCTCCGGGGTTGGTGATGGTGAAGGTCCCCCCCTGCACCTCGTCCGGGGAGAGCTTCTTGCTCCGGGCGCGGTCGGCGAGATCGCGCACCGCCTTGGCGATCCCCGAAAGGCTGAGGTCGCCGGCGTTCCTGATCACCGGAACGATGAGCCCCCAGTCGAGCGCCACGGCGATGCCGATGTTGAGGTCCTTCTTGTAGACGATGTTGTCGCCGTCGATCGAGGAGTTGACGACCGGGAAGGCCTTGAGGGCCTCGACCGCGGCCCGCACCATGAACGCGGTCACGGTGAGGGGCGCGCCGTTGCGCTCCTCGAACGCCGCCTTGTGCTTCGCCCGCAGCTTCATCGTCGCCTGCATGTCGACTTCGGTCACCTGCGTGACGTGCGCCGAGGTCTCCTGCGACAGGATCATGTGCTCGGCGATCTTCTTGCGCATGTTCGTCATCGGGACGATCTCGACGCGTTCGCCGGGGGCGTACGCCGGCATGTGCGTCACCGGCCCGGGGGCGCGCTGCGTCGCTCCGCCGGCCGCACCACCGGACGCCGCGCCGGCGGAGGCGCCGCCGGAGTCGATCGCCGAGAGGATGTCCTTCTTGGTCACGCGTCCGCCGGAGCCGGTGCCCTGGAGGCGGCTGATGTCGACGTTCTGCTCCTCGGCGATTTTGCGGACGACAGGCGAGGAGCGGACCCGGCGGATCTCCTCCTCCGAGGCGCCGGCCGCGGCCATGGCCGCCGCCTTGGGGAACTCGGGCTTCCCGGAGGAAGCCGGCGCGGGCTGGGCCTGGGGCCGGGACGCGGGCGGCGCCTTGGGGCTCGGAGCGCCGTCGGCCTGGGCCGCGGGCGCCTTCGCCGGTGCTGCGGGCGCGGACGACTCCTTCGCCGGAGCGGCCGGGGCCTGCGACGCGGTCGCCGTGGCCGAGCCGTCGGTCTCGATGAGGGCCACGACGGTGTTGATCGGCACCGTCTGCCCCTCCTGCACCTTCACCTCCGCCAGCACGCCGGCCGAGGGGGATGGAATCTCGGCGTCCACCTTGTCGGTCGAAATCTCGAAGATGGGCTCGTCCCGGGAGACCTTCTCCCCCGGCTTCTTGAGCCACTTGGTCAGCGTCCCTTCGGCGATGCTCTCCCCCATCTGGGGCATGATGACGTCCACACGCATCCTTGACTCCTTGTGGCCGAACTCAGGGCCCTTTTGTGTCGAGGCTCAGTAGGCTACCAACTTGCGGGCCGCGTCCGCAATCTTCACGGCGTTGGGCAGAAAGAAGTCCTCGAGCGGCGCGCTGTACGGGACCGGCGTATCGGGAGCCGTCACCCGCAGCACCGGGCCGTCGAGATGGTCGAAGGCCTCCTCGTTGATCGTCGCGGCGATCTCCCCGGCGATGCCGCCGGTGCGCGTGTCCTCGTGCACCACCATCACCTTGCCGGTCTTGCGCGCGCTCGCGACGATGGTCTCACGGTCGAGGGGCAGGAGCGAGCGCAGGTCGATGACCTCCGCCTTCGCGCCCCGTTCCTTCTCGAGGGTCGCGGCCGCCTCCAGGCACGGGTAGAGCATCGCGCCGTAGGTGACGATGGTCAGGTCGGTCCCTTCCCGCCGGACCGCCGCCTTGCCGAGCGGAACCACGAAGTCGTCTTTCGGCAGGTCCTCCTTGATGCGCCGGTAGAGGAACTTGTGCTCGAGGTAGATGACCGGGTCGTCGTCGCGGATGGACGCCTTGAGGAGCCCCTTGGCGTCGTAGGCAGTCGCCGGCGCCACGACCTTGAGCCCGGGGGTGTGCACGAAATACATCTCCGGGTTCTGGGAATGGAACGGCCCACCGCGCACCCCGCCCCCGCACGGACCGCGCACCACCATCGGCACGCCGGCGCCCCAGCGGTAGCGGTTCTTGGCCGCGAAGTTGGTGAGCTGGTCGAAAGCACACGAGATGAAGTCGATGAACTGCATCTCGGCGACCGGCCGCATCCCCATGAGGGCCGCGCCGATGGCGGCCCCGACGATGGCGCCTTCGGAGATCGGCGTGTCGATGACCCGCGTTTCGCCGAACTTCTGGAGCATCCCCTCGGTCACCTTGAAGGCGCCGCCGTAGGCGCCGATGTCCTCGCCGAGGACGAAGACGCTGGGGTCCTTCTCCATCTCCTCCCAGATCGCCTGGCGGATCGCCTCGAGATAGGTCGTGGTCATGCAGCCGGCCACCAGGGGGCTTCGTATCCTTCTTCTTTATAGACGCCCTTGAGGGTCTCCTCCGGGGAGGGCGGCGGGCACTTCTCGGCGGCGTCGGCCGCGGCGTCGAGCTCGGGGGCGATGGCCTCGGCGGTGGCGCGCAGTGTGTCGGGCGTGGCGTGCCCCGAGGCCACGAGGAAGCGCTCGTAGCGCTCCAGCGGGTCCCGCTTCGCCCAGGCCTCGAGCAGGGCCTTCGGCACGTAGCGCATGTCGTCGTGCTGCGCGTGCCCCTGCATGCGCAGGCAGCGGGTTTCGAGGAGCGTGGCCCCTTCGCCGCGCCGGCCGCGCTGGACGGCGCGCTGCGTCGCGGCGTACACGGCGAGCACGTCGGTGCCGTCGACCGACTCCGACGCGACGCCGTAGGCAGGACCCCGCTCGGCGATCGAGGCGACGCGGAACTGCCTGTCGCACGTGGTCGAGTAGGCGTAGCCGTTGTTCTCGACGACGAGGATGAACGGCAGCTTCAGGACCGCCGCGAAGTTGAGCCCTTCGTGGAAGTAGCCCGTGGAGGTCGCTCCATCGCCGACATAGGTCAACGAGCAGCGGTGCGCCTCTCCGCGCAACCGCGCCGCGAGGGCTGCCCCGGCCATGACCGGGACGAGGGTCCCGAGATGGCTGATCGGCCCGATGATCGAGAGCCTCTCGACGTTGCCGAAGTGCAGGGTCCCGTCCTTGCCGTGCGTCGGCGACTCGTAGCGCCCCATGTACTGCTGGAAGAAATCCAGCGGCGTCACGCCGCGCACCAGCATCGAGCCGATGTTGCGGATCATCGGCGCGAGCAGATCGTCCGGCGCGAGGGCGTACGCGGTGCCGACCGAGATCGCCTCCTGCCCGAGGCTGCTGTAGAGGCCGCCGCTGATGCGTCCCTGGCGGTACAGCGCCGTCAGCTTGTCCTCGAGCATCCGGTTGAGCCGCATGAAGCGGTGGATCTCGAGCAACTGCGCCCGGCTCAGCCCCGGATTCACGAGAGGACGATCGGGCGGCGGCATCATCCCCTTGGGGATTCCCGCCCCCTTCGCCCCGGGTCGCCGGACCCGGCCGGAGGCCGCGGGCTTCTTCGTCGTGGCGGCCGGCACGAGTCTAGAGGTGGATGCCGCGGCCATGGAGGGCGAGGGCCGCCTCGCCCATCGCCTCGCTCAGGGTCGGGTGGGCGTGGATCGCCTCGTGCAGCGCCTCGACGGTCGATTCGAGCTGCAGGGCCGTGCCGCCTTCGGCGATGAGCTCGGTGGCGTGCGGACCGAGGATGTGCACGCCGAGCAGCTCGTCGTAGCGCTCGTCGCCGACGAGCTTCACGAACCCTTCCTGGGCATTGAGGATGCGCCCCTTGCCGAGCGGCGGAATCGGGAACTTCCCGACCTTCACCTTGTGCCCGCGCGCCTTCGCCGCCGCTTCCGTCAGCCCGACGCTCGCCACCTCGGGATCGCTGTAGGTCGCGTTGGGGACGTGGTCGTAGTTGATGGGGTGCGGGTTTCGCCCGACGATCGCCTCGGCGGCGACCATCCCCTCGTGCGAAGCGAGGTGCGCCAGCATCGGGGTGGGCACGATGTCTCCGATGGCGTAGATGGTCGGCTCGGTGGAGCGCATCATCGCGTCCACCTTCACGAAGCCGCGATCCAGCTGCACCCTGGTGGTGTCGAGCCCGACGTCCTCGGTCACCGGCCGGCGGCCGACGGCGCAGAGGAGCGTCTCCCCCTTCAGGGTGTCGCTCCCCTTGTCGGACGAGACCTTCACCTCGACCCCTTTCTCGACCGGCTTCACCTCTTCGACCTTGGTCCCGACGCGCACGTCGATGCCGCGCTTCTTGAGCGCCTTGAGCATCTCTGCGGAGATCTCCTCGTCCTCGATCGGCAGCACGCGCGGCAGCATCTCGACGAGGGTCACCTGCGCGCCGAAGCGGACGTAGATCGAGGCGAATTCCACGCCGACCGCCCCCGCGCCGAGGACGATCATCGACTTCGGCACCCGTTCGAGCAGAAGCGACTCGGTGCTGGTGAGGATGCGCTTGCCGTCGACCTTGAGTCCCGGCAGGAGCTTCGCTGCCGAGCCGGTCGCGAGAATGACGTTCTTCGTCGCGAGGGTCTGCACAGCACCGGTGGCTGGCTTCACCTCGACCTTGCCCGGCCCCTTCAGACGGCCGTGCCCGGCCAGTACCGTGATGTTGTTCTTCTTCATCAGGTATTGGACCCCCTGGGCCTGGCGCCTGATGACGTCGGTGCGGTACTTGTGCATGGCCGGAAGGTCGAGGGTGACCTCCCCTGCCTTCACGCCGAAGCGGGCGCCGTCCCGGGCAGTCTCGAGCACATCGGCGGTGTGCAGGAGCGCCTTCGTCGGGATGCAGCCGACGTGCAGGCAGGTGCCGCCGAGCGCGGCATCTTTCTCCACGATCGCGACTTTCAGGCCGAGCTGGGCGGCGCGGATGGCGGCGACGTAGCCGCCGGGGCCCGAACCGATGACCGTCACGTCGAACGACTGGGAATCTGCCACACGTCCCTCCACAGCGAAGGCTTCCTTGGCGGGAATGGGCGCGGATTCTAGCACGGACGCCCGCGGCGGCGGGCGCCCCCCCGCCGGCCGGATCGGGTCGTCATCCGCTCAGCGGGCGGCGGCCCGGAGCAGGCGATCGATGTCGTCGGTGGTGTTGTAGATGTTCGGGGAGACGCGGATGAGGTTGGCGCGCAGGCTGACCAGGACGCCGGCATCCACGAGGCGGCGCCAGACGCGGCGCGTGGCGTCCATGCTCTCGGCCTCGAGCCCCAGGATGGTCGAGCGGCGCTCGAAGGCGAGGTCCGAGGCGGCCTTGAGCACGGTCGACCCCAGCCCCAGGATCAGCCGGTCGAGCAGGCGCATCGTGTGCGCCTCGACCGTCGAGATGCGCACCCGGGCCAAAAACTCCATCGAGGCCGCGAACCCGCCGAGGTTGAGGAACGACGCCCGCTGCGGCGAATCGAAGCGGCACGCCCCTTCACGGAAGCGCAGCGCGTAGTCGAAGGGTCGGTTGAGCTGCGCGCCGCCTTCCACGGTCTGCCAGTTCACCACCGCCACGCGCATCCGGTCGAGAACGCGCGGCGAGACGTAGGTCAGCCCGGTGCCGTACGGCCCGAAGAGCCACTTGTAGCCGCTGACGGCGAGGACGTCGACCGGATGGTCGGCCACCCGGTAGTCGATACCGCCGATCGCCTGCGAGCCGTCGACGATGAGGAACACTCCGCGCTCGCGGCAGGCCTCGCCGAGCGCGTCGAGATCGATGCGGTAGCCGGTGGCGAAGGCGACCAGGCTCACCGCCACGGCCCGGGTCTTCGGAGTGAAGGCGGCGATGTAGTCGGCGGCCGAAACGTGCCGGCCCGTTCCGGGGGTGACGAAGCGGACGCTGACTCCCGCCGGCGCGAGGTTCAGGAACGGCAGGACGACCGCCGGGAACTCTCCCTGCCCGATGAGCACCTCTTCGCCTGCGCGCAGCGGCAGGCCGAGGGCGGCGGCGTTGAGGCCGTGCGAGGCGCCCGACCCGAAGGTGATGCTCGAGGGATGACAGCCGAGGAGGCGCGCGGCGGCGAGGGCCGCCCGCTCCGGTTGGCGCTCGAAGAGCTCCGGGTCGATCTCCTCCGGGTGCTCCTTCAGGCGCAGCTGGCGCTGGATCTCCTCGGAGACTTCGCGCGGGAAGGGGCCCTGGGCAGCGCAGTCGAGGTACGCCCGCCCGCCGAAATCGGAGAAATGCCGCTTCCAGTCGTTCATCCCGGAAATCCGCGAGCGGGATCCTACACTCAGCGCTCCACAAGGAGCCCGGTCCGCACTCCCGCCGCGCCGCGAAACCGCGGGCTATAATCCGGCCCACGATGTCGAGCACGATCCCGGTCCCCCGGAACGAACCGAGCTTCCTCTCGCCGCCCCCCGAGGTGACGATCACCAACGCCTTCGCGCGCCCGTTCGACAACGTGGTGGCGACGGCGCGCACCTGCTACTCGTCCGGCGGGATCATCACCGACGAGCAGATCCTCGGCGGCCCGGGCGTGCCGGAGGAGGAGCGCGAGGAGCGCGCGCGCCGGCGGGACGCCCTGGCCCGCGACCTGTACCAGGCGGGGCACCATACGACGCTGCAGCACGCGCACTTCCAGTTCGCACTCAGCAACGTCAGCCGCCAGGTCATCTGGTCGTTCCTGCACAGCCACCCGTTCTACAACTCCGAGCAGGTCAGCCAGCGCTACGTCACCGTCAAGCCGGGCAACTACGCCATCCCGCCGCTCGAGGGGCCGGCCCTCTCCATCTACCAGGAGACCATCGGGAAGCAGCAGCAGGCGTACGACGACCTGTGCCGTTTGCTGCAGGGGCCGGCGAGCGCGGCGTATTACGACCGCTATCCGTCGCGCCGGCGCAAGGACGCGCAGTGGAACAAGGAGATCAGGAAGAAGGCGCAGGAGGTCGCGCGCTACGTCCTGCCCGTCGCCACCTTCGCCTACCTCTACCACACCATCAACGGCATCACGCTGCTGCGCTACTGGCGCGCCTGCCGGCAGTACGACGCGCCGCTCGAGCAGCGCCTGCTCGTCGGCCGCATGGTGGAGGAGCTCCTGCGTCTCGACCCCGCTTACCGCGCCGTGCTCGAGGAGCCGATTGCCGAGGACGACCTGCCGGAGCAGCGGGCCGCCCGCGAGTTCCTGGACGGCCCCGACGACGCCTCGCGGGTGCGCCGCTTCCGCGAGGAGTTCGACGCGCCGCTCGGCGGCCGCACTTCGCTTCTCGTCGATTACCCGGCGAAGAACGAGGACACGCTGGCGCAGGCGGTGCGCGAGGTGCTCGGTCTGCCGCGCGAGCGGTTGTCGGACGACGCCGCCATCGACCGGGTCCTCGACCCTTCGCAGAATCGCTACCTCGGCGAGGCGCTCAACCTGACGACCCTCTCCAAGCTGTCGCGCGCCATGGCGCACGTCCACTACACCTTCCGCAAGAAGATGAGCCACGCCGGGGACTCGCAGAACCAGCGCCACCGCACGACTCCGGCGTCGCGGCCGATCCTCGAGGCGCAGATCGGCGGCGATCCCGACTTCGAGACGCCGACGCTGGTTCTGACCGACGACGCCTGCGCCCGCCGCTACCGGGAGGCGATGGAGATCGCCTGGGACGGCGTGCGGCGCCTGCGGGCGCTCGGGACCCCGGCGGAATCGGCGCTGTACCTTCTGCCGAACGCCGTGTCGATCCGCTTCACCGAGTCGGCGAGCCTGCTCGACCTGCGGCACAAACACGCCATGCGCCTCTGCTACAACGCCCAGGAGGAGATCTGGCGCGCCTCGCTCGACGAGGCGCTGCAGATCCGCGCGGTGCACCCGCGCATCGGCCGCTGGCTCCTGCCTCCCTGCACGCTGCGGCAGGGCGCCGGCCTGACGCCCGTCTGCCCGGAGGGGCGGCGCTACTGCGGCGAGCGCGTCTGGACGTACGACATCGAGGAGTATCGCCGGGTCATCTGATCCATGGGCGAACTCGAGATCCTTCCCGGACAGGTCGACGGCCCGCTGCAGATCGAATCGATCTTCGGCCGCCGCGCTCCGCTCGAGATCGAGGTGGGCATCGGCAAGGGGCGGTTCCTGCTGTCGGAGGCGGAGCGGCGCCCGCAGATCGACTTCCTCGGCCTCGAGTGGTCGCTGAAGCACCTGCGGCTCGCCAAGGAGCGGGCGGCGAAGCGCGGGCTTCTGAACATCCGGCTGCACCGCGCCGACGCGCGGCACGTTCTCGCCGCGCTCGTCAAGGACGCGAGCGTGTCGCGGGTGCACGTCTACTGCCCCGACCCATGGCCGAAGAAGCGCCATCACAAGCGGCGCCTGTTCGACGCGGAGACCACGAAGCACCTCGAGCGCATCCTCGTTCCCGGCGGCTACCTGCACGTCTCGACCGATTTCAGCGAGTATTTCGACTGGATCGTCGAGGCGGTGAAAACCCACACGCGGCTCGTCCCTGCGCAGGACCCGGAGTTCCCGGAGGTTCCCCCGGGAGGCAACACCAACTACGAGGCCAAGTACCTGGCCGCCGGCCGCCGCATCCACCGGGCCGTGTGGCGGCGGTGACCGGCGCCGCGCGCTTGCGGCGCCTTCGACCGCCGATCGCGGTCCTCGCCGCGGCGATGTCCCTCGCCGGGTGCGCCTCCATCCAGAAGATGGCGGTGAACAAGCTCGGCGATTTCCTCGCGTCGGGGAACTCGGTCTACGAAACCGACGACGACCCGGAGCTCATCGCCTCGGCCCTGCCGTTCGGGCTGAAGCTGATGGAGAGTCTTCTGCAGACCTCCCCCGAGCACCCCGGGCTGCTGCTGGCGGCGTGCAAGGGATTCACCGTCTACTCGTACGCCTACGTCGACGGCGAGGCGAAGCGGCTGGAGGACACCGACCTGGAGGCGGCGCGGACCATGCGGGCCCGGGCGCGCCGGCTGCACCTGCGCGCCTGGGGCTACGGCCAGCGCGGCCTGGCGCGGGCGACGAAGACGAGCCCCGAAGCGCTCCTCGCCGACCCGCAGCCCGCGCTGGCGCGGTTGAAGGAGAAGGACGTGCCGCTCCTCTACTGGAGCGCCGCCTCGCTCGGTCTCGCCATCTCCGACAGCCGCGGCGAGGCGGAGATGATCGCCCGACTGCCGGTGGTCGAGGCGCTCCTGGCGCGGGCGCGCGCTCTCGATCCCGACTGGGACCGTGGGTCGCTCGACGAGTTCGACATCGTGCTGGCGGGCACGCGCCCCGGCGCGCCGCTCGACGAAAAGCGCCTGCGCGAAGACTACGAGCGGGCGCTGCGTTTGTCGGAAGGCCAGCGTGCCAGCCTCTTCGTCGGCTACGCGGAGAGCTCCGCGGTGCAGCGGCAGGACGCCGGCGAATTCCGGGACCTGCTCGACCGTGCGCTGGCCATCGATCCCGACGCGCACACCGAGATCCGGCTGGCGAACGTCCTGGCGCAGCGCCGCGCCCGCTGGCTCCTCGACCACGTCGATGCGCTGTTCCTCGACGCCGGCGAGCCGACCACGTCTTCCGGGAAGGAGAGACCATGAAGGTCCACCGCGTCACCCGTCCGGGCCCCACGGCCGCGCGCGCCGCCCTGGCGCTTCTGGCCTTCGTCGCCGCTCCGCTCCTGGAGCCGCCGGCCCTTGGTGCCGCACCCGCGGCCTCGCCGGTGACGATCAAGATGGCCACCGTCGCCCCCGAAGGATCTCCCTGGCACGAGGTGCTGAAGCAGATGGGACAGGACTGGGAGCGAGCCTCCGGCGGGCGCGTCAAGCTGCGCCTCTACCCCGGGGGCGTCCTCGGGGACGAGGCGTCGCTCGTGACCAAGCTGCGCATCGGGCAGTTGCACGCCGCGGCGCTGTCGGCGGTCGGCCTCTATCGCATCGACCGCGGCGTCGCCTGTCTCGGCGTGCCGATGATGTTCGACACCTACGACGAGCTCGACCGGGTGCGCGACCAGCTGACACCGCGCCTCGAGAAGGCGTTCGAGGCGCAGGGCTACATGGTCCTCAACTGGGGGGACGCCGGCTGGATCCGTTTCTTCACGAAGGCGCCGGCGAAGACCCCGGACGACATCCGCAGGACCAAGCTGTTCATCGCCGCCGATGACGCCGAGACGCTCGAGCTCTACAAGGCGCTCGGCGTCAAGCCGGTGCCGCTGGCCGAGACCGACATCCTGTCGTCGCTGCAGACCGGGCTCATCACCGCGTTCGATGCCCCGCCGCTCCTGGCGCTGCTCAACCAGTGGTTCGGCGTGGCGCCGTACATGCTCGACGTGCGCTGGGCGCCGCTGGTCGGCGCGACGGTGATCAGCAGGAAGGCCTTCGCCACCCTCCCCGAAGACGTCCGCCCGCAGCTTCTCGAGGCGGGCCGCGCCGCGGGAGAGCGCTTTCGCGGCGACATGCGGAGGCTGAGCGAGGAGGCCATCCCGGCGATGGAGAAGCGCGGGCTCAAGGTGACGCGGCCCGACGACGCGACCCTGGCGGCGTGGCGGCGCGAAGCCGAGGGCGTCTGGCCGCGGCTGCGCGGCTCGATGGTGCCGGCGGATCTCTTCGACGAGGCGAAGCGGCTGAGGGACCAGGCGCGATCCGGGAAGCCCTCTCCTCCTTGAGCGCGGCCGCGCGGGTCGACCGCGTCCTCCACCGCACCGAAGCGGCGCTGGCCATCCTGCCTCTCGGCATCATGGTCCTGCTGCCGATGATCGAGGTCTTCGGACGGCGCCTGTTCGGCGTCGGCGTCCCGGGATCGATCCTCGTCGTCCAGAACCTCACGCTGTGGGTCGCCTTCCTCGGCGCCATCCTGGCGGCGCGCCGCGATCAACTGCTGGCCCTGTCGTCGGCGCTGCTGCTGCCGGAACGATTCCAGGCGGTGGCGCGCACCGTCGTCGCGGCGCTCGCGACCGCGGTGGTCGCCTGGATCGCCGCCGCCAGCCTCGATCTCGTCGCCGCCGAGAAGGACGCCGGCGACCTCATCCCGGGCGTGCCGCGGTGGCTGGTCGTGGCGATCATCCCGATCGGCTCGCTGGCGATCGCCGGACATTTGATTCACCGGGCTTCGCCGTCCTGGCCGGGACGCCTCTGGGCCGCTTCGGGCCTCGTGCTGCCGTTCCTCTTCGAACGGGCCGTCACGCCCGGGGAAGGCGCCGCGACGATGGCGCTCGTGGTTCTCGTCGCCGCCGCGGCGGTCGGCATGCCGCTCTTCACGGTCATCGGCGGGGCCGCGCTGCTCCTGTTCTGGGGACAGGGATCGCCGGTCGCATCGGTGCCGGCGGAGACCCACCGGATGGTGACCTTCCCCGGCCTGCCGGCGGTGCCGCTCTTCACCTTCGCCGGCTACATCCTCGCGGCCGGCGGCGCCAGCGGGCGGCTGCTCGATGTCTTCTCGTCCCTCTTCGGCTGGCTCCCCGGCGGGACGGCGATCGTCACCACGGTCCTCTTCGCCTTCTTCACGTCGTTCACCGGAGCGTCGGGGGTGACCATCCTGGCGCTCGGAGGACTCCTCCTGCCGGTGCTGATTGCCGACAACTACCCGGAGGATTTCGCCATCGGGCTGCTGACGGTGTCGGGATCGATCGGGCTGCTCTTCCCGCCGAGCCTGCCGGTCATCCTCTACGGCGTGCAGTCGAACCAGTCGATCGCGGATCTGTTCCGCGCCGGGCTCTTGCCGGGACTGCTGCTGCTCGGGCTCGTGTCGGCGTACGGAGTGCGGCAGGCGCGCCGCGGCGGCGGCCGGAAGATTCCGTTCGAAGCGCGGCGCGCCGGCGCGGCGCTGTGGCGGGCGAAATGGGAGCTGCTGCTGCCGATCCTCGTGCTCGTGGGGCTCTTCGGCGGCTTCATGACGCCGGTCGAGTCGGCGGCGATGACCGCGCTCTACGCCGCCCTCGTGGAGTGCTTCGTGCACCGGGACATCGATCCGCTGCGGCGCCTGCCGGCCGTCGCCGCCGACTGCGCGTCGCTGGTCGGCGGCTTCCTCATCATCCTGAGCATGGCGCTCGGACTGACGAACTTCCTCATCGACGCGGAAATCCCGGCGCGCATCCTCGAGACCATGCAAGGCACGATCACGAGCCCCTTGGTGTTCCTGCTCATCCTGAACGTGTTTCTGCTCGTGGTCGGCGCGCTGATGGACATCTACTCGGCGCTCTTCGTTGTTGTCCCGCTCATCCTGCCGCTGGGCACAGCCTACGGCATCGACCCGGCCCATCTCGGGATGATCTTCCTGGCCAACATGGAGCTCGGGTACCTGACGCCGCCGATGGGAGAGAACCTCTTCCTGTCGTCGTACCGCTTCGACCGGCCGGTCCTCAAGGTGTTCCGCGACACCTGGCCCTTCTACGTCATCCTGGTGATCGGCGTGCTGCTCGTGACTTACGTCCCGGCACTGTCCCTCGTGCTCCTGGGACGCTAAGGCAGGTCGACGAGGAGCTCCCCGTCGACGACGCGGACGGGATAGCAGGCCACCTTGACGTCGGCGTCGATGGGCGACACGCCGCTCTTCAGCTCGAAGGTCCAGCCGTGCCACGGGCAGGAGACGACGCCGTTGGTTTCGAGGTAGCCCTCGCCCAGCGGTCCCCCCTGGTGCGGACAGGTGTTGTCGAGGGCGTAGAACGAGCCCGCCAGGTTGAACAGCGCGATCGCGTGCTCGCGCACCTGCACCACCTTGCTGCCGCCCGGCGGGAGCTCCGCCGCCTTGCCGCATCGGGCCGTGATGGGCATCAGGCCTCTCCTTCGCGCCCCGCGTCGGGGACCAGGTACTCGGCGATGTTGGTGCTGCCGTAGCGCCCGCCGCAGGCGCGGCGCAGCCGGTCCGCGGCCAGGGCCAGGGCGTGCTTCACCCCTGCGGTCTTCTCCGGGTCGGTGAGCGGCTCGCAGCGCACCATGACGCCGCCGTCGCGCGCCGCCAGCTGGACGAAGAAGCGCTGCGGATGACCGCGATCGACGACCAGCGCTTCGATCAACGCCGCGCGCTCTTCGGTCTCGAGGTACAGGCGATCGAACTTCACCAGCACCTCGCCGCGCCGCGCGCTCGACGGGGCATGCCGCCGCGCCACGTCGGCGAGCCGCAGCGTCCCTTCGACGAGGATGTGGGGCACCGGAATCGGATGGAGCTCAGGCGAGGACGGTCTTGACGTAGTCGAGGATCTCGTCCGGGTGCTTCTGCACCTCGACCTTCTCGTCGATGCGGCGGATCTTCCCCTTCTTGTCGATCACGAAGGTGGTCCGCTTGATGCCCATGAACTCGCGGCCCATGAACGATTTCTTGCCGTAGACGCCGTACGCGGTCGAGACCTTCGAATCGGCGTCCGACAGGAGGGGAAACGGCAGGCTGTTGCGAGCCGAGAACTTCTCGTGCGCGTCGAGGCCGTCCTTGCTGACGCCGAGCACCTCGGTGTCGTGCGAGGCGAGCCGGGTGTAGACGTCGCGGAAGCCGCAGGCCTCGCGGGTGCAGCCGGGCGTGCCGTCCTTGGGATAGAAGTAGAGGATGAGGTTCTTCTTCCCAATGTAGTCGGCCAGGGAGACCTCGCGTCCGCCGGTCGCCAGGAGCGCGAATGCCGGGGCCTTGCGACCGACTGCCAGAGCCGTCTTCTTCGCCATCGCACCTCTCCCTTGCCCGGCCGCACGCTTCACCGCCGCGGGCATTCGTGTTGTCGCGGAGTGGCAATTCTAGCATGCCGGCGGGGCCGATCCGCCGACCCGGCCGCCCGACAGGCGCTGCGGACCGGGCGACCGCGGAGGCCCCCGTTCCACCGCCTCCGCTGTCTCAGGAGGCGGGACGCGATCGCAGGAGGCGCCACAGCGCGACCACGCTGATCGCGGTCCAGACCCCTTCGAGCAGGATGAATCCGGCCTGGCGGCCCGCCACCGCGACGACCAGGAGAAGCGCCGCGCCGATGGCATTGAGAAGGTGGTACGAGACGACGTCGCGGCCGAGCCTTCCCGCCTGGTGGGCGGCGTAAGCGACGAGGATCAGGAGCGCCCCGAGAAGCGAGGCCGCCTGGAGCGGGGCGCCGTTCAGGCGAGCTTCTCGATGCGGGCGCCGGAGCGCAGGGTCGTGACGTAGTCGCGCACCTTCGCCTGGCGCTGCTCGTCCTTGAGGCGATCGACGATCCTGGGCTTCGCCTCCTCGAACGGCACCGTGCCTCCCGGTCGCCGGTCGATCACCTGGAGGATGTGGAAGCCGCGGCGCGTCTCGAGGATGTCGCTCGTCTGACCGGGCTTGAGCGACATCGCGGCGCGCTCGATCGGCGGCAGCGCCCCGCCGCCGGGCGTGACGTAGCCGCTGTCCCCGCCGCGCTGCGCCTCAGGCCCGTCGGAATGGCGCTTTGCCAGGGTGGCGAAATCCTCGCCGCCCCGCAGCGCCTTCATCACCTCTTCGATCTTCTGGCGCGCCGCGGCGCGGGTCGAGGCCGGGGCGTCGGGCGCGACGGCGACGACGATCTGCCGGATGTGCGCCGCCTCCGGACGCTTCATCGCGTCGGGATGGGAGTCGTACCAGGCGCGCGCCTGGGCGTCGTCCACCGCGAGCCCCGGTGCGACCTTCTGGTCGACGAAGCGGCTGACGCTGAGCGTGCGGCGCACCTGCGCGATCAGATCCGCCTCGGTCGCGCCGATGTCCTTCAGGAAGGTGGCGACATCGTCGGGCGATCCGAGGGCCTTCTTCAGGCGCGCGGCCTCGTCCTTCGCCTCGGCGTCGGTCACCGCGATCCCCGCTTCCTTCGCCTTCTGGTAGATGAGCTCGTTGTCGATCAGCAGATCGAGCGCCGCCTGGCGGACCGATTCGAGATCGGCGTGCGATCGCTGCCCGGGACCGCGCTTGCGGAACAGGACCTGGACCGTGAGGTCGTAGTCCCGCCGCGTGAGCGGCATGCCGTTCACTTTCGCGACCGCGGCGTCCGGCTTCGACTCGGCGGCCGCGGACGGCTTCGTCGCGGCCGGCGGCTTCGCCTGCGCCCCCGTCGCAGGAGGCTTCGCCTGCGTTCCCGACTTCGGCGCGGCCGCGGCCGGCTCCGCCGCGCGTGCTGTCGCGACGGCCACGAGAAGGACCAGCGGCAGGACCGCCGCTCGTCCGAGATCGAAGCTACTGCCGTTCCGCCGCCAGCTCATGGGCCTCCCCTTTCCAGGTCTGCACGCTGATGATCGCGGCCAGGCGCTCGGCGATCTCCCGGAAGAGGATCGCCGGCCCCGACTTCGGATCGTAGATCACCGGAGGACGCCCCTCGTCCCCCCCCTGCCTCAGCCGCACGTCGAGCGGGATCGACCCGAGGCACGGCACTCCGAGCTTTTCGGCCAGGCGGGCCGCCCCGCCGTGGCTGAAGATCTCCGAGCGCTCGCCGCAGTGCGGACACTCGAAATACGACATGTTCTCCACCACCCCGAGGATCGGCACGTTGACCTTGGCGAACATCGCCGCGGCCTTGCGCACGTCGGAGAGCGCAATGTCCTGAGGTGTGGCCACCAGGACCGCTCCGGTGAGCGGGATCACCTGCGACAGGGTGAGCTGCACGTCGCCGGTGCCCGGGGGCATGTCGATGAACAGGTAGTCGAGGGCGCCCCATTCGACGTCGCCGAGGAACTGCCGGATGGCGCCGTGCAGCATCGGCCCGCGCCAGACGACCGGCTCGTCCTCCTTCAGGAAGAAGGCCATCGACATGAGCTTGAGGCCGTGGGCGACCACCGGCACGATGCGCTTCCCGCGGATCTCCGGACGTTCCTTGACGCCGAGCATCTGCACCAGGTTCGGGCCGTAGAGATCGGCGTCCATCAGCCCCACCGCCGCGCCCGTGCGCGCGAAGGACAGCGCGAGGTTGGCGGCGACGGTGGACTTCCCCACGCCTCCCTTCCCCGAGCCGACGGCGATGGTGTTGGCGACTTCGGGGATGAGCTCCGCGGGCGCGGCGATGCTGCGCTTCACCTTGGCGCTCATCGTGAGGTTCACGTTGGCGACCCCCGACACCCCGAGGACCGCCGTGCGGACGTCCTTCTCGATCTGGCCCTTCAGCGGGCAGCCGGGGGTCGTGAGGTTCACCGTCAGCGTGACCGTGTCTCCCTCGACGGTGAGCCCCTCGACGAGCCCGAGGGTGACGAGGTCGACGTGCAGCTCCGGATCCTGCACCGTCCGCAGGGCGGCGAGAACCCGGTCGCGCACCGCTTCGGCGCTGCTCACGACGCGCGCTCCCGCCACGGGGCGCTGAGGCCGCGGATCCGCTCGGCGGCGGCGCCGCGCGCCAGCACCAGCACCTGGAACGCTCCACCCATCCGATCCGGCATGACGAGGTCCTTGAGGCGCTCACGGCCGGAGACATCCTGGGCTTCGTAGTCGTCGAGGGCGCCGAGCGCGAGCAGGAAGTGGGCCTGGCTCACCTGTCCGGCGACGGTCCAGCCGCTCTCGGTCGCGGCGCGTCGCACGGCGGTGAAATCGACGTGCGCCGTGAGGTCCTGTTCTCCCGGGTGCGCCAGCAGGTCATGCGAAAGGCGGTGACGATGGAACGCCCGCAGCGTGCCGCGCGATCGGACCGGGTGGAACAGCTCTGCGGCGGCTTCGCCGTAATCGACGAGCAGTCCCCAGCCGCGCCCGAGCAGGCCGCCGAGGCGGGTCACGAACCGGGCCGCCTCCGGCGCGACATCGACGATCTGTCCGGGCTGCGGAGCGATGGCGTGACGCGCGAGGTATTCCGACAGGACGGGAGTGGAGACCGGATGCATCGTCTCGCGGTAGCCATCCCCTGAAAGCTCGACATGGATTTCTCCCGGCCCGTCCGGCGTGCCCGCAATGCGATGAACAGGAAAGGCGTCGAGGACCTCGTTGGCGAACAGGCAGCCGTCCGCGGTCTTCGAAGACGGGTCGGCCTCGAGCTCCTCGAGGCTTCGCCAGCACGGACCCCAGGCGGGTCGCGGAACAGCCGCGAGCAGGCGCTCCTGGCGGGAGCGCAGGGCCGGACTCTTTTCGACGAGCGTGTACTCGAGCACCGCGGCGAAGGAAGGGTCCCGCGCGGCCTCGGCGAGGAAGTCGGCCGCGAAGCGCCCTTCGCCCGGACCGAGCTCCACGAACCGGAAGCGGTGCGGCGTGCCGAGCAGTCGCCACATCTCGGCCGCCTGCCGCGCCACGAGGCGGCCGAAGGCGGAGTGCACGCCGCTGCTGGTGACGTAGTCGCGCCCTCCGCCTCCCCCGAGCCCGCGCGTGTAATAGCCGTGCTCCGGATGGTAGAGGCAGAGGTCCATGAAGGTCGCGAAAGGCATCGCCCCGCGGACGCGAATCGTCTCGCGCAGAACCGGTTCGAGCATCGTCGCGGTGGCAGGCTCGACGGCGCCCCCGGTGGCCGTGTCGACGGGACTCACTTCCCCGCGGCGGCCTTGGCGGCCGGAGCCTCCAGGGGAGCGGCGCCTCGTGCGGCACGGGCGCGGGCGTCGATGAGGCGCTGGATCTGCATGACGGCCTCGATCAGGGCCTCGGGACGCGGCGGGCAGCCGGGAACGTAGACGTCCACCGGGATGAGCTCGTCTACGCCCTGCGTGACCGCGTAGGAGCGGAACATCCCGCCCGTGGAGGCGCAGGCGCCCATGGCGATCACCCACTTCGGCTCCGGCATCTGGTCGTAGATGCGTTTCACCGCCGGGGCCATCTTCTTCACGACGGTGCCGGCGACGATCATCATGTCGGCCTGGCGGGGCGAGAAGCGCATCGCCTCGGCGCCGAAGCGGGCGATGTCGTAGCGGGGCGCGACCACGGCCATCATCTCGATGGCGCAGCAGGCGAGCCCCATCGGCATCGGCCAGAGGGAGTTCTTGCGCCCCCACGCGATGTAGTCGGCGATCCGGGTGGTGAGGATCCAGGGCTCGGCGTCGCGCAGATCGCGGTCGGCGTCGCTCATCGCGTGCCTCCGACAGGCGGCGGGGCGGTCGCCGCAACTTGGTCCGCGGGGCGCGGCCGCTCCAGCGGGCCCCACTTGTGGGTCGAATCGGGGCGGATGCCGCCCATCTCGAGAAGCTTGTCCTTGTGGTAGATGAGGCCGTCGCGGCTCTGGCCCACCGTCTGGTACTCCTTGGTCAGGAAGATGGCCTCCTCGGGGCAGACCTCCTCGCAGTACCCGCACATGATGCAGCGCAGCATGTTGATGTCGAAGACTTTCGGCCCCTTCTCGATGCCGGTGCCGATCTGCTGCGCCTCGATGTGGATCGCCTTCGGCGGGCAGACGTACTGGCAGAGGAAGCACGCCACGCACTTGACGCGCTGCTGCTCGTCGCGCACCAGGGCCGGCAGCCCGCGGTAGCGGTCCGGCATCGTCCATTTCTCCTCGGGGTACTGCATCGTCACCTTGGGGCGGAACATGTGGCGGAGGGTGATCCACATCCCCTTGATGACCGACGGGAGATAGCTCCGGGCCAGGAGACCCTTCGGCACCGGGCGCTTGACGGGCTTGCCGGTCAGCGGCACGGGGCCTCCCCGCCCGCGTCGCGCCAGTGCTTCAGCGCCTCGCGGATCGCCTGCTCGGCGAGGACCGAGCAGTGCTGCTTCGACTCGGGCAGACCGCCGAGGGCCTGGGCGACGTCCTGGTTGGACACCCGCTCCACCTCCTCGAGCCGTTTGCCGGTCACCATCACGGTCGCCATGCTCCCGGCGGCGATCGCCGCCGTGCAGCCGAACGAACGAAAACGAGCCTCGATCACCTGGTCCCCTTCGATCTTCATTCCGAACCGCAGGACGTCCCCGTGCGCCGGGTCCCCCACCTGCGCCACGGCGGCGCTGCCTTCGACGTCCCCGACGTTGCGAGGGTGGCGGTAATGGTCCAGGAGCGTTTCGCTGTACTCCCCGGGACCGCTCATGCGCACCTCGAAGACTCCGATCCCGCTCATGCTATTGCAGGCGCCGCCACCGGGGCAACGGCGCCAGGCTCCTAGCCGCCGATCTGCCACATCTTGCGTGGAAGGCGCTCCCGGTACACCGCCGCCATGTCGAGGCTTCCCCCCGGCCCCTTGGCCTCGACCTCGGTGGCGACGGCGCGCACGAGATCCTCGTCGCTCCCCCCGCCGCGCAGGATGGGCCGCAGGTCACGATCCCCCCGGGCGAACAGGCAGTTGCGGATCATCCCGTCCGCCGTCAGGCGGATGCGGTCGCAGCGCTCGCAGAAAGGGGCGGTGACCGAGTTGATGAAGCCGATGTCGCCCTGGCCGTCGTCGAAGCGGTAGACCTCGGCCGGCGAGGCGCCGCGTTCGTCTCCGACCCTTCGGAGCGGGCGAATCGCCTCGAGCCGCGCGCGCACCTCGGCCCCGGGCACGATGCGCTCGGCCTCGAAGGCCTCCCCCGCCCCGAGCGGCATCAGCTCGATGAAGCGGACCTGGCAGGATCGGGTGCGGGCGAGCTCGGCGAAGCGGGGGATCTCCTGGTCGTTGACCCCGCGGATCAGGACGACGTTCACCTTGATCGGCAGAGCGCCGAGCCGCTCCAGCTCGCCGAGCGCCTCGAGGACGCGGCCGAGGCCGTCGCGCCGCCCGACCCGGATGTAGGTCTCGGGATCGAGCGAGTCGATGTGGACGTTGAAGCGACGCACTCCGGCGCGAACCAGGCCTTCCGCCTGCTCCTTGAGCAGGAGGCCGTTGGTCGTCACCGCCAGGTCCTCGACCCCCGGGAGGGCCGACAGCATGCCGGCGAGGCGCGCCAGATCGCGCCGCACCAGCGGCTCGCCGCCGGTCAGGCGGATCTCGCGGACGCCGCGCGCCGCCAGCGGCCGCACCACGCGGACGATCTCCTCGAACGTCAAGAGCTCGGATCGCTCGTACCAGGTGATCCCCGCCGCCGGCATGCAGTACACGCAGCGCAGGTTGCACCGGTCGGTGACCGAGACGCGCAGGCTCCGGACCGCCCGCCCGAAGCGATCGACGAGCGACCCCTCTGCGGCGAACGTCTTCTCTCCGGGCGAGGCCGCGGGGGCGGCGCCGGAAACGGTGCGGGTCAAGGTGCTCATGAAACGGATCTCAATCCTGCGCGGGCGGGGGGTCGTCCGGGAAAGGGTCGAACTCCTCCTCGGCGGGGGCCGCGGGCGTTTCCTTCTTCTTGAACAGCAGCCGCTCGACCGTCTGCCCCGTCTTCACGTGCCGGCGCACGATCTCGGCGACATCGCCCGGCTTCACGCCGCTGTACACGACGCCCTCCGGGTAGAGGATGACGTTCGGACCGTAGGTGCACAACCCGAAGCACAGGCACTCGGTGTCCTTGACCGAGGTGCCGATCCCCTGGCGGACGAACTCCTTGCGGAATTCCTGCCGGATGCGCATCGAGCCGCGCTCGCCGCCGCAGCGGGGTCCGACGCAGATGAGGACGTGGCGGGAGTACGGAAGATTCATTCGACCTCGAGGACCGCCTGCAGCTGGAGGCACGCGTTCTGCGGCAGCTCGTCCACTCCGTGAGCCAGCCGCGTGTGCCTGCCGCGATCCCCGAAGACCTTGACGAACACCTCGGAGGCTCCTTCCATCACGCTGAACGCGTCGCTGAAACCGGGAGCGACGGCGATGTGCCCGACCAGCTGCACGACCCGGCGGACGCGATCGAGATCGTCGATCGCCTGCTTGGCGGTCGCGAGGACGCTGAGGGCGGCGAGCCGCGCCGCCTCCGACCCCTGCTCGACCGTGACCTCGCGCCCGATGCGGCCGAGGTACTTGAGCTTGCCGCCCTCCTTGGGGAACTTTCCGGAGATGAAGAGGAGATTTCCGGAACGGACCGTCTGGACCCAGTTCCCGGTCGGCTTGCCGACCTCGGGAAGGCGCCAGCCATTGGTTTCGATCGTCTTCTCGGTTTCGCCAGGCATCGGATTCGTCCCTCCCGCGCCCCCGGCACACCCGCGCCGCGAGCGTCCCCGCGTTGTCGTTGCGTGTCATCTTAGCAGACTCCGCGAGGGGGTGAGGCGCAGGAAACGGCGCTGCGAGCCGTCTTGAGAGCCTGCCTCCCGAGGCGGAGCGGCGTTGACCCTGCGCGCGCGGCTGGATTACCATTCGCCATGCGACGCCCCGACGACGCGAACACGAGCGCCGATGCGTTGGGAGTCGTCCCCGCCCGCTACGGTTCGACCCGCTATCCCGGCAAACCCCTCGTGGCCATCGCGGGCAAGCCGATGATCCAGCACGTGTGGGAGCGGGCGCGCGCGGCGCGACGCCTGGGGGCGGTCGTGGTGGCGACCGACGACGATCGCATCCGCCGCGTCGTCGAGGGGTTCGGCGGCGAGGTGATGATGACGTCTCCCGATCATGCCAGCGGGACCGATCGCCTGGCGGAGGTGGCGCGCGCACGCGCCGCGTCGATCTACGTCAACATCCAGGGGGACGAGCCGCTCCTGGAGCCGGCCGATCTCGACACGCTCGTGGCGGGGATGGAGTCGGATCCCGGGCTCGGGATGGGAACGCTGGCCGTGCCGATCGGGGATCCGCGCGAGGCGCAGGATCCGAACGTCGTCAAGGCGGTGTGCGATGCGACCGGACGCGCCCTCTACTTCTCGCGGGCGCCGATTCCCTATCCGCGCAACCCGCCGGCCCCGGACGCGGGCGCGCGGGGGCGCAGCGGCTACCTGCGGCACATCGGCCTGTACGCGTACCGGCGCGACGTGCTCCTGGCCTTCGCCGGCTGGCCGCCGACGGCGCTCGAGCAGACCGAGGGACTCGAACAATTGCGGGCCATGGAGCACGGCGTGACCATCCGCGTCTTCACGGCGCGCGGGACCTACCTGGCGGTGGACACACCCGAGGATCGGATCCGGGTCGAGAGCGCGATGAGCGCCGTTGCGAAAGGGGGGTGAGCGTGCCCACGAAGTACATCTTCGTCACCGGCGGGGTCGTGTCGTCGCTCGGCAAGGGGCTCGCCGCCGCCTCGATCGGGAGGCTTCTCGAGGCGCGCGGGTTCTCCGTCGCCCTGCAGAAGTTCGATCCCTATCTCAACGTCGACCCGGGCACGATGAGCCCCTTCCAGCACGGCGAGGTGTACGTCACCGAGGACGGCGTCGAGTCCGACCTCGATCTCGGGCACTACGAGCGGTTCACCTCCACGCAGACCTCGCGCGAGCACAACTTCACCAGCGGCAAGATCTACGAGCACGTCATCGCGAAGGAGCGCCGCGGCGACTATCTCGGGGGCACCGTGCAGGTCATCCCGCACGTCACCGACGAGATCAAGGAGAGCATCCGCAAGATCAGCAAGGGCGTGGACATCCAGATCGTCGAGGTCGGAGGGACCATCGGCGACATCGAGTCGCTGCCGTTCCTCGAGGCCATCCGCCAGTTCCGCCTGGAGGTCGGGCGGACCAACGCGGTCTTCGTCCACCTGACGCTGGTCCCCTACATCGGCGCCGCCGGTGAGCTGAAGACCAAGCCGACGCAGCACTCGGTGCGCGACCTGCGGGCCATCGGGATCCAGCCCGACGTGCTGCTGTGCCGCACCGATCGGTTCATCCCGCCGGACATCAAGAAGAAGATCGCGCTCTTCTGCAACGTCCCGGAGGAGGCGGTGATCACCGCCAAGGACGTCGAGACGATCTACGAGGTGCCGCTCGTTCTCGCCAAGGAGGGCGTGGACGCCATCCTGCTGAAGGCCCTCGACCTGCCGTACCGCGACAAGAACATGGACGAGTGGGTGGAGATGGTCGGCAAGGCGAAGAACCCCTCGGACGGCGAGGTCGTGGTCGGCATCGTCGGCAAGTACGTCGCCTACGAGGACTCCTACAAGAGCCTGAACGAGGCGCTGACGCACGGGGGCATCGCCAACAACGCGCGCGTGCGGCTGCACTGGATCGAGGCGGACCGGCTGGTCGGCGGCGGCGCCGGCATCCAGGAGGCGATGGCGCCGTGCCACGGGCTCCTCGTCCCCGGCGGGTTCGGCCTGCGCGGCGTGGACGGCATGATCGAGGCGATCCGGTTCGCGCGCGAGCGGCGGCTTCCCTTCTTCGGCATCTGCCTCGGAATGCAGTGCGCGGTGATCGAGTACGCGCGGAACGTCGGCGGCCTGAAGGACGCCGACTCGGCGGAGTTCACCCCCGAGACGCCGCACCCGGTCATCTACAAGCTGCGCGAGCTCGAAGGGGTCGAGCGCATGGGCGGGAACATGCGCCTCGGCAAGTGGCCGTGCCTCGTGAAGACCGGGTCGCAGGCCCACAAGGCCTACGGCCGCACGGAGATCAGCGAGCGCCACCGGCACCGTTACGAGGTGCACCGCAAGTACATGGACGATCTCGAGCGGCGCGGTTTGAAGGTGACGGGCGAAACACCCGACAAGCGGTTCGTCGAGATCGTCGAGATCCCGGACCATCCGTACTTCCTCGCGTGCCAGTTCCACCCGGAGTTCAAGAGCAAGCCGATGCAGCCGCATCCCCTCTTCCGTTCCTTCATCGATGCCTGCAAGCGATACCGGCAGTCGGCCCGCTGACGGGCCGGTGAAGCGCGTCCCCGTCACCGCCGACCTGGCGATTGGCGGCGGGGCGCCGCTGGCGTTCCTCGCCGGCCCCTGCGTCATCGAGAGCGAGGAGCACGCCGTGCGCATGGCGACCTCGCTCGCCGCGCTGGCGCGCCGGATCGGGGTGCCGTACGTCTTCAAGGCCTCCTACGACAAGGCGAACCGCTCGTCGCTGCAGTCGTTCCGGGGGCCCGGCCTGGACGAGGGCCTGCGCATTCTCAAGGCGGTGAAGAAGGCGGCCGGGGTGCCGGTGCTCTCCGACATCCACGAGCCTGGCCAGGCGGAGCGGGCGGCGGAGGCGATCGACATCCTGCAGATCCCCGCCTTCCTCTGCCGGCAGACGGACCTTCTGATCGCGGCGGGACGCACCGGGCGCGTGGTCAACATCAAGAAGGGACAGTTCCTGGCCCCGTGGGACCTGCGTCACGCCGCCGACAAGGTGGCCTCCACCGGCAACGACAAGATCCTGCTCACCGAGCGGGGCGCCTCGTTCGGCTATCGCAACCTCGTGGTCGACTTCCGGTCGCTCGCCATCCTGCGCGGGTTCGGCTGGCCGGTGGTCATGGACGCGACGCACGCCGTGCAGCTCCCCGGAGGCGAGGGGGATCGATCGGGGGGCGAGGCCCGGTTCATCCCGGTGATCGCCCGCGCCGCCGCCGCCACCGGCATCGACGCGCTGTTCTGCGAGGTCCACGACGACCCGGCCCGGGCGAAGAGCGACGGCCCCAATGCTCTGCGCCTCGACCTGGTCGAGCCGCTGCTGCAGCAGGTGCTGCGGATCGACGCCGTGGTGCGGGAATCGTCAGACCCAGGAGGAGCCCGCTAGATGCCGCGCGACATCGCCCGGCGCGTGCTCGAGCTCGAGGCCCGGGCGATCCTCGACCTGGTGCCGCGCCTCGACGGCTCCTTCGACCGCGCCGTGGAGATCCTCGCCGCCTGCCAGGGCCGCGTCGTGGTGACCGGCATGGGGAAGTCGGGTCTCATCGGCGCGAAGATCGCCGCGACCTTCTCGAGCACCGGAACGCCGTCGACCTTCCTGCATCCCGCCGAGGCGGTGCACGGCGACATCGGGATGGTGGTCTCCGGAGATGTGGTCCTGGCGATCTCCTCGAGCGGCGAAACCGAAGAGCTGGTGCGGCTGCTCGAAATCCTCAAGCGCCTCGACGTGCGCCTGGTGGCGCTGACCGGCGGGCGCGACTCGACCCTGGCGCGGCACGCGCAGGCGGCCCTGGACGTGGGCATCGAGCGCGAGGCGTCGCCGCTCGGGCTCGTGCCGACGGCGAGCACCACCGCCGCGCTGGCGATGGGGGACGCGCTGGCGATGGCCCTCGTGGAGCGGCGCGGTTTCACGCTCGAGGATTTCGCGCGGCTCCATCCGGGGGGACGGCTGGGCCGCAAGGTCCTGACCGTCGGGCACCTGATGCACGCCGGGGACGCGGCGCCGCGGGTGCGCCTGGGTGCGGCGCTGTCGGAGGCGCTGCGGATCATGAGCGACGGCCGACTGGGGATGGCGGTGGTGATCGCCGAATCGGGCGCGCTCGAAGGGGTGATCACCGACGGCGATCTCCGGCGGGCTCTCCTGCGCGGCGGCGATCCGCACCGCATGCGGGTGGACGACGCGATGGGGCGGAACCCCGTCACGATCGCCCGGGAGGACCTCGCGGCCGCGGCGCTCAGCCTCATGGAGGCGCGCAAGATCACCTCGCTCGTGGTCCTCGGGCCCGATCGCCGGGTCGAGGGGGTGCTGCACCTCCATGATCTGTGGCGCACGCAGCTGTTCTGATCTCGCGGGGGAATCCGTGACTTGCCGCAAGCCGTTCGGCGCGCGCGCGCGCCGCGTGACGCTTCTGCTGATGGACGTGGACGGCGTGCTCACCGACGGACGCCTGGCTCTCGGCGACCACGGGCACGAGACGCGCCGCTGGCACGTCCGCGACGGCTCGGGGATCGTGCTGGCGCGGCGGGCGGGGCTCCATGTGGGCTTCCTGTCGGGACGCGGCGACGCCGGGGTGCGCCGGCGCGCGCGCGAGCTGGGCGTGGACGAGGTCCATCTCCGCGCCCGCGACAAGGGAGCGGTCTACGAGGACATCCGCGGGCGGCTCGGCCTCGAGGACCGGGCCGTGTGCTACATCGGCGACGACCTGGTGGACCTGCCGGTGCTCCGGCGGGTGGGCGTCCCGGTGGCGGTTGCCGACGCCCACGCGGAGGTGCGGCGCCGCGTGCCCTTCGTCACCGCGGCGCGCGGCGGTGAGGGAGCGGTACGCGAGGTGATCGATGCGGTCCTGCAGGCGCAGGGGCGCATGCCGGAAATCCTGGCCTGGTTCGAGGGGGAGCGATGAACATCCTCGTTTATCTTCTCGTCTGCCTGTTCTTCATCCTGCTGTTCGTCGTCGGCATCTACAACACCGAGGACGTCACGGTGAACCTGATCCTCTGGCACGCCGGTCCCGCGCCGATGGGGGCGGTCATCGCCACCGCGGCCATCCTCGGGATCGCCTTCGCGTGCGCCATCGGCATCCTCGACGGCATCAAGATCCGCATCGCCAACCGGCAGCTGCGGCGCCAGCTGCAGCGGCTGGACGAGGAATGCGACGCGCTGCGCCTGCAGCTCGCGCGGCACCAGGGACCGACGGCGCCGGTGGAAAAGGAAAAGGCCCGGTCGTTCTGACCGGGCCTTCGGATCCGCGAAACGGTTCGGTTTATTTTCGGAAGACGTGCTGGTCCGGCGGCTCCTCGGAGGGATTCCCCTTGGGCGACGGCACCGCGATGTAGCCCGGAGGAATCGGGCTGTCCATCAGGTTGACGGCGCTCTCCGCCAGGAAGGTCGTGGTCATCGTGCGGCTGACCGGCCCCTCGGGCGTCCGGTAGCTCACCGTGATGTCGTCCCCGTTGAGCAGCGCGAGCGGCGACCGGCTGTCGATGTTCTCCTCGCTCAGTCGCAGCGGCGCCGTCCAGACCCCGCGCGCCATGGTCACGAAAAGGACGCGTCCATCGCGCGCCCCCTCGGTGTAGAAAACGTAGGGCACGCCGGAGACGTCGAACAGGAGCCGCGGCTCGGTCTGGTCGTACCCCATCAGATCGCTCCGCGCGATGCGTGTCGCGTCCGTCCAGGCGAAGCCGTTGAACGCGGACATGACCAGGCGCTTGCGGTTGCCGTCGTTCTGCGGCCAGATGGCCCACGGCTGCCCGGTCTTGGGATTGGTCGCGATGACGGGAGCGAGGTCACCGTAGGTGTCGCCGAGCGGATTGAGGAGCTGCGCCGCCGGCACGTGGCCGCGCACCTGCCGCCAGATCCGGTCCCCTTTCGTGAGGGTGACGACCCGGACGACCTTCCCGGCGCCGTTGACCTGCACCGAGACTTCGGCGCGGGCGAGAGCCGGCGCCAGCAGAACGACCGCGAAAACGGCCCCGACGAAGCGCTTCATGCGTGCACCACGCCCTTCCCGCTTTCGATGAAGCGATCGAACTGCTCCACCTCGGCGAAGCGACGGTCCAGCTGCGGCCGCAGGAACTTGAGCCGGCCGAAGTAGACCTTTTCCTGCACCTGGTTGCCGGCCGACCGCGCCATGTCCCAGAGGTGATAGGCGGTCTGGAAGAGGATGTCCACGTAGCGCTCCTCGCCGCCGTGAGCCATCATCTCGGCCTGCTCGAACAGGTCGCGGGCCTTCTTCTCGTCGCGCCTCAGCTCGTGCACCTGCCCCATGTAGAGGAGGGCGTAAGAGGCGCAGCGCCGGTACCCCTCACGCTGGGCGACCTGCAGCGCCTCCGAAAGCTCGCGCAGGCCCCGCTCCACCTTCCCGACGCGGGCGTGGCAGAGACCGATGTTGGTGCGGATGAGGGTGAGATCGTGCTTCGTGACCACCGGCTCGAGCCGGGTGCGGGCCTCGCGGAAGCTCTCGAGGGCCTTCTCGAACTCGCCCTGCTCGAACTGGATCCGGGCGACCCGGTGGAGGGCGTACCCTTCGTATTCCAGGTTGCCGGCGGTGCGGGCGATGTCCAGGCTCTTCTCCGCCTCGAGCACCGCCAGGTAGGCGTCTCCCTTGTCGGCGTGGGCGTCGGCGAGGCACAGGAGCACGAGCGCCGTGGTCTCCGGCTGGATTTCACGGTGACGGCGGAGAATGATGCGCAGCTCGGTCTCGGCCAGGCTGATCTTCCCCATCCTCAGGAGCGATCGGGCCAGGTTGAACCGGGCCCGCGCCAGGACGTCCGGCGCGACCGATTCCTCGGCCCCGGATTCCAGCCGCGCCAGCGCCTTCTCGTAGACCGAGTAGGCACGGGCGAAATTCCCCTGCTCCCACTCCTGGTTTCCCTCCGACCTCAGCGCCTCGTAGCTGGCGGCCTCGGCCGGCTCGAAGGGCTCGACCTTCTCGAGCTCCAGGAGATCGGAGAAGTTCTGGATCGACACGTTGAAGATGTTGGCCAGCAGGCACAGCTTGTCGAACGACGGGTAGCAGATCCCGCGTTCGTAGCGCGACAACTGGGAGTTGTCGATCTCCCCTCCCTCCTGCCTGGCCTTGTCCTCCACCCGCCTGAGAGAGAGCCCGTAGCCGGTGCGCAGCCTGCGCAGGTAGTTCCCCAGCCGTTGGCTGCCTCGAATTTCGCCTTCAAGTTCCATGGTCATCGACCTCCGCTGCCCTCGGGCGAATTCCGGACCACCTGCCTCCGATCCACCGGCCAGGGGATCGGGGCGAATTGCCCGAGAGGGTGCGGTGATGGGCCCGCCCTGTCAAGAAAGGATTGTAACTCCATCGCGGGGCGAGTGCAGCATCTCCCTGTCGGTATCCTCAACGGCCGGGCTCAGGCTTGACTCCCGGCCCGGGGGTCCCTACCTTCCGGCCCCGGGGAGAAGGGTCCATGCTCGCTGCCAAGTCCCACGTTCGCGAAGGGATCCTGTCGAGCGCAACGTTCCCCGCCCTCCTCTATTCCATCCTCAAACGGGCCGACACCGGGGTCCTGACCCTGACCGGTGACACCAGCGAAAAGACCATCTACGTCCGGGACGGACGGCCCATCTTCGCCACCTCGAGCGACCGGGACGACCGGCTCGGCCAGGTCCTCTTCAAGACGAGCCAGGTCTCTCTCGATGGCCTGATGAACGCGGTCGAGGTGTCGGTCAAGTCCGGGAAAAGGCTCGGGACAGTGCTGGTCGAGCAGGGGCTGATCCAGCCGCACGAGCTCGTGGAAGGAGTGCGCGTGCAGGTCCGCTCGATCATCCACAGCCTCTTCCTCTGGACGCGCGGCAGCTACCGGTACGCTCCTGGAGCGCTTCCCACGGACGAGGTCATCACGCTGAAGCTCAGCCCGGGCGACCTCATCCTCGAGGGAATCCGCACCATCGACAGCTGGGGACGCATCTGGGAGGCGGTGGGACCGCTCGAAGCGACCTACAAGACGACCGAGCGCCTCGAACCCCTGGTGAAGGACATGACCCTGTCGCTGGAGGAATGGAACCTGCTGTCGCACTGCGAACAGCCGGTCCTGCTGAAGGATCTCTGCCGGCTCTCTCCGGTCGCCGACTTCGAGATCTGCCGGTTCCTCTGGGCGGCGCAGACGCTGGGCATCGTGCAGCGCGGCTCAGTTCGCGACTGAGTCCTCCCCGCCGACCGAGTCCAGGAGCTCTTCGCGGCTCACGGCCGCCGTCCCCAGCTTTCCGACCACGACCCCGGCGGCGTGATTCGCGAGGACGACCGCTTCGACCATCGAGGCGCCCGCGGCCAGGGCCAGGGCCAGCGTCGCCACCACGGTATCCCCCGCTCCGCTGACGTCGAACACCTCGCGCGCCCGCGCCGGGACCGTCACCGGATCCCCCTCGCCGGGCAGGAGGAGCATGCCCCGCTCACCCCGCGTGATCAGCAGCCAGGGAGAACCCAGGCGCTTCTGCAGGGCCCGGCCGGCCGCCTCCAGATCCGCGTCGGTGCGGATCGGCTTTCCCCAGGCCTCGGCCGTTTCACGCGCGTTGGGCGTGACCACCGTCGCCGGCCGGTAGTGGTCCATCAGGCGCGTCTTGGGATCGACCACGACCGGGATGCGGCGGCGCGACGCCTCATCGAGCAGGGGCTTCAGGAGCGCCGGCGCAATGGCCCCCTTGTCGTAGTCGGAGACGATGAGGGCCTGGGTCTTTTCCAGCATGGCCAGGGCCTTGCGCAAAAGCCCGGCCGTCACGCCGGCCTCGACCGGGGCGTCCTCCTCACGATCGAAGCGGACCACGTGCTGGTGGTGGGCCACGATGCGGGTCTTGACCGTCGTCGGGCGACCCGACACGGCCAGGATTCCTTCCGGCGAGAGGCCCGCCCCGTCACAGAGATCGCGGAGGTCCCGCCCGTCGGCGTCCTCACCCACCAGACCGGCCAGCATCGCCGCGCCGCCGAGCACGACGGCGTTGCGCGCCACGTTCCCGGCGCCCCCGAGCGACGCGCTGCGGCGTTCCTCGCGGACGATGGGAACCGGCGCCTCCGGGGAGATGCGGGAGACGCTGCCCCAGATGAAGCGGTCGATCATGAGATCGCCGACCACCGCGACGCGCCCCTGCGCGAAGCGGGTGACGAGCTCCCGGGCTCTCGCGAGCGGGATCCGGACGCCGGACGGCGCCGGGCGGCTCAGGCGCCCCTCCGGTCCTCCGGCTCGATCGTGGCCTCTTCGACCAGCATCACCGGAATGTCGTCGACGATCGGATAGCGCCGGCCGCATGAGGCGCAGCGCAGCCCGGCGCCGTCCGGGGTGGGCGTCACCTCGGTCCGGCACGCGGGACACGCGAGGATTTCGAGCAGTTTCGGATCGATCGGCAAGGGACCTCCGGAGCGACAGCGCTTATAGCACCCGCTGAAAAATCCTGTCAAACCGAGCGCCGGGGCGGCGCCGGGGATCCGGCCGCGGAACCCGACAGGCCTGCTAACATCCCGCCGCTCATGGAGCGTCCCGTCGCCCCACTCCGGCCCCAGGATCGCATCGTCGTCGTGAGGCTGGGCGCCGTCGGAGACGTCATCCGTGCGCTGCCGGCCGTCCATCGTCTCCGGATGGCCTTTCCGCGCGCCCGCTTCGCGTGGATCGTCGAGGACCTGTCGGCCCCGCTCCTCCAGGGACACCCCGACCTCGACGACGTGGTCGTGCTGTCGCGCCGGGAGCTGCGTGAGGCGGGACGGCACCCCGCGCGGCTGCTGACGCTGGCGAAGGCGCTGAGACGACGCCTCGCGGCGGAACGTTACGACGTGGCCATCGACCTTCAAGCCTCGCTCAAGAGCGCGGTCGTCGCCTTCCTCACGGGAGCGCAGCGCCGCGTGAGCTTCGGTCCAACGCACGCGCGCGAAGGCAGCTTCCTCTTCGCCGGAGAGTGGGCGCGGCCCAGCTCGCCCTACCTCAACCGGGTTGACCGCAATCTCGAGATGGCGGCCCTGCTCGGAGCACCGGATGGACCGGTGACGGCGGCGTTCCGGGAGCAAGAGGACGAGGCGGAGGAAGCCGGTCGGATCCTCGCGGGCCTGGGTTCGACGCGCGGCGCGCCGATCGTGCTCTGCCCCGGCGCGAGCCGCCGGCAGGACTACAAGCGCTGGCCGGCGGCCGCGTGGAGCCGCCTGGCGATCCTGCTCGCCGACGCGGGTCGAACCCCGGTCGTCGTCTGGGGCCCGGGCGAAGAAGACCTCGCGGCCGGGATCGAACGGCAGAGCGACGGCCGCGCGCGACGGGCGCCGCCGACGAGCCTTCCGGTTCTTGCGGCACTCCTGCGCCGCTCGGCCCTGTTCGTCGGCGCCGATACCGGCCCGATGCACCTCGCCTGGGCCGTGGGATGTCCCGTCGTGGCGCTGTTCGGGCCGACCGATCCGCGGCTGAACGCGCCGGTCGGACCGGGACACCTCGTGCTGGTCGCACCGGACCGCGAGCTCGCGCGGCTCGCTCCCGAGACGGTCTGTGCCGCCGCGCTGCGCGTCCTGGAAGCGAGCGGACGATGACGGTCCCGATCGATCCGGAGCGGACACGCCGCGTCCTGGTCCGCGCCAACAACTGGATCGGAGATGTTGTCATGATCTCCCCGGCCGTGCGCGCCCTGCGTCGGCGCTTCCCCGGCGCGTCCATTGCCATCGTCGCCAAGCCCTGGGTGCTCGAGGCCCTGGCGGGAAACCCTTTCTACGACGAGCTCATCGAATACGACCCCGACGGGGCGCATCGCGGGGCGGGCGGACGGCTCACCCTGGCGCGCCGCCTGCGCGCGGGCGGACCCGTGGATCTGGCGGTTCTCTTCCAGAAGGCGTTCGATGCGGCGCTCCTGGCGTGGCTCGCGCGCGCCCGGATCCGGGTCGGCTACGCGACCGACGCGCGGAGCCTGCTGCTGACGCACCCGCTTCCCCCCCCGCCGCGCGAGCGCCATCACCTCGACGCCTTTCTCGACCTCGCCCGCGCCGTCGGCTGCACGGAGATCGATCCCGTCCCGGTGTTCCATCTCGGCACCGCCGAGCGCGCCTTCGCCGAGGAAGTCCTCCGCCAGCGCGGATTCGCGGATGGGATTCCGCTGGTGGCGCTCCATGCCGGAGCTTCAAAAACGCCGCGCGCGTGGCACGCCGAGCGCTTCGCCGAGCTGGCACGACGACTCAGGGCACGCCTGGGTGCGCGCTTCGTTCTTCTGGGCGGTCCGGGCGAAGAGCCGGTGGTGCGGCAGGTTCACGCCCTCCTGGAGCCTGGTGATTTCATCGCCCCCGCGGAAGCGCCGGGGCTGCGCCAGGCGGCCGCGCTCCTGGCGCGCTGCCGGCTGTTCGTGGGTAACGACAGCGGTCCGATGCACCTGGCGGCGGCGCTCGATGTCCCGACGATCGGGCTCTTCGGTCCAGGGCTGCCGCGCAACACCGGCCCGCGCGGCCGCGCCGGTCGCGTCGAAACGATCGGACGGGACTATCCGTGTGCGCCGTGCCGGCAGGATTTCTTTCACGAGTGCCCACCCGCTCCCTCGGGGAAGCCGTTCTGCATCGAGGAAATCGGGCTGGACGAGGTGGAGGCGGCGGCGCTGCGCTTGATGAGCGTGGGCTAGAGGCCAGCCATCGCCCGTCCGCGACGCCACACCAGCCGGTGCAGGCGGAAGCCCGCGGCACCCCCGAGATCGCCCAGCAGGCTCCGGAACATCGCCTGGTCGGTTCCGCAGTAGGCCCGCAGGAAAGCGAAACCATCCCGGCGATCGAGCGGGCTCGCGGGCGCGATCCACTTCTCGTAGGAGCGCAGCAGGCGCTTCAGGTTCCTGCGCCGCGCGCCGAGGTTCACCGTCTTTCTGAACCGGCCTCCTTCCAGGTCGATGACATGCACTTCGCTTGCACCTGTCGGAGACACGGCCTCGCCGCCGTCCGCGACCACGAGATTGCCGAGGTTGAGATCGGCGTGCACGAAGCCGGCGTCGTGCAGCGCCCGCACGCACCTGCCGGCGCCACGCGCCAGGCGGCGGCGCCGGCGCGCCAGAGGCTGCTCTCCGAGAAGCGCCTGCAGGCTGGCGCCGCGCGGGATGGCCTCGGTGACCAGGACATAGGTCCACAAAGGGCCGTGGACGGCGCGGCAACCGGCGGCGAGAACCTCCGGTGTGGCCACCCCTGCGGAGCGGAGCCGTTCCGCCGCCTCGACGGCGCGACGTGCCCGGCCATCGCGCCAGAACAGGTCCCCCAGAAGCGACCCGACCAGCCCTCCGTGCCGCCCCCGCTTGGCGTACGCGGCGCGTCCGGCGAGCACGAGGGTCATCACCGTTCCCCGGCCGGTGCCGGGCGGACCCGGCGGCGGGGGCTCGCCTTCCAGGAGCGCCGCCGCCGGCGAAGCCGCGAGCGGTGCCGCGAGCCCGGGCCGGACACGCCAGAGGCGTTGCGCCGATCGCAGCGTTTCGTAGCCGGGCAGATCGAGGCCGGTCACGGCGCGGCAGTGGTCTCCGCCCGGCGCGGCGCTTCCACGCGGCGCGGCCGGCCGAAGACGTGCGCGACCAGGATGCTGATGAGATAGAGCCCGATCATCGGAGCGGCGAACAGGCACTGGGTCACGACGTCCGGCGTCGGCGTGACCACCGCGGCGACGATGAAGATGATCAGGATGGCGTAGTTGAACCGGCGCCAGAGGAATCGCGGCGTCACCAGGCCCAGTCGCGCCAGGAAGTAGATGACCGTCGGCAGCTCGAACACCAGCCCCATGCCCAGGATGATGCGGCTCTCGAAGGTGAACAGGCTGCTGATGCGCAGATTCGGCTGGAAGTCTCCGGCGATCGACAGCAGGAAGCGGGCCGCCGACGGAAAGCCGATGAAATAGCCGAACGCTCCGCCCAGCACGAAGAACACCGTCGCGAAGAGGACGAAGGGAAACGCCATGCGCCGCTCGCGCGCATACAACCCCGGGGCGATGAAGGCCCACAGCTGGTACAGGACGAACGGGGCCGACAGGAACATCGAGGCGAGGAACCCGACCTTCATGTAGAGGACGAAGGGCTCGGTGAGGTCGAGGAAGACCGGCTTCTGCTCCCCGAGGAAGGGGCGGATCGGCCTGAGGCAGTACTCCAGGATGGCCCGGGCCTGGGTCAGCGCCAGCGCGAAAGCGAGGGCGATGGCCGCGAGGCTGTAGAGCAGACGACGCCGCAGCTCGTCGAGGTGATCGAGAAACCCCATGACCGGGAGGTCAGTGGGTTGGCTGGGGCTCTTCTGGCTCTCGGGCATCGACGGCCGCCGGGACGGCGGCGGGGACGGGGTCGGAGGCGGCCTCGCTCGTGCCGGTCGATTCGAGGGTCCCGGGAGGGGCCGTGCCCGCGGCTGGAAGCGAGGGCGCCGGCGCGGGGGTCCCTTCGCGCGCAACCTCGGTCTCCAGTGAGTCCCGCAGGTCGTTCGCGGCCCGACGGAATTCCGCCAGTCCCTTCCCCAGCGATTTTCCGAGCTCCGGGAGCTTGCGCGGCCCGAAGATGAGCAGGGCCACGACGAAAATAAGCAGAAGCTCCGGACCTCCGATCGACCCGAACATGCGCCGCATCTTAGCACTCCCCGGAAAACCCTGATTCCTTCCTTGTGCAGGCGCGATCGTCGCCCTATAATTCCGCGGAGCAAATGGAGGTCGAGTGAGCCGTCGTTCCATCCTGACCGGGGTCGTTTTTGTCCTTTCCGGAGGACTGGCGGGCGGGCTTCTCGGCGGCCGATCCCTGGCGCTCCCCGAGCGGGGGGGGGATCCGGTCGGCACCTTCACCCAGCTCCTCTCGGTGGTCCAGTCCCGGGCCGCCGGCAACGTCGATTCCCAGGCTGTGATCGAGGGGGCCATCCGCGGGATGGTCCGGACCCTCGACCCGCACACCAACTACCTCGACGCCGACGACTACAAGCACATGCTGGAGGAGCAGCAGGGCTCCTTCTCGGGGCTCGGCATCGTCATCTCCAAGCCGGGGCACGACAAGCCCCTCACGGTCATCTCGCCCCTCGACGGAACGCCGGCCTGGAACGCCGGCATCCGCGCCGGCGACATCATTTCGCAGATTGAGGGGACCGACACCCTCGACATGGCCATCGACGAGGCGCTGCGCCGCCTCAAGGGACCGAAGGGGACGCAGGTCACCATCACGGTGACGCGCCCCGGGGACGAGGAGCCGCTGCACTTCACGCTCACGCGCGACGACATCCCGACCTACAGCATCCGCTACGCTTTCATGGCGCGCCCCGGCGTCGGCTACATCAAGATCGAGAACTTCACCCGCACGACCGAGCGCGAGATGGAGGAGAAGATCCAGGCGCTGCGGCGCGAGGGCATGACGCAGCTCGTCCTCGACCTGCGTCGCAACCCCGGGGGTCTTCTCGAGCAGGCGGTGCGGGTCTCCGACCAGTTCCTGCGCAAGGGCCAGATGGTCGTCTACACGCAGGGGCGCATCCGCGGGTCGGACATGGAATACCGCGCCTCCGGCGGCGGCCGCCACCCCGACCTGCCGCTCGTCGTCCTGGTGGACAAGTTCAGCGCCAGCGCCTCGGAGATCGTCTCGGGCGCGCTGCAGGATCACGACCGCGCCCTCATCGTCGGCAAGCCGACCTGGGGGAAGGGACTGGTGCAGACGGTCTACCCGCTCAGCCAGGGGACGGCGCTGGCGCTCACGACGGCGCGCTACTACACGCCGAGCGGCCGGCTGATCCAGCGCGATTACAACTCCCTCGAGGACTACCTGTCCTACGAGGACAGCGACGCCGCCGAGCCGCCGCACGGCGAAGTGCGACAGACCGACGCCGGCCGCACCGTGTACGGCGGCGGTGGCATCCGCCCCGACGTCCTGGTGGACCGCGAGGCGACCTCGAAGTTCATCGACACGCTGCAGCGCAACCAGGCCTTCTTCAATTTCGCGGTGGATTACAACACCCACCACAAGGGGCTGGCGAAGGGGTTCGACGTGACGCCCGAGATGGTGGACGACTTCCTGTCCTTCCTCGACCGCCGCAAGGTGACCTGGACCAAGAGCGAGGTGGACACCGACCGCGACCGGCTGCGCGCCGAGATCCGCCAGGCGATCTCCTCGACGCTGTGGGGCATGGAAGAGGGCTATCGCGTGTCGATGGAGATCGACAAGCAGATGCAGCGCGCCATCGAGCTGTTCCCCGAGGCGCAGCAGCTCGCGGCGCTGCCACGGGCCCCGAAGCCGACCGTCTCCCAGTAAACGAGTTCGTGAAGGCGCTTCAGCCGGCCAGCGCGATGCGGCGGGTCTGCTCGGCGAAGGGCCGCGCGTGGAACCGCCGCAGCTCGGCCTGCCGCACCCCCGTCGTCAGGCCATCGAGCCAGCGGACGTAGCGCGACGCCAGGCGCGCCGCCTCGAGGTAGCGATCCGATTCGGAGTCGCCGCCGTCGGCGTATTTCTCGAACAGGTGATGCTTCGTCCAGGCCCGGTGGAACTCCGAGACGCGCCGGCGTCCCGTCAGGCGCCCGAGCAGGTGCAGCACCACGAGGTACTTGGTGACGAGCGCGTGCATCTCGAGCTCCAGGAGCCGCAGCGGGCGGCCGGAGGCGAGACGGCTGGCCACGGTCAGGAGATGGTCGAGCTCCTCGACGAGCATGGCGAAGGCGTCGATGTTGCGGTCGTCGAGCCCGCGCCGCGGATCGTGCCGCTCCAGGTGGGCCACCAGCGCGTCGGGATAGTAGATGACCGCCCGGACTCCCTCCCCTTCCGGTCGCAACAGCAGGCGCGGGCGACCCGGCTCGGCCGCCGTGCCGGCTCCGGTGCGCGCCATCGCGCGAAGCCCCGCGTCGCCGATCAGGTAAGGAGCCACGTCGCCGACGAGGGGCTGCAGGCCGTAGGTGCGCTCGATGATCGACTGGAGGGCGGGCACGAGGGGGATCTGCTGCGCCTTCACGCCGCCCCTTCGCGATAGACGAACTTGTCCCGCCGGTAGTCGATGACCAGCCGGCGGCCGCTCCGCTCGGGCTTGAGCTCGGCCTCGACCATGCCGGACAGCGCTTCGAGGTCGACCGCCCGCTCGCCGCGCCGCGCCGCGCGAATCAGCCGGATCAGCCGGCGGCGCCCGTCGGTCATCGACAGACCCGCCGGCCGCAGGCGAATCTGCACCTCGACGTTGCAGACGCGATCGACGCGACCGACGAGGTTGCGCGCGCCCTCCTCGGGCGTGAACCCCTGCGCGAGGAGCGCCTGCCGGGCCGCCGGGCGCACCTCCAGGCAGACGCCGTGGCGCTTCTGGAACCGCTCGGCGAGCCGGCCGATCTCGAGGTCGAGGATGCGACCTGCCGAGGCGCGCCCGAGGGGATGGAAGTGGATCACCTGGAGCCGGGCCAGGAACTCGGGCGCCAGGCCGCGCCGCAGGGCGCGCGCCGCGTCGCGGCGCCGTCCCGATCCGCCCGCGGCGTAGCCGATGGGCGCCTGGCGCATCTCGATCTCGCTGTAGCCGGCGTTCGAGGTGAAGGCGAGCAGCGTCGCCGGGAACTTCAGGACGCGTCCGCGATTGTCCATGGTCGAGCCGCGATCCATGAGCGACAGGAAGAACCGCATCAGCTGCGGATGGGCCTTCTCCACCTCGTCCACCAGCAGCACCGACAGGGGCGCCCGCCGGGCGCGATCGTGGAACTCGGCGAGCAGCCCCTCCTCGTCGCTGCGGATGAAGCCGCGCGTCGCTCCCTTGAGCTCGTTGACGTCGGAGGGGTAGGCGTACTGCGGCCCCTCGAGGAGCAGGGTCGGGACCTCGCACTCCCAGGCGGCCTCGAGCCGCCGCGCCAGCGACTCCATGAGATGGTTCTTCCCCACCCCGGTCGGTCCCACCAGGAAATAACTGAGGGGGCGCTGGCGGTCGCGCATGCCGGCCGCGAAGACGCTCAGGTCGTCGCACAGGCGGTGCACCGCCTCGTCCTGGTCGACGACGTCCTCGCTCAGGTCCTGCCGGAGCTGGTCGAGATCGAGTGTGCGCAGCAGCAGCGTGCGCTCGAAGCGCGCCAGCCGGGTGTCCCGGTCCGTGTCCGGGCCTTCCTCGTCGGCCTGGACGGCGACGGGCCGGGGCCGCGGGTCCGGCGCCGGGCGCGGGTCCGGGCGCTCCGGTCCGCGAGCGGGGCGGGGACGGCGGGCCGGGACCGGCGCGAGCGCCCCGCCTGAGACGACCGGCGGGTTCGCGGCGGGCGGCAGCGCGACCCGGGCTTCGCCGCCCGCAAGGGACGGCGCGGCCTCGGACTCGCGCCACGCCTGCAGGATGCGCGCGTACAGGTCGAACCGGGTGGCGCACTGCCGCAGGAACAGCACCTCCTCGTCGAGCGGAAGCCGGCCGAGGCGGTTGCGCTCGAAATGCTCGCGCAGCATGCGATCGTCGGAGAGCAGGCTCAGCACCTGTCCCGCCAGGTCATAGGAGCGCGGGCCGATCTCCTGCAGCTGAAGGCCGCGATACGTCGTTCGCCCGGCGACCCCGACGTCGTAGAGACACTTGTCGCCGCAGGAGCGGAGCGCCTCGGGGACGCTCCAGACCCTCAGCGCCGCGGCATCGCGGGTCGCCTCGTTGGACTGGCCCGCGGGCAGCAGCCATGCGGCGGGACGGGGGTCGCCCGAGAGAACACGGTCGAGCGTCCCATGGTCGTATTCGTGCCTGAGAAGCGGGGTCCGGCGGGTCAGGAGGTCGAGGAGGTGTCGAACGTCCAGGTCATCGAATGCGGCCGCCCCGGCCAGACGGTCCGCGAGCTCCCTGAGCCTGGCCTCCAGAGCTCCGGGAGTCAGATCCTCGAACGAGCCGCGGGGAACCGTCATAAGGATCGGGGCCCGTCTTTGCGCCCCGCCGAAATCATAGGTCCCCCAAGGGGTCCCGCAAGTCCAGCCAAGCCTGACTTGACAGTCAGAATTGTCGCCGGTAGTATTAGCACTCGTTGGGCGAGAGTGCTAACAGCATCCGTCCGACACCCCAAAGAACAGAAAGGAGGAGGACATTCCGATGAAGGTAAAGCCACTCAACGACCGCGTTCTGGTCCGCCGGATGGAAGCCGAAGAGAAGATGAAGGGCGGCATCATCATCCCGGACACCGCGAAAGAGAAGCCGCTGGAGGGGAAGGTCGTCTCGGTGGGCGCGGGGCGCCTGGACGAGAACGGCAAGCGCATTCCGATGGAAGTGAAGGCGGGCGACCGGGTCCTCGTGGGCAAGTACTCCGGGACCGAGGTCAAGATCGACGACATCGAGCACGTCATCCTGCGCGAGGACGAGATCCTCGGCATCGTCAGCTAAGGGAGGCGAACGAAACATGGCTGCCAAGGAAATCATCTATTCGGAGGAGTGCCGGCAGGCGATCCTCCGCGGCGTGAACAAGCTGGCGGACGCGGTGAAGGTCACCCTCGGTCCGCGTGGCCGCAACGTGGTTCTCGAGAAGAAGTTCGGCTCCCCGACCAGCACCAAGGACGGCGTCACGGTCGCGAAGGAGATCGAGCTCGAGGATCCGCGCGAGAACATGGGCGCCCAGCTGGTGCGCGAGGTCGCGAGCAAGACCTCGGACGTCGCCGGCGACGGCACCACGACGGCCACCGTGCTCGCCCAGGCGATCTACCGCGAGGGCGTCAAGGCGGTCACCGCGGGCGCCAACCCGATGGACCTCAAGAAGGGGATCGATCGGGCGGTCGAGAAGGCGGTCGAGGAGATCAAGAAGCTGTCCCGCACGGTCGGCGGCAAGTCGATCGCGCAGGTCGGCACCATCTCCGCGAACAACGACGAGACCATCGGCGAGATCATCGCGCAGGCGATGGAGAAGGTCGGCAAGGACGGCGTCATCACGGTCGAGGAGGCGCGCGGCATGGAGACCTCCCTCGAGATCGTCGAGGGGATGCAGTTCGACCGCGGCTACCTCAGCCCCTACTTCGTGACCGACGCGGAGCGGATGGAGTGCGTTCTGGAGAACGCCTACATCCTGATCCACGAGAAGAAGATCAGCAACATGCGCGAGCTGCTGCCGCTCCTGGAGCAGGTCGCGAAGGGCGGGCGTCCGCTCCTCATCATCGCCGAGGACGTCGAGGGTGAGGCGCTGGCCACGCTCGTGGTCAACAAGCTGCGCGGCACGCTGCAGGTCTGCGGCGTCAAGGCGCCGGGCTTCGGGGATCGCCGCAAGGCGATGCTCGAGGACATCGCCATCCTGACCGGCGGCAAGTGCATCACCGAGGACCTCGGCATCAAGCTGGAGAACATCAAGATCGAGGACCTCGGCCAGGCCAAGAAGATCACCGCCGACAAGGACAACACCACCCTCGTCGAGGGCAAGGGCAAGCGCTCCGACGTCGAGGGGCGCGTCAAGCAGATCCGGGCGCAGATCGAGGAGACCACCTCGGACTACGACCGCGAGAAGCTGCAGGAGCGGCTCGCCAAGCTCGTGGGCGGCGTCGCGATCATCAAGGTCGGCGCGGCCACCGAGACCGAGATGAAGGAGAAGAAGGCCCGCGTCGAGGATGCCATGCACGCCACCAAGGCGGCCGTCGAGGAGGGGATCGTCCCCGGCGGCGGCGTGGCGCTCCTGCGCGCGGTGCCGGCGGTGGACAAGCTGAAGGAGAAGTCGGAGGACATCCAGTCCGGCATCAACATCGTGCGCCGGGCCCTGGAGGAGCCGCTCCGCCAGATCTCCGGCAACGCCGGGTTCGAGGGCTCCATCATCGTCAACCAGGCGAAGCAGGAGGAGAAGGCGTCCCGCGGCTTCGACGCCTACAGCGGCAAATGGGTGGACATGTTCGAGGCCGGCATCATCGACCCGACCAAGGTCACCCGCACCGCCCTGCAGAACGCCGCCAGCATCGCCGGTCTGATGCTCACGACCGAGGCGCTGGTGCACGAGCTGCCTGAGAAGGAGAAGGCGGCCCCGGCCGGGCCGCGCGGCATGGGCGGCGACATGTACTGAGGCCTCCCCGGCCGGCCGCTCTTCGGCCGACCACAAGCACCAACCGACCGCCCCGTGGCGCGCGCCGCGGGGCGGTTTTTTTTGGCCCTGGACGCGGGAAATTCGTTGCCCGGTGCTACGATCGGAGCATCTTTCAGGGGGTTGTGGAGGTGGGCCTCATGACCGTTTCATCGGCTGTCCGTCCCGTCCTGCTCGCTGCCTGTCTCGCGCTCGCGCTCGCCTGCAGCTCCGGATCCGCTTCGGTCCATGCCGGCACCGGGACCATCCAGATTCACATCACCGACGCGCCCATCGACCTGACGACCGTGGAGAAGGTCGAGGTGACCATCACCGACGTTGTCGTCTATCCCGGCGACGATGAGTCGGACATGCCGACGGTCGATCCCCGCGGGCCCATCGAGCTGGTCACCCACCCGGAGACCTTCGATCTGCTGACGCTGACGGACGGCGCGACGGACCTGCTCGCATCGGGCGAGGTCCCGGCCGGCGATTACAACCGCATCCGGCTGGTGGTCTCGGAGGCGACGCTGACCTACAAGGACGGCACGACCGCGCCCCTCAAGATCGAGTCGGGGAAGGTGGACATCCCGATCCGCTTTCATGTCGCCGCCGACACGGTGAACCCGATGACGCTCGACTTCGACGCCGGCGCCTCCGTGCAGGTCAACGCGACCGCGACGGACACGCTCATCCTGCGACCCGTGGTGACCCCGGTTCCGCATCCCTGAGATCCCGCAGAACGCCGTCGGGGACCGGACCTTTCGTTTCCGCGGTGCTACAGTGCTTGACGTCCGCCGGGGTGGTGGGCCGTGGAGGCGTGATCCATGCTCCCGTCCCGCCCGGTCCGTCACCTCCTGCTCGTCTCCCTCGCCATCGTGCCGCTGGCCTGCGGCCTCAAGGGCGAAACCCAGGGTCCGGCCGCCGCAGGCCCCCCGCCGGGAGTCGCGGCCGGGGCCGTCCAGGTGATGCTGAGCGGCACCGGTTTCGGCGGGGACGAGTTCGAGGACATCGGCTCGGTCAACGTGACGATCTCCCAGGCGATCGCCTTCCCCGACGAGGGATCGGGGGCGCCCGGAGTCAGCGCACTCGGGCCCACACCCCTCCTCGGCGGCCCGGTGACGATCGATCTGCTCTCGCTGCAGGGGAACACGATGACGCTCGCGGCAGGGCCGGTGGCGGCGGCCGATTACAACCGGATCGAGCTGCAGTTCACCGGCGCCAGCGTGTCGCTGCGGGACGGCGGGACCAACCAGCTCGACGTCGAATCCGGGACGGTGGACGTTCCGCTCAACGTGACCGTCGATCCCGGCCAGACCAGTTTCGTCAGCCTGTCGATCAACGTGCGGGATTCGGTGCGCCTGAACAAGAACGACCGCGGCACCTTCCGGCCGATCGTGCGGGCGCAGTGACCTAGAAGCTCTGCTGCCCCAGCGCGAAGCCGTTGAAGGTCTGCGACACCGCCACGTCGCCCGGCAGGTCGACCTTGAAGCGGCTCTCCGCCACGTCCACGTTGGACTGCATCCCCTCGAAGGTGAGGAGGGTCGTGTCGCCGTCCGACTCGACGTATTGCAGCTGCCGCGGCAGGAAGGTGGTGTCGTCCACCCAGATTTTCATCTCCGAGACGCGGTCGCGGACGGTGCGCTTGCGCGGCGTCAGCCGGAGCAGGTGCGTGCCTTTCACGTCGCTCTGCGGCGCCAGGCTGAAGTCGTAGTACTGGGCCAGGTCGCCGATCTTCTGCCCCACCCCGAGGAAGCGGAACAGGCGCTTGCCGACGAACTTCTTGATCGGCACCTCCTCGGCGCGCTTGAGGGCCGGGTAATAGGCGGTGTAGAGGTCCTCGGTGATGACGAAGACCTTGTGCTCCGGCTCGTTGTACTCCCAGCGCACCCGGTTCGGGCGGGCGTAGAAGAACTCCCCTTTCGAGACCACCGGCTTGGCCAGGAGATTCAGCTCCTTGCGCTCGGTGAACGTGGCGACGAGCGTCGTGGTCTCCTGCTGCCGCTTGTCCCACTGTTCCAGGATGCGCGCCAGCATCGGATCCTTCACGGCGGCCGGCGGCGACCCGGGGTCGGCGTCCTCGCCGGCCGGGGCCGGGGCGGCGCTCGGCGGCAGGGCGGCGGCGCTCAGGAACAGAAGGACGGCGGCCATCGCCATCCGGAGCTTCTTTTCGGGCACGCGCATCGGCAGGCTCTCTCCTCGGGGCCGGTGAATTTAACAGACGCGGATCGGTCGGTCAAGGATTCGGGGCCGCCGCCCGCGCCCCGTTTGACAGCGGCGCTCGGCTGCCTCGATGATGGACGCCGCCATGGCCGCCGTCAAACGTTTCGCTGATGTTGCGGAAAAGCGTCCCTCGAGGTGGCGCTGGGCCGCCTTTGCCGCTCTCCTGCTGCTCCTCGCGCTGCCGGCACCGGGCGGCCGCGCCGTCGCCGACACCACCGGGGAGATGCTTCTCGGCCGCACCGAGGCGGCGACGATCCTCGACATCTCGCCCGAATGGCGGCGCGGGTACGACGAGTACCAGCCGGCACGGGAGGACGTCGCCGTCGTGAAGCAGGCTCCGCCGGGCTCTCACGTCATCGTTTACTTCGGATCCTGGTGCAGCGACAGCCGGCTCGGCGTGCCGCACTTCCTGAAGACCATCGACGCGGCACAGGCGCCGAACCTGAGGGTGCGCTACCTGGCGGTGGACCGTTCCAAGAAGGAGCCGGCCCGCTCCCTCGAAGGAGTCGGACTGGAGCTCGTCCCGACCTATGTCCTGTCGATCCACGGAAGGGAAATCGGACGCATCGTCGAGACGCCGGCGACCACGATCGAGCACGACCTGGCCCTGCTTCTGCAGAAAGCGACCTCAAGCCCGGCCTCTTGATCGGCTATCTCTTCCGTCGCGCCCTGCTCGCGCTGCCGCTCGCCCTCGGCGCCGCCACCGTCGTCTTCCTGTTCCTCCACCTCGTTCCTGGCGACCCGGTGCAGGCGATGCTCGGTCCGGCGGCGCGCGACAGCGATCTCGCGGCGCTGAGGACCAGGCTCGGTCTCGACCGTCCTCTCGGCCTGCAGTACGTCGACTACCTGCGCGGCATCGCCCACGGCGACCTGGGGACCTCCCTGCACTACGGCGACCCGGTCGGCGGCCTTCTGGCCGAGCGCCTGCCCCTGACCGCGGCGCTCGCCGGCGTCACCGTGCTGTTCGCTCTCCTGCTCAGCCTGCCGGCCGGGATCGCAGCGGGACTGCGCCCCGGGAGCGGACTCGATCGCCTGCTCGGCGCCGCGTCCTCGACCGCAATGGCCCTTCCGAGCTTCTGGCTCGGACCCACGCTGCTCCTGGCTTTCGCGGTCGGCCTGCGCTGGCTGCCGGTCTCCGGAGCGGATGTTCCCGAGGCGATCCTCCTTCCCGCGGTCACGCTTGCGCTGCCGATGGCGGCGCTCCTGTCGCGCCTCCTGGCGGTCGCGCTCCGGCAGGAGATCGGCCGGCCCTACGTCCTCTCCGCCCGGGCCCGCGGACACGGCCGGGATGCCGCCGCGGTGCGACACGCGCTGCGCAATGCCGCAGGGCCGATGCTCACCGCGCTCGGACTGCAGCTCGGGTCGCTTCTCACCGGCGCCGTGATCACCGAGACGATCTTCGCCTGGCCCGGGATCGGCCGGCTCCTGGTGCGGGGCATCTCCTATCGCGACTACCCGCTCGTGCAGGGGTGCATCCTGCTCTTCGCAGTCCTGTACCTGCTGGCCAACCTGGCGTGCGACCTGGGCCGGGCGGCGCTGGATCCGAGGGTGGCCGCCTGAACCGGGACGCGTGGCGCCGACCCGCGCTCCTGGCCGGTGTCGTGACGCTCCTGCTCCTGAGCCTCGCCGGACTCGCGGCGCCGTGGATCGCGCCGCACTCCCCCGCCGCGCAGGACCTGACGCGGCGGATCGAGCGTCCGACCGCGGAGCATCCCCTGGGACGCGACGACCTGGGACGCGACGTGCTGTCGCGCCTCCTGTACGGAGCCCGGACGTCGCTGCCGGTGGCGCTCGCGGTCGTCGGCCTTTCAGCCCTCGCCGGGACGCTCGTCGGAGGCGTGGCCGGAGCAGCGGGGGGCGCGGTGGATGCGTTTCTCGTGGCCCTGATGGATCTCCTGCTCGCATTCCCCGGGATGCTCCTGGCGATCGGTCTCATCGCCGTGCGCGGCCCGGGGATCGGCAGCCTCGTCGCCGCGCTCACGCTCCTCGGCTGGGTCGGCTTCGCGCGGCTGGCGCGCGGCGAGACCCAGCGCCTCGTCCGCCGGCCCTTCGTGGCGGCGGCGCGCGCCGGCGGGGCCGGGCCCTGGCGCGTGCTGGGTCGTCACCTGCTGCCGCATCTCGCCGCTCCGGCGGCGGTCCAGGCGGCCTTCGCGCTCGGCGGCGTCATCGTCGCCGAAGCGGGGCTCTCTTTCCTCGGTCTCGGCATCCCGCCGCCGGCGGCCACCTGGGGCGGCATGCTGCGCGAAGGGACCCAGCACCTCCTCGACGCGCCGCGCCTGACGATCTGGCCGGGGGCGGTGCTGGCGCTCACTCTCCTTGCGGCTCAATGGCTCGGCGAAGGTCTCGGAGGGGACGAGACCCCGGTCCGGCCGTGAGCGCCGGGCACGGGGCGGGCTTCAGGCGGCGCGTTCGCCGCGGGCGAGCAGATCCTCGAGCACGCGGTCGTGGATGCGCTCCCACTCGTCCTGGGGGATCGTCAGGAAGATCTCGACCACGCGAGGATCGAACTGCCGCCCGCTGTACTTCTCGATCTCGGCGCGGGCCGCCGCGTACGGAAGCGCCTTGCGGTATGGCCGGTCGGAGGTCATGGCGTCGAGGGTGTCCACCACCGCGAAGATGCGGGCGCCGAGCGGGATCTCCTCACCCTTCAGGCGCGCCGGGTAGCCCTTCCCGTCCCAGCGCTCCTGGTGGCACAGGACGATCGGGACCGCCCCCTCGAGGAAGCCGATGCCGCGCAGGATGCGCGCGCCGATCTCGGGATGCCGGCGCATCTCCTTCCATTCCTCGGACGTGAGCTTCCCGGGCTTCCTCAGGATGGCGTCGGGGATGCCGATCTTGCCGACGTCGTGCAGGAGCGCCCCGCGGTAAATGTGGGTGAGGTCGGGCTCGTCCAGCCCCATCCGCCGCGCCACCGCCACGGTGTAGGCGCCGACGCGCGCCGAATGGCCGAGCGTCTCGGCGTCGCGTGCGTCGAGCGCGGTCGCGAGCGCCTCGAGCGTCACCTGGTACGAGGCGTCGAGCCGGCGGAACAGCGCTTCGATCTCCGCCGTCTTGCGCCGCAGCTCCGCGGTGCGCTCCTCGACGCGCGCCTCGAGCCGCTCGTGGTGCTCGCGGTTCTCGCGCACGAGACGCTGCTTCTCGAGGACGCGCTCGACCGTGAGCCGCACCTGCGCCAGCAGGAACGGCTTCGTCAGGTAGTCGCTCGCGCCCATCCGGATCGCTTCCAGCGCGGTGTCGAGATCGTGCAGCCCGGTGAGCAGGATCACGCCGGTGTCCGGAGCGAAGCCGCGCATTTCGCGCAGGAGACCGACGCCGTCGAGCCGCGGCATGTCCACGTCGCTGACCAAAAGGTCGAATGGGCGGGCTCTCAGGAGATCGAGGGCCGCGCGACCGTCGCCGGCGGTCTCGCAGCGGTAGCCCCACTCGGCGAGTCCTTCGGCGAGGACGTCGCGGATGGCCGGATCGTCGTCCACCACCAGGATGTCGATGGAACCGTCCACGCGCGCTCCCCGGGCCGCGGGTCGGTCTTCGCCGCGTCCACCGGGGATCAATCTACGTTCCGGACGTGTCCTGTCAACGCTTTCGGACCACCCGGCGCCGCGCAGTGCGATCCTCCGAAAGCCGCACCCCGCGCCGATTTCATTCCTTGGAGCGGCCGGCGGCGTCCTTCAGGTCGAGCCAGTTCGGACCCCGCCTCACCTCGGCCAGGAGCGGCACCGCCAGCGGGTGCGCCCCTTCCATCACTTCGCGCACCAGGGCCGACACGGCATCGGCCTCCTCTTCAGGGGCTTCGAGCACCAGCTCGTCGTGGACCTGCAGGAGCATGCGGGCGCGCCGGCCGTCCTCCTTCAAGCGGCTGGCCAGCACGATCATCGCCTTCTTGATGAGATCGGCCGCCGTCCCCTGGATCGCCGTGTTGACCGCGGCGCGGATCGCCTGCTGCCGGGCGTTGCGGTCGCCCCCGCGGATTTCAGGGAAGTAACGGACGCGCCCCAGGAGCGTGCGGACCCGGCCCTCCCCTTCCGCCGAGGCGATGCTGGCGTCGATGTAGGCCTTCACCTTCGGGAAGCGCGCGAAGTACTCGGCGATGAACTGTTCCGCCTGCTTGACGGTCACCCCCTGGTCGCGCGCCAGCCGCTGCGGACCCATGCCATAGATGATTCCGAAATTGACCGCCTTGGCGCGATAGCGCATGTCGGAGGTCACGAGCCCGGGCAGCACACCGAACAGGATGGCGGCGGTGCGGCGATGGACATCCTCGCCCGATCGGAACGCCTCCAGCAGTCCCGGGTCGCCGCTGAGATGCGCCAGGATGCGCAGCTCGATCTGCGAGTAGTCCGCGGACAAAAGCGTCCATCCCGGGTCGGTGACGAAGGCGCGCCGGATCTGCCGCCCCAGTTCGGTCCGGATCGGGATGTTCTGGAGATTGGGGTCGCTGCTGCTGAGCCGGCCGGTCGCCGCCACCGCCTGGTTGAAGGACGTGTGCACCCGGCCGGTGCGCGGCAGGACGAGCAACGGCAGCGCGTCCACGTAGGTCGACTTCAGTTTCTGGATCCCGCGGTACTCGAGGAGCTTCTTCGGGAGCTCGTGGCGCTCCGCCAGCTCCTCGAGCACCTCGCTGTCGGTGGACCAGGCGCCGGTCTTGCGGGTCTTGCGGCCCGGGGCGAGCTTGAGCGTCTCGAAGAGGATCTCGCCGAGCTGGCGCGGCGAGTTGATGTTGAACTCCTTCCCCGCCAGCGCATGGATCTCAGAGGTCAAGCGCCGCAGCGTCGCGTCCCAGTCCGCCGACAGCGCCTGGAGGAACGGGACGTCGATGCGCACCCCCGTCATCTCCATCTCCGCCAGCACCTCGAGGAGCGGCAGCTCCAGGTCCATGAGCAGCGGCAGGAGCCCGTCCTCCTCGAGGGCGCGATGCAGGGCCGGGACGAGGCGCGCGACCGCGGCCGCCCTCCCCCCCGCCGTGGTGGCGACGCGGCCGACGTCGGAGTCGGCCGCGGCGACGGCGCGCGCCCCTTCGCCGAGCAGGTGCGGCCAGGTCGGGACCTCCATGCCGGCCAGCTCCCGGGCGACGACCTCGAGATCGTGCCCGCGCCGCTCCGGATTGAGCAGGTAGGAAGCGAGCATCGTGTCGAAGCCGAAGCGCGGCTTCACGACACCGCAGCGCCGCATGAGGATGAGGTCCCCCTTCACATCGTGCCCGGCGAGGCGCACGCCCGGTCGCAGGAGGAGCGGCTCGAGCGCGTTCAGGACCTTCTCCGGCGGGCACTCGGGCGGCGCGGCCAGGCCGCGGTGGGCCACCGGCAGGTAGGCGGCCGGCCCCGAGGGCGAGGCGACGGCGATCCCGACGGCATTCGCCCGCATCGGGTCGATGGCGTCGCGCACGATGCCGAAGCCGATCTCCGCCGCCCAGGCCACCGACTGCACCGCCGCGGCGATCTGCTCCGGCGTCACGACGACGGCGGTCTCGGCTTCGACCACCATGGACGCCTGCGGCAGCTCGCGCAGGAAGCCGCCGAACTCCAGCTCGGTGTACAGCTCGCGCGCCGCGGCGACGTCCGGCGGCCCCAGCGCCAGCGCCTCCACCGCGACCTCGAGCGGCGCGTCGCAGCGGATGGTCGCCAGCTCCTTTCCCAGCCTCGCGGCGTCGACGTGGGCGAGGAGCGGCTCGCGGTAGCGCCGGCTCTCGACCTGCTCCGCCCCGGCGATCAGCGCTTCGAGATTCCCGAAGCGGCGGATGAGGTCCTTCGCCCCCTTGTCGCCGATCCCCGGAACGCCCGGAATGTTGTCGGTCGGGTCGCCCCACAGCGCCAGCACGTCGGGGACCTGGTCGGGGCGGACGCCGAACACCCGCTCGACGTCCGCCGCGTCATAGAAGGCATCGCGCGTCGGGTGGTAGTAGGAGATCCGCTCGCCGACGAGCTGCAGGAGATCCTTGTCGGACGACACGATGACGGCGTGCATCCCCGCGTCGCGCCCCCGCCGCGCCAGCGTGCCGATGATGTCGTCCGCCTCCCAGCCCGGCAGCTCGAACGTCGGCACGCGCAGCGCCTCGAGGACCCGCTTGACGTAGGGAATCTGCACCACCAGGTCGTCGGGGGCCGGCGGCCGGTGGGACTTGTAGTCGGCGAACTGCTCGTGGCGGAAGGTCGGGTCGGGCGTGTCGAAGAGAACCGCGAGATGGCGCGGCTGGAAGTCGTTCAGCAGCTTCCGCAACATCCCGGTGAAACCGTAGGTCGCGTTGGTCGGCAACCCGCGGCTGTTCCTCAGCTCCCGGATGGCGTGGAACGCCCGGTAGAGGTTGTTGCTGCCGTCGATGAGGTAGAGGGCGTTGGCCGGATCGGGTCGCACCGCCATCCCGCGTCCTCAGGCCGGAGACACGAGCGCGGCGCGGCCCGGGATCAGGCGGTCCTCGGGGGCGCCGCGGGGCGCGCCCCCGGGCGGCGCAGCCAGGAGTAGAGCGGGAACGCCCGGACGAGGTCGCGCACCCGCGCGCGGATCGAATCATCCTTCGACGCGTTCTCGTCGCCGTCGATGGCTTCGAGGATGAGCGCGGCGATGCGGCGCATCTCGTCGCCTCCCATGCCGCGTGTGGTCACGGCCGGCGTGCCGAGCCTGACGCCGCTCGCGATCATCGGCTTCTCCGGGTCGAAAGGGATGGCGTTCTTGTTGAGGGAAATCCCCAGCCGCTCGAGCCGCTGCTCGACCCCTTTGCCCGTCAGCCGGCGGGCGCGCAGGTCGACGAGGAACAGATGGTTGTCGGTGCCGCCGGAGACGATGCGCAGCCCGCCCTCCTGCAGGGCGGCCGCAAGGATGGAAGCGTTCTCCACGGTGCGGCGCTGGTCACGGCGGAACGGCTCCTGCAGCGCCTCGTGGAGAGCGACCGCCTTGGCGGCGATGACGTTCATGAGGGGCCCGCCCTGCGTCCCGGGGAAGACCGCGGAGTCGATCGCCTTGGCGTACTGCTCGCGGCAGACGATGAGCGCGCCGCGCGGCCCGCGCAGCGTCTTGTGGGTCGTCGTGGTCATGACGTCGACGTGCGGAATCGGGCTCGGGTGGACGCCGGCGGCCACCAGCCCCGCCACGTGGGCGGCGTCGGCCATCAGCAGCGCGCCGACCTCGTCGGCGATCGCCCGGAAGCGCGCGTAGTCGATGACTCGCGAATAGGCGCTGGCCCCGGCGATGATCATCCGCGGCCGGTGCTCGCGCGCCAGCCGGGCCACCACGTCGTAGTCGATCCTCTCGGTCTCCCGGTCCACCTGGTAGCCGATGCAGTTGAAATAGCGTCCGGAGAAATTGAGCGGGTGGCCGTGGGTGAGATGACCGCCGTGCGCCAGGTCCATGCCCAGGACCGTGTCGCCCGGCTTGAGCAGCGCCACGTACACCGCCATGTTCGCCTGCGCGCCCGAGTGCGCCTGCACGTTGGCATGCTCGCCGCCGAAGAGCTTCAGCGTGCGCGCAACGGCCAGGCGCTCCACCGTGTCGGCGTTCTCGCACCCGCCGTAGTACCTCCGCCCGGGGTAGCCCTCGGCATACTTGTTGGTGAGGACCGACGCCATCGCCTCGATGACGGCGCGGGAGACGAAATTCTCGGAGGCGATGAGGACGAGCGTCTCGTCCTGGCGTGCCACCTCGGCGTCGACGGCCGCGGCGATTTCGGGATCGGCTTCGTGCAGTGGGGCGAGCAAACTGGTCTCCTCCAGGAAGGGCGCGATGATATGACAACGCGAGGAGACAGTCGCAACGAAATGGCTTCTCCCGTGCTTCCCGGGAGGCAGGGCTCACGGCCTATTCAGCTGGATTGGCCGTGCTCATCCGTGGAGTCCTTGAACCGGGCCGGAGTGGGCCGTTTCGGCGAACTAAGTCTTTATTTTCAGCAACTAAAACTTGACATACTCACACTCAATATCTATTATATGCACAGCATCATAACGACAGCGACACCGAGGCTTGGAACCGATGCGACTCGAAAAACTGACCGTGAAGTCCCAGGAATCGCTGCAAGACGCCCTGGAGACCGCGCGCCGTCTGGGGCACCCGGAGATCACGCCCCTCCACCTGCTCGACGCCCTGCTCCGCCAGGAAGGCGGGCTCGTCCCGATCGTCCTGAACCAGATCGGCGTGGACGTCTCGCAGCTCCGGCGAAAGACCCAGGCGCGGCTCGACTCCCAGCCGAGCGCCCAGGGGGGTGCGGAGCCGCGGCTGGGCGACGAGTTGCGTCACGTGATCGAAGCGGCTGAGAAACACGCCGCCCGCTTCAAGGATGACTTCGTCTCCGTCGAGCACCTGCTCCTCGCCCTGTCGGATCGCCGCGGCGCGGCCGCGGATCTCCTGCACGAAGCGGGCACGAGCCAGGGGGCCCTGCTCGAAGCGCTCAAGAACGTCCGGGGATCGCAGCGCGTCACGTCGGAGAACCCCGAGTCGTCGTTCCAGGCGCTGGAGAAATACGCCCGCAACCTCACCGACCTGGCGCGGCGCGGCAAGCTCGACCCCGTCATCGGGCGGGACGAGGAAATCCGCCGCGTCGTGCAGGTCCTCTCGCGCCGCACCAAGAACAACCCGGTTCTCATCGGCGAGCCGGGGGTCGGCAAGACCGCCATCGTCGAAGGGCTGGCGCGCCGCATCGTGGACGGCGACGTCCCCGAAGGGCTCAAGAGCAAGGAGATCGTCGCCCTCGATCTCGGCGCGCTCGTCGCCGGCGCCAAGTACCGCGGCGAGTTCGAAGACCGGCTGAAGGCGCTCCTCAAGGAGATCGAGGCAGGTGAAGGCCGCTTCATCCTGTTCATCGACGAGCTGCACACGCTCGTCGGGGCGGGCGCCGCCGAAGGGGCGATGGACGCCTCCAACATGCTCAAGCCGGCCCTGGCGCGGGGCGAGCTGCGCTGTGTCGGCGCCACCACCCTGTCCGAGTACCGCAAGCACATCGAGAAGGACGCGGCGCTCGAGCGCCGCTTCCAGCCGGTGCTGGTGCCCGAGCCGGACGTCGAGGCGACCATCGCCATCCTGCGCGGGCTCAAGGAGCGCTACGAAGTGCACCACGGCGTGCGCATCAAGGACGCCGCGCTCATCGCCGCCGCCACGCTGAGCCAGCGTTACATCACGGACCGCTTCCTGCCGGACAAGGCGATCGACCTCGTGGACGAGGCCGCCTCGCGCCTGCGCATCGAGATCGACTCGGTGCCGCACGAGATCGACCTCCTGGAGCGGCGGGCCGTGCAGCTGCAGATCGAGCAGAAGGCGCTCGAGAAGGAGACCGACGCCACCTCGGTGGCCCGGCGCGAGGAAGTGAAGCGGGAGCTCGCGGGGCTGCAGGACGACATCGGCGCGCGCCGCGCCCAGTGGCAGGCGGAGAAGACCGCCATCCAGGAGATCCGCGCCCTCAAGGAGCAGATCGAGAAGACCCGGCTCGACGCCGAGAAAGCGGAGCGCTCGGGAGACCTGGCGAAGGCGGCGGCGCTGCGCTACGGCGAGCTCAACGCCCTGCAGAAGAAGCTCGACGCGGCCAACGAGGCGCTGGCGCTGCGTCAGCAGGGTCCGCAGATGCTCAAGGAAGAAGTGGACGAGGAGGAGATCGCCGCCATCGTCTCCCGCTGGACCGGCATCCCGGTCAGCCGGATGCTCGAAGGGGAGGTCCGCAAGCTCCTCACCATGGAGGAGCGCCTCAAGGAGCGCGTCATCGGCCAGGACGAGGCGGTCTCGCTCGTCAGCCAGGCGGTGCGCCGCGCCCGGGCCGGCCTGTCCGATCCGAACCGGCCGATCGGCTCCTTCCTCTTCATGGGACCGACCGGCGTCGGCAAGACCGAGCTGGCGCGCGCCCTCGCCGAGTTCCTCTTCGACAGCGAGAAGGCGATGATCCGCATCGACATGTCGGAGTACATGGAGAAGCACGCCGTGGCGCGTCTCATCGGCGCGCCGCCCGGCTACGTCGGCTACGAGGAGGGCGGGCAGCTGACCGAGGCGGTGCGCCGCCGGCCGTACTCCGTCGTGCTGTTCGACGAGATCGAGAAGGCACACCCGGAGGTCTTCAACGCGCTCCTGCAGATCCTCGACGACGGCCGGCTGACCGACGGGAAGGGGCGGGTGGTGGATTTCAAGAACACCATCCTGGTCCTGACCTCGAACCTGGCCGGTCCGCTCATCCAGTCGTGGCCCGAAAAGGATCGCAAGGGCCTGAAGCAGCGGGTCGAGCAGGAGCTCAAGACGCACTTCAAGCCGGAGTTCCTGAACCGCATCGACGAGATCGTCGTCTTCCGGTCGCTGACCCGCGAGGACCTGGTCCACGTCGTGGACATCCAGGCGGCGCGGCTGGCCGCAAACCTGGCGAACCGCGGCCTGACGCTCGAGCTGACGCCCGCCCTGAAGGCGCACCTGGCGGAGATCGGCTACGATCCGGAGTACGGCGCGCGACCCCTGAAGAGGACGCTGCAGCGGCTGGTGCTCGATCCGCTCGCCCGCGGCGTGCTCGAGGGGTCGTTCCCGCCCGGGTCGGTGCTGGTCGCCGACTGGGACGCGGGCGCCTCGGAAGTCCGATTCGCGCCCGCCGCGGCGGCGCCGGCTGCAAAGGCGCGCCGTGCCGGCGCCGGCGGCTCGAGGGGGAGAAAGGGATGACGACGACGCGGTGGGACCCGTTCCGGGACCTGATGGCCATCCAGGAGCGGATGAACCGGTTGTTCCAGGAGACATTGGCGCGACAGCAGGGTCACGAGGACATCCAGGCCGGCCAGTGGACCCCGGCGGTGGACATCCACGAGACCGGCGACCGGATCATCGTGCGCGCCGACCTGCCGGGGCTGGAGCAGTCGCAGATCGAGGTCCGGGTGGACGACAACACGCTGACCCTGCGCGGCGATCGGCGGCCGCCCGGAGACGTCCGGCCGGAGGAATTCCACCGCACGGAAAGACCGCACGGCGCTTTCATGCGATCCTTCAGTCTCCCCCAGGGGATCGACCAGGGAGGCATCAAGGCGTCGTACAAGAACGGCGTCCTCGAAGTGGCCCTGCCGAAGCGGCAGGAGGCGCGCGCTGCTTCCATCCGGGTGGATGTGAAGTGAAGCGCGCGGATGCGCGGTGACGCGCAAGACGCGAAAGGAGCCTGTCCCGGAATGAACGCCATCAAGACCGCCTTCTTCCTCGGCCTGCTGTCGGCGCTGCTCCTGGTCATCGGGGGCGCCATCGGAGGCCGCGGAGGCGTGATCATCGCGCTCGGCCTCGCCGCGGCCATGAACTTCTTCTCCTACTGGTTCTCGGACAAGATCGTCCTGGCGATGCACCGGGCGCAGCCCGTGACGCGCGAGCAGGCGCCGCAGCTCTACGCCGCGCTCGAACGCCTGACCGGTCCCACCGGGACGCCGATGCCCCGGGTCTACATCCTGCCCGAGGAGGCGCCCAACGCCTTCGCGACCGGACGCAACCCGGAGCACGCGGCCGTCGCGGTCACCGCCGGGCTGATGCGCCTGCTCGATGCGGAGGAGCTCGAGGGCGTTCTGGCGCACGAGCTGTCGCACGTGAAGAACCGCGACATCCTGATTGGCTCGGTGGCGGCGACCATCGCCTCGGCCGTCATGGTCCTCGCCAGCATGGCCCGCTTCGCCGCCATCTTCGGCAGCGGCCGCGGCGGGGACGACCGCGAAGGAGCGAGCCCGTTCGCGCTCCTGGCCACGGCGCTGTTCGCCCCGATCGCCGCCACGCTCATCCAGATGGCCGTGTCGCGGTCGCGCGAGTACCAGGCGGATCAGAGCGGCGCCGGCATGACGCACAACCCGTACGCCCTGGCGCGGGCGCTGCAGAAGCTCGAGAGCCAGAGCAGGCGGATCCCGATGCAGACCGCCGCCCCGGCCAGCAATCACCTGTTCATCGTGAAGCCGTTCTCGGGCGCGAGCCTGATGAACCTGTTCAGCACCCACCCGCCGATCCAGGAGCGGATCAAGCGGCTCACCGGCCAGCCGATGGCCTGATGTCTCGATCCCAATGACCGACGGCGACGCGAAGCGCGGGAAGGGCCCGAAGGGAAACGGCGAGGACGACGACCAGGCCTTCACGGTGGTCGACCGGCGTCCGCCCTTCGGCGGGGACCGTGTGGACGACGACACGGCGGCCGAGGCCGAGGGTCCGGCGGTCCCCGCCCTCATCGAAGAGCTGAAGACGCGCGCCGAGGAGGCGGAGCGCCGGACGCGCGAGATCTCGGCCGCCTATCGCCGGCTGGATCAGGAGCGTGACGCGCTGCGCGAGCGGCTGACGCGCGACCACGAGCGCCGTCTCGATGTCGCGCGCGGCGACCTGATGCGACGCATGCTCCCGGTGCTCGACGACCTCGACCGCGCCCTGGCGGCGGCGCGCGCCGGCGCCGGCGGCAAGTCGCTCCTCGAAGGGGTGGGGCTGGTGCGCGAGCGGCTGATGCAGGCGCTCCAGGCCGAAGGGGTCGAGGCGGTGGAGATCGAAGGCCTGCCTTTCGACCCGGCGGTGGCGGAGGCCGTGGCGACCGAGGAGACCGACGACCCGTCGCGCGACCAGACGGTGCTCCAGGAGTTGGAGCGCGGCTTCCGGCTGCGCGGCGCGCTCCTGCGACCCGCGCGCGTCAAGGTCGCGCGCCTGCGTGGTCCCGCCGGCCGCGGCGAGATCCCCACGGAGTAGCTAGAGAATCCGCTGGCCCAGCGCCGACAGGACGAGCCCCGCCCCGATCTCCGCCGAGTGGTTGCGGACGTCGAGAATCGGGTTCAGCTCCACGAGATCGAGCGACACCAGCCGGCCCGATTCCGCCACCATCTCGCACAGCAAGTGCGCCTCGCGGTACGACAGGCCGCCGAGCACGGGCGTGCCCACGCCGGGGACGACCTCCGGGTCGAGGCCGTCCATGTCGATGCTCAGGTGCAGCCCCTGCGTGCGGCGCGCCAAATCGGCGAGCACCTCGTCCAGGATCGGGCTCATGCCCCGGCGATCGATGTCGCTCATCGTGTAGGCGCGCACACCGCTGCGGCGCACCTGGTCCCCCTCGCGCGCATCCAGGTCGCGGATGCCGACGAGGGCGACGTTCTCGGGCTTCACGCTCGGACCGCCGGCGATGGCGACGAGATCGGCGGGCCCCCACCCCAGGCACGCGGCCAGCGGCATGCCATGGACGTTGCCGGAGGGAGATGTCTCCGGCGTGTTCATGTCGGCATGGGCATCGACCCAGATGAGCCCGAGACTCTCGCCGCGCTCGCCCAGGGCGCGCGCCGATCCCGCGACCGAGCCGGCGGCCAGCGAGTGGTCGCCCCCCAGGCTGACCGGGACGCGCCCCTCCGCGGCCGCCGCGTGCGTCAGCTGCGCCAGCGTCCGGCAGACGGCGCTGATCTCCGCGATGTAGCGCATCTTCTCGCCCGTCACCGGGATGGTCTCGGGGATCGGCACCCGCACGTCGCCCCGATCGACGACCGTGTGCCCCAGCTCGGTCAGGCGGGCCGTCAGACCGGCGATGCGGATGGCGGAGGGCCCCATGTCCACACCACGGCGTCCCGCGCCGAGATCGAGCGGCACGCCGATGAGATCGATGGGACGGGAGCCCGGCTGCACGGGCGGATTATAATTCGCGGACCGAAATCGCCATGCTCACCCGCGTCGCCGTCATCGGAGCCGGAACCATGGGGCACGGAATCGCCCAGGTGGCGATCCAGTCCGGCCTCGAAGTGCGCCTGTGCGACGCTCAGCCTCTGGTGCTCGACCGGGCCCTGCAGCAGATCCGCTCCGGGCTCGATCGTTCCGTCGAGAAAGGGCGGCTCGACGCGGCCCGACGCGAAGCCGCCCTCGGCCGCCTCGCCACCGCCCGCGACCCGCGCGAAGCGGCGCACGACGCGGACCTGGTCATCGAGGCGATCCCGGAGCGGCTCGAGCTCAAGCAGGCGTTGTTCGCCTCCCTCGAGGAGATCGTCCCCGCCTCCTGCCTTCTCGCCAGCAACACGTCGTCCTTGCGCATCGCCTCCATCGCGGCGGGACGGCGCCGGCCGGAGCGCATCCTCGGGATGCACTTCTTCAACCCGGTGCCGGTGATGGCGCTCCTGGAGATCGTCGTGCACGCCGGGACCGCTCCCGAGTCGCTTCAGCAGGCGCGCGAGGCAGGCGCGCGGCTCGGCAAGACCTGCATCGTCGTGCAGGACTCCCCCGGTTTCGCCAGCAGCCGGCTCGGGATCGCGCTCGGCCTCGAGGCGATCCGGATGGTCGAGCAGGGGGTCGCTTCCCCGCAGGACATCGACACCGCCATGGAGCTCGGGTACCGGCATCCGATGGGGCCGCTGCGCCTGACCGACGTCGTGGGGCTGGACGTGCGCCTCGCCATCGCCGAATCGCTGCACCGCGAGCTGGGAAGCGAAGCGTTCCGCCCGCCCCGCCTGCTGGTCGAGATGGTGCGCGAGGGACGCCTCGGCAAGAAGAGCGGCCGCGGCTTCTACGACTGGAGCGGGAGTTCCTAGAACAGGTACGCGAGCGCGAAGCCGATCTGGGCGCACATCATCATCAGGTACATGTGCTTCCAGGAGGGATGGTTCTCGCTGCGCGCCAAAGAGCCGGGGTCGCGCAGGATGAGCCGGGCGGTGAAGGCACCCCACACCGCGAGCCCGAGGCCCAGGATGGTCAGGAGCGCCGGCCGGCCGGTCAGGATCGGTCCCCCCTCGATGGGATCCGGGATCCACGCCCCCAGCGGGAGCAGCAGCCACGGCAGGACGAAGAACGGCGCGACGAAACGCGCCGCCCGCTCCACGCCCCAGCGGATCGGCAGCGTGCGGCAGCCGTGCGCCGCGTCGCCTTCCATGTCGGAGAAGTCCTTGCTCGTCGTCGCCCCCAGCAGGAACAGCAGGAAGACGCTGCCGATGTACCAGGGCTCGAGGTGCAGCACGCTCCCGACCATCGACCACCCGGCCACCTTGAGGAGACAGCCACGCGGCACGGCGATGGTGACGTTGGCCCACAGCCCGAAGCGCTTCGTCCTCCCCCAGCGCGGATCCGAATACACCAGCGTCAGCACCATCCCCGCGAGGTAGATGAAGAAGCACTCGTGCGCCCGCAGCGGTGCGGTGAGGCGCGCCCCCCACCCGGTGTACGGGAAGATGACGACGGCCCAGGTCGGCACGATGGCCAGCACGTACAGGAGCAGCGCGAAGCGGTGCGACGCCTCGATCGTGATGGCGCCGGACGGGAGCGGCCGCGACGGTTTGTTGCGCCGGTCGATCTCCAGATCGTGGATCTGGTTCAGCACGTTGCTCGCGGCATTGAGGAGCGCGGCGCACAGCGAGCCGAGCGCGATCGTCAGCAGGACCGCCGTCGTGAAGCGGCGCGACGGGTCGGGGTTGTGGGCGCTGCCGAAGGCGGTGAGCGCCCCCGACACCACCCCGAACGTCGGCGGCAGCAGGGTGAAGGGCCGCGTGAAGGCGAAGTAGAGGCGGGCGCGCCCGGCGAACGAGCGCGGCTCGTCGAGCCGCAGTGCTTCGCTCACAGTCCCGTCGGGACCAGCGCCCCGACGACGCCCGCGAGAGCCCCGACGAGGGTGTTGGAGAAGTTCACCGCCTCGTTGTCGAGGAGTCCCCGGCGCTCGAGCGTCGCCCCGAGGAACGAGTCGGCGCTCGATCCCAGGAAGGAGGCGAGAAGGACCACCCAGAGAAGCGACGCCGGGATCATCGCGGTCGCGAGTGCCAGCCCCGCGACCAGCGCCGCCGCCCCCAGGCCCGCGAGCGTGCCGAGGAGCGTGACGGCGCCGTCGGTGCCGATCGGAACGCGCTTGAGCGTGGTGATGAGCACGGGCTTCCCCCCCCACGCCTGCCCGACCTCGCTCGACACGGTGTCGAACGCCGCGGTCGCGTAGGCGCAGACCAGCGCCAGGACGAACAGGCCCGGAGCGGTCGCCGTCGCCGACAGCAGCGCCAGGATGGTCGCCACGCCGCAGTTGGCGAGGGCGTGCCGGGCCGAGCGGGCCCCTTTCTTCTCCTGCGCCACGCCGAGCCGCTCCTTGCGAAGCCTTCCGGCGCGCGTCGTCGCCGTGCCGAGCAGGAAGAAGGCCGTCAGGATCGCGAAGGCGCGCCACCCGCCGAAGCCCCACGTCACGGTGCCGACGGCCCAGCCGGCCACGGCCCCCGATCGATCCACGGCGCGGATGCGAAGAAAAACGAACGCGAGCACCGCGTTGACCGCCGCCCCGATGGCGAGCTGCGGCGCGACCTGCGCGAACACCTGGGGGAGCCGCAGGGCGTCCCCTTCGATGAGCGCGCAGAGGAAGAGCGCCGACAGGAGAGGCACCGACAGGTTGTCGTTGAGCCGCCACGGCAGCGATTCGACGAACGCGGCGAAGAGCGCCGTCGGAGCCATCAGCCAGGCGGCCTCCCCGGCGGGCCGTCCCATGTAAACCAGGATGCCGGATCCGGCCAGCGCGGCCGCGACGATGAAGGCGGCGCTGCCGGCCCAGGACTTGACGTGGTTCCACGGCAGGCGCGCGCGTCCCCAGCGCTCGCCGGCGGCGGAGGCGGCCGGGTCCCCCATCGCGAAGATCACCCAGGCGGCCGCCGCCACCTCCATCCGCCAGCCGAACAGGAGCACGAGCAGCAGCACCGCGACCGGGTACAGATGGATCCCCGACTCGAGGGGACGACGCCTCTCGGCGCTGCGGAAAAGCGAGGCGCCGATCCGCGGCAGGACGAAGTAGTTGAAGAGGCACGCCACCAGGGCCACGAGCGCCGCCTGCGGCACGCTGAGCTTCTTGAGGAGAAGCGCCAGGAGGCCGGAACCGGCGTGAACGAGGCGGCGCGCCGCGGGATCGTGCGCGCCGCTCATGCCTCCGCGTCCCCCGCCTCGCGCCCGAGGAAATCGTCGAGCGCCTCGGTCCAGGAACGCGGCGCCGCTCCGGTCAGCCGCGTGAAGAGTCCCGTGTCGAGAGGGGACGCCGCCGGGCGGGCCGTCCCCCCGGCCGGGACGACGGTGCGCACCGCCTCGAACCGGACCCGGCCCAAAAGTCCCATCGCCTCGAGCGCGCGCCGGGCCAGCTCGTAACGCGACGCCACGCCGGTGTTGACGACGTGCACGATGCCCCGGTGCTCGACGCGCAGGAGCGACGCGATGCCGTCCGCCAGGTCGTCGGCGAGCGTCGGAGAGCCGCGCTGGTCCTCCACCACCCGCAGCGGCTCCCCCGCCCGGGCGCGCGCCAGGATCCGCCCCACGAAGTGGTCTCCGTGCTCGCCGTAGAGCCAGGCGGTGCGCACGATGAGGTGATCCTCGTTGGCGACGGCGACGCGGCGCTCGCCTTCCAGCTTGGAGAGCCCGTACGCCTGGATCGGCGCCGGGACGTCGGACTCGACGTACGGCCTCTCGAGCCGGCCGTCGAAGACGAAATCGGTGCTGACCTGCACGACGCGGCAGCCCGACCCCGCGGCGGCGCGCGCCACGTGCTCCGCCCCCTCGGCGTTGACCTCCAGCGCCCGCGCCGGGTTGCGGGTGCAGCCGTCCACGTCGGTCCAGGCGGCGCAGTTGATGACCACGGTCGGGTTGAGGCGGACGATCTCCGCCTCCATCCCGAAGCGGTCGAGGATGTCGATCTCGGCGCGCGTCGCCCCGATGGTCTCGGGATACTCCGGTTCGAGCCGGCGCAACAGCGCCTGCCCGAGCATGCCGCCGGCGCCGATCACCAGGGGCCGGATGTCGCCGCCGCGCTTCCGGCCGACGCTGTCGTCTTCGAGGGTCACAGGCCTCCGGCTCCGATGCTCTGATGCAGGTCCACGACGTTGCCGACCCCCTTGAGGTTGACCAGGAAGCGGATCTCCGTCAGGTCGGAGCCGACGAAGTTGCGGTTGAGGTACTCGAACTGGAAGCCGCAGCACTGGGTGTTGTAGCCGGCGGTGTAGCGCTGGTCGCGGAAGCGCGGCTCCCCCGGCAGGACGTCCCCCAGCTCGTAGTTGGCCTGGAACCCGAGCAGCACCTTGCGCTCGAAGAGCGTGCCCTCGCCGTGCACGCCGAGCTGGCTGCGATTGAACGGGTTGGTGAAGGCCTGTCCCTGCTCGAGGAGCGCTTTGCCCTCGAGGTCGCGGCTGACGCTCCAGGTGAAGTCGAGGAAGCCGCGCCCCGGTGAGCGCAGGTTGGCGCTGAGCGAGGCGTCGCGGATCTCGCGGAACAGCACGTCGAACGACGTGCGCAGGTCCACGCTCGTGTTGATCGTCGGATTGACCCGGAGCACCCCCGTCACCGGCGAGACCTGCCGCTGCTCGTCGAGCGCGAACGACGTGCTCAAGGGCCCCAGGAAGGAGTAGTCCTGGGTGATCTCGAAGGTGGCGATCTCGACGGTCGAGAGCTGCTTCGGCTTCGCGGTGCCCTCCGGTCCCGGCACGCCCGGCGCTCCCGGCTCGCCTTCCGCGCCCAGCGCTCCCGCGGCCGCGGTCGTCGCCTCGCCGGTCGTCCCCGCCGCCGGGACGCGCACCGGCTGCACCTTCTGCAGCGCCCGCGCCAGAGCGTCCTGCGGATTGCCGTCCCCGGAGGCGGGGCCGAACGGCATGCCGAGCGCCGCCATCCCGCCTGCTTCGCGCTTGGCGTAGAGCCGCGTCGTGAACCCGTAGGTCAGCCGGTTGCTGTTGTAGGAGATGGTGTCGACGTCGTCGAACAGGATGATGTTCCCCGGGTTGTCCACCTGCGACAGGTAGGTGTAGCGCAGCGTCGGCTCGATGGTGTTCTTGAACTGGGGGGAGAAGTCGCTGTCGGGCGTGTCGAAGATGCGCGACACCTTCGGGCCCACGAGGTTGAGCCCCGCCTGGTAGACGCGGCGGTCGAAGTCGTCGTCCACGATGATCGTCCGCTCGAGATCCCGGATGCCGTTGCCCTCCCCGAAGTCGCCGGTGCCCGGGAGGTTGTCGCACCCCAGGTCGTCTTCGGGGCCGAAGACCCCGAGCGGCGGATTGTCGCGCTCGGCATCGAGGACGCCGTTCCCTTCTCCGAAGTCGTTGGCGGCGGCGCCCGGCTGCCCGGCCTCGACGTTGTCGCAGCCCAGATCGATGCGCTGGCTCTTCGTGTAGTAGGTGTCGCGCACGCCGGCGTTGGCGTCGATGTCGAGCCACGGCACCGGCGAGAGCTGCGAGGAGATCACCGGGTTCGCGTCGCCGCGGCCATACACCGCCTGCCGATCCCCCTTGTCGAAATAGTCGGCCGAGGATTCGAGGGTGAAGAACAGGGGCGAGTCGCCGATGCGGCGGCGCCGGGTGCGGAACTCCAGCTCCGGCTCGGTCCAGCGGACGAAGGTGCGGTTCACGAAGGCGAGGGTCGGCTGGCCGTAGGCGAACGGGATGATCGGGTCCTGCACCAGCTGCTCGCGCCGCTCGGCCCACATGTTGAGGGAGTTGAACCCCCAGTTGCGCGTCAGGTACGCCTTGCTCACCGCCTGCGGGTTGCTGCTGACGCGGATGTCGCGCTCGAAGTCGAGGAAGTAGTCGAAATCCGAGACGAACGTCATGTTGGTGACGAAGCGCCATTCCGGGTCGAGCTGCTGCTGGTGCGTGTAGTCGATGAGCCAGCGGTCGGTGGGCACCCCCGGCTGATTCTCGTCGGCGGCCACCTGGTCGCGGATGTAGTAGCCGGTGAACTGGCCGCGGCCGTTCTCGGAGGGGCGGTAGCGGAACTCGTTGCCGAAGCCGTAGCCCGACTTCGACATGTAGTCGAAGTAGAAGGTCGAATCGAGGCTGCGGCCGATGGCCCAGTACCAGGCGTCGCTCAGGATCGTGCCGCTCCGCTGCGAGAACCCGAACTCGGGGAAGAGGAGCCCCGACGCACGGTCGGTCTTGATCGGCCAGACCAGGTAGGGGGAATAGAACACCGGCACCGCCCCGAGCTTGAACTGGATGTGGTGCAGGTAGGCGTATTCCCCCAGCTCGAGCACGCCGCGCCCCAGCTTGAACGACCAGTAGGGCGTCGGCTGCGTGCACGCCGTGAACATGGCGTCGTACAGGACCATCTGGTCCTTGGACGTCTGCTCGATCCGCGCCGCCTCGAACATGATGCTCGGCTCGGCGTAGCCGCGCGCATTGAAGAACTGTCCGGTCGATGATTCCAGGTTGTAGTCAATGCTGTCGGCGGTGATCCGGGCGCGCGCCTGATCGAGGACGACGTTCCCCTCGGCGTGCGCCTCGTGGGTCGACGGAGTGTAGCGCACCAGATCGGCCTGGAGCCTCAGGTCGCCGCACTTGATGTCGACGTAGTCCTTGAGGATGAGTTCGTCCTTGTCGAGCACCGAGCCCGGGCCCGCGGCGATCTCGAGGGCGCAGCCGCCCGGTCCCTTGCCGAACGACTGGCGCTGCGGAGCGGCGCCGGCGGGCGGCTCCGCCCGCTGCTCCTTCGGCGCGGCGCTCGTGCCGGCCGCCCCGACGACGGCCGCGGCGAGAACGAGCAGGAGCGCGGCGAAGGCAACCGGGGGCCTGGGCATCAGGGGACGGCGACCCCGGCGTAGGCGACGACCGAGGTCATGTCGCCGCTCGTCTGGCCGGAGTGACCGTAGGCGACGAGTGTCGCCGTTCCGGCGCCGAGCCGTCGCGCCGCCTCGAGGCCGGCGACCGCCGGGGCCACCCCGCACATGGTGATCGCGCCGTCACGCACGGCGTGCCAGAGGCCCTCCGGATCGATGGCGAGGATCCGCTCCAGGGCCGGACGGTCGCGTCGTTCCACCTCGTCCGCCGGCTCGTAGTGCGTCATGTCGCTGCTGAGGACGAGGGTGACCGGATCCGCGGCCGAGGCGATCGCCCGCGCGAGCGCGCCGCCGAGCTCGAGGAGCGCGTCGAGCCGGTGCGTCCCGACGCAGACGGGCACGAATCGACTGGCGGCCGGAGCCAGGTGCTGCAGGAAAGGGATCTGGACCTCGATGGAGTGCTCGCGCCGGTGCGCCGCCGCGTCGGGGCGCGCGCGGCCGGCCTCCGCCAGGATGGCCGCGGCCAAAGGCCGATCGATCGGCGCGTCGCCGAGCGGCGTGCGCCACGCCCCTTCGGACTGCACGGCGATCGGCTCCCCCTCCCCCGAGTGGTTCGGTCCCAGCACGATGAATCGTTCCGGAAGCGTCCCCGACAGGTACGTCCGGGCGGCGATGCGGCCGGAATAGACGTAACCGGCGTGCGGAACGAGGAGCGCGCGCGGCGGCGGGCCTTCACTGACCCGGCGCCCTGCGGTGAGCGCTTCGAGCTCGCTGCGAAGCGCAGCTTCGCCGGCCGGATAGAAGGAACCGGCCACCGCCGGCCTGCGAATCATCGCCATCCCCACCCGTCGTGCACGCGGCCCGGGGCGTCCCGAGGCGGCGCGATGCTACCAGACGATCGTTCCAAAGTAAACAAACACAATCACTTGCGTTGATGTGCCTGATCCCGGCCGTGCTACAATTCCCGGCTCCATGCGCATCGCACTGGCCCAGATCGCGCCGCCTCTGGGCGACCCGGCGGCAAGCCTCAAGATCCACGTCGCCGCAGCCCGCAAGGCGATCCGCGCCGGGGCCCGGCTGATCGTTTTCCCCGAGCTCAGCCTGACCGGCTACCGTCTCCAGGACCTGGTTCCGGAGGTGGCGCGGCCGATCGACCCGAAGGGGCTCCTGGCTCCGCTCTTCGCCCTGAGCCGGCGCATCTCCATCGCCTTCGGCCTGGTGGAGGAATCGGAAGGCCATCGCTACTACAACAGCGCCGTGTTCCTCGAAGGGGGCCGCGTCCGGCACGTGCACCGCAAGGTGTACCTGCCGACCTACGGCATGTTCGAGGAGGGGCGGTACTTCTCGGCGGGCGATTCGTTCACCGCCTTCCGGACCCGCCTCGGCCGCATCGGCCTGCTCGTCTGCGAGGATCTCTGGCACCCGGCGAGCGCGCTGCTCCTGGCGCAGGACGGCGCCGACTACGTCGTCGTCCTGGCCAACAGCCCGGTGCAGTCCGGAGAGGGCCAGGGGCCCCGCAACCACGACACCTGGCGCGACCTCATCCGGGTCACGGCGCAGCTGCAGACGGTGTTCGTCGTGCTCGTCAACCGCGCCGGCTGCGAGGACGGCATCTCCTTCTCGGGAGCGTCGGCGGCGGTCGATCCGCTCGGCCGCGTCATCGCGGAAGGCCGGATGCTCGGCGACGACCTCGTCGTCTGCGATCTCGATCGCGCCGCGCTGCGGCGGGCGCGGACCTTCTATCCGCTCCTGCGCGACGAGCGGCTGCCGGTGCTGCAGCGCGAGATCGGGCGGCTGCTCGCGGCGCCGGAGGCGGCGCGCGGGCCGGGGGGCTCGTGAAGATCCACCTGGCCTACAAGTGCCACGACCTCGGGCGGATGGAGTTCTATTCGCGCTTCACGCCGCTCGGGCTGGGGACGATCACGGCGCTTCTGCGCCGCGAAGGCTTCGACGCCACGCTCGTCAACCTGAGCGCCTGGTCGTGGCCGAAGGTGAAGCGCTTCTTCGAGATCGAGCGCCCCGACATCGTGGGCGTGTCGGCCTTCACCTTCAACCGCCACGAAGCGATGCGCGTCGCCGCCCTGGCGCGCGCCGCCAACCCGCGGTGCCTCGTGGTGGCGGGCGGACCGCACGCCACCCACCTGCCGCACCACCTGCTCGACCGTTACCCGCAGATCGACCTGGTCGTCCGCGGCGAGGGCGAGGAGACCATGCTCGACATCGTCCGCTCGGCAGCGTCGGGGACGCTTCAGCGACCGGACCGCGGCGCCGTCGCGATCCTCGGCGCCGATCTCGCGGGCGCCGGGTCGGAGGGGCCGCCGCTCATCGCCGGTCTCTCGTATCGGACGCCCGCGGGCTGCCGGGATACGCCCGAGCGGCCGGTGATCCGCGAGCTCGACCGGCTGCCGCATCCCGGCGCCGACCCGCACATCGTCGGCGTGGACGCGGAATCGCAGTTCGAGTTCGTCATCACCTCGCGCGGCTGCCCGGCCGCCTGCACCTTCTGCTCCTCGCCGGAGTTCTGGGGCCGGAGCCTGCGCTTCCGCTCCGCCGCCCACATGATCGAGGAGGTGCGGATCCTGCGCGAGCGGCACGGGGTCGTGTACCTGTCGATCCGCGACGACACCTTCACGGCGCATCGCCAGCGCGTGCTCGACTTCTGCCGCGGCCTCGAGGAGTCGGGCATCGACCTGCTCTGGGACTGCCAGTCGCGCGTCAACATCGTGGACGAGGAGCGCCTCGTCGCCATGCGCCGCGCCGGCTGCACGCACATCCAGTACGGCGTCGAATCGGGATCGCCGCGCATGATCGAGCGGCTGAACAAGGGCATCTCCGTCGAGGAGATCCGCCGCGCCGCCGCGCTGACCCGCAAGACCGGGCTCGGGCTGTCGATCTACCTCATCACCGGCATCGACGGCGAGACCGACGAGGATCTCGCGTCCACCGTGCGGCTCATCGAGGAGATCCGGCCGCACGACGGGCTGGTCTCGCCGCTCACGGTCTACCCGGGGACCGGGCTCGCCGACGAGGCGCGGCGCCGGCACGGCCTGACCGACGACTTCTGGATCCGGAGCACCGACGAGGCGTACTTCGTGCGCGACGACCCGTGGACCCGGCGCGCGGTGCGGACCCTCCGGGCGACGCTGCGGCGCGTCGGCCGGGAGGCGGCGTACGGCCCGGACGACTTCGAGAGCCAGCGCCGGCTCGTCGGCGACTGCGCCACGCTGCGGCTGGCCCGGGGCGAGCACGCCGAGAGACGCGGCCGGCTGCTCCCGGCGCGCGAGGAGTACGCGGCGCTCCTCGCCGCGAACCCGCGGAGCCTCTGGGCCCGGATGCGCCTGGGCCATATCGCGACGCGGCGGCGCCGCTTCGCCGAAGCGGTGGAGCACTACGAGGCGGCATTGACCGTCGTCCCGGCCTTCCGGCACGCCGCCCGGCTGCTGGGCGCGGCGCGGCGCGGCGCGAAAAGGGCCGGTCAGCCCTGCGCGGCGGGACCGGTCCCGGCTTCGACCCGGTTGACCAGGCGGCCGATGCCTTCGATGGACACGATGACCTCGTCGCCCGGCGCGAGCGGTCCGACCCCTTCCGGGGTGCCGGTCGCGACCACGTCTCCCGGCTCGAGGGTCATCACGCGGGAGATGTAGGACAGGAGCACCCCGACGTCGAAGATCATCTGCTCCGTCGGGGCCGACTGGCGCCTCGTCCCGTTGACGAACGTTTCAATCCGCAGGCGCGCGGGATCGAGTCCCGGCACCACCACCGGCCCCAGCGGACAGAAGGTGTCGAATCCCTTGGCGCGCGTGAACTGCACGTCCTTCTTCTGCAGATCGCGCGCGGTCACGTCGTTGAGGCAGGCGTAGCCGAGGACGCCGGCCAGGGCTTCCGCCGGCTCGACACGACGGAGCGGCGTGCCGATGACGGCCGCCAGCTCCCCTTCGTGGTCCACCCGCGCGCTTTCCGGGGGGAGCCGGATGACGCCCCGGTGCGGCAGGAGCGCCGTCGACGGCTTGAGGAAGAGGAGCGGCTCCTCGGGCACGTCGTGACCGAGCTCTTTGGCGTGCGCGCGGTAATTGCGCCCGACGCAGACGATCTTGCGCGCCGCGACCGGAACGTCCCAGACCACACCGTCGAACGAACGGACCGGACCGCGCGGCGTGAGACCCGTGAACGGATCCCCGTCCGCTTCGCGCCAGCCATCCTTCTCGATGACGACGTCAGAGGAGCGCCCGTCCGGATTCCTGAGGCGGGCGAACGGCAGGACCGCGGGCATGGCGGGGCGGCTACTTCGCCCGCTCGAGGTACTTCCCTTCGGTGGTGTCCACCCGGACCTTCTCGCCGATCTCGATGAACTGCGGCACCTGGATCTGCAGCCCGGTCTCGAGCGTCGCCGGCTTGCCGCTGTTGCTCGCGGTCACGCCCTTCATCCCCGGGGGCGTCTCGACCACGACGAGGTCGACCGTGGTCGGGAGATCGATGCCGACCGGACGGTGCTCGAAGAACTCCACCATCACCTTGGTGTTCGGCGTGATGTAGTTGACCGCCGGGCCGAGGTCGTCGCGCTGGATGGCCACCTGGTCGAAGGTCTCGGTGTTCATGAAGTGGAACTCGTCGCCGGAGGCGTAGAGGAACTCCATTTCATGCTCCTCGAGGTCCGCCTTCTCCACCTTGTCTTCCGAGCGGAAGCGGTGCTCGAAGCTGTTGCCGGTCTTGAGATTGCGCAGCTTGGCCTGGACCATGCCGCGCCAGTTGCCGGGGGTCAGGTGGTAGACGCTGACGACGCGGCAGAGGTTGCCCTCGTGAATGACCGCGTTCCCGGCACGCAACTGTGTCGCTACGATATGCACTTCCCCTCCGATTTCGTGGTCGAAGCCGGCAGTATAACCGCATTCGGAACCGCTTCGAACGCCGGTCCCGCCGCCCGCCCCGGCCTGCAGCGGTGGTTGCAATTCGGCGGGGGCGCCTCTAGGCTTCGCTCCTCATGAAGCGCTCGGGCCGCCCGGACACGACCATTCCAGAGGAATTGCGCATCGACGCCGCGGGGACGATTGACATCCTCGTCGACGTCATCCGGGACGAGGTGCGCCGGGCGGGGTTCCGGCTCGCCGTGCTGGGCTTGTCGGGCGGGATCGATTCGGCGGTCAGCGCGGCGCTGGCGGCCCGCGCGCTCGGAGCGAAGAACGTCCTGAGCGTGCTCCTCCCCTCCCGGTCGTCCGATCCCCAGAGCGCGCGCGACGCGGCCGCGGTGGCGCAAAGGCTCGAGACGCCGACGGAGATCATCCCGATCACGCCGATGATCGATGCCTACTTCCGGCGCCACCGGCAGGCGACGCGGCTGCGGCGCGGCAACAAGATGGCGCGCGAGCGGATGGCGGTGCTGTACGACATCTCCCTCCGGGACAAGCGCCTGGTGATCGGCACCAGCAACAAGACCGAGATCCTGATCGGCTACGGCACCCTCTTCGGGGATCTCGCCAGCGGTGTGAACCCGCTCGGGGATCTTTACAAGACGCAGGTGCGGCAGGTGGCGCTGGCGCTCGGGCTGCCGGAGGAGCTCGTCTGGAAGACGGCGTCCGCCGACCTGTGGCAGGGGCAGTCGGACGAATCCGACCTCGGCTACCGGTACCGCGACATCGACGCGGTCCTCCTGCGGCTGGTGGAGCGGCGCGATCGGCCCGAGGACGTCGTGAAGGCCGGGTTCCCGAAGCGCATGGTGGCCGACCTGCACCGCCGCATGTCGCGGTCGCAGTTCAAGAGGCGACCGCCGATCATCGCCAAGCTGACGCGGCGCGCCGTCAACATCGACTTCCGTTACCCGCGCGACTGGGGATCGTGAGCCGGCGCGACGCGACCGGTCCGGATCCGGCCGCGGCGACCGGCGGGTCGCGCGGCGCGGCCGTACGGCGCGGCGTCCTCCACGTGGTGGGCACGCCGCTCGGCAACCTCGAGGACCTGTCGCCGCGCGTCGTCGCGACCCTGCGCGCCTGCGCGCTCGTCGCCTGCGAAGACACGCGCGTGACGCGCGTCCTGCTCGACAGGCACGGCATCGACGTTCCGGTCGTGTCGTGTCATCGCTTCAACGAGCAGTCGCGCAGCGAGCGCATCCTGAAAACGCTCGGCGAGGGCCTCGACGTGGCGCTCACGACCGACGCCGGCACGCCGGGGATCTCGGACCCGGGCGCCGCGGTCGTGCGCGCGGCGCGGGGCGCCGGTTTCGCCGTGTCGCCCGTCCCCGGTCCCTCGGCGCTCGTGGCGCTCTGGTCGGTGAGCGGGCTCGAGGGTCCGTTCACCTTCATCGGCTTCCTGCCGCAGCGCGGCGGCGAGCGGCGGCGCGCGCTCACGGCACTCGCCTCCGAGCCGCGGCCGCTGGTCTTCTACGAGTCGCCGCACCGCATCCTCGGCATGCTCGAGGACGCGGAAGCCACGCTCGGCGACCGGCCCGCGCTCCTCGGGCGCGAGCTGACGAAGCTCCACGAAGAGGTGGCCGCCGGGCGCCTGTCGGAGATCCGCGAGCGGCTGGCGCGCGGCCAGGTCCGCGGCGAGATCACCCTCATCGTCGGCCCGGCGACGGACGCCTCCGAAGGGCGTCGCACCGGCCCCGGCGGCTCCGCGGCCGCCGACGCCGATGGCGAAGCCGACGCCGAAACGCGACTCGCGACCGCGGCCGAAGAGGTCCTGCGGCTCGTCGAGACCGGCATCGACAAGGGAACGGCGCTGAAGCGCGTGGCGCGCGATCGCGGTGTGCCGCGCCGCGCCCTCTACGACCGCCTGGTCCGGATGAAGCACCGCGACGACTGAAGGACGTGGCCGCCGGCGTTTCCGGCCGCCACGAGGGAGAAGGTCAGGCCGGGAGCGGCTCGTCCTCGGGGGCGACCGCCTCGCCGCCCGGCGGCTCGTACTCGTAGCGCAGGCAGCACTTGAGGCGGCCGCACATCCCGGAGAGCTTGCTCGGGTTGAGGCTCAGCTTCTGCGCCTTGGCCATCTTGATCGAGATCGGCGCGAAGCCCTTCAGGAAGGTGGAGCAGCAGAGGGTCCGGCCGCAGGGTCCGTAGCCCCCGAGGGCCCCGGCCTCGTCGCGCACGCCGACCTGGCGCATCTCGATGCGGGTGCGGAAGTGGGCCGCCAGGTCGCGCACGAGGTCGCGGAAATCCACCCGGCCGTCGGCGGTGAACAGGAAGACCAGTTTCTTGGTCTCGGGCACCTGCTCGACGCGCACCAGGCGCATGCCGAGGCTGCGCTCGCGCACTCTGTCGCGGCACCAGGCGAGGGCCGAGGTCTCCAGCTCGCGCTGCGCGGCCGACTCGCGCACGTCGTCCTCGCCGGCGCGGCGCAGGACCGATTTCATGCAGGAGATGGAGCAGCCGCGCCGCGAGCGCGTCGTGGCCTGGGCCACCTCCCCCACCTCCCAGCCGCGATCGCTCTCGACGACGACGCGCTCACCGAGGTCGAGGTCGAGCCCGCGCGCGTTGAACTGCACGACGCGCACCCGGTCGCTGAGCCGCACGCCGACGACCGCGACGGTCCCGTCCGGACCCTTGTCGGCGTCGTCGCAGCCGCACCCGGCCGCGCCGGTCGCCGGCGGCCGGGCGGACGACGCGGCCGGATCGTCCATCGTCGGGGGCGTTTCCATCGCTGCGTGATCTCCTGCTCGTGAGCCGGACACATTCGCGCGCGCCCGGGAAGCGCGCAGCCCTATGCTATGCTCGCGCTCCGAGACGCGTCAACCCGCGCGACGTGCGCATGCCTCCCGAAAAAAAAGAAGAGCAGGGGCAGAAGAACCTCGTCTCCAACCGCCGCGCCTTCCACGATTTCCACATCGGCGAGCGGCACGAGGCGGGCATCGTCCTGCTCGGCACCGAGGTGAAGGCGCTGCGCGCCGGCCAGGCCAGCCTGCAGGACGCCTTCGCCCGCATCGATCGCGGGGAGATCTTCCTGCACCATCTCCACATCCCTCCCTACTCGCATCGCGGCTACGCCGAGCACGATCCGCTGCGCACCCGCAAGCTCCTGATGCACCGCGACGAGATCTTCAAGCTCGCCAGCCGCGCGCAGTCGGGCGGCACGACCCTGGTTCCGCTGCGTCTCTATCTCAAGGGAGGGCGGGTGAAGGTGGAGATCGCCGTGGCGCGCGGCAAGAAGGACTGGGACAAGCGCGAGTCGGAGCGCGAGCGCGAGCAGAAGCAGGAGGCGCGCGACGCGCGCGGCCGGGCCTCGCGCGGCATCGACCGCCGCGGCTCCTGATCGCCTCTCAGCGGTTCCCGCCGACGCGCCCGGTTTCGGGGCTGCTGGCGGTGGCGTAGGGCTTCTTCTCGATCCGCCCGGCTTCGTAAGCCAGCCGGCCGGCCTCGACGGCCAGGCGCATCGCCCTGGCCATCGCGACCGGGTCGCGCGCTCCGGCGATGCCGGTGTTCATCAGGACGCCGTCCGCCCCCAGCTCCATGGCGATGGCGGCGTCCGACGCGGTGCCGACGCCGGCGTCCACGATCACCGGGATCTCCGGGATGGCCTCGATGAGCAGCCGCAGATTCAGGGCGTTCTGGATGCCGAGCCCCGATCCGATCGGCGCGCCGAGCGGCATCACGGCCGCCGCGCCCGCATCGCGCAGCCGCTTCGCCACCACCAGGTCGTCGTTGGTGTACGGCAGGACGACGAACCCGTCCTTCACGAGCGTGCGGGTCGCCTGGAGCAGCCCCTCGTTGTCCGGGAGGAGCGTCTTCTCGTCGCCGATCACCTCGACCTTGACGAGCTCCGAGAGCCCCGCCTCGCGCCCCAGGCGCGCCACGCGCACGGCCTCGTCCGCCGTGTAGCAGCCGGCGGTGTTCGGCAGGATGGCGAGCTTCAGGTCGGTGAGGACGTCGAGGATGGACGGCTCGCCCCGCTTGCCGAGCTCGACGCGCCGCACCGCGACCGTCACCATCGTCGCGCCGGACGCCTCAATGGCGCGGCGCGCGACCACGAGGCTCGGGTACTTGCCGGTCCCCACGATGAGCCGCGACCCGAGCTCCCGTCCGCCGAACATCAACGATCCTTTGCGCGCCACGACCTCATCCTCCTCCGACCAGGGTCACCACTTCGATCACGTCGCCTTCCGCGAGCACGACCCCGGCGTACTGCCCGCGCGGCACGATCGCTCCATTGCGCTCGACCGCGACGCGCGCCACCGGCAGGCCCAGCCGCCCGATCACCGACTCGAGGGTCGCGCCCTCGGGCGCCTCGGTCGCCGAACCATTCAGCAGCAGCTGCAAGGGAGGCTCAGGTCGCGCTGGCGCGCGACGGGATCCGATCCACAGCCTGCTTGGTCTCGGCCACGTCCTTGCCCGCCTGCGCCTGGATCAGGAGCGCCGCCGTGCCGCTGCCGATCTCGGGGATCGCCACGGTAATCGCCGTGATGCCGTCGTCGCCGGTCTTCCCCTGCCCGATCTGCCGCGCCTTGCCGGCGCTCGACAGCAGCCGCACGCGCACGTCGGCCGCGTTCACCCCCTGCGTGCTGCGCGCCCGGGCGACCTGCACCACGAGGCGCACGGTCGAGCCCTCGGGAAGCACCGTCGGCTCCTTCACCGAGACGATGAGCGGGTCCTCCCCCAGTTCCGAGCGCAGGAAGTCGAGCACCACCTCGTCGAAGGAACGCGAGGTGATGATCCCCTCGCCGAAGGGCCGCGGCTTGCGCACCTCGAACTTGCCGGCGCGCACGTCGAGCAGCACCTGGTTGTGCTGCGTCTCGATCCGGTTGCCGATCTCCGCCTCGGGGAACCCCTTCGGCTTCAAGTCTGCATACGTGGAGCGCAACGCGGCGAGGATCTCTCCGCCGCGGTACACCAGCGTCTCGATGATGGGGTTGTCGACCCCTTTGTCCTCGGTCTGGACGTGGTAGACGCGGCCGTCGTGCTCGACGTCGGTGTTGAAGCCGGTGACCATCGGGCGCATCTTAGGACGCACTCCGGGGGGCGTCAACTTCGGATAGCATGCGCCCCATGACCCCGACATCACGGTCCGCGCCGCCTCCCGAGGGATCCGCCGTCGTGCTGTGCGAGGGATCGTTCGGAGACACCTCCGGCAAGACCGCCCACGGCCTGGTGCGCACCACGCGGCGTTACCGCGTCCAGGCGGTGATCGACTCGCTCCTGGCAGGGAAAGACGCCGGGACCGTCCTCGACGGCCGCGCGAACGGCATTCCGATCGTGCGCGACCTCGACGAGGCCATCCGCATCGGCGGCCGCCCCGACTTCGTCGTCGTCGGCGTGGCGACGCACGGTGGCGTCCTGCCGAGCGAATGCCGGCCGGCGATCCACCAGGCGCTCGAGCGGGGCATCCACGTCGATTCGGGGCTGCACCAGTTCATCGGCGACGACGAGGAGTTCGCCGCGCTCGCGAAGACGAGCGGCGCGCGCATCCGCGATGTGCGCCGGACGCCCCCGCGCAGCGCCATGCACGCCTTCACGGGGGAGGTCCTGCGAGCGCCCTCGCTGCGGGTGGCGGTCCTCGGGACCGACAGCGGCGTCGGCAAGCGCACGACGTCCCAGCTCCTGGTCGCGGGGCTCGAGGAGCGGGGCGTTCGCGCCGCCCTCGTCGGCACCGGCCAGACCGCCTGGATGCAGGGCGCCCCTTACAGTCTCATCCTCGACAGCCTCGTGAACGACTTCGTCTCGGGGGAGATCGAGCACCAGGTCCTGCGCGCGACGCGCGACGGGAACCAGGTGGTCGTCGTCGAGGGGCAGGGCTGCCTCACCCACCCGGCCTACCCGGGCGGGTTCGAGATCCTCGCCGGAGCGCAGCCGCAGGCGGTCGTCCTGCAGCACGCGCCGGCGCGCGCGCATCACGACGGCTGGCCCGGGTTCCCCATCTCGGGGCCGCAGCGTGAGCGCACGCTCATCGAGATGCTCGGCCCCGCGAAGGTCGTGGCCGTGACCTTGAACCACGAGCAGCTGACGCCCGACCAGGTGCGCCAGGGCGCCCGGGAGATCGAGGCGAGCCTCGGCGTGCCCTGCTGCGATCCGCTCGTGGACGGCGTCGGCCGCATCCTCGAGGCGCTCGAGCCCCTGCGGCGGTCATGAGCCGCATCGTCGCCGCGGAAGCGGTGTCCGTCACCTTCCGGCTGGTCGAGGGCTATCGCATCGCCGGCCGTCACTTCACCAGCGCCGACAACGTCCTTCTGAAGCTCGTGGCCTCGGACGGGCGCACCGGCTACGGCTGCGGGGCCCCGATGGAGGAGGTCACCGGCGAGCACCCGCGCGAGACGCTCCGGGCCCTGAACGAGGCCCTGCTGCCGCTGGCGAAGGAGTGGGACGGAAAGGACACACGAGACCTCGTCGCGCGCGCCGGAGCCGCCGCCCCGCGAGCGCCCGCCGCCCGCGCGGCGCTCGACATGGCACTGTGCGACATCGACGCACGCCGCGCCGGTGTGCCGCTGGCCCGGTTCCTCGGATCCGATCGCACCCGCATCGCCACCAGCTTCACGTTCGGCATCGAGGACGACGTGGCCTCCACGGTCGAGCGGGCACGGCGGCGCGTCGCGGAAGGGTTCCACGTCCTCAAGATCAAGGTGGGCGATGACTGGAAGCACGACCTGGAGCTGATCCGCGCGCTGCGCGCCGCCCTGGGGCCCGGCGTCGTCCTGCGCGCCGACGGGAACGAAGGCTTCGACGAGGCCTCCGCCTCGGCTTTCCTGAAGGGCGCCGCGGAGGCCGGCCTGGAACTCCTCGAGCAGCCGGTCCCGAAGGAGGACCTCGGCGCCATGGCGCGGCTCGCGACTTTGACGCGCGTGCCCATCATGGCGGACGAAGCCGTGCAGAGCGACGCCGACGCCGCGCGGGTCATCGAAGCGCGGGCGGCGAATCTCTTCAACATCAAGCTGATGAAATCAGGCGGGGTGCTGCCGGGGCTCGCCATCGCGCGCCGCGCCGCCGCGGCCGGCATCGGAGTCATGGTGGGGTGCAACGACGAGTCGCGCATCTCCATCGCGGCCGGCCTGCACCTGGCGCTGGCGGCCGCCGCGGACGCGCGCGCCGATCTCGACGGGCATCTCGATCTTCAGGACGACGTGGCGACGGGCGGGTTCCGCCTGCGCGACGGGACGCTCGAGATCACCGGCGAGCCGGGGCTCGGGGTCGAAGCCGACTTCTGAGCCCGGCGCGGCCGGCCGCGCATCCCTTCGGGCCCGAGCCCGTAGAGCCGGACCTTCCGCTGCAGCGTTCTCAGCCCGATCCCGAGGGCACGCGCCGCGCGGGTGCGGTTGCCGCCGTGCCGCGACAGCGCCCTGCGAATCGCCTCCCGCTCCATCCCGCCGAGACTCAGCTCGGCCGGGAGATCGGCGTCCTCGTCCCCCGCCGGATCGCCTCGGAAGCCCTCGGGGAGATCCTCCGCCTCGATGACCAGCCCCGGGCGGATGATGGCGGCGCTCTCCAGCACGTTCTTCAGCTCGCGCACGTTTCCCGGCCAGGTGTGCCGCAGGAGCGCGCGCACCGCGGTCTCTCCCAGCCGTTTCGCCGGCAGCCCGTTGTCGCGGCAGATCTGCTCGAGGAGCGAATGGGCCAGCTCGGGGATGTCCTCGCGCCGCCCGCGCAGCGCCGGCACCCGGATGGTGATGACGTTGAGCCGGAAGTAGAGATCCTCGCGGAAGCGGCGCCGGGCGGTCAGCTCGCGCAGATCGCGGTTGCTGGCCGCCAGCACGCGCACGTCGACCCGCACCGCGCGCGAGCCGCCGACGCGCATGAACTCCCGCTCCTCCAGCACGCGCAGGAGCTTCGCCTGCGTGCCGAGGTCCATCTCGCCGATCTCGTCGAGCAGGAGCGTGCCGCCGTGCGCCAGCTCGAACTTGCCGCGCTGGCGCTCGTGCGCCCCGGTGAAGGCGCCCTTCTCGTGGCCGAACAGCTCGCTCTCGATGAGCGTCTCGGGAATCGCCGAGCAGTTGAGCGCGATGAACGGGCCGGACCGGCGCGGCGAGTTGTAGTGGATCGCCTTGGCGACGAGCTCCTTGCCGACGCCGCTCTCCCCGAGGATGAGGACGGTGCTGCGAGCCGGCGCCACCTGGACGATCTGCCCGCGGACGCGCTGCATCCCCGGCGAGCGGCTGACCACGCGGCCGACGAGGTAACGCTGCGACAGCTCGTCCTGCAGGTGGCGGGCGCGCAGGTCGTGGTCCTGCCAGCGGAGGAGCCGCCCGACGCGGGCCTCGACTTCGGCCGGGGCGACCGGCTTGAGCAGGTAATCGGCCGCGCCCCGGGCCAGGGCGGCATACGCGGCCTCGACCTCGTCCGGACGGGCCAGCATCAGGATCGAGGGAATCCGTGCCCCCTCGGTCAGCCGGCGCAGCGCCTCCGCCGTCCCCTGGGGCCCGAGAGCGCAGCCGATGAGGGCGAGGTCGAATTCCTCCCGGCGGGTCTCGCGTGACGCCCGGCCGGCGTCGGACACGGTCACGACCTGGGCCCCCAGCTTCCTGAAGACCCCCGCCGTGGAGGCGCTCTCGTCCTCCCTTTCCACCAGAAGGATGTGTTTGCCTTCGAGCGACATCCGCAGGTCTCCAGTACCGCGCAATGCTGTCATATTGACGTGGTTTTTTCAAGGGTTAAATTGCGCCACTTTGGCCGATCGAGCCCCGGCGTCCCAGGCCTGACGGCCACGCGGACCCCGCATGGTGGGACAAGGGTCGCGAAAGCCGCACCCTGCGCCCGGTTCGACGCGGCCCCGGAAGTCCGCGCCGCGTCTCGATGCGTTGGCAGCATTGTTGCTCCTGAAGAAGGTCAACCTGGGGAGGGTCGGGAAGACATGGCCAAGACCAAGACGGTGAAAGCGGCTCGGAAACCCAAGAAGAACACTTACGGGATGGTCGATTTCAGCTTCGGGGACACCAGCTACCAGATCGACACGAACCGCCGGAAGGTCTACTACCGCTTCATCGAGGTGGAGACCCGCAAGACGTCGCTGATCATGGGCGCCTACAACGTGGCGCTGGCCCAGGCGAAGTAAGCAGCACCGGAGAAGCCTTCACACCGCATCGTCCGGAGCCCGGGCGGCGCGGATTTGCTCGCTAGCTCAAGCACCAGCCAGACCCGAGCCGCTTCCGAATTCATGAAGCGGCTCTCTTTTTTTGTGGAGTGGCCGATGCCCGCCCGTCCTACCCGAGGACGGAGAGGTCGGGCTGGGGCAGCGGCGGCCCGGGGCGCGCGAACAGGTATCCCTGCGCGAAGCGCACGCCGATCCTCTGCAGGCAGCGCAGCTCCTCGACGGTCTCGACGCCTTCGGCGATGAGCGTCGTGCCGCTCGACGAGGAGAAGCGGGCGATGGTCGCGGTCAGGTCCTGCTTGATCGGGTGCAGGTGGATGTCGCGGATCAGCGCCATGTCGATCTTGATGAAGTTCGGGCGCAGCTCGGCCACCGACTTCAGCCCGGAGTAGCCCGAGCCGACGTCGTCCACCGCCAGCCGGAAGCCGTGGAACTGGAAGTAGTTCAGCATCTGCCGGAAGGCTTCGTACTCCTGCACCGCCGAGTGCTCGGTGATCTCCAGCACCACCTGGCTCGGCTTCAGGTCGGCCTCGCCCAGGAGCGTGAAGATCTCCTCCGAGCGCAGGGCCGGGTCGTAGATCGAATCGGGCTCCATGTTGAGGAACAGGAGCTGGTCGGCGCGGAAGCTCTTGAGCCCGCGGATGGCGCGCTCGCGGCAGAGGCGCTCGAGCTTCCAGACCGAGTCGTTCTCGTAGGCGGCCTTGAAGAGCTGGTCCGGCCCGGCGAACGACGGCGTCGTGAGCCGGGTGAGCGCCTCGAAGCCGATGGCCCGGCGCTCGACCATGTCCACCACCGGCTGGTAGACCGCCTGGATGGCGCCGGTCCTGAGCACCTCCTTGAACTGCATCGCGACCTTGCGCTGCTCCCGGTTGCGCTCCTGGATCGAGTCCGCGAACGCCTCCTCGAGCGCGGCGTAGACGCGCCGCTCGAAGCGCAGCGCCTGGTCGTTGCTGAGGACGGCGCAGCCGACGTAGACGCCGAAGCGCTCCTGCACGCTCGGGTTCAGCCGGTCCTTCACGAAGCGCGCGAGGCTCTGGGCGACGCGGCGGCGCACCTTGTCGATGTTGGGATAGGAGATCTGGTCGCTGCCGCGCGGCGGGGCCAGGAGCACCACGAAGGCGTTGCCGCTGATCATCACCTCGGCGAGCTGGTCCTCGCGGCGCAGCGTCTCCTGCTTCACCTGCACCAGGAACGACGCGATGTCGCGCACCAGCGACTCGTAGCCCTGGCGGCCCAGCGTCTGCTCCACCTTCTCGTTCTGCAGGATGCTGATCGACAGGAGGCCCAGCTCCTTCGACTCCTTCAGCATGTTGCGGATGCGGCCGAGCAGGAGCGGAACGGTCGGGAGGTCGGTGACCCGGTCGTACAGCAGGTCCGTGAGAGCGCCGGCGTCCTGGGACTCCCCGCGGGCGCGGAGCTCCTCCAGGAACTTCTGCTTGCGTGACGACGAGGCGGCGGCCATGGCTCCCGATCTCCCCCGCTACCCGCTCTGCGGGTGGTAGACGACGTCATCGGCGTCGTCGGAGAAGTACTTCGGCTCGCTCGCCAGGACGCGGTTGCGCCCCGCCTTCTTGGCCCGGTAGAGCGCGGCGTCGGCGGCGGCGATGAGATCGGCGCTGGTCAGCCCGTCGTCCGGGAAAGTGGCGATCCCCCCCGAGAGGGAGACGCACTTCAGCGGCTGCGATTCGCGGGCGGCGAACGGGTGCGACGCGAGCTTGTCGCGGATGCGCTCCGCCGCCTGCAGCGCCCCCTTCTTCGGCGCGTGCGCCAGGAGCACGATGAACTCCTCGCCGCCGAACCGCGCCGCGACGTCGTCCGGGCGCACCGTGTCGCGCAGGATCTCGCCGGTGGACTTGAGCACCTCGTCCCCCGCCTGGTGTCCCTGGGTGTCGTTGTAGTGCTTGAAGTGATCGAGATCGAAGATGAAGAGCGAGAAGGGGTGGTGCCCCTTGCTCGCCTCGAGCAGCACGTTCGACAGGCGCTCCATGAAGAAGCGCTTGTTGAAGAGCCTGGTCAGCCCGTCGATGTTCGCCATCTCCTGTGTCTTGTTGAACAGGTCGTGGTTGTAGAGGGCGATGCTGCCGAGGTCGGCGATGAGGCTCAGGATCGATTTCTCGTGCTTGTAGTGCCGCTTGAGGCCGCCGGCGCTGATGACGCCGCGCACCTTGCCCTCGTGGATCATCGGCGCGCACAGCTCGACGTTGAACTGGAAGTGGCCCGGCGCGTCGATGTTCGCGCCGGTCAGCCGCTTCTCGCGGATGAAGTCGTCCACGTCCATGGCCAGGCCGTTCTGCGCCACGAGCCCCAGGCGCCCCTCGCCGAACTCGATCTGGAACTGCTTGGCGAAGTCGGCCGGCAGTCCCATCTGACGCACCAGCGCCAGCTTGTTGATGCGCTCCTCGAGCAGGAAGATGAGGATCTGCGACGGCGCGAAGAGCTGCTCGAGGATGCGCATGATCTGCATCGGGATCTCGCGGCGGTCGATGCGCGAGTTCATCCGCCGGGTGAACTCCGGCAGGAGCTGCATGAAGTTGCTGAGCGCCGCGTTGTCGCTCTCGAGGCGGGAGACCGTTTTCTGCAGATCGCGCAGGACCGACCCGGCCGGATCGGGCTGTTCCGCCCGCGGGCGGGCGGCCGGGCGGCCGGGCGAAGCCGCGGCCCGCCGCCACAGGTAGAGAAAGAGGCCCGCCACCAGGAGCCCGACGACGGCTCCGCCCCAGGCTGTGTGTTCCTGCAGGTATGTGATCGTCTCGTTCACACGTGTCCCGGCGGCTCGGAGCCCGCGTTCCCGCGCCAATGTGTGGCCCGGAGAGGCCCAATTCAAGGCGGGACAGGCGGTTTCGCCCGGGTCTCCCGGGGTGACAAATCTTGACGGTCCTCCGTTTGCGGGCCTTCGGGTAGAGTCGCCGCCATGTCGATCTCCACCGTGGCCCGGCGTCCCGCGTGGCGTGGCGTGGCGCTGGCGCTCGCGATCGCCCTGGGCTGCGCGGCGCCGGCCTGCCGGGGCAACGCGCACCGGGCGCCGGAAGGACCGCAAGGCGGAGTGCGTGACGGCCTGGGACGGCTCGTCGTGATCCCGGCGACGCCAAGGCGCATCGTGACCCTCGCGCCGAACGCCACCGACACCATCGCGGCGCTCGGGGTCGGCGACCGGCTGGTCGGGGTGAGCGATTTCTGCCAGCCCCCGCCCGAGGCGAAGGAGGTCAAGCGGGTGGGTGGCCTCCTGACCCCCGACCTCGAGGTGATCCGGGCGTTGAAGCCCGACCTTCTGGTCGGATCGACGAGCGGCAACGATCCCGGCCTCGCCTCCGAGGCCCAGGCGCTCGGCATTCCCCTCTTCATCCTGAATGCGGAGACGGTCGAGCAGGTCCTCGAGGGGATCGGCGGGCTCGGCGCCGCCCTCGGCGAACAGGCCAGGGCGACGGCGCTCGTGCAAAATCTGAAAGCGCGGCTCGAGGCGGTCGACCGGCGCGTGGCCGGCCGGCCACGACCGCGGGTTCTCTACATCGTGTGGGGAGATCCGCTGGTGGTCCCCGGGGCGAAGGCGTTCTTGACCGACGCCATCCGGCGGGCCGGCGGCGACTCAGTCACGGACGACGCGCCGGCCGCCCACCCGACCTACAGCATCGAGGCGGCGATCGCGCGTTCCCCCGAGGTCATCCTGACGAGCGAGTACAACCGGGCCGACGCCGAGAAACTGAAGAAGGATCCCGCCTGGCAGTCGGTGCCGGCCGTGGCGTCGGGCAAGGTCTACGTCGTGGGGGACGAGCTGGTCAGGCCGGGGCCGGCGATCGTGGGCGGCATCGAGGAAATGGCCCGCCGGCTCCATCCGGAAACCGCCCCATAAAAATCAAGCCGTGCGGGCACGATGCCCGCACGGCCGGGGGATCGAGGAGGGGGCACCCGTCTGCCCCTCCTCCGGAACGCCTTGAATTGTGCCATCAAGACTTCGGAAGAGAAGCCGGCCCTGCGGCTGGTTGGTGCACGAACACCGCGCCCGACCGGCCGGAAACCGCCGACCGGCGCGGGGCGCCGGCGGCCCCATCATCTTGAATAGAGGGACGACGGAGAGCGGGTCAGGAAATCAGTAGGCGCCGCCGAGGACGATCGTCATGCCGATGTTCGGCTCGAGATACGTGATCTCGTTGCCGCCGTCGCTGAAGCTGACGCGGCGCACATCGAAGCGGAACCCGGCGCGCGCGCCGCCGAACAGGCGGATGCCGCCGCCGATGTTCCACGAGGAGTGCACCTGGTCGCCGATCGCCTCGGGGTCGGAAACGAAGCCGAAGCTGCTGGTGTTGATGACGCCGATGCCGCCCGCGGCGTACAGCACCACCTTGTCGCGGCGGTGCACGAAGAAGTTGTAGAGGTAATCCACCTGACCGCCGAGCAGGTCGACCGTCACGTCGATGTCGGGGCTGTCGGTCGATCCGCCGAAGAACCCGAACTCGACCATGTGGTGCTTGGTCCAGTGGTAACCGAAGCGGAAGCCGATGTCCCAGGTGTTGTCGAGCAGCGTCGCCCCGTCCACCTTGTCGAACCGGAACTGGCCGAAGTAGGGATTGACCTCCCAGGCTTTCTCGCGATTCTGGGCCCACGCGGGAGCGGCGAGCGTGCACAAGGACAGGAACGCCGCCAACGGCACCACTTTCCAGACCCGGAACGCCGTCATCATTCCCCCGTGGATTGGTGGCAAAACGAGCGCATACCTTTGCAGAACCCCCCTGCCCTGTCAAGCCCGAGCCACGGGCAGAACCGGCCGGAATGCGGGGGAGGCGCCGCGTCCGGCGCCCGTTGGCTACAATACCGGTCATGAGCGCATCCGCGGTCGAAACCCGCACCCTCCTCAAGGTCCGCGACGGACGAAGCGACGCCGCCGCCGAGGACTGGGTGGTGGTCGAAGAGCCGCTGGAGATCCGCGTCGGCGGCGAGACCCTCGCCGTGGTCATGCGGACGCCCGGCGACGACCTGGAGCTCGCGGCGGGATTCGCCCTGACCGAGGGGGTGGTCTCCGAGCCGCGCGGCCTGGGAACCATCCGCCGCTGTCCGGAGGCGAAGGACGGCGGCGAGAACGCCATCGACATCACGCTCGCCCCCGGCTTCACGTTCGACTCCGAGGGGCTGCGGCGCGCGCTGGTCGCGAACGCCGCGTGCGGCCTGTGCGGGCGCGCCTCGCTCGAAGCGCTCGCTGGCCGCGCGCGCCCCAGCACGTCGGGCCTGCGGATCCCGTACGCGGTCGTGCTCGACCTGCCGCGCCGCCTCGCGGAAGCGCAGGGCGTCTTCCGCCGCACCGGCGCCCTGCACGCGGCGGCGCTCTTCGACGCGGTCGGGACGCTCCTCGTGGCGCGCGAGGACGTCGGCCGCCACAACGCCGTGGACAAGGTGATCGGCCGGGCGATCTTCGACGACCTGCCGCTCGGCGATCTCGCGCTCCTCGTCTCCGGTCGCACCTCGTTCGAGATCCTCCAGAAGGCGGCGGTCGCGGGGATCCCGATGGTCGCGGCGGTCTCCGGCCCGACGACGCTGGCGATCGAGACCGCCCGCGCCTTCAACATCACGCTGGTCAACTTCCTGCGCCCGGGGGGCATGAACATCGCCTCCGCCCCGGAGCGCATCACCGGCCTGTGACGCCGCGAGCGACCGAGCAGCGACCATGACGACAACCCCCGGCAACTACTTCCAGCGCGGCTTCGGCCTGAAGGCGGAGGTCTCGCCGCACCTGCACGCCGACTACCACAGCGGCCTGGTCGAGCGGCTGAAGTCGTCCGGCCACCGCCTCGAAGCCGGCGACCTCACGTTCCTCCTGGCGCGCGAGTTCGGCTTCTGCTACGGCGTCGAGCGCGCGGTCGAGTACGCGTACGAGACGCGCCGCCGCTTCCCCGACCGCGCCATCTGGCTGACCGGCGAGATCATCCACAACCCGCACGTCAACCAGCGGCTCCAGGAGATGGGGATCGGCTTCCTGCGCGAGGCCTCGGGCGAAGGGCCCGGGCTCGACGCGGTCAAGCGCGAGGACGTGGTGATCCTGCCGGCCTTCGGGGTCACCGTGCAGGAGATGCAGGCGCTGCGCGAGCGGGGCTGCATCCTGGTGGACACGACCTGCGGCTCGGTGCTCAACGTCTGGAAGAACGTCGACCGCTTCTCGGCCTCGGGCTTCACCGCACTCATCCACGGCAAGTACGCGCACGAGGAGACGCGCGCCACCGCCTCTCGCACCACCCGCCAGGCGGGCGGGCGCTACCTCATCGTGCGCGACCGGAAGGAGTCGGCGAGGGTCTGCGACTACATCCGCGCGGGCGGCAACCGGGAGGCGTTCCTGCGCGACTTCGCGCCCGCGTGCTCCCCCGGCTTCGACCCCGACCGCGACCTGGCGCGCGTCGGGCTGGCGAACCAGACGACCATGCTGTCGTCCGAGTCGCTGCAGATCCAGGAGGAGATCCGCCAGGCGCTCGCCGACCGCTGGGGCGCGGCGTCGATCGAAGACCACTTCCGCGCCTTCGACACCATCTGCAGCGCCACCCAGGACCGGCAGGACGCGATCGTCGAGCTCCTGGGACAGAAGCCGGACCTGATGGTCGTCATCGGCGGCTACAACAGCAGCAACACCAACCACCTGACGGCGCTCGCCGGGCGCTCGGTCCCGACCTTCCACATCGAGGACGCGACCTGCATCGAGTCGGCCGGAAGCATCCGGCACAAGCCTTTCGGTCAGACGGCCGAGCGCCGCACCGAGGGATGGCTGCCCCAGGGACCGGTGGTCATCGGCCTGACCGCAGGCGCCTCGACGCCGAACAACAAGATTGGAGAGGTCGTGGCGGCCATTGCCGGGCTGCGCGGCGCCGAGGTCTGACCGCGGGGGCGCCGTCCGCGGTGCCGTCGGGCCGCCGGACGCTTGGTGAGGGCCCCCCGCCTGTGATAATTTTCGCTTTCCTGGGCCGACAAAGACACTGATGGGTCAATTCGAGAAGCACGTGTTCGTCTGCACCTCGGGTGATTACTGCCCGTTCGACGGCTCCGTCGAGGTGCACCAGTTCCTCAAGGACGGGGTCAAGGCCAGGGGGCTCAAGAAGACGGTGCGCGTGAACAAGGCGGGTTGCATGGACCAGTGCGGCAACGGACCGATGGTCGTGGTCTATCCCGAGAACGTCTGGTACTCGCACGTGACGCTCGAGAAGGCGGCCCGCATCCTCGACGAGCACCTCGCCGGCAACCGGCCGGTGACCGAGTACTTCTACGTCGCCCCGCCCGGCGTGAACAAGAATCCGCAGCGCATCATGGAGATCGAGAAGGCCCGCGCCGCGCAGGACGCCGCCGGCGCAGCGGGCGGAAAGGGGGCCGCGTCATGATCCGATCGTCCCTTCCGTGGATGGCCCGTGCCTCGTGGACCGGCGGCGCGTTCGGGGTCGCGTCGGCGGCGGTGCTGATCGCCCTGATTGGGCTCACGGGCCTTCCGGCCACGGTCGCCGCGCTGATGATCATCGCCGTCGGCTACCTCGGCGGCGTGCTCGTGGCGGCGCGCACGCGGCTGCGCGAGGCGGTGCGCTACATCCTGCGCCTGCGCTCCGAGCTGCGCCTCACCCAGGACTACCTGATGGAGCAGGGCTCGTCCCGCTCCCTGGGCGTCTGGCTCGAGGCCGCCGGCGCCACCTTCAAGGGCCCGCTCACGACCCTGCAGTCGGAGGCGCGGAGCCTCGCCGCCGACACGACGCTTCCGGAGAACGTGCGCGCCGCCGCGAAGGCGATCGTGGAGCGCGCCAACGCCTTCGCCGAGGCGATGAAGCCCATCACCACCTACAGCCTGGCGACCCCGTCGCGCGCCCCGTTCAACCTCAACATCGTGCTGCGCGAGGCGATCGACCTCTGCCGGCACCGGGCCGAGGAAAAGAAGATCGCCTTCAAGGAGTTCTACGGCGACCTGCCGCCGGTCTTCGGTCCGGGGACGCGCACGCAGACCGCGCTGCTCAACGTCGTGGTGAACGCCGTCGAGTCGATGCCCTTCGGCGGCGGGACGATCGAGATCAAGACCTGGCACGAGGGGAGCAAGGTGATCGCCCGCATCTCCGACGTCGGCATCGGCATCCGCCCGGAGCACCTGGCCAAGGTCTTCGATCCTTTCTTCACCACCAAGCCCGACAAGGGCGGCGCCGGTCTCGGGCTGTGGGAGACGCGCGACACGCTCGACCGGCTGGGCGCGACCATCGACATCGAGAGCACGCCGCACAAGGGAACCGCCGTCATCATGAGCTTCCCGCAGGCGGCGCCCCTCTCGACCGGCCGTGAAGGGACCATCCATCCCCAGGAAGTCCCGCGCAACACCGCCGACGACCGCCGCGCCATCGCCTGATCCCGGGCGCCGCGACGCCCGACTCCGTTCTGTCTAGGACGTCCGGCCGGGGATCATGCCGGCCAGGATGTAGCCGGCGATCTGCGGGTTCTCCTTGAGGCGCCGCAGCGAGTAGGCGTACCACTGCGGGCCGTACGGCACGTACACCCGCAGGCGGTGCCCGTCGCGGCGGATGACCCGGCGCAGCGACTCCGTCACCCCCAGCAGCATCTGGAACTCGTACTGCGGCGGCTGCAGCGAGCGCTCGCGGATGATCTGCTGGGCCTCGTACACGACTTCCTCATCGTGGGTGGCGATGCCGACGTAGGCGCCCCGGTCGAAGAGCGCCGCGACCGTCTCCCTGAAGTTGCGGTTGACGAGGGCTCGCTCCTTGAACGCGATGTCGGCGGGCTCGACGTAGATGCCCTTGCAGACCCGCACGTTCGGCTTCTCGGGCAGCGACGCGACATCCGACAGCGTGCGGCGCATGTAGGCCTGCAGCACCACGCCGACATTGGTCAACCCCTCGGCGCGGAGCCTCCGGTACAGGTCGAGCGTGGCGCTCGTGCAGGAGGAGTCCTCCATGTCGATGCGCACGAAGTTGCCCAGGCGCTGCGCCTCGTGGACGAGCGCGCGCACCTTCTCGTAGCACAGGTCGAAGTCGATCTTGAGCCCGAAGTTGGTGGGCTTGATCGACACGTTCGAGTCGAGGGTGTGGTCGCGGATGGCGTGCAGGGCCGCGACGTAGTCGCGCAGCGCCTGCTCGACCAGGGCGCGCTCGTGCACGCTCTCGCCGAGGATGTCGAGCGTCGCCATGAACCCGTCGCCGTTGAGGCCGCGCACCGTGGCCACGGCATCCTGAAGGCTCTCGCCGGCGATGTAGCGCTGCGAGACACGACGGACGATGGGCTTGGGAACGAGCGGCAGGGAGCGCGCGACGAGACTGTGGAACACCGACACGATGCTCGGGGACCTCGCGGAAGCCGGGCGAGTCTACCCGATCTTCCCGCCGGCCGATCCGGCGGCCTGCGTGCGGGGACGGCGCAGGAATGCTTCCGCCTCGTCGTGGGTGCGGAAGACGCCGATCTCGCGCGTCGCACCGGGGACCATGCTGCGGATCCCCTTGTAAAGGCGACCGAGCATGAAGGCGACGTCGCCCGGGGCGACGATGGCGAAGCGTCCCGGCGGGTGTTTCGGGTCCATCTCGGCGGACAACTTGGCAAGATCTTTCACCCGCTCGAACGACGGCAGCGCGATGCGGATGACGTTGGTCATGTCCACCAGCTCGTCGTAGCCGAGGACATCCTCGCGGGCCATGATCTCGCGCTGGTACCCGAAGACGTCGTCGTCGGAGAAGACCCCGGCGCCGTTCACCCGGACCAGCCGGCGCTCGTGATCGACCGTGTAGGTGATCGGCATGGCTCCCCCCGGAGGCCCCGATGATACCGGAACCGCCCGGCGCGGGTTCGGCCGTGTTGCACGGCGGCGGTCGCGCCGCCGTTCGTTGACGCTCGCTCGGACGCTGGGCTAGAGTCCGGCCCCGGAGGAAGAGCGATGGCGAGGAAGGGCAAGAGCGCGGCTCGGAAGGCGAAGCCGGCGGGACGGACGCGGCCGGGCGCACGGACGGCCACCTCCCGGTCGGCCGCCGCGACTGACGGGAGGTCGCGCGACATCGACGTCCTGCTCGACGAGCAGCGGGTGTTCAAACCCAACGCCTCGTTCCGCAGGCAGGCGAACCTCTCCGACCCCGGCATCTACAAGAAGGCCGCCGCCAATCCCGAGGCCTTCTGGGCCGGCATCGCCCGCGAGCTCCACTGGGACAAGCCGTTCACGAAGACGCTCGACTGGAAGCCGCCGGTGGCGCGGTGGTTCACCGGCGGGAAGATCAACCTCTCCGTCAACTGCCTCGACCGGCACCTCGACCAGGCGACGCGCAACAAGGCGGCCCTCATCTGGGAGGGCGAGCCGGGGGACGAGCGCACCCTCACCTACGCGCAGCTGCACCGCGAGGTGTGCCGGTTCGCCAACGTCCTGAAGGGGCTCGGGGTCCGCAAAGGGGATCGCATCACCCTCTACCTGCCGATGATCCCGGAGCTGGCTGTCGCCATGCTCGCCTGCGCCCGCATCGGTGCTGTGCACAGCGTCGTCTTCGGCGGCTTCTCGGCCGAGGCGCTGCGCGACCGGATGAACGACGCGCAGTCGACGCTGCTCGTCACCGCCGACGGCGGCTACCGGCGCGGCTCGCAGGTGCCGCTCAAGAAGTTCGCCGACGACGCCCTCCAGGGCGCGCCGACCGTCAAACACGTCATCGTGGTGCGGCGCGGCGGCTTCCCGATCCACTTCGAACAGGGGCGCGATCTCTGGTGGCACAGCCTGATGGCCGACGCCTCGAGCGACTGCCCGCCGGCCTCGATGGACGCGACCGACATGCTGTTCATCCTCTACACGTCGGGGACGACCGGGAAGCCGAAGGGGATCGTCCACGCCACCGGCGGCTACATGGTCGGGGTGTACGCGACGACGCGCTGGGTCTTCGACCTCAAGCCGACCGACGTGTACTGGTGCACCGCCGACATCGGCTGGGTCACCGGGCACTCGTACGTCGTCTACGGTCCGCTGATGTGCGGCGCGACCGTGCTGATGTACGAAGGGGCTCCCGACTCCCCCGACCGCGGCCGCTTCTGGGAGCTGATCGCGCGCCACGGTGTCACCATCTTCTACACCGCTCCCACCGCCATCCGCGCCTTCATGCGCTGGGGGACCGACTGGCCCGGCAAGCACGATCTGTCGTCGCTGCGGCTCCTGGGCTCGGTCGGCGAGCCGATCAACCCGGAAGCGTGGATCTGGTACAACGACCACATCGGCCACAACCGCTGCCCCATCGTCGACACCTGGTGGCAGACCGAGACCGGGATGATCGCCATTACGCCGCTGCCCGGAATCACCACAACGGTCCCCGGCTCGGCGACGCAGGCCTTTCCCGGCATCCAGGCCGAGGTGCTCGACGACGCCGGCCGCCCGGTCCCCGCGGGACATGGCGGCTACCTCGCCCTCATGCGTCCGTGGCCCGCCATGATGCAGGGGATCTACGGCGACCACGATCGCTACGTGAAGACCTACTTCTCGAAGTGGGACCTGAAGACCTACTTCCCCGGCGACGGCGCCCGCAAGGACAAGCACGGGAATTTCTGGCTGCTGGGACGCGTCGACGACGTGCTCAACGTCGCGGGTCACCGCATCGGCACGATGGAGGTCGAGAGCGCCCTCGTCGATCATCCCGCCGTGGCGGAAGCCGCCGTCGTCGGCAAGTCGCACGACCTGAAGGGCCAGGCGCTGGCGGCGTTCGTGACCGTGAAGGACGGACGCGCGGCCGACGACGCCCTCAACAACGAGCTGAAGCAGCACGTCGTCCGGAAGATCGGCGCGCTGGCCCGCCCCGACGACATCATCTTCACCCCGGAGCTGCCGAAAACGCGCTCGGGGAAGATCATGCGGCGGCTCCTGCGCGACATCGCCGAAGGACGCGCCCTCGGCGACGTCACGACGCTCGCCGACGCCGCGGTCCTGGAAGCCCTGAAGCAGCGATATCAGGAAGACTGAATCCGGGCGGCGTCCCGCCGCGGATCTAGGGAGCGCGCCGCTCCGCCATCGATCCCAGGAGCTTCTCCAGCGCGGCCGGTTCCACCGGCTTGACGAGGTGGCGGTCGAAGCCGGCGAGGTGGGATCTCCGGATGTCCTCGTCCTGGCCCCAGCCGGTCAGGGCGACCAGCAGGACCTTGCGGCCGCCGGACTGCTCGCGGATGCGCTGGCAGGTATCGTAGCCGTTCAGCTTCGGCATGCCGATGTCGAGCAGCGCGAGATCGGGCTGGAGATCGCGCGCCACGGCGACCGCCTGCAGGCCGTCGTGGGCGGTGTGGACTTCGTTCCCCATCAGGCGCAGCAGCATCGCCAGGCTGGTCGCTGAATCCACGTTGTCGTCGGCGACCAGCACCCGGTAGCCCCCGAGCTGGCCCGTCATCGCCTTCTCGATCTTCGGGGCGGGGGCGGCCGCCTCGTCGAGCACCGGCAGGCGGACGACGAACTCGCTCCCCTTTCCCGGCCCATCGCTTCTGGCCTCGACCCTGCCGCCATGCAGCTCGACGAGCCCCTTGACGAGAGACAGGCCGATGCCGACCCCTCCCTGCGCCTTCTCGAGCGAGCGATCGACCTGGGTGAACAAGTCGAAGATGTGCGGCAGCATCGCCCTGGGGATGCCGACGCCGGTGTCCTTCACCGAGATGACGGCACGGCCGTTGTCGCGCGCGGCGGCGAGGCGGATGCGTCCGCCCGGCTCGGTGTACTTGGCGGCGTTGTTCAGGAGGTTCGACACGACCTGCGCCAGGCGCGTCTCGTCGGCGTCCACGACCAGGGGCGCGCGCGGCAGGTCCAGGGTGAGAGTGTGCCGGCCCGCCTCGATCAGCGGGGCGCTGGTCTCGACCGCGGCGCGCACCACCTGCGCCACGTCCACCGGCTGGCGGCGCAGCTCGATCTTGCCGCGGCTGATGCGGTTGACGTCCATCAGGTCGTCGATGAGGCGCACCATCGCCTCGATCTGGCGCTCCATCATGACGCGCGAGGTCTCGACCGCCTTCACGTCGTTCCCCGACAGCTTCATGACCTGCAACCCGTTGCGCAGGGGCGCCAGCGGGTTGCGCAGCTCGTGCGCCAGCGTGGCGAGGAACTCGTCCTTGCGGCGGTTCGCCTCGCGCAGGTGATCGAGCAGCCAGGCGTTGTCGATGGCGACGCACGCCATCTGCGTGAGCTGCACCAGCATGCCTTCGTCGTCGTCGGTGAAGTCCCCCTCGAGCTTGTCGGAGAGCTGCAGGAGCCCGACGTTGTTCTCCGGCAGCCCGGTCAGGGGCGCCGCGATCCAGTTGCGCGCCGGCGGCAGATCGGCGGCCGCCGGCGCGGTGCGCCGGAACGCGGGGTTGGTCAGGAGCTGCCGCCCGTCGGCCCGCATCGGCCGGTTCGGAGGGCAGACCAGCGCGTACAGGTCCGACAGATCCTCCTCGTCCCCCTCGCTGCGCCAGCCGCCCGGCGTCTCCTCGGTCCCGTCCACGACGATCGAGCGGGTCCGGTCGCCGTGCACCGTGATGCTGGCGGACGATCGCCGCGAGCCGATGAGGATGCGCGCCTCCTCGCTCAGCAGGCCCAGGATGGAGCGGACGTCGTGCACGGTGTTGAGGCGGGTGGCGGCCTCGGCCAGCCGCCGCACCTGCTCCGAGCGCCGCTGCGCCTCCTCCAGCGCGCGCCGGCGGTCGGTGACGTCGCGGGCGATCTTCGAGGCTCCGACGACCCGGCCGCTGGCGTCGGTGATCGGCGACACCGACAGGGAGATGTCGAGCAGCGTCCCGTCCTTGCGCCGGCGGACGGTGTCGTAGTGATCGATGCGATCGCCGCGCTGGATACGCGCCAGGATGCCGGGCTCCTCGTCCTGGCGGTCCGCGGGGATGAGCATCGTGACCGGCCGGCCGATCGCCTCCTCCGCCGTGTAGCCGAACATCCGCTCGGCCCCGTCGTTCCACGTCTGGATGACGCCCTGCAGGTTCTTGCTGATGACGGCGTCGTCCGACGAGGCGACGATCGCCGCCAGCTGGGCGTTGGTGATCTCCCCCCGCTTGCGCTCGGTGATGTCGACGATCGACGCGACCCAGCCGATGACCTCTCCCCGCGGGTTCCGATCGGGCGTGTAGGAGACCCACAGGTCGCGGACGCCGGCCTGAAGCGCGAGCCGCGTCTCGAACTGCACCGGCTCCCCGTGCAGGACGCGCCGGATGTACGGCTCGATGTGGCGGAACCGCTCCTCCCCCATGACCTCGGCGATCGGCCGCCCGTGGATCTCCTCCTGCGTCATCCCGAGCATCTCGGCATAGGCCCGGCTGACGTACAGGTAGCGCAGGTCGCGGCTGCAGCGGGTCAGGAAGAAGGGGCTGCGGTCGAAGATCGTCCGCAGCTCGGCTTCCTTGGCCTGCAGCGCGCCCTCGGCGCGGCGCCTCTCGGTGATGTCGCGGAAGACCAGCACGCAGCCGATGACCTCCCCCGTCCGCGTCCGGATCGGGGCCGCGCTGTCGTCCACCGGGATCTCGCGACCGTCGCGCGACAGCAGGAGGCTGTGGTTCGCCAGACCGACGATGACCCCTTCCCGCCGCGCGCGGTCGGCGGGATTCTCGACCGCCTGGCGGGTCTCCTCGTTCACCACCCGGAAGATCGCGTCGAGCGGACGCCCCGTCGCCTCGGCCGCGCTCCACCCGGTCAGCGACTCGGCCACCGAGTTCATGCTGGAGATGCGCGCTTCCAGATCGGTGGCGATGACGGCATCGCCGATGCTCGCCAGGGTCGTGCGCGTCAGCTCCGCCTGCTCGCGCAGGTCCCGTTCGGCCCGCTGGCGCAGGTCCATCTCCCGCCCCAGCGAGTCGAGGCGCTGGTTCAGCGCGACGAACTGCCCGACGCTCGACTCCTTCGGGATCAGCCGCAGCACCAGCAGGGCCTCGCGCCCCCGCCCGCGCGGGCGGACGAGGGCCCCTTCGGCGCGCAGGGGGCAGGGCTCCTGTCCCGGGCGTCGCAGACTGAGTCCACCGAGTGTTAAGGCGGTGCTGCGCGCGCAGGTGTGGAGGAACCGGGCCACTTCGTCGGCCGGATCTTCGAGGTAGTCGGCGAGCGGCCGCCCGCGCACCGCGTCGCGGGTCAACCCGAGGCGGCCCTCGACGGCCCGGTTGGCCTCGAGGATGGTCCCATCCCCCTTCAGCAGGAGCGTCGGTTCCGGGAGCGGCTCCGCGAAACGGAGGACATCCTCATGACTCACGGCGGCGGCCGGTCAGCCCCGGTAGTACTCGCGCCCCGGTCCGGCTCCTGCAGCCGGGGTCGGCTTGAGATGGATGATCACCTTGCACTCCCGGTCGCCGCGCGCGATCGAGCTGTCGATGACGACTTTCGAGTAGCCGAGGTTGTCGGCGGCGATGCTGCCGAAGACGTTGGAGGTCATCATACAGAGGGCCGGACGCCCCACCACCTTCTCGGCGAACGGGCAGGCCTTGTTGCCGAGGACGATCTTCTCGTCGTTTTCTTCGATGACGAAGAACTCCCCCTGGATGCGGCGCTTGAGGTCCACCAGCACCTCCGCGACCTGGGGCCGGCTGAGGCGATCGAGCCGCAGCCCTTCCTTGTACGACCGGTTGATCTCTTCGCCGATCTGCTGCCCGACGACGCTGACGAAGCCGGAGGCTTCCTCGAGCCCGACGACTTTCTCCAGCGTCCCGGCCAGGTGGCGCAGGAGCGAGCGCAGGAACACGTCGCGATCGAGCCCGATCGGGAGCTCTCTGACGGAGCTTGCCGTCTCGAGCGCGGGGGTGGCCGCAGGTGCACTGCTCTTGTTCACGGCGGGACTCCTTCCGACTTGTCTGACCTGGACGGCATTGAACCGGGGGCGCGGTACAGTAAACCCCTTACGGCTCGCCCCATCAATACCGGAAAATCCTGAGCCGGGAGCGGCTGTCGGCCCCGTGAGGGGCGTCAGACCTTGACGTTCTTCCAGCGGCCGCGGCTGAAGAGGTAGATGCTGGAGACGCCCATCGCCGCCTCGGCGACGACGATGGCCCACCAGACGCCGCGCTGGCCCATCCCGGCCCACAGGGCGAGCGCGTAAGCGAGCGGAATCTCCAGCAGCCAGAAGCAGAAGAAGTTGATCTTCGTCGGGGTCATGGTGTCGCCGGCGCCGTTGAAGGCCTGCGGCATCACCTGCCCCCAGGCGTACACGACGTACCCGTAGGCCACGATGCGCATGCACTCGGCGCCGGCGGCGACCACCGCGGGGTCGCCGGTGAAGATGCGGATCAGCGCCTCGTTCCAGACGATGTAGGCGATCGACACCACGCCCAGGAATCCCATGTTCAGGAACCCGGTGAGCCACACCGAGCGCTCGGCCCGCTCGGGCTTCCGCGCGCCGAGGTTCTGGCCGACGAGAGTGGCGGCGGCGTTCGACAGTCCCCACGCCGGCAGCAGCGTGAAGACGAAGATGCGCACCGCGATGGTGTAGCCGGCCACGACGTCGCTCCCGAACTCGGAGGCGATGCGCACCAGGCCGATCCACGACGACGTCTGGATGATGAACTGGCCGATGCCCCCGAGCGAGGTGCGGATGAGGCGCGCCATGACTTCTCCGTGCAGCCGCACCTGCGGCCAGAGCACCCGGATGTGCTTGGCGCCGCGGAACAGCACGACGAGCTGCGTCAGAACACCGACGCCGCGTCCGATGCTGGTCGCCACCGCCGCCCCCTGGATCCCCAGCTCCGGGAACGGCCCCCATCCGAAGATCAGCAGCGGATCGAGCGCGAGATTGATGGCATTCGACAGCCACAGGACGCGCATCGCGATGGCGGCGTCCCCCGCGCCGCGGAAGACGGCGTTGATGATGAAGATGAGGACGATGACGACGTTGGTCCCGAGCAGCACCTGGGTGAAGCCGTGCCCGTGCTCCACCACCCAGGGGTCGCCGCCCATCAGCCTGAGGATGTCGCGCGAGAAGAACAGGCCCGCGATGGAGAACGGCACCGACGCCGCGATGCCGGCGAAGATGGCCTGCACGGCGGAGTCAGCCGCCCCGACCCGGTCACGCTCGCCGGTGCGCCGCGCCACGAGGGCCGTCGTCGCCATCGCCAGCCCGATCGACACCGCATACACCAGGGTGACGACCGACTCGGTCAGGCCGACGGTGGCGATGGCGGAGGCGCCGAGGTGCGACACCCAGAACACGTCCACGACGGCGAAGAGGGACTCGAGCGCCATCTCGAGCATCATCGGGACGGACAGGAGCAGGATGGCCCGCCAGAGATTCCCCTGCGTGTAGTCCATCGCCGTGCCGCGCAAAGCGTCGGCGAGGTCGCGCAGCAGCCGGCGCGCGCGCGGGGATGCGGCCGCCTCCGGGCGCGCCGTGGCGTCGCCCGCGGTGTCGAACGATTCGGGGTTCAAGGGTCCGGGAAATGGCCGATTCGCATCGGCGAGCGGGGATCCTAACCCGGACGGTCGTCCCGGCGGGACGGTCTACTTGACGATGTGCTCGGAGAGCCGGTCGAGCGTCTGGCTCCAGCCGGCGTGCATCTGCTCGACGAACTTCGCCGCCGCCGGGGTCGCGTCGAGGACGTGCGCCTTCAGCGTGAGGGTGGTGCGGCCGCGGTCCTCGGAGAGCGTGACGGTGTTGAGGACGTGCAGGATCGGCGACCCCTTCTCGTCCGGCAGCGAAGTCTCGAAGGCGAAGCGTTCGGGCTCCTCGATCTCGCGGACGGTGCCGCGATTCGGATACCGGGTTCCGTCCGGTCCGCGCAGGTCGAGGCGGACCACGCCCTCCGGCCGCGGCTCGATTTCCGGACTCGGCGCGGAGAATCCGCGCGGGCCGAACCACTGCGAAAGCTGCTCGGGCTCGGTCCAGGCACGGAAGACGACGTCGCGGGGGGCCTCGAGGGTCAGGGTGATGACCACGTCCCGGGTCTTGATGAGGTGCTCCCGGGACCCGTTGCCGTTCCCCCGGCTGGTTTTTTTCTTTCTGGGCATCACGGGCTCCTTCCAAGTGTGACCCTCCACCATAGACCCGGGCGGGCCGGTCCCTTCAGGGGGGGCCCGACCCCCGCCTCCGGAGAATCCGGGGGGACCGGTGCTATACTCCCGCGGTCGGCGGTGCTCCCGATTGGAGATATGCCCGGGTGCCCGATGGCGCCGGAGTCCCGGTCGAGCCCGCCGCGTGACGCGCCCGCCCCCTCATTCCGATGGTCGGAGGACGGTGCAGGGTGCCAAGGAGATACGCAGCGGATGTCGAAATCCATGCTGGTCAATGTCGCGGCGGAAGAGGAATACCGCGTCGCCGTCGTCGACAACGGAGTGCTCGACCTCTTCGAGATCGAGACCCTTTCCCGGGAAAACATCAAAGGCAACATCTATAAGGCGGTCGTCGAAGGGGTGAACAGCGCCCTCGAGGCCTCCTTCGTCAACTACGGCGGCGATCGGGCCGCCTTCCTGCCGCTCGACGAGATCAACTTCAAGATCTACCCCGCCCGCTTCGACGGCAGCGGCGGCAAGGGACGCGGCGCGCGCATCAGCCGCCACCTCGAGAAGGGGATGGAGATCCTCGTCCAGGTGGTGCGGGACGCCTTCGCCAACAAGCCCCCGACGCTGAGCACCTACTACTCGCTGCCGGGGCGCTACCTGGTCCTGATGCCCGGGGCCGACGCCGCCGGCATCTCGCGCAAGATCGAGGACGACGAGCAGCGGGCGCGCCTGCGCAACGTGCTCGAGTCGCTGCAGATCCCCGAAGGCTACGGAGTCATCGTGCGCACCGCCGGGCTCGAGACGAGCCCGCGCGAGCTGCAGGCCGACCTCGACGCCCTGCTCGAGCTGTGGCGCAACATCGAGCGGGCCGGCGCGGACGCCAAGGCCCCTTCCCTCATCTACCAGGAGCGGGACCTCGTCATCCGCACCGCGCGCGACCACTTCACGACCGACATGAGCGAGGTGCTCATCGACGACGAGGCGACGTTCCGGCGCCTGCGCAAGTTCTTCGAGGCGCACATGCCGGAGAAGGCCGACCTCGTGCGCCTCTACACCGGAGACCGGCCGATCTTCTCGAAGTACAACGTCGAGGATCAGATCGAGCAGATCTACAAGCGCGAGGTCAATCTCAAGAGCGGCGGGTCGATCTCCATCGACACCACCGAGGCGCTGACGGCGGTCGACGTCAACTCCGCGCGGTCGTCGCGCGGCGGGTCGAGCGAGGAGACCGCCACCCGCACCAACCTCGAGGCGGCCGAGGAGATCGCCCGGCAGCTGCGGCTGCGGGACATCGGCGGCCTCATCGTCATCGACTTCATCGACATGGAGTCGAGCCGGCACATCCGGCAGGTGGAGCGGGCCTTCGCACAGTCGATGACCCGCGACAAGGCGCGCTACGACGTCACCCGCATCTCCAAGCTGGGGCTGCTCGAGGTGTCGCGGCAGCGCATGAAGACGACCAAGAGCGCGTCGTCGTTCAAGCCCTGCCCGCAGTGCTCCGGCGACGGCATGGTGCGCACGCCCGAATCGGCGGCGCGCGCCGCGTTCCGGAAGATCCAGGCGCGCGTGGCGCGCGGCGGGCTGGCCGGCGTCAAGGTGTACCTGCCCAACGAGGTCGCGGTCTACCTGCTCAACGAGAAGCGCGACGACCTGTTCCGCCTCGAGAGCCGGCAGCGCATGCGCATCGAGGTGGTGCCGCAGGACAAGATGCGGGTGGAGCAGTTCGAGATCGAGGAGCTGCGCCGCGAAGAACAGGAAGCGGTACCGATGGTCACCGCCGACATCGTGGACCAGGCGATGGCCGAAGGGACGATGGCCACGCCGGTCGTCGGCGAGGTCCCGCCGATGCTGTCGGAGGCCGAGGCCGCCGAGCGCGCCGGCGAGCGGGCGGTGGAGCGGGCCCACGAGCGCGGTCCCGACTCCGGCCGGATGGTCGAGCGCCGGGCCGGACACCCGCCGGACGAGGAGTCGCGCGGGCGACGGGATCAAGGCCGCCGCGAAGGCAGCCGCGACCAAAGCCGGCGGGAAGGTGGCCGGGACGATAGCCGGCGCGAAGCCGGCCGAGACGACAGCCGGCGCGAGGGGCATCGCGACGACCGTGGGGAACACAGCGACCGTGGACGCCGGCGCAGACGCCGGGGCCGCGGACGCGGCGAGCGCGGCGCGGAGCCGCAGGGCCAGCGCGTCGATCGCGGCGCGGAATCCCAGGGGCAGCGCCAGGAAGGTGGCTCCGGGGAGCGTTCCCAGCCGCGCGGCGGGGATCGCGGCGGACGGCCGCATCGCGAACACCGGCCTCACGAGAGACATCAGCGCGACGAGCGCCCGGCCGCGGCCCAGAGCTCCGGTCCCGATTTCGCGGAAGGGCCGGAGGGCTACGAAGCTCCCCTGGGTCAGGGCGAGGCCCCATCGGCCGGCGCCAACGGCGATGCTGCCGGGTCCGAAAGCGGGGCCCAGCAGACCGCGGGCGGCGGCCAGGGAGAACAGCGCCGCGACGGCCAACCGCCAGGCCGGCGCCGCCGGCGGCGTCGTGGTCGCGGCCGTGGCCGCGGCACGCGTCCCGAGAACGGCGCGAGCGCCGGAGCGCCGGGAGCAGGTGTGCCCGGGACGGGCGGTTCGTGGCCCGAGGATCGCCAGGCCTCCGAGCCGCGCACCGAACGGGCCGACCACTGGAGTCCCCGTTCGTCCGAAGCGCCGTCCGAGCCCCGTTACGCCGAGCGCATGGCCGCCCCCGAGCCCGGGGTGGAGCGCTCCGCCCCGTCGGATTCCTCGTCCGGTGGCAGCGGCGGCGACGCGGGCGATGCCAAACCGAAGCGCCGCTGGTGGCGGCGCGGCCTGCGCGGCTGAATCTCCCGAAACCCCGGGTCAGGAAGGCGCGGCCGAGGTCAGCGGCCGCCGGGAAGCTCCAGGTCGTCGTCCCGCAGGGCGGGTCGTGAGGTGTCGCCGGGCGGCTTGCCGGCCCGGCGCTGCGCCTCCAGGAGTTCCTGGAAGTCCTTCCGATCGCGAAGCGGGGCGAGATCGTCGTCCGAGGCGGCGTGCTTCGCATCGGAGAAACCCCGATCGAAAGCTTCGCGCAGCCACTTCATCGCCTTGCCCGAGTGCCCTCCGATCGACTCGGCGCACGCCAGGTTGTAGGCGGAGATCGCGTCGGTCGGATCCAGCGCGACCGCCTGCTTGAGCGCCGCCGCCGCCTCCTCGTGCTTCGACTGGCCGAGCAGTTTCAGCCCGTCGCGCCGCGTCTTGCTCGCCAGGATCGGATCGCGCGCGTATCCCGTCGCCAGCCGCGCGCCCCACTGTTCGGTTTCGGCGGGAAGGATGCGCTCGGCCGCGGGCACCGCCGCCTCGTAGGCGGACAGGAACGCCAGGGGGCCGGTCCTGACCGTGGCGACGAGGGCGGGCCGGCCGGAACGGGTCTCGATCTCCCGCGCCATGAGATGCCCGAGCGCGTACAAAGGACCGCCCGACTGGAACCCCTGCCCCGCCAGGACCCGGGCCCGATCGCGGTTCCCCGCGTCGATCGCCGCCAGGATGTCGGCGAAGAGCCGCGCGTGGTCCGGGGCGCGCCTGAGGCCGTCCCCGTACATCTGGAGGTGCGCATCGTCGAGCGCCGCCGGCACCTCGCGCGCCTGCAGCCACTGGTACTCGATGTGGCGCGCGATGCCCTCCTGCTGCATGCGCAACAGGACGGAGAAGAGCGCGCTCTGCCGCGACGACCAGTCCTCCACCCCCGGGTAGAGGACGCCGTGGGCGCGATGGAAAATCTCGTGCACCAGGAGCGCGTCGAGGGCGGGCAGGTTCTCCAGGCCGCGCTTGTTGTACAGGCCGAGGTTGAGGTAGACGGCGTCGGTCGTGCGGCCGTCCCACGTCCCGCCCAGGTGGAACCTCACGATGAGCGGCGGAAGCGAGGCCCCCGCCGGGATGTAAGGGGCGACCGCCGCCTCCGCCGCGGCCGCCATGGCCGGCTCGCGCCGCTTCACCTCGGTGAACAGGACGCGCAGGTCGGCCGGGTTCCACGCCTCGAGCGTTCCGAGCACGGCGGGGCCGGGGAAGTCGTGGCCGTGCACCGTGACGCGCGCCGCCTCCTCGAGGAGGTCCGGCGTCAGCCCGCCTTCGGTCCTCCCCTGCCGCAGCAGCTCGAGGTTCCCCGGAAGCCTGACCCAGCGCTTCAGCTCGTCGGCGCTGGCATCCCCGCGCTCGCGGAAGACCAGGTACTGCTCCAGGACCTGCTCGTCGAAGCGGATGTCGAAGGGACGCGCCGCCTGGGTTTCGGAGGACGGGCCCTGGCGGCGCTCCGGCGCCGCGGAGCCATGGCGCTCCGCCGCGAAGAGCACCGGGCCGCCGGCGATGACGGCCGTGGCAAAAGCGATGGCAACGATGACGAGGGTCCCCGGCGCGGCGGCGGGCGCCGGCGCCGCGATCGCCCTGCGCAGCATCACGCCGTCTGCGCGGTCAGGGCGAGGGCGGGCGCGCCCGTCCCGGACACCAGCGGCGACCCCGCGGTATCCGCCGGGGTCGCGATCGCCTCGGCGAAGAACTGCTCGAGCGCGTCCATGAAGTGGGCCGTGGACGGCAGGCTGTTGATCTTCTGCCGCAGCGCCCGACCGTTCGGCAGGCCGTGCGTGTACCAGCCGGTGAAGGTGCGGATCTTGTGGAGGGCGAACTCCTCCGTCTCGCGCTCACGCAGCAGGCCGAAGTGCCAGGCGATCAGGTCGCGCCGCTCTTCGAGGGTCGGCTGGTGCGCCGGGCGTCCCGCCCGGCGCTGCGCGATCTGCCGGAAGATCCACGGGTTCTTGATGGCGGCGCGACCGATCATCACACCGTCGCAGCCGGTATCGCGCCACAGGGCCACGGCGTCCTCCGGGGTCTCGATGTCGCCGTTGCCGCTCACGGGAATGCGGAGCGCGTCCTTGAGCAGCCGGATGCGCTCCCGATCCGGCTGGCCGCTGAACATCTGGCGGGCGGTCCGGGCGTGCAGCGCCACGGCGTCGGCGCCTTCCTCCTGGCAGATCCTCCCCAGCTCGAGGTAGTTCGCCCGGGCCGAGTCCAGCCCCAGGCGGAACTTCACCGTGAGCGGGACGCGGACCGCCTTGCGGGCGGCCGCCACGATCGCCCGCGCCAGCGGCAGGTCTCCCATCAGCGCCGCCCCGGCGCAGCCCTTGAGCACCTTGTTGGCCGGACAGCCCATGTTGATGTCCACGATGTCGCCGCCGAGGGCCTCGACGAAACGCGCCGCCTCGGCCATGCGGCCGGGATCGCTGCCGTAGATCTGGATGGCGAGCGGCCGCTCCTCCTCGCAGAACTGCATCATATGCCGCGTGCGCTGGCTGCCTCGCGTCAGCGCCTCGGAGGAGATGAACTCCATCGTGACCAGGCCGACGCCGCCGATGCGCTTCAGGATGAGGCGGAAGTACTGGTCGGTGATGCCGGCCATCGGCGCGAGGATGAGCGGCTCCTCGAGCGTCACCGCGCCGATGCGCATCGGCGCGCGCGTCTCGAGCGGGCTGGCGACTCCTGAGAGGTTCGTCATGGGCGGCGTATTCTCGCACGGGGCCTTCGCCGCTTCACGCCGCGCAAGGCCTCCAAAAGAAAAGCCCCGGCTGGTTGCCCAGCCGGGGCTTGCAGAACTGTTCTTCCGGTGGAACTAGGGGGCCGGTTCTTCGTCGCTGGGCCCGCCGGGGTTGTTGTTCTTGCAGAACTTCGAGCAGACGTTGCAGTCGAACGCCGCCGGGGGCGGACCGCAGAGCGTCGCCGCCTTGCAGCACTCAACGCACTGACCACGGTTCTTCGAGGTCAGGCACTGATTCGGCAGCCCGGTCTCGAGGCTGATGCTGCTCGCCATCGCCTGGGTGCCGATGACGCCGGCGAGGTACCCGGCCTTGGCATCCGACACGGGCGTGTTCGGATTCGCCGGGGCCGAAACCTTCATCCCGAGGTCGGACATGATGCGTGCAACCGTCCCCTCGGTCAGCGTCGCGCTGAGGTTCGCCGACAGGTCCACGCCGCGGCTGCGAAGCGCCTCAGCGGCCTTGTTCGCATTCGGCTCCTCGGTCCCGAACGCCGTCGCCAGACGGACCGCGAACTCCCCCACCGTCGTGCCGGTCTTCGCCGGCGCGGCCGGAGCAGCGTACGCAGCCGCCACCAGTCCCAGGCTCAAGGCCAGGACCACCAATGCCTTCGTCTTCATGATTCGCTCCCTCCCAGCATGTCAATGCACATTTGCCCGAACAGTTCTGCCTGCATGCAGATGATGAAATCTTTGAAATCGAGCGGAAAGCGCCCGGAATTTACGATGACTCATCCGACCCGTCAAGCAAGATCTTGTGACGAAACTGAAAGTAGAGATCTGAATTCCACGGCTTGAATCAGGCGCATACAGGAAGAGTCATATTGCATATGCGCCTTCATGAAGCCGACTATTAAGGCTGTGGTTCGCCGTCGCTCGGAGGCGGCGGAACGTTCGAATGGCAGAAGTGCGCACACTGGTTGGCCTGTCCACCCGCATCCTTGCAGCAGTTCACGCACTCCCCCCGGTTGCTGGAGCTGAGACAGGAATTCGGCAGGCCGTCGGTCGTGTACACCGGCTTGGCTTCGAGGAATGCGGCGAGCCGCCCGACGATGGCCGTGGAGCGGGCGGGCGACACGGGGGTGGAGGCGTTCGACCCCGGAGCCATGTTCACTCCAAGGTCGCTGGCCATGCGGGCGACGAATCCCTCGGTGAGAGCGGCCGAGGGGTCGAACTGACCCGTGCTCCCGAGCCGGCGCAGGGTGTCCTGGGCGGCGCGGATGGTCTGGGGCTCCCCGGTCACCGCGGCCGCGAGGTTGGCGATGAACTGACCGACAGTCTCGGCCTGCTGGGTCTTGGGACCGCCCGGCGCGGCCTGGGCGAGGCTCGCGACGCACAGCGCGATCCCCAGCAGGGTCACGGTTCGTTTCATCTTGGTCGTCTCCTTCGAAGTCTTCGAGTTCAAGTGCAAAGGCGCGCGGGTGGCGGAGCGCGCCGACGGCTGCAAGGCCAATTCCAGGCTTCCTGCGGCAACTTTTCGCAGAAGAGTACCGCCGGGACCCGGGGTTCGTCAAGCAACAACTCCGAGATCCCTATCGATTTACGGGCCGAAGCGTTCAACGCCGAGGTCCGAAGGAGTGACGAATCCTCGTGCCCTGAGGCACCGTCCCCGTCCACGGCCCGCCATGCTTCACGCCGGTTGCGACGGCGCGCGAATCATCACGGCGGGGAGTATCCGACCAGAAGGCTTAGCTTTCAATGAAGAAATCGACCAACTAGTCCGGCGAAAAGGCTTGACAAGACCGCCGTTTGCGGTAAAAGCACACCTGTTTCCCGGACAGTCCGCAGGTTTTCGCCGATCTCGCACACGCCGCCCTGCGGGGCCAGTAGAGGGTGCATTGGACAGACGGTCGGGAGGTCTCTGGAGGGAGTCTCCTCTCCGCGGTAAGGGAGAGGTCCGCGCAGCCGCCGCGGCAAGAACCGGCCGGCGGCAGCGCATGATGGCGGCGCTTCTGGCGCTGCTGTCGCTCGCCGCGGTCGCGGCCGTCGCCCGGATGGTGATGGCCGCCGCCAGCGTCACCATCTACGTCAACGCCAGCAGCACCTGCACCACCGGCTGCGGCAGCCAGGCCAGCCCGTGGAAGACGATCTTCGCGGGCCTGGCCGACGCCAACAGCCGGATCGGTGCGGGGACGGCCACGGGGGCCATCATCCAGGTCGCCGCCGGCAACTACCCCGAGACCTTCACCGTCCATCCCAACTGCCACGTCATCTGCACGCCGGTCGCCACCATCAACGGCACCGGATTGAATCGCGCCACGGTCCGCTTCAGCAACGCCGCCGCCCCCTCGCGGTCCCCGACCGATTTCTCCATCGACGGCTGCACCATCACCGGCGGCATCGGGGAGCCGCGCGACGCCGCCACGCGCATGTCGGGCGGCGGCGTGTTCGTCTTCGGTGATGCTGTGGTCACAAACAATGTGATCACCGGAAACAACATCACCGGATCGCAGCTGATCTTTCAGGGCGCCGGCATCTATGTCGCCCAGGGGACCACGGTCATCACCGGGAACACCATCCAGTTCAACAACGCCATTCCCGGCCCCGGGAATTCCCAGGTCGCGTCCAAAGGCCTCGGCGGCGGCGTCTTCGTGTGGGGCCCCAAGGTCCAGGGAAACTCCGCAACGACGACGATCGAGGGGAACCTGGTTCGGGAAAACAACACTGGCGGCGACGTAGGAAAAGGGGCTGGAATGCTGGTGGACGGGAATCCCGGGTCCGTCGTCCGGCGGAACATCATCATCGGCAACCGCGCCGGCTTCGGCGGCGGCGCCGTGTTCCAATACAACACCCTCCAGGTCATGGACAACCTTGTCTACGGGAATTCCGCCGGCCTGTACGGCGGCGGCATCGCCGCGTACGGCGGGTACGGGCTCATCAGCAACAACACGATCTTCGGCAACAACGCTACCAACCCGACCACCCTGAGCGGCTACAGCGCCGCGTCTTATGGCGGCGGCATCTCGGTCTCGGACCTGTTCGTCAACACGGGCCAGATCACCATCCAGAACAACCTCATCGGCGGCAACTCGGTCACCAGCCCAGGCCAGGGCGGCGGGCTCGACTCGTTCCATTCGCTGCCGGTGCTGCGCAACAACGACTTCTGGTCGAACCTGAAGCTGCCGAACGTGGCGCAGAACCTGAGCGGCGAGTTCTCCGACGGGACGGTCATCGGCTCGAACGGCAACATCAGCGCCGCGCCGAACTTCGTGAACGCGCCGCTGTTCGCCGACACGACCACGGCGGCGGGCACCACGACGACGGTGATCATCCGCGAGCCGACCCGCTACGCGGTCAACCAGAAGCTCGAGTACAACAACGACGGGATCGTGCGCACCATCACCGCGATCAACGTCTCGACCCGCGCGCTGACCATCACGCCGGCGCTCGCAGCCGCCTCCGCCGCCAACAAGATGGTCAGCAACTGGGGCGCGGTCACCAGCATGACCGAGGATTTCCACCTCCAGCTGCCCTCCCCCGCGGTGGACACCGGCACCAACACCGGCGTCAGCGCCTTCGACCTTGGCGGCAACCAGCGCATCGGGGACGGCGACGGCAACGGCAGCGCCATCGTGGACATGGGGGCGTACGAGATCGTCCCGCTCGACACCGACGGGGACGGCGTGCCGAATGCCACGGACTGCGCCCCGACCGTCAACAGCGTCTGGACGGTGCCGGGCCTCGTCGGCCAGACCATCAAGTGCTCGGCGGCGCCCTCCTGGCAGTCGAAGTGGTACCGCATCCCGCAGGCCAATGCCTACAACATCTACCGCGGCAGCCTCACCGGCGTCGGCGCGTTCACGTTCAACCACACCTGCTACGAGAACGCCTCGCCGGACCGCATCGCCATCGATGCGACCAGTCCGCCGGTCGGCCAGGCGTACTACTACCTGGTGTCCGGGGTGAACTCCTGCGGCGAAGGCGGCCTCGGCTCGACCGACCCGGGCATCGGCGGCACGCCCCAGGCGCGGCCCAACACCGCGCCGTGCGCGGCGTCGAACGCCGACAGCGACGGCGACGGCATCATCAACATCAACGACAACTGCGCCTGGATGGCGAACGCCAACCAGGCGGACTCCGACGGCGATCGCATCGGCGACGCCTGCGACAACTGCCCTGCCGTCGCCAACGACGACCAGGCCGACTGGAACTTCGACGGCCTCGGGGACGCCTGCCAGGACTTCGACGGCGACGGCTTCAACGGCCTGACCGACTGCGACGACTCGGCCGCCGCCGTCCATCCCGGGGCGATCGAGACGTGCAACGGCCGCGACGACGACTGCGACGCCGCGGTGGACGAGAACCTCGGGACCACGACGTGCGGCGTCGGCCCCTGCACCACCTCGGTCGCCGCCTGCACGAACGGAGCGCCGACCGCCTGCAACCCGCTGCCGCCCGGCACCGAGACCTGCAACAACATCGACGACGACTGCGACGGCCAGGTGGACAACCATCTCGGCACCATTTCGTGTGGCACCGGCGCCTGCCAGCGCACCGCCAGCACCTGCGTCAACGGCGCTCCGAACAACACCTGCACGCCGGGAACCCCGACGACCGAGACTTGCAACAACATCGACGACGACTGCGACGGCCAGATCGACGAGGACCTGGGCACCGTCTCCTGCGGTGTCGGGGCCTGCCAGGTCCTGCTGTTCGCCTGCTCCAACGGCGTGCCGGCCAATTGCGTTCCGGGGACGCCCGGCACCGAGACCTGCAATGGCATCGACGACGACTGCGACGGGCAGACCGACGAGGGGCTTGCAACCCCCGAGGTCTGCAACGGCCTCGACGACAACTGCGACTTCATCGTCGACAACGACGCCGACACCGATCAAGACGGCCTCTACAACTGCAACGATCCCGACGACGACAACGACGGCGTGGACGACGGCACCGATTGCGCGCCCCTCGTGAGCAGCGTGCAGACGGCGCCCGGCACGGTCGGCGACTCACTGGTCGCATCGGGGACCGGGCAGTTCTCGTGGCTGCAGCTGCCGCAGGCGAATGTCTACAACGTCTACCGTGGCACGGCCGGGCCGCTCACACCGGGGGCCTTCCTGCCATCGAGCGTCTGCCTGAAGCCGGAGAATCCCTCCGGGAGTTACACCGACGCGGCGGTCCCCCCGGTCGGGCAGGTCTTCTACTACACGATCGTCGGCACGAACTCCTGTGGCGAGGGATCCCCCGGCAACTCGTCCAACGGAACGCCGCGCGACCTGCCCTCGCATTGCGGCCCGACGACGAACGACACCGACGGTGACCTCGTCCTCGACCGGGATGACAACTGCCCGACGACCGCCAACCCGAACCAGGCCGACGGCGAGCACGACGGCCGCGGCGACGTCTGCGACAACTGCCCGGCGGTGGCGAACCCGACGCAGGCCGACAGCGACGGCGACGGCCTCGGCGACGCCTGCGACCCGTAATCGCGCCGGCCACGGGCACGGTCCGGAGCGTGTGGTACGCTTCGCGGCCATGAATCTCGAGACCATCCAGGGCAGCCTGAAGGAGCTGGGTCTCCCCGCCTGGCTCCTGTACGACTTCCACGGCAGCAACCCGATCGCGCGGCACGTCGCGGGCATCGGGCCCGAGCGCCTGGTCACCCGGCGCTGGTTCGGCCTCGTCCCCGCCATAGGCGAGCCGGTCTGGCTGCACCACGCCATCGAAGCGCACCTGTTCGCCGACCTGCCGGGGCGGCGCATCGCCTTCGTCGGCTACCGCGAGCTCAACGAGCGCCTGCGCGAGATCCTCAAGGGGCTCGACCGCGTCGCCATGGAATACGTCCCGCTGGGGGCGATTCCGTACGTGTCGCGCGTCGATGCCGGCACGGTCGAGATGGTGCGCGCCGCCGGCCCCAGCGTCGTTTCGAGCGCCGACCTCGTGCAGTCCTGCGAGGCGCGCTGGTCGGCCGAAGGGCTCGCCTCGCACCGCCGGGCGGCCCAGGGGCTGCGCGAGGTGCTGCAGGCGACCTTCCAGGAGGTGACCGCCCGGGTGAGCGGCGGCCAGGAGCCGACGGAGTACGCCATCCAGCAGTTCATGATGGAGCAGTTCCGGGCGCGGAAGATGTTCGCCGAGCCGCCCATCGTGGCGGTGAACGCCCACGCCGGGAACCCGCACTACGAGCCGACCGCGAAGGGGAGCGCTCCGATCCGCCGCGGCGACCTCCTGCTGCTCGACCTGTGGTGCCGCGAGGAGAACGAGGGCTCCATCTGGGCCGACATCACCTGGATGGCCTATCTCGGCCCCAAGGTGCCGGAGAAGCAGCGCGAGGTGTGGGACATCGTCGCCGGCGCGCGCGACGCGGCCGTGTCGTTCCTCAAGGAGACGGTGGCGCGCGGCAAGCCGGTTCACGGGTCGGAGGTGGACGAGGTGACCCGCGACCACATCCGCCAGCGCGGCTACGCCGAACGCTTCCTGCACCGCACCGGCCACAGCATCGGCTTCGAGGTGCACGGCAACGGCTGCAACATCGACGCGCTCGAGACCATCGACGACCGGCGCCTCATCCCGCGCACCGGCTTCTCCATCGAGCCCGGCATCTACCTGGCCGACTTCGGCATCCGCAGCGAGATCGACGTCTACATGGACGAGCGCTCGGTCGAAGTCACCACCGTCGTCCAGGACCAGATCGTTCCCCTGCTCGGCTGACCCCGGGTTTTCATCGCCCGATTCATTGACACGGCGGCCGTTTCGCCGTACGGTCCCGACCACGCTCTGTCTTTCGGCTTGGCGGGGGCCAGGCTCGCGAGAGGGGCGTCGGAGATGCGTTCCCGCCTCGTCGTTCGGGTCGCAGTGCCGGTCTGCCTGTTCCTGCTCCTCTCTTCTGACGGCCGGGCGGCCGCGCGCGCGGGAAGTCCGTTGTTCTCCGAACGAGCTACCGCGCAGCGGTCACGGTGATTCGAAACCGAGTGCGAGGGAGGGCGTAATGAACGCTCTTATCAGGTTCGCAGGCTGGGTTGGTTTTCTATCCGTTCTAGTGATGACTGAATCCTCCCTAACAGAGATTCGGGCTGATGATTCCAAGCCATGTCCTGGGCCCTCCGGCTTGAGTCTTGTGGCGACGGCAGGAAAGCCGACCTACACCCTGTACGAACCGGTCATGTTGACCTACACCGTGAGAAACAGGATGGACTGCCGAGTTGAGACCGGCCTCTATATCGAATGGGGACGTGGCATTCAAATCGTCATCGAAGACCGCGGGAAACAGATCCCTTTCAACGACGGAATGTCATCGTCGTCGATCATCGTCAGGAACAGGGCGTTGGAACCGGGTGATGCCGACACCGGGGAACGAATCCTGTTCTATAACGATGCCGCTCGGCAGCTTGCCTTTCCGCGACCTGGACAGTACAGGATACTTGTCCGTGCACACGTTTGGAACAATCCGGACCCAGTCTTGATTGAGAGCAATCCGGTCGTCGTCACGATTAGAGATGTCCGTGACCAGGAGCGAAAGGCGATCGATTCGCTCGGATCGATCGACGCATTGACCACGCTCTTTCGCGATGGCGTCAAGCGGTTCTGCGCGGAGCGCTCTGCTGAAGGATGCGGTGATGACCTGCGTGCGTTTCTGAGGAGACATCCCGATTCGGCTTACGCACCGGTGGTGACGTTCTATCTCGGAATTTCAATCGGGGAGGGTGTTCTCCCAATCGGAGCGGACGGGGACGATGCGTCCACGGTTCTAAATCGCTTCCTGGAGAGGTGGCCAGGTCATCCATTCGAGTCGTTGGTCATGAGAACGATGGTCGAGGAAAGTCAGCGTGCTGGGAGACGCGAAGAGGCCATGGAACGCCTGCATCAACTCGAGGGAAAGTACCCTGAGCACGTGAGCGAACTTCGGGAGCTCCGGAGCAAAGTCGAACGCACTGGTCAGTAGCTAGCGGAACCCGCGGTAGCCCTGCTCCATGCGGGCGACGACGACGGCGATCTGGTCGACGCTCGGGTAGTCCAGAACCATCTGGCGCACGAGTTCTTCACCCCAGCGGGGGTGCGTCGACAGGACCAGGCGCACCAGGAGTTCGCGCTCGGGCTCGCCGGGATGGCGCCGGCACAGGTCGTCGAATGCGCGGCGCATGGCGTGGCGCCGCAGCGCCGCGCTGCGGGCGACCACCCGCCACCCGAGGCCCAGGACGAAAACGCCGACCGCCAGGGCGGCCGCCGCCGGCGAGACGGAGGCCAGCAGGAGCAGCCCCCACGCGAACAGTCCCCAGCGCAGGAGCACCAGGAGCAAGTCGAAGCCGCGCCAGCGCGCCAGGGTATGACGCTCGAACCACGGGCGCTCCCGGATGTGCGTCGCGACCAGCCAGACGACGAACGCCGCGACGCAGAGCACCGCCCCGGTCAGTGCCATCAGTGGCGCGCTGCGGCGCGGGCGGCGGCGTGGCCGGAAAGACACGCACTCTCGACCGTCGCCGGGATGCCCGTGTCGATCCAGTCGCCGGCGAGGTAGAAGCGTTCGAGCGGCGTGGCGGTCGTCGGGCGGAGCGCCGCGGTCCCCGGCACGAGCGATACCGTCGCGCTCTTCTCCTTGATGACCAGGTCGTGGCGCGGCGCCAGGCGGGCCGTGGCTGGGACGTAGCGCCGCAGCTCTTCGAGCGCCTGGCGCACCAACGTCTCTTTCGCGCGGTCCGCCTCGCCCGAGGCCGCGCTCCTGACGAGCGTGACCACGTGCAGGCCGCCGTGCGCCGCGGCCTCACCCTTTTCGGCCGACGGGGGCGGGCGGACGCCGTCGCGCATGAACACCCACTGCCAGAAGCCGCCGAGCAGCGCCGCGTACGGGCGCTCGACGATCGGCGCCCCGAACCACAGGTACACGGAGAGGATCGCCGAGTCGCGCAGCTCTCCCACCCGCGCGAAGAAGCGGTCCGCGGCGAGCGCCGGCGGCAGCAGCTCGAGCAACGCCTTCGGCGGGACGGCGGCGATGACCGCTCCGGCTTCGATGCGCTCCCCGCCGGCGAGCAGCACCCCGGAGCAGCGCGTCCCCGACTCGAGCAGCCGCTGCACCTGGGCCCTCGGACGCACCTCGCACCCGCGGGCGCGCAGATAGTGGGTGCCGGGCTCGACATAGAGATCGCTCAGGCCGACGCGCGGCGCCCCGAGCGCGATGCCGCGCGGACCGCTGAAGAAGGCGTGCCGCAGCGCCGCCGCGAAGCCCGACGCGGCGGCCCGCTCGGGCGCTTCGTTGAGCGCCGCGATCGCGAGGGGATCCCACAGTCGCTGCCGCGCGGCCGGTGACTGCTCGAGGCGCGCCAGCCACTGCGCCACCGTCATTTCCTCGAGGGCGGGGTCGTCGCGTCGCGCGGCGATCGGCACCCGGGCGGCGGCGAGTCGCTCGCCGAACGCCAGGCCGTTGAAGCGCAGCAGCCCGGTCAGCGCCCCGACGCGCCCCGCCCCTGCGCGCAGGACCGTCGCCCGTCCGCCCGGATCCAGATAGGGAACCTCCAGCCCGTTCCCCCACGCCACCCGGTCGCTCGCACCGATGCGCCCGAGGAAACGCAGCATCTCGGCGTAGCACCCCATCAGCAGGTGCTGCCCGTTGTCGATGATGCTGCCGGTGTCGGGGTCGATGAAGGAACGCGCCCGCCCGCCGAGGTGCGGCCGCGATTCGAGGAGAAGCGCCCTTCCCCCCGCCTCGGCGACCGCGGTCGCGGCCGAAAGCCCGGCGAAACCGCCCCCCACGACGACGACGTCGGGCGCCCCTCCGCGCGCCGTCATGCGAGCCCGCTCAGGCGCCGACGCGCCCGGTCACCCAGGCGGCGAGGGTCAGGCGGACCTGCGTGAGGCGCGGCACCGCGACGCGCCGCTCGAAGACCGGGAAGCGCTCGTCGCGCATGCGGCGCAGGAGACGCCGGTAGATCGCCCCCATCACCTCGGCCGGCAGCAGGGCGCGCCGGTCGCTGTCCGGCAGCGCCGCCGCGGCCGCCTCGAAATGCCGGTCGGCGCGGTCGGCCTGGTAGCGCATCAGCGCCAGGAAGGCCGTCGAGCGATCGCCGCGCAGGAGCGCCTGCTCGTGGTAGCCGAAGTGCTCCATTTCGTCCTGCGGGAGATAGATGCGCCCGCGCGCAGCGTCCCCCTTCAGGTCGCGCAGGATGTTGGTGAGCTGCAGCGCGAGACCGAGATCGGTGGCATAGTCGCGGCTCTTCGGGTGCGTCGCGCCGAAGATGGGCAGGCAGACGAGACCGACGGCCGAGGCGACGCGCACGCAGTAGCCGCGCAGCTCGGCGAAATCGGCGTAGCGCCTCTTGTGCAGGTCCATCTCGACCCCTTCGAGGATCGCCTCGAACGGCTCGCGCGGGATGCGGAAGCGGCGGATGTGCTCCTGCAATCCGCGCGTCACCGGCAGCGTCGGCGCGCCGTCGTAGCAGCGCACCAGCTCGTCCCGGAAAAGATAGAGGCCGGCCTGCGCGTCGCGGCTCGACGCGGCCTCGTCCGCCAGGTCGTCCACGACGCGGCAGAAGCCGTAGACCGCCTCGATGGCGCGCCGGCGCTCGCGCGGCAGGAGCGTGAACGAATAGTGGAAGGACGACCCGGTGCTGCCGGGCGCGTCGCCGCGCGCCGCCGAGCGCTGCGTCAGGATCGACACGCGCTTCCCAGACCGGCCGGCGGCCTCGCTTTCCATGCTTTCACCCACGGGGTTCCATCCCTTCACCCGCGCCAGGTCGCGGCGCGGGCCGCGAGGAGGGGCGCGTCGGCATAGCCGAGACGCGGCGGCCGCGCCAGCACGTCGCCGCCGGCCGCCTCGATCTTCTCGAGGATGCGCATGCCGCCGAGCCAGGTGAGCCGGAGCTGCCAGCCCAGCCGTCCGCCCGCCCGCCGCGGCAGACTGCGGGCCGCTCCGAACGAGTCGCGGGCGCGCCCGACCAGCTCCTGCATCAGCGCGCCGAACGCCTTGCCGGCGCGCGGCGCGTCGAGGTCGCTCTCCACGACACCGTGCCGGCGCATCGCCTCGCGCGGGATGTAGACGCGGCCGCGGCGGCGATCCTCGCGCACGTCCTGCCAGTGGTTCGCGAGCTGCAGCCCGGTGCACAGCGCGTCCGAGAGGGGCAGCAGCCCGGGGTCGTCCTTCTCGAACAGGTGCAGCATCAGCCGGCCGACCGGGTCGGCGGAGAGCCGGCAGTAGTCGCGCAGCTCGTCCCACGTCTCGTAGGACGTCTTCGTGACGTCCTGCCGGAAGGCCGCGAGCAGGTCGAGGAACGGCCGAATCGGCAGCCGGCGCTGCTCCACCGCCTGCGCCAGCGCGACGAAGACCGGGTGCTCGGCGCGGGAGGCGAACGCCGACCGCAGCATCCGCTCCCAGGCATCGAGCAGCGCCAGCCGCCTCCCCTCGTGCTTGGGCTCGTCGGCGAAATCGTCGGCCGTGCGGGCGAAGGCGTAGATCGCCCGCACGGCCGGCCGCAGCTCGCGCGGCACCAGGAACGACGCCACCGGGAAGTTCTCGTAGTGGCCGCGGGTCAGCCGTGCGCAGTAGTCCTCGGCCGCGGCCGCGGCGTCCGCTCCCCTGCCGGGATCGTCGGGCGCCGCAAGGGATGTCGTCGGCATGGCGGGAGGATAGCACTCCGGTTTGCGATGCTATAGTCGCCGGGAGCCCGGAGCGCGGATTCCACATGGCGGACGTCAGGCCTCTCTTCATCGACGGGAAATGGGTCACGACCGGCCGCGACATGCCGGTGAACAGCCCCTGGGACGGCCGCGAGGTGGCCCGCGTCGCGGTCGGGGCGGCGGAACACCTTGAAGCCGCGACCCAGGCCGCCGTCCGCGCCTTCGAAGAGACCCGCCGCCTGTCGCGCCGCCAGCGCTCCGACATCCTCCACAGCGTCGCCGCCTCTTTGGGCCGGCGCAAGGAGGAGATCGCGCTGACCATGACCGACGAGATGGGCAAGCCGCTCATGAACTCGCGGGCGGAGGTCGATCGGGCGGTCACCACCTTCACCCTGGCGGCCGAAGAGGCGAAGCGCTGGACCGGCGAGATCGTCCCGGTGGACATCGAGCCGCACACCAGGGGCTTTCACGCCCAGACGATGATGGTGCCCATCGGCCCCATCGCCGCCATCTCCCCGTTCAACTTCCCGCTCAACCTCGTGGCGCACAAGCTGGCGCCGGCCATCGCGGTCGGATCGACGATGGTCCTGAAGCCGGCGCGGCAGACGCCGCTCGAGGCGCTGGCGCTCGCGAAGGCGGTCGAGGAGGCCGGGGCCCCGGCCGGCACCTTCAACGTCGTCAACTGCGAGCCCGAGGTGGGCGAGAAGCTCTCCACCGACGAGCGCTTCCCCATGCTCACCTTCACCGGCAGCGTCGGCGTCGGCTGGCGCCTCAAGAAGCTCGCCTGGAAGAAGCGCGTCACGCTCGAGCTGGGAGGCAACGCCGCCTGCATCGTGCACGAGGACGCCGACCTCGACTACGCCGTCGCCAAGTGCCTCGCCGGCGGCTTCGGGCAGGCCGGCCAGTCGTGCATCTCGGTGCAGCGGATTCTCCTGCACGAGCCGATCGCCGAGGCCTTCCAGCAGCGCTTCCTCGAGGGCGTGGCGAAGATGAAGGTCGGCGACCCGCGTGACCCGCAGACGGTGGTCGGCCCGGTCATCGACCGTGGCGCCGCCGACCGTCTGGAGACCTGGATCGCCGAAGCCGCCAAGGGCGGGGCGCGCATCCTGGCCGGCGGGCGCCGCGAGGGCAATGTCATCCCGCCGACCGTCATCTCCGAAGCCTCTGCCGACCTCAAGGTCTCCTGCCAGGAGGTGTTCGGCCCGGTCGTCACCCTCGGTCGCTACCGCGAATTCAAGGAGGCGGTGAAGCAGGCCGACAACTCGGATTTCGGCCTGCAGGCGGGTCTCTTCACCCACGACATCCGGCTCATCCAGCACGCCGTCGAGAACCTGCACGTCGGCGGGTTGATGGTCAACGAATCCCCCACCACCCGGGTGGACAGCATGCCGTACGGGGGGGTCAAGGACTCGGGCATCGGGCGGGAGGGACCCCGCTTCTCCATGCACGAGATGTCCGAACCGAAACTGGTCCTCTACAACCTGAACCACTGATCCCGAATCCGGACATTCGGGCCACTTTGCAGGAACCGGCCGCCGGGGCCGCCGGTACTATGGGGACGGACCGAACAGACCCTCGATGGCCGCCGAGCCGACCGACCTCGAGCTGGTCCAGGAGGTCCTGGCGGGCAGGATCGAGCAGTTCGAGATCCTGGTTCGCCGGTACCAGCGCCTGGTGGCTACCGCCGCTTTGCGCATGGGGGTTCCCCGTCAGGAGATCGAGGATGTGGCCAACGAAGTCTTCTACAAGGTCTTCCGGAGCCTGCATCGCTACGAGCCGTCGCATGCCCTGTCGACCTGGCTCTACCGGATCACCGTCAACGCCGCCCTCGATCACAAGCGCAGCCGCCGGCACGACGCCAAATCCGACGAGCTGTCTCCTTCTCTCGCCGACGAGCGGCCGACCCAGGACGAGACGGCCGATACGAGGGAGCGGGCAGCCCTGCTCCGGGAGGCGCTCGAGCGGCTCCCCGACCATTACCGGACCCCTCTCGTGCTGACCCACGTCGAAGGGCTGCCGATCGAGGAGGTCGCCAGGGCCCTCGATTTGCCGGAAGGGACGGTCAAGTCGCGCCTTTTCCGGGCGCGGGCCCAGCTGAAGGAGATCCTGCGCCGCCACTACCCCGGGCTCGTGCCGCCGGGACTCCTGGAGGCCTCGTCGTGACCCGCCGCGGGACTGACGAAAACGACCTGGCCCTGTGGGCCGAGTCGACCCTGGCACCCCTGCGCCGCCAGAAGGCCGAGGTGGACGTCACGAGCCTGGTGATGCGCCGCATCGCTGCCACCCGGCCGCAGCCGGTCGCGTCGATTCTCCCGGTCCGCTGGCACCGGCCGGCCTGGGCGATGACGCTCCTGCTCGGCTGCGCGACCGTGGTCCTCCTGACCGCCACGGCGGTCGTCATGGTGACCAACGGCGACGAAGGCGCGCGCGCGGCCATGACCCTGGCCGCGACCGCCGGGACGCTGATGGTCCGTGGCCTGGCGGCCGCCGGCGGCGTCATGAAGGCGCTCCTGGAAGCGGCGTTCGCCGTGGGACGCGGCGGCTGGACCGTCGTGGACGTCGCCTCCCCGATCGTGCGGGCGGCGGGCATGCTCGCCGCCTTCTGCGGGGCGCTGTCGATCGGATTGTCGGCCATCGTGGTTTCGAGGGCCCAGCGGCACGCGCCGGTCGTCGGGCGCGGCTCCTGGACCCGTGGTTCCTGGCTCCCTCTGGATGGAGGAATTTCATGACCCGTTCCTTTTCCCTGACGACCCTCCGCGCCCTCGGGCTCGGACTCGTGGTCGCCCTTTCCGCCCTGACCTCCGTCCCCGCGTTCGCCGGCGGTGATCAGGCGGTGTCGATCTCGGACGAGCAGGTCGTCCCGGCCGGCAAGGTGCACGACGGCGACCTCGTCTCCGTGATGGGGAACGTGCGGGTCGAAGGAAAGGTCACCGGCACGGTGGTCTGCGTCCTCGGCGATCTCACCGTGACCGGCCAGGTGGAAGGCGACGTGGTCTCGATCATGTCGAAGACCGACCTGGGCGGGTCGGCCGACATCTCCGGCGAGTTCGTCAACGTCGGCTGGAGCCCGCTCGGCGTCACCGGCGCGAACATCGGCGGCGAGAAGGTCAACGTGAACTTCATGAACCTCGTGCCGTTCGCCGGACACGGCGGCGGCCTCTCGGGCCTGCTGCGCTTCCTGTTCATCCTGGCGCTCATCAAGCTGGCGATGCTCTTCCTGACGATGATCATCGTCACCTCGCTCATCCCGCGGCGCCTCGCGGTGATGGCGACCGCCTTCCCGCAGAAGTGGGGCTGGTCGTTCGTCGTGGGCCTCCTGACCTACGTGGGCATCTGGATCGGCGTGCTGTTCCTGGCGGTAACGCTCATCGGCATCCCGCTGGCGCTGTTCCTGTGGTTCGCCGGCAAGGTCATCAAGTGGATGGGCCTCGCGGCGATCCTCTACCTGATGGGCCAGACGATCGGGCGCAACCTCTGGGGTCGGCAGCTGCCGCACCTCGCGAGCGTGCTCGCCGGCTTCGTCATCTTCGCCGTCACCTCGATGATCCCGGGCATCGGCTGGGTCTTCAGCGGCGTGATGAGCGTGCTCGCCGTCGGCATCGCCATCACCACGCGCTTCGGCGCCGAGCCGGTGGTGCAGCCTTCGGCCGCCGGCCCCGGCGGCCTGCCGGTGCCGCCGTCATGGGAGCCGGCCCCCGCCGGCGGCCCGATGGGCTCCGGCTCCGGCTCGACCCCCGCCTAACCCGCGGTAGCGGGACTCGGGAGAGAGCCGGCCGCTCTGGCCGGTGCGGCGGCCGCCGCGAGCTTCTGCTGCTTGCGCGCCAGAGCGAACGAGACGGCCATCCATACGGCCGTCAGGGGCACGCTGAACCAGGCGACGCGGCTGGCCGCGTCCCCCGATGCGGTGACGAGCAGGTAGACCTGGCCGTTGAGCGCGTCGCCGCCGCGATAGACGAACGTGTCGATGAAGGACTTCGCCTTGTACTTCTCTTCCCGCGGCAGGACGGTGAACAACACTTCGCGCGCCGGCTTCGCCACGGCGTAGTCGGTCCCGCGCCGCAGCACCTGGAAGGCCACCAGCGTCCCGAGGGTCGGCCACGCCAGGAGCGCCCAGAAGCCGCCGAGGCTCAGGAGCGGCAGGAGGCACAGCGCCCCGAAGAGCCCGACCCAGCGGACGATCCGCCCCGTCAGGAACAGCTGCACGGAGATCGCCAGCAGGTTCACGTAGAGATCGATGTTCGCGAAGATGGCGGTGCGGACGGCCGGATCCTCCGACGCCGCCTTCACGAAGCGGGCCTGCTCCTGGTAGGTGAAGGTCGAGGTATTGGTGTACAGGAGCATGAACAGGCAGTAGAGCAGCAGGTACGGCGAGCGCGCGACGAGCGTGAACCCGCCGAGCCAGCCGGTCCTGTCAAGCCGCTCCTCCTTCCTGCCGGCCGAGACCGCGGCGACCTTCTCGGCGAATGCGTCGAGCGAAAGGTTCGAGGCCTCGCCGAGCGCGACCGGCAGCCGGTCGAGCATCCGGAACGCCTGCACCGCCGCCTCGATGACGAGCGCGGTGATGAGGAACATGGCGTGGGTGCCGACACGCTGCACGATGAGCGACGTGAACCCGGCTCCCGCGATGCCTCCCAGCGTCCCGCCCGCGGCGATGAGGCCGAACAGCCGCTTGCCCTGGCCGCTCGTGAAGATGTCGGCCATGTAGCCCCAGAAGACCGAGATCACGAACAGGTTGAAGGCGCTCACCCAGACGAAGAAGGCCCGCGCGGCCCACACGCGCGAGTCCTCCGGCAGGAATTCGAAGAGCAGGTAGAAGCCGACCAGGTTCAGCGCGAAGAAGCGGTAGGCGTAAGGGATGAAGCGCCGCCGGGTGAAGCGGCTGACGAGCGCCGAGAACAGCGGCACGAGGACGATGGTGATCGCGAGTGTGCCCCAGTACAGGTTGGGGATGTTCCTGACCCCGCCGGCGACCCCCATCTCCTCGCGCAACGGCCTGAGGACATAGTTGCAGGCGAGGACGAAGAAGCCGTAGATGCAGGCCCAGATCACGGGCCTGACCTCGCCGTCCCGGATGTCGACGGCGCGGCGGAGGAAAGTCGCGATCACCCGGCGGGTTGCTGCTTCGCGCGCCAGGCGGCCAGGACCTCGGCTTCACGCTCGGGCGCGAGGCCGGTCTTGAGCTTCGCCTGGTGCTCGGCCGGCTCGGTCTTGAACCAGTCGAGCGTCGACTTCACGGTGTCGGGCGTCGAATGGAACGTGAGCCCCTTGGCGATCGCCTTCGCGCACGAGGTGCGGGAGAAGCCGGCGCTGTCGCCGGTCGGCGGCACCCAGACCGGCATGTCGGACCAGGGCTCCACCTTCTGCTCGGCCAGGAAGTCGGCGTTGGCCCAGACGAAGTTCGCCTTGCCGCCCCCGACCTTGTTGCAGGCGTCGAGGAGCGCGCCCATCCCGACCTCGTCCTTGGGGCCCGTGTTGGGACCGGTGGCGTTGTAGACGCCGACCGTCTTGTCGTCGATGACCTTGACGCACCACTCGCCGAGGTCGCGCACGTCGATGAACTGCACCGGGTCCGACGGGGTACCGGGCGCCAGCACGTCCCCTCCCTTCGCCACGCGCACCGGCCAGTAGGTGAAGCGGTCGCTCGGGTCGTCGATGCCGACGATGAGCCCCGGCCGGATGTTGGCCACGCGCCCGGGCATGATGCTCTCCGCCGCCTGCTCGCACAGGGCCTTCAGCGCGCCGTAGTTCTCGCGCACGTTCTCGTTCTTCGGGTCGTCCACCTTCATGAGCGGCCCGCTCTCGTCCATCCACGGCTTGCTGTTGTCGGAGTAGACCGAAATCGTCGAGATGAAGAGGTAGTGCCCGACGTTGTCCTTGAGGAGATTGCACGAGTCGCTGACGATGCGCGGGACGTAGCCGGAGGTGTCCACCACCGCGTCCCACTTGCGCCCCTTGAGCGCGTCGAGCTTCCCGTCCCGGTCGCCGATCAGGGTCTCGAGGTTCGGGAAGCGTCCCGGGTCGGTCTTCCCCCGGTTGAACAGCGTGACGGTGTGGCCGCGCTTCATCGCCGCCTCGACCACCGCCGGCCCGAGGAACTTGGTGCCGCCGAGGATGAGGATGGTCTTGCCGCCCTTGGCGGGCTTCTCCGCTTTCTTGTCCTTGGATTTGTCCTTGCCGAAGGCGAGCCCCGACGCCCCGATGCCGGCGAGGGCGGCCGCGGCTGCGGCGTTCTTGAGAAAGCTGCGGCGGGAACCGTTCGTTGCACCGCCGTTGTCGTCGCGATCGTCGATCCCGCTCATGCTCCCCCTCTCGTGTCTGGCCGCATCCGGGCGGCGAAAATGCCGGCCGCTGAAAGGCGCGGCCTGCATTCTAACGAAGGCGGCCCGCCCGAGGTTCACCCCGGCGCGGACGAGGGGATCGCGCCCCGATTTGGATTGACGATGGTTCCCCCCTCCCGGTAGGCTGGACTTGCTGTCGCCGCATAATCACCGCTTCGCCGAATCGAGGGTTTTTCAGATCGTGAATCGCGTCGGGCGAGCCCTGCTCGCCATCGGGTTTTTCTTTGCAGGCACGGGCACGGCCCTGGCGCAGAACACCGGCGGCATCCGCGGCCGGGTGGTCGACGCGGCGGGCCAGCCGCTGGTTGGGGCCACGCTCGCCCTGTCGAGCCGCACCCTGCAGCTCGACGAGCCCATCGGGCGCAGCGACGCGCAGGGGCGCTTCCAGGCGATCGCGCTCGACCCGGCGAACGACTACCTCGTCAAGGCGTCTCTCGCCGGGTACGCCTCGATCGCCGCCCCGGACGTCATCGTCCGCGCCGGCCAGATGACCTCGATGACCATCGCGCTCCCTCCCGAGTCGAGCGTGCGCGAGCACGTCAAGGTCACCGGCCAGGCGAGCCCCGTCGATCTCGAGGAGCGCGGGCTGACGACGCACCTGTCGTCGGAGTTCATCGACAACCTGCCGATCCTCGGGCGCAACTACCAGGAGGTGCTCACCCTCTCGCCGGGCGTCAGCGACGTGGACGGCGACGGCAACCCCAACATCCACGGGGCGCGCGACACCGACGTCGGCACCTTCGTCGACGGCGTCAACACGACCGATCCCCTGACCGGCAAGGTGGGGGCGCAGCTCAACATCGAGTCGATCCAGGAGATCGAGGTGAAGACCGCCGGGGCTTCGGCCGAGTTCGGCCGGGCGCAGGGCGGCTTCGCCAACATCCTGACCAAGTCAGGCGGCAACCAGTTCGAGGGGGCGTTCAAGTTCTTCTGGCGCGGCTCGGCGCTCGACGGCGACGGGGCCGGCCAGGACTCTTCCCAACTCCACGGCGGTCTCGGCGAGAACGGCCTGCGCGATCTCACCTTCAACGACTACCTGCCGTTCCTGTCGCTGAGCGGGCCCATCGTCAAGGACAAAGCCTGGTACTTCGCCACCTTCGAGTACATCCAGAAGGAGGAGCCGGTGAACGCGGTGACGCAGGCGTTCGTCACCGGTCTGAACGAGCAGCGCGCCTTCGTGAAGGGCTCCTGGCAGGTGTCGCAGAACTCGCGGCTGGTCCTGACGCTCAACTACGACCCGCAGGAGTTCACCAACCAGGGGCTGAACAGCCTGACCCGGATGGAGTCGGGCTACACGCTCAAGCAGGGCGGACCGCTCCTGACGCTGCGCGACACCACGGTGATGGGTCCGTCGGCGGCGCTCGACACGGCGGTGTCGTACTTCGACTCGAAGCCGGGGGTGCAGCCCAACATGCCGCTCGACAACAACGGCGACGGAGTCATCTCCTACGATCGCAACGGCGACGGGTTCCGGGACGCGCGCGAGCGCGACGCCGGGGAGGACTACGACGGCGACGGGCACTTCGACGTCTTCGAGGACTCGCTCGATCACAACGGCAGGCTCGATCAAGCGGAGAACCCTTACTGCTTCGATGACGAGAGCGGGGTCTGGGTCCCTTCTCCTCCGCTGTATTGCCTCCGCCCTTACCTGCACCTCGACGACGAGGACGCCCCGAGGCTCCAGCCGACCTTCCCCCAGGTCCTCGACGGCGACGGGGATCGCCGCCTGACTCCCCCCGGCGGCTGCGAAGGGCTCACCCGCGAGGACAGGGACTGCGACGGTCATCTGGATACGAAAGACGAAGACCGCAATCACAACGGTCAGCTCGATCATGGAGAGGACCTCGACGGCGACAATCACCTCGACGACGGCACCGAGGACCGCAACCACAACAACCGGATCGACGACACCGCCTTCCCGGAATCCCTCTATCCGTACGGACGGCTGGCGCCCACGCCGACCGACCGGGACTTCGCGATCGACCTCCGCCAGGGCATCATCAGCGGGCCCTACTACCAGGCTTACGACGACCAGCGCCAGCGGTTCACGCTGCGCCAGGACCTGAGCGTCTTCGTCGCGGAGGCCAGGGGAACCCACGACCTCAAGGGGGGCTATCTCGTCGAGAAGGAGCAGTTCGATCGCGCCGCCGACGGACACCCGATCAGCGCCGTCAACGATCCGGGCTGGGTGACGGGCATCCAGCGCGACCGATTCCTGCATCCCGGGATCCACATCGACTGCGACCCCTACAAGGACCCGTGCATCGACCCGGGGGTCGGCCGCCTCACCGCCATCCTGCCGACCGCCCTCGTCGCGGACCAGGCGGCGCAGTCCCTGAGCGCCGGGGTGTACCTCCAGGACACCTGGAAGCCGATCCCCAATGTGAGCGTGTCGCTGGGGCTGCGCTTCGACCGCGAAGCGGCCTCCACCTCCGGCTATACCTACTTCACTCCCGATGCCGAGCGGGACCACATGGATCGCCTGCTGGCGCTGGCCGGGAACGAGGGCGGCAAGGACGACCTGCAGCAGGGGAACAACGACGGCATCGAGAGCTTCGGGATTCCGAACGATCCCTTCTTCATCAAGGACCTGCCCCTCTTCGCGTCGGTCGTCAACGGCCTGCAGCGCAGCGCCTATTCGAGCCTCACCCTGCACCGCGACAGCACCCAGTTCAGCCTCGCTCAGCTGAAGGCCTTCTTCCCCGAGCTCATCAAGAACGGCGCCATCGATCCGGTCCAGGCCGCCGCCTACAACATCCAGGTGCAGGCCCCCGAGGATTTCCAGGTCACCAACAACAACCTGTCGCCGCGCCTCGGCGCCTCCTGGGATCCCGGAGGGGCGGGGCGGACCAAGATCTTCGGCGCCTGGGGGCGCTACTACGATCGACTCTTCCTCAGCACCGTGGTCGGCGAGCAGGGGATCGAGACCATCCAGCGGTACTACGTTCTCGATCGCGACGGCGAGGACATCCTCCAGCAGGGTGGAACCGGCGGAATCGACGACAGCGTCTCGAACCACCATTACGGGAGGCGCATCTCCGCCTCGCCGCCGACCGTCACCCAGGTGAGCCGCAACCTCAAGACGCCCTATTGCGACGAATGGATCCTCGGCTTCGAGCAGGAGGTTGCCCCTGAGACGGCGCTGTCGATCCGGGCCATTCAAAGACGCTACCGCGATCAGCTCCAGGACATCGACGTCAACCACGAGACCCGCTTCGACCCGGTCAAGCAGGCCCTGAGCGACCGCTTCGGCTACGGCAACGACGTCGGCACCGCCGAGGAACCGAACATCGTGATCTCCCCCGACGGCAAGCCGGACCTCTTCGTGCGCAACCCGTTCTTCAACCAGGTGCTGCGCGTCGGGAACACCAACACCTCGGCCTACGGCGCCATCGAGGTCGAGCTGCGGCGGCGGATGGCGCGGCGCTGGCAGATGCAGGGCTCTTACACCTACTCGCGCGCCCAGGGCGCCGCGGAGGACTTCCAGTCGCGGCTCGGCAACGACCCGTCCACGGTCGAGAGCGAGTACGGGTACCTCGACTTCGACCAGCGGCACGTGGTGAAGCTCAATGCCGGCTTCTTTCTCCCCGGCGACTGGCAGATCGGCGTCGGCAGCCAGTGGGCCAGCGGGCTGCCGTATTCGATCGTCTCGCGCTTCTTCGCGCTCGACGACGTCGGCTACCAGCAGTTCCGCACCCGTTACGGCTTCACCGAGAACGTCAACGGGGATCTCGAGTTTCAGACCATGTCGCGCAACAGCGAGCGGAACGAATCGACCCTCAACATCGACACCAGCGCCCGCAAGAACTTCGTCTGGGGCCGGACCACCTGGGCGGTGTCGCTCGAGGTCTTCAACCTCCTCAACAGCGACGACCTGCGCGTCTATTCCTACGAGCCGAGCCGGACCACGGGCTTCGACGCCGGCGGCGCGACGCTCATCGCCACGCCGCTGCAACTGGATGCCGAGCGCCGCTTCGGGCGAAGGTTCCAGGTCGGGTTTCAGTTCAACTTCTGATTCACCATCGGAACGACGAAGCTCCAGTCACCGCCTCAGAGGGAACAGGAATCGACCCCGCCGGGGACGGGTCCGGGCTCGCTGCACGAGCCCTCCCCTCCGTTCGCCTCCCGTCTACCCTTCGCGCCAAAAGCGCGCGAAGGGGCCCCGACGGGAGGTCTCACAGGCCCGCCAGTTGTTTCGCCGGCTTCGAGGCGGACTGACGCCCGAGCTGATTTCGTCGTCTGAAGCGTCGCTGTGCTCGCTGCCAGGTCCGGAAGTCGATCGCGGACGCTGAGCTGGCCAGCCCGGATTACGGGCAGGCTGCGGGGGACAATGCAATTCCTTCGTCGCGGCGGCCTGTCTGGCCGGCTCCGCCGGGCACGTCGTCGTAGGTGCCGACGCCGGCTCCGTTCTGCGGCCTGGCAACCAGCCAGAAAACCTCGCCGAGATCAGGTGTCGGGGTGAACTCGATCTGGGTCGAGGCGATGTCCGCGCCTGCGCAGCCTGTCGTCGAGAAGGAATAGTCTCCTCCGGACTCCTGCAGCAGGCTCATCGATCCCCACACGAGGTCATACAGGGTGGCGCCTGCGACCGGAGACCACGACACCGTCGTGCCCATGAGGTCGATCCGCATCGCGACGCAGGGCAGGTTCTCATCGGTGAGACCGTCACAATCGTTGTCGAGGGCGTCGCAGACCTCGGCGGACGCCGTTCCCGACGCGCAGCTGTCCGTCCCGGCGACGCACTGTCCTGAGGCGGCGCACACCCCGACTCCGCACGTCGTGGCGAAGCCGTCGACGAGACCGTCGCAATCGTTGTCGCGGTCGTCGCACAGTTCGATCGCCCCGGGATGCACGTCTGCGCGCGTGTCGTCGCAGTCGCCGGAACACGCCGCGAAGCCGTCGCCGTCGTCATCCACGTCGGGAGTGGGTACGTCCGGCAGGTACGCGCCGCCGCTCGCTTGGTAGGCCGAGTTCTGGCCGCCCCAGACGATCATGCGATTCCCTGTCCAGATCGCCGTGTGCAGGTCGCGCGGCGCCGGCGCCGCCGCACGCGAGGTGGGTTGCCACGAATCCGCCGCCGGATCGTAAACGCCCCCCGTGTCGAGGGGGGTTTCCGTGGTTTGCCGGCCTCCCCACACGACCATCCGGCTGCCGGTCCAGACGGCCGAGTGACGATACCTGCCGGCCGGGGCTCCAGACAACGCGGTCGGAAGCCATGTGTCGGTGAACGGGTCATAGCGCCCGCCGGAGTTGGTGCCGGGAGGCGCCGGCCCGGGGCCACCACCCCACACAATCATCGCGGCGCCGGTCCAGATCGCAGAATGCTGCGCGCGTGCGGAAGGGACCCCGGTCATGGTCACCGGGCTCCAGGTATCCGCGACCGGATCGTAGCGGCCACCGGTCGCGGTGTCGCCGGATGAGTCGAGGTCGTTGCCACCCCAGATGATCATCCGGCTGCCGGTCCAGACGGCCGTGTGCCAGTAGCGCCTGTGCGGTGCGCCGACGGCCGTCATCACCGTCCAGGTGTCCGTCACCGGATCGTATCGCCCCCCGACCTTGGCGACCTGGGAACCGAAGGGATAGCCTGAGCCGCCAAAGACGAGCATGCGGCTGCCGGTCCAGACCGCCGTGTGCAACGTCCTCGCGTCCGGCGCATTGAGCAAGGATGTCGCGGTCCACGAGTCCGTGGACGGGTCGTAAACCCCACCGGTGTTCTCGTAGGGCGCGCCGTGATCGCCGCCCCAGACAATCATCCTGTTTCCTGCCCAGATCGCCGTGTGCCTCGCCCGGCCGGTGGGAGCATTCACGGTGCTGACCGGGTTCCACAGGTCGGTCACAGGGTCATAGCGACTCCCCGTGTTCTCGTAAAGTCCGCTGAACCCTCCCCAGACGATCATCGAATTACCGGTCCAGACACTCGCGTGACTGATTCGGCCGGAAAGACCGCCGCCCGTTGATGTGGGGAGCCACGAACCGGCGCCGCAGGTGCTCGCCGCCGTGGGCCTCGGCAACGCTGATTCCCGGGCGACAGGCCGGACGGCTGTGTCGTCGAGGCGCGCGGACACACCATTCCACCATGAACCCCACGAACGCTTCGGCACCGAGTAGGTGGCCAGCGTCACGGAATCTCCGGTCTCGGCGATCACCACGCGCACGACATAGGAGTCGTCGAGTTCTTCGAGATTCGTGGGCCTGCCGGGAAGCGCGGGCCATGCGGCCCGGGAACGACCGTACTCCTCCTCATCCAGCACCAGCGTGTCGCTCTCCGGCGTCGGCGCTACATTCTTCTGACCGCGCCCGATGGTGGTGCCCGGAGCGGCTGTCGCACGGCCGTCCGCGTCGTCCGACCGCCGCACCAGGCTGACGGTGCGCCGCGGGTGCGCTGCGCCGGGGTCGATGACGCCCGAGTCGAGATCGGACCAGAGGCGGGTGGCCTCGTCCCGCGCCGCGGCCTGGAGTTGCGGGTCGGAGGCGAGGAACTCGCGGGCCAGACGTTCGACCAGCAGGGGACGGGCATAGCACTCCGCAATGGTCCGTGGGTCGTTGCCGAGCGCCCCATAGATCTCGCTGAGCCGATCGGGCATGCGCGTCCGGGCGGCCAGGCGGGACAGCTCGCCCTCGAGCAGATCGGACGTGACGGGAGCGTTCCAGAACGCCTTCAGCGCCGCCGACAGCTTCAAATACCGCCGGACCTTTTCTTCGAGGCGCGCCCGCGGATACGCCTGCTCGAAGGTCTGCGTGGCTCCGATCTGGTGCACATAGGTGACGCGTTCAATCGCTTCCTGGGCCCGGACTCGATCCTCGAACGTGATGTCGCGGGCCAGGAGTGGTGCGGTCGCCAGCAGGAAGAGGACCGAGAAACCGAGCGCAAGGAATGGACGTCGGATCATCGGCCTCCTTTCGTCGCCTTCACTGGCTGTGGAGCACTGGAGCAGTTCTTCACCATGTACCCCCACCCCCCCGGAATGTCAACCGATCGTTGACCGCGAAGCAATAGCGACCAATGGGACCCGAGCGTGCGCTTGAAGAGCGACGGAAGCGCGGGTCCGTCGCGGGCGCAGGAAGAGCGTCGTTTGAGCGGGTTAGAGAAAACGGGAACGCCTCCGCAGGGGCGTGGGAGACCCCCGAGCGGGTCCCATCGCGCCGCTCTTCAGGCGCGATGGGTGGCGAGGGGGCGACCCGAGGGGAGGGCTCGCGCAGCGAGCCCGGACCCGTCCCCGGCGGGGGGGTTTTCTCTGAGGCGGTGGCTGCGACTCCCTCTTCCCGTGGCCGCGGCCGATCCGCGCCTTCTGTTAGCTCTTCAGGCGGACGTACTCGAAGTCGAAGGGATGGTTGTTGATGCCCTTCGTGGGCGGGGCGATCCAGGCGGCGATTTTGCCCGGCTCGTGGACGGGCTGCATGAGCGACGCCACGTAGCGGCGGTCGTCTTCCGAGGGGAGGAATTCGTCCTGGCGGCGCTCCCACTCTTCGCGGCTGAGGAGGGTGCCGTCGGGAGCGGCGTGCAGGTTGGCGTAGAGTCCGATGCGGCGGTTGAAGCCACGGAACGGCAGGGCGAGGCGGAAGTCGATGCCGTTGTCGGCGAGCGTCTTGTTCCACTGATCGACGGCGCGCTGGTTGTCGTCGATGTACGCGTCGCGGATCACCTCGTTCATGGCGTTGCGCAGCGGGACTTCCTGCTTCGCCAGGCGATTTCCCTCGGGCACCGTCATGGAATACGAGCCCTCGAGCGCCAGGTGGTCGGTGTACTTCTTCTCGTTGGCGCGCCCCTTGAGGCCGGCGGCGAAGTAGTCCGCCGCGTTCGAGGAGATCTCCCCTCCGAACAGGTCGAGCGACAGCGCGTACCAGTAGTTGATGTACTTCTGCAGCGTCTTGAGATCGATGCCGCCGAGCGGACGGATGTCCCCGCCCTTCGCCTCCTTCAGGAGCTCGCAGGAGCGCTGCACGATGCGGCGCACGCCGGTCTCACCGACGAACATGTGGTGCGCCTCTTCGGTCAGCATGAAGCGCGTGGTGCGCGACAGCGGGTCGAAGCTGCTCTCGGCGAGGGCCAGCAGCTGGTACTTGCCGTCCCGGTCGGTGAACATCGTGAACATGAAGAACGACAGCCAGTCTTCGATCGGCGCGTTGAAGGCGCCGAGGATGCGCGGCTTGTCGGGGTCGCCGGAGCGGCGGGCGAGGAGCGCCTCCGCCTCTTCGCGGCCGTCGCGGCCGAAGTAGGCGTGCAGCAGGTAGACCATCGCCCAGAGGTGCCGCCCTTCCTCGACGTTCACCTGGAACAGGTTGCGCAGGTCGTACAGGCTGGGCGCGGACGCCGCCAGGTGGCGCTGCTGCTCGACCGAGGCCGGCTCGGTGTCCCCCTGCGTGACGATGAGGCGGCGCAGGGCGTTGCGGTGCTCGCCCGGGACCTCCTGCCACACCGGCTGCCCCATGGAGTCGCCGAAGCCGATCTTCCGGTCGGTCTCCGGGGGCGCGAGGAAGATGCCCCAGCGGTAGTCCGGCATGTGCACGTAGTCGAAGTGCGCCCAACCGGCCGAATCGACGGCGATCGCCGTGCGCAGGTAGACGTCGCGGTCCTGGAAGCGGTCCGGCCCCATCCCCTTCCACCACTCGAGGAACGACGGCTGCCAGTGCTCGAGCGCCCGCTGCAGGCGCTTGTCGGTCGAGAGATCGACGTTGTTGGGGATGACCGCGTTCAGGTCGATGTTCATCGCTTAAGTCCTCGTCCAGTCGAAGGCCGGACGCTCGGGCCGGCCGTAGCACTTGAGCGCCCCGTGGTCGCCCGTGGCGTTCGGGCGCTGGAAGATCCAGTTCTGCCAGGCGGAGAGACGGCCGAAGATCTTGGTCTCGGATGTCTCCTTCCCGGGGAAGCGCAGCGACGCCTCCATGCCGGTGAGCGCATCGGGCGAGAGCGAGGCGCGCTCTTCGAGGGCGACGCGCACTTCGTCGTCGTAGTCGATCTCGTCGGCCGCCACCGTCACGAGCCCGGCGTCGAGCGCCTGCGCGGCGTCGAACTTCGGGCTCTCCCCCGCCTGCACACGCCCTCGGAGCGCGGCGTGGTCCGCCGGCCGCGACAGCAGCCGCACCTCGAGGCGCGTCAGGCCGTGCCCCATCGGCAGCGGCCCGAAGTTCACGGGCGACAGGGCCATCTCCACCTTGCGCTTCTCGTCGTCGAGCGCGTAGGTGCGATCGGCCGACAGCGCCGTCTCGAGGAGCGACCCGGCGAAGCAGGAACCCGGCTCGACCAGGGCGAACAGCGACCGGGCGGTGACATCCAGGCGCCGCAGCGTCCGCGCCAGGTGCAGGACCACCTCGCGCGCGAACCAGTCGGTGGTGGCGAGGGCCGCCATCTTCCGGTCGTGCGCCAGGACCGCCTCGGGCTTGCCGAGGGTCTTGATGACGAGGAGCCCGACCTCCTGTTCGTTGAAACGCAGCCGGCACAGCGCGTCCGACAGCTCGCGCGACAGGCGCAGCATCCACAGGTTCGCACCGAGCTTGTGCGCGGCGGAGGCGTCGTCGGGAGGCGGACCGTCCGGCCCCTTGAGGGTGATGGTCGCGGTGCGCGCCTTGCGATCGAAGGCGACGCCGAGGGTCGAGTAGGCCCAGAGATCCCGGGCGATGTCCGGCTCGAGCGGCGGCAGCGCCACGCCGGGACCGCGCCGCGGCGGCGCCTGCGCTCCCCGGTCGGCCGAGGCCAGCGCGGCGGCCCGCTCCTTCACGACCGCGTCGAAGCGGCTGCGCGGGGCGACGGCGTCCACGAGCCTCCAGTCCACCGCCCGCTGCCCCTTCACGCCCTCCGCCAGGGTGCAGAAGATGTCGGCGTGGTCGCGCCGCACCAGGCGCTTGTCCACGACCCGCGTCAGGCCGCCCGTGCCGGGGAGCACGCCGAGCAGCGGCACCTCGGGCAGGCTCACCGCCGAGTTGCCGTCGTCCACGAGGACGATTTCGTCGCACGCCAGGGCCAGCTCGTAGCCGCCGCCGGCGGCGATGCCGTTGCAGGCGGCGAGGAAACGGATCCCCGAGCGGGCGGAGGCATCCTCCATCGCCAGGCGGGTCTCGTTGGTGAACTTGCAGAAGTTGACCTTGAAGGCGTGCGAGGACGACGCGAGCATGTGGATGTTGGCGCCGGCCGAGAAGACCCGGTCCTTGCCGGAGGTGAGGACCACGACGCGCACCTCCGGGTGCTCGAAGCGCAGCCGCTCGACGGCGTCCGCCAGCTCGATGTCCACACCGAGGTCGTACGAGTTGAGCTTGAGGGCGTAGCCGGGGCGCAGCGGCTGCGCTTCCTGCACGTCCCACACGAGGCGCGCGGTGGCGCCGTCGGTCTCGAGCCGCCAGTGGCGGTAACGTCGCGGCTCGGTCTCGAAGCTCAGAGGCCCCGCGGCGGTGCTGGTGGTTTCGCTCACGATCGCTCCCCGCCGCGCGCGCGACCCCGTGCGCGGCTCATGCACTATAGTGCAGTTTCAGTGGCCCTTCCGGTATTGACGTGCACTATACTACCGCAATGCCCCGCGCCGCCGCCACCCCGTCCCGTTCCGAGGCGGCGATCCTGGCGCGCGTCGGGGCCGCGGTCCGAGGCGCCCGGCGCAGGCGCGGCCTGACGCGGCGGGCCGTGGCCGCCCGCTCCGGCCTCTCGGAGCGCTTCCTGGCCCAGATCGAAGCCGGAACCGGCAACATTTCCCTCCTGCGGCTGGTCGACCTGGCCGGGGCCCTGGAGGTCCCCGTCGGGGCGCTGCTCTCTCCCGAGGAAGACCGGGTGACGCAGCGGGCGGCGCCTCCGCCTCCCCGCATCGCGCTCGTGGGACTGCGCGGCGCCGGCAAGAGCACCATCGGGCGCCGCCTGGCGAAACGGCTGCAGGCGCCGTTCGTCGAGCTCGACGCGCGCATCGAACGGGCCGCCGGCATGACCATCGGCCAGATCTTCGACCTCAACGGCGAGCGTCATTTCCGGCGCCTCGAGCGCGAGGCGCTGCAGTCGCTCGCGGCCGAGCCGGGGCCGCTGGTGGTCGCGGCCGGGGGCGGCATCGTCACCGAGCCCGAGACCTGGGCCCTGCTGCGCGCCGCTTTCACGACCGTCTGGCTCTCCGCCGCACCGGCGGACCACTGGACGCGCGTCGTGGCCCAGGGGGATCGCCGGCCGATGGCCGGGAGCGCGGACGCGATGTCGGAGTTGAAGGGCCTTCTGGAAGCGCGGCGCCCCCTCTACAGCCAGGCCGACGTCACCATCGACACCTCGCGCCTGCGCATCGGCGACGCGCTCCTGCGGATCGTCCGCCACCTCGACGCGTCAGCGGCCGACCTCGGGGAGCGCCGGCCTTCCGCCCTCGACGCTTCGAAGCGAGGCCGCCGGGGCCGCTGACCCCGCGGCTTTCTTCTTCGGTGTCGCGAGCTTGAGCTGGACCCGCGTGGGCCCGCCGAGACTGTCGAAGAGCAGGTCATCGTCCCCCAGGAACTGGATCGCTCCGAACCCTCCGTTGCCCAGCGGATGCTGGCCGAAGAGGGTCCGGTGCACGGTCCGGCCGGTCATCCAGTCCATCCCGGTCAGCTCCCAGCCGTCCTCTTTGGTATAGCCATGGACCAGCACGGTGGCCGACCGCGCGCTCAGGGCCGGGGCCATTCCACTGGTGACGACGTCGCCGCGTGTCCACACCGATCGCCACTGGTCGTATTCGGCATTCCACTCGAAACGCTCGGCGCCGGCGGCGGGAGCGAGGATCGGGCCCGTCGCCATGGTGTCCAGGAGGGGCTGGTCGGCTCCCTGCGGGCGGACGGTGTTGACGACGAAGGCGTCGTAACCATGCGCGACCACCGAATGGCCGCTCTGGAGAAAATCGGGCGGCGGCGCGACCCCGCAGCTCACCTCGATCTGCCCTGCGACGCGCAGTGTCCGGGCCCGGGGCCGCTGCACGAACCGGTTGGGGATGTGATCGCGCCAGAAGGCGACGAGCTTCATCCGATCGGCGCCGTCGGTGATGACCACGAGCTTGTCGGGATCGTCTCCGAACCCCATCAGCACGGGCGCGGAGCCGGCCCCGGTTCCCGTCTTCCCCGCAGGCGGCCGGCGGCCGGTGTCGTAAGGCGCCGCCCAGGCCCCGTCGGCCTCGGAGGCCGTCAGGCGAAAGCCGTTCCAGACGAGCTTGTGCATCATCCTGTCGCTGGCGACGTAGATCCCGCCCTTCGCGTCCACCGCGACGCCGTGCGAGACCGTCTCGTCGTTCCCAAGGGAAATCACCTGAGGCTGTCCGGCCAGGGTGCGCTCAATCACGGCGACGCTGCGGCGGCCCACAGCGATCACTCGACCGTCGTAAGTCATGTTCAGGCCGACGATCCCGCCCTCGCCGACAGGCTTCCCGGAGGGGCCGGTCACGGTCGCCAGGTCGAGCCGGGACATCACCTTGAGACCCGGCCCGGGGTCTCCCTGCACCAGCCGGATGGCGAGGAGCATCGTCCCGCCGGGTCCGGAGTTGACGTAGAGAACGTTGTCGATGCTGACGACGGCGACGCCTCCCTCCGAAAGGGACGGCCATCCCTGCGGATCTGGACCGAATTCCAGGCGGACGGTCTCCTCCAGCCGTGGCAGGTCCGGGAAGGGCTGGAGCAGCCGGTCGAGCGCGGTGGGCCCGACGGGCACCACCACCGGGTTAGCGCCGAGCTCGAGGGCGGCGACCTCGACGACATCGGACAGCTTCAGCTCGACATACGCCACCCTTCGCGACGACACCGCCCAAAGGAAACGCGGCGACGGCGAGGCGTAGGTCATGAGATTCACGGGTCCCTGCCGGATCCGCGGCGCCTTGAGCAGGTCGACCTTGAACGTCCCGGGAGACACGCCGTGGACGAAGACGCCGGTCCGGGAGGAATTGAACCCGTCGGCGCCGTACGTCTCGGCGGCGAGAAATGGATTCCGTGCTGCCTCGGCCGCGGCGGGCAGTCCCTCGGATCGCGCCGGCACGACGCCGGCCAGGAGCACCGCCAGCACCGCGATGACTAGCCGCGCGAGTCCCACCGGTCAGGTCGCTTGTGGTCGTGGCCGGCGACCCGCTCGCGCATGAACGGCACGGCGTGGCTGAGGAGGCCGCCATTCAGAGCCAGGAGCGTGTAGTGGCTGCGGCGCAGCCAGTGGAGCGCCGGGCGGTCCCAGACGTTCCACAGGCGCCGCACCGATCGCGGCAGCATGATCTGGTCGTAGAGCCCCGCCACGAGCAGGATGTTCTCCTTCGGGACCTTCGGGCGGAAGGCGCCGGGCGAGATGATGGTCCAGGCGCGCGTCAGGGACGCCCGGTCCCCCATGCCGCACGCGGCGAGGTCCTCGCGGACGTTCGTCCCCAGGGGCGTGTCCATGATGGGCGAGACGGGCGAGTGCCCCGCGCCGCCGATGACCACGAACGACCAGTCGCCGCGCACCGCCGCCATGATCCCCGCGAGATAGCCGCCGAGCGAGTAGCCGAGCACGCCCACGTCTTTGTGGCCGCGGCTCCTGAGCCAGTCGGCGGCGCCGATGAGATCGATCACCCCCTGGCGAAACGCTTCCGTGGTCAGGACGACGTCGGCGCTGACAACCAGCTCGCCGCTGTACGAGCCGCGCGGGGTGCGCTCGAGGTGCATCGGGTGCGACACGAAGGCGACCGCGAAGCCGGCCTTGAGGAACGGGCGCACGTAGAGGTGCTCGATGGTGCGCAGCATGCGGTGCGCCCAGCCGTGGCTGATGAGGACGACCGGCGCGTCCGGCACGCCGCGCACGCCGTAGTAGCGGCCGAAGGCGGTGTTGGTCTCCTCGATCGGCATGCGGTGCAGCGTCGGAAAGGTGAACCGCTCCACCTCGCAGCCGGCGATGCGGCGGCTGACCTTTTCGGTCGTGACGATCGGGATCCTGCGGTCGCCGCGGTAGAAACGCTCCGGGTCCTCGAGGTACTCCGGGGCGTCGTGCCTCTTCCACGAGTCGCCGGTGGTCGCGAGGACGCGCCCGCGCTGCCAGGTGATCTTCGACCAGACCCGGAAGCGGTCGAGCTGGATCTGCAGATCGCGCAGCAGCCGCGGCGGGCGCTCGGATTGGAGGCGCAGCGCGCGGCGCTCGCCCTGGCTCAGCGGAGCGGTGGAGATCTTCGACCCTTTCTCTCGAGAGGCGGCCAAGCGGTTCGACTTGCCGTCAGAACCGGCCGCTGTAGAACGATTCGACCGCGATGCCCGGAAGACGCCTTCGCGCCTCGGCCGCGATGGCGTCCACTTCCTGGTCCGACAGCGGCGTGACGTACGATTCCGCCGGGGGCCGTGCCACCGTATACACCTGCACCAGCCGGATCGCGCCCCCTTCCTTCAGGATGGTCTCGATCCTGCCGCACCAGGCGTCGATCTCCGCCGCGGACGGGGCCTCGTCCCGGATGCGCATGAACAGGCTCTGGATGACGACCGGCCGCTCCCGCGCCGCGGCGGCGAGGTTGGCGAGGACGCGGGCGAACGGGATGGTCGTCCGCTCGACGAGCTGGTAGTACTCCTCGGTGCCGGCGTCGAGCTTCAGCCAGTGGGCGCCGCCGTCGGCGTCGATGAGCCGCATCCCCTCCTGCACCCGCGGCCGATCGATGAGGGTCGCGTTGGTCAGGAGGTTGATCGGCAGACGCTCGAACCCCTCTTCCTTCTTGATCCGGATGGTCTCGCGCACGACCCCGGTGAAGTTCCGGTAGGACGGCGGCTCGCCGTCGCCTGCGAAGGTGACGTCGCGGATCTCCCGCTCGGCCGGGCCCAGCGACTTGAACTCGTCGCGCTCGAACAGGGCGCCGCTTTTCGCCTGGCGCAGCGTGTCGCGCAGCTCGTCGAAGAGACGCGCCTCGTCCACGTCCTTGACGATCGCCGGCACCTCGCGATCCACCTGGCAGTAGATGCAGTCGAAGTTGCAGATCTTGTCGGGGTTCAGGTTGATGCCGATGGAGATCCCGTGGGCCCGCCGCGACAGGACCGGATAGACGTACCGGTTCTCGCGGTAGAGACGCGGATGGCGGTCGATCCGCAACGGGGCCCCCCGAACCTCGGACACGCGCTCATTATAATCGGCGCGTGCGCCTCCCCCGCCACAAGCGCTCCCCCCAACCGTCCGACCCGCGCCCCTTCCCGGGCGGAGTCGCCGGGCCGCTCGTCGCCTGGTTCCGGAAGAGCCGCCGCGATCTGCCCTGGCGCCGCCCCGCCTCCGGACGGGGGCCGCGGCGCGATCCCTACCGCGTCTGGGTCTCGGAGATCATGCTGCAGCAGACGACCGTCAAGGCGGTCGTCCCCTACTTCGAGCGCTTCCTCGAGGCCTTCCCGACGATCGAGGCGCTGGCGCGGGCGCGCTCTGAAAAAGTGCTGGCCGCGTGGTCCGGCCTCGGCTACTACCGGCGCGCGCGGCACCTGCACGAAGCGGCCCGGCTCGTCGCGCGCCGGCACGCCGGCTTCCTGCCGCGCGATCGCGAAGCGCTCCTCGAGCTTCCCGGCATCGGGCGCTACACCGCCGGGGCCATCCTGAGCATGGCCTGGGGGGATCCCGAGCCGCTCGTGGACGGCAACGTCGCCCGCGTCGTGTGCCGGCTGCTCGGAGAGCGCCGCGACCCGGCGCTCAAAGAGGTCTCGGATCGCCTGTGGCGCACCGCCGGAGAGCTGGTCGCGGCGACGAAAGCCCCCGGCGACCTCAACGAGGCGCTCATGGAGCTGGGGGCGACCGTCTGCACGCCGGTCTCCCCCGCCTGCGACGCGTGCCCGGTGCGACGCGGCTGCCTCGCCCGCGAAGCCGGCGTGCAGGAGACAATCCCACCCCCCCGGTTGCGGCGCAAGCCGGTCCTTTTGCGCCGGCGCCTGGCGATCGTCGAGCGCGGCGGCCGCTATCTCGTCCGCCGGCGCGGCACGACCGGCCTCATGGACGGCCTGTGGGAGTTTCCGGAGCTGACTCCCGGCGGCTCACGCGGCTCCCGAGCGGGCGCCGAGGGTCCGAGCCTTCGGGCGATCGAGCGGCTCGGCGCGGTCCGTCACCTCGTGACGTTCCGAACAATCGACGTCGCGGTCCACCGCGCGAGGCTCGAAGGCGAGACTCCGAAAGGCTGGCGCTGGGTCACCCGCGAGGGGCTGCGCCGGCTCCCGGCCTCCTCGCTCCTGGGCAAAGCCCTCGCGCTCGAAGAAAAGGCCGCTCGCCCGAAGGAAAAGGGCTCCCGGTCGATGGCGGCCGCCGGGCTGTGAAATAATCGGCGGTCTCATGTACACCGTCACCGAAATCCTCGATTTCTGCTACGGCCATCGCCTCATCCAGTACCAGGGGAAGTGCGCGCACCTGCACGGCCACAACGGCCGGGTGGAGATCGTCGTCGCGGCGAAGACCCTCGACCACCAGTCGATGGTCACGGACTTCAGCGAGATCCAGCGCGTCGTGAAGGGGTTCATCGACGCGAACCTCGACCACAAGCTGCTCCTCTCGAAGGACGACCCGCTGGTCGCGGTCCTGAAAAAGCAGGACGAGCCGATCTACGTGATGGACAGCGACCCGACCGCCGAGGCGATCGCCCGCCTCATCTGCGACAAGGCGCGCGCCGCGGGGCTCGACGTCGCCGAGGTCCGGCTGTGGGAGACGCCGGGCTCGGTCGCCTCGTACACCCCTTCGCGCTGAGCGCGTCCTCCTCGACCATTTGAGACTCCTGGAGCTTTTGCGCGCCTCGTTCGCCGGGATCAACGGCCGCTTCCACCTCGTGGGGGTGAGCACACTCGTCAGCCTGCTGGTCCCGATGAGCTTCATGCTGGTGGGAGAAGGGGACGAATGGGCCCCGCTCATCTTCATGGGCCTGTTCGTCGCCTATGGCGTCTCGTTCGCGATCCAGGGGCTGGCGTACCACGCCGCCGCCGACCCGCCGGGGCGCCCGCGTCCTTCCGGCGTGCGGCTGGGGCTGCTGCTCTTCCCGACCCTGCTGTGGCTGCAGGCGCGCCTGCTGCTTCTCTGCTACATCCTGCCGTTTCTCATGGTGCTGGCGGTGGAGGCGATTCGGACGCGCGCTGTGCCCGACGAGAACTGGGCGAAGCAGGCGGAGTTCTGGGTGCGGATCTTCGCGCAGGTGACGTCGCTCGTCCTGACCACTGCCGCCACGCCGCTCGCCATCCGGCTGCGCGAGCATGGGCTGCGCGGCCGGGCGATCCGGGACAGCCTGCGCTTCTTTTCCGCCCGGCGCCGCGAAACGGCGCTCATCCTGGCGCTGATCATCCCGGCGGCGCTCCTGGGCGCGGTGATCGAGATCCTCCGGGGACCGTCGGCGACCGACCCCGTGCCGCGCCTGCCCGAGGCATTCGCGATCTTCGTCGGCTCTTACCTGGAGCTGGTCGCCCTGTTCGCCGCCAGCCGCGTCCTGACCGTGGGCCTGCCCCTCGTGATGCGCAATGCCGACCGCCCGATGGCCGACCCGTCGGAAGCCCCGCCCGCCGCGTAACGGGTCCGGTCGGGGACGCCCGCTTCGAGGAAGGCGTCGATGCGCTCCTTGCACTTGCAGCAGTCGCCGCAGTGCCGTCCTCGGGTCGGGCTGATACACGAGAAGGTCAGGTGCAGCGGCAGGTCCCGCCCCATCTGCACGACCCGGTCCTTGGTCAGCCGTCGGAACGGAGTCGTGATGCGGAACGGCGCCCCGAGGCCGGTCGCCAGCGCCCGCTCCATGGCGCGCAGGAAGCGCGGCGAGCCGTCCGGGAACGGATTGGCGCTGAGGATGCCCGAGACGAGGGCGGGGATCCCCTCGAGGGCACAGAAGGTGGCCGCCTTCGAGAACAGCGCGATGTTGCGGCCGGGGATGAAGACCGAGGCGTCGCCGTCGTCGTATCCCGGGCCGCCGCGGCCGCTGGCGCTCCAGTGTTTCGCCAGCAGGTCCCCCATCGGCACGTCGATGGAGCGCAGCGGCTTCAGCCGCGGATGACGCAGCAGCCGGAGCAGGCGGCCGAGCGCGCGCCGCTCCACCGGCTCCCAGACCATCCCCGCGCGCACGTAGAGCGGCTGCACCGATCGGTGCACGCGGAGCGCTTCCCGGAGAAGGACGATCGAATCGAGCCCGCCGCTGACGAGAACGCAGCAGGGGCGGGCGTGGCGCACGGGGAGGCGCCGGCTCGGCGGGACGAGACGTCCCCGGGTGCGCTTCTGGTGCTGGCCGGGGCTCGGGCGACGCTTCTTCACGGACGCGCCGGTCGAGGCGCCCTAGGACGAGCGCAGCTTGTTGCCTTCCTTCTTCGGCGCGTCGTTCGCGGGGCGCGGCGTGACCGGAGCGTTCTGCTTGAAGGCCGGGGTCAGCTCCTTGTTGATCGCCGCCCAGTCGGGAGATTCTTCCTCGGTCTCGACGATCGCCTCGATCGGGCACTCCGGCAGACACGCGCCGCAGTCGATGCACTCCTCGGGGTCGATGATCATGAACTGCTCGCCCTTGTACTCCCCCGGATGGATGCAGTCGACCGGGCAGACCGCGACGCACGTGGCGTAGCGCTCTCCCAGGCATTTATCGACGATCACGTAGGACACGGTCCCAGCCTCCTGTCGGTTCGGTGGTTTCGGCTCGGTACGAGGCGGGGATGTTAGCACAGCGCCGGGCCGCCGGAGTCCTGGGCGCAGCCCGTGGAGTTGCGGGCCCGCGGGGCCCTGTCCGGGGCTAGAATCCCCCCCTTCGCCGTCCCGAAAAGGGGGAGCCGAATGCCATGTCGCGCCCGGATCCACGCCACGGCCGTCGCTGCGCCGACCCGCGCCACGGCCTTTGCCGCCACGGCCCGCGCCAGCGCCTTCGCGACCGCGACCCTGCTCCTGCTGACGCCGGTCTCCCCCGCCCGCGCGTCGGTCGCGCAGGTCACTCCCCCTTCGGGTCGTGAGACCGTCCTGAAGCAGATCAAGGTGCCCCACAATTATTACTACCGGGAGATGTACCTCCCTCAAGTGACGAGCGGGCCTTCGGGGGCCGACTGGTCGCCGGACGGCCGGCGCCTCGTCCTGTCGATGCGCGGGTCGCTCTTCATCCACGACCTCGAAAAGCACGAGACGCGGCAGGTGACCGACGGGCCGGGATACGACTACCAGCCCGACTGGTCCGCCGACGGGCGCTTCATCGTCTATGCCTCGTACCGGGACGACGCCGTGGACCTCTACGTCCACGAGGTGGCGACCGGCGCCAGCCGGCCCCTGGTACGCAACGGCGCGGTCAATGTCGAGCCGCGCTTCTCGCCCGACGGGAAGAAGGTCGCCTACGTCTCGACCGAGTACGAGGGGCGCTTCCACGTCTTCACCGTGGACGTTCCGGACACCTCGGGCGAGACGAAGGCGGCGCGCCCCGAGCGGGTGACCGACGACCGCGACAGCGGCCTGCCGCGCTACTACTACAGCGTCTACGACCACTCTCTCTCGCCGGCGTGGTCCCCGGACGGGGACGAGCTGCTCGTCGTGTCGAACCGCGGCAAGATCTGGGGCACGGGCGGCTTCTGGCGCATTCGCTCGCGTCCCGGCGGAAAGGCGAAGGCGGTGCACGACGAGGAGACGACCTGGCGTGCCCGCCCCGACTGGTCACCCGACGGCAGGCGGATCGTCTACGCCTCCTACGCCGGACGGCAGTGGCACCAGCTGTGGTTGATGACCGCCGACGGCGGCGACCCGCTGCAGCTCACCTACGGCGATTTCGACATGACCTCGCCGCGCTGGTCGGCGGACGGCCGGCGCATCGTCGCCATCTCGAACGAGCCGAGGGCCGACCGCGGCGCCGGCGGGCGGTTCTCCGACGCCGGCACCCGGCTCGTGGTCGTGGACGTGCCCGGCGGCGCGCACGAGCTGGACCTGGGGAAGGTCGTCCCGTTCGGACCGCGCGGCAGGCTTCAAGTTTCCATGGCCGACGGCGCCGGGCGCCCCATCCCGGCGCGCGTCTCGGTGATGGGCGAGGACGGACGCTTTTTCGCCCCCGACGACGCGTGGCGTCACGCCGACGAGGCGTTCGTGCGCGGCGAGAGCCGCTTCGAGTACGGCTACTTCCACGCGCGCGGATCGGCCACGCTGTCCCTCGCGCCGGGGACGTACCGGGTCGAGGTGAGCCGCGGCCCCGAGTTCAAGGTGCACCGCTCCGACGTGACCATCCAGGCGGGCGCGACGCTTCAGCACCGCGCCACGCTCGAGCGCCTGAAGGACATGCCGGCGGCCGGGTGGCGCAGCGCCGACCTGCACGTGCACATGAACTACTGCGGCAACTACCGCAACGACCCGAAGCACCTCGCCTTCCAGGCGGACGCCGAAGGCCTGAACCTGATCGAGGACCTCATCGTCAACAAGGAGCAGCGCTTCCCCGACATCTCGTACTTCTCGCCGCTGCCCGACCCGGCCTCGACTCCGAACGTCCTGATCGTGCACGGCCAGGAGTTCCACACCTCGTACTGGGGGCACACGGCGCTCCTCGGCCTCGACGACCATCTCATCCTCCCCGGGTACTCGGCGTACGCCAACACGCCGGCCGCGAGCCCCTACCCGCACAACGCGGCGGTCTTCGACCTGGCGCACCAGCAGAAGGCCCTCACCGGCTACGTGCACCCGTTCGACACGCGTCCCGATCCGTACAAGATGGACGAGCCGCTGGCGTACGAGATGCCGGCCGACGCGGTGCTCGGCAAGATGGATTACTTCGAGGTGATGGGCTTCAGCGACCACCTGATCACGAGCGAGATCTGGTATCGCCTGCTCAACCTCGGCCTGCGCATCCCCGCTGGCGCCGGCACCGACGCGATGGCCAACTACGCTTCACTGCGCGGCCCGGTGGGTCTCGTGCGGGTCTTCGTGCAGACGGGGCCGCGCTTCGACCACCCGACGTTCCTCGCGGGCCTGAAGGCGGGCAAGACCTTCGTGAGCAACGCTCCCCTGCTGGATCTCGGCGTGCGCTCGGACCGGAGCGGCGCGTTCCGCGGGCCGGGATCCGAGTTCCGCCTGGCGGCGGGGCGCCGCAACCTGGAGGCGCGCGTGGACGTGCGCTCGCCGGTGCCGCTCGACCACGTCGAGCTCGTCGCCAACGGCCAGGTGGTGGGCACGGTGCCGCTCGCCGCCGATCGGATGTCGGCCCGCGGCAGCGTCACGGTGCCTTTCGAGACGAGCGGGTGGCTTCTGCTGCGCGCCTGGGCGGACAAGCCGGCGTGGCCGGTCCTCGATCTCTATCCCTTCGCTTCGACCAGTCCCGTCTACGTGCGCATCGGCGAGCAGGACCCGCGCTCGCCGGACGACGCCGCCTACTTCGTCCAGTGGATGGACCGGGTCATCGCCTCGGCGAAAGCGCGCAAGGAGTGGAACACCGAGGACGAGCGCGCCGATGTCATGGCCACGCTCGATGCGGCGCGCCAGAAGTTCATCGCCCTCGGGGGCGACTAGAAGGTGAAGCGCGTGGTGATTCCCGCCGTCCGCGGCATGTTGGTCAGGTAGCCGACGCGCGCCAGCGTGCCGCGCTCGCGGTCGAGGGCCAGGTAGGCCAGCTCGTTGGTGAGGTTGTTGACGTAGGCCGCGATGTCCCACTGGCCGTGCCGCAGCCCGAGGCGCAGGTTGATCAGGCTGTAGGCCGGCAGCTTGGGGTCGTAGGAGAAGGTGCTCTGGGTCAGCGGCCCGCCGATGGTGTTGGGCAGGGTCGTCATGTCGAGGGTGCCGAGATCCTCGTCCCCCACCTGCGTGAAGCGCGAGCCGACGTACTGGTAGACGCCGGTGGCATACACCTGCGAGCTCTTCCCCACCATCCAGCGGTAGGTGGCGGCCAGCGAGCCCTGCAGCTCGGGCACCGTCGGCAGGCGCCGTCCCTCCTCGATGCCCGAGACGACGCTGGTGTTGCCGAGCGCGTCGGTCGAGGTCAGGGTCGACATGATCTCGGCGTCGTTGTAGATGCCGGAGAAGGCGATGTCGAAGTTCCTGGCGGGGGCGACGTCGTACTCCAGCTCGACGCCGCGGCTCCGGGCGTTCGGCACGTTGAACACCACGCGGGACGAGCAGGTGCCGGCCGTCACCGTCGTCTGGAGATCCTGAATGTCCTCGTAGAAGAGCGCGACGTTGAGGAACGAGCGCCCGCCCATCCGCTGCATCTTGTAGCCGACCTCGTAGTTCCAGACCGTCTCGTCCTCCCACGCGTCGTGGCCGCCGAACGTGAGGAGGTCCTGCGGCGAGCAGAGGGGGACGTTGAGGGGGTCGTTGATGCCGCCGAGGCGGAAGCCTTTCGAGACCTGCGCGTTGATGACGTCGGATTCCGTCACCTTGTAAGTGCCGATGAGGCGCGGCGCGAAGCCGCTGGCGTCGGTCGTGCCGGGGATGTGCTGCACGTCGAGGGGATAGTTCGGATTGCCGCTGAACATGCCGTCCACGAGCTGCTGCTTGTCCTCCTTGTAGTCGTACCAGCGCAGGCCCGCGGTGGCGCTGAACTTGTCGGTGAATTTCATCGTCGTCTCGCCGAAGAGGGCGAACTGGTCGAGGTCGTAATCGAAGCGGGCGAAATAAAGGGTGTCGACCGGTGCGACGGCTCCCGCCGACGCGAAGCCGACACCCGGTCCGCCGGTGGCGGCGTTGAGCCCGGGCACCGTGACGTCCTGGCCGTAGCGGCGCGTGGCGTTGGTGTAGAAGAGGCCGCCGAGCCACGTCAGCTTGTCCTGGCCCCCCGTCAGGCGCAGCTCCTGCGTCCAGATGGTGCCGTCGGTGTCGTCGTAGAGGGGCGAGTCGAGCGTGTAGATCGGCTCCGGCAGCCCGATGTTGCCGCCGGTGAACGAGGCGGTCAGGGCGGTGGTGTCGCGCACGACCCTGATCTCCCGCTCCATGTACGACGTGATGGAGGTCAGCGCCAGCCCATTGCCGAAGTCGTAGTGGACGTTGACGTCGGCCATGAGCACGTTGTCCTGGAACGACTCGCCGAGCTGCGTGAACTCCTGGCGGTTGTCCATGTCGACGGCCGGCCGCGTCGTCGTGAACGGGTTGGCGAGGATGTTGAACTCATCCTGGAGATTCCATCCGTACGACCTGGCCCGCTGGTAGACGAGGCGCGGCGTGATCGTCAGCTTCTCGTTCGGCTGCATGGTGAGGGCGGCGCGGGCGCCGGTGCGGAAGCCGTCGTTGACGTCCTGGTCGACGCTGAAGTCGGGCTGCAGCGCGTCGGTCGAGCCGGGCAGGTGCGAGTAGTAGCCGACGACGCGCGCCGCCATCTTCTCGCCGAGCGGGATGTTGACGCCGGCCTTCACGTCTCCTGCCTCGCTGCCTTCATCGGCCGCCGCCGCGCCGAAGTCCACGAAGCCTTCGTTGACCTTGAGGAGCGGCTGGTTGGTCACGTAGCGCACCGTGCCCGCCTCCGAGCCCGAGCCATAGAGGGTGCCCTGCGGCCCGCGCAGCACCTCGACGCGATTCAGGTCGACGAGGTCGAAGTCGGGGGTGAAGAGCGACATCGACACGGCCGACTCGTCGAGGTAGACGCCGACCTGCTCCTTCACGCCGGGCTGGTCGCGGGCGATCTGGCCGGACGAGATGCCGCGCATGGCCACCTGGCTCTGCCCGGGCCCGAGGCTCTGCACCGTGAAGCCGCCGACGTTGGCGGCGATGTCCTCGATGTCCGAGGCGCCGCGGTCGCGCAGGTCGCCCTCGTTGTGCGCCTCGACCGAGTAAGGCACGTCGAACGGCTTGGTCTCCCCCTGCTTGCTGGCCGTGACGCTCACCGTCTCGGTGAGGATGGGCATCATGCCGAACTCCATCTGGTCCTGCCGCCCCGCGACGAGATCGATCTGCCGCGTCGGCCCCCAGAACCCGGTGGCGGCGGCCGTGACGCTGTAGGTGCCCGGCGGCAGGATGAGGACGTACTCGCCGCTGGCGTTGGTCTTCGCCGTCTGCGACACCTTCCCCGACGTGCTGGTGGCGGTGACGGTCGCGTCGGCGATCGGCTGCTGGCCGGCGTCGCGCACGACCCCGGCGAGCGTCGAATCCTTCGCCGTCCCGGTCTGGGCGAGCGCCGGCATGGCGGCGAGGCCCGCCGCCGCGAGGAGACCTGCAAGCACGACCGTGACGACCACGCGCCGGTCGGCGCGCACGAGCGGAATCCGCATGACTTTCATTCGAGTCCCCCGATTCGGCGTTCGACGCGCTGCGCGCGCGCCGGGCGAAGAGTCGGGGGCCGCACGAGCAAGCGATGTGCCACGCGCGCCAGGCGAGCGAGGTGGCTCGAACCGGGCGTTCAGCGCGAGTTTGCGGGAAAAAACGGGGAGCGCAGCCGTCCGGCGAAGACCCGACCATCATGCCGGCGCGAACCGCACATAGGAATCACGCGGGCGCGGTCGATCAGGCGGTCCCGGTCACTCGCGGCCGACGCCGAGCGCGTCGGCGACCCGGTTGATGTAGTTGAACCAGGAGGCGATGAGGGTGATCTGGAGGATGCCGCGGTCGTCGAACCCGACCGCCTTCAGCTTCGCCTGATCCTCGCGGCCCAGGCGTGTCGCGTCCCGGGTCAGGGTCTCGACGTACTCCAGCATGACGCGGTCCTGCCCGGAGATCGGCGCCGTCCGGAAGTCCTTCCGGATCGCCGCCACGAAGTCGTCATCCAGGGTCACGCGACGCAGAAACTCTGCGTGGGACTCCAGTCAATAGTGGCACCGGTTCACGGCCGACACGACGGTCGTGATCATCTCGTGCTGGCGCCGCGTGAGCGGGAGGTCCGGAGACATCAGCGCGCCGAACGCGGCGAACGCGTGGTGCAGCGCCTGGGGGATCAAGGTGTGGGTCGCGACGATGCTCTCGCTCGTGTCCCCCGGTTGCCTCTCGTACTCCTTCGGGTAGAGCGCGTGCTGGGCCTCGAGCGCCGCCTTCAGCTCAGGGCCGGCCTCATCGGGCGGGATCGTCTTGATCCAGGTCATGGGACTTCCTCCGCGAGCCGCGCGGCGCGCGGCGCGACGATGAGACGGTACACCGGATATCCCAGCGCCACGATGCCGGTCCCGAGGGCGGCCTCGAACGGCCGGCCCGCACCCATGAGCGCCAGGAGCATGACGAGCAGCAGCAGGAACAGGAGCGGCGTCCACGGATAACCCGGAACGCGGAAGACGCCCTCGGCGGGCCGCGGCAGCCGGTAGAGCCCCGCGACCGTCAGCGCCAGGAACACCAGGGTGATGAAGA
>DASRAU010000005.1:0-47167 GCA_035638075.1 Verrucomicrobiia bacterium
TTCCTGCTGCTCGGGGTGATCTTCCTGACGCTCGGCTTCGTCGGCGAGTACGTCGGCCGCATCTACAACGAGGTCCGGCAGCGACCGCGCTTCGTGGTGCGGACGGTGCACTCGGGACGCAAGTCCCCCGCCGGTCCCCGCGAGGACGTCGAGGAGGAGCGTCCCCGCCGCATCGTCGATCTGCGCGACGACGTCTGACTTCCACTTAAGTCGACGATCCCGCCCCGGCAACAAACGGCCGACCAGTCGAGCGGCGCGCCGAAGCGTGCGGCGAGAAGCCGCAGACCCTCGCTGTACCTCGTCCTCGATGTCCGCTGATCGCAACCCCCGGGCTGGCTACGGCCGCGACCGCGGGTGAAAGCCGTGCGTGATCGCATGGCTTCCAAGGTTATATCGCGCCGGTCGGGTCGCTCTGCAGCACGTCTGCAAGCCAGACACGCGATCAATCCGATTTCATGGTGGCCACGCCGCGCATGTCGATGCCCGAAATCGGATCTCATTGTCAGGACGACGCCAATCTGATTCGCGCCATTTCGTCATCTCTGACCCAATCGGGGGTGAGAGGTGTTGCTCCTCCGTGGCGATCGCCACGCTGGTGAGAAGCAGTGCCGCGCTGTCCGTTTCTGCCCTCTGAAGATCTACCGTCTGTAGCTTGGCGGATTGCGCCATCGAACACCGAGTAGTAGAAAACGCTCCGCCGCACCACTGGCTCGTGGAGCTTCGAGTGTGACGCATTGCCGATTGTCCCTGTCATCGCTGGTCATCCTCATCGTAATCGGCATCGGCACGACTTTGAGTTGTGGCGAGAGGAGCCGGATCGCTTTTGACGTGCGCGTCGATAACGACGACAGCTCCAAGCTGTGGGTCATGATGACGATTCCCGACGTAGTGCCGCCGAAGGTCGTCATAAGGGGATTCGCGCCGGCCAGATTCATGCGAATCATGGGCGTCACGGCGACAGACGGGGCCGGCCATCCAATCGAGGTCCGCGAGGACTACCTGACGGTGACGCAGGACGGAGTCCCTGTGAGCACTCCACGTTACATCCTCTCGACAGCGACTCGTGGACCTGTGTTCGTTCGCTACAAGGTCTGGCCGGGAAATCGCGAGGGTGACGCCGAGCGTGGGTTTACTGGAAACATTTTCGGGCATGCCGGTCCCGCTTGGGGACTTGTGCGCGGAAGGAACCTCTTCATGCTTCCGGAGACCGCTGGCCGGGGCGGACGGTATCGCTTCTCGATGACGGTCCCTGAAGGAATGATGACCGTGACGACGTTACCTCGGGGACCCTATCTTGAGCATGACGAGATCGAGGGACCCTACGCTTCGGAAGATCTCCTGGAATCGTCGTACGCATACGGACGCTTCAGTGTCGCCCACCATCGTGTCGGTGCATCGCAGTTTTTCTTTGCTCTCGAAAGTTCTCTTTCCCCGGATACGCTCGATGCCTTGCTCCCGAAGCTCGAAGCGATCTCCGACTATCTGGGCGAAGCATTCGGCGACGCGCCCTTGAAGCCCTACACCATCATTGCGGTTCCGGAAACTGAGCCGGGGAATCAGCTGGCCGTGGAGTCATGGCGTCACGGACAGGCCGGTACGCTGGTCCCGCTCTCGCAAGCGCGCCTGTATGCGGCGGCCCAAGGCATCGCCGACGCATACATGCGTTATGGCCCGTACAGAGACTTCATACGTCGGCGCGAGGAACTCTGGATAGTGGATGGCTCGACCCGTCTCTTGGCATTAAAGGCGATGGTCAAGGCGAAGGTTCTTCAGGACGAGGACATCTGGGACTACCTAGAGCATGGCGTACGCATTTCTGCGGAGAACAGCAGCGTCGCCCGCAACCTCGAGAAGCTGTACGACTCAAAGGGGCCGCAACGAAACGCCAAGTCCTATTTGTCGCCGCTTGTCCTCCTGCAAGTGTGGCACGACCCCTCCGTCATACCTACCGCACCTGACTTTGAGACTTATGTGAGGCAGTACTTGAAATCGTCGGGCCGGGCCTCGTTTTGGTCTATGCCGCCTTTCGATGATGTGGAACGGCGGAATCGGATTCTGGAGCGTTACGTCCAGCATGCGGGGATCCACGACGACTTGAGACCTGCGAGAATCCGCCAGACCCTGTCAGCACGCTCGAGCAACGCCAGTGAACCTGAGGTGGACCGGAGGTGTGTCCTCTACACATCGCAGGTCGGCGGTTTCCTCGAAACGTGCGGTTGCAAGAACAATGCTGCGGGCGGTGTGGCCCGGCTCGCTAGCCTGCTCGCCGACTTAAGACGCTCGTGCCCTAACACGGTCGTTCTCGATGCCGGTGATGCGCTGGCGCGACCCGATATGACGGCTCCTCAGGACCCTCTGGATGAGATGGAGCAGCGTGAATACCTCACGCTCATGCGTCTGCTGCGTTACGACGCTGCGGCCTTGGGCAGCAGCGAGCTCGCTTGGCCACAGGACAGTTTCGCACGGCTGATACGCGAATCGGGCTTCCGAGGCTACGTGGGTCCGTCGGTCAGGGCGATGAGTCATGGACCGATTCGGATTCATTCTCAAGAGAGTAAAAGCGTGGTTCGCGTGTATTCGATGGGTCCGCCTGCCCCGCTGCCCATATCAGGCAACGGTCTCGACGTCGACGGAGTCGATGAGTCGGATCCGCTGGGTATTGTCTGTCGGCAGATCGGGTCACAGGCCGTCGATGGTACTGACATCGTGACTGGCGATCTGTCGGGGTCATCCATTCTCCGACTCGCTCGCGAGTGCGCTGGCATTGACATGATTCTCAGCAGCAGGTCGCTTGCAGACTTCGGCGGAGCGGTGACCTTTGACTCAGATCGCCAGGACACGGTCCCGGGAGGATTCCTGAACGGGGTGCTCATTCTCGGCGGAAATCTCTCGTCCTACGGCGCCGGCGTGGCCCGGATGGGCATCGCGGCGAGCGGCCGCATCGTGCGGGCGGAATGGGAAGACCGACTACTTGATGGGTCCATTCCCGACGACCCGACCATTCGGCGTCATCTCGATGGTTTCTATTTAAGCATGGGCCGAGTCGATTCAAGCCGCCTTTCGCAGACGCTTCCGGCAGCCCAACATCAAGGGCCGAGGGACGCAGGATACGTGGGCGCAACCACCTGTCAGCCGTGCCACGCAGAGGAATTCAATTCATGGATAGGGACGAAACACGCCGATGCGATGAAGACGCTCCACCACAAGCATCGTCATTTCAGTCCGCGTTGTATCGGCTGCCACGTCGTGGGATACGGATCCCCTGACGGGTACCGAATCGGGGACATGAGCGGGCGACTGGCGGCAGTCCAGTGCGAATCGTGTCATGGGCCGGGGAAACGGCACGCGCAGTCTCCGACGAAAGCAACCATTCGACGAACGGTCGACCCGTCGGTGTGCCTCCAGTGTCACGACGAACAGCATAGCGATAGCTTTGAGTACACATCAATGGTGACGCAGGTCAATCATCAGCGCCCGCGTTCCGGAGATGAGCTGCGGTGATGTAATGTGGCCAATGGTGGTGCCGCCATTGGTGGACGGGCGGCAGCAGCCGGCGCAACGTCCTGGGCTCAAGGCTGCAGAAGAGGAGAGTGTGATGCGTGTTCGCAAGGCTGTGTTTGCCTCTTTCGTGACTCTGTCCGTTTTGGGGCTTCTCCCGATGCTTTATTCTCCGACTTCGCCCGTCGCCTCGACGACCCCCTATCTGTCCCCGATGGCGGATATGGGGGTCGATATGGCATGGGCGACCTGTAGTGACTCCCACTGCAAGAAGATCTTCCACGGACCGTGGATCTGTTTCGCGGAGGACGGTGTGGACTGTGTAACCGATGGCGTGACCTGCACCAACACGCTCTGCAACTAGCCTTTTGGTCGGCGGCACCGCCGACCCTTTGTGCCTAGCAATCTCGTGACGAACCAGAAACTCCGACGAATGAAATGGCGAGGCGGGGCGGCTCCGTGGTGCGGGGGGTCTCAGTGCCGTCGATCGTGATAACGAGCGAGATCTGACAACTTCTTGCCGCCTCTCCGCCGCAGCCCGCTCTCCGGAAGCGAGATCGCGTATACGACACAGGTGATGGCGCCCCCGCCGGACGTGTAGGTATCGAGAAGGAGCGGGGTGAGGCCTACCTGTTCAAATGTGTGGGGAAGCGCCTCGGGAAAATCGGCCGGGGCGATGTTCCAGAGAACTGCGGCGCTCGGCATCGCGCCCCGACTGGATGTTGCCGTAGGCTTAGACTCCAACAACTGGGGTAGCGTCTGCGCGAATGTTTCAAGCGATCCCAAGGCAGTCGAGCCGTCGTCCCAGTACTCCATGAGCTGACGCGGATGCGCGCGTGAACCCCGCTCGCTGAGGTGTGGTCTGAGCAGGCGCGGCAGAGCGGGCATGTCCCAAATCACGAGGCGGAACGTGACGTCCGGAAATGCGAGCCCCTCGGGACCCGCAACATTGTCGTGTGCAATCGCGTTAATCTCGAAACCCGCGAGATGTGCCATCGCTTTCGCGTTAGAGACCGCCAGAGGGTTGATGTCGATCGCGTACATCGTAGGGGTGCGGCCTATCGTACGGGCCGCTGACCAGGCGACCCAAGACAGGTAGCCCGAGCCGGTCCCAACATCGAGGATGCGATCGCCGTCGACCGGTGACATTTTCATCAGGGTCTCGTATACGTGGTGTCCAAAGTTCCGTGCTTGCGCCTGGTTATTCGAGACCGCTGGCGAGTAGACAGTCGGAAAGACGGGATAGACGAGGCTGAAACGGTCTGGGTCGACGAACGCAGCCCGGATGAAAGCCCGCGCCTCGCCATCGAGAAGATCGCTGGGGCCGAACTCCTTCAGACCGACATCACCGTTCCGCTTGTCGAGGGAGACAAGGACATAGGGCTTCTTCGAGAGCGAATCGACAGGACGCAGTTTCTGGCTGAGGCCACGAAACTGCACATAGTCGCTGACAATGCGCCTGCGCTCAAGGATGCGCCGCGAGGTGCGCTCCAAAGCCTCATCGCTGGCGGATGCCAGTCCGCCGAGCTCGATATCATACGGAGTCAGGTCCATGAACCATGCCCCCGCCCCGGCCGAAAGGGCGACCGGGGACGGTACGATCGCCTGAAGAGACCCCTCTCTCGAATAGAGGAGGTCGAAACGGTCCACATCGGCCAGCTCGGACCTGAGAACATCGATGCCAGTTCGAGGGGGGCCAGTGTCAGTGCGAGGAGGCAGCGAAATGCCCTGCACGAAGAGTCGGTTTTGCTCGGCGAAGCGTGCGACTTGGTCTTCAGGGGCTGTCAGCAGCGTGCCTGGCAGACGGCGCGGGATCTCTTCCGCCGTACCGTCCAGCCCGAGGGTGGCGAGAAGCTCGTGCGAGGCTAGGGTGGAATCCCCCGCGGGCGGAGGGACTGGGGCGGTACGGGGGGTACCGCCGCATCCGGCCAGGCCGAAAACCAGGAACGCCAGAAGGGGCCCCGCATCCTGTAGGATCGACCGCGCTTGAGTCGAGATCGCGGTTTCGAAGCGGCAGTGGCTGTCACTGGGCAGCACGATCCACCCATCTCCCTTCCCCTCGTCCTGCTCGCGTTCTTCTTCTCCGGAATCGCAGGGATTCTATACGAGGTGGTTTGGGTCCGTGAGTTCGGCCTGAGCTTCGGCAACACCATCGACTCAGCGGCCCTTGTCACGGGTGTGTTCATGGCTGGGCTTGGCATCGGCGGCTGGCTGGGCGGCATCCTTGCAGATCGCCGTGATGGCGACGATCCGCGAGCCGGACTACGCCTCTATCTGGGGGCAGAGCTCCTGATCGGCATTCTGGGCCTTCTGATCTCTTTCACCCTGCCGCACCTCGAGTCCATCTCGGCCTGGGCCTCCTCTTACCGTGTTATTCGTCCACGCTGGCACGTGCTCACCGCTGGGTCGTACGGGCTCAGGTATCTGATTGCTGCGATGCTTATCGGCCCGATCACCATCCTGATGGGCTGCAGCCTGACGTTCCTGATGCGCTCTCTAGTGCGCCGGGTGAGAATCGCAGGGTCGCGCGCCGGATTGCTCTTCGGTATGAACACGGCCGGCGCCGCTCTTGGTTGCCTCTTCGCAGATGTCGTTTGGATCCCTCTGTGCGGCGTGTGGAGCACACAGATCGCCGCTGTGCTGCTCAACCTGCTTGCCGCTGCGTCCGCTTGGCGTGCGATGACAAGTGCGAGCTTCCAACGGCTGCAACCAAATCGACAGGGACCGCTATCGGAAAGCGTCATTGCGAACGAGATGGGTCAAGTGCATGGGGCGATGGTCGCCATCGTCATCTCTGGGTTTGCAGGGATGGGACTCGAGATCCTATGGTTCCGCTTCCTGACGAGCGCGCTGGGGCAGTACCGGCTCGTTTTTTCACTGCTGCTCTTCGAGATTCTGGCGGGCATCGGCATTGGCGCTGCAGTGGCGGGTCTGCTGACTGAATTCGTGCACCGTCCCCGCCTCCTATGGGTATCGGCGCAGTCCGGCATCGCAATCTCGACTCTTGCCTCGTTCTTCCTGTTCGATCTCGGCGCGCTGCAGGAAAGCATTCGAGCCTCGCTCGCGGCGACGACGGGAGAACTTGGTGTCATGACGGAAACATGGATCCACCTCGGGGCCATTGCGCGCGTCGTCGCAGTGCCGTCGTTCTTTATGGGGTTCGCCTTTCCGCTCGCCAATGCCATAGCGCTGCGCGACCCGCGCACGGTGGGCCGCAGGGCGGGGCTTCTGTATCTGGGTAATACCCTCGGCGCCCTCGGTGGCTCGGTTATGACAGGCTTTATCTTCCTGCCGGCGCTCGGAATGAAGTGGACTGCGCTCGCCCTGGTTGTGATCGCGCTTGCAGCGGGCGCTTACCTTCTGCTCGGCGATTGGAGAGAGATGACTCCCCGTAGGCCGCTCGGATGGGCCCTTCCATCGGGCGGTGCCCTCGTTGTCGTTGTCCAGTGTATTGTCTGGGTAAGCGAACCGGCCGATTACCTGATTCTCAAGAGTTTCCGCGCGTCGGCGCGGGCGTCGCTACGGGACAACATAAAACCGAACGACATCGTAACCAAGAGCGAGGGGCTGATCGAAACCGTGGTGATCGCAGACCTTCCGGACCGCGGACGGACTCTCTTCACCAACGGGCACATCATGTCGCTTACCGGCTATGGCGCGCAGCGCTACATGCGGGCTTTCGTGCACCTGCCGCTGCTTCACATCGACCATCCGGATTCGGTGCTGGTGATCTGCTTCGGTGTAGGGAACACTGCCAGTGCAGCGTCGTTGCATCCGTCGGTGCGGCGCATCGAGGTAGTAGATATTTCAAAGAACATCCTCGAGCACGCGCCTTACTTCAGCGCTACGAATGGCAACGTCCTCGATGATCCGCGCGTGGCCATATTCGTCAACGATGGCCGCCATCATCTACAGATGCAGCCGCGGGAGTCCTACGACTTAGTCACACTGGAGCCTCCACCGATCGCTTTTGCGGGGGTGGGAGCTCTCTATTCAGAGGAGTTTTACTCGCTCGTGAAGAGCCGACTCAAGCCGGGTGGCTTTATGAGCCAGTGGCTTCCTATGCGGCAGGTGCCGGCGGCAACGGTCGGGGCGATGGTGCGGGCCTTCGTGGATGTGTTCCCGAGCGCGTTGCTTCTGAACGGCGACACGGGCGACTTTATCTTGATGGGCCGCAAGGACGCACCAATCGAGATCACTCAAGCCAAGATTGTGTCTCGTCTCGAGGCGGAACCCACGGTGGCGCAGGATCTGGCGCGCTATGGCATGGGAACCGCCACTGAAATCCTTGGTGCCTTTGCCGCGAGCGGTGAACTGTTGGTCCAGAAAGTCCGGGCGCAAGCGGCGGTGACGGATGACCTGCCGATTATGGAATATGGTCCCGTGTATCGAAAGCGAAATGATCTGCCATCGGGCCTTATCGATGTCGCGGGAATCGGAGACTGGTGCCCCTCGTGCTTCCCGGCCGGATGGCCCGCGCAGGGACTAGAAGATCTGCCCGCGTATCTGGGTTTTATGAGCCATATGTACGCGAGGTTCGCTGTACGTCAGGAAGGTTCGTCGGTCGGAGTCGTCCCGCCAGGCTTGCCGTGGCGGCTTGAGCCGCAGCAACTCGATCGGGTGAGCGCCATGTACCCCTATCTTCAACGGGTGCGCAACGGAAAGTCCTAGGTAATCGATGAAAGATCGCGCGAGACCCGAATAGCGGTCGAACGCTCCAGTGCCAATTGTTGTAGTTCTAGGACTTGCTGGCACCCCGCCTTACCTGCCGATTACACCCGCGTCCACCGCGAAGCGCACGAGATCCGCTCGCCGGTGCAGACCTAGCTTGCGCATGAGACGCGCACGATGGCACTCAGCTGTCCGGCTACTTATCCCAAGGGCATGGCCAGTCTCGGCACTATTCATCCCTTCAGCGGCCATCCTCAGGACCTCGCTCTCGCGGCGAGTCAGGGAAGACAAGACGGCCTGGCGCGCTGCGTCTTTCGTGAGTGATGCCGTCAGAATTTGGGCTGGCCGGTCCTCACCCCGAGAGCCGCCCTCGGAGGAGCCAATCTTCCCGAACGCGGCGAACAAGTTCGATACCGACCAGTCACTTCGCCCAGGCCGACTTACCACGAGCTCAACAGCCTGTCGAGGGAGAAAGAGAACGGGAACGTGGGAGCGAGGAACGGAGTCCACGACGTAACACAGAAGGGACAACTCGAGCGGCAGCTCTTTCAGGTCGGCGGCCACGATGAATAGGTCAGGACGCAGCCGACGGGCAAGCCTTTTCGTCTCCTCGTATCCCGCTGAGAGAGCCAGGATTTCGATGGCCGGTACGGTTGCGAGAAGGTTGCGCAACGAGTGATGCAGTGACCGCGAGGTTGCGACTACAAGTGTTCGGATCGTCCTTCGTTCGCCAGTCGCCGCGGCGGCGTCCCGAGAGCTTGCGGGCATGAGCGCAGGCTAGGACTTGAGCGGGCTGGGCGCATCCGTGAAAACACGGGTTGGCTAGACCTGCCCGAGCCAGGCCCTGAACCGCCCCGGGTTTTCCGTCAGACGCAGCGAGAAAACCTCTGACCTAGGCTTCAGCCTTGCGTTTCGGCACTGACGCGGATTCCACTTGAACACTGGCACTCGACTACGAGCGTCTAGTGACGTATCCGCCGAAGCGGAGCGCTAATCCACTGCCGGTGTCCGAAAACGATCCGGGTCACGAGTCCATTGCCGTTTCCCACCTGACAAGGGGTCGCCCTAGCGGTATTCAGGTCGCAATTCAACGGTTGGTATTCAGGTCGCAATTCAACGGTTGCGTCTGCCGGACATGGGGTGGGCTCTAGGTTCCCGCGCGACAGCAACCGTCCCCCTCGCCGCCGAGAGCCGGGGTGTGTCCCGATGGCCCTGGACCGGTCGACGTCCGCAGGTCGCGCTCGCACCTGCTCAATCGTGAGGGCACTGCGCGACTACGCCTGACGCTCTCGCGCCCTAAGCCTGGCGGACGGCACAGCCGGCACGCGGATCAGTCGACCGGGGCGAAGCCGAACCGGGAGGCGAGCAGCGCCAGATCGTCTCCGTCCACCAGGCCGTCGCCGTCGATGTCCGCGGCGCTCGTGTAACCGTGGTCGCCGCGGCCGCGGCCGAAGGCGGCGGCGAAAAGCGCCACGTCGTACCCGTCGACGCGGCCGCTGCCGTCCAGATCGATCCGCCGCCGGTCGAGGCGGATCTCCAGCGCGTCCGCGAGCTCGGCGCGCGATCCATCCGGGTTGAGGATCGCCACCCCGTGCGCGCCGACGCCGCCCGGGTCGGCCCGCAGGGTCACGACGACGCGATCCCCCGCCCAGTCCGGATCGATCGGCGTCACCGCCACGCCTTCCACGACGATTCCCGGATCGGTCTCGACCCTGGCGCCCGGAGCGAGGTCATCGCCTTCGATCGTCAGGGTGACCTGTTCCCCCTGGCCGATCTGCGGCCGGGTCGAAGGTGTTGCCAGAGAGGGCTGCGCCGTGAAGGTGAGTCCCTGCGCGAAGAACGACTCGCCGATGGCCTCGACCCCGGGGACCGCCGAGCGCGGATCGCTCCAGAGGAAGAGAGCCTGCACGCTTCCCGGGGACGCGTCCGGGTCGGGACCGGGGAAGGTCGCCGGGGGAAAGACGAGCGGCGTGCGCTGGCTGAACCCGGCGGTGCAGACCGGAGCGCCGGAAGGCGCCGCCTTCAAGCGTCCCCGGCGATCGATCCCCTGCGCGTAGACATCCGCCAGCCCCGTGAGCGAGCCCCGGTCCACCGCGGCCAGCGCGAGGCCCCCGCCTTCGACGAGGGCGGCGCTCGGATGGGTCGAGAAGCCGTCGACCCGCTCGAGCGCGGTGACCTGCACGGGCCACGGGAACGTTCCGTCCAGCCGCACGCGCCGGACGTCCATCCTCTCGCCCCATCCCGCGAACGAGGTCCGCTCGGTCCAGACGACATAGAAGGACCCGTCGCCGGCGTCCACCGCGAGGAGGTCGTCGATCGTCCAGCCGGGCCAGCTGGTCCCGACGAGACGCCCGGTGGTCCCCCAGGGAAAGGCGCCCTGCGGTGTCACCCGGATCGCCAGAACCGAGGCTTCCCTGCCGAGGACGACGATGACGTCGCCGCCCGCCGGCACCAGCCGGGCCTGCGGGAAGGCCGCGCGCTCGTCGAGGAGCGGAACCTCGGACGGACCGATGGTGGTGGAACCGTCCGCCGCCACGTGCTGCACGAAGGTGCGAATCCCCAGGGGCGGGCTGCGGAACTCCTCCCAGGCGACCCACGCGCCGCCGCTCCCATCGGCGGCCATCGACAGGCTGTCCTGATTGTTGTGCGGTTCGAGCGACAGCCTTTGTGGAGCCTCCCACAGCGGGGATCCATCCGCCCCGACCCGGCGGACGACGACGTGGCCTTCGGCATGAAGAGGAGGATCGGCGTCCACCCAGGCGATGAACCAGCCGCCCGCGCCGTCGGTTACGCCGGCGACGCCGAGACCGAGCGTACCGGCCACGGACGGGAAGCCGAGCCCCTGCTCGAGGAGCCAGGCGCCGCTCCGGTCGAAGCGGCCGACGAAAGGCCGCCCCGCCAGCGAGTCGGACGGCCCCTCGAAGGCGACGAGAGCGAAGCGACCGCCCCCTTCGTCGATCACCTGGTGCGGCTCCTGGCGGCCCGACCCGCCCAGGAGCAGCAGGCCGCACGGATCCGCGGCGCCTGTGCCGTTGTCGAGCGGCACAGGTTCGAGCGCCGGTCCGAGGCGGAAAAGCCCCGTGTCCATGGAGCCGTCCGGCGCGTTCATCGTGTCGGCCCAGGGGTCCGCCGTGACCGCGAGGTAGCCTCCCTCGCCGTCGGGGAGCACGCCGGCAAGACTGCGGTTCCCGGGTCTCCCGGTGCAGATGAGGCGGCCGTCGGGTTCGAGGAACGGGCGGGCGCCGGCGCGCGCCGTCCCCGGAGACGCGACGAGAACAAGAACCGCCGCGAGAGCGAACGGGGCCGCCGGAAAAGGTGCGGCCGTCCCGCGGGAGGTGCGGGACGGCCGCGGCGCCCCGGGTGGACGCCGTGGGTGCGGCGGGTCGGGTGGGGATGTCCTCAACGGCTCGCTCGGAAGGTCGCTTCGATCAGGGATCCTCTCCGGAGTTCTGACCGGAGAAGGCTTCGTGGAGCCCGAAGAACAGGCCTCCGCCGTAAGGTCCATAGAAATACTCGATCATGAAATCGGATGCGCGTCCCGTGAGCGTGAACAGGCTCGCCGCATAGCCGGACTCGAAGAGATCGCGCCCCACCTGCTGCGTCGAGATCCCGCCGACGAGATAGAGGAAGTGCCGGTGCGTCTCGATGGCCGTGGTCGCGCCCGACTGCGCGATCGCCGCGGCCCCGTGGTCGAAGCCGCCGCCGAGATCGCGGACGCCGAACACGCCCGGCACGCGACCCGCCTCGTCGCGCAGCTCGTAGAAGCGGTCGAGCTCCAGCCCGCCCGCGTCGCGCCGGTCGAGGACCGTGGTGCCATAGGCGTCCCCCGCGCGCGTTCCAAATGTGCTTGCATCGAGCCCGCGATCCGCGAGCGCCTGGTCGAGATGGGCGCGATCGCCGAGCGCCATGCCCCGCTCGAGCGGTCCGCGGTGGGCGATCGCGCCGGCGTACGAGCGCTGCAGGTGGGAGTTGAGCAGGAAGGTGGTCCCGGCGCCCGCGATGGCGTACGAGGCGCGCGGTGACAGGCCGAGATCCTCGAGCACGCTGGCGTAGCCGTCGACGATCCCCTGGCCGAGGGGCGTGTGCATCAGGATGCTGGTGGCGGCCGCCGCGTACAGCGCCGGCGTCGAGGCGCGCAGCGCCGCCACGCCCGCCGCGCCGCCCGGCCCGAGCATGCCGGTCAGCACGATGGAGGCGGCGGTCAGGGCGACCGAGGTGGCTGCGTCGGCGCGGGTGTCGCGGTCGAGGATCGCGAAGACGCCGAGGATGCCGAGGAGCAGGAACGGGTTGTGCCCGTCGGGATCGACGAGGTTCACCGGGTTGTCGCGCGCGTAGCCGTAGCGGTTCAGCGCCTGGGGATCGAGCGGGGCCGCGACGATCGGGTCGGGCTCGAGGAACCGACCCGTCGCCGGGTCGTAGTGGCGCCAGCCCATGACGAGCAGGCCGCTCGCCGGCTGCCGGTGCACCCCGGCGAAACGCAGCGAGGAGATCGGGTCGGAGAGCTCGGCGCCCTGCGGGTCGCCGTACGGCCGGTACGCCGCCCGCGCGACGACCTGCCCGGTCTGGCTGACGACCACGCGGGCGCTGCCGACCGCGTCGCTCATCGGGTGATAGACCGTGCCGTCCGGTCCGATGACCAGGGCCCGCAGCGTGCCGAGGAAGAGGTTCGTCGTGATCTTCCCGTCCCGCACCTCGACGCCGGGGAAGGGATACAGGACCGTCGTTCTCTGTCCCGCCTGGTCGGTCACCTCGCGCACCAGCTGGCCGGAGGCGTCGTAGTCGCTGGTCACGACGAGCGATCGCGCCGGCTCCTCGAGGCGCACCAGCCGCCCGGCGGCGTCGTAGGTGAGGCGGCGGTCGGCCCCCGTCCGGGATCGCAGGGTGAGATTGCCGGCGGCGTCGTAGTCGAAGGCGTCCCCGGCGGAGGTCCAGACGACCTGCTGCGGCTGCGCGGGGTTTCCTGCCGCCAGTGTCATTCCTTCCTTCGAACGGAGGGTGCCGCCGTCGTCGTAGTCGTACTGCAGCGTCCCGAAGGGACCGGACGCCTGCCGCAGACGGTGGCGGCCGTCGTAGGAGTACTGCTCCGAGACCACGGCCCCGGGCGCGGTCCGGTCGTCGAGGGCGGTGATGAGGCCGTCGGCGTCGTAGCGGTAGGCGAGATCCACGAGCGTCTCGCCGCCGGCGGTCGTGCCATGGATCGACAGGAGCCGTCCGGTCGCCGGATCGGTGATGCGCGTCAGGCGGTTGCCGCCGAGATAGACGATCTCGTCCACCGTGCCGCGCACGTCGGTCCCGACGCTCGCGATCCACGGAACGATCGCGGCCAGCCGGCCGCCGGAGTCGTAACGGAAACCGAACGGGACCGTCCCCGGCAGCGTGCGGTCGGTGATGCGTCCCATCGCGTCCCACGCGGTCGTGGCGGTGAAGGTGGAACCGAACAGCGTGCGGGTCGCCCCGGTCACGCGGCCGAGCGGATCGTAGGTGAAGCGCTCGGTCCCGGTGGGGTCGCTGACCGACGTCAACCGGCCCATCGTCCCCGCCGCGGCGCCCCCCTCGTCGTAGCGCCAGGTGAAGGCGCGGCCGTCAGCGAGTGTCTTCCCCGTCATGCGGCCGAGAGGATCCCAGGTCAGCCGGGTGACGCGCCCCTGCGGGTCGGTCTCCTCGACGAGACGCGACCCGAGGTCGTACGCCGATCGCCAGGAGCCGATGTGCGGGTCGTCGAGGGACGTGCGCCGGCCGAGCAGGTCATACTGGAGGCGCGTCATCGCCCCCATCGGATCGGTGACCTCGAGCAGCCGCCCGGCGGTGTCGTAGCGGTAGCGGGCCGGCGGGCGCGGCGCGGCGGCCCCTCCGACCCCTTCGAACTCCCGCACCATCACCGCGCGTCCCTCCGCGTCGAGGGTCGTCTCGATCCGGTGACCGAGCGGATCGATGCGGGCGGCGACGACCGAGCCGGGCTCGTCCGTCGTCACCTGGCCCGCCGCGTCGGTCGTGCGCAGCAGGCGCCCGGCGGCGTCGTACTCGAAGAGCACCGCCGCCGTCCCCGTGGCCGGGGGGACGAGCGCGGCGCCGGCGGCCGCCAGGAAAGGCTCGGCCCGCCGTGCGACCCGCCCCGCCGCATCCCACGTCACGGCGCCGGTGACGAGTCTCCCGGCCGGGTGCTCCGAGGCGACCTCGAGAAGGCGTCCCAGGCCGTCGTAGTACGCGACCGATTCGAGACAGCCGGCGGTGCCGGCCCGCTCGCCCTGGCCGCTGGTCTCGCGCGCGAAGCGGTGCACCCGTGACGGCACGGCGCCGATCTCGTGGCGGTACGAGACGGTCGGCCGCTCGCGCGTGTCTCCGGGCCCCCACTCCGCCAGCCGGCGGCCGAAGCCGTCATACTCGATGACGATCGACCGGCCGTTGGCGTCGAGGCTCTCGGTCATGAGCCCGGTGCGCGGATCGAACCGTCGCGTGGCGCTGCGTCCGAGCGGATCGGTCTCGCTCTCGGGAAACGTGAACGTCGCGTCCGCCACGCCGTGCTCGAACCGCCGGGTGAATCCGAGCGGATCGATCTCGCTCGCGAGGTTGCCGTAGGCGTCGTAGGTCCGGAGCGTCACCGGGTTCTCGGAATCGCCCGGTCCGTGCGCCCCGGGCGCGATGGAGGTGCCGCCGCGCCGCTCGAGGCGCGTCGGCAGCCCGCGGGCGCCGGGCGTGCCGAGGGGCGCGTCGTCGTAGGCGGTCCACGATTCCGCCACAACGTTCCCGGAGGCGTCGAGCGTGGTCTCGTGCCACGGCTGCTCGAGGCGCCACGGCGAGGTCGAGGCGGCGCCCCCGATCGCCGCCCCGAGCGCGCTCGCGTACTCGGTGCGCACGATGCGGTCGTCGGCCGGGTCGGCGGTGTCCCCCTCGCGCCGTTCGTCGCTGCGCACCAGCGGCCGCTCCGGCCCCGCCGTTTCGTCGAACTGGTAGGTCCACGACACGGCGACCCGCCGCGTCCAGGCGGTGCTCTCCGCGTCGCTCGTGCTCCAGTCGAAGAATCGCGTCTCCTCCCGCACGATCGGATGGCGCAACGGCGCCAGCAGGTCCGATGGATCGAAGGTGCGGATCGTCCGTGACAGGATCGCGCCGTCGGAGACCCGCCGCTCCAGGCGCTCCGCCATCACGCCGCGCAGCGGCGCCTGCAGGAGGTTCGGCTGCTGCACGAAGATCGACTCGGTGCGGAGCGCTCCGCCCGGGTGCGTGGCGATCACCTTCCGGAAGCCCCGCAGCTCGCGCCGCGCGTGGTGGTAGAAGCCTCCCGAATACTCGAACCGGGTCGAAAGCGTCTGGCCCAGGCCGTCGGAGAGCCGCACCTCGGACACGACCGGGAACGGAAACGGCAGCTCGGCGGGGGAGCCGCCTTCGATCGCGCCGGTGTGGGGCGCCGGAGCGTAGGTCAGCTCGATGCGGCCGCCCAGGCCGTTGCTGCACGAAGCGACCAGCGCACGGCCGCGCCACGCGGTGTTGGGCCGCCAGGCCGGCGTCCCGAGGTTGGGCACCAGCAGCAGATCGATGCCACCGTCGCCGTCGAGATCGGCCAGCCGCACGCCCGTGTCGCGGCTGGGGCCGTTCAGGGCGCGGTCCACGAAGATCCACGGCAGGTCGGAAAGGACGCGCCAGCGCCACTCGCCGGTCGGCGCCGGCGAGAAGAGGTACCGCTCGACCGGCCCGCCGTTCCAGCGGCGGCCGATGACGATGTCGCTCTTGCCGTCGCCGTCCACGTCGGCCACGCGCAGGCCGCGATCGAGGACGCTGCCGTCGCCGGCGCTGGTGATCTGCACGAAGTGCTCCGCCTGCGCGCCGAGGAAGCCCCACGAGGTGGTCTTCGCCCAGGTGGGATGGACGCCATCGGGGGGCCCGGTGTGCAGGTAGGTCGCCGTGCTGACCATGCCGTCCACGGCGGCAGCCCGGAACAGATCGGGGAAGCCGTCGCCGTTCAGCTCCATGAGCCGCAGCCCCGTGTCCAGGCAGTGCCCGTGCGGAATGTGCCGCACGAACGGCTCGTCGGGCAGAAGGAAGCGCGCATCGAGCGCGAACCCGTTGCGCACGTTGCGGTAGACCCGCCGTTCGGAGGCCGCGCCCCACTCGGCGCGCGCGACCAGGAGATCGGTGCGGCCGTCGGCGTCGAGATCGGCCAGCCGGACACCCCGATCGTCGGCGAGATCGCGCGTCGCTTCGGACTGCAGATCCACGAAGGGCTCGTCCGGCAGCAGGTACGACGCGGCCACGTCGCCGGTGAAACCCGATCCGGTGTTGAGGAAGAGCTCCTTGCGCACGCCCGTGCCGAACCAGATCACCGAGCGCAGGATGTCGATGCGCCCATCGTCGTTGACGTCCACGAACCGCACGCCGTTCTCGACCCGGTCGCGCGTGTCCCGCTTGATGACGAACCAGGGGATGCGGCTGATGTCGCCCGGCGGCGCGAGCTGCAGGAGCGCCGCCGACCAGGCGGCGCTGTACTGGAACGATGCGCCGGTGTTGAGCCAGACGGCGGCGGTGGTCGAGGGGACGAAGCCGGAGAGGCGCCCCTCGAAGAGGGCCAGGTCGGGAAGGCCGTCGCGGTTCAGATCGACGAGCCGCGCCCCCGAGTCTTCGTCCGCGTCCGACTTGACATAGAGGAAGGGAGCCGGGGGAACCAGGCCGGCGCTGCCGGGCGACGGCCACGCCGGCTGCCCGGTGGTGTTGTAGACGTAGTCGATCGGCGGCAGCAGCGCTCCGGAGCCGTCGGCACGATCGATGCGCACGAGCAGCGACGGCACCGGCGGCAGCGAGGTCGGAGGCGCGGCCACGTCGTCGGTGGTGACGACGCCGGGTTCGTCGCTCACGGTTGTGACCGGGACCGGTGCGGGTGCCGCGCCCGGCGTGGGGCTCGTCTTCCCGAGCTTCGTGAGGCTCGGACCGGACGAACCCACGGGCGACTCCGATTCCGCCGGTGCGATGCGCGGCGCCGACGGTGGCTGCGCAGGCCCCGGGTTCGTCGTCGGGCCGGGAAGGGAGTTGACCGGACCCGAGGGCGCCACATCGAAGCGGCACGTCCCGAGCGGCGCCGTGAGACTTCCGATCGACGCGTAGGTGAAGGTGAAACGCCGCGCCGGCAGCGTTCCGGCATAGGTGCGGACCTCGTGGAGCCGGTGGGTCAGCACTTCGCCGGACGCCGATGGACTGCGATCCCCGCGCTCCTCCCAGCACAGCTCCACGACGTTGGTCGCGGGCAGCCCGGTCGCGGGGTGCGAGGCGTACTCGACGCGGACGGGGTAGAGCTCGCGGCCGGCCACCGCCCAGGCGATCTCCATCACGTTGCCGCTCGTGTCCTCGACGCGGTCGAGGCCCCACTTGAAGTCGGCGACCTGCGAGGTCGAGGTCGAACCCGTCGCGGCGGATGCGGCGGCCGATCCGAAGCGGAAGCGCCGGCCGTCGCGATCGCGCGCGACGAACTGGGCCGAGGCGAGTCCCCAGGGGCCGGGACGGACCCGCTCCACCAGCCAGCCGCTCGCGAGCACGGTGCGGAAGCGGGTCGAGCCGGCGTCGATCGGGACGAGGTCCCACGACGCGCCGTCGATGGTCAGGACGAAGGTATCCGTGTCGTCGAAGCGCGGCGGACCGAGCCGCGTCGATCGCTCGATCGATCCGACGGCGAGATCGAAGCCGAGTCCCACGTTCCCCAGGCCGCCCGCGCTCGAGTAGCGCAGCGCGAGCGCAGGCTCGAGGCCGTGCCTCCCGGGAGGGACTTCGAGAGGCACGAGCGCCGTCGCCAGTCCGGTCACCGGGTCCGCCGCGGGGGCACCGAGGGCGCCGAGGACGCCGGCGCCGAACGGATCGGCATCGGCGGCACGCGCCGGCTGGCCGATGCTCGCTGCGACAAGCGCGCAGAGCAGCGGGAGCGCGCGGCCGATGCGCGCCAATCGAGATGGGTCGGGGAGAGGGACCGGGACCACCGGAGTGGCCGCCCCCAGGCACGCCGGCTTCTCCGGCCCCTCCCCCCACACGAGACAGTTGCGAGACTCCGGCATCGTTTCCCCCTGCGGCGCGCCTGGTGTCGCGGCGACGCAGAGAAGGGCAAGGCCGGTGCCACGCCGCGCGCCGCGAGGGCGGAGGCGGGTGATGAACAGGCGAAGTCGCTGCGGAGCGGGGACTTGCGGCCGATCGCGTCGGCTCTCCCCGGCGCGCCGTCCGGAGTCCCGGCGTGGCGCACGCGTTCGCGGGCGAACGCGGCACATTCAACGTTGTCCGGTGCGGACCTTGGTGGTAGATTCCCGGCGCCGTGCGCCGCATCGCCATCGTCCTCGTGGTTCTCGCCCTGATCGTGTGTGCTTCAGGTGAAGCGACCCGCGCCGCCTACGTCAACTTCGAGTCGTCGCACGTCCACCCGATCGATCTCACGCCGTCGGGAACGCGGCTGCTGGCGGTCAACACGCCTGACGCGCTGCTCGAGGTCTTCGCGGTCGCGGCCGACGGCACGCTCACCTCGCAGCGCGCCATCCCGGTCGGGCTGGAGCCCGTGACGGTCGTCGCCCGCACCGACTCGGAGGCCTGGGTCGTCAACACCCTCTCCGACACGGTCAGCATCGTCGATCTCGATCTCGGCACGGTGACGCGCACGCTCGCGGTCGGCGACGAGCCCACCGACGTCGTCTTCGCCTCGGGACGCGCCTTCGTCGCGGTGTCGCAGGAGGACGCGGTGAAGGTCTGGAGCCTCGCCGATCTCGCGCTTCCGCCCGTGCGCGTCGATCTCTTCGGACGCGACGTGCGGGCGCTCGCCGCCTCGCCCGACGGCACCAAGGTCTACGCCGTCGTGCTCCAGTCGGGGAACCAGACGGCCGTGGTCGATGCCAACGTCATCTGGGGCAACGGCACCGGGCTCGACCCGACCCGTCTCACGGCCCTCGGTCTCAACAACATGATCTGCGCGAACAACAATCAGCACCCGGCGTACCCGCCGCACCCGGCCGGGATCGTGCGGAACCCTGCGCTGCCCGATCCGTCTGGCGGGGCGCAGCCGCCGGTCGGTCTCATCGTCCGCTGGGATGCGGCGACCTCGCGCTGGCGCGACGACGCCGGTCAGGACTGGACCGGCTGCCTGCCGTTCCGGCTGCCCGACCACGACCTCTTCGTCATCGATGCGACCAACCCGACGACCGCGGGCACGACGATGGTGGATCACCTCGGGACCTCGCTGTTCGAGGTCTCGGTGAACCCGGTGAACGGCCGCATCTACGTGCCGCACACCGAGGCGCGCAACCAGGTGCGCTTCGAGCACGCACTCGGCGTGCGCGGTCACGTCGTGGACAACCGGCTGGCGATCGTCAACCCGGCGGCAGGCAACGCCGTCACCCTCGTCGATCTCAACACCCACATCAACCGCGCCAGCGACCCGGCGACGAACCTCGCGGAGCGGCAGGCGAGCCTGTCGCAGCCCGGGATGATGGTGTGGAACGCCGCGGGCACCCAGGCCTGGATGACGGCGATCGGCTCGCGCAAGGTCTTCCGGTTGAACCAGGCCTGCCTCAACGGGCCGGGCCCGAACTACGGCGCCTGCGTGTTCGGCGCGAACCGAGCGGTCCCCGAGGCGGTCGACGTCGGCGAGGGACCGACCGGCGTGGCGCTGCGCGAAGGGGCGACGCCGCGCCTGTACGTTCTCGACCGCTTCACCAACGCGATCGCCGTGGTCGATCCCGCGGCGCTCATCAAGCTCGCCGACGTGCCCCTGCACGACCCGAGCCCCGCCACGGTGAAGGTCGGCCGCCGGCATCTGTACGACGGGATCGAATCCTCGGGGCACGGCGACGCCGCCTGCTCGTCCTGTCACCTGTCGGGCGATCGCGACGGGCTGGCGTGGGATCTCGGCGACCCGACCGGGGCCTTCGCGGCGTATGGCACGCCTGGCGACAACGTCCACTTCTTCCCCGTGGACAACCCGGCGATCTCGGCCGCCCACTCCGGCTTCGACCCCGAGAAGGGGCCGATGACGACGCAGACGCTGCGCGCCATGCTCGAGCCGCTCCACTGGCGGGGCGATCGGCCGACGATGGTGAACTTCAACAAGGCGTTCGTCGGGTTAATGGGGACGGTCGACGTCGGCCCGGTGAACGGCGAGCCGGCGGGCGTCCCGGCGCAGGCGATGAACGAGTTCCGCCGCTTCGCGCTCGACATCGTCTTTCCGCCGAACCCCTATCGCAATGTCGACGACACGGTGCCGAACGCGGTGGTGGGGATCCCCGGCCTGCCGAACGCGGGCAACCCGGAGATCGGCCGGCAGCGGTTCCTCGGGCTGACGGGAGGCTTCACCGAAGGCGGCAACATCTTCTGCGTCACCTGTCACCAGCAGCCGTTCGGCGCCAGCGGCGGCCAGATCGGCGGCCTCGAGCCGGGGGACCCGGCGACCGCGGCCGCCGCTCTCTTCAACGGCGACGCCGACCTGTCGCCGCACAGCGATCTGAAGATTCCCCACCTGCGGAACATCTACGAGAAGTTCGGGCCGCGCTTTGGCACCGCCGCCGCCCCGAACGATCAGAAGGGCGGCTTCGGGTTGACGCACGACGGCGCCGTTCCCGATATGAACACCTTCCTGTCCATCAACGTCTTCAACCTGACCCCCGACGACGTGAAGAACATCTCCGCCTTCACGATGATGTTCCCGACCGGGACGCGGCCGGCGATCGGCCGCAACGTCACGGTTCCCGCCGGGGCGCCCCCCACCGGCACGGCGGCGCAGGAGGCACTGCTCTCCCAGCTCCTCATCCTCGGCAACGGGGCCTCCACGACGCGACACTGCGAGCTGGTCGCGGCGGCGATGTCCAGCGGCCCCGGCGCGCGCGAGCGGACCTGGTTCCTCAACGGCGGGGTGTCGTCGGGAGGCACGTGGTCCACCGACGTCGCGAACGAGCTGCCGGTCCCGACCGCGCAGCTGCGCAGCCAGGCGGGGGGACCGATCACCTTCACCTGCGCCACCCTCGGATCGGGAATGCGTCTCGGCGGCGACCGGGACGAGGACGGCATGCCCAACGCCAGCGATTTCTGCCCCGGCGATGCGTCGGTCTTCGAGGCCCCCGCCCTCGTCACCGGGGTGGCGGTGGATGCGGCGGCCTCGGTCTCCTGGAGTCCGCTCACGCCGGCCGACGGCGCGCCCGTTCTCTACGATGTCGCGGGAGGGAGCCTGTCCAGCGTGCCGGGATCCGGGTTCGCCTCGGCGGCCTGCCTGGCCGGCGGGCTCCCCGGGACCGCGTGGACTGACGCGCGCCCGAATCCGGCCGTCGGCAACGGTTTCTACTACCTGGTGCGCGGCAGGAAGTCGTGCGGCGCCGGCTCGTTCGGCTCGGGGACGGGCCCCGACGCCCTCAGCTGCTCTCCCTAGCGGTCAGCGCGCCGGCGCCGCCTGCGCCTGGCGATCGATCACGACGATGTGGCGCCGGGAGGGATCGAGCATGCGCTGCGCGGCGGCGGTGACGTCCTTGCGCGTCAGCTTCGCCGCCTGATCGGCGGCGCGCCGGGGGCCGGCGTCGTCCTCGCCGCGCAGCAGGGCATCGAGCCAGAGGCGCGCCGCCTGGTCGGGATCGGCGCGCCGGACGGCGAGGCGGCCCGAGGCGTACGACTTGAAGGCGGCGAGCTCCTCGTCACCGATGTCGGCGCGGGCCCGATCGAGCTCGGCGAGCATCGCCTCCTCGAGCTGCGGGAGGGCGGCCGGGTCGGCGCCCATGCCGAACCAGACGAGCGGCGCGCCGCGGCGGACTGACTCGCTGTCCATGTCGTAGACGAGCCCCAGCTGCGCGATGGCGCGCACACCGAGGCGGCCGCTGTAGTTGTGGTGCAGGATCCAGGCGACCGCCTCCTGCGCCGCCGGGTCCGCATCCCCGGGGATCGCCAGGAGCAGCGCCCCCTGCGGGATGTCGGGGATCGACGAGGTCTCGCGTCCCGCCACGAGCGCGCCGGACGCGCCCCGTCGCGACGCCGGCGCGGGAGCCGGCGGATGCAGGCCGCCGGCGAGAGTCGCGAGGCGATCCCTGACCGCCGCGGGCTCGAAAGGACCGACGAGCACCGCGAACGGGCCGGGAAGAGCGGCCGGGGCCGGGCCGCTCGCGGCGCGATCGAGAAGCGCGAGCCCGCGGCGCATCGGCGAGGGGATGCTCCCGGGACCGACGGCGGCGGCTCCCTTCGGCGCGTGCAGCTTGAGCCCGCCCCGGGCCAGGAGCGTCCCCAGCGTCTCGTCGAAGGCGGAGGCCGGCCCCGCCACCGTGACGCGCAAGGTGTCGCGGGCGGCGAACGCCGCGCCCGCTCCGGGGGACGCGATGTCGAGGGTCGCTCCGATCGGCAGGAGCGCATGCGCCAGGTCATCGGCGCCCGCGATCGTCGTCCCGGGCGGGGCGGCGACGGCCAGCTTCAGGACGAAGGTCGCATCGGCGGGGCGCGCGTCCACGATGGCGCGGCTGCCTCCGCCCAGGCCGAGCGTCGTCAGCGCCGGCCGGGCGGCGTGCTTCGTCCCTCCCGCCGGGCCCGCGACCGCGTGCCGCGCCGGTGCGGTGCGCTTCGGGCGCTCCTCGACCGCGGGGACCGAGGCCCCCGCCGCGCCGCGCGCCACCGGCAGGACGAGACCGACGGCGGCGCGCGCCGGGACGAGGTGCGCCGCGGCCTCCTTCACATCCTCCGCCCGCACGGCGTCGATGGCGCGGCGCACCGCGGCGCGCCGGTCGAGCCCGCCGATCGCGGTCCAGTAGGCCAGCTCGTGCGCCTTCTCGACGAAGGAATCGGTCTCGAGGGCGTCGGCCGCGGCGATGCGCCGTCGCGCCGCCTCGACGTCGGCTTCGGTGACGGCGTCCGCCGCTTCCGCGAGCGCATCGAAGAGCGCCGCCTCGACGGAGGCCGACTTCGCCGCCTCGAACCCGGACGCGTAGAGGGAGAAGTGGTAGGGATAGAGGGTCGGCACGAGCGACGCCCCCACCTCTTCGACGAGGCCCGTGTCCACGAGCCGGCCGAGTGGTGTGCCGGAAGGGGCGGCGGCCCCGGTCCCGAGATCCCCCGAGTGGCGATAGAAGGAGAGCCCGGCCGCGTCGCCGAGGATCGCGTCGAGCACGAGGAACGCCGCAAACTCCCTGGGCGTCGCGGGCGCCGGCGCCAGGAAAGAGACCTGCACCGCCGGCGTCCCTCCGGGTCGAAGCAGCATCAGCCGGCGCGGCCCCTGCAGGGCCGGCTCGACGGTGCGGACCGTCGTGTCATCGCCGCCCGCCGGGATCGATCCGAACGCCTCCTCGACCGCGGCGTGCGCCGACGCCTTGTCGAAGTCGCCCTGGATCGCCAGCACGGCGTTGCGCGGGCCGTAGTGGCGCCGGTAGAAATCGACGAGGTCGGCGTGGGTGATGCCGGCGAGGTCGCTCTCCCAGCCCATGGTGTTGTTCCGGTACGGATGCTGCTGGAACAGGAGCGCCGTCGTGGCGTCGAACAGGTCCGAGCGCGGGTCGAGCTGGTAGCCGCGGTACTCCTGGAAGACGGCGCCCCGCTCCGGGTCCACCTCGTCCGGCGCCATGCGGGCGGCGTGCATGCGCTCGGCCTCGAGACGCAGGAGCGTCGTCAGCAGTTCTTTCGGCGCCGCTTCGAAGAAGGTCGTGCAGTCGAGCGTCGTGTAGCCGTGCCACTCGCCACCGGAGCGCTCGATGACCCCGGTGATGTCGGCGAGCCCGAAGTGCTCGGTGCCGCGGAACAGCATGTGCTCGACGTAGTGGGCGATGCCGGTGATGCCGATGGTCTCATTGCGCGCCCCGACCCGGTAGAGCATCTGCACCGCCACGACCGGGTGGGCCTCATCGCGCCGCATCACCACCGTCAGCCCGTTCGGGAGGGTGAACGACTCCGCCCCCGCGAGGGGGTCACCCGGAGCCTCGGGCCCCGGGGCGGCGGCCAGAAGGAACGCGGCGAGGGTGCCCAGGAAAAAGGCCGGAAACGCACGAAATCGCGGCATGGAGACAGGCATCGTAACAGAGAGGCCCGGAGGCTCCGTGTACAATGCCGGGCTCACGGGCATCCAGCGGGGCCGCGGCTTCGGACGAGGGAGACGGGTGGGGAAGCAGGTTCGAAAAGGCGGCCGCCGGGGCGTTCTCGCGCCACTTCTGGCCCTGCTGGCGCTTGGACCGGCGGGTTTCGTGGGCTGCAACGACAACAGCGGCGGGGACACCGTCGTCGTGAACGGGCTCGATTGCGGGCTCGTCCGCGACCAGATGGTCGGGACGTGGACGGTGTCGTACCAGCAGGCGGTCCGGTCGACGCTGCGATGCGACAATGCGACACTCGACAACACGCCGGTGAGCGTGGCGAGCGGGACGACGAGCTACACGAGCCTGAATGTCTACGCGCCGATCGGAACGGTCGGCTTCACCATGGAAGGGAGCGGTCCGTTGCAGCTGCCGAAGGAAATCATCGCCACCATCGATGCCGACTCGTGCCTCGCGCTGGTGAAAACCTGGGAGAACGACGAGGCCGGCTATCTCGAGTGCATCGGCACGGCCGACCTGACGAACCGCCTCCTGAACGTCGTGTGCGACTCGTTCGACCTCGACACCAATGCCGACGGCGACGGGGACACGGCCTGCACCTTGAACGCAAGCGTCACCGGCACCGTGGGGCTTCCCTGATGGAACCGATCGAGATCGCCCGCCGCATCGAGAAGGCTTTCCCGGGCGCGAAAGCCGACGTGAAGGGGGCCGACAACCACTACAGCGCGCGCATCGTCTCGGACCGCTTCGAGGGGAAGTCGCGCATCGAGCAGCACCGCATGATCTACGACCTGTTCCGGGAGGAGATGGCGTCCCAGGACATTCACGCCCTGGCGCTTCGGACCCTGACCCCGGCGCAGGCGGACGAAGAATCCAACCGCTGAAAGGCGTTCCGAAGGAGAGAAGCACCATGGCCGACGATCCGGTTCTCACGAGCATCAAGAAAGCCATCGAGGACAACACCATCGTCCTCTTCTGCAAGGGCACCAAGGAGGAGCCGCGCTGCGGCTTCTCGATGCGCACCATCCAGGTCTTCAAGGAGATGGGGAAGCCGTTCGAGGTGGTGGACGTGCTGCCCGACCCGCGCATCCGCCAGGTGCTGTCGGGCGTTTCCAACTGGCCGACCATCCCCCAGGTCTTCATCAAGGGAGAGTTCATCGGCGGCTGCGACATCGTCACCGAAATGGCCGCCGACGGCGAGCTGAAGAAGGTCGTGGACGAGGCGTTCTCCAAGGCCTGAGGCCGGACAGGTGCGCCGGCCCGGACTCGCGACCTTCGCGCTCGCCGCGGCGCTCGCGCTCGCCACGACCGTCGCCGCCGCAAGGGAAGCGAGCGGCTTGTCGAAGGCCGAACGGCGCGTGGTCACCGCGATCGAAGCCCGCGAGCCGGCGGCCCGGACGCTCCTCGAAGCCGCGGTCAATCTCAACAGCGGGTCGAACAACCTCGACGGGGTGCGCTCCGTCGGGGCGCTTTTCCGGAAGGAGTTCGACGCGCTCGGCTTCACGACCGAGTGGATCGACGGCGCCGCCTGGGGGCGTGCGGGTCACCTCATCGCGCGGCGTCCGGCCCCCGAAGGGACGCCGCGGGTGGTCCTGATCGGCCACCTCGACACGGTCTTCCCGAAGGATTCCCCCTTCCAGAAGTTCGCTCCGATTCCAGGCGGGAGCGAAGCGCACGGCCCGGGCCTGATCGACATGAAGGGGGGAGACGTCATCATGCTCCTCGCCCTGGGCGGGCTGAAGGACGCCGGTCTGCTGGACCAGGTCGCCGTCACCGCTGTCCTCATCGGTGACGAGGAAGACTCCGGCCGGCCGCTCGAGGCGGCGCGCCGCGACCTCAAGGAGGCGGCCCGCTGGGCCGACGTGGCGGTCGGCTTCGAGGACGGCGACGGCGATCCGCACACCGCGGTCGTGGCGCGGCGCGGATCCGGGTCGTGGATCCTGACCGTGACCGGGCACGCCGCCCACTCGTCGCAGATCTGGAGCGAGGCGGTCGGCAGCGGCGCCATCTACGAGACGGCCCGCATCCTGACCGGGTTCGAAGCGGCCCTCAAGGCGAAGGAGGACCTGCTCACGGTCAACCCCGGGTCGATCGTCGGAGGCACGACCGTCACCTTCGATGACGACGAAGCCCGCGGCACCACGTTCGGCAAGACCAACGTCGTCGCGGCGACGGCCACGGTCGCGGGGGATCTCCGCTGCATCACGCTCGAGCAGCGCGAGCGCGCCCGCGGCCTGATGCGCGAGGTGGTGGCCGCGCACCTCCCCGGCACCAGCGCCTCGATCGAGTTCGACGACGGCTACCCGCCGCTGTCGCCTGCGCCCGGCAACGACCGGATGCTCGCGCTCTACGACCGGGCGAGCCGCGACCTGGGGCTGGGGACGGTCGTCGCCGTGAACCCGCGCAACGCCGGGGCGGCGGACGTCTCCTTCACCGAAGGGCTCGTCGAGATGGCCCTCGACGGCATCGGGCTGCGCGGCCGCAATGGCCATACGCCGGACGAAACCGGGGACCTGGCCTCCCTGAAGACCCAGGCGCAGCGGGCCGCCATTCTTTTGGCACGTCTGCCCGCGGAGCGATCCGGGCAGCACTGAGCGGTGGCGTCAGTCCACCCGAAAACCTAGATTTCAGCGGACATGTCCTCGATTTCCGAGTACCGGAGTCGGGCGCGCGCCGCCGCCCGGTCGGCCGATTACTCCCAGTCGGGAGATTTCTATCGGCTGGCCGGAGACTGGCAGAAGGCGACCGAGATGTACCTGCGCGGGGGGCACTACGACCTCGCGGCGTCACTCGCCGAGGAGATGGGCGACCTCGCCTCCGCTTCTCTCCACTACCTGAAGGCCGGCGATCTCCGGGCCGCCGCCGACGTCGAGCTGCGCTCGGAGAACCGGGACAAGGCGGCCTGGCTCTACAGCCGGGCCGGCTTGTTCTCCAAGGCCGCGGAGCTGTTCGAGGCGATGGACCAGGATGAACCGGCGGCGGAGAACTACGAGCGCTCGGGGGCCAAGGGGAAGGCGGCCCTCCTCTATGTCCGGGCCGGCCAGCCGGCGCACGCGGTCCGGCTCTACGAGGAACTGATCGCCGCGGGCATGCAGGCGGGGCCCGAGTCGATGCAGACCGAGGGGGAGCGGGCCGATCTCGCCCGCTGGCACCGGCAGTGCGGCGAGCTGCAGGTGAAGATCGGCCAGCCGGCGAAGGCGGCGCCCCACTTCGAGGCGGCCCTCCTGATGGATCAGGCGGCGGAGGCCTGGCGCAAGGCGGGCGAGGCGGAGAAGGCGGCGGAGATCTTCCTGCGCCTGCAGCGGCCCGACGACGCCTGGGCCGCCCTGCGCGAGGCGGGCAAGGATCTCTCCGGCGTCTCCCCGGCGGTGCAGGCGGCGATCCTGTCGCGCCAGGGGAAGCATCGCGAGGCGGCCGAGATCCTGGAGAAGGCGGGGAGCCTCTACCCCGCGTCCGAGGAGTGGAAGAAGGCGGGAGATCTGCTGCGCGCCGCGCGGCTGATGGAGAAGGAAGGGGAGACCGACCAGGCGGCCGATCTTTACGCGCGCGCCGGACACCCGGCGGAAGCGGCCGCGCTGATGGAGAAGGCGCGCGACTTCGGCGCCGCCGCGACCCTGTTCAAGGCGGCGGGGAAGAACGACGACGCCGCGCGCATGCTGCTGCGCGCCGGCGACCCGCTCGCGGCGGCGCGTCTCTCCTACGAGAAGGGGGATCGCGAGGGGTGCATCAAGGCGCTGCAGCAGGTGCGGCGGGACAGCGCCGACTTTCGCGCCGCGTCGCTCCTGCTCGGGCGGATCTTCTCCGAGCAGGGGCTCTTCACCCTCGCGGCCGACAAGTACCTGGCGGCCCTCGACGGCGAGGAGGTGAGCGAGCAGACGATCGGGATCTATTACGCGCTCGCCCGCGCGCACGAAGGCAACGGCCGGACCAAGGAAGCGCTGCGGGTGTTCGAGTCGATCCTCGCCTTCGAGTACGGTTACGAGGACGTCCTGGACCGGGTGAAGGCGCTGCGCGGACGCCCGCAGACCACCGGGCCGAATCCCGCTCCGGCGGAAGCGACGCCGCCGGCCGCGCCGGCGCCTGCCGTATCCGGCCCGCGCGTCGCGACGGCGACATCAAGGACCCGGCTCGCACCGAAAGGGACGCGCACGGGAGCTGCAGCCTCCGCCCACGTGACCGCGGCGACCGCCGCGATCCACGCCGACGCGGCGGCCACACGCGAACAATCGGCTGCCGAAAAGAGCGCCGCGACGCAGGCGGCCGCGGCTCCGGTGGGGGAGAACGGCGCGGCCCGCTACGTCATCGGCAAGGCCATCGGCCGCGGCCGTTCCGGCGAGGTGTTCCGCGGCGTCGACAGCGTGCTCGGACGGCCGGTGGCCCTGCGGCGCATCACCGAAGGGCCGGGAGAGAAGGGGAAGGCGGCGCGCCTCCTGCAAGTTGCTGCGGAGGCGTCACGCCTGAGCCATCCGCACATCGTGCCGGTGTACGACACCGGCAGCGACGCGCGCGGCGCGTTCATCGTCGCCGGGTTCGCCGAAGGGCCGTCGCTGCGATCGCTTTTGGAGGCGAAGGTCCGCTTCGAGCTGCACCGGGTGGTGGACATCGGACGGCAGATCGCCTCGGCCCTCGAGCACGCGCACGGGCGCGGCGTCCTGCACCGCAACCTGCGCCCCGAGAACATCCACATCGCCCCCGAGGATCGCGTGGCGGTCTCCGACTTCGGGTTGTCGGTGCGCCTGTCGGACCTGACTCCCGAGGAGCTGTCGAGCGGGCGGCTGATCCAGTACACGCCGCCCGAGGCGCTTCTGCGCGGGCGCGTCGACGTCGGGTCGGACCTCTACTCGCTCGGCGTCATCCTGTACGAGCTGGCGGTCGGGCACCCGCCGTTCCGCGGCCACGACATCGGGCACCAGCACGTCAACGACCCGGTACCGCTGCCGGGGCCGGGCGAGCGGCCGCTGCCGGAGTTCCTGCGGAACGTGATCCTCAAGTGCCTCGAGAAGGACCGCGCCAGGCGCTACCCCGACGCCAAGGCGCTGCTCGAAGACCTGGTGCTGCGCGAGATGGTCCCCGGAATGGTGGTGTCGGGACGCTACCAGGTGCTGGCGGAGATCGGCCGCGGCGGCATGGGGGCGATCTTCCGGGCGCGCGACGCCGAGCTGGACGAGACGGTCGCCATCAAGGTGCTGTCCACCGACATCGACGCCGAGACCGCCGCCCGCTTCGTGCAGGAGATCAAGATCGCGCGGTCGATCGTCCACCCCAACGTCGTGCGGATGCACACCTTCGAGAAGTGGCGCGACTTCCGGCTGCTCGTCATGGAATACATCGACGGCCTGCCGCTGCCGCGCTGGATGGAGCGGGTGCCGCAGCCGTCGCGCGCCGACCGGCTGCACGTGGCGCTGCAGGCGGCGGCCGGGCTCGAGGCGGCGCACCGCGCCGGCATCGTGCACCGCGACATCAAGCCGGAGAACATCCTGGTGACCGGCACCGGCCAGGCCAAGGTGCTCGACTTCGGCATCGCCCGCCCCGAGTCGGGTGGCAACACCCTGACCGGGAAGGGCCTGGTGCTCGGCACGCCGCGCTTCATGTCCCCCGAGCAGGTGCAGGGGAAGCCGCTCGATCGCCGCAGCGACATCTACTCGCTCGGCGCCGTCCTGTTCTTCCTGTTCACCGGCGAGGACCCGTTCATCGGCGAGGACGTGCGCTCGACCATGCTGACGCACCTGCGCCCGCCGGTGAAGACGCCGCTCAACATCGACCCGTCGATCCCGGTGGCGCTGTCGCAGGCGATCCTGAAGGCGCTCGAGGTCGATCCCGCCGACCGCTTCCCGAGCGCCGACGCCCTCGCCGGCGCGCTGGCGCGCGCCCTCGAGTCGCGCGCCGCGTAGACGCCGTCCCAGCCGCCTCGCACTCGCTTCTTTCCACTCCCGCGCCTCGCCTCGCCGTCGAATCGGTTCTACGATCTCCGCCTTCATCCACGCACAACCGGAGGTGACCGATGTCGAGACCTGCGATCTTGCGCACCCGGCCGCTTCGCATCGTGACCTTTCTTCTTCTGGCCTTCCTCGCCTTCGGCGCGCCGACCGTGGCGCGCGCCGAGGGGAACTTCAACTTCGTCTACGGTCAGCGATCCCTCGACCAGGACTTCTGGGACCCGACGGACGACCAGACGGTCCTCGGCGGCACGTTGGAGTTCGGGGGCAAGGACTGGCCGGTGCACATCGCCGTCGGGTACTACAAGTCGGACGACGACGGGACTCTCAACTCGTTCCCGATTCTCGGCTCGGTCGATCTGGACGCCGAGGTGAGCGAATGGAGCCTCGGAGTCCACAAGGTCTGGAAGGCCGGCATCGTGCGGCCCTACGTGGGCGGCGGCATCAGCTTCGTCAGCACCGACGCCGACGTCACCTCGAATCTCGGCAGCCTCAGCGACGATGACGACACCACCGGCGTCTACGTGCAGGGCGGCGTCTTCTGGCGACTCGGGGAGTGGTTCAACCTCGGCTTCGACGCCCGGCTGCTCGAAGGAACCGGCGTGACGCTGTTCGACATGGACGGCGACGCCGACTACTGGCAGGTCGGCGCCCTGGTGGGCTTCGGCTGGCCGTGAGCCTGGTCTACTGAGGTGACGGCTGCGTCAGGAGCCGGCGGATGAGCCAGCGGCCGTCGGCCTGCTTCGCCCATTCAACGACGAAGCGGCCGCTGTAATCTCTAGCCGGCTGGTCGCCGACGCGCACGCGTTGCGCGTAGGAGCCGAAGGTGAGGCCCGTCGTCCCCCACACTTCGGTGGATTCCGGCGTCAGCGACGCGGATTCGATGACGACCCCCTGGAAGGAATCGAGAAACGCCTTGATCGCGGCGGGCCCCCGGTGGGGCGGCATGCCCGGGTCGAGCAGCTCTCCGTCGGGCGTGTAAGCGGCCGCGAGGCGAGCCGAGTCCAGCGCCCGGAGGTTCCGGGCGTACTCGACGAGCGCCGCCTCGACGTCGAGGCGCGGGTCGCCGGAGCGCATGCCCTCGGCGCCCCGCGTCAGGCGGACCGCTTCGCCGCCGCCGGAGTCGATCGAGAAGATTTCCTCCACGCCCGCGGCCTTCGCCGAGAAGAGGATGCGCTGGCCGTCCGGCGACCAGGCGGCCTGCGACCAGACATCGAAGCCGGTCGTCAGCCGGGTCACCGTCCCGGTCGCGATTTCGATCCGGTAGAGATCGCGGCCGCCGTCGCGGGTCGAGGTGAAGGCGACGACGCGGCCGTCGGGGGAAAGCGACGGCACCTGGTCGTCCGCGTCGCCTCGCGCGGCCGCTTCGGGGGCGAGGGGAATGACGTTCCGGGTCGCGAGATCCATCGAGAAGAGCCGGTCGTGACCGCCGGGATTGGCGAAAAAGACGAGCCGCTTCCCGTCCGGAGTGAAGACAGGCACCTGGCTGCTCCAGGCATTCTTCGTCAGGGCGTGATCGTGACGACCGTCGGCGTCGGCGAGATGGATCTCCCAGTGCCAGGCCTCTCCCTGTTTTGTTCCGTGCTGGTACGCGAGGCGCCGTCCGTCGGGGGAGAGGGCCGCTACCCCGTCGAAGCCGGGAGCCTCGATGAGGCGCTTCGTCGCGCTCCCGTCGATCGCCATGGTGTAGAGATCGACCTCTCCCTCCGCGCCGCCTCGGGGTGATTGAAAGAAGATCGAGCGGCCGTCCCGCGCGAAGATCGGGTGCGCATCGCGGCCGGGCGAGCGCGTGAGCCGCTTCGCCCCGGTCCCGTCGGCGCCCATCACGAAGATCTCCCAGTCGCCGTCTTCCCGTGTCGATCCGAAGACGATGCTCCCGCCGTCCGGCGAGAACTGCGGCCAGGCATTGTCGTAGGGCGCCATCGACGGCGCCGGTGCGGCGGCGAGTGCGGCCATGGCCGCGAACGCCCAAAGCGCCCGCACGTCAGGCCGCGAGGGCGCGGACGGCGGCGAGGGCGCGATCGATCTCCTCCGGCGTGTTCATGATGCCGGCGGAGAGGCGCGGGTAGGTCACCTTGTACGGCGAGGTGCTGGCGATGATGCGGCGGTCGAGGAGCTTCGCGACCACGTCCCCGGGAGCGAGGCCGGCCACCTCGAAGCAGTTGATGCCGGCGGAGATCGCCGGGTCCATCGGCGTGTGCAGCGTCACCTTGGGGATCTTCGCCAGGCCGTCCTTGATGCGGGTGTTCAGCTCGGCGATGCGGGCGGCGATGCGCGGGCGGCCGACGGTGTCGTGGAAGCGGAACGCCTCGACCGCGGCCCACTGGTGCTCGTAAGCGAAAAACCCGCCCGGGCTGACCGCGGCGGCGGTCGTCGGGCCGGGGACGCGGCCGTCCTGCCAGGCGTTGTAGACGTCGAGATCCATGAAGGTCGGGATGGTCGGCTGCAGCAGCGCCCAGCGCGCGGCCGGAGCGTACAGGATGCCGGTGCCGCGCGGCGCGAGGATCCACTTGTGGGTGCCGCTGGCGAAGAAGTCGCAGCCCAGCGACGCCACCGTCTCGTCGACGGCGCCGAAGGCGTGCGTCCCGTCCACGACCAGGAGCGCCCGGTCGGCTTCGTCGCGGTTGCGGTTGATCGCGGCGAGCGCCTCGGCGAAGCGCCGCACGGGGGTCCGGACCCCCGTGTTCGAGTGGGTCCACGTGACCCCGACCACGCGCGTCGCGGGGCGGATGGCGTCGTGCAGCCGTGACACCATCTCGTCGGCGTTCGCCTTCGCCCCGGTGTCGTAGAGGGAGACCTGCCGCACGGTGGTCCCCGACTTCGCCGCCGCGAGCCGGATCGACTCGTGGTGCGAGTAGTGGTCGTGGGTGGTGGTGAGGACCTCCTGCCCGGGCTTGAACCGCAGACCGTTGTAGACGAGGGCGAGCCCCATCGTGGCGCTGCTGGTGAGCGCGATCTCCTCCGGCTTCGCGCCGGTGTAGCCGGCCGCGGCGGCGGTGACTCTCTTCCAGAGCATGTCCTCCTCCTTCTCGAACATGTGCTGCTCGAGGAAGAGGAAGGGGTTCTCGTCGAGCCCGCGCCGGTACCGGTCGATGGCGTCGCGCACCGGCTGCGGGTGCGAGACGATGTAGAAGTTCGACAGGTGCGCGTAGTTCGGATCGAGACGGAACTGCGAGCGCACCCAGCCCCAGTCCTGCGGGTTCACGGCCGGAGCGGGCTTGTGCACCTCGGGGGTGTGATGCTCGGCGGCGGCCTGCGACAGCGAGGCACCGGCGAACGACAGGCCGGTGGCGGTGAGGCTCGAACCGAGGAACTGACGGCGGGATACGGCCATGAGAAGAGTCCTCCGGAAGAACCCCGGTACCTTACAACAGGTCGCGTCGAGCGCGCGGGGAGCCGACGAGGCCGTAGAGCGTCAGCAGAAGCGCGATCATGATGGTCACGCCGCACACCTGCAGGGAGCCGGAGACGATCGCCGATTCGGTGCCGTGAGGCGGGGGGAACTTCTCGTTGAGCGTCGGCATGAGGGGAGAGGTCGCGCCCAGGATGGCCGCCGCCACGCCCGCCGCGCCGTTGGTCCAGGTGCCGGCCTGCAGCGTCGCGAACCAGATCTGGAGAGGCAGCGGTTTGAGCGCCATCCTGCCGACGAGCAGGCCCAGGACGATCATCAGGACGCCGTTGGCCGTGAACTCGATGTGTGCCATGACGATGCCGCGGAACCAGGCCACCGCCGCCGGCGGTGTGAAGCCCACCACGCAACCCACGATCACCTGGAGCACGCCGAGGAAGATCGTCCAGCGCTGGACGCGCTCCTTCAACGGATCGAGTTCGTTCCTCATGCGGGCGGCTCCTCTCGTCGCTTCGACGCCTGTGTGACGCTCAGCAGTCCGGCTTCCAGATCGAGATGGCGATGATGGTTCCTCCCCGGGTGAACGCGGAGGCCATGACGCTGCAGGCCTTCTCGGGCTCGCAGCGGTAGTCGAACTGGCTCACTTCGGAAGGGGAGCCGTCCCAGGGATATCCCTTGTCGAGCGGCTGCCGTTTCTCCGCCCCCACGGTTCCGAGCCTCTCGACCGGATCGAAGAGACGGATGCCCCGGCAGCCGGCGCGGTCCGGACCCACTCGCGCCGTCGCCGCGTCGCGGCAGACCGACTCGCCGCTGAGCAGCACCGCGCCGATCCGCCTCGCGGGGTCCTCGTCGTCGACGACCGCGGTCACGTAGATCGACTTGCCCCGTGCCTGGTAACAGTGGTCTTGCGGCGCCTCGGCCGGGGAGCGGCCGGGGCCGTAACGACCCAGGAGATCCTGCTCCGGGCGGCCGAGGCAGACGCCGGCGATGCACCATTCGCTCCCCGGCGTGGTGTCCGCGGCCGCCGCGGCGATCGAGATCCCGCCGGCGGCGAGAAGGAGCGCGCGGACGAGACGCTTCACCGGCTTCGTCCGGTCCGCTGGTCGATGACCCGCTCGATGGTGCGGGCGCAGACGGGGCAGAAGCGGTCGAGGTTGCGGCTGAACATGATGCAGTCGCTCGACGGTCTATAGAGACCCTTGGCGCGATAGCCCCCTCCCTCGAAGGCGCCGACGACGCCGCCGTACGGGGCCTTCGCGAGGAACGGTTTGCTCCAGGCTAGCTCCTCGGCGAACAGGGCGTCCATCTCCTTCTCGGGTGCTTTCGCCTTGCGCAGGGCGCGGCGGCGCTCCTGGATCGTCTTCGAGAACGCCTCGTACTCCTCCTTGGGCCACGGCGTCGGCAGCGCCGTGCCGGGCGTGACGAGATCCCTCCACTTCAGCACGGCCGGGTCGAGCAGAGCCGTGAGGTTCGGCTCCCACGGCTCGACGATGGGCGTGTCGGTGCCGTAAGCGACGTCGCTCGTGTAGTACTCGTCGGCGAGCGCCGCGAAGTGGTGCCCGAACTCGTGCACGAAGACGTACGGGCTCGATCCCGAGCCGGTGGCGCAGGTGGCGTAGAGGTTGTGGATGCCCCCGCCGCCGTAGGTCTCGCCGTTGAGGAGGATCTCGACGAACTCGTAGGGCGCCTGCGCCGCCGCGTCACGCCACTGCCGGTTCTCGAAGGTCAGCGCGTAGCGCTCCGACCCGAAGATGTCGTAAGAGGCGCCGAGCGCCGTGCGCCGCCACAGCCCGTCGCTCGGCCGGTCGATGCCCGAGTCGAGCGACGGCAGGTCGAGGGCGCGCACGTTGAAGTCGCTCTTGCGCTCCTTGAACGGCGTCACCGAGAAGAGGATGTCCACCAGCCGCTTGGCGTCGGAATGGAACTTCTGCATCTCCGCGGAGGTGTAGCCGTCGCCGAGGATGAGCAGATCGACCTTGCTCTCCGGCGGGCCGTTCTCGAACAGCGTCCAGACGGTGCCCCGGTCGCTCACTTTCTCGCGCCGCACCGTCGGCGCTTCGGGGTCGACCACGAAGAGCGCCAGCGGCCGCCAGGCGTTGTCGGGCGAGCGCTTGAAGAGATCGACCTGCACCGGCTTCTTGGGGAAGGGGAAGCGGAGCGATTCGTGGAACGAGCGGCGCTCGCGCTTCGCCTCGTCGGTCGTCTCCCACTCGCCGTAGATGCTGCCGAAGCCGGAGGCGAACAGGACCCGGTGGGTGTCGCGGTCGCGCACCTCGAACCGGTAGGCGCCGAGATTCAGGAGGTCGAGTTGCGGCTGCCGGCCCCCCGGCCACGGCCCTTCGCGCACCACCGCGTCGAGCGCGGCCGTCTCCTCGGCGGGCGTCGCCGCGGCGGGGTCGGCGGCCCGGCCGGCATGGTGGTAGTCGAGCCGCAGCGTCGCGCCATCGGACCAGTCTTCGAACCGCATGTCTCCCCCCGCGGCGCAGGCGGCGAACGCGACGAGCACCGCGCCCACGGCGCGCGACCGGCTCATGCGCCGAGGATCTTCACGAGGACGCGCTTCTTGCGGCCGCCGTCGAACTCACCGTAGAAGATCTGCTCCCAGGGACCGAAGTCGAGCTTGCCGCCGGTCACCGCCACCACCACCTCGCGCCCGAAGAGCTGCCGCTTGATGTGCGCGTCGCCGTTGTCCTCGCCCGTGAGGTTGTGGCGGTAGTGGCTGGTCGGGGCGTGCGGCGCCAGCCGCTCGAGGAACTCCTCGAAGTCCTGGTGCAGCCCGCTCTCGTCGTCGTTGACGAAGACCGACGCGGTGATGTGCATGGCGTTCACCAGGCACAATCCCTCCCGCACGCCGCTCTCGCGCAGGCACTCATCGACCTGTGGCGTGATGTTCAGGTACGCCCGACGTTCGGGGATGTTGAACCAGAGCTCTTTTCGGAAGGACCTCAAGACCGCCCCCGCCCACGCGCTCCGCGGCGACCGCGCCCCGGGCCGGGGGAGCATACCTCCGGACTAGGCCCAGGTGGTCGGCAGGTGGTGGTCGGTTTCGGTGTCGGCTTCGCCGTCGGTGCGTGGCCGCGGCTGGAAGCGCCGGAGACTCTGCCTCGCAGCCGGGACGAGGGTTTTCGCCGCCGGCAGCCAGGCGAACTTGGCATTGCGCAGGGTGCGTCCCAGCAGGCTGTCCCGGAAAATGAAGAACCAGTGGTGCGGCCGGAGGTCCGGTTTCCAGGCCAGCTTCCAGGCTCCTTCGACGCCGAGGAACTCGTAGCCCCACAGCCCGTCGGCGATGGCGTGCTTCAGCACCTCTTCCATCAGGATCTGGCCGGGGCTGCACTCGGCGAAAGCCTCGTCGTAGCAGGTCATCATGAGGGAATAGGTTCGGCGCCGCGTCAGCCCGTACTGCGCGGCAATCCTTTTCCCTGCGAACACGAGGAAGGTGAGCGAGAAGTAGCCGCCGCTCGCCGCTGCCTGCGCCAGGCCGGTGTAGAAGCCGAGCGTCTGCCGGCTCTGCGCCGCCGCGGTGCCCTGGCGTCCCTTCCAGCCGCCGCGCTCGAGAGCGAAGCACTCCTCCAGCCCCGCCCGCACGGCATCCGCCCCGTTCAGTCGCTCGATGGTGACAGCACCGCGCGCCTCGAGCCAGGCGCGGCCGCGGCGCAGGTTCCTCCTGAACTTGCGGGAGAGGCGAGCCTCGAGAGCCGCCCAGGACGCGGGGAGCGGAAGGAAGGGGCTGCGATGCGAGTCCCAGATGCCCGACGGGAAGCCCGCACCGGAGGCCGCGTGGTAGAGATCCCAGGCGGTTCCGCCCGCCGGCACCTCGTTGAGACGGATGACGTCCCAGCTGCCGTCCCCCGCCAGCGTCCGGACGAACGCCAGGGCGGCCGTACGACGGTCCGCCGCGATCATGTCGAATCGGGCGGAGTGAAGGCTCGCCGGTGAGACGAGACGCCGGACCGGAACCCCGTAGAAGAAGCCGCGGTCGGCCACCAGGGGGAGGGCCGCGACGAGGCGGCCGGCGTGGTCGTGTCCCGTGAGGATCTTCATCTCCGCACGGGGGGCGAAGCTGTCGACCCACGACCGGATGAACTCGTGCCGGTAGAACGGCTCGTCACAGGTCCTCTCGACCAGCGCGTTCCATTCGTGTTCCAGACGGAGGAAGGCGGCGCGATCGAGGGTCTCGACCCGGATCCCGGTGTGGCCACCGTGCGGCGAAGGCCGCGGCGCGGACCAGCCCGAATCGACGTCCTCGACGACGGCGGTGTCGTCTTCCATGGTCAGCATGAGGTCTCGCGCGCGATCCGGCCCGGGGTCCTGCGAGCGGAGGGCATGGCGAGGATCCTGACGCAAAACCGGCACGACGAAAGTCGAGGCTTCTGCGGAGATACCCATCGGGTGGACTACGCAGCGCAGGAGGCCGGTGATGCCCGTGACACAGGGCGACGGCCCGCTTGATCGCGCCCCGGCGGTCGGGTAGGCTCTCCGCCTCATGACAGCACCGGGACACACCGAGGATCCGCGGGCGATCCGCGAGGCGGCGCGAGCCCTGCGGCCGTTCATCGTCGATCTGACCCTGCGCGTCTGCCGCGCGCGGACGGTGAACTACATGGCGGAGGATTTTCCCGGCGGCGGGCCGGACGACATGCCGGCGCCCGGGATGGAGTCGCGCGTGACGTCGATCCTGGCGGAGGAGTGCCGCCGGTTGAAGATCCCGTTCACGACGCACGCCAGGGTCGAAGGCCGTGAGAGCCTGCTCGCCACCGTCGGCCAGAAGCGTCCCGGGTATCGTCGCATGCTCGTGCTGCTGCACACCGACACGGTGCCGGCCGGCTCGCCGACCGTCTGGAAGCGGCCGCCGTTCGAGCCGCGCGAGGAGGCGGGAAAGCTCTACGGCCGCGGCGTGCTCGACGACAAGGGGCCGCTGGCGGCATCGTTCGCCGCCCTGCGGCTCCTCAAGGAGCGCGAGGATCGCATCGCCGGGGCCTTCACCTTCGGCGCCGTGGCCGACGAGGAGGTCGGCATCGGCGTCGGGCTGCCGTATCTCATCGAGTCGGGCCTCATCGACTGCACCGACGCGGTCATTCCCGACATCGCGGGCAACATGAAGGAGATCAACATCGCCGAGAAGGGCCGCGTGCTCCTGAAGATCGAAACGCATGGCAGGCAGGCGCACGCCATGGAGCCGGCGAAGGGCGTCAACGCGATCCTCGCGCTGTCGCGGGCGCTTCTCGCCGTGGAGAGAATGACGCTCGAACACCGCGCCCATCCGCTTCTCGGCGGGCCGACCATCAACACCGGGCTGGCGCGCGGCGGTGTCGCGCCGAACGCTGTCCCGGCGGACGCGCAGGCGATCCTCGACATCCGCTACGTCCCCGGCCAGACGGCCGAGGGGATCCGCGCCGCGGTCGCCGCGGTCGCGTCGAAGGCGATCGCCGACCTGCGGGGGTCGTCGGTCGACGTGGCGATCGTGCAGGACGCGCTGCCGTGCGAGGTGTCGCCCGAGGCGCCCATCGTCAAGCGCCTGCTGCGCCACGCCCCCGAGGCGAAGATCATCGGGTCCGGCGGCGGCACCTTCGCCAAGGACCTGGTCCTGATGGGCGTGGACGCCGTCGGCTGGTCGTGCGGCGACGAGGAGACCTACCACCAGCCGAACGAGGAAATCGAAGTCGAGCAGCTCGTCACCTTCGCCGGCCGTCTCGCTGCGCTGGCGATGGAGATCGCCTCCGAGAAAGTGGCCGGGGCGTGAAGACCGGCGTCGTCCTCATCCTGGCCGGCGCCGTGGCCGCCCTGCTGCTCCTCTTCCTCGCCTGCGCCCGCGGTGAAGCCGGCGCCGGTCGCGAAGGCGCGACGTCGGCGGTCCCCGGCGGCGAATCCGTGGCAGCCGCCGGCGCGCCGCCGGCGACCGGATCGGGCGACCACGAGCACGCCGCGCAGGGGGATCACGCCACCGTCCATCACTCCTTCGACGACCCGGAGCGGTGGGCGAAGATCTTCGACGATCCCTCGCGCGCCGCGTGGCAGAAGCCCGATGAAATCGTCGCCGCCCTCGAGCTCAAGCCGGGGATGACGGCCGCCGACCTGGGCGCCGGCACCGGCTACTTCACGGCGGCGCTGTCGCGCGCGGTCGGAGAGAAGGGCGTCGTCCTCAGCATCGATCCCGAGCCGCAGATGGTGGAGTACCTCGGCAAGCGGGCGCACCGCGAAGGGCTGACGAACGTCGTGCCGGTGCTCGCCCTCTACGAGGATCCCTTCCTGCCGCCGGGGCGGGTCGATCGCGTCCTCATCGTGGACACTTATCACCACATCGACGACCGGCAGGCCTACTTCCACCGCCTGGGCAAGAACCTCGCGCCGGGCGGCCGCGTCGCCATCGTCGATTTCCACAAGCGCCCGCTCCCGGTGGGGCCGCCGCCCGAAGCCAAGCTGGAGCGCGAGGTGGTCGTCGCCGAGATGCAGAAGGCCGGCTTCCGGCTCGCCGCCGAGCCGACCTTCCTGCCGTACCAGTACTTCCTCGTCTTCGAGCCAAGTCCATAATCAGGAGTCAACGTGATCGTCACCTCCGACTTCAAGCGCGGCCTCGCCATCCTCGTGGAGGGGAAGCCGTACATCATCACCGACTACAGCGTGCAGACGCCGTCGGCGCGCGGCGCCGCGACCCTGGTGCGCGCCAAGGTGCGCAACGTCCTGACGGGCCAGGTGCTCGACATGACCTTCAAGTCGGGGGACAAGTTCGACGAGCCGGACCTCGAGTTCCGCAAGACCTCGTTCCTCTATGCCGACGGGGACGAATACCACTTCATGGACGAGACCACCTACGAGCAGTTCCATCTGTCGAAGGAGTCGATCGGCGACGACGTCCGCTGGCTCAAGGACGGCGTGAGCGTGCGGGCGGTGGTGTTCGAGGGGCGCTGCTACGCCATCGAGCTGCCGCAGTTCGTCGAGTTCGACGTGATCGAGACGGGCCCCGGCGGGCGCTCCGACATGGCGAGCGGCAAGGTGACCAAGCCCGCGACGCTGTCGAACGGCACGGAGATCCGCGTGCCGGTCTACCTCGAGGCGGGGGAGAAGGTGATGGTGGACACGACGACCGGCGAGTTCGTCCGGCGCGTGTCGGACAAATAGGAGGTTCGATGAAGATCTCGCGCAGGGTGGTGGGACGGATGATCCTGGGGGCGCCCCTCGTCATGGGCGCGACCCTGGCCGGGTCGCTCGGCGGGGCCCGCGCCGACGAGCCGGAGGTGACACCGGCGCCGGAGCCCGCGCCCGAGCCGACGCCGCTCGCGAAGTTCCTCGCCAAGCAGGAAGACGGGCTCAGCGGCGGCGAGCGGGCGAAGGTCCGCAAGGACGTCACCCAGCTCGAGGACGCGCTCAAGGTGGTGCGCGACTTCCCCGTAGCCAACGACGTTCCGCCCGCCGGTGGCTTCCGGCCGATCCGCTCCGTCCGCAAGAACGGCTGAGGAGGGACGCCGTCATGCCGGTCACCGTTCTCGGCGAAGACGTCCTCTTCCTTCCGATCACCGAGCTCCAGGCGCGCATCCGCTCGCGCCGGCTCTCTCCCGTCGCGCTGACCGAGGCGTACCTCGGGCGCATCGAGGAGCTCGAGCCGACCTACCATGCCTGGGTCACCCTGATGAAGGACAGCGCGCTCGAAGAAGCGCGGCAGGCGGAAAAGGAGATCGCCCGCGGCCACGTCCGCTCGCCGCTCCATGGCATCCCGTACGGCGCCAAGGATCTCGTGGCGACCCGCGGCACCCGGACCACCTGGGGCGCGAAGCCGTACGAGATGCAGTCGTTCGACTACGACGCCGCGGTCATCCGCAAGCTGCGCAACGCCGGGGCGATCCTGCTCGGCAAGCTGGCGATGATCGAGATGGCCGGCGGGCTCGGGTACGACAAGGGGTCGGCATCGCTCACGGGCGCCGCCCGCAACCCCTGGGACCCGTCGCGCTGGACGTGCGGGTCGTCGTCCGGCTCGGGGGCCGCGGTCGGCACCGGCATGCTGCCGTTCGCCATCGGCTCGGAGACCTGGGGCTCGATCGTCTGCCCGTCCGCCTTCTGCGGCATCTCCGGGCTGCGCCCGACCTTCGGCCGCTTGTCGCGACAGGGCGCGATGGCGCTGTCGTGGACCCTCGACAAGCTCGGCCCGATGGGACGCACGGCGCGCGACTGCGAGATCGTCTACCGCATCCTGGCGGGGCGCGATCCCGAAGACCCGTTCACCTCCGACGAGCCGCTCGGACCCGAGTCCACCGCGGCGGCGAAGGGCCTGCGGGTCGGGTTCCTGAGGATGGACTTCAAGAAGAGCGGCAACCCGGCGGTCGAGCGGGCCTTCCTGAAGGCACTCGACGACCTGCGCGACTCGGGCGTCGGCGCCGAGGAGACGAAGCTGCCGGACCTGCCGTTCGAAGCGGCGACCGGCGTCATCCTGACGTCGGAAGTGGCGACGGCCTACGAAGAGCTGCAGCGCGGCGACCGGGCCCGGCAGCTCGCGACGCCAGGGGCGGTGCTGGCGTTCGTGACGGCGCATGCCGTGCGCGGATCCGACTACGTCAAGGCGGAGCGCATCCGCACCGTCTGCTGCCGGGCGATGTCGGATCTCTTCTCGAAGTACGACGCCATCCTCTACCCGACCGAGATGCACACCGCCTTCGGCTACGACCAGGATTTCACCGACATCTCCTGGGCCGATCCGGCCGGCGGCGCCGGCAACCTGTGCGGGCTGCCGGCGGTCTCGGTGCCGTGCGGCTTCGGCGAGGACGGGCTGCCGGCGGGGCTCGGCGTGCTCGCCGGCGCGTACGACGAGGCGAAGGCGGTCACGCTGGCCCGGCACTTCCAGTCGGCGACCACCTGGCACCTGCGCCGGCCGCCGGTGACGACGCAGCGCACCTGATGGATCCCGCCGGCAAGGTGGCGCTGATCACCGGCGCGGCCCGCATCGGCCGCGTCGTGGCGACCAGCCTCGCCCGGCGCGGCGTCGACGTGGCCATTGCCTGGCGGGCGTCGCGCGACGCCGCCGAAGAGACAGCCTCCGAGGTGCGCGCCCTCGGCCGCAAGGCGAAGACCATCCAGGCCGACATGAGCGACCCACAGGCGGTACCGCGGATCGTGGACGAGGTCGGCCGCGACCTCGGCGGCCCGGACATCCTGGTGCCCATGGCGTCGCACTATCAAAAAGTGAATTTCGACGACCTCGACGATGTCGCCTGGCGCAGGAACGTCGACGCCGACCTGCAGGGGACCTATCGCCTGGCTCTGCGCTGTGCCGTGCCGATGCGGGCGCGCGGCGGGGGACGGATCGTCGCCTTCGCCGACTGGTTGCCTTCGAGCGGACGGCCGCGTTATAAAGGGTTCCTTCCGTACTACGTGGCCAAGGCGGGGGTGATCGGCCTCGTGGAGGCGCTGGCTCTGGAACTGGCGCCGGCGATCCTGGTGAACGCGGTGGCACCGGGGCCGATCCTCAGGCCGGAGGTGTTCAGCGACGCCGAGGACCGCGAAGTGCTGAAGGCGACGCCGCTCGGCCGCTGGGGAGGAGCGGACGAGGTCGCAAGAGCCGTGCTGTTTCTCATCGAGACGGAGTTCGTCACCGGCGAGACCCTGCGCGTCGACGGTGGACGTCACCTGAACTGAGAGTTCAATGCACGTGAAGACCAACGCACCATCGAGGAGGACCCGCATGCCCGCAAGCCCGAGCCCGATCCGGATCGTCCGTCACCGCCGCCCGTTCGCGGCGCTCGTCCTGTCCGCGGCCGTCGCCGCGGGTCTCGCGACCGGGACGGTCCGGGCCGACGCCTACAGCATCGATCCGTCGCACAGCAACATGGGCTTCACCATCCGGCACTTCTTCAGCCGGGTCCCGGGTCACTTCACCAAGTTCGAGGGGACGATCTCCTACGACACCCAGGACGTCACCAAGTCGACGGTGAACGTCAGCATCGACACCGCCAGCATCAACACCGAGGAGCCGAAGCGCGACGCGCACCTCAAGAGCGCCGACTTCTTCGACGCCGAGAAGTTCCCGAAGATCACCTTCGTGTCGAACAAGGTGACCGCGGTCAGCCCGAACAAGCTCAAGGTGGACGGGACGCTGACCATCCGCGGCGTGGCGAAGCCGGTCTCGCTCGACGTGGACATCCTCGGCACCGGTCCTGACGGCTGGGGCGGCGTGCGCTCCGGCTTCGAGGCGAAGACCAAGATCAACCGGATGGACTACGGCGTCTCCTGGAACAAGGCCATCGAGGGCGGCGGCACGGTCCTCAGCGAGGACGTGGACATCACCCTGAACGTCGAGGCCATCCGCCAGGCGCCGCCGAAGCCGGCCGACGCCACCAAGAAGGGCTGAGGCGCGAAAGCACCAGGCCCCCTCCGGCCACCGGCCGAAGGGGGCTTTTTTATTCCGGGACGCGGCCGTCTCAGGGGACGGGCACGACCCCGACCGGCAGCGCGCCGCGCGACGGGATCGACGGCGTCGCGGCGACCGACATCGGGACCGGCCTGTCTCCGACGTAGATCAGATCGAAGTCCACTTCGGCGTGCAGCGACGGCCAGCCCTCGCCGTAGGCGGCGATGCCGAGCGTGTCCACCAGGAAGCCGGGCTGAAGCGTCGCCAGGTCGACCGTCGCGGTCGCACCGGGGACGGGTTCGAAGCGCGGCCCGCTCACGTGACGCGACACGGTGACGGTCAGCGCGCGGGTCGCCGCGTCGTACACCCCCTCGCACAGCAGCGGCACGTCGAACGGCAGCGGCGCTTCCTGCGACTGGAAGGCGAAGTTGAAGAACGCGTTGTCGCCGACGTTGCCGCCGAAGATGCTCGGCGACAGGAAGGGGCCTCCGAAATCGGGGCTCACGTTGGCGAACCAGTCGAACTCCACCAGGTCGTAGGAGTCGGACGGGAAGAGGGTCCGTCCCAGGCCGGTCGTGTGGGCGTTCCAGAGGCCGAAGGCGATCTGCGAGAAGCCGTTCGGGTCGGCGGCGAAGCCGTGCGACCGGATCGTCAGGACGGCGCCGAAGCGGAAGTTCTCGTCGAGCGACAGGACGGAGCCGAGGGGCGCGCCGATGCGGCCGGTCGGCAGCGTCGTGTCGTAGAGGACCCGCAGCGACCCGCGGCGGTCGCCGGGGAAGCGCGGAGGCGTGTCGCCGATGTACGTGAAGCGGGAGGCGGCGTCGCCCTCGGCGAAGAAGTGAACCGGCCCGCCCGGCTGCAGCGGATCGCGTTCGAGCCGGGCGGTGGTCCCGGCGGCGGCCGGTGCGATGACGGCGGCGAGAAGGACCGCGCCGAGCGCGGCGCGGGACGGAACGGCACGGACGAGGCGGCGGGCACGATGGAGCATCGGGGTCTCCTTCACGGAAGACTGCGGGTGAGAACGGCAATCGATTGCGGCGGCAGGCGGAGCGGCACGGCGGCGACGATGGCGCCGGTCGCGCCGTCGAGGATCAGCAGGCGCGGCTCGACGAAGCTCGAGTCGGCCACCAGCACCCAACCCTCGCCGTCGGAGGCGAGGGCGGTGAGGCGGTCGGTGGTGTCGAAGGCCGTGCCGAGGATGGTGCGCGCCTGCGGGTCGAAGACCTTCACGAAGTTGTGGAAGGACGCGTCGGTGACCACGGCGAAGCCGCGGTCCGGCGCGGCGATGGCGAGGGCGGTGACGTTGCCCCCGAGATCATCGTCGTCGATGACCAGGCCGAGCGAGCGGCGCGCCGACGGATCGATGGCCTCGATCCCGCCGCTGAGAACCGGTGGCTTCGTTCCGCTGGGGAAGATGCCGGCGAGGGCCACGTAGAGCAGTCCGCTCACCGGCTCCTCCACGAAGGCCTCGAAGGGATTCTGGCCCGAGAGGTCGATGACGTCCTCGACCTGGCGCAGCACCGGGTCGATCACCGCGACCCGCCCGTTCTGGAACTGGGTGAACGAGGCGTTGGCGTCCTGGAGCGTCACGAAGAGTCGGTTGTGCGACCACGCCACCTGGTCGGGCCGCGGCAGGTGGTCCGGGTTGCGCGCCAGCGGGCGCAGGTCGATCGACTGGATGAGATCGCCGCTGTCGAGATCGAACAGGGCCAGGTCGTCGTACGGCGGCTCGTACCGGGTGACGAAGGCCACGCCGGCGCTCTCCTGGCCGGGAGCCGGCGGAGAGAAGGGCGCTCCCGCTTCGTTGTCGCTCAGCACGACGACGTCGTGCGGGTTCGAGCCGTTGCCGGTCGAATGCTCGAAGGCGGTCTTGAAGCCGGCGTGCGGGTCGAGCCCCTGCAGGTTGTCGAACGACAGGCGGTTGATGACGATCGGCCGCCCATCCTCGACGCGGGCCACCGGGTCCGAGCTGATCGTTTCGAGGCGCTCGTGCAGGACGATGTCGCGATCGTAGCGCACCTCCACCGTCGCCGCTTCTCCGACCGCCTGGAGATCGGTGCCGACGACGAGATACCGGCGCCGCAACACGGCCAGGAACGCGCCGGGCTCGCTCGTGCCGAAGAGGTCGGCGGTCCCTTCGATGCGCCGCGCGCCCGTGGCGATGCTCCCCGAGAGCGACAGCACGAGGTTGGCGCTGTCGAACTGGATCGCCCCGAAGAAGTCGGTGGCGAAGGCCTCGCCCTCGATCGAGCCCTCGACGACGATCGGCTGCGTCACGATGAACGCCTGAGGCACGCCGCCGGCGGTCACGGAGAGGACCTCGGCCGGGGCGCGGAAACGCGGGTCGGCATCGCGCACCGTGGCGTCGGTGAAGGTGACGGCCAGGTCGAGGACGATGCCGTGCAGCGTGATCCCGCCCGCGATCACTTCCGCCTGCGGGAAGGTGATGGTGACGTCGTAGATCGGATCGAGCCGCGCGCCCGGACCGGGGAGCGGATCCCCGCTGCCCTGGCCGTAGCCCCCTCCTCCACAGGCCGCGAGCAGGAGGAGCGCCGCCGGCAGGGCAGCGCGTGCGGTCGAGGTCAGAACGCCCATGCGAGCCTCACCTCGTAGCGCCGCCCCGGCAGGGGATAGCGGTACAGGTCGACGGTGTGGTCGTCGAAGAGGTTGTGGACCTGGACGGTCGCCTCCAGCCGGTGCGGCAGGATCACCCGGCAGGAGACGTCATGCAGGTAACGCGCCTTAAGCTCGCTGTCGGGATTGGCGATCGTCGAGACGTTGTTCGGGCCGACGTAGGTGAAGTTCCAGTCGAGGCGCGTGCGTCCGAAAGTGCCGCCTAGCGTGGTGCTCGCCTCGACCTCCGAGCGTCCGGGCAGCGGAAACCCGTTGCGGAACGAGTCGCCGGTCTCGATCGCCTCCTGCCGGACGATGTTGAGCGCGCCGCTGAGGTGGGGCCCGAGACCCGACTGCACGCTCAGCTCGAGGCCGCGGATGCGCGCCGCGCTGACGTTCTCCGCGACGAGAATTCCGAACGAGATGGGCCTGTAGATAATGAGATCGTCCGCGTCGGTGCCGAAGAGGACGCCCTCGACGCGGAGGCCGTGGAACGCCCCCAGGGGCCGGGTCGCCTCCCAGGCGAGGCCGAGGTCGGCGTTCGTTCCCTCTTCGGGGACGAGCCCCGGGTTGCCGCGGACCGATCCGGTCATGCCGAACATCTCGGTGAAGTCGGGGATCCGCTGGTAGGTCCCGGCATTGGCGCGCAGCGACCAGGCGGGAGAGAGCTCCGCCTTCACGCCGATGCGGCCGGTCGTGGCCGAGGTGTCACTCTTTCCCGGCACGACGCCGGCGGCGGACCCCGGCTCGAAATCGCTGGCGGTCGCCT
>DASRAU010000006.1:0-9427 GCA_035638075.1 Verrucomicrobiia bacterium
CGCCCGCCTCTTTCGCGAGCCGGTCGTAGCCCCGCTGCGAGCCATCCGCTCCCGTCTTCACGAACGCGGGGGAGTTCAGGTAGCAGGCGAGATAGGCGTCCTTGTCCTTGCGCTTGATGGCGTCGAGGTTCTTCTCGAAAAGGGAGCGGGCGGCGGCCACGTCGTCGGCGGCACCGGCAGCCGCGGCGAGGCGCCCGTCCGCCGGGATCAGGAGGAAGCAGAAGACCAGCGGGAGAAGGCGTCGCAGGGTTCGCATGGGCCGGGAGGATAGCCTACTCGTCGACGCGGCGGCGCAGGGCTTTGACCTCGGAGCGGTGCTTCTTGCTCTGCACCCGGCGCCGCTTCGAGCCGCGCGTGGCGCGGGTCGGCCGGCGCGTCCGCGGCACACGATACGCCGCGGCGACCATCTCCCGCAGGCGAGCCAGAGCGGCGGCGCGGTTCTGCTCCAGGCTGCGCTCGGTCTGGGCCTTGATCACGATCACCCCGTCGGCGCTGATCCGCCGGTCCCGCAGGGCGAGCAGGCGCTCCTTGATGTCCTCGGGCAGCGACGAGGACCGGATGTCGAAGCGCAGGTGGACGGCATTGCTGACCTTGTTGACGTTCTGGCCTCCCTTCCCCTGGGCTCGGATGGCGTGGATCTCGACCTCGGTTTCGGGGGGGAGCGCGGTCGCTTCCGGGGGGACGTCGGTCATCGCAACCCCTCTTGAATCATGGCGGTGCGGCCGATTCTACTCGCGTTGACACCCTCGGAAAGGGGGTGCTAGCATCCCGCTTCCTGTAAGCAGGCCTGCGGCGCCGGATAAGCAGGTTCACGCAACGAGGGAGGCCGGGCGCCGGGCCTCCCCTCCGGGTGTCGAAGCCGGGTGATCGACTACATTCCCATCGGTCTGCAAGCGGCCCTGGCCCTGGTCCTCGCCGGGGTGATCCTGACGCTCGCGACGCTGCTCGGCCGCCCGACGCGCAGTCGCACCGATCTCTCGCCTTACGAGTGCGGCGTCGACCAGCTCGACGTCTCCGACAAGCCGGTCACGGTGCGCTTCTACATGGTGGCGATGCTGTTCATCCTGTTCGACATCGAGGCGGCGTTCCTCTATCCCTGGGCCACGGTGTTCCGCGACCTGGGGGTGCGCGGCTTCACCGGGATGCTGGTCTTCCTCGCGGTGCTGGTGGTCGGCTACCTCTATTGCTGGCGGCGCGGCGCCCTCGAGTGGGACTGACATGAACGGCCCTTACATCGATCCACATCCGCCGCGGCACCTCGTGGATCTGCTGCGCGCCCGCTTCCCCGAGACGGGCCTCCTGTCCGAGGAGTTCCGCGGCGAGATCACGGTCACGCTGCCGGCGGAGCGGCTGGTGGACGCGGCTTTCTTCCTGCGCGACGACCCGCAGTGCGCCTTCGACATGCCGATCGCCTGCGTCGCGGTCCACTTCCTCGAAGGCGAGTTCGAGCACGACGTGATGTGGCAGATCTACTCGCTGGAGAAGAACCACCGGCTGCGGCTGAAGCTGCGCCTGCGTCCCGGCGAGACGGCCCCCAGCCTCACCTCCGTCTGGGCGGGCACCAACTGGACCGAGCGCGAGCAGTACGACCTGGTCGGCGTGCGCTTCACCGGGCATCCCGACCTGCGCCGCATCATCATGCCGGAGGACTACCCCGACCATCCGCTGCGCAAGGACTTCGACGTCGAGGGCGGCCCGTCCTCGCTCGACCCCGACGGGCGCCCCGCGTCGCCGGGCTTCCGCGACATGGAGCACGCGTGAGCGAGCCTTCGACGAAGCCGCCGGTGGTAGACCTCACGCCCCATCCTCCGGCGATGCCGGTGGAGCACCCGATCCCGGAGGATTCGCTCGGCAACGAGGAGATGGTCCTCAACATGGGGCCGCAGCATCCCTCGACCCACGGCGTGCTGCGGCTGGTGGTCACGCTGGAAGGCGAGACGGTGAAGTCGATCGTCCCGCACGTCGGGTACCTGCACCGCGGCATGGAGAAGATCGCCGAGGGGATGACCTACAACCAGTTCGTCCCCTACACCGACCGGATGGACTACCTCGCGCCGCTGTCGACGAACGTCGGCTACATCACGGCGGTCGAGAAGCTGATGAACATCACGGTGACGCCGCGCTGCCGCGTCATCCGCGTCCTGTGCTGCGAGCTGGCGCGCATCTCGGCGCACCTGCTGTGGCTCGGCACCGGCGCCCTCGACCTCGGCGCCGCCACCGTCTTCTTCCACACCTTCCGCGAGCGCGAGACCCTCTACAACATCATCGAGTCGCTCACCGGCGGCCGCCTCACGACGTCGTACCCGCGCGTCGGCGGCCTGGCCCGCGACATCCCGGCCGGGTGGACGAAGCAGGTGGCCGACTTCTGCGCCTCGTTCCCGAAGGTGCTCGACGAGCTGGACGAGCTCCTGACCGGCAACACCATCTGGATGGGCCGCACCCAGGGGGTCGGCCGGATCAGCGCGAAGGACGCCATCGCGCTCGGCATGACCGGCCCGAACCTGCGCGGCTGCGGCATCGCCTACGACGTGCGCAAGACCGAGCCGTACCTCGAGTACGAGACGTACGAGTTCGACGTGCCGGTCGGAACCCAGGGGGACGTGTTCGACCGCTACCTGGTCCGGCTCGAGGAGATGCGCCAGTCGGTGCGCATCCTCGACCAGGCGCTCCAGCGCCTCCCCGAGGGTCCGATCAACATCGACGACCCGAAGATCGTGCTGCCCCCCAAGAAGGGCGTCCTGACCAAGATGGAGGAGCTGATCCAGCAGTTCATGGTCGTGACCGAGGGCTTCCCCGCCCCGGTGGGCGAGTCGTACCACGCCATCGAAGCCCCCAAGGGGGAGCTCGGCTTCTACATCCGCAGCACCGGCGGCAAGTCGCCCTACCGGCTGCACGTCCGCTCGCCGTCGTTCGTCTCGCTGCAGGCGATCGAGCTCATGGCGAAGGGCGGACTCGTGTCGGACCTGATCGCCATCATCGCGAGCCTCGACCCGGTGATGGGAGAGGTGGACCGGTGAGCACGGCGACGCGGGCGGTGTCGGTGGAGACCGAGAAAAAGATCGATGCGCTCCTGACCAAATACCCGCGCAAGTCGTCGGCGCTGCTGCCGGCGCTCTACGCCGTGCAGGAAGAGCACGGCTGGGTGCCGGAGGAGGCCCAGGACTTCGTCGCGGGCAAGCTCGGCGTGTCGCCGGCCTTCGTCGCCGGGGTGGTGTCCTTCTACACGATGTTCCACCGCAAGCCGGTGGGCAGGCACCACTTCCAGATCTGCCGCACGCTGTCGTGCATGCTGCGCGGCTCGCACGAGGTGATGGCGCGCCTCGAGCAGAAGCTGGGCATCGCGCGCGGCGCGGTGACCCCCGACGGCCGCTTCTCGCTGCAGTTCGTCGAGTGCCTCGGCGCCTGCGACACGGCGCCCTGCGCGCAGGTCAACGACGACGACGTCCCGCTGCTCGACGCCGCGAAGGTGGACGAGCTGCTCGCGAGGCTCAAGTAATGGCCTACGAGAAGCTGCTCCTGAAGAACGTCGGGCGCGACGACTCGCACACCCTCGACGTGTCCCTCGCCGGCGGCGGCTACCAGGCGCTGAAGAAGGCGCTCTCGGGGATGACCCCCGAGGCCGTCCTGGAAGAGGTGAAGGCCTCGGGGCTGCGCGGGCGCGGCGGCGCCGGCTTCCCGACCGGGATGAAGTGGTCGTTCCTCCCGAAGCTCGGGGACAAACCGCGCTACCTGTGCGTCAACGCCGACGAGAGCGAGCCGGGGACGTTCAAGGATCGCCTGCTCATCGAGCGCGATCCGCACCTGGTGCTCGAGGGGATCATCCTGTCGTCGTTCGCCATCCACTGCCACACCGCCTTCTTCTACATCCGCGGGGAGTTCCAGAAGGGCGCGCGCATCTTCGAGCAGGCGATCGCCGAGGCGTACGCCAAGGGCTTCCTCGGGAAGAACATCCTCGGCAGCGGCTACGACCTCGACGTGCTCGTCTACCGCGGCGCCGGCGCCTACATCTGCGGCGAGGAGACGGCGCTGCTCGAATCCCTCGAAGGCAAGCGCGGGCTGCCGCGCATCAAGCCGCCGTTCCCGGCCATCGTCGGCCTCTACGGCTGTCCGACCATCATCAACAACGTCGAAACGCTGGCGAACGTGCCGTTCATCGTCGAGCGCGGCGCCGGCTGGTACAACGGCATCGGCCGCCCGAAGAACACCGGCCCGAAGCTCTTCTGCATCTCCGGCCACGTGAAGAAGCCCGGCGTGTACGAGGCGCCCCTCGGCATCCCGTTCAAGGAGCTCTTGAACGAGCACGCCGGCGGCATGCTCCATCCCGACCGGCCGCTCAAGGCGGCCGTGCCCGGCGGCTCGTCGATGAAGGTGCTGCCGGCGGCGCGCTGCGACGTGCTGCTCGACTTCGACTCGCTCGCCGCGGCCGGGACGATGCTCGGATCGGCCGGCGGGATGGTGATGGACTCGAGCACCTGCATGGTGGGTGCGCTCCTGAACCTCGCCGAGTTCTACGAGCACGAGTCGTGCGGCCAGTGCACGCCGTGCCGCGAGGGCACCGGCTGGTTCACCAAGATCCTGCACCGGCTCGAGGCGGGCCACGGGCGCAAGGAGGATCCGGACCTGCTCATCGACGTCGCGAAGCGGGTCGAGGGGAATACCATCTGCCCCTTCGGCGAGGCCATCGCCTGGCCGGTGCAGTCCTACGTCGCCGAGTTCAAGAGTGAGTTCGACGATCACGTCACCAAGGGGGCCTGCCCCTTCGGTGGCGCCGCGAAGAGAGGCTGAGCGAGACATGCCCGAGCCGACACAACCCCCGCCGCCCGCGAAGCCGGGTTCGGCGCCCGCCGCGGCTCCGGCCATCGAGCTGCCGGCGGCCGGTCCGGACGAAGTCGCGCTGCTCGTCGACGAGCGCCCCGTGGTGGTGAAGAAGGGGACGTCCGTCCTGCAGGCGGCCGAAAGGCTGGGCATCGCCGTGCCGCACTACTGCTACCACCCGGGCCTGACGGTCGCCGGCAACTGCCGCATGTGCTTCGTCGAGATCGAGAAGATGCCGAAGCTGCAGATCGGCTGCGCCACGCAGGCTATGCAGGGGATGGTGGTGCGCACCGCCAACCCGCGCGTCAAGGCGGCGCGCGAGTCGATCATGGAGTTCCTGCTCATCAACCATCCGCTCGACTGCCCGATCTGCGACCAGGCGGGCGAGTGCCGCCTGCAGCAGTACGCCAACGCCTATGGTCGTGGCGAGAGCCGCTTCGTCGAGGAGAAGATCCACCACGACAAGGGCGTGCCGATCGGCCCGCGCGTCGTCTTCGACGGCGAGCGCTGCATCAAGTGCACCCGCTGCATCCGCTTCTGCGACGAGGTGTCGAAGACGCACGAGCTGGGGCTCTTCGAGCGCGGCGGCCACGCCATCATCGGCACCTTCCCGGGAAAATCGCTCGACAACGACTACTCGGGCAACACCGTGGACATCTGCCCGGTCGGAGCGCTCACCTGGAAGCCGTTCCGCTTCCAGGCGCGCGTCTGGTTCCTGCGCAACGTCCCGTCGGTCTGCACCGGCTGCGCGCGCGGCTGCAACGTGGAGCTGGCCGTCTACGATCACCGCATCCACCGGATCACGCCGCGCCGCAACGCCGCGGTCAACGACTACTGGATGTGCGACCTCGGACGCCAGACGTACGAGAAGCTCTATGACCGGCCGCGCCTCGAGCGCCCGGCGGTGCGCGCCGCGGGTGCGGCGGCCCCCGCGGTGCTTCCGTCGCCCGAGGCGGTCGACCGGGCGGCCGCGCTGCTGCGCGAGACCGTGACGCGGCACGGCGCCGCGAGCGTCGCGGCGATCGTCTCCGCGCGCCTCACCCTCGAGGACCTCTTCATGGCCCGCCAGGCGCTCAGGCAGGCGGGCATCACCCGTGTCGTGGTGCCGCCGCACGAGTCGGGCGAGGACGACGCGCTCCTGCTGCGCCGCGACAAGACGCCCAACGCGCGCGGCGCCGAGCTCGTCGGCTTCGGCCGGCCCGACGCCGCCGCCACCGCGAAGCTCGCGGGGGACATCGCGGCCGGGCACGTCCACGGACTGGTCGTCGTCGGCGAGGATCCGGTCGGCGACGGCGTCCTGAAGGCGGATCGGCTCGCGACGATCGAGGCGCTCGTCGTCATCGACGCCTGGCAGACCGAAACCGCGAAGGCGGCGCACGTCGCGCTGCCGGCCACGGGTCCCTACGAGGCGGACGGCGTCGTGGTGAATTTCCAGGGCCACGCGCAGCGGCTGCGGCGCGGCGTTCCGGCCCCGGCCCTGGCCGAGCCGTCGTGGCGCTGGCTGCGCGAGCTGGGGCGGCGCTTCGGCCTCGCCGGCTCGTGGACCACCGCCTCGGCCGTCTTCGACCAGGCGGCCGCCGAGCTGAAGCCGCTGGCGTCGCTGTCGTGGCGGAGTCTCGGCGGCGACGGTCATCGACTCGTGTCCACCGAGGCGGGCCCGGTGTCGGGAGCGCCCGCGGGCACCCAGGCCCTGGAACCGTAGGGAGACCGAGAAACCGCGTGGATCCGCGCCTCCCAGCCCTGCTCATCGAATCGTCGGCGAAGATCGCCCTCATCTTCTTCGTCAACCTGACGGCGGTCGCCTACCTGACGTGGCTCGAGCGCCGCGTCTCCGCCTGGATCCAGGATCGCCGCGGGCCGAACCGCGTCGGTCCGTTCGGGTTGCTGCAGCCGCTCGCCGACGGGATCAAGTTCATCTTCAAGGAGGCGATCACGCCTCCCCAGGCGCACGTCGTCCTGTACCTGCTGGCGCCGGTGATCATCTTCGTCCCCGCGATGGCGACGTTCTCGGTGATCCCGTTCGGCCCGACGCTCGAGCTGTTCGGCCGCACCATTCCCCTGCACGTGGCCGACGTGGACAGCGGCGTGCTCGTCATCCTCGGGCTGTCGTCGCTCGGCGTCTACGGTGTGGCGCTCGCCGGCTGGTCGTCGAACAACAAGTACTCGCTCCTCGGCGGGCTGCGCTCCTCGGCGCAGCTCATCTCCTACGAGATGGCGCTCGGCTTCTCCATCGTCGGCGTGCTGATGGCGACCGGCTCCCTGCGGCTGACCGACGTGGTCACGCACCAGATGGAGCACGGCTGGAACATCCTGTGGCAGTTCCCGGGGTTCCTCATCTTCCTCATCTCCGCCTTCGCCGAGACCAACCGGCTGCCGTTCGACCTGCCGGAGGCGGAGAGCGAGCTCGTGGCCGGGTACCACACCGAGTACTCGGGCATGCGCTTCTCGATGTTCTACATGGCCGAGTACGCCAACATGATCACCGCCTCGGCGCTGGCGGTGACGATGTACTTCGGCGGCTACCACGTGCCGGGATTGCAGGCGCTGAACCTGTCGCCGAATCTCGCCGCGATCGTGCAGGTGGCCGCCTTCGCGGCGAAGACCGCGGTGTTCCTGTTCATCTACGTCTGGGTGCGCTGGACCCTGCCGCGCTTCCGCTACGACCAGCTCATGAACCTCGGCTGGAAGGGACTGCTGCCGCTGGCCATGGCGCACATCCTGTGGGTCGCCTTCATCGTGCTGATGGGTTGGGCGTAATGACGGAGTGGGCCTGATGCATTTGCTCACCGGGCTCGTCATCGTGGTCATGGCGGCGGCTCTCGTGCGCGCGGTCGCGCCGGGCAAGCCGATCCTGACGGCCATCGCGGGCGGCATCGCGGCGGCGGCGCTTCTCGTCGCCTTCCACCAGGACCTCGCCGGCACCGACTTCTGGGCGGGGACGATCGGCTTCCTCGCGATCCTCTCGGCGCTGATCGTGGTCATCCATCCGAACCCGATGGTGTCCGTGTTGTCGCTCATCCTGAATCTCATCTGTCTCGCGCTCTTCTATCTGCTGTTGCAGGCGCAGACGCTGGCCATCCTGCAGGTGATCGTCTACGCGGGGGCCATCATGGTCCTCTTCGTGTTCGTCATCATGCTGCTCAACCTCCGGGCGGAGGAGGGGCTGCGCATCGGTCGCGGCGTGCAGCGCTGGGGCGCGATCCTCGGCGGCGCCGGGTTCGCGGCGCTCCTGCTGTGGGCGCTGCGGCATCGGCAGGGCCACGCGTGGATGGAGCCGGGGCGGCACGCAGCGGAGTTCGGAACGGCGGGGAGCCTCGGGGGGCTTCTCTTCGGGCAGTACGTGTTCGCCACCGAGGCGGCGTCGGTGCTGCTCATCGCCGCGATGGTCGGGGCGGTGCTCCTGGCCAAGCGCCGGCTCGATTAGGCGTCGGCGGGGAACGGGGGAACGGGGATGCGGATCGATTTCTTCCTGGTGATGGCGGCGCTGCTCTTCACCATCGGGTGCGTCGGCGTGCTGGTGCGCCGCAACATCATCGTCATGCTCATGTGCATCGAGCTGATGCTCAACGCCGTCAACCTGACTTTCATCGCCTTCTCGCACGAGCTGCAGTCGATGACCGGCCAGGTCTTCGCCCTCTTCGTCATCACCGTGGCGGCGTGCGAAGCGGCGGTCGGGCTCGCCATCGTCCTCGCCCTCTACCGCCGGCGCCGCACCACCGACGCCGACGACGCGAGCCTGCTGCGATGGTGAGACCTCTGCGTGCGATGACGGCGCGCCGCGCCGGACAGGGGAACCACGGATGATCCGCCTGCTCTGGCTCATCCCGCTCTTCCCGTTCGCCGGGTTCGCGCTGAACGGCCTGCTCGGCGCGCGCTTCGTGCCGCGCAAGGCGGTCGGCCCGATCGCGTGCCTCGCGGTGCTGCTGTCGTTCGTCGTGGCGCTCGGCGCCGTGTCGTCGCTCGGCCACCTGCCCGAATCGGCCGGCGAAGCCCCCGCGGCTGTGAGCGACGGCCACGTCACGCCCGGGCTCACCATCGATCACGAGGCGCGGCGGGTGACCCAGACGCTCTACGACTGGATGCCGCTCGGCCCGGGCCGGGACGGCCGCAACGTCTCCATCGCCTGGTCGTACGTGCTCGACCCGCTGTCGGCCGTAATGCTGCTCGTCGTCACCGGGGTCGGCTTCCTGATCCACCTCTACTCCATCGGCTACATGGAGCACGAGGACCAGACCGGCTACGCCCGCTTCTTCGCGTACCTGAACCTGTTCATGGGGATGATGCTGGTGCTCGTTCTGGGCGGCAGCCTGCCGGTCCTGTTCGTCGGCTGGGAGGGGGTCGGTCTCTGCTCGTACCTGCTCATCGGCTTCTGGTACGACCGGATGTTCGACGTGAAGAGTGGCATGAGCGTGGCGGATGCGGGACGCAAGGCGTTCATCGTCAACCGCATCGGCGACACCGGGTTCGTGCTGGGGACGCTGCTCCTCCTGAGCAGCCTCGGCACGCTCGACATCCAGGGCGTCCTGAAAGGAGTTCCTTCGCTGAGCGCCGGGATGGCGACGGCGGCGGCGCTGCTCCTGTTCGTCGGCGTGTGCGGCAAGTCGGCGCAGAT
>DASRAU010000007.1:0-6874 GCA_035638075.1 Verrucomicrobiia bacterium
CCTTCTCCGGCGGTCAGCGGCAGCGGATCGGGGTGGCGCGCGCCATCGCGCTGCGGCCGAAGCTCATCGTCGCCGACGAGCCGGTGTCGGCGCTCGACGTGTCCATCTGGCGCAGGTGATCAACCTGCTCATCGATCTCCAGGACGAATACCGGTGCGCGTACCTGTTCATCGCGCACGACCTGGCGCTCGTGGAGCGCTTCGCCGACCGCGTGGCGGTGATGTACCAGGGACGGATCGTCGAAATGGCCGGAACCGCGGATCTCTTCGCCCGTCCACGGCATCCTTATACCCAGGCGTTGCTGCAGGCGATTCCCGTCCCGGATCCGGAACGGGTGGGACGGACGGCGCCGGTGTCCGAGGCCGCCCCGCCGTCACCGTCCGAACCGCCGTCCGGATGCCGCTTCCAGCCCCGCTGCCCGATCGCCGTGGAGGCCTGCCGGCGCGACGATCCAGCCCTGCGGGAGGTGGCGCCGGGACACTGGGCCGCCTGTCACCTGGCGGACGGCGGAACCTTGGCGGCTCCAACTCCCGTATAAGTCCGTAGAATGTCCCGGCACAAAACAACCCTGTTCCAGGTGTGCAAGAGCGTGAGGCCTGTTTCCGAGGTGACTCGATGAGACCGACGTCCGTGATTCGACTCCTGATCGCCCTGGCCCTCGTGGCGCCGCCGCCCGCGGTCGCCGCGGAGACGGCGGCGACCCCGCAGCCGACGACGCCGACTTTGCTGGCGCAGGCTCCGACGCCGCCCCCGCCGGCGGGGGCTCCGACGGATGAGCCCGACACCTCGTGGCTCCCGAAGCTCGAGGACCCGCCCTACCCCGGCGGGGCGATCATCGACAGCACGCCGCCGAACGCCATCGTCCTGTCGCTCGACGACACCATGCAGCAGGCGCTGCAGAACAACCTCTCGATCGCGGTGAGCGCCTACGACCCCGAGATGTTCTCCGCGGTGGCGCTGGAGGAGCGGGCGGTCTTCGATCCGATCGCCTCGGGCTACTACTACAAGAGCAACCAGGAGAGCCAGCAGTCGTTCTTCCTCGGGGCGCTGTTCGTCCCGGCCAACACCAACGGCGACGGCGACGGTTTCGGCGCCTCGTGGTTCGATCCGCTCACCTGGGGCGGCAACTACCGGGTGGACCTGAACCTCGACAACTCCGACACCGACTCGTTCCAGGCGGACGATCCCACCACGCCGCTCATCGACGAGTCGCGCACCGTCAACGAGACGCTGGACCAGAACGGCTGGGCGGTCACCTACAACCAGCCGCTTTTGCGCGGCTTCGGGCGCAACGTCAACCTGTGGCGCTGGAAGGTCGCGTCGAACAACGCGCAGAGCAGCCTGCAGCAGTTCCGCCGCAACGTCATGGACACGCTCGCCACCTCCGAGGAGTCGTACTGGGACCTCAACTTCGCCATCATGCAGCTGCGCACCTCGCGCTTCGCGCTGAAGGTGGCGCAGGACTTCCTCGAGCAGAACAAGGTCAAGGTGCGGGTCGGGACGCTGGCGCCGATCGAGATCACCCAGGCGGAGGCGCAGGTCGCCGACCGCAACGAGGCGGTCATCATCGCCGAGGCGGCGCTGCGCGCCGCCGAGGACGGGGTGCGCCTGGCCATCGGCATGCGCAAGGACTCGGCCGACTGGACGCGGCCGATCCGTCCGAGCGATCCGCTCAAGGTCAGCGAGGTCGTGCCGAACGAGGAGGAGGCGATGACGGCCGCCATCGCCAACCGTCCCGACCTCGAGCAGGCGCGTCTCGAGATGGCCAGCCGGACGACCGAGGAGGCGGCGAAGCGGAACCTGAAGCGCTGGGGGCTCGACTTCTCCGGCACCTACGGCGACCTGTACAACAGCCAGCAGGGAATCGGCACGAACGGCAGCGCCGTGCTGAGCGATCCGATCGACCGGACCTCGTGGCGCGCCCAGCTCGCGCTCACCGTGCCGATCGGCAACCGTTCGGCGCAGGCCGAGCACGCCCGCTCCGAGGCCGACCTCGCGCAGGCGAACTCGCTGATGGCGCAGGCGGAGCAGGCGGCGCGCCTCGACGTGCGGCAGGCGGTGCGCCAGGTCGAGACGACGCTGCAGCGGGTGAACGCCGGCCGGGTCAACGTGCGGCTGCAGGCGGAGAAGCTGCGCGCCGAGCAGAAGAAGTTCGAGAACGGCATGAGCACGTCGTTCCAGGTGCTCACCTTCCAGGACGACCTGTTCTCGGCCAAGACGCGCGAGAACCTGGCGACCGACGACTACAACAAGGCGCTGGTCGAGCTGTCGCGCGCCAAGGGGACGCTGCTCGCCGAGAAGGGGATCCTGATCAACCCGTCGACCAACGACGGCCACGGCGACGAGTTCACCCCGGCCGGGACGCAGTCGCAGGCGTCGAAGTCCGCGGCCGCCATGCGCCGCTTCTGGGGCCTGCCGGCCGGTGACCTGCTCAGCGATCCGGGTCTGAAGCTCGCCGATGCCGTCGCTGACGGCATCCGCCTGCCCGCCGACTTCACCTGGGAGAAGCCGCAACGCGGTCGTTGACGCGCAGCCTGGCGGTCGTCGCCTTCATCGCGGCGCTCGCGCTGCCGGTCTCCGGCTGCCTCGCGCCGTATCGTCCCAACATCCTGCTCGTCGTCGTCGACACGGCGCGGGCCGATCGCTTCCTGCCGGAGGCGACCGGCGGCGACCGGCCGATGGCGCCGCGCATCGCGGCGCTCGGACGCGAGGGGGCCGTCTATCTCGAGGCGCGCACGCCCTCGCCGTGGACGCTGCCGGCGCACGCCAGCCTGTTCACCGGGCTCTTTCCCTCGTCGCACGGCGCCGAGGCCGGTCATCTCAGGATCGAGGACGACCGGCCGTTCCTCGCCGCCCGCCTGCAGCACGCCGGCTACCGGACGCAGGCCTATGTGGCCAATCCGTGGGTCGGCAAGGACTACAACTTCCAGGTCGGCTTCGACACCTTCGACGAGGTGTGGCGCGCGGTGCGCGGCACCGAGGGGGAGATGGGCGCCGGCGCCATCGTGGACAAGGTCGGGCGCTGGCTCGACTGGCGCGCCGGGAACGACGACGCGCGCGCCAGGCCGTTCTTCCTCTTCGTCAATTTCTTCGAGGCGCACCTGCCGTACAACCCGCCCGAGCCCGAGCGCTCGGCGCGGCTGCCCCACGGGGCCGACCCGGGGCGCGTCGAGCGGCTGCGGCACTTCAAGCACCCCGACGAGGTGCGCGCCATCCTCGGCCTGACGCGCCTCGACGCCCAGGACCGCGCCGTGCTCGGGGCCCTCTACGACGGGGAGATCGCCTACGTCGATCGGCGCGTCGGCGAGCTCGTGGACCTGCTGGCGAAGCACGGGATTCTCGACGACACCGTCGTCGTCGTGACCTCCGACCACGGCGAGATGCTCGGCGAGCACGACCTCTACGACCACAAGCTCAACCTGTTCGAGCCGGTGCTGCGCATCCCGATGGTGCTGCGCTTCCCGAAGCGGGTGGCGGCGGGGCAGCGCATCGCCTCGCCCGTGATGCTGCAGGATCTCTACCCGACGCTCCTCTCGCTCGCGGGGGTCGAGCCGGATCCGTCGGTCGAGGCGCGGCGCCTTCCCGGGATCCGCGCGATGCAGCCGGGGCCGATCCGCGGCGAGACGCTGGACGACCCGCTCATCGCGGAGTACGCGCGGCCGTCGGAGTTCCTGCCGGTGATGCGGGGCCTCGCGCCCGGGGCCGACCTCGCGCGCTTCGACGCCGCGCTCATCGAGTTCACCTGGGGCGACCGCAAGCTGATCTGGTCCTCCGCGGGGCCGGGCTCGGTGTACAACCTGTCGGCCGACCCCGGGGAAATGACGCCGGAGCCGATTCGCGACTCGCAGGAGAACATCGCCTCGCGCCGCGCCGCCGACCGCGCCGCCCGCCTCGCCCAGGCGATCGCCGCCGGAGCGAACCCGCCGGGCCCGATCCTTCCCTAGTTCAGCGCCGCGACCTTCTCGACGAGATCGACGAGGCGCATCGCGTAGCCCCACTCGTTGTCGTACCACGCGATGATCTTGACCATGTCCTCCTGCGGCACCTGGGTGAGCAGGCTGTCGTAGATCGACGAGTGCGGGTTGCCGATGATGTCCGCCGAGACGATCGGGTCCTCGGTGTACTGGAGGATTCCCTTCATCGGCCCGTCCGCCGCCTTCTTCATGGCGGCGTGGATCTCTTCGGCTGCGGGACGCTTCTCGGTGATGACGGTCAGGTCGACGACCGAGCCCGACGGCACCGGCACGCGGAACGCCAGCCCCTCCAGCTTCCCCTTGAGCGCCGGGATGACGAGACCGAGCGCCTTCGCAGCGCCGGTGGAGGTCGGCACGATGTTCATCGGGGCCATCCGGCCGCGGCGGGCGTCCTTGTGCGGGTGATCGAACAGGCGCTGGTCGTTGGTGTAGGCGTGGACCGTCGTGAGGAACCCCTCGCGGATGCCGTACAGGTCGTGCAGGACCTTGGCGACCGGCGCGGCGCAGTTGGTCGTGCACGACGAATTCGAGACGATCCGGTGGGACGGCTTGAGGATGCCGTCGTTCACGCCCATGACGACGGTCGCTTCGAGCGGATCCTTCGCGGGGACCGTCAGGACGACCTTCTTCGCTCCCGCGGCGAGGTGCCGCTCCATCTCGGCGACGCGGCGGAAGATCCCGGTCGACTCCACGACGACGTCGGCGCCAACCTCCTCCCACGGGAACTGGAAGGGATCCCCTTCGCGCTTGTCGGTGACCTTGTGGGTGCGGATGCGGTCGTCATCCACGACGAGGTCGTCGCCGTCGGCGCCGACCTTCCCCGGATACGGCCCGTGGATCGAGTCGTAGCGCAGGAGCAGCGCCATCTGCTTCACGTCGGCGAGGTCGTTGATGGCGACGAAGTCGAAGTCCTTCCCGCGGCTCTTCGCCGCCCGCAGGAAGAGCCGCCCGATTCTCCCGAAGCCGTTGATGCCGACGCGCACGGTCATGCCGCACCTCCTGTTCCCGGGACGAACGCTAGGGCTTCGCTGCGGCGGGGCGCAGCTCGGCCTGGGCGCGGACGACGCCGCCGCGGACGACGTAGCGGACCTGGCGCAGGTTCCTGACGTCCTTCGAGGGATCGGCCGCGACCACCAGCAGGTCGGCGAGCTTCCCCTTCTCGATGGTGCCGAACTCGGCGTCCCTGCGCATGGCCCGGGCGCCGCCGCGGGTGGAGGCGATGAGCACCTCCATCGGCGTCATCCCGGCCGCCTGCATCGCCTCCATCTCGGCGTAGACCGAGACGCCGTGGAGAGTGAGCGGGTTGCCGGCGTCGGTTCCCATGGCGATGGGGATGCCGGCGTCGCGCACCGTCTTCAAGTTGGCGGCGGTCTGCTTGTCGAAGGTCGCGAAGCGCTGCCGGCGGCGCTCGGCCGTGCCCGGCTCCTCCGGCTTCACCGTCAGGGTCGCGGTCTCGGCGAGGTTTTTCATCGTCTCGGGGTCGACGCAGCCGTTCGGGTCGTCGATCGCCGGGGCCTGGTGCGCCGCGGCCGCCTCCTGGAGCTTGCCGTACCCATCGAGAACCGTGAGGGTCGGGCAGTAGATCGTGCCGTTTTTCTTCGCGAGCGACAGGAACTCCTCGGTGACCGGGGCGTCCTCGACGCTGTGGACGAGGAGATCGGCCCCCGCCTGCAGCGCGGCGATCGCTTCCTTGAGACCAGTGGCGTGCACGATGAGGGGGACTTTGCGCGCGTGCGCCGCCTCACCCGCCGCCTTCACAGCAGCCGCCATCTCGTCGAAGTTGCGCTCGGCGACCGGGATGAACCAGACCTTGACCGCGTCGGTGCCGTGGTCAGCGAGATAGCCGACCCCCGTTTGCGCGTCCTTCTCGGTGCCGAGGTAGATGAACTGGCGCTCCGCCGGCAGGTTCAGCCAGAAGTCGAGCGTCGAGAGGAGCGGCCCGGCGGCGGCGACGTGCGGCGCCATCGGGTCGGCCTCGGCGCGGGCCCGCAGGTCCCACGACCAGGGATAGCCGCCGACGTCGAACACGGCTGTCACGCCGGAGCAGAGATACGAGCGCCAGAAGCGCTCGGGGTGGGCGCGCAGTTGAGCCTCGAGCGTCTCGTACGGGTGCTTGTCGCGCACGTCGATGAAGTCGGGCCGCCCGTCGGCCCAGCCGGTCTGCGCGTGGTGCACGTGCGCGTCGACGATCCCGGGGGTCAGGTAAAGCCCCTCGAGGTCGAGCCGCTCGACGCCCTCGGGGACCGGGCACTGCGCCCGCGTCCCGGCGCAGTCGATCTTCCCGCCGCGCACGATGACGACCGAGTCGGCCAAAGGAGCGGCGCCGGTCGCGTCGATGAGGGTTGCGCCGAGAAGCGCCCGCGGCGGCGGGGGCGTGCCGGGCGGGGCGGCGAAGGCGGTGGTGACGGCGATCTTCCAGCCGGCGTCGGTCTTGAGGAAGAAGCGCTCGGAGATCCCCGACACCTCGCGCGCTCCGTAGTGCACGCGGTAGCGGTAGGTCCCGTACACCACGCCCGGGCGCAGCGACACCAGGTCGAGCGCGAGGCCCTCGAAGGCATCGGGCCATTCCCCCGCCTCCTTCGCCAGGGTGTCGTAGCCCTTCCGCGACCCGTCGGCTTCGGTGCGCACGAGGGCGGGGGAGTTCAGGTAGCAGGCGAGATAGGCGTCCTTGTCCTTGCGCTTGATGGCGTCGAGGTTCTTCTGGAACAGGGACCGGGCGGCGGCCACGTCGTCGGCGGCACCGGCGGCCGCGGCGAGGCGCACATCCGCCGGGATCAGAAGGAAGCAGAAGACCAGCGGGAAAAGGCGTCGCAGGGTTCGCATGGGCCGGGAGGATAGCCTACTCGTCGACGCGGCGGCGCAGGGCTTTGACCTCGGAGCGGTGCTTCTTGCTCTGCACC
>DASRAU010000008.1:0-43050 GCA_035638075.1 Verrucomicrobiia bacterium
ATTCCTCACTGCTGCCTCCCGTAGGAGTGTGGACCGTGTCTCAGTTCCACTGTGGCCGGTCGCCCTCTCAGGCCGGCTACCCATCGGAGCCTTGGTGAGCCGTTACCTCACCAACTAGCTAATGGGCCGCGGGCCCCTCCCCAGACGCCAACTTTCATGAAGAGGTCAGCTTTGATCGCACAGTCCGAAGACCACGCGATGTCATCCGGTATTAGCCCGCCTTTCGGCAGGTTATTCCGAATCCAGGGGCAGGTTACCCACGTGTTACTCACCCGTTCGCCACTGTACCGGGGGTCTTGCGACCCCTTTCTCGTGCGACTTGCATGTGTTAGGCACGCCGCCAGCGTTCGCTCTGAGCCAGGATCAAACTCTCCGTGAAATTCTGAAGCCCCGAAGGGCGTTCGTTGATTAACGCGGAGCCGGATCCTTTCGGATCCGGGACTGAAAACTCAGATCGGTACGCGCACTATTCAGTTTTCAAAGAGCAGTGTCGAGAGCCGCGGATACTAGCAAGGCCCCGACGGGAGTGTCAACCCCCTTGTGCGGAAAATCTTTTCCCCTTGATCGTGTCCTTAACCTTACTATATGCTCTCGTTGTTGGAGGCACGCGAGTGGGCAGCCCGACGCCCACTTTTTTATTTTAAGGGCCCTGGGGACCGCGATTCAACCCCCGGGCGCTCAAAATCCTTGGGAGACATGGTGTCCGACGACATCCTGGAACAGCTGGGACCCCGGCTGGAACAGATCGTCAGCTTCGTGGGAATGGAGCTCGTGCACGTCGAGGCCCGGCGTGAGAGCGGCGGGATGGTCCTCCGCCTCTACATCGACCGGGACGGGGGCGTGACGCTCGACGACTGCGCCCGCGTGAGCCGCCAGGTGTCGGCCGAACTCGACGCGGAAGACCCGCTCCCGGGGCGATACACCCTGGAGGTGTCCTCCCCCGGCCTGGACCGGCCGCTGTCGCGCGAACGGGACTTCGAGCGTTTCGCCGGGAGCACGGTGCGGGTGGTGACGGCGACGCCCCTCGACGGGCAGCGCCATTTCAGGGGACGCCTGAATGGCGTCCTGAATGGTTCGGTGCAACTGGTGCTCGAGGACGGCCGCGTGGTCTCCATCCCGCGCGACCTGATGACGAGCGCGCGACTGGATGCCGCATGGCCTCAGGCCGGTGGCGCCGCGACGAAGGGACGGCACGCATGAGCCAAGAGATCTTCCAGGCGATCGAGGCGGTCGGCCGGGAAAAGGGGATCGACGTCGAAATCATCATCCAGGCCGTGGAGGACGCGTACGCCGCCGCGGCGAAGAAGCATTTCCACAGCAACGAGGATCTCGGCGCCCGGCTGGACCGGGACAGCGGCATCGTCGACGTCTTCGCGCGCAAGCGGGTCCTCGACGAGATCGCGGACCCGGACCTCGAGATCACGCCGGACGAAGCCGCGACGCTCGAGCTGAGCCCCAATGACGACGGCGTGGTGGAGATTCCCAAGCCGCGCGAGGAGCTGCTGCAGCTCGGCCGGATCGCCGCGCAGGCGGCGAAGCAGATCATCTTCCAGAAGGTCCGCGAGGCGGAGCGCGACAACATTTACCGCGAGTACATCGGCCGCGTCGGCGAGATGATCAACGGCGTCGTCAAGCGCTTCGAGCGCGGCAACATCGTCATCGACCTCGGCCGCACCGAGGCGGTGCTGGTCAAGAAGGAGCAGTCGCGCGCCGAGCGCTACAGCCAGGGGGACCGCATCCGCGCGGTGATCGTGGACGTCGATCACAACGCCAAGGGACCCCAGGTGATCATCTCGCGCACCGACGAGCGTCTCCTGATGAAGCTCTTCGAGATGGAGGTGCCGGAGATCTACGACGGCACCGTCATCATCGAGCGCGCCGTCCGCGACCCGGGAGACCGGGCCAAGGTCGCCGTGCGCTCGAAGGATCGCGATGTCGATCCGGTCGGCGCCTGCGTCGGCATGAAGGGATCGCGCGTGCAGTCGATCATCCGCGAGCTGCGCGGCGAGAAGATCGACATCGTCCAGTACTCCGAGGACGTGCAGACGTTCGTGTCGAACTCCCTCAACCCGGCCAAGGTGAACCGGGTCCACGTGATCGACTCGGAGAACAAGGTGCTCGAGGTGGTGGTGGACGACGAGCAGCTGTCGCTCGCCATCGGCAAGAAGGGACAGAACGTCCGCCTGGCCTCGCGGCTGGTCGGCTGGCGCATCGACATCAAGAGCGAGCAGGAGAAGAAGCGCGAGGTCGAGGCGGAGATGGAGCGCATGGCGCGCGACGCCCGCGAGATGGAGAGCCTCGAGGGCGTCACCCCGAAGACCCTCGAGAAACTTCAGGAAGCGGGCTATCGCAGCGTCGAGCTCATGCTCGAAGGCGGGGTCGACGGACTGACCCAGATCGAAGGGATCGGTCCGAAGTCGGCCGAGAAGATCCTGGCCGCCGCCCAGGCGACGCTCAACGAGCGCCTGGAACGCGAAGAACAGGAGCGGCTGCAGCGCGAGCAGGAGGAAGCGGCCGCCGAGGCGCGGCGCGCCGAAGAGGCGGCCCTGCCGACTCCGGCGGAGGAGGATCCCGGTGACGAGGCGTTCGCCGGGACCGCCGGCATGGACACCACGCCCGGCGACACGGCCGCGCCCGGCGCGGAGGAGGCGTGATGGGGAAGGTTCGCGTCGGGCAGATCGCCAAGGAGCTCAACATCAAGGTGACCGAGGCGATCTCCCGTCTGAAAGAGCTGGGGATCGACGCCAAGTCCAACCTCAGCACGATCGAGGAGGTGGTGGCGAACCGCCTGCGCTCGGAGTTCGGCGCGGCGCGCAGCGCCGCCAAGACGGCGCAGCCGGCCGCACCGAAAGTCCCGAAGATCGTCACCATCAAGCGACCCGGGGCCCCCGTGCCGCCCGGCGTCACTCTCCCGGTCATTCCGAAGCCGGCGCCCCCGCCCCCTCCCCCTGTCGAACCTCAGGCCAAGGGTCCGGGACATGCCGGCCCGGCACCGTCCACGGGCCGCGGTCCCATTCCGGTCCGTCCAGGCATGCCTGTGGCAGGCCGACCGGGCGCACCCGTTGCGACGCGCCCCGGAGCATCGCCCCAGGGAACCACGCCGGGCGCCAGACCTCCGTATCAGGGACAGCCGCCACGACCGGGCGGGCAGGCCCCGGGCGCTCCCGGGGTCCGACCAGGCCAGGCCCCGGCGCGGCCCGGCGGCGCGCCCTTCCCCGGCCGGGGTGCAACTCCGGGACTCCGTCCCGCCGGCCCCGGACAACCCCCACGGCCGGGAGTTCCGCCGCCGCGGCCTGCCGGCGGCGCGGTTCGTCCGGGACCTGTCGGCGGACCTCGCACGGCCGCTGAGGCGGCGCGCAGCATGAGCGCGGCGACCGTCGCCACGCCGCGTCCGCGGCCCGCCAGTCCTCCCCCGCCGCCTCCGCCCCCCGTCCGCCGCCCGGCCCCCGCTCCGCAGCGCGTCCCTCAAGTCAAGCCGGCCGAGCCCGCGCCGCCTCCGGTCCCGCTGGTCTTCACCGCGATCAGCATCTCGGAGGGGGTCACGGTCAAGGAGCTGGCGGAGAAGATGGGCCGCAAGGCCAAGGACATCATCACGCGTCTGCTGGCGCGCGGCGTCATGGCGACCATGAACCAGCCGCTCGACACCAAGATGGCGCAGGAGGTCTGCCGCGAGCTCGGCTTCGACGCCAAGGTCGTCTCCTTCGAGGAGGAGGTCGCCACCGAGGAGCTGAAGGAGTCGGCCCCGGGCGATCTGCGCGGCCGCGACCCGGTCGTGACCATCATGGGCCACGTCGACCACGGCAAGACGTCGCTGCTCGACGCCGTCCGCTCTTCCAACATCGTCGCCGGCGAGGCGGGGGGCATCACCCAGCACATCGGCGCCTACCACATCCGGCACAAGGCGCGCGGCATCACCTTCATCGACACCCCGGGCCACGAGGCGTTCACCATGATGCGCGCCCGCGGTGCGCGGGTGACCGACATCGTCGTCCTCGTCGTGGCGGCGGACGACGGCGTCATGCCGCAGACCGTCGAGGCCATGGATCACGCGCGCGCCGCCGGCGTGCCGCTGGTGGTGGCCATCAACAAGGTGGACAAGCCGGGGGCCAACCTGGACCGCGTCAAGAAACAGCTGGCGGATCACAACCTGCTCACCGAGGACTGGGGGGGCAAGATCGTCGCGGTGCCGATCAGCGCCAAGCAGAAGCAGGGGATCGACGAGCTGCTCGAGATGATCCTGCTGGTCGCCGACCTCGGGGAGCTGAAGGCCGATCCGAAGACGTACGCCGCGGGGACCATTCTCGAATCGCGGCTCGACAAGAGCCGCGGCGCCGTCGCGACCGCGCTCGTGCAGCGCGGCACGCTGCGCATCGGGGACCCGTTCATCGCCGGGGCGGTCCACGGCAAGGTGCGCGCGCTCTACGACGACAAGGGACACCGCGTGAAGGAGGCGGGGCCGTCGATCCCGGTCGAGGTGCTCGGGCTCGAAGGGGTGCCGAAGGCCGGCGACCCGTTCCAGGTCCTGGAAGAGGAATGGCGCGTGCGGCAGATTGGCGCCTTCCGCCAGCAGAAGCTCCGCCAGGAGGCGATGGCGAAGTCGTCCCGGCTCACCCTCGATCACCTGTACCAGCAGATCACCGAGGGCAACGTCCGCGAGCTGCCGCTCGTGGTGAAGGCGGACGTGCAGGGGTCGGTCGAGGCGTTGACCAAGACGCTCAACGACCTCCCCTCCGACAAGGTGAAGACGCGCGTCATCCACGCCGGGTCGGGGGCGATCACCGAGACCGACGTGCTCCTCGCCTCGGCGAGCAACGCCATCATCGTCGGGTACAACGTCCGCCCCGATCGCAGCGCCCAGGAGCTGGCCGAGAAGGAGAAGGTCGACCTGCGCCTGCACTCGGTCATCTACGACATCACCAACGAAATCAGGAACGCCATGGTGGGCCTGCTCGAGCCGGAATCGAAGGAGGTCTACCTCGGGCGTGCGGAGGTCCGCCAGCTCTTCAAGGTGCCGAAGGTCGGCGTCGTGGCGGGCTGCTCGGTCATCGACGGCAAGATCGCCCGCAACGCCGATGTGCGGCTGCTGCGCGACAACGTCGTGATCTTCACCGGGCGCATCCTGTCGCTCAAGCGGTTCAAGGACGACGCCTCCGAGGTCGCGAAGGGATACGAGTGCGGCATCGGCCTGGCCAACTTCAACGATGTCAAGACGGGTGACGTGATCGAGGCCTTCCGCATCGAGAAGGTCGCCGTGAAGTCGCTCTAGGCTGTGAGCCGGCCCGCCGACGGGGCGTCGGTGCACGTCGCCCTCTGCCTCGTCCGGCTGCACCTGCCGTCGGTCGGATCCCTGAAGGAGAAGCGGATGGTGCTGCGCAGCTTGAAGGACTCCCTGCGGCAGCACCACAATGTCGCGGTGGCCGAGGTCGAGCACCAGGATCTCTGGCAGCGCTGCACGCTCGGCATCGTCGGCATCGCCTCCGCGCACGCGCCGCTCGAGGCGGCCTTCGCCGCCATCCAGGAGGAGATCGAGCGGCGCGCGCCGGGCGAGGTCCTGGGCTGCGAGGTGGAGTACCTGTCCTGAACGCCGGGGGCGGCCCGTCCACGGCCGCCGCTCCGCGGGGAACCATCCCGATGACCACACGCACCGAACGGCTGGCGGATCTCATCCGCGATGAGGTCGCGCGCCTCCTGCTGCGCGAGGTGAAGGATCCGCGCATCGGGTTCGTCACCCTGACCGGGGCCAGGGTCACACCCGATCTGCGCCAGGCCCGCCTGTTCGTCAGCGTCCTGGGGGACGAGAAGGCGCGCGACGCGGCCCTGGAAGGGCTGCGGCGCAGCGCCCCGTTCATCCAGCGGGCCCTGTTCCGGAACCTCAGGCTGCGGCATTCGCCGACCCTGATCTTCGAGATCGACGACTCCCTCGAGCGCGGCGACCGGATCGAACACATCATCCAGCAGCTCCACGAACAGGAGACGCCGGGATCCGACCCCGAACCCGACAAGGGAACCGGCCCCGGCCCGTCCGACGGACCGGCCGGAGAACAGGAGGAGAAGGGGTGACCGAGCTCGAAGGGGTGCTGCTCGTCGACAAGCCGGAGGGACCGACCTCCCACGATGCGGTGGCCATCGCGCGGCGGGCCCTCGGAGTGCGCCGCATCGGCCACGCCGGCACGCTCGACCCGCTGGCCACGGGCCTCCTGGTCCTGATGATCGGCCGCGCCACGCGCCTCGCGACGCTGCTCTCGGGCGTGGACAAGTCCTATCGCGGCATCGTGAGGCTGGGTTACGGGACCGACACCTACGATCGGGACGGCGTGCCGGACGGCCCGGCGCGGCCGGTCGAAGTCCATCGCGGAACCCTGGAGCGGGAGATCGATCGGTTCCGGGGCACCCACCTGCAGGTCCCGCCCGTCTTCTCGGCGAAGAAGGTGCATGGAACGCCGATGCACCGTCTGGCCCGGCGGCAGCGTCCGGTTTCCCCCGTCGCCACCCCCGTGACCTTCCGGCGCCTGGATCTGCTGTCCTTCTCCGGCACCGACGTGGAGATCGAAGCGGACGTCTCGGCCGGCACATACCTGCGCTCCTTCGCGCACGATCTCGGCGCCGCTCTCGGGTGCGGGGCGCACCTGCACGCCCTGAGACGCATCGCAGCGGGCCCGTTCCGCATCGAGGACGCCATCCCGCTGGCCGAGGTCCAGGCGGCGGGGCCGTCCCTGCGCGAGCGCGTCCTGCCCCTCGAGAGCGTGCCCCTCGGCATGCCGACGCTGAAGCTGTCGGCGGCGGGGGTCCACGCGGTCCGGCACGGCCGGCCCTGCGGGGTCGCCGAGGTGCTCAACCCTCCCCCGCCCTACCCCCCCGGGCGCTGCCGCCTCCAGGGGCCGGAAGGGGGACTCGTGGCGATCGCTGAAATCGACCTCTCGGTCGGGGCCGGTCCGCGACCCCTGATCCGGCCCCAGATCGTGTTCCAGAGATGAGCCCCGCATGGCCCGGAAGGCGCTTCGGCCTTGATAGCCCGGGGACGCCTGTGCTAGTCTGCCGCCCTCTTTCTGTCCCTCGTGTCGAGGGATGAGGCTCCAACCGAAGGAACCATGTCGCTGACCAAAGATCAAAAGTCCGAGCTCATCGGCAGTTACAGGTCCCATCCCGCGGACACCGGCTCTCCGGAGGTGCAGATCGCCCTCCTCAGCCGGCGCATCGACGATCTGACCGAGCACCTGAATCAGCAGCCGAAGGATCACCATTCCCGTCGCGGTCTCCTGATGATGGTCAGCCGCCGCCGTCGTCTGCTCGGCTACCTCGAGAACGAAGATGGCGAACGCTCCCGGGAGCTCAAGAAGCGCCTCGGGATTCGCCGGTAGCCCGCCGATCCTCGACAGGACGGGAAGTTTCATGCCGGCGTGGGAGCCGCCCCCGGTGCGCGTTGCGCGTCCGGGTGGAGCGTCTCGGCGCGCCGGAGTCGTCGTCAATTTCCTTCTCCGGGTCGTTGCGTCCCCGCGCGGGGATGCCCCTGAGGAGAAGCCCATGTGCGCCGGCGCGTGCCGCGCGCACCAGGAGGGAGGCACCAGATGTTGAGTCGCAGTCTTGAGTTCGGCGGCCGGACGTTCACGATCGAGACCGGCCGGATGGCGAAGCAGGCGGACGGCGCAGTGACGGTCCGCTACGGGGACACGGTCGTCCTCGTCACCGCCACGGCGGATCGCAAGGAGAAGCCCGGCATCGATTTCCTGCCGCTGACCGTCGACTACCGCGAGAACACCTACGCCGCCGGGAAGATCCCCGGCGGTTTCTTCAAGCGCGAGGGGCGGCCGAACGAGAAGGAGACGCTCACCTCCCGGGGCATCGACCGGCCGATCCGGCCGCTCTTCCCGAAAGGCTGGCCGTACGAGACACAGGTGGTCGCGCTGGTGCTGTCCGCCGATCTCGCCAACGATCCGGACGTGCTCGCGGTCACCGGGGCCTCGGCGGCGCTGCACCTCTCGGACATCCCGCTCACGACCCCGATCGCGGCGGTGCGGGTCGGACTGATCGACGGCGGCTTCGCTCTCAACCCGACCTACCAGCAGATGGACGAAAGCCGCCTCGACCTGGTCGTGGTGGGCAGCGCCACCGAGGTCGTCATGGTGGAGGCCGGTGCGAGCGAGGTCTCCGAAAAGGAGGTGCTCGACGCCATCTGGTTCGGGCAGAGCCACTGCCGCGAGCTGGTGGCCCTCCAGGAGGAAATGCGATCGGCGATCGGCAAGCCGAAGCGCTCGCCGAAGCCGAAGAGCATCGACCCGGCCGTCTCCCAGCAGATCGAGGCGGCGTGGGGCGAGCGGCTCTACCAGGCGATGCGCATGCCCGTGAAAATCGAGTCGTACAAGACGATCGCCGCGCTGCAGCAGGAGATGCTCGCCGGCATTCCCGACACCGAGCCGGAGCGGCGGTCGCAGTCGAGCGCCGCGTGGAACGACCTGCACAAGCGCATCGCTCGCCGCGAGCTGCTGCAGAACCGCCGACGCTTCGACGACCGGGCCCCCGACCAGGTGCGGACCGTCACCCCGGAGGTCGGAGTCCTGCCGCGCACCCACGGCTCGGCGCTGTTCACCCGCGGGGAGACCCAGGCGCTCGTGACCTGCACCCTCGGGACCTCCGAGGACGCGCAGACCATCGACTGGCTCGAAGGCGAATCCGAGAAGCGCTTCATGCTGCACTACAACTTCCCGCCGTTCTCCGTCGGCGAGGTGAAGTTCCTGCGCGGTCCGGGACGCCGCGAGATCGGCCACGGCGCGCTGGCCGAGCGGGCGCTCCTGCCCCTCATCCCGGACCTGGAGCAGTTCCCCTACACCATCCGCCTGGTCTCCGACATCCTCGAGTCGAACGGATCCTCGTCGATGGCCTCCATCTGCGGCGGCTCGATGTGCCTGATGGACGCCGGCGTGCCGCTGCGGGCTCCCGTGGCCGGGGCGGCGATGGGGCTCGTGAAGGAGGGCGATCAATACGCCATCCTCACCGACATCGCCGGTGTCGAGGACCACTACGGCGACATGGACTTCAAGGTGGCGGGAACCAAGGACGGGATCACCGCCCTGCAGATGGATATCAAGATCCAGGGGATCAGCAAGACGATCATGGACGAGGCGCTGCAGCAGGCGCACCGGGCCCGCCTGCACATCCTGGAGATCATGAACGGCGTCCTCGCCGAGCCGCGCGCCAGCATCTCGTCGTTCGCGCCGCGCATCTTCACCATCCGCATCAACAAGGAGAAGATCCGCGAGGTGATCGGACCGGGCGGCAAGATGATCCGCTCGATCGTCGAGCGCACCGGCTGCAAGATCGACGTCGAGGACGACGGCCGCATCCACATCGCCTCGGTCGACGAGGCCTCGGCGCAGAAGGCGATCGACATCATCCGCGAGATCACCGCGGAGGCGGAGCCGGGGAAGACCTACCTCGGCAAGGTGACGCGCATCGCGAACTTCGGGGCCTTCGTCGAGATCCTTCCGGGGATGGAGGGCCTGCTGCACATCTCCGAGATCGCCGAGCACCGCGTGCGCGAGGTGAAGGACGAAATCTCCGAGGGGGACGAGATCCTCGTCAAGGTGCTCGAGGTGGACGGGGATCGGGTCCGCTTGAGCCGCAAGGCGGTCCTGAAGGAGCGCCGCATCGCGGAGGGGGGCGAAGCGCCGCCGGCGGAGCCGGAAGGCTCGGCGCCTCCCCCGCCGCCACGCGACCGCGAGCGCTCCCGACGCCCCTTCGGCCGGGGACCGCATCACAACTCCTCCCGGCAGCGCTGACGGCGGCCGTCGCGCGGGCGGGAGGCGCTCACACGCGGCGTCCGGGGCGCCGCGGGGAGGCTGCGCTTGAAGCTCGGGTCCTGGCTCCTGAGTCGCGGCAAGATCAACGAGGATCAGCTGCAGCGTGCGCTGCAGCACCAGCAGTTCTTCGGCGGACGCCTCGGCAGCAGCCTCATCAAGCTCGGGCACATCGACGAGGACGTCCTGGGCGCCTACCTTTCGGACGTGGCGGGCGCTCCGTACGCTCCCCCGGCGCGCCTGGACGCGGTGCCGCCGGAGGTGGTGGCGCTCGTCCCGGCCCGCCTCGCGAGCCAGTACCGCGTCGTCCCCCTCGAGCTCGAAGGACGCCGGCTGCGTCTCGCCATGCGCGACCCGAAGGACCTCATCGCGCTCGACGAGATCGCCTTCCTGACCGGCATGATGATCGAGCCGTACGTCGCCACCGACTTCCGCATCCAGCAGGCGCTGCAGCGCTACTACCAGGTCAGTCCCGGCCCCGAGGCGCTGCCGGTCGCCCCGGCCGCGGCGCTGGCGGTGCCGCCGCCGGCCCCGCGCCGGCCTGAGCCGCCCGCCGCCAAGACCGAGACGCCGTCGGGACCGGCGCCGCTCGGGTTCGACGGCTTTCCGCTCGACGCCGACCCCGGTCCGATCCTGACGCCACCGCCCCTTCCCGGCGCCTCTCCGTCGGCCGGGGCGCGGGACGCGTCCCCGCCGACCTCGCTCGAACAGTGGAGGCAGGCGCAGGACGACATCCCCGAGGAGATCCCCGAGCCGGATCCGCGCTGGGCGATGCCCCCGGCGCCGCTGCCGCCGCCCGGCCCGGCCGTGCGCGCCATCGCGCTCGCCCCGGCTCCGGCCCCCGAGCCGATCGTCCGCACCGCGCCGCTGCCGATCCTGACGCCGGTGGTTCCCGCTTCCTCGATCGCGCCGCCGCCGTCCCCGGGAGATTCACCGGCCGACGCGGCGAACCTCGAAGCCGCCGCCCTGCGGCTGCAGCGGGCCGAGACGCGCGACGACGTCTTCGCCGTGATCCTCGATTTCGTGGCGGCCCGCTTCCAGCGCTCGGCCTTGTTCGTCGTCCAGGGGGACCGGGTGACGGGTTGGAGCGGCCGCGGGGACGGGATCGAGCCGATCCGCGTGCGGCAGGTGACGGTCTCGCTCGATCGGCCGTCCCTGTTCAGTTTCTTCCGCGGCGGCGCCGATTTCTACCAGGGGCCGGTCGCCGACCAGCCGGCGAACACGCGCTTCTATCTCGACCTCGGTTGTCCGCCGCCGGCCCGGGCGCTCCTCCTGCCGCTGCGGATCAAGGACCGGCCCGCCGTCATCCTCTACGCCGACAACGGGTCCGACCCCGGGGCGGGCTTCGACGCCGCGCCGCTGCGGCGCCTCCTGGCCAAGGCCTCGCTGGCGCTCGAGATCCTGATCCTCCGGACGAAGATCCTGACGGTGTGAAGGCCGGGGCCGTTCTGCTCCCGCTGACCGACGAGGAGGGAGAGAGACTCCTCTCGCTGGCGCGGGCGGGCGTGGCCTCGGCCGCCGCCGGGAGACCCTCTCCCCCGCCGCCGCAACCGCTGCCGGCCTCCTTTTCGCAGCCGCGGGACGTCTTCGTCACCCTGACGCAGGAGGGACGCCTGCGCGGCTGTCTCGGCACGTGGAAGGCGGGCGGGACGCTGCTGCAGAACCTGTCTCGCGCCGCCCGGGGCGCGGCCTGCGACGATCCCCGCTTCGACCCTCTTGGGGCGCACGAGGTCGCGGGCGTCGCCATCGAAGTGACCGTCCTGGATCCGCCGGAGGTGATCGACGGGCCCGGCGGGCTGACGATCGGACGCCACGGCGTGAGCGTGACGCACCGCTCGGGCCGCGGCCTGCTGCTGCCTCAAGTGGCCATCGAGCACGGCCTGGGACCGGAGGAGTTCGTACGGCTCGTCTGCCGGAAGGCGGGGCTCCCCGAGGCCTGGCGGCAGGGCGCGATCCTCGAGGCCTTCTCGGCGCGGGTCTTCAGCGAAGCGCGGAAGGATCCGGGGTCCGGTCTTCCGGCGTCAGATCCTGCCTCGAAGTCCTAGTCGACCTCGACCGGGTCACCCACGGCGATCTCGCGAATCGAGTAGACCACCTTCGCGGTCGCGGTGTGCTCGGCCGTGGTCATGACGATCATCTGGGCGACCGGCAGCGACGGGAAGACGTCCGCGCCGTCGTCCCAGTGGACGTCCCGGCTGGTGAAGACTTCGTTCTGGTACTTGAAGTGATAGTCGGGCATGTGCCCCAGGCGATCGCGCACCACCGGGGCGAACGCGGTCAGGGTCGCTCCCGGGGCGACGCCGTCCTCGCTGCCGAGATCGATCGACACGACGTCGCCGACCGCGACGCGCACCGCCAGGTCCTTGGTATGGATGACGTACCCGGTCGGCTTGCCGTTCGGCTCCACCCGCAGGCGGTCGAACTTCGGTAGCGGACCCTCGGGCACTTCCTTGAGGTCAATCGCTTTCAGCTCGTCCCCGACGCGCATCTCGTCGCACGCGAAGGTGATCGTGGCGATTGCCGTCTCGTCCAGGACCTTCAGGACGCGCAGCTCGCCGAGGCGCTTCGAATAGATCCCTTCCGTGGCGCCGGTGATCGGGTGCAGGACCTTCCCCTCGCGCTGGACGATGGTGAAGGTCGCGCCGGGCTTCATCCGGTCGTCCTTCTTCCCGCGGTTCAGGTACACGAGCGAGCCGAGGGTGACCGTGTCGTAGCCCGGCTCCTCGTTCTCGGCAATGAACAGGTCCGCCCGCTTGTTGTCCTCGCTGATGTAGCCGCTGCAGCGCAGGTCGTCCCACTCCACCATCTTGCCGGACGAGAAGTCGTGGCGATCACCGTGCGCCGGAGCCGGGGCGGGGTTCGCCGGCGCCTCCGCCTGCAGGGGCTCCTCGGGGCCGTTGTCCGGGCCGTTCAGGGGGCCGAGATCGGTGTGCGGCGCGCCCTCCTGGTCCTGCGGCACGATCTGCGTCGGGACCGATCCCGGACCGCTGACCACCACCGGACGCGGCGGCAGGAGCAGCGGGTCGCCCGGGTAGATCCAGTGCGAATCGAGGATGTAGCGGTTCTCGTTCCAGAGCTGCGGCCAGAGCCACGGGTTGTTGTAGGTGATGTCGGCGAGCCCCCAGAGCGTCTCCCCGGGGACGATGATGTGCACCGTCGCGCCGGGCGCGAACGACTCGGGATCCGGGGGAGACCAGGGCGTCCAGTGGTCCCCCACCTTGCGCAGAGTCTTCGGCGGCGCCGTATTGGTGTCGGGCGGAACCGCGACCGATCCGGTCTGGGCTGCGGCGGCGTCGGGCTCGGCGGCGGGCGTGGTCCCCGGCAGGCTCACCAGCGCGACCACCGCGAGCAACGACGCGGGCACGGCGTTTCTCAAGATCGGCATCGTCTTCTCCCCCTGCGACCCGCCGCGTCGCGCGGCAGGGCATGGACCGCTCCAAAAATAGGTTCCACGGGGATGAAGTCAAGGTCCGGCCCCGGGTGCGGCGCCGGGTCCGGGCCGCCGGTTACGGGAACGCGATCAGCGCCCCTGCAGGAGGGGCGCGAGCACGGGGTCGGAGGCGAGGACGCCCGGCGCGGCGCCGGCGGCAAGGGCGGCATCGATCTCGCCCCGCGCCTCGCCGGCACGGCCGGCCGCCAGAAGGAGTCGCGCCGCTTCGAGTCGCCCTTCGACGCATCCTGGTTCGGACGCGAGTCCCGCCCGCATCGCCTCGAGCGCCCCCCGGGCATCCCCCGTGGCGCGACGGACCCGCGCCTCCGCCAGCCGCGCACGGCACGAGCCGGGGGCAAGCGCGACGGCACGATCCGCTTCGGCGCGAGCCGGATCGACGAGTCCACGCACCAGGAGGATCAGCGACAGATCGGCGCGCCAGTCGGAACGGGCGGGTGACAGCCGCAGGGCCTGCCGGTAGTCGTCGATCGCCGCATCGAAGCGGCGCCGCTCCGCGTGCAGCGCGGCCCGGGACGCGAGCGCTTCCGCCGGCAGGGACCCGGCCCGCTCCGCCTGCTCCCATTCCGCCAGTGCTCCCGCTTCGTCGCCGGCCCGGAGCCGCAGCTGCGCGAGCGCGGCCCGCGCCCCGACGAGGCCCGGGTCGAGCCGGAGAGCCGCTTCGAAACCGGCGCGCGCCTCGGAGTCCCGCCCCGCGGCCGATCGGGCGAGGCCGAGGTCGTACTGCAGCGCGGCGCTCCACGGGGCGCGGCGCGCCGCGTCCTCGAACAGCCGCACCGCGACCTCCGGCCGTCCGGCGAGCGCGAAGAAGAGACCGGCTCCGGTCTCCCCCGCCGGGATCGGCCGCCGTGGCACGAGCCTCCGGAACCAGGTGGGAAGCGGATCCTGGGAGGCGGCGCGATCCTCGGCGGCCTGCGCCTCGAGGAGCAGGCGCGGCGCCGGATCCATGAGATCGGAGTCGACCGTGGCCGCCGGTGGGTCGCCGCCCGGGCCGCGCCGCAAGAAGAGGGCCGCCTCGAGATCCACGTGCACGAGGGTCCAGTCCGCCGAGGTTGCCAGGTGCCGCAGCAGCGGCGCCGCGTCAGCGGCGTCCCGATGACTCCAGAGCACGAGGCCGATGTCGCGGGCGCGCGCTTCCGCTTCGAAGCGCGCGGGATCCGCCTGCGCCTGCAGCCAGGTCGTGAAGAGGCGCTCCGAATGCACTTCGAGACGGCCATCGATGTAGGTGCGCCGCTGCGGCCACCACCGCCAGGCGAGATAGCCGCCGTCGGCGAGATCGTGAAACGCCTGTCCGGGCGGTCGCAGTCGGGTCACGAGACCGGCCGCGGTCTCGGGGAACACACCGGGGGCGAGACCGACTCCGAAGGCCCGCTGCGTGCCGTCGCGCGCGTACAGGCGATTCGAGACGATCCCGCCCAGGAGTCCCACCGCGGCCAGCGCGGCGCCAACCGTCACGACGAGGCGCGCTGCCCGTTCGAAAGACCCGCGGGCGGCCGCTCGCCCCAGCCGTCGCTCGAGCTCCCGCCACGCCGCGGACGCGGCCGGCGCCGCGCCGGGGACGGCGACGATCGCGAGGAGCGGCATGTTGCGCCGGGCGAGGAGCGCGAGCGCGACGAAGGCGGCGAGCAGGAGCGCGTCCGCGGAAGCGAGCGCCCGCCGGCCGAAAAACGCCGCGCCGCCGAGCAGGACGAGCAGGAAGGCGAGGGCCGCGACCGACGTCGTCCCCCCGAAGCCGGAGAAGGGCGACTGGAACTCGGCGATGCGGCCGGCGAACATCGTCTGTCCGGAAATCCGCTCGAAGAGCAGCGTCCGCGCCAGGCGCCAGGCGCCGAAGCCGTACGGCGTGCAGAGAGTCGCCAGAACCGACAGCACGGCGAGCATCGCGAGGAAGCCCGGCGAACCGGGCGTCAGCGCCTTCCGCGGCGCCGCGCGAGAATGAGATTCCGGCACGCGTCCCAGCAGCCCATCGAACGCGTCTCCGGCGATCACCAGCAGGAAAGCCGCGAGCCCGGCCGCGACGAGACTGTGGACATTCGCCCAGAGGGCGAAGAGAAGCGGAACGAGCCCCAGCAGGGCCGGATATCGCCGGCGCTCGCCGAGCAGCACGAGCAGACCCGCGAGGAGCAGGAAGGAGACGATCTCCGGCCGGAGCGTGAACCGCTCCTGCGCCGCGACCACGCCCGGGAGAGCGAGGACCGGCGCCGCGAACGTTGGCTTCCGGCGCGCGGCGGCGAAGAGGGCCAGGGCGAAGGCGGCCGTGACGACTGCGACCTTGAGGAGGTCGAGAACGGCCCAGCCCCCTGCCGCGTGCGCGAGCGCGGCCGCCACCTGGAAGAGCCAGGTGGTGTCGATCCAGGGAGACCCGGCCGAGGTGAAGGTGAACTCATCGGCGCGGGGCACGTGGCCGGTTTCGAGCATCCGCTGGCCGGCCAGCAGGTGCCAGAAGAAATCGACCTCGGCGAGCGGCGTGAGGCAGAAGGCGGCCGTCACCGCCAGGACCAGCCACGTCAGGACGCGACGCGCCGTCATGCGGCGCCGGGCTCCGGGTCACGATGGAACAGGCTCAGGGACGCGTCTCCGTAGCGGTAGATGCGCCCCGGACGGAGCCCCGCCTCCTCCGGAAGGGACACGTCCTGACCGCTGCGATGCTCGCGCACCAGGATTCCCGCGGGCAGGAGGAGCGAGGCCGCCAGAACGAGCACCTCCGGCGCGGGCCTCTCGTCCCAGGGGGGATCGAGGAAGACGATGTGGAACCTGTCTCCCCGCCCCCGGAGCCGCCGCAGGGCCGCGCCGGCGTCCTCCTGCAGGATCCCGGCCGATCCGGCCCGGTCCACGCGCGCGACGTTCGCGGCGAGGATCCGCGCCGCCGCCCGGCCGCTTTCGACGAACAAGCTCCGGGCCGCGCCGCGGCTCAGGGCTTCGAGTCCGACGGCGCCGGTTCCGGCATAGAGATCGAGAAAAGCGGACCCGGGAACCCGGGCACCCAGGATGTCGAAGAGAGCCTCGCGGACCCGCGCGGGAGTGGGACGGACCCCGGCCAGCGACTCTCCCTGGAGACGCCGGCCACGGTCGGCGCCGCCCAGGATTCTCAGGCCGGTCACGCGGCGGAGCGGCGATCGGCTCCGTCCTGCAGGCCGCGCCGGTCGTCTGTCACGGGAGGGGACTATACACCGCGAGTCGCTCCCTTCCTTTTCTTGACTTGCCTTCCTCCCGCCGGTAGCATTCCGCGGCCCGGGGGGGCTCCAGCAGGAGATCGATGCTTCAGTTACGCCGGCGGCCGGCGGTGCAGGCCGTCGTCGCCGCCATGGTCGTCGCCGCCGCCTTGTCCGGGCCCGCCCCGGAGGCGCGGCCGCTCTTCCGTCCCCGTCCGGGCCCGATGGATCATCCCCTCGCGATCGCGGCCGCCGACTTCGACCGGGACGGCAAGGGCGACCTCGCCGTCGTGGAATACCAGGCGGCGGTGGTCGACATCCTCGTCGGTCGCGGCGACGGGACCTTCGCGCCGCTTCCCCAGGGCCCCGTCGGCGTCGGCACCACAACCTTCTTTAGTAAAGCTACCCTCGGTCCGTTCGAGATCATCGTGACCGACCTGAATCCGAACGACGCCGACTCCGACAGGATCCCCAACGCCAGCGACAACTGCCCCAATGTCCCCAATGGGCCGGACCTGGGAACCGACTCGCAGAAGGATGCCAATACAAACGGTGTCGGCGACGCCTGCGAGAAGCTGGTGGCCAAAGACCCCGACGGCAAGGTCGACGATCCCGTGGACACCGACGGGGACGGCGTCTTCGACTACAACCCGGACCCGAACTCGACACGCCGGCTGGACAACTGCCCGAACATGGTCAACCCGGGGCAGGAGGACACCGAAACGGCGGCAGGGACCGACACCGTCTGCGGCACCAAGGACGACAATCCCCTGCTCAATGGTCCCGACGGCAAGTGCGGCACCGCGGACGATCGCATCGGGGACGGCGTCGGGGACGCCTGCGAGGTGAGCATGGACCTGCTGGTGCTCAACACGACGGCCGTGGAGGGATCACCCTTCGGGGCGGTGCGCGTGCGCGTGAACGACGGCTCCGGCGGCATGCTCAACCGGGCCGCCCTGCCGACCGGGTTCGCTCCGAGCTCGATCGCCGTGGCGGACGTGACCCTGGACGGCATTCCCGACCTCTTGATCGCGAATGCCGGGAACGACCTCGTGCAGCTGTTCTTCGGAGCGGGCGAGGGCGAGTTCACGGGCGGAATCGTCCTGACCACCGGGAAGGGTCCGCAGGCGGTCTCCGCCGTCGACATCGACAAGGACGACGATGTCGACCCGATCGTCCTCAACGGCGCCGACGCCACTTTGAATCTCTTCCGCAACGCTCCCGCGACGATCCCGGCGTCGCCCACGGAGACGTTCCCGACCGCCCCGCGACCGACCGCGCTGCTGAGCGGCGACCTGAACGGCGACACCTACCAGGACATCGTCGTTCTCGGCCAGGGGGACCTGCTCTGCGCCGGCGGACCGCGGGACAAGCTCGCCTGCAGCGCCGACTCGGAATGCCGGAGCCTCGCCGACCCGAACGATCCGACCAAGAGCGGAACGTGCACCGGAGGCACGTTCGGAACGGTGCAGGTCTTCGCCGGCGGTCCGGCCGGGCCTCCGCCGGGCCTCGTGACCGGTCCCGTCCTGGATCTCGGCCCGGGCCATCGCCCGCGCGCCGGCGCCCTGCGCGATCTCGACGGGGACACCCGCCTCGACCTGGTGATCGCCGACTTCACCGGCGGAGCGGTGCTCGTCCTGAAAGGAAACGGGGACGGCACGTTCGCCACCCCACCGACTGTCGTCCAGGTGGGTGGCGGGCCCGCCGACCTGGCCTTCCTGCCCGGGAGCTCGGACCTGGTGGTGCTGAACGCGACCGACAACCGGGTCGACCTCCTGCAGTGGAGCGGCACGACCTATGCCCCGGCGCCGACGTCCCCCGCCTCGCCGTGGCGCGACACCGCGAGCATGGCCCTCATCGGCGCCGATTCGGTCGTCGGCTTCGACGCCGTCCTGCTGCAGCCGCAGGGGGCCGTGCCGAAACCGGGCGCCCGCATCGACGTGCTCAGCGGCATCGGGGACGGATCGTACCGGTCGACTCCGAGCTTCGCTCCCAAGGGGGCGCCAGGAGCGCCGGCGCCGCCGGTGGGGACGTCGTTCGCAGTCGCCGACCTGCGCCAGGATGGCCGTCCCGACCTCGCGATTCTGGATGCCACGAACGGGACTGTCACAATCATGACCGGCGAGCTGAGCGGGCAGTTCCAGGAGCGCGACACCGTCGCGACCGCTCCCAACGTGACCCAGCTCCTGGCCGCCACCCCGCTCGCCGAATCGGTCGCCGATTACGACCGGGACGGCGTCCCGAACGTCCTGGACGACTGTCCGACCGTCTACAACCCGCCGAAGTGCACGGTGAAAGACCCGAAGTGCGCGGCGACCATCCCCTGCACCAACGTCACCCTCACGCCGACCGCCTGCGATTTCGCCAACGATCCCACGGTGCTCGACCCGGTGACGCAGCAGTGTGACAGCGACCGGAACGGCATCGGCGACCAGTGCCAGGTCATGGGCATCGGCGACCAGTGCCCCGCGACGCCCGATGTCTGCTGCGCCCTCGATTCCGACTTCGACCTGAAGGCGGACTACGACCAGAACAAGCTCAAGAGGACCAGCACGGGCGAGCTGGATTTCGACGGGGACGGGATCGCCAACCTCGTCGACAAGTGCCCGACGGTCGCCGATCCCCTGCAGACCGACACGGATGGAAACGGCGTCGGGGACGCCTGCCAGACCGTCGGCCCGACCGGCGAGAACGTGGACACCGACAAGGACGGTCGCCCGGACTACGACACCATCACGCACGCCGTCGACGACTGCCCGCTCATCTACAACCCGGGGCAGGAGGACAACGACAACGACCATGTCGGCAACGCCTGCGTCGTCGCCTCGGCGCTCGACAACTGCATCATCACGCTCAACCCGAGCCGGCCTGACCCGGGCGGCATTCAGGCCGATCGCGACGGTGACGGCGTCGGGGATGCCTGCGCCGCTCCGGCCCAGGACCTCTTCCTGATCGATTCCGAAGCGCCCGGCGGCATCAAGCTCCTCCTGGGTGACAACTCGGGGACCTTCCGGCCCGATGACGCCCCGACGCTTCCGGCCGTGTCCGGCCCGACGGCGGTGAGCTCCGGGCATTTCGGACTCACCTGCACGCCGGGGTTTCCGGCCGATTGCGACCAGCGGACGGTCTTCGACCTGGCGGTGACCGAGGAGGGGACGTTCGGCGCCTCGGGAGACGACTTCGTCGCCGTCTTCCAGGGCACCGCCGTGCCCGGAAACAAGCCCGTCAACATCACCTTCAGCGCGCTTCCGGCCTTCCCGCTCACCTCCGATCCGACGCAGCTCCTGCGGGCGCCGGATCAGCAGGTGTGCCCGCTGTCCGGAAGCCCGACGCCGCTTTTGCGGTTCGACCCCGACAACCGGTCGGACTACCTGCTCGTGCTGACCCCGGCGGAGTCCACGCTGAACGTCCTCATCCCCAGCAACCAGAACGTGATCAATCCTTCCCTGTCTCCGCTCGTCCGCCCGGTGGCATTCGGGGCTCCCCTGCCCCTTCCGGCCGGTCCCGTGCAGTTCATCGTCGGGGACGTCAACCAGGACCTGAAGCAGGACATCGTCGTGATGTCGTCGACCGGCCCGGCCACGACCATCCGGTCCTATTTCGGACTCGGGAACGGGCTTTTCTTCACCGACCCGACGCTCGACACCAGTCTTCCCTTCGCCTCCAAATTCCTCGGGAGCGCCAACATCGATCTCAGGAACGACTCGACCTATCCGGACCTCCTGCTGTTCGAGACGCGCGACCAGGCGCCGTTCTCCCTCCTGAACACGCTGCCGGAGCGGGCGGACATCGACGCTTCGGGGCGCGTGGACGGCTACGACCTGGCGCTCCTGGCGCGGGCCTTCGGATCGACGCGGGGCGAGGATTTCACCCTGCTCCCCGATGACACCTTCGCCCGGACGGGGGTCGGTCCCCTCGAAACGATCGTCCACACCGGGACGCCGGTGCCGGGGCAGGATCTCCCCTCCGGCAGCTTCGCCTGCAACACGCGCTTCGACCCGGGCAGCGGCCTCTACGGCGTGCCGGTGGACATCAACCTGGACGGGATCGTCGACGGCCTCGACCTGGCGTTCCTGGCGAGCCGCTACGGGACCGCGCTCCCCTGAGCGGGGGCCGCCCGGTCAGGCGCCTGGCGCCTAGTCGTCCGAAGGATAGAGGTTGTACCAGAAGCAGCCGGTCACGCCCTCCTTCTCGAGGTTGAAGTCGGGCGGCAGCGGCGGCAGCGCGCTCGATGCCTTCAGGGCATCGCTGGCGGCCCGATCGAAGGGCGGCACGTCGGACGGCCGCACGACGTCGATGACCGAGATCGTCCCGTCCTTCTCGATGGTGAAGTGCTGGCAGGTGACGCCGCGCTGTCCGTTGCGGTACGCCAGGGGCAGGCGGTCAATCCAGTTCTGACGGATGATGACGTAGATCTTCCGCGCATAGTCGCCCCACGGGAGCCCTTTCGTGTCGAACGACAGGGTGCCCGTGACCGCCTCGCCGCGCATCCATCCGGGATTGTCGAAGTGGAATTTCTCCTCGGTCCCGCCGTTCGGGTTGAACGGCGACGGACCGCCGCGTCCGGAGCCGGACCCGGTTCCTCCCGGACCCTGGCCCGGCGGCCGCGCGCTCCCCTGGATCCGCGGCTCCACACGGCCGCCTTGGTACTGGAGCGGGTCGGACGGATGAGCCGGGTCCTTCTGCGCGAGCTTGTCTTCTGATTCCTGGCCGGGGGTCGCGGTGTCCCCCGGCGCGCCTTCCTCCTTGTCGGCGTCGTTCGTCTGCCGATCCTCGGCGACCTTCGTCTGGCTCTCGGGCCTGGGGGGCTCGGGCTGCTCGCGTCCTTCCTTGATGCGCGGATCGGGACGCACGCGGTCGCGCGAGTCCCCCTTGGCGTGCGGGTCGCGGGTGAACTGCTTCGCGTCGGGAGGCGTCGGCATTTCCTGGCGGGCGCGGCGGTCCCGATCCGACAGGATCGTGGCGTTCGGGTTCTTCTGGGGCTGCGCTTCCTCGGGGATCCTCACGTACGCGAACTTGAGAGGGATCGGCGGGATCTTCTCCTTTTCGGCCGCCGGCTTCTTCGTGGCGGAGGGCGCAGGGACCGGAACGGCCGGGACGGCCGCCACCTCGGGAGGAGGGACGGGAGCGTGCGCGCGGAGGAAGCGGGCGATCGGTTCGGGGAGCCCGGCGATGCCGCGCAGGAACAGGAGCAGCAGCAGGAGGTGCACCACGATCGACGCGGCGATCGCCTCGGCGCGCGACAGCCCGCGGGCGGGAGCCTCCGGCGGCTCATTGAGGGACAGCATCTCCATCGCGATTCGGGCCTCGGGATTCCCGGGTCAGAGGGCGAGCGCCCGGCTGTGGAACTCGCGCCGCAGCGGGTGCAGGTCGCGATCGCGGTGGCGCGGATGAACCCGGTTGGTGAGCAGGACGAGCACCCTTTCCGCCACGGGATCGATCCAGAGGGACGTCCCGGTGAACCCCGTGTGGCCGAACGCCCGCGGCGACAGGTCCGGACCGGCGGAGCAGCCCCGGGTCGACGCCAGCTGGAATCCCACGCTCCGGGCCTGGTTCAGCCCCGGAGTGAAGTCATGCGAGAACCAGGATCGCTCCTCGTCCTGAAGGTAGGAAGGCCCTTCCTTCAGGAAGTGCCGCGCCAGCGACCAGACGGCCCGCGCTGTTCCGAACAGGCCGGCGTTCCCCGCGACGCCGCCGAGAGTCCATGCGTTGTGGTCGTGCACCTCGCCCCAGATCAGGTCCCGCCGGAAGGCATTGTATCCGGCGGCCGGAGGCCCGGCGAGCGCGCGCTCGTGGGCGTTGCCGGTCTCGGTGGCCGCGATGCGGGGTCTTTCCGCCGGATCCGGGCGGTAGCCGAGATCGGCGATCCCCAGGGGACCGGTCACCTGATCGCGGAACAGGCGATCGAGCGGCGCGCCCGACACGCGCTCGAGGGCGAACCCGGTCAGCAGATAGTTCGGACAGGAGTACGTGACGGCCACGAGAGGCGGATGGGGACGAAGCGCCGAGGCGATCGCGGCGACCCGTCCGGGGACGTCGGTCGCCAGCGCGTACAGCGGCATCCACGCCGGCAGGCCAGAGCGATGCGTCAGCAGGTCGAGCAAGGTCAGGGACGGCCCAGGATCGCGCGGCCGCCATTCGGGAAGGAGGTGATCGAGCCGGTCCTCGAGCCGGAGGAGTCCCGCCACCTGCAGCCGGACGGCGAGAAGACCGGTCGCCAGCGGCTTGGTCAGCGAGGCGAGATCGTAGAGGGTGTCGACCGACGCCGTGATCGGACGCGGCGCCTGGGTCGCGTTCCCGACCGCTCCTTCGAACAGGACCTGGCGCGCATCCCCGACCAGCCACGAAGCGCCAGGGAACCAGTCCTCGCCGATCTTCTCCAGGAGCCAGGCGTCCAGGGCCGCGGCCCCGGCCGTGCCCCGGCTCATGCGGGATCGGCCGCCGCGACGGCCGCCTGCTCGCGGATGCGCTCGAGCACGCGATGCGCCGCGCGCAGCGCCAGGAGCCCCTCTTCTCCGGTGACGATCGGCGCCTCTTCTCCGCGGGCGCGGGCCGCGAAGATCCGCAGCTCCACCGCGAGCGGCTCCTCCACCTCGGCGGGCAGTCCCTCCCGGAGGATCTCCGGCGGACGTCCCGCCTCGGAGCGGACCCGGTAGCGCCAGCCTTCCTGGCGGGCGCAGTCCACCGAGACGTAGGCATCGTCCTCGAACAGCCTCAGCTTCCGCACCCGTTCGGCGCTGATGCGGCTGGCGGTGAGGTTGGCGACGCATCCGCCCTCGAACGACAGCCGGGCGTTGGCGATGTCGATCTTGTCGGTCAGGGCGCGCACGCCGATGGCCTCGACCGAGACGAGCGGCCGCCGCACCAGCGCCTGCACCACGTCGAGGTCGTGGATCATCAGGTCGAGCACCACGTCGATGTCGGTGCTGCGCGCGCTGAACACGCCCAGGCGGTGCGCCTCGATGAAGCGCGGCCGCCGCACCCGCTCGAGGAGCGACCGTACGACCGGGTTGAAGCGCTCCGTGTGGCCCACCGCGAGCACGCGGGAGCACTCGCGCGCCTCGGCCACGAGGCGCTCCGCCTCGGGAAGCGTCGCGGTCATGGGTTTCTCGACGAGCACGTGCCAGCCGCGGGCCAGGCACCGGGAAGCGAGGGCCGCGTGGTCCACGGTCGGCGCGGCGATGGTGACCGCGTGCAGATCCGCTGGGAGATCGTCGGGACCCGCCGCAGCGGCGACGCCGTGCCGCTGCGCCACGTCGCGCGCCCGCTCGGGAAGCCGGTCGGCCACCGCCACGAGCTCGACGCCGGGCAGGCCGGCGAGGATGCGGGCGTGGTGCTGCCCCAGGCTGCCGACGCCGATGACCGCGACCCGGAGCGCCCGGGCCGGCGGCGACCCCGCGAGGCTCAGCGGATCACCCCGCGCTCGCTGCCGGCGATGAAGTCGGCGAGGAGGCGGACCTCCTCGATCCCGCCGATCTCGGAGCGCACGCGCTGCAACGCCTCCTCCTGCGACAGGTGGGCCCGGAAGAGCAGCCGGTAGGCCTGCTTGAGCGCCTGGATGGTCGGCGCCGGGACGCCCTTGCGCTCGAGACCGATCACATTGATGCCGTAGGCGCGGGCGCGGTTGCCGACCGTCAGGACGTACGGCGCGGCGTCCTGCGTCAGCACCGAGTAGCCGCCGATGTACGCCTGCCGGCCGACGCGGCAGAACTGGTGCACCCCGGAGAACGCGCCGATGGTCGCCCCGTCCTCCACCGTGACGTGGCCCGCGAGGGTCGCGGCATTGGCGAAGATGACGTGACTCCCCACGTGGCAGTCGTGGGCCACGTGCGTGCCGGCCATGAGGAGGTTGTCGGAACCGAGTCGCGTGACCCCGCCGCCGCCGACCGTGCCGCGGTGCACCGTCACGCTCTCTCGGAACATGTTGCGGTCGCCGATCTCGAGCGTCGTGGGCTCGCCCTTGAACTTCAGGTCCTGGGGCTCCATGCCGACGCAGGCGAACGGGAAGAGCCGGTTCTGCTCTCCGATCGTCGCCGGTCCCTCGACCACGACGTGGGCGTGGAGCACCGTCCCCGCCCCGATGCGCACTCCCGCTCCGACAACGCAGAACGGGCCGACGACGACATCCGCTGCGAGGACCGCCCCCGGATCGACCTGGGATGTGGGATGAACGCGCGCGGACGAACTCACGGCGCGCTCCCGGCGGGGACCGGCCGATCGACCAGGCTCGACAGCAGCTGGGCCTCGGCGACGAGCGTCGAGCCGACGTACGCCTCCCCGCGCAGCAGGGCCGAGCGGGAGCGCAGCTTCAGGACCTCGACCTCGAAGCGCAGCTGATCGCCGGGAACGACCGGCCGGCGGAACCGCGCCTGGTCGATGCCGGCGAAATAGACGAGCTTGCTGTCCCGGTCGGGAACGGCGCGCAGGAGCAGCACCGCCCCCACCTGCGCCATCGCCTCGACGATGAGCACGCCCGGCATCACCGGCGCCCCCGGGAAATGGCCGGTGAAGAACGGCTCGTTGTACGTCACGTTCTTGATCCCGACGCAGCGCTTCCCTTCCTCCATCGACAGGATGCGGTCGACGAGCAGGAACGGAGCGCGGTGCGGGAGGACGGACAGGATGCCCTGGATGTCGATCGTGCCCCCCTGCTGCTCCATGCTGCGGTCCTCCTTCATCGGCGCCGGCCCGCCCGGCTCGTCTTCTTTCCGCGGAGGGATCGGGCGCGAACCGGGCGCGCGGCCCCCGCGGACGCCTCCGCTTCTTCCTTCGCCTCGAGGCGCTGCAGGCGCCGGAGCAGATCCGGCAGCCGCCGCAGCGCGGCCTGCGCCCTCTTCCACTCGCGATGATCGACCGCCGGATGCCCGACGACGAAGGCCCCGTCGGCGACATCGGCGAGCGCGGCCGATTTCGCGCCGACGATGGCGCGCGCGCCGACGCGCAGGTGCCCCGCGACCCCCGCCTGTCCCGCCAGGATCGCCCCCGGACCGAGTGTCGTGCTGCCGGCGATGCCGGACTGCGCCACGAGCACGGATCCCGGGCCGATCTGCACGTTGTGGCCGATCTGCACGAGGTTGTCGATGCGGCTGCCCCGGCCGATGACGGTGCTGCCGAAGGTGGCGCGGTCGATGGTCGTCCCGGCGCCGATCTCCACGTCGTCCTCGATGCGCACGATGCCGACCTGCGGGATCTTCGCGCGCCCCCCCGCGTCCTCTCCGAAGCCGAACCCGTCGCTGCCGATCACCGCGCCGGCGTGGATCAGCACCCGGTCGCCGACGACGCAGCCCGCGTAGACGACGACGCCGGGATGGAGCACCGTGTCGGCGCCGATCGCCGCGCCCTCCCCGACCACCGCGCCCGGCAGCAGGGCCGCGCGATCGCCGATCGAGGCCTGCGCTCCGACGACCGCGAACGGCCCCACGGAGACGTCGCTCCCGAGGCGCGCCGACGCGTCCACCGCGGCGAGCGGGTGGACCCCGGGACGCGGCGGATGTTTCGGATGGAAGAGGCCGATGACCGCGGCGAGCGCCGTGTACGGCTGCTCCACGAGCAGCAGGTCACGACCCTCCACGTCCTCGCCGCGCCGCACCAGGAGCGCTGCGGCGCGGCTCGCGGCCGCCGCGGCGCGATAGCGCGGATGGGCGAGGAAGCTGAGATCGTCCGGTCCGGCGCTGTCGAGGGGCTGGACGCCGGCGATGGCCCGCGACGGGTCGCCGCGCACCTCGCCCCCGACACGCGCCGCGATCTCGGAGAGCGAGTAGCGGGGCACGCGATCAGTTCTTCGGCGGCTCCTTGCCCGCGTCCGGCTTCTTCGCCGGGCCGGGGGGAGGCGCCGCCGTGGGCTTGTGCATCTCGTTGAACTTCGCGATGAGATCCTGGCTGATGTCGATTCCGTTGGCGCTGTAGTCCACGACGCCGCGGTTCAGGATCAGGGCGTACCCCTTCTCCTTCCCGTAGGCGTCGAGGGTCTTCATGATCATCTCCTGGAAGCGGCTCTGGGTCTCACCGAGCTGGTACTTCATCTCCTTGGTCGCGTCCTCGTTGAGGCGCTCCAACTCCGTCTGCTTGGCGAGGACGTCCTTCTTCATCTCGTTGATCTTGTCCTCGCTCAGGCTCTGCTGCTGCTGCCGGATGCGCGACTTCAGCGCCTCCATTTCCTCCTGCTTCTTGTCGATCTGCGCCTGCAGGCGATCGCGGGCCGCGGAGAGGTCCTGGTTGATCTTCTTCCCGACCTCGGTCTGCTTCCAGAGCACCTCGGGGTCGAACACCCCGATCTTGCTCGTGTCCCCCTGCGCGGCCCCGACGGTCGGGCTGAGGAGCACCAGGGCCAGAACAATCGGGAGGATGAAGCGTGACATCGGCGATTCTCCTTGAGGGTGCGAATTCGGGCCGGTGACTATACCACACGGGATGCGTCCCGCCCGGCGGCCCCGCCCGGCCGCGCCAGGCGTCGGCCCGCTCAGAAAGTGGTGCCGATGCTGAAGATGAAGTTGGAGGTGTCCTCGCCCGGGATCGGGTCCTGGATCACCCCGTAGATCAGCCGCAGCGGGGCCTGGAAGATGGGGAGGTAGAACCGCATCTCGAGCCCGTAGTCCACCCTCAGGTCGTCGAAGCTCGGATTGACGCCGTTGTCGTAGGCGTTGCCGGCGTCGTAGAAGAGGACGAACTCGACGGTGTCGCTCACCGGCACGGCGTACTCGATGTTGAACTGCACGTACTTGTCCCCGCCGGGGAGCACCGTGCCGAACACGCCGTCGCCGTTGGTGTCCTCGCCGTAGTCGAGCTTGCAGTTGCCGAGGTCCAGCTCACCGTTGTCCTGGACGCCGTTCATGTTCCTGTCGTCCGCCTGGCAGAAGGGCGTGAACACGCCGTCGGGGCGATCCTCGGTGCGGTCGAGCCGGCCGTTGCCGTTCCTGTCCTCCGAGTCGAGGACGCCGTTGCCGTTGAGGTCCTCCCCCGGATCGAGGATGCCGTTGTGGTTCAGGTCCTCGGTGTCGAGGAGGCCGTTGTCGTTGAGGTCCTCGGCCGGATCGAGCAGGCAGTTGCCGCGATCGAGCTCGTTCGGATCGATCTTCCCGTTGCCGTTGAGATCCTCGCAGGTATTCGGCAGCAGGATGCCGTCCGGGTTGCGGTCCTCGGGCACGTCGATGACGCCGTTCTTGTTGACGTCGTCGTCCCGCCGGATCGGGCTGACGCTGCGGGTGCGGAACATCCGCAGCGAGCGCTCGCCGCCGAGGTAGTACCGCTCGTACTGCGGGACGAAGGCGGCCCCGTTGATCGCCTCGACGTAGCCGGCCGACATGTTCAGCGCGACGTAGTGCCGCCGCGCGAAGCCGGGCAGGTAGAGGGTGGCGTCCTGCCGGAACTTGACGAAGTCGTTGTCCCCGCCGAGGAAGCCGCCCGCGTACTCGACGCTCGACTGGGAGCGGACCCCGTGGGTCGGGCGGAAGAAGTTGTTGCGGGTGTCGAAGGTGTAGAGCGTCAGGACGCTCGAGGTCGTGCTCGTCGAGGTCTGCGTCCCGAACGCCGCCGAGGTCGGCACGAAGGTGACGTCCTCGAGGGTGTAGGCGACGTCGAAGCGCGAGAAGTTGCCGAGCAGGCGGCCGAAGTTCACCGAACCGCCCTGCCCCTCGCGGCGGTACCCGGTGTAGACCGCCTGGCGGCGGAACAGGGAGAACCCGAGCGACCAGGGACGCCCCAGGAACCAGGGCTCGGTGAAGTTGAGCGCGTAGCGGCTCCCCCGCTGCCCCGTCTGCAGGAACGCCGAGAAGACCTCGCCACGCCCGAGGAAGTTGCGCGTCGAGTAGGAGCCCTGGAAAAATCCGCCGTCCAGGCCCGACACGCCGCCGCCGACCTGGATCTCGTTGCGGCTCGACTCGGTCCCCTGCACCTGGATCTGCACCTGGCCCGTCTCCTGCTCGGGCGTGACCGTCGGGTCCCCCTCGACCTGCCAGTACCCGAGCTGGGAGATCTTGCGCACGCCGAGGCGCATCAGCTTGACGTTGAAGAGCTGCTGCTCCTGCAGGCGCATCTCGCGGCGCAGCACGCTGTCGCGCGTGCTGTTGTTGCCCGCGAAGTTGATCCGATCGACGAAGTACTTGCGGTCCTCGGTGATGTCGAGGCTCAGGTCGGCGACGCCGTCGTGCTTGCTGACCTGGGGGTCGATCGACACGTAGAAGTAGCCGCGCTCGCCGTAGTCGTCCTCCATCCGCTTGGTCGCCGCCTTCACGAGAGCGTCGTTGTAGACCATGCCGCTGCGCAGAGGGAAGCGGGCCATCACCTCGCGCTTGCTGAAGACGGTGTTCCCCGCGACGTCGACGGTGCCGAGCTTGTACGGCCGGCCTTCGACGATCGGCACGGTGAGGTAGACCCAGCGCTTCTTCGGCCCGGCCGCCTGCTCGCGCGCCTTGGCCTCCTTCTCGAGCCGCTTCTTCTTTTCCTTCTCGGTCTCGCCCGGCGGCGGCGGGGCCGAGGCCACTTCGGCGGGCTCGTCCTCCGCGAGGTTCTCGAAGGCCATCGGATCGAACGCCACGCGCTCGGGCCCGGGCTTCGCCTCCGGCGCCGGCTCCTTCCTGGCCTCCCCCTTTTTCTTCTTCTGGTCCTTGCGCGCCTCCGTCGAGGCGATCTCGACCACCTCGGGCTGGATGACGATGTCGAGGTAGCCGCGCGACCGATAGGCCGTGCGGATCGACTCGGCGTCCTGGTCGAACTTCGCCGGGTGGTAGAGCGGCTTGCTCGAGGCCCAGGAGGTGAGCCAGAACGCCTGCTTCGTCAGCTTCAGCGTCTTGCGCAGCTCGTGGTCGTTGAACACCGTGTTGCCGACGAAGTCGATCTCCTTGATCTTGGTCTTGGCCCCCTCGCGGATCTCGAAGGTGACGTCACGCTGCCCCTGCGCCACGGGACCGAGGCGCGCGCGCACCCGGGCGTCGAGGTAGCCCTTCTCGGCCAGCATGTGCCCGATGAGCGACTCGGCGTGGCGCAGCGTGGTGAAATCGACCGGCTGGCCGCGCCGCACCTCGGCCTTCCCCTGCTGCAGGCGCTCGAGGATGCTGGTCTCCGTGACCGCCTTCATCCCGGAGTAGACGACGCTGCCGATGAGCGGACGGTCGCGCACGTGGAAGATGAGATCGACCTTGCCATCCGGCCGGCGCCGCGACTCGACGGCGATGTCGTCGAACAGGTCGAGCTCCCACATGCGGCGGAACTCGCGACGCACCTCCTCTTCGTCGTAGGGGGTGTCGCTCTTCAGCTTCAGGTTGGAGAAGAAGGCGGCGTCGGAGACGCGGGCGTTGCCGTCCACGACGATCCGGCCGATCGTCGGCGGTCCGGGGGCGGCCTGGGGAGTGCCCTCCTCCGCCGGCGCGGCATCCTTGTCCGCATCCGCGGCGGGCGGAGGCGCGGGAGTCGGGTTCTCAGCCGGCGGCGGGACGGCGGGCGGGGCCGGAGACGGAGATTCCTGTCCCGCCGCGGGAGGCGGCGCGGGCTCCTGCGCGGCCGCCCACCGGGGCGACGACAGCAGGATCGCGGCGATTAAAAGAGGAGGGGGACGAACGGATCGCCTCGGTTCAGGACGTGATGCCGATCGGCTCGCGGAAGGCGAGCCGTTCCTGGTCGACGAAGATCTCGATCTCCCCCCGCTCGGGCAGCCGCCCGAGGATGAGGCTTTCCGACAGGGCATCCTCGATGTGCTTCTGGATGGCGCGGCGGAGCGGGCGCGCGCCGTACGAGCGATCGCCGCAGGTCTTCTCGATGAGCCAGCGGTGCGCGTCGTCGGTGACGGTGATGTGGATTCCCCTCTCCCTCAGGCTGGCGTTGAGCTGCTGGATCATCAGGCGGGAGATGGCCAGCAGGTTCTCGTCGGTGAGGGCGTCGAACACGATGATCTCGTCCACCCGGTTGATGAACTCGGGGTGCAGCGCGGAGCGCAGCTCGCGCAGGACGACCTCGCGCCGGTCGTCGTAATCGGCGTCGCGGTCGGCGGAGGTGCGGAACCCCATCGGCCCCTGCTTCTGCAGCAGGTGCGCGCCGATGTTCGAGGTCATCACCAGCAGCGCGTTCTTGAAGTCGGTGGTGTCGCCGAAGGCGTCGGTGATCTGCCCGTCCTCCATGACCTGCAGGAGGATGTTGAGCACGTCGGGGTGCGATTTCTCGATCTCGTCGAGCAGCAGCACGCAGTAGGGGCGGCGCTTGATGCGCTCGGTGAGCTGCCCCCCCTCCTCGTAGCCGACGTAGCCGGGGGGGGAGCCGATCATCTTGGCGATGGCGTGCTTCTCCATGTACTCCGACATGTCGAAGCGCACCAGCGCCTTCTCGTCCCCGAAGAGGAACTCCGCCAGCCCCTTGGCGACCTCGGTCTTCCCGACGCCGGTCGGCCCGAGGAAGATGAAGGAGCCCACCGGGCGCAGGGGGCTCTTGAGCCCGGCGCGCAGCCGGCGGACGGAGCGCGCCACGGCCGCCACCGCGGGGTCCTGGCCGACGATGCGCTCGTGCAGCGCCCCCTCCATGTGCAGCAGGCGCTCGGCCTCCTCCTTCTTGACCGAGGCGATGGGCACGCCGGTCCACTTGGAGACGACCTCCTCGATGTCCTCGACGGCGACGTCGCTGACCGAGCGGCGCTCCTCGTCCTCGCGCCGACGCACCTCGTCGTAGCGGGTCCTGAGCGCGATCTCCTCGTCGTGCTGCCGCACCGCCTTCTCGAAGTCCTTGCGGAACAGGTAGCTCTTCATGCTGGCGACGGCGCGCTCGATGTCCCGCTCGAGCTCGCGCACCTCGCGCACGTTGAGGCGCCGGCGCAGCTTGACGCGCGCCCCCGCCTCGTCGAGCACGTCGATCGCCTTGTCGGGGAGGAAGCGGTCGGTGATGTAGCGGTGCGACAGGGTGACCGCGGCGCGCAGCGCCGCCTCGCCGTAGCTGACCTGGTGGAACTTCTCGTAGCGATCCTTCACCCCGTGCAGGATCGAGAGGGTCTCCTCCTCGGTCGGCGGATGCAGCCGGATGGGCTGGAAGCGGCGGACCAGCGCCCGGTCCCGCTCGATGTAGCGGTGGTAGTCCTTGGGGGTGGTGGCGCCGATGCACTGCACCTCGCCGCGCGACAGCGCCGGCTTGATGATGCTGGCGGCGTCGAGCGACCCCTCCGCCGAGCCGGCGCCGATGAGCGAGTGGATCTCGTCGATGAAGATGATGATGTCCTCGTTGCCGACGATCTCCGAGAGGATGCCCTTGAGGCGCTCCTCGAACTGGCCGCGGTACTTGGTGCCGGCGACGACCAGGGAGAGGTCGAGCGCCAGGATGCGCTTGCGCGACAGCGACACCGGGACGTGCCCGTCGGCGATGCGCTGCGCCAGCCCCTCCACGAGCGCCGTCTTGCCCACGCCCGGCTCGCCGAGGAGCACGATGTTGTTCTTGCGCCGGCGGGACAGGACCTGCACCATCCGCTCGAGCTCGCCCTCGCGGCCGATCAGCGGGTCGAAGGCCTGGCGCCCGGCGAGATCGCTCAGGTCGCGGGCGAACTCGTTGAGGAAGGGGGTCTCCTTCGCCTTGCGCGGCAGCGCCCGCTGCTTCCAGGCGGCCACCGTGTCCTCGCGCAGGGCGTAGAGGCGCATGCCCTTCTCGGCGAGCAGGCGCCCCGCGGCGGACTCCTCCACCCGCAAAAGGCCCAGCAGGATGTGCTCGTCGCTGACGTGCGGATGGAGCAGGCGCTCGGCCTCCTCCTCGGCGCAGGCGAGCACCTTCTTGGCCTCTTCGCTGAAGGGGATCTCGATCGGCGTGACCTGCTTCTCGCCGCTCGGGCCGCGCGCCTCCATCTCGGCGCGCAGGAGCTCGATGTTGACGGCCGCCTTGGTGAAGAGCTCCTGGACGAGCTCGTCGCCGTCCTTGAGCAGGCCGAGAAGGAGGTGCTCGGAGCCGATGACACGGCTCCCCATCTGGCTGGCCTCGTAGCGCGCGAGGAACAGCACCTTCTTGGCCTTCTCGGTGTACTTCTCGAACATCGCGCCCCCGGCGACCTGCCCGGTGATTTTAGCGGCCGCCCGGAACGGGCGTCAAGGAACCGCGCTGCATCACGAGCACGCGATCGCTCTGGCCGGCGAGCCGCCCGCTGTGGGTCACGAGGATCGTGGTCATCCGCCGGGCGCGGTGGAGATCCCGCAGCAGCTCGAAGGCGGACGCCGCGTTGCGCTCGTCGAGGTTCCCGGTCGGCTCGTCCGCGAGCAGGAGCACGGGGTTGCGGATGATCGCCCGGGCGATGGCCACCCTTTGCTGCTCCCCTCCCGACAGCTCGGCCGGGCGGCGATCCAGGGCCCCCGACAGGCCCAGCTCGCCGAGGAGCGCCGCGGCCCGCGCGCGCGCCGCGGCCGGCGGCTCCCCGCCGATGAGCAGCGGCATCATGGCGTTCTCGACCGCGGAGAACTCCGGCAAGAGGTGGTGGAACTGGAAGACGAAGCCGAGGTCCCGGTTGCGATAGGCGGCGCGCGCCGCCGCGGGGGCGGCCCCGATGTCGCGGCCGCGCACCTCGACGGTGCCGGTGTCGGGCCGGTCGAGCGCGCCGATGACGTGCAGGAGCGTCGTCTTCCCGGCCCCCGATTCCCCCAGGATGGCCACCATCTCCCCGGCGGCGACCTCGAGGTCGAGCCCCCGGAGCACGTCGACGCGCGCCGAGCCTGTGCCGTACGCGCGCCGCACTTCGCGGCAGCGCAAAAGCGGCGGCGGCGCCGCTTCACTCATAGCGCAGCGCCTCGGACGGATCGAGCTGCGCCGCGCGCCAGGCGGGATAAAGGGTCGCCAGGAAGGAGACCCCGAAGGTGACGGCGACCACGAGGACGACATCGAGCGGCCGGACGTGGAACGGGACGTACGGGATGAAGTAGACGTCGGGAGGCAGCCGGACGAGGTGCGTGCGATCGAGGACCACCGCGAGCGACACGCCGAGGAGCGCCCCGGCCAGCGTCCCGCTGCCCGCGATGATGAGCCCCTGCAGGGCGAAGATGCGGCGCAGCCCCGACGCCGTGGCCCCCAGCGCCGCGAGGACGCCGATGTCCCGGACCTTCTCCATCACCAGGAGCACCAGGACCGAGACGATGTTGAGGGCCGCCACCACGATGATGAGCCCGATGGCCACGCTCATCGCCAGCTTCTCGAGCCGCAGGGCCGAGAAGAAGGTGCGGTTCATCCGGACCAGGTCGTTGACGTAGAACTCCTGGCCGAGCGCGCCCTGCACCTCGTTCGCCTGGTCGGGGATGTGTCGCGGGTCGCGGACGCGCGCTTCGATCGCCGTGGCGGCGCCTCTCGCCAGGCCCGAGAAGCGGCGGAGCGCATCGAGGCCCACGTAGACGCGGGTCGTGTCGTATTCGTAGAAGCCCGACTCGAACGTCCCGGCGACCAGGAACTCGCGGCTGCGGGGCACGGTCAGGAGCGGCGAGACTTCCGGCCGCGCGATGATCACCCGGATCGTGTCCCCGGGGCCGACTCCCAGCCCGGCGGCCAGGTCGCGCCCCAGGAACGCCGGCTCCCGTCCGCGCGCATCGGTCTTGTCCAGGACGGAGGGGTCCCCGGCGACCAGGCGAGGCCACTCCGTCACCCGCCCTTCCGCCTGCGGATCGATGCCCTTGATCAAGACCGCGGTGCCGGCGGCGTTGAGGGCGCTCGAGGCCATCCCCTTCTCGAACACGACGGGGGCGGCGGCCTCGACCTGGGGCAGCGCCTCGAGGCGCGAAAGCGCGGCGGAGGCGTCGTTGATCGGCCGTCCCGACAGCCCCGACAGGATGGTCAGGTGCGCGTTGACGCCGAGGATCTTGGCCTGGATCTGGTCCTGGAAGCCGGTCATCAGGGCGAGAACGACGACCAGCGCGGCCACGCCGACGATCACCCCGAGCACGGAGATGGTCGAGATGACGAAGACGATGGCCTGCTTGCGGCGGGCGAACAGGTAGCGCCGGGCGATGAAGAGGGGAAACCCCATCGATCAGGAGTCGCCGCGGTCCCGCTTCTGCGCCACCCAGTCGCCCGAGGTCGCCTGCCCGCCCGAGAGGATGAAATTCTGCCAGCGGCCGCGCAGCGTCTTCCCGTCCGGGGCGATGGCCCCCTCGAGGTCCTGCGAGTGCCCCAGCTTGGAATCGATCCGGTGCAGGAGGATCTTGCCGTTGACGAAGGTGCCCTGCAGGCTCCCCCGCCAGCCGCCGTCGAGGGAGTACTCCCCTCCCAGGATGGTCCCCGACTGGCGGAGCGTGAACGTGCCCTTGTCGTTGGTCGGCAGGTAGGTCACGTCCCAGGTGCCGGTCAGCGTCTCGTTGTCGCTCGGCAGCGTCCGTCGCAGCTTCCCGGTCTTGTCCTGCAGGAGCTCGATGCGCTCCTGCGAGTCGCGCATGCGCAGGCGCAGGTCGCGGGCCGCGCGGGTCAGGGCGTCGAGCTCCTGCTCGGCGCGGCCCAGGTCGGCCTCGCGCTTGTCCATCTCCTCACGCGTCCCCTGCGTCCTGCCGGAGACCATGCCGTCGAGCTCATCGTAGAGCTGCCGCACCCGCGCCCGCGCCGCCTCGCGCTTGTCCGCGGTGCGCTGGTACTCCAGCAGGTCGTCGTCGAGAATCTTCTGCTCGACCTCCAGCTGGATCCGCAGCGCGTAGAGCGCCGCCAGCTGCTCCTCGGGCCGCTTCAGGTCCTGCGCCAGGAGTCCCGCGCCCCCGGCAAGCAGGAGGGCGGCGGCCGCGACCATCCGGCTCGCGGGGGCCTTGCCGCCGGAAGTCGCCCCGGCCCGGCTCATGCGTTTCCTTTCGCGACGGGAGCGCGGCGCCACAAGGTTTCGGCGATGCGCACGGCGTTCAGCGCCGCTCCCGCCTGGAGATTGTCGCTGACGATCCAGATCCAGCAGGCGCCGGGGGATCCCGCGGGCCACGGGCCGGCCACCAGGATGCCCGGCTCGCCGGCGCGGTCGACCGGCGTGGCGCGCGCGCCGGTGGCGTCGACCTTGATGTCGTCGGTCCCCGCGAGGGCGGCGGCGAGATCGGCCGGGCTCTTTCCGGGAGCCAGGACCACGCGTGCCAGGGCGGCGTGACAGTGGAACACCGGCGCCAGCAGGACCGCGACCGAGAGCCCGAATCCGGGACCCGTGATGAGACGGATCTCCTCCTCGATCTCCCGGCTGTCGGCCCGTCCGGGGGCTGTGCCGGGGCGATAGGTCAGGGCCGGCACCAGGTTGAAGGCGAGCTGCCGGCCGAAAATCTCCTGCGGCCATTCCTGGAAATTGAGCAGGCCCAGGGTCTGCCGGTACAGCTCGTTGATCCCGTCCTCGCCCGCCTCCGAGACCGGCTGCATCGCGGTCACCGCCGCGTCCACGAGGCCGCAGCCGCGGTGCGCCGCGGCGAGCACCGTCGAGAGCATCAGCGCGATCGGGTGCGGGGTCGGAACGAGCCGCGGCCCCGTCCCGAGCCGGTCGGCGTTCACCGCGACGTTGATCGGCGGCGCGTCGCCGCCCGGACGCGCGGCGGAGGTCAGGTCGATGGCCGTGAAGCCCCGCTCCCGTGGCCACGCGAGGTAGCGCTCCCCCTCGGGCCGCGATCCGCAGAGGAAGGCGATGTCGAGCGGTCCGAGCGACTCGGGGTCGGGTGCGGAGACGAACATCGCCTCGCCGGCGAACTCGGTGAGGTTCACCTCGGGATCGGGCTGGGAGCTGAAGAACCGCATCGACGCGATCGGGAAGGAGCGCCCGACGAGGAGATCCCGGACCCCCTTGGCGACGAGCGTCTGCGCGTCGAAGACCGCCAGGTGGGCGCCGCGCGACGCGGGCGGAGCCTCAGCCCGCATGGGATCCTCCCGCCGGGTGGGCGTGTCCCTCGGCCCGCGCGGCCGTCCCGCGGCGAGGCCTCAGGCCCGACAGCGCGTAGAGGAAGCTCAGCGCGAGCGCGACGATCTGCGGCGAGGCGGCGATGACGAAATACGCCACCGCCATCAGGGCGACCATGGCCCACGGCACGCGCCGTCGCAGGTCGATCTCCTTGAAGGAGCGGTAGCGCAGGTGGCTGACCATGAGCACGCCGAGCACGACGACGAGCAGCGACACCAGGATCGACGTGATCGGATCGACCAGCCGCGCGGGGCTGTAGAACACGCAGGCGGCGAGGACGCAGGCGGCGGCCGGGATCGGCAGTCCGATGAAGAAGCGCCGGTCCTGCGCCGGCGCCTGGATGTTGAACCGCGCCAGGCGGGTGGCGCCGGCCGCGAGGTAGAGGAACGGGGCGAGCGACCAGGGCTTCGGCAGCTGCGCCAGGCCCCACAGGTACGCGAGGAGCGCCGGCGCCATCCCGAACGAGATGATGTCGGCGATCGAATCGAGCTGCACGCCGAACTCGCTCGACGTCCCGGTGAGGCGCGCCACCCAGCCGTCGAGGCGATCGAGCAGCGCCGCGATGAAGATGGCCACCGCCGCCCACTCGTATTCCCCCTTGAGACTGCGAACGACCGCGATGTAGCCGCAGAGCAGGTTGCCCGTGGTGAACAGGCTGGGGATGAGATACGCGCCGCGACGCAGCCGGCCCGGCGTCTTCACGAGGCCGCCCGCCGGGATTGGACGGCGCGCCGCGCCAGGACCGTCACCGCCCCCTGGACGCGGTCCCCCACCTGCACCACCGGCTCGACCCCCGGCGGCAGGTGCAGGTCGGTGCGCGAGCCGAACTGGATGAGCCCGATGCGCTCGCCGCGCAGGACCATTTCGCCCGGTTTCTTGGAGCAGACGATGCGGCGCGCCAGGATCCCGGCGATCTGCGTGACGCCGTAGTCCCCGTCGGCGGCGCGGAGCGCGAGATGGTTGCGCTCGTTCTCAGAAACGACGCGCCGATCCCAGGCGGGGAGGAAGCGTCCGGGCGTATAGGCGACCGACGTCACGGTCGCCGCGATCGGCGCCCGATTGATGTGGCAGTTGAACACGGACAGGAAGATCGAGATGCGCGCGCCGTCGGCGCGTCGCTCCACTTCCGTGACGCGGCCGTCCGCCGGCGACACCACGAGGCCCTCCCCGTCCGGGCTGACGCGCGCCGGATCGCGGAAGAAGAACAGGATGAATCCGGCCAAAGCCAGAAGCGGAACGCAGAGCCACGCTCCCGCAAGCCAGCCTGCGACCACCGCGGCGGCGAGCAGAGCGGCGAAGTACGGGAGAGCCTGGACTGCGAACGGCATCGGCTCCATCACTCCGGATCGGAACAGGGGGGAAGGTCCCGCCTCCGTGGCCGCCCCCAGCGGCCACCGCGGGACCCGTTCGGAACGAAAACGCTCAGTGGCGGACGCCGGAGCTGCTCACCTTCTCGATGTGCTCCTGCAGGATGCGCTCCATCTGATCCTTCACGTGGAGTTTCTGCTTCTTCAGCGTGATCGTCTCCACCCGTTCGTTGTCCTCGAGGTCGGCTTTCCCCTGGAGCTCCGCGAGACGCGTCTGGTAACGCGCGTGCTCATCGAGCAGCCGCCGGAACTCCGGATTGCTCTGGGCGAGCTCCCGCCTGAGATCCTCGTGGTTATGCACCATCGTTCAAACCTCCCTGCGCTGTGGGGTTGCGGGGAAATTGCGGCTGTCCTTCGAAGGCCGACATCTGTGGAAAGTCTAGCATCCCGGATCCGACCCTGCAAGCGGACGCGGGGGCGCTCCGGGGGGCGGAAGAGAGCAGGCCATGACCAGCGCATCCTCATGCGTATCGCTGTAATAACCGCGCCGCCGGCCGATGACCCGGAACCCGGCGCGCGTGTACATCCGCAGCGCCGGCGCGTTGCTGGGACGCACCTCGAGCGTCGCCTCGACACATCCCTGGGCGCCTCCGAACGCCAGGAGCCCCTGGAGGAGCCGCGTCCCCACGCCGCGCCCGCGCCAGCGGGGGTGAACCGCGAGGTTGTTGATCTTCAGCTCCTGGTCGATGGCCCAGACGCAGCCGAACGCGACCAGCGGACCCCGGACGACGCGCGCCCCGATGAGCGTCGCGTACGGGTTCTCCGTCATCTCGTGCCGGAAGGAAGAAAGACTCCAGGGCGTGGGGAACGAGAGATCCTCGATTTCGGAGACCTCCGGAAGCTCCTCGAGGCGCAGCGGCTCGATGCGCAGGGCCGGAACACCCCCCGCCCTCGCGCTCATGACTTCGGGGGCGGCGGGGTCCCGTCGGAGGGACGGACGTAGTTGGGGAGCGGGCCTCCCGGGCGGTAGGGAGTTCCCTCGGGAAGGTGACGCACGGCCCAGGCCGCCAGAATCGGCGCGAGCGGGGCGGCCGGCGCTTCGATGAAGTGATCCGGGGCGGCGTCTACCACCCGGGCCGCTCCGTCGCCCGTCACGAAGACCCTGCCTTCGAGCGTGTCCCTGACGCGCGCCGGCGTGAGCGCGGCGTCCTCGCTCAGCCGCGCGGCGCCCTCATCCGTCACCCGGAAGCGCGCGGCATAGACCTCGCCGCGGCCGGCTTCGATGGCGGCGCAGACGAGAGAGCCCTTTGGCAGGCCCGCGGCGCGCGCCAGGAGCTCCAATGACGAGAGGCCGTCCACGGGAATGCCCAGCGAGTAGCCGAGCCCCTTGGCGGTGGCCAGCCCGACCCGGACCCCCGTGAAGGAGCCGGGGCCGAGCGCGACCGCGATGCCGGCCAGATCCTTCGCCGCCGCTCCTGCCGAAGTGAGAAGTGCCTCGATGGCTTCGAGGAGCTCGGGGGCGTGGCCGCCGCCCGGCTGGAGCAGACGCAGATGTCCCGCGGGAGCGAGGGCGACGCTCCCCCGGCGGGTTGCCGTGTCAATCCCGAGCCAGAACACTCCTCACGCCGCGGCGCCGGTGCGTCGCAGGAACTCCAGGATGGCGCTCTCCTGATGCTCCCATTCCACGAGGAAGGCAGCCCCCACCTCGAAGCTCCCGGGCCGCTCCTCGATCGACTCGACCCGCACCACGCGGGCGGGCAGTGTCAGCTTTGCGCCACGCCGTTCGTCCTCGCACACGATGCTCAGGTCGACCCCGATGGCGTAGGGCACGGCGCTCTCGAAGAGCAGTCCGCCGTGGCTGATGTTGCGGGCCCGTCCATTCACTGAGGGGCTCTCGGGGTGGGCCGCCGGGACGACCTCGAGACGCACCGGGCCGGACTTGAGGTCGAAGCGGATGAACTGGCGGCGCTCGCGGTAATAGACGCTGACGCCGTTGCCGCCGCGCGCCTTCGCGAGGTGGAGGGCTTCCTCGGCCTTCTCGACCAGCCGATCGGCCGTCGTCGCATCCTCGGGATAGCGGGCGACACCCACGCTGGCGGTCAGCCGGATGGGCCGGCCATCCACCCCGCGCCGCAGTCCGTGGCGCTCGATCTCGCGGCGGATCCGCTCGGCCACGAGAAAGGCGCCCATGCGCTCCGTCTCGGGAAGGATCACGCCGAACTCCTCGCCCGCGAGCCGGGCGGCGATGTCGATGTCCCGGATCTTGTTCTGCACCAGGATGGCCACCTCGCGCAGCACGATGCCCCCCACGAGCTCGCCGTGGCGCTCGTTCAGCTCGCGGAAATCGTCGAGGTCGAGGTAGAGAACGCTGAGCCCGAGGTCGTAGCGACGGGCGCGCCGCGTCTCCGCCTGCAGGGCCGCCAGGAAGGCGGAAGCATTGGGGAGCCCGGTGACCCGATCGACGCTCGCCCCCGGCTCGGCCCTCTCGCTCATCGCGAGGTCGATGAGCCGGGGCCCCGTCAGCGCCCGGTTCAGGTTGAGGAAGTAATCCAGCACGGCGACGCGCAGCGCGATCGGCCGCTGCAGCGTCCCGCCGAGCACGCGGCGATGCGCCAGGATCGCCTCCCAGTGCCGCCGGGCCTCCGTCTCCTCGAACGACATGCCGGTCAGCGCCAGGAGCAGGGCCGCGGTGGCGGCAATCCCCTCTTCGCTGCGGATCTGATCGAGCCGGCGCAGCACGCGCTCCTCGTTGTGGGCGTCCTCCTGCAGCGCCTGGAGCAGCTCCTCGCGATAGCGCCCGAGCGTCGGGGTCATCAGGCCGAGCCCTCCTTCGCCAGGACGGGCAGCCCGGCGAGCAGCGCCACGAGGTCCGAGGAGACCTCCTCCCCGTCGAGGAGCAGCACCGCCGTTTCGGCGTCGAGCCCGGCTTCGCGCCGCAGGATCCGGCCGTGGATCTGCGTGGACGCCCCCCGCGGTGCCGGGCCGGTCAACTCGAGGGACAGGGCGTCCCCTTCGCTCAGTCCCGCCTCACCGCGCAGGCGCACCCCCGAGGCGGACACGTCGACGATCTCGACCGGGCGCCCCGGCAGGGGCGAGGCGATCCGGGCCCGGAGATCGGCACCCGAGGCGCGCCGGTGGCGGCGGCGCTCCGGAGCCGCGGCGCGGACGGCGGGGCCACCGCTCCGGGCGAGTCGCAGAGCCCGCAGCGCCGCGGCCGCCAGCGTCTCGATCCCCGGCTCCTCCGGCCGGCTCTCGGCGAGACCCGCGCACCACTCGGCTCCCGAGGCCCGGCCCGCCACCTCCAGCAGGCGGGAGGCGGCCCGCTCTCCGGCCGGCCGGTGGATGGAGGGAAAGATCACACCGAACCCGCAGGGCACCAGGCGCGCCACCACGTCCACGTCGCGGCGTGCGCGCTGGAGCGCCGCGGCCGCGGCCTCGATCGACAACTCCTCCACGGGACCACGCGGCGCGAGCAGGGCCAGCACCAGGGGCCGTCGGGTCCGTTCCGCGCGGCGCAGCTCCGCCTCGAGCCGGTCTTCGAACGGAGCTTCGGCGGGAGCGAGACCCGCCCCCGGCGCCGCCGACGGACGGCGCCCGCCCGCCGCTTCCCTTCCCCCCAGGTGATCGACCGCCGCCACCAGGAAGCCCGGATCGCGCCCGAGGCGCGCTTCGAGAAGGCCGCGGTGGGTCTCGATCGCACGGAGCGCCTCGCGCGCCTCGGCCTCCGTGCGCGGCCGGCCCGAGACGAACCCGAGGCAGGCCTGGAAAGGAGGCGCTCCGAGATCCCGGCCGGCCTCCTCGAGCGCCTCGGCGAGGCTTTCGCCGCGCAGCTCGGGTCGGCCCAGCAGATCGTGAATCCGGTTGAGGAGGGTCCGGCTCATGGCGCGCTCACGCGGGGCTCCCGCGCATCGCGGCCGGAGAATAACGGCCGCCGCGCGGCACTGTCAACGGCTGAGGTCTTGCAATCCGAGCCGGACACCGCGGAGAAAATCGTGATCCGTTTTTGACAAATCCTTGACTCGACCCTATATTGGCTGACGCGTTTGAATGCGCCGAGGAAACGATGCCATATCAGAAAGATACGGCTGAAACGAATGCCCCGGTCGGCGCCGCCCCCGCGACGCCCGACTCCCCCTCCACCGCAGGCCGCGACATCGTCCAGACGATCGCGCGCCTCCAGGATCTGCGCGGCTTCCGCGATCAGCACTGGGAAGGATCCTTCGAGGACTACCTGGAGATCGTGCGCCAGAGCCCGAAGGTGACGCGGACTGCCTTCCAGCGCATCTACGACATGATCCTCGCGCACGGCACGCGCGAGTACCACGAGTACAAGAAGAAAATCGTCCATTACAACTTCTTCGACGACAAGGAGCACGGCGGGTACGACGCCGTGTTCGGGCTGGACGTGCCGTTGATGAAGCTGGTCAACGTCTTCAAGTCGGCGGCGCAGCGCTACGGCACCGAGAAGCGCGTGCTGCTGCTGCACGGCCCCGTCGGCGCGGCGAAATCGACCATCGTGCGCCGCATCAAGAGAGGCCTCGAGGACTACTCGCGGACGCCCGAAGGGGCGGCCTACTCGTTCGTGTGGGTCATGGACGGCGCGGCGGCCGGACGCCGCCGCCCGGATCAGACGCCCGAGATCCTGCCCTGCCCGATGCACGAGGACCCGCTGCACCTCGTTCCGGAGGAGCTGCGGCCGGAAGTGACCCGCATGCTCAACACCGGCCGCACCGAGGGGCCGGCGGTGATGATCGAGGGGGACCTGTGTCCCTTCTGCCGCCAGAACTACAAGGAGCTGACGCTCCGCTACGGCGGCGACTGGACGAAGATCATCGGCCACATCCGGGTGCGCCGGCTGCTCCTGTCCGAGAAGGACCGCGTCGGCATCGGCACCTTCCAGCCGAAGGACGAGAAGAACCAGGACTCGACCGAGCTGACCGGCGACATCAACTACCGCAAGATCGCCGAATACGGCTCCGACTCCGACCCGCGCGCCTTCAACTTCGACGGCGAGTTCAACGTCGCCAACCGCGGCCTCATCGAGTTCATCGAGGTGCTGAAGCTCGACGTGGCGTTCCTGTACGACCTGCTCGGAGCGTCCCAGGAGCACCGCATCAAGCCGAAGAAGTTCGCGCAGACCGACATCGACGAGGTCATCATCGGCCACACCAACGAGCCGGAGTACCGCAAGCTGCAGCACAACGAGTTCATGGAGGCGCTGCGCGACCGGACCGTCAAGATCGACATCCCCTACATCACCAAACTGGCGGAGGAGATCAAGATCTACGAGAAGGACTACAACCCCGCCCGCATCAAGGGGAAGCACATCGCCCCGCACACGCTCGAGATGGCGGCGATGTGGGCCATCCTGACGCGCCTGGAGGAGCCGAAGAAGGCCGACCTCACCCTCATGCAGAAGCTCCGCCTCTACAACGGCAAGACGCTCCCCGGCTTCACCGAGGACAACGTCAAGGAGCTGCGCAAGGAGGCGACGCGCGAGGGGATGGACGGCATCTCGCCG
>DASRAU010000009.1:0-144766 GCA_035638075.1 Verrucomicrobiia bacterium
CATTCGGCAGCTCCTCGAGCCTGCAGATGGTGAGCGTCGAGCCCTGGTCGACATCGCGGGTGCGGTAGTTCCAGACCTGACCCACGGCCAGCCCGTGCGCCTGGGCGTCCTGGGCCGGACGCCCGCTGTCGCGACCACACGACGCCAGCAACAGGAGCGCCGCGAGCGAAGCCGCCTTGCGATTCACACGACTCGCGAGAGCCAGTGCATGATGTTGAGCGCCAGCTGTCGGTTGTCGTACCCGGGAACGTTCATCCCGACCAGCGTCCCATCGCGCTCGCGCTGGGCCCGCAGCATTCCCGCCTCGCCGAGGACGACGACCCGCCCCGCCTGCACTTCCAACGCAAGCCCCTGGGCCCGGCCGGCTGCGGACGCCGGCGCGCCATACTCCATGCTGACGCGCACGTCGCCGCCATCGCGCTCCACCCGGGGAGGACCTGGCGGCCGCTCGGTGGCCGTGTCCGACAAGGCGAGGAAGGGCACCGCGCCGGAGGGGCCCTGCACCGACGATCCCGTGAAGGTCAGCACTCGCCGCACCCGCTCCGCTTCGCTCCGACCGTGGAGGATCGGATGGTCCCGAAGGAGCCCGTTGTCCTCCGAGAACACCAGGTGACTGTCGCCCCGGGCGGGGTCATCGTGCGCTTCGTCCTGAACGAGGCCGGCCCCCAGCGTGACGTCGAATCGGCGGGCCAGTGAGGAGGCCGCCGCCCCGAATGGCCAGTGGTCGGTCACGAGGAGCAGCGAGCCGCCGCCGCGCACCCAGGCCTCGACGACGTCACCCTCGGCCTCCGAGTACGCCGCGGCATCGTTGGCATCGTTCGCGCCCCGGGCGGCGGCGAGGATCAGGACCGACACGCCCACCAGGGCGGGCGCAGTCAGAGGCTGCTGCGAAACCCGCAGCGTGTACCCGTCAGCCCGCAGGAGGTCCGCGAAGGGTTTGTAGTCTTCCGTCGAGGTGTGGATGTTCAGGTGCCCCTCGCCGAAGAGGACCACCGGACCGTCGGCTCGATAGGCCGGATTCGTCACCCGCGTATCGAAGGACCGGTCGTACGGCTGAGCGCTCTTCGAGAAGAACAGCACTGCAACCGCCACGGACGCGATGAGCACGGCCCCCGCCACCATCGCCAGGCGCGACCCTGTCCGGCTCATGCGGCGAAGGTTACCACCCCATGGACCCAGGGAGGGGACGGGGAACGAGTTCGAAATGGCGCGAGGCCATCGGCGGCCATCCGGGATGTGACCGCCTGCGGCGTGATCCCTTTTCCGAATCGGTCTTGACCGGCGGGAAGTCGTGCTTAGATTCGGTTGCATGCGAAGGATGTTTGCGGCGACCGCGGTGGGTGTGCTCATGCTGATGCCGGCCGTCGCCCTGGCGCGCGGCACCATGAGCTCCGGGTTCCGCAACGTCGGGTCGCGGCCGATGAGCGTCGCCGTGCTGCCGGGACGGGCGGATTTCATCCAGGGACGGCTGGTGGTGACGGCGCAGAAGGGGAAGGACTGCGCCGCGCTCGAGCGCGAAGCCGGGGTGGCGGTGCGCACGAACCTGGAGATGCTCGGGTACCGGGTGCGGCTCCTGACCAGGCAGGACCTCGAACAAGACGCCGGTCTGCGCGATCTGGCCGCGCGCGTGAACGATCAGTTCGGCGAAGCATGGAAGACCCTCGTCCGGAACCCGGAAGCGGTGAACCAGGGACGCGCGGCGACCGGCGGGGACGACGCGGTGCGGCTCGTGGCTGCCCTTGGAGTGGACGGTCTGGCCCTGACCCGCGTCATCGCCGTGACGCCGCCGGAGGAGCAGGGAGCCCCGGAGGCCAAGAGGCCCGCGAAGGGCGCCGGCGACTCCTACAGCCGCGTGGACCTCGGCATCGTCGGAAAGGAGGGACGTATCGAGGCCTTCTTCACCGGCCTGCTGGCCGCCTCCTCCGGTCAGCTCACCGGGCGCCCGGCGAAGGTCATGGGCCGGGTGGCCGAGGAGGCCTTCGCCCAATACCCGCCGGCCAGCGAGCCGGGACGGCTGCGCAAGGAAGTCTCCCTCCCGGCGGCCGAGCAGTGGAGCCGGGGGATGGTCCCGTTCAGCGATGAGGCCGCCCTGCGCGATTTCGAGGTGCTGCTGAAAAGACCGCCCGTTCCGGCCGGAGCCTCCCGGGCACAGGACTAGCTTTCCAGCCGCGCTGGCGCTTGAAGGGTCGCCGCCGCGCTAGCGCTTGAGCGGCAGCCGCACGGAGAACTCGGCCCCCTTGCCGGGGCCGTCGCTTCGGGCCTGCACGCTGCCGCCGTGGAGCGTCACCAGGTTCTTCACCAGCGACAGGCCGATGCCGAGCCCGCCGTTGGAACGCACCCGGGTCGATTCCGCCTGCGTGAACAGCTCGAACAAACGCGGCATCAGCTCCGGAGGGATGCCGACTCCGGTGTCCTTGATGTGGACCACCGCCTCCTGGTCCTCGACCGTCCCCTTGATCCAGATCGAGCCGCCTTCGGGGGTGAACTTGCCGGCGTTGTTGAGCAGGTTGACGAAGACCTGCACCAGCCGGTCAGGATCGGCTTCGACGACCATCGGCGCCGGCGGGAGCAGCTCCTCGAGTTGGTGACTGCGCCCGCGCAGGAAGGGACCTGCCGTCTCCATGGCCCGGCGCACGATCTCCTGGACCGCGACCGGCTCCTTCTTCAGCTCGACCTTGCCGGCGCCGATGCGGGAGAGGTCCAGCAGGTCGTCCACCAGGCGTCGCAGGCTGTCCACCTGCCGCTCGATGACATCGAGGGGGTAGGCGAGGCCGGGGTCTGCGGGGGCCGCCATGCGGATGAGGTCCACCGCGTTGCTCAAGGGGGCAAGCGGGTTGCGCAGCTCGTGCGACAGCGTGGAGAGGAACACGTCCTTGCGGCGCGAGGAGGCATCGAGGTCCTCCACCTGGTTGCGCAGCGTCTCGATCTGCTCCCAGAGGTCGGTGCGGCTGCGGAGGATCTTGCCGTACCCGAGCAGGCGGCCCTGCGGATCCCGCAGGGCGACCATGAGCCCGGTCGCCCAGAAGCGCGAGCCGTCTCCGCGCTTCATCCAGCGGTCGTCCTCGGCGTTGCTGTCCTCGCGGGCGACCGTCATCTCGTGCTCGGGGAGTCCCTGCTGCACCTCTTCGCGGGTGAACAGGCGGGAGACCGGCTGGCCGATCGCCTCGCTGCGCGGCAGGCCGAAGATGCGCTCGGCTCCGTTGTTCCACCAGGTGATCCGCCCCTCGCAGTCGAGCAGCATGATGGCGTGCTCCTGGGTGCACTCGGCCAGGCGCCGGAGCAGCCGCTCGACGGACTGCGGGTCGTCGGTGGCGTCGGCGCAATCGGGGTCTTCGGAGTCCGGCGCCTGCTCGTCGGGTGCTCGAGTGCTGTTGCTCATCGTTGGCTGGCCGGCTCGTGAAGCGGGCGCCACGATTTTGAACCCGAGGGCGATGGGCGGCAAAAAGTGGTCCGTAGAAACCACGGGAAGCTTCAGCGTTGCAGGCCTTCGCGTGTCGTCACCACGACTTTTTCGCCGATGGTGATCGCCATCAGGTCGTGTCCGACCTCGAGCGGGCCGTCGTAGAACTTCCTGGTCGGCGGGATCAGGTCCTCGTCGGTCGCGGGCGAGGGAACGATGTGGGAATAGACCGCCAGGCGCGGGCGGGCCTTCGCGAACAGGCGGCCGCAGTCTTCGGGCGTGGCGTGGCGCGCCAGGATCGTCTCGATCGCTTTCGGGTCGTCGATCGCCGCGAGGCGGCGCTCGGCGTCGGGCGAGATCACCTCGTGGACGAGAAGGTCGGCCCCCCTCGCCGCGGCGGCCACGGCGCTGGTGGCGCGCGTGTCCCCCGAGAGAACGACGCTGTGGCCCGCGAAGTCGATGCGATAGCCGAACGCCGGCCGGACCGGGCCGTGATCGACCGCGAACGCGACCACGCCGAGCCCGTCCTTCTGGAAGAGGACGCCGGGGAGACCGTCCTTCGCCTTCAGCCGCGCTCCATTCGGTGCGAGGCCTTCGTCCTGCTGCCGCATCTTCACATCGAAGGCGAAGGCCGCGGTCAGGTGCGTCGCCAGCTCCGCCGTCCCCTTCGGCCCGTACAGCGAAAGTGGCCAGTGGCGTCCGAACAGCCAGCCGGTCAGCCAGAGATCGGGAAGCCCGACGACGTGGTCGGAGTGAAGGTGGGTCAGGAAGACGGCGTCGATCGACCGCAGCAGTGGCGCTCCGTCGAGCTGGAACAGTCGCTGCGTCGCGCCGCGCCCGCAGTCGAAGAGGAGTTTCGTGTCGCCGGCCTCGACCAGGATGGCCGGACCGAACCGATCGATCGAGGGGCGCGGATTGCCGGTCCCCAGGAGCGTCACGCGGAACAGGGGCTCGGGCGTCTTCGTCGTCTCCGCGCCCGTTGGCTGCGAGGCGTCCGGCGCGGCCAGAACCGGCCCGCCGGGAAAGGCGATCATCAGAATGGCCAGCAAGGCGATGCCTCCGGTCACCCGCGGATGGTAGCCGACATCGTCGAGGGATAGAATCGCGGCTTCATCGCCGTCCGGGAGCGGGGCGGACAGGAGGGGAAACATGAAGACCTACGTCATCGAGCGGGACATTCCCAAGGTCGGGACTCTCGAGCGGCAGCAGCTCAAGGAAGCGTCGGCCAAGTCGAACGCCGCGCTCAAGCAGCTCGGATGGGACATCCAGTGGGTGGAGTCGTTCGTCGCGCGCGACAAGACGTTCTGCATCTACCGCGCCGCGAGCGAGGAGATCATCCGCAAGCACGCCGAGCTGAGCGGCTTCCCGGCGACGAAGATCACCGAGGTCTTCAAGAAGATCGACCCGACGACCGCGGGGTAGCCCGGCGGCGCCATCCTGAATGGAAGGCGGCGGCCGCCGAGCCCCCCGCTGGGTCCCGTTACAATCCCGGCGTCGGATCGGGCGACGGGCGCGGCTTCTTCGAGCGCAGCGTGAAGGCGTGGCCGAAGACGTAGTCGGCGACCTTCCGGCCCTGCGCGATTCCCTCCACCTTGTCGAATGACCAGTGGATGCCGAGATAGATGCGGCTCTGGCCGTTCTCCTCCTCGGCCTGCGACAGCGTGGCGAACGAGCGCGGCAGGAGGGGCCGCACGTGTCCTCCGATGTCCGTCGTGACGCCGTTGTACTCGTCGGACACGAAGGTGAACGGGATGGCGTCGGTGCCGTAGAACCGGCGCAGCACTTCGAACACCGCCCCGCCGAACCCCGCGTGCCCGGAGGGGTACGCGGGGAACGGCGGCGTGAAGTTGGGCCCGGTCGTGTTGCTCGCCGGCGCGCACAACGGCACGAAGCCGGGGTCGCCGATGGTGTCCGCGTTGCCGTCGCCGGCGCCGGTCGGCCCGGTGTTGGGGTCGGCTTCGCGGATGCCGGTGACCGGCCGCCAGAAATCCCAGTGGTATTTCGACTCCCAGACGGCGATGCCGGCGTCGGCCATCGCGGTGTTCACCAGCGCCAGCAGCCGCGCCAGCGACACGGTGTCGGTGTTCATCTGGTCGGCGATGGTGACGACGATCTGGTTGTACAGGCGCGGCGGCGCGCACAGGCTCGGGGTGCCGTCGTAGGCCCAGTAGATGCCGATCTGCGTCTGCTCCTCGGTGCGCTCGGCCGAGGTCTCCGAGCCGAGGCGCCGCACCTCGTCGTAGGCGGCGGCGTATTCCGGGCCGGTCATGGAGGGCGGCGGCGGGACGCGGTACTGATCGCCGGACGTCAGGACGAACGGACGCACCTCCCCCCAGTGCGCGCCGAGCGCGGCCGTGGACCGGCTGATCGGATCCTGGCGCCAGTGTCCCGGCTGATCGCTCGTCGTCCAACCGGCCCCGAGCTGCGGCTCGGGGATCTCCGAGCCGTCCCCGGCGCGCCCGGCCAGCACTGCCGCGGCGGCGCGGTGCCCGAGATCGACTCCGTCGCCGAAGCCGCGCCCGCGCATGGGAATCTGCGCCAGGTCGGAGGCGAGCGCGGCGTCGATCCGATCCCTTTGCGACGGGTACATCGCCACGAGAGCGTCATGGGCCGCCTGGGCGATGGCGCTGTCCATGGACGTGCCGGCCTTCGCGGCCGGCAGGCCGGTGTAGGAGTTGTACTGGTTCGCGATCGCGTTCACCGCCTCGAACACCGCGATGTGCACGATGGCCATGGCGCGGCTGGCGCGCCCGGGCCCGACCTGCTGCCCATAGGTCCAGGTGTCGCCCGGGCCGGGTCGCGTGTGGTCGAGCCCGCTCGCGTCGATGGCGATCCGGTTCCAGTGGACCAGGCGGTCGCGCGTCGACGACGGCGAGGTCGGCAGCGGCGCGGCGGAGGCCGGCGCCGCGGGCGCTGCAAGAGCCGTGAGAAGGAAGAGAGCGAGAGTGGTCCACCCTCCAAGAGCGGAGATGCACTTGGGATGCATGAAGGCTCCAGGGGAGGGGGGGAGAGCCGGGAGGGTACGGCGAAGCTCGCGATCGCGCTACAAGAAACTGCGGGAATTCTCGCGAGCGATGCGGTCCGGGAATTTTTCAGGCGGGCGCGTGGCCGCTGCGTCTCATTTCCACAGCCCGTGGGCTGCGAGACGTCCAACCCAGACGGCGCCGATGGCGAAGACGAGGTGCGCCGCGACATTCCCGAACGCCAGGCCGCGCTCGCCGTCCCGCGCCAGGTTCAGCGTCTCGTTGCCGAAGGCGGAGAACGTGGTGAAGCCGCCGAGCACGCCCACGGCGATGAAGGCGCGCGCCTGCGGTGTCAGGAAGGCGTGCGATTCGGCGAGCTCCGAGATCGCTCCCATGACAAAGCAGCCGGCGACGTTGACGGCGAGAGTCCCGTAAGGAAACGCGGCGCCGGTACGCGACTGCACGAGACCGGAAAGCAGGTACCGGGCGATCGAGCCGAGGCAGCCGCCGAGACCGACCCACAGGATCGTCATCACGGGCCGGATGATAGCGCGGCGGTGCGAAAATGGTCCGGTCCGCCGGGCGGGAGACCTTTCCGATGCACGTCCAGGAACTGTGGCGCTACCCGGTGAAGTCGATGGCGGGGGAGCGGCTCGACGAGATCGAGGCGACCCTCGCCGGCTTCGTGGGCGATCGTCTCGTCCAGGTGAGGCGGGGTCCGATGGCCCGCATCGTCACGTCCCGCACCTCGCCCGCGCTCTTGGGACTGCGGGCGACTTGGGACGCCTCCGCGCGCGAGCCCCTGGTGAACGGCCGGCCGTGGCAGTCGTCCGAAGTCGCGGCACTCGTCCGCCGGGCGGCCGGCGAGGACGCCCGGCTCGAACGCCATGAGGAGGGACGCTTCGACGTCCTGCCTCTCCTGATCGCGACCGACGGCGCCGTCCGCGCGCTCGGTGTGGACCATCGCCGGCTGCGTCCGAACATCGTCGTCGGCGGCGTGGACGGACTGGCCGAGCGCGCCTGGCCGGGCCGGTTCCTCCGCCTCGGACGAAGCGTCGTCGTTCAGGTCGCGAAGCTGCGGCAGCGTTGTGTCATGACGACCTACGATCCCGACACGCAGGAACAGGATGTCGGTGTCCTGCGGCGCATCGTCGAGGAGTTCGACGGCCGCATGGCGCTGGATTGCGCCGTGGTGGAAGCCGGGCGCCTCCGCGTGGGCGACCCGGTCGAGCTCGTCAGCGCTTGACTAGGCGCTCTTCGAACGAACCACGAGGTCCACGTCACAGTCGAGCACGTGGAGCAGCGCCAGCATCTGATCCACCGACTTGCGTGAATTCGTCTGATCGAGAAGCCGGTAGAGCTGCGAGGCGGAGGTCCCGAGCCGTCGGATGATTTCCCGCCGGCTCAGGCGGCTGGAAGCGATTCGCTTCTGCGCTTCCAGGGTGAGCTTATAGAGAAGGAGATCTCGCAGGTAGGCGGGATCCTGGTTGTACTCGAGGACCTGCTCGACGTGGACAGAGCCTTCCTGCCCCGAATCCAGGCGGTAGGTGAACCCCTCTCTCGCCAACTCCGTGTCCACGGAGACGCTGACGACGGTCGGCGCGCCGCGTGGCGTGCCGTGGAGCTTCGCGTAGGGGTACCACAACTCGGATTTCGCGGTCCGCACGCGGAATCCCTTCCTGCGATTGTTGAACGAGACACTCCGAATTCTCATAAGGCACCTTCGGCTTCCAACTCGGCAATCAGGTCACGTCACGATAGACATGGACGTGGCGGGGAGAATGGTCACCCTTCCAGGTGACGAAAATGAACCCGCCACGCCGCACCTTTCCCACATCAAAGTGTTACCTGTCATGGTAACACCTGTCAAGGTTCGGGCGAATTGTCTCCGGCGGGGACAAAAAAAGGGCGGGAGCCCGGAGGCTCCCGCCCACACCCACCCTGCTGGTCCGAGGAGAATCAGCAGTCTCTGACGCGTTCCCTCAGCGGCAGGTCTTGCGGCCGTTCGGGCCCGTGCACTTGTTGCTGCAGCACTGGCTGTTGGCCGTGCAGGTCGAACCGGCCGGCGAGCAGCTGCTCTGGCAGTTCGGGGCGCTGGCGCAATCCGAGTCGGCGCAGTCGGTGTTGCCGTCGCAGTCGTTGTCCGCGCCGTCATTGCAGACCTCGGCCACCGGCGTGCAGCCGCCGCCCGGCGACAGGAACGGAGCGACCGACGCCCAGTAGTAGGCCAGGGCGCCGTCGACGGTCGCGTTGCTGGTCTGGTCGCAGTCGTCGTTGACGTTGGTGCCGCAGGCGCCGGAGAGCTGCCCCACCACCTGGCTCGACGAGTTCACCACCGACGAGCCGCTGCTGCCGCCCTCGGTGCCGCCGCCGGTGGTCCGGCTGTAGATGCGCTGGCCGCGCGGCCAGCCCTGGCAGGTTCCGGCGGAGGTGTCGGTGTGCTGCGTGGACCAGGCCTGCGGCGCCCAAGCCGGGTGGCTGATGCGCCACAGGTTCACGTTGTTGGTGTTGGCCACCGCCACGTTGTTCCAGCCGAGGAAGCTCGAGCCGGCCGGCGGCGCCGAGTTCAGGCGCAGCAGGGTGAAATCGCCGGCCGTGCCGGTCGCCTCGATGGTGGCGCCGAGACGCTGGATGCCGCCGGGGTTCGTCTGCGCCGGGCAGTTGGTGCTGCCGCAGGCGAGCGAGAACTGGAAGTACGCCTCCAGGGCGTTCGCCTCCTTGGCGCGGCTCATGCAGTGGTTGGCCGTCAGGAAGTGGGGGATCTGGGTCGAGTTGTCGGTGTCGTTCAGGAGCGTGCCGGTGCAGGTGTAGATGAACCCGCCGGAGACCCACTGCATCAGGGCGGTGGCGCTCTTCGCGGCGTCGGCCGGCGTGCCGCTGTGGCACGAGGCGTTCTCGATGCAGGGCACGTTGAACGAGCAGAACGACTCGGTGGCGATGCGCGTCGACTGCGCGAACGCCTTGCCGATGTGGGCGACGTCGCTGATGGTGAAGTTGATGCGCGACAGGTCGGCGGCGCCGCTGGGGCCGAAGTCCCGGATCATGACGATGCCGGTCTGGCCGAAGACGGTGTGCGTGTAGAAGTCGCCGTCACCGTTCGGGCCACGGCTGCCGTACGAGCCGAACGCCTGCCCCTCGGGGCTGAAGAAGTAGATGTCCGCGTCGGGAGGAAGGTTGAGCCCGGTGATGTGCACGCGGATCGCGCCCGCCTCGGGGGCCTGGATCGCCGCCGCCCACACGAACCCGCCGTCGGACGTGCCGCGCAGGAAGCCGCCGGCCACCGGACGCACCGCCTCGGTCAACTGGCGCGCGTCGAGGCCGGTGAAGCGCACCGCGAGGTTCAGCCCCTTGGTGCGGCCGATGACGCCGCGCGAGGCCTGCTCCGCCTTCTGCTGGCGCGCGAGGTCGTTCTTCTCGTCGGTCGTCAGCCTCAGGACGATCGGGGCGTTGAGCACGTTGGCCGGCAGCTCGCCCATGAGGTACGCGTTGAGCTGCGACTGGGCGGCGATCTCCTCGTCGATCGTCGGCACCCCCATCACCTGCTCGGAGCCGATGCTTTCGATGGAAGCCGCGGTCGGGGCGGCGACGTTGGTGGACGGGGCCAGCCCGAGCGCGACGACGGTGAGCGCGGCGGCGACACCCAGGACCTTCGTGATCAGGACACCTCGGTTGGCACGAAGCAGCATCGATCCCTCCTTGTGGTGAGAAGACACGGCGACTTGGAGCTGGTGCGACGGGTTTGAGGCAGAGCTTCAGGGCGGGACGTACGGGACGAACTTCGAGCGAGCGTTGTACCGGCCAACGTCAACTGGCTCCCTCCAGACCGGATCGAAATCGGACCTGGTGCCCAGGACGCGCCTTGCAAGTGGCGGAACCGTACGCCCGATCCCCGGACCTGTCAATCAGTTTCGGGCTACGAGATGTTGCGGACGGTGCGGGCCGCATGGCGACGACCCCGACGAGGGGCGGCCCTGGGCTTGCGCCATTCCACCAGGAGGCCGGCACGGCGCTCGAGCGCGGCGGCGGGGCGCAGCCGGCCCAGGGCCCGGGGCGGAGCGACCGGGTAGTGACGCGCCATGTCGAGCGCGTACTGCAAGTGCCAGAGGTTCCTGGACGACGTGACCCATCCCGGGTCGCGGCGGGACAGGTCGAACGTCCCCGAGTGGCTCACGAGCGTCTTGCGGCCGTTGTCTTTGAAGTACTCGTGGAAATACGACATCGCCAGCTCGCGTACCGACGCATAGACCGGGTCCCGCCAGCGCAGGACGGCATGGTTGGTCTTGCTGATGGCCCCCCAGCGGCCGCGCTCGAGAAACGGCGCCACCACGTGGTCGAAGTCGTCGCGGCGGGCCTTCAGGTCCACCAGCAGCGGCGGCCGACCGTGGAACCAGGAAGCCGCGGCCGCCAGGAGGGCCGCTTCGAGGCAGTGCGCCACCCCCGCCCGGATCACCCCCCGGGGCGACCGGCAGGTCTGCCCGTGCGTTTCGAAGTTGGTCGGGATCCGGTCGAGGTAGTCCTGGATGGCGGAGGGCGTGCGCAGCCGGCGGAAGAGCCGCCGCTCGTCCGCGGTCAGGTCCTCGAGGAAGCGCGGAGGAGGAACGCGACGCGCCATCGCCCGCGCAGGATACAACGGCGGTGGACCTATGGCCGTCGTGACTTCTACGGGACCGGGGTTGACTCGCGGGACCGGGGCCGCGCAAGATTCCGCCTGATTCATCCACGCGCAGGGAGTCGGAGGACCACCGGCCGGTGCGAGCGGGGCCGGCGGCGATCCGACTCGAGGCATGAGCCCTGGTCCGGCCTGCGAAAGGCTGCGCGCATCCCGCCGCTTCTCAACAGGAGTGTCCATGCACCGTTTCTTTTCCGCACCCGTCCGGTTCGCACCACGCTTCGGCCTCGTCGCCCTCGGCCTCGCCGCACTCCTGGCGCTGCTGCCCGCCGCGCCAGCGCTGGCGCAGGGATTGACCCTGCCGCCGAGCGGCGACAACGAGAGGGCGATCGTCACGCAGTACATGGGGCCGGTGTCGGTGAGCGTCAACTACTCCAGCCCCGACGTGCACGCTCCCGACGGCAGCGACCGCCACGGCAAGATCTGGGGCGGCCTCGTCCCGTACGGGTACAAGGAGGAGGGCTTCGGCACCTGCGGCAAGAAGTGCCCGTGGCGCGGCGGGGCCAACGAGAACACCGCCGTCACGTTCTCGCACGACGTGACGGTGGAAGGGAAGCCGCTGCCGGCCGGCACCTACGGCCTGCACTTCCTCGCCGGCGAGAAGGAGTGGACCGTCATCTTCTCGAAGAACTCCACCGCGTGGGGCTCATACTTCTACAACGAGTCGGAGGACGCGCTGCGCGTCAACGTGAAGCCGGCCGCGAACCCCTACCGCGAGTGGCTCACCTACGACTTCATCGACCGGCAGCCCGACTCGACCGTGCTGGCGCTGGAGTGGGAGGACCTGCGCGTCCCGATCGCCATCAAGCTGCCGAACATCTCCGAGGTCTACTACCAGGCCATGAAGCACGAGCTGCAGTCGTCGGCGGGATTCGACTACCACGGCTTCCAGCAGGCGGCCGACTACCTCGCCGAGCAGAAGGTGCACCTCGACGACGCCGAGCAGTGGGCGAAGACCGGGGCGGACCCGGCCCAGGGAGGAGAGGAGAACTTCAACACGCTGAGCACGCTGGCCAAGGTGCAGAAAGCGCAGGGCAAGACCGCCGAGGCGCAGGTGACCATGACCAAAGCGCTCGCCAGCCCGGCCACGTCCCCCGTGGACATCTACCAGTACGCCCGGCCGATGATCCGCGAAGGGAAGCCGCAGGAGGCGCTCGCCGTCTTCCAGGCGGCGTCGAAGCGCATGCCGAACAAGTGGCCGCTCGATCTCGGCATCGCCCGCTCGTACTCGGCGATGGGGGACTACAAGTCGGCGCTGAAGTTCGCGAAGCAGTCGCTGCTGGTCGCCCCGGATGACATCAACAAGGCGAACGTGCAGCGGATGATCGCCAAGCTGGAGAAGGGCGAGGACATGAACAAGCAGTAACCGGGTTCAGGGGCGGCCGGGACCGCTCAGGTTCCCGGCCGCCCGCTTCAGACCCCGTCGAAGAAATCGACGACGCCGGTTTCGAGGGAGTACTCGGCGCCCACCACGCGCAGCCCGTCGTGCTGCACCATGCGTTCGATGAGCTCCGAGCCGCGCGTCAGGAGCGACACCGAGCGGCTCACGTTGGCGCGCACCGCCTCGGAGGAGACGGTGCCGGGATCTCCCCCCGCCCCGTGCTGCGCGACGGCCGACTCCACCGCGGGCCGGACCCGATCGACGATGGCCTTGAACATCTCGGTGCGGCTGTCCGCCGGTCGGGCCAGCTCCTCGAGCGCCGCCTGGATGGCGCCGCACTGCGAGTGCCCGAGGACGACCACCAGGCGCGTGCCGAAGCGGGCGGCGGCGAACTCGATGCTCGCCACCTGCGACGGGGCGACGATGTTTCCCGCCACGCGGATGACGAAGAGATCGCCGAGCCCCTGGTCGAAGACGATCTCGGCCGGGACGCGCGAATCCGAGCAGCCGAGGACGATGGCGAACGGCTCCTGCCCGGTGGTCAGCGCGTTGCGCCGCTCGCGGTTCGACTGGTTGCGGCGCAGGTCCTCGACGAAGCGGCGGTTGCCGGCGCGCAGGCGCTCGAGCGCCGTCGCCGCCGCGACGATCATCGGGCCACCCCCCTGTTCGCCACGATTCTGCTCATGCCTCCCCCGCTGCGGCAATCCCGCCGAGTATATACAGGGGAGAACGACCACGTTCAGCGCGGCGCCGTCTCCCGCATCCACGCCTCGGCCACCGGACGGGCGTGGTCCGGGTCGTCGACGACGAGGATCAGCCGGTGATCGTGGTCGCTGTACAGGACCTCGATGTTGACGCCGGCGTCGGCCATGCGGCGGGTCAGCAGCCCGAGCTGGCCGGGGACCGCCTGCTTCAGCCGGACGGCGATCACCTCGCGCGTCTGCAGCACGCGGATGCCGGCCGCTTCGAGCGCGCGCCGCGCCGCGGACCCGTCCTCGACGAGAAAATGCGCGTGCCCGCGCCCGTCCACGACCCAGGCGCCGCCTCCTTCGAGGCTCACGCCGGCGCGCCCGAGCGTCTCTCCCATGTCGGCGAGCGCGCCGGGACGGTCCTCGATCAGGAGTGTCAGGTCGAACATCGTTCTTTCCTCCACGCGCCGTCCCGGCGCCACCACGCGTAAGCCGGAAGCCCCAGCGCCACGAGCCCGAGCCCCAGGAGCGACTCCCGTGGTCGCTGCAGGAGCGTGCTGACGACGAAGGCGAGCGACATCAGGATGAACAGCGCCGGGGTCAAAGGGTACCCCCAGGCGCGATACGGCCGCGCTCGTCCGGGCTGGGTGTATCGCAGCACGAAGACGGCGAGCCCGTTTCCCGCGTGGAAGAGAAACGTCGCGAAGATGGTGTAGGTGCCGAGCTGCTCGTACGAGCCGCTGCAGGCGAGCACGCTCGCCCACAGCGCCTGCGCGACGAGGGCCGGCCCGGGCGTGCGATGCACCGGATGAATGCGGGCGAGCGAGCGGAAGAAGAGCCCGTCCTGCGCCATCGGCAGGTAGATGCGCGCCGCGGTCAGGATGCAGGTGGCGAGGCAGCCGAGGATCGACACCAGCACCGCCGCCGACATGAGACGCCCGCCGAGGCCGCCGAAAAGGGCGGTCGCCGCCGCTTCGCCGAGGCGCGGCGCGTCCCCGAGAGCGCGCGGCGGCAGGGCGCGCAGGTAGACGACGTTCACGAGAGCGTAAAGAAGGATGGTCGCGACCACCCCGAGGATCATGCCGCGCGGCAGGTTTCTCGACGGGTCGCGGATCTCGCCGGCGGCGAAGCCGGCCTGGTAGAAGCCGTCGTAGCACCAGAGGACGCCGATCATCCCGACCGCGAGCGCGGACCACGGCAGCCCGGGAGGCAGCGGCTGGCGCCACGGGTCGGGGGCCGCCGGCGCGGCCGCGAGTCCGAAGCCGATGAAGGCGAGCAGCGAGCCGATCTTCACCGCCCCGATGGCGTTCTGCAGGCCGGCGCCGGCGCGCAGCCCGAAATAGTTGATGAACGTGATGGTCGCGATCAGCGCCGCGCCCCCCGCCTGGCTCCCCTGGATGCTCCAGGTCGCACCGCCGAACGGCACCGCGACCAGCGTGTGCGACGAGGAGAGGGCCGGCCAGATCGTCCCCAGCCCGTCCGCACCCGCCACGCTGATGTAGGCGATCACGCCCGACTGGATGACCAGGAACGCGGTCCAGCCGTAGAGGAACCCCCAGAGGGGTCCGTACGCTTCCTTCAGGTACTGGTACTGGCCTCCCGCCTCCGGGAACATGGTCCCGAGCTCGCAATACGTGGCGACGCCGGCGAGGCAGAGGAGGCCTCCGGCGATCCACAACGGCAGCATCAGCCAGGGATGCGGCACGGCGCGCGGCACGATGCCGGCGGCGATGAAGATCGCCGACCCGACCAGGCAGTTGAAGGTGATGAAGGCGACGTCGAGGGTTCCGAGACCCCTGACGAGAGTCGTGCCCCCTTCGCCCGCGTTCACATGGAGTCCGGTGCGCGCGCCGGACGGCGGATCAGCCGATGCGGTGGCGCTGCCGGACGATGACGGAAGAGCCGTCGGCCGTCAAGGCGGTGCGGGGCGGGAAGCAGAGCGCTTCCATGAACTCCGGCCCGAACAGGCGGGGGATGTCGGCCTCGAGCGTGGCCGCGTCGCCGCGGAACAGGCGCCAGCGCGGGTGCTCGATCTGGAACTCGTACGTCGAGCCGTGCTTCTGCGTGAAGCCCCAGGAGCGATCCAGGAGGAACGCTTCTTCGCTCTCCTCCTCCACCGCGATCGGGGGGCCCTGGGAGCGGACCGACAGGCTCTCCCAGGCGCCGCGCCGCCTCCAGCCGTAGGTGAGCAGCCGGCCGTCGTGGCCGGCGGCCGACAGGGCCGCATGCCGCATCGGCAGGACCAGGCCGCCGTCGCCGAACAGGCTCTTCGCCAGGAACGCGAAGACCCGCCCCGACGACAGCTCCTTGATGAGGGCGATGCCGCGCCGCCAGGCGCCGCCGGCGTGGCGGCGCACGTGGAAGCCGAGGTTCACCTCGATCGCCTCGGCGAGGAACGGCAACGACACGCCGAGGAAGCGCGGGCGCAGGAAGCGCAGGCCGGTGATGGTGACGAAGTGCCTGCCCTGCCAGTCGTCCAGCTCGCACCCGGGGGGCACGCGATCGGCCAGCACCGAGCGATCGACCTCGTAGTTGAGGATGGCGAGATCCCGGCAGGCGGCCGTCATGAGGAGCGACTTGCGGCTCATGCGCGCGACACGATCCTCCTCGGGCCCACGGAGACCGGCGGCGGCTCCGGAGAGAACTCCTTCACGAAGGCGCGCGTCACCTCGGCTCCGAGCAGGAGGATTTGCGTGGACCAGTAGACCCAGACCAGCACCACGATCACCGAGCCCGCGGCGCCGTAGGAGGAGATGAAGGAGCTGCCCGCGAAATACGGTCCGACCAGGGTCTTCCCCACGACGAAGAGCGCGGCCGCGACCGCGGCGCCGGCCCAGACGTCGCGCCACGGCAGCCGCTCGTACGGCATGAACTTGTAGATCATCGCGAACAGGAAGGAAATCACCACGAGCGAGATGCCGACGTCGGCGATCTTCCAGATCCAGTCGGGGCCCGGCAGGACGCCGCTGGCGAACTTCGAGACCGCGCTCAAGGCGGCGCTGATCACCAGGGCGACCAGCAGCAGGAAGGCGAACCCGAGGACGAGCCCGGCGGAGATCAGCCGCTGCGTGACGAAGTCGCGCACGGCGTTGGTGTGCTGCAGCGGAGTGACGCGCCAGACGGTGTCGAGCGCCGCCTGCAGCTCGAGGAACGCCCCGGTCGCGCCGGCGAAGAAGGTGGCGATCCCGGCGATCATCACGAGCGCGCTCGGCGAGGTCTTCGCGGCGGCGGCCAGCATCCCTTCGATGGTCTGCGCGCCCTCGGGCCCCATCAGCGAGGCGATCTGCCCGATGATCTGGCTGCGCACCTGGTCCGATCCCCACACCAACCCCCCCACCGCGATGGCGATGATGAGCACCGGCGCGAGCGCGAACAGGGTGTAGTAGGCCAGCGCCGCCCCCATCCTGGGGATGTTGTCGGACCACCAGCCCGCGAAGGAATTCACCGCCACGCGCCCGAGCCGGGTCCGTCCGAGGCGGCCAAAGGTCCGGTCGGCGAGCCTGTGCAGCCCGCTCTTCGGGGGCTCGGGCGGCAGGGCGGGGCGATCGGGTGGCGGCGCGGGTCGGCGGGGTCGCTCGGGCTCCATGGAGGAATTCTAGGAGCCGCAGCCGACGATGCCCGCTGTCTTGCCCCGATTGCAGGTATTTCCTGACCCGCGCGCCCCAACGATCTCAGAGGATCGGGCTCAGAAGCCCGCGGGATGCTCCGCGGCGACTCCGAAGGCGCGCTCGAGCGCCACGCCCACCCGGCCCAGGAGCCCGTCGTCGAACAGGCGCCCGATGAGGGTGATGCCGTGCGGCACACGGCGCGGCGGGTCGAACTTCGGGAGGGGATGGTCCTGGTCGGGGGCCCAGTCGCTGCGCGCCTCGCCCACCTCCACGAAGCCGGCCCGCAGGGTCAGCGACGGGTGGCCGGTGAAGTTGGTGATGGTGAGCTGCTCGTCGCGCAGCGACGGGACCAGGAGCAGGTCCACGTCGCGGAACAGGCGCGCCATGAGGAGCGCCACCTTGCGGCGCAGGCGGTCCGCCTGGATGACGTCCACGGCCGACAGGAAGCGCGCCTGGCGGAAGAGGTTCGGCCAGGCATCCTTCACCTGCATCTTGAGGGTCGAGAGGCGGCCGTCGAGGGCCAGCGCCTCGAACGAGGCGGCCCCCTCGGCGAAGAGGATGGGATAGAGCGACGAGAACGGCCAGTCGGGGAGAGTCACCTCGCGCACCTCCATTCCGAGGCGGCGCATGACGTCGAGTGTCTTGCGATCGACATCGGTCGAAGGCGGCTCGTCCATCCACCTGGCGACGTAGCCCACCTTGAGCCCCTTCACGGGGGCGGTGGCATCGAAGTCGAGCCGGCTCTTCACGCTCGAGGGATCTCCGCCGTCAGGGCCGTCGATGGCCTTGAGCACGAGGAAGGCGTCCTCGACGCCGCGCGTCATCGGCCCGAGCTTGTCGAGCGACCAGCACAGCGTCATGGCGCCGGTGCGCGCGACGCGCCCGAACGTCGGGCGCAGCCCGGTCAGGCCGCAGCGCATGGCGGGGCTGACGATGCTGCCGCCGGTCTCGCTGCCGATGGAGAAGGCCACCAGCGCAGCGGCGGTCGCCGCGCCGGGGCCGGCGCTGGAGCCGGAGGCCCCTTCTTCGGGCAGCCACGGATTCATCGTCTGCCCGCCGAACCAGATGTCGTTGAGGGCGAGCGCCCCCAGCGACAGCTTCGCCACGAGCACCGCACCCGCCGCGTCGAGCCGGCGCACCACGGCGGAGTCGGCCGCAGGGACGCGGTCGCGGAACGGCTCGGCGCCCCAGGTCGTGGCGATTCCCTTCGTGTCGAGGAGATCCTTCACGCCGTACGGGATGCCGTGCAGCGGCCCGCGGTACCTTCCGGCCGCGATCTCCCGATCCGCCTGGCGCGCCCGCTTGAGCGCGTGGTCGCTCGTCAGGGTGATGATCGCGCGCAGCCGAGCGTCGAAGCGGGCGATGCGGTCGACGTAGATCGTCGTCAGCCGCTCGGAGGTGATGCGGCGCGCCTCGACCCAGCGCGACAGGTGCGCGACCGGGGCGTAGGCGATGGCGTCGTCGGTTTTGGGAACCGGTCCCGGGTCACCGGGCGTGCGGACGAAGCGATCCTGCTTCGGCAGGACCGGGATCCCGGGGAGCATCGGGTTCCAGAGCAGGGCCGGCGCGTCGGCGTCGTCGAGCGTCACCCGCCGCGGTCCCGTGCGCCGCTCGAGGTATGGCGCCATCGACTGGCGCCACGACGCGGCCGCCTGCCGCCGCTCGTCGTCGCTCAGGGTCACCTGCACCAGCCTCTCGGCCTCGGCGAAGGTCGCGGGCGTCACGGCCGGACCCGACCCCGTGCCGGTGCCGAAGGTCGGCGGGGCTCCCGGTGTGGTCTGCGGCGGCGGGTCCGCTTCGGGAGCGCTCCCGGCGCGGTCACGCCCGAGCGTCGCGGCGGTGACGAGGAAACCGAGCGGGGCCCGGATGAGGAACTGGCGGCGCGTGTTCACGGGGATCCTCCTTGGCGCCCGTGTATACGCGCGTGGGACCTACAGAATCAAGGTGCGTCCGGGATCTACTCGCGGGCGCGGGACAAGGACAGGCGGGCGACCATCTTCATCAGGTCGTCCGGGTCCACCGGCTTGACCACGTGGCCGTCGAAGCCGGCTTCTTCCGTGCGGCGCCGATCGTCTTCCTGGCCCCAGCCGGTCTGGGCGATCAGGATCATGCTCTGGCCCCACGGTTCGGAGCGGATTTTGCGGCAGGCGTCGTAGCCGTTGAGCTTCGGCATGCCGATGTCCAGGAGCACCACGTCAGGCTTGGTCTCCTGGGCCGCCGTGAGAGCCGCCTCGCCGTCGAGGGCGGTGTGGGTCTCGTGTCCGGTCAGCTTCAGGAGCAGGGCGAGGGACTCCGCGGAGTCCCGGTTGTCGTCCACCACCAGCATGCGGTAACGCTTCATCGGTCGGTCTCCTTCCCGCGCGTCCTGCCTCACGGCGGGAGGGCCGGCCGTCGGCAGAGTCACCACGAATTCGCTTCCGGTTCCGGGCCCTTCGCTTCTGGCCTCGACCCGCCCGCCGTGCAGCTCGACGAGCCGGCTCACCAGGGTCAGTCCGATCCCGAGCCCGGTGCTGCGGCGCTCGAGCGACGTGTCGACCTGGGTGAACATCTCGAAGATGCGCGACAGCTGCTCCGCGGGGATGCCGATCCCCGCGTCGCGCACCCGCACCACGACCTCGCCCGTCGTCCCGGCCGGCGCCGCGATGTTGCCGGCGCGGGCGGGGGCGGTTTCGGCGCTGAGCCAGACGCGGCCCCCCGGCTCCATGTACTTGCAGGCGTTGTCGAGGAGGTTGGTGAAGATCTGGGTGAGACGCACCGGGTCGGCGTCGAGCCAGACCGGCTCCTCGGGGAGGTCGAGCGAGATCGTGTGCCGGCCGTTGCGGAAATGCGGGCGCACCGACTCGACCGCCTGGTTCAGGACCGAGGCCAGCTCCACGCGCTCCCGCCGCAGCTCGATGCGGTCGCGGGTGATGCGGCTGACGTCGAGCAGATCGTCGACGAGGCGCACCATCTGGCCGACCTGGCGCTCGAGCATGCAGCACATGGAACGGACCGATTCGGGATTCCCTCCCGTGACCCTCAGGATACTGACGGCGTTTCGGATCGGCGCCATCGGGTTGCGCAGCTCGTGCGCCAGCATCGCCAGGAACTCGTTCTTGCGCCGGTCCGCCTCGCGCAGGGCTTCCTGCGCGGCCGCCAGGCTCTCGGTCTGCTTTTCGCGCGTCAGGTCGGTGACGAACAGGCCGAGCACCGCCTCGTTTTCGCCGGGAAGCAGCCGGAACGTCAGGTAGGCGGGGACCTCGTCTCCGTGTCCCTGGCGCAGCCGCAGCTCGCCGCGGGCCACGCCGCCGCGGCCGCGCTCGAGCAGGTCGTCGTACGCCGCCAGGCACTCGGGGACGACGTGATCGCGCACCGCCTTGCCCACGAGGGTCTCGTTTGACACCCGCAGGAGCTCCGCCAGGCGCCGGTTGGCGTACAGGACGGTCCCGTCGGTGAGAAGCGTCGCCACCCCCTGCTGCATCTCCTCGACGAACACCTGGTACGGCCGGTCCGCCCCTTCGAGGGTGTAGACCTTGTGCCGTCCCGTCTCCTCGAGCACGAAAGCGTCCACCGCTCCCTGGCGGATGGCGTGGATCGTCTCCTCGGCCTCCTCGAGACGGGCGGAGAGGGACCGATTGGCCGCGCGCAGCGATTCGAGGGTCATGTCCGGCGGGGGCGCGCCGGGAGGCGGCGGAGGCGTGCGCCGGGCATTGCGTTCGCGGTCCGCGTCGAAGCCGTTCACGGCGCGCTCCTGGTCTCCACGTCGAGGCCGAGGAGCAGCCGCTCGACGTCGGCGAGATCGCCGATGTAGCGGCGCAGCGGCTCCGGCATCTCTCGGACGAGCGTCGGCAGGGCGAAGATCTGCTCGCGCCGCGCGAGCTTCGGGTCCTCGTCGACGTCGATCACCTCGAGGTCGACCTTGCCCGCGAGGTGCTCCCGGCACAGGGTGGACAGGGTGGCGATGGCCTGCCGCGAGCGCGGCTTGCTGCCGCTCACGTACAGGCGCAGCACGTAGAGCTTGTGCGGATCGGGGCGGTGCAGCAGCTCCTCGAACTCGCGGGAGGAATCGTGTTTTCTCCTGGTCATGGCGGCGTCGCTCTCAATGTTCGGTCCCGGGGGAGGCGGCGGGGCGCAGGTTCAGTCCGACGAGGGTGCGCTCGGTGTTGCGCAGGTCCCCCACGATGCGCCGCAGCGGCTCCGGGAGCTTGCGCACCAGAGTCGGGATGGCCACGATCTGATCGCCGGCGGCGAGCTGCGGATGCTTCATGAGGTCGATGACTTCGATGCGGTACTTGCCGGGGAGGTAGGTCTCGCACAGGTTCTTGAGGTTGGAGAAGGCCGCGACCGATTTCGGGGTCTGCCCCGCGACGTACAGCCGCAGCTCCCACATCTCGTCCACCGGGGGCTTCGCCGCCGGTTCCGAACGCCGTGTCGTGGCCGGCTTGCTCATGCGCGGTGCTCCTCCTGGGGTTTGCGCGGTCGGGAAAGCGTCCTCGGCACTCCCGACCCGTCGTCCGATTTGCGGCTGATGCTCATGCGCACGCGGTCCAGGCGGGAGACTTCGGTGGCCGAGCGGTCCTCGCCCAGGCGCCGCTGCAGCTCCTCGGCCTCCGCCTCGAACTCCCGCCGCAGCGCCTCGATGCGCGCCTCCAGCGCCAGCCGCTTGCGCTCCAGCTCGCGCTGCTTCGCTTCGATGTCCTGCTGCTTCTGCAGGGCCGCCGCCTTCTCGCGCGCCTCCTGCGCCAGGCGCGCCGACCCGGTGAGCACCCCCTCCGCGCCGAGATAGACATCGTTCAGCTCGATGCCGCGGCTGGTCAGGAGGAACTCGCGCACCTGGTTGGAGTGCGCCATGCCGCGCGACTTAAGGACGTACATGCCCCGGTTGCGCTCGCCGTTCAGCTCGATGTCGCGCAGCAGGAGCCAGGTGTCGACGAGCGAGGAGATCTCCACATCGGTCGCCTCCAGGTGGTGCCCTCCGTGGGTCAGGCTGGTCAGAAGCGCCGTGATGCCCTGCATCTTCCAGAAATCGATGAGGCGGGTGAGGCTCCCGGTGACGTCCTTGTGCGAGGCGCCGACCTGGTGGAGCGTCGTGATCGGGTCCATGACGATGATGCGCGGCTCCACGTCGCGCACCAGCTTGTGGATGGTCGCGAGGTGCATCTCGAGCCCGTGCATGCTGGCGCGCGCGGCGTGGAACTCGAGGAGCCCCTTCTTCACCCACGGGTCGAGGTCGAGGCCGATGGAGCGCATGTTGCGCGCGATCTGCTTCGGCGACTCCTCGAAGGCCAGGTACAGGCAGCGCTCGCCGCGCCGGCAGGCGGCGTCCACGAAGTGGGCCGCGAGGCTGCTCTTGCCGCTGCCGGCGGTGCCGCTGACCAGGATGGTGCTGCCGCGGTAGTACCCCTGCCCGTCCAGCATCGCGTCGAGACGGGCGACGCCGCTCGGCACGCGCTCGTCGCTGACCGTGTGCTGCAGGCCGACCGAGGTGATCGGCAGGACGCTGAAGCCGTCCTCGTCGATGAGAAAGGGGTATTCGTTCGTGCCGTGCGCCGAGCCGCGGTACTTCACGACCCGCATGCGCCGCGTCGAGACCTCGTTGATCACCCGGTGGTCGAGGAGGATGACGCAGTCGGAGACGTATTCCTCGAGCCCGTGCCGGGTCAGGCTGCCGTCCCCCCGCTCGCCGGTGATGACCGCCGTGACCTTCCGGTCCTTGAGCCAGCGGAACAGCCGCCGCATCTCCGACCTCAGGACCGCCTCGTTCTGCAGCCCGCCGAACAGCACCTCCAGCGTGTCGAGGACGACCCGCTTCGCGCCGATCTGGTCGATGGCGTGCCCGAGGCGGATGAACAGCCCCTCGAGGTCGTATTCGCCGGTCTCCTCGATCTCGCCGCGCTCGACGCGGACGTAATCCACGGCGACTTTCCTCTGCCGGACCAGGCTCTCGAGGTCGAAGCCGAGCGAGCGGACGTTCTGCGCCAGCTCCTCGGCCGTCTCCTCGAACGCCATGAAGACCCCCGGCTCGTCGTACTGGGTCGCTCCCCGCACCAGGAACTCCATCGCGAAGAGCGTCTTGCCGCAGCCGGCGCTGCCGCAGACCAGCGTCGGACGGCCGAGCGGCAGTCCGCCGTCGGTGATTTCGTCGAGCCCGTGGATGCCGGTCGGAGCCTTGGCAAGTCGGGGGTGGGTGGCCTTCGCGTGCGCCGCCTTCGTCATCGCCTCTCCTTGCGTTGCAACGGTCGAGCCTGTCAGACCTGGGATTGGCGGGAAGATTAACACCGCCACGCTTGTACGGGCCTCCGTAGAACCCGGTAGATTGCGTGAGGATTCTTCGGAGCCCGGTCAGGAGGGAGACGGGCCCGGCCGCGAACCATTCCCGGCGCCGCCCGGACCCTCGGAGAGGGCCGGCAGCCGCACGACGAACTCGCTGCCGCGGCCCCGACCCTCGCTGTGCGCCTCGACCGAGCCGTCGTGCAGCTCGACGAGTCGTTTCACCAGCGTCAGGCCGATGCCCAGGCCGCCCTGCGAGCGCTCCAGGCTCTGGTCGAGCTGGGTGAACATCTCGAACACGCGGCCGAGGCTTTCGCGCGGGATGCCGATGCCGGTGTCGCGGACCTTCACGATCACGTCGCTCCCCTCGCGCTCGGCCTCGAGCGCGATCGAGCCCCCGGGCTGCGTGAACTTGCTGGCGTTGCCGAGGAGGTTGCCGAACACCTGGGCGAGCCGCACCGGGTCGGCGTGCAGCCGGATCGGCTCGTCGGGCAGGTGCACCGAGACGCTCTGATGGGCCGACTCCGCGATCGGCCGGCAGGCCTCCACCGACTGCTGCACCACCGGCCCCAGCTCGACGGTGTCCTTGCGCAGCTCGATGGTGTCGCGGTTGATGCGGCTGATGTCGATGAGCTCGTCCACCAGGCGCACCAGATGCCGGAGCTGCCGGTCCATGGTCCCGACCGACGTCTGGACGAGGTCGCGGTCGCCGCCGGACCGCTTCAGGATCTCGAGCGAGTTGCGCAGCGGCGCCAAAGGCCCGCGCAGCTCGTGCGCCAGGATCGCCAGGAACTCGTTCTTGCGCCGGTCGCCGACCTGCAGCTCCTCCAGCAGGCCCCGCATGCGGCGCTCGACGGCGCGCCGCTCGGTGATGTCGCGGAACACCAGGACGCAGCCGACCACGGCCCCGCGCGCGTCGCGGATGGGGGAGGCGCTGTCGTCGATCGGCCGCTCCGAGCCGTCCTTGCGGACGAGCACGGCGTGGTTGCCGACGCCGACGATGACCCCGTCGCGCATCGCCCGCAGCCCCGGCGCCTCCTGGCGGGCGCGGGTGGTCTCGTCGAGCAGGTGGAAGACCTCCCCGAGCGGCCGTCCCGCGGCCTCGCTCTGCGTCCAGCCGGTCAGCGCCTCGGCCACCGCGTTGAGGAAGGCGATGCGGCCGTCGACGCCGGTGACGATGACGGCGTCGCCGATGCTCGCGAGGGTGACCCGCAGCCGCTCGCGCTCATCGGCGATGAGGTCGGCGCCGCGCCGCTGCACGCGCAGGCTCTGCCGGCTGAACTCGAAGGCGACGCAGACCATGAGGACGCCCAGGATGGTCGTCAGGCCGAGCAGCAGGCTGGTGGTGCGGATGCTGGCGTCGGACTCGGCGGAGCGGCGGCGCATCAGCGCCTCCTCCATCGAGCGCATCACGCCGATGGAGCCGCGCACCTCGGTCATCAGCCCCTGCCCTTCGTCGCTCCGGATGATGCGCAGCGCTCCTTCGCGGTCGTCGGCCTGCGCCAGGTCGAGCGTGCGGCTCATCTCGTCCCGCTTGCCCGCGATGTGGTCCGTGAGCTGCGCCAGGCGCCTGCGCTGCACGAGGTCCTCGGCGGTCAGCAGCCGCAGGCGCTCGAGGATCTGGTCGATCTGGGCGATCGCCGTCTGGTAGGGCTCCAGGTACTTCGGATCCTCCGCCAGCAGGTAGCCGCGTTGTCCCGTCTCCGCCTCGGTCAGCCGGCGCAGCAGGAGATCCAGGTCGCGCTCCACCTCGAGGGTGTGTCCCTCCCGCGACTCGTTCTGCGCCACCCGGCGCAGGTTCATGTACGCGAGCCCGCCGCCGACGAGCAGGACCAACAGGGTGAGCCCGAACGCGACCAGGCTCAGGTCGAGCAGGCCATGGCCTCCCGCCGGCCGGGCGGAGGCCGGCGCCAGACCCGCCGCGGCCGCGGTCGGCGCGGAGGCGGTGCGCTCCGCGCCGCGCTCGCTCAGGAGCGCCTCGAAGCGGTGCCGCGCGGCGTGCATCGCCTCGCCGAACCCGATGATGATGGCGGCGGTGACCAGGTAGCCGGCCAGCCGCAGCGCCTCGCGCGGATCGGTCAGCAGCATCGATCCCCGCGGCCCGACGAACAGGGTGGCGCCGATGAGGTAGCCGGCGATCGCGACGATCGCGGCCGGGCGCCAGCCGCCGGCCCACACGCTCGCCGCGATCGCCACCATGAAGGTGACGAACGGCATGAAGTCGTGCAGCAGCGGGTCGAGCAGCCACCGCACGAGAACCGCCGCCGTGAGGGCGGCGAACGAAATGACGTAGGCCGTGCTTCGGGTGCGCACGTCCGGCTCCTTCACGTCCTGTGGGGACGGAACATCCAACAACCACCCGGCTCTTTTGTCAACGGGCGCGGCCGGCGGCCGGCGCGGACGCCCCCGCCGGCCGGGGGATGCGGGCCCGCCGGGGTGCGAGGGAAAGGGGACGCTCCACCAGCACGAACAGCCCCGCCGAGGGGAGGAGCGTCCAGGCGAACATCAGAGGCAGCAGCGGCCAGAACACCCAGGCCCCGACCGTCTCGGGCGGCAGCGCCCGCGACAGCGCCAGGAACGAGCCTTTGAGGGCGAGACCGTGGACGAGGTAATACGAGTAGCTCATGTTCCCGAGCCAGCGCAGCGGCGTCCAGGCGAAGGCGCGCGGCAGCCAGTCCTCCGGAGCGCGGAAGCAGGTGAGGCACAGCAGGAAGAAGGCGACGAACAGGACCCATTCCTTCAGCGCAAGCCAGGCCGGGCCGTCGGTCCGCAGCAGCATGCAGGAGAGTCCGATGACGAGGGCCGCGAGGCTGCCGCCGCTCGCCGGGGTCAGGACGAGCGGGCTCTGCATCACCTCGTAGAGAATGATGCCGGCGATGAACATGATGAGCTTGATCGGCCCGTCGGTGAAGGCGCACAGCAGGGCGAAGCCCCAGGCCAGCCCGAGGAAGATGAGCAGGCGCCAGCGGATGCGGCGGCTCCTCAGGCCGAGCAGCACGATGAGGAGCGGGATGGCGAGGTAGTAGAACATCTCGTACGACAGCGACCACGCCACGGTGATCATCGGGTCGATCGGCACGATGCCCGGCAGCAGCAGGAGGTTCTGCGCCACGTACAGCAGCCCGTGCGGCCACGGCGACGGGATCTTGTTCTCCTGCGGGAAGAGGAACGACAGCAGGAGGTAGACGGCGAAGACGGCCGCGAAGGCGGGATAGATGCGCTCGACGCGCCGCGACATGAACTTGAAGAAGCGCTGCTCGCGTGCGATGAGCGAGCCGTAGATGAGATAGCCGCTCAGGACGAAGAAGAGATCGACCCCCGTCCCGCCGATGTCGTGCAGCCCGCGCGCCAGCGACAGAGTCGCGGGCGAGCCCGCGATCCACGGCTTGACCAGCGCGGTGTAGTGGACGAAGAAGACGAGGAACACGGCGAAGCCGCGCAGCCCCTCCATCGGGCGCACGTTGCCGGCTCCGCCGCCGCGCTGCAGCTCGAACGTGTCGTTGAACCAGCCCACGCAAAGGCTCCGTCCCCACCACCGGGCCGCCGGATCGGGTCCGCGGCCCCGTTGAATTCTTGTCCCGCCGCGGCCGCATTTCGATCAGGGATCCGCAGGATCCCGGGGTCAGTGGATTCCGGCATCCCTTACTGCGGCTTCTCCTGCTGCAGGCGCGGCGGTTCGTCGCCGAGCCAGGCCGGGTGCGTCGCGGTGGCGTCGAAGAGCGATGTCGTCTTGAACAGCTCGAAGCCGCCGTCCGAGGCCGCCCGCCGCGTGCGCGCCAGCAGCGACCGGCGCTTCGCCGGGGTCAGCGATCGGAAGGTGGCGGCCGCCTCGAAGGCCTGGTCGAGGATCTTCAGGCTGTCGATGCCGGTGATGACGACCGACGTCGGCAGGCTCAGCGCGTAGTGCAGGCACTCGATCGCCGTCACCGTCCCGGATTTCAGGATGATGCCGTTCGCCATGCTCTTCATCCCGAGGACGCCGATGCGCTCCTCGACGAGCCGCGGCAGGACGAGCCGCTCGAAGCTGCGGTAGTGCGCATCCATGACGTTGAGCGGCATCTGCACGGTGTCGAAGCGGAAGCCGTTCTCTTCGGCCACTTCCAGCGTGTGCAGGTGGATGTGCGGGTCCTTGTGGCCGGTGAAGCCGATGTAGCGGAGCTTCCCGGCTTTCTTCGCTTCGACGAGAGCGGCGTTCGCTCCCTCCGGGTCGAAGATGCGGTGCGGGTCGTCGAAGCGCAGCACCTCGTGGTGCTGCACGAGGTCGATGCAGTCGGTCTCGAGGCGCCGCAGCGAGTCCTCGAGCTGACGGGCGGCCTCCTTCTTCGATCGCCCGTCGATCTTGGTCATCAGGAAGACCTTCCTGCGGTAGCCGTCGCGCAGCGCCTTCCCCATGCGGCGCTCGCTGAGCCCGTCGGTGTAATCCCAGGAGTTGTCCATGAAGTTGAGGCCGCGGTCGACGGCGGTGCGGACGAGGCGGACGGCGAGCGCGGCGGTGACCTTCTTGCGGCTCAGGTGCCAGCCGCCGAGGCCGATGGCGGAGACCTTCTCCCCCGTGCGGCCCAGCGTCCGGTAGGGCATCTCGGATCGCGAACTCGATTTCGGCATGTCGTCTCCGTGCAGGCGCGAAGTCTCCGGCGCGGGACGGAGAAAAGCCTGCCCGGGATTCTAGGCGCAGGAATGTCCGAAGACACGCGCGCCCGATCTCCGGCGGGGCCGGCCGCGCCGTCGGACCGGCTCCGCTCAGCGGATGATTTCGGGAATCTCCGCCTTCGGGTCGCGGAAATAATCGAGGAGCGACGGCGAGGAGCTCAGGAGCACCGCAACCGACCCGCCGTTGAAGGCATAGCCTCCGTAGGCGGGACAGTCGGAACGGGACCAGGTCCGCGCCGTGACGGGGAAGCGATCCTTGTCGCCGGCGTTCACCACCTCCGGTTCACCCCAGCGGGCCTTCAAATCGGCGAGCAACGCTTCGGCCGACGTCTTATTGACGTAGGAGACGATGTAGACGTTCGCGACGCGGTCGTGGTGGAGAGTGATGTAGATGTCCTGGTGCTTGGGGCGCTTCACACGCAGGTTCGTCTCGACGCTCGTCTGTGCGGTGGTTTCGATCTTGCCGAGGCCGAGCGCGTCGAGCTCCTGGCGGGTCGCGTCGAGGGGAATCTTCTCCAGCGTGAAATGGTCGCAGGAAGGCGCCGCGGGTGCGCTCGCGGCAGCCGAGCCTTCGAGCGGCACCGCGGTCAGTCCCGTGATGAGCGCCGCCGCGAGGAACGCGGTCGGAAGGGCCGGTGCGAAGGCTCCGAACCGATGCGTGTCCGATCTCATTTCGGGGCTCCTTGCAGTCCAGGCGCGAGAAACCCGGCGAGGACGTCGGCGGCGAGACGGTTCCCCGCGAGATTCCAGTGACTGTCGTTGGGTTTGTACAGCACTTCGCGCTCGGATGCACCCGCGAATCGATCGAGGAGGTCGCAGTGGTCGATGCGACGGGTCGTGAGCTGCTCCTCGAGGAACCGGTTGGGGAGGCCGAAGTCGAGACCCTTCGTGGTGTCGCCGGGCGCGCCCATCACGCGTCGGCGCAGGTCCGGACGCACCTGGAGCTCGTCCGGAATGATCACGACAGCGAGGCCGATGTCGTGATCCGCGCAGACCGACTGGATGCGCGCCAGGAACTCGATCGCGTCGAGGTAGATGCGCCGGCCGGTGCCTCCGGGCTCGTAGATGCGGGTACGGTCGCGCTCCATCGCCAGGTACGTGTCGTCGGTCCAGCTCTTCGCCGTGTCGTCGTAGTGATCGGTGGCCGGGAGCAGTCCCGCGTTCCTGAACAGGAGACCGTGGACCGAACGCACCAGGGTTGCCACGGCGGAGCGGGGACGGGACGACTGGTTCACGCGCTTGGTGTCGGTGAAGTCGTTGCCGACGAAAAACGAGACCAGCACCAGGTCGGGCCGGTACGCGAGCCCCTCGTCGAGCAGCAGTGCGAGATAGTCCTGGGGCCCGGCGCCGGAGACGCCCATGTTGATCACCTCGACGATGCGCGTCTCCGTGCTCAGCCTTTGGCCGAGCAGGGTCAGGTAGTTATCCTCGTAGGGAACCGAGCCGAAGGCGAAGGAATCGCCGAGCGCGACGATGCGGTACGTTCCGGCCGGCTTGTCGCGCGGATGCTCGACATCCTTGAACCCGCCCGAGTTCAGCGGCATTCCGAAAACCACGTCGCCGGGCCGGCCGCGGAAACGGTTGTACGACGACTCCGACAGGAGGAACGTCGGATGGATCCGCTGGAAGATCCGCAGCGCGACTTCCGCGCAGGCGAACGAGAGGAGGATCGCGAGGCCCCACGCGACAGCGCGGCGCAGCAACGTCGGCGCTGTCGCGCCCGTCAATCTGGTCGGCATCCTGTTTATCGCCGGGCGCCGCTCACGTCAGCGGGCGCGAGCGCGATGGCGATGCAGGACGTGCCAGGTGACGGCGTCCCAGGCGTTGTGAACGCCGGCGAAACCCCAGTCTCCAAACGGTGACAGGTGCATCCGGTCCCCTCGCGCGCCGGCGGTCCGCACGCCGGGCGCAGTCTAGCGCCGTCGCCGTACTCCGTGGGCTCTGTGACCTAGGTGGCAATGCGACGATGGCCTCCGCACGCCGAATCAGGTTGCGCCGGGGCGCGGTGGTGGTATCTTTCGGACACTCGCCGGGAGGGTTCATCCCATGCACCGTCTGACACTTGCGGCGGCCGGCCTCGGAGTCCTGCTGGTGCCCTGGGGAGACGCTTCGGCCGCGAAGCCCCTTTTCCCTCTTCACCAGTTCACCACGTTGGAGTCGGCTTACGCCGTCACCGCCGATTTCGATGGCGACGGCCGCCTGGACCTGGCCTTCACGACCTCTCAAGGTTCCGTGGTCACCTTGCATGGGCAGGGTGACGGGAGTTTCTCCAGTCAGACGACGCTGGGAATCGGTGGCGGGCAGACCTCCACATTCGTGGCCGGCGATTTCAACGGGGACGGCAGGATTGATCTGGCCACCGGGGGGCCGAAGGTGTTCCCCGGCCACGGTGACGGGACGTTCGGCGCGGCCATCCCGACGGCTGTTCCGGCTCTCCGGGACCTGGTCGCCGGCGACGTCAACGGCGACGGCATCACCGACCTCGTCACCTCGGACGCGACGGGTTGCCGCGCGCTCCTGGGGACTGCCAGCGGCGTCTTCGCGCCCCAGGGCTATGCCTTCACCTTCAACAGCGTGCAGAAGGTCGCTGCCGGCGATTTCAACGGGGACGGCCACCTCGATGTTGCCTTCACCTGGCAGTCCAGCGCGAACAACTATGTGCTGTCCTTCCGTCTCGGCACGGGGACGGGCAGCTTCAGCAGCTTCACTGGCCAAACGGACTACTTCGGAGTCCCGCAGATTGGGGTACTCGCCTCCGCGGATTTCGATGGAGACGGGCGAGGCGACCTCGCCACGGGCTATGCGGACTCCAACGGGGCACAACTTCTCATCTACTTCAGCGACCCGGGTGGAAACTCCACCGCAGGCCCTTATTCCACTGGCGGAACGATGTCGGTGGCGAATCTGGACGCAGATGGTCTTCCCGACCTCCTCCTCGCCGGCAGCACCGTGGACTTTGTGACGCACACAGCGCCGCGTGCCTTCAGCGTCCTGCACACGGGCTCGGTTCGTGCCCAAAACAACCATGTGCTGGCCGATTTCGATTCCGATGGGCGGCTCGATCTCCTGTCGCCTCAGGAGAGGACCATCTTCCCCGGTCAGAGCGACGGAACCTTCGCCATTCCCAGAATCCGGACGAACGCCGTCATACAGTTCGACCTCGCGATCGGCGATCTCGACGCGGACGGGCGGCCCGATATCGTCGTCGGAGACAATGCTCCAGACGGCATCAGCGTCCTTCTCGGGCAGGGCCAGGGGCGTTTCGGACTGCTGACGCCCTTGCCTGCGCACGGCCGACCTAGCGGGTTGGCCGTGTGCGACATCGATGGTGACGGCCATCAGGATGCCGCAGCCTCGACTGCCGGCTCGGACCCGGCTCTGGTTTCCGTCTATTACGGTGCCGGCGATGGCACGCTCGCTCCGTCCATGGATCTCGATACTCAGCTGGCCTACCCCCAACTCCGCGCCTGCGCGGATCTCAATCATGACGGACGCGATGACCTCGTTGTGGCCGAGTTCGTTGCCGATACTGCCTCTGTGATCCTGGGCCACGCGGATCGCGTGGTGGGGCCGGAAGTCCGTTACCCGGGAGTTGACGGCCCCCGTGCCGCGGCGCTGGGAGATTTCAACGAGGACGGAGAGAAAGATCTGATCGTCGGCGGTGTGGGTGGTCTCGTTTTCCGTTCCGGTCACGGCGACGGGACGTTCGGGTCCCAGGTCATCCTCGAGACGACGCCGGAGGTTCAGTCCATTGCGGTCGCCGATCTCGACCAGGACGGTCATCTCGACCTGGCGGTCGCAGGACCGGGAGCGCTTGCCGTGCTCTTCGGTCGCGGCGACGGCGCGTTCCTGCCGCGCCGGACGGTCGACTCGGGGACGGGAGTGGCGTTCACTTCGGTCGTCGCCGCCGATCTCGATCGCGATGGCTGGTCCGATCTCTTCGTGTCCATCAGCACCAGCGGCTATTACGGGTCTTTCCAGCACAACAACCATGACCGGACGTTCGGGCCGTCGTCGCGCTACTCGCTGGGAAGCGATTCCTACAAGGTGGCGGTGGCCGACTTCGACGCGGATGGGAATCCGGACGTGGCCGCCGCAGCCACCTACTCCAACGTCGAGATTCTCTTGAACCAGACCGTCGTCGACTCCGATGGCGACGGAGTCTTCGACGGGGCGGACTGCGCTCCGGCCAACGCGGGCGTCTTCGCCGCGCCGATGGAGGTCGCGGGCCTGGTCTGCGCCGCAAACGATGTCAGCTGGAACTCGCAGGCCGCCAGCGCCGGCGCCGCGACCCTCTACGACGTCGTCCGGGGGGACCTGCCGATGAGCGGCGCGCCGGCTCCCCAATGTCTGGCGGACGGGCTCGCGCAGGCAACGTGGAACGATCCGGCCGCTCCGGCGATCGGGACGGGCTATTGGTACCAGGTCCGAGCCGGCAATGCCTGTGGCGTCGGCGGCTACGGGAACGCCAGCAACGGCACCCCGAGAAACATCGGCGCCTGCCCTTGAACTGAAGCGACCGCCGGCAGGCCGAACGCCGCGCTCAGTCAGTCGCGGCGGGGAAGCGGCATCGTGTAGCAGACGGCCGTGCCCTCGAGCGCCACGACGCCGTCGTTGCGTGTCACCGTCGTCCTGAGCGTGGAGATCGGCTTGTCGGTCCGGACGGAGACGATTTCCACGGCCCCGGTGATCCGGTCGCCCGGGCGCACCGGCGCCTTGAAGCTCCACGCCACGCTGAGGAAGACGGTTCCGGGCCCCGGCAGGTCCTCGGCCACGACCGCGTTCAGGATGGCGCTGGTGATGCCTCCCTGCACGATGATCTCGCCGAACTTCGACGCCTTCGCGAGCGCTTCGTCGTAGTGGAGGGGATTCCGGTCGCCGGAGATCGCCGTGAACAGCTCGATGTCGCGTGCGGAGACCTCCCGCGTGCGCTCCGCCCGCTGGCCGGCCTTCGGGGTGCCCGCGGGCCAGGCTGCGGTTGCGTCACTCATCCGTTCCTCCGTAAAATTCGCCGCGTTTGATTCCCATCGCCGCAGAACCCGGCACCGAGACCACCGGCAGCCCCGCGGGCGTGCAAGCGCGAGCCCGCCGCGAGCCCGCGGAGCGGCACGTCCCGGTGCTCGATGGCATTCGCGGCGTCGCCATCCTCCTGGTCCTGACCATCCATTTCACGCTCATCAGCCGGGAGACCCTCTTCGGCGGCGTCATCTCCCGCATCGCCGGTCTCGGCTGGAGCGGCGTCGACCTGTTCTTCGTGCTGTCCGGCTATCTCATCACCGGCAAACTGCTCGAATCCCGCGAGTCACCGTACTACTTCCGCGGATTCTACGCCCGCCGGATCCTGCGCATCTTCCCCCTCTACTACGTCTTCCTCGCGTTCGCGTTCTGGGTGGCGCCGATCGTGGCGCCCGGCCTGGGAGAGCCGCCGGCCAGCGGCCTGCGGCCGTTCTACTGGCTCTACTGGCAGAACTTCCTGGTCGCCGTCGAGGGTGCGAGCCCGCCGGCGCTCCTCGGCGTGACCTGGTCGCTGGCGATTGAAGAGCAGTTCTACCTGGCGTGGCCGCTCGTCGTCCGCCTGACGCCGCCGCGGCGGCTGCCGCAGCTCCTCGCGGGCCTCTTCGGCGGCGAGCTCGTCCTGCGCGCCGCGGCGCTCGCGTTCGGCGTGTCCACGTCGTTCCTTTATTTCCGCACCCAGTATCGTCTCGACGGGCTGGTGCTGGGCGCCCTGATCGCGGTGCTGCTCCGCGAACCCGCGACGGCCGACGTCTGCCGGAAAGCGGCGCGCTTCCTGCTGCCCGCGTCTGCGGTCGCGCTTGCCGTCATCACCGCGGTCGAAGGCGGCTTCGCGGGGAGGCGTCCGCTCGTGAGCGTGGCCGGCTTCTCGGCGCTCGCGCTGTTCTTCGGATCGCTGCTCGCGATCCTGGTCACATCTCCCGAGCGCAGCCCGCACGTGCGGCTCTTCAGCGGGCGCATCCTTCGCAGCTTCGGGAAGTACAGCTACGGGATCTACATCCTGCACATCCCGGTGCTGCTCTGGCTCCAGAAGCGCTTCCCCATGCCGGAGCTGGCCGCGGCCCATGGCGACCTGCCGGCCCAGCTCATCTACTGGGTCGTCGGGTTCGGCGGCTCGTTCCTGCTGGCGCTGATCTCGTGGCACCTCATGGAGAAGTGGTTCCTGAGGCTGAAGCGCGTCCTGCCCTCCCGCGCCTGAGCTTCCACGTCATCTCCCTGCGTCGACCTGTGCGGCTGCGGCGACCGCGGCAGCGCATGGAGCCGGCCCCGCAGGGGGACGGCCGGGCCAGGCCGCTCAGTCCGCCGGTTCGTGCGGCGTGACGCGGGTCTTCGTGGCGATCAGCACGGCCGGCAGCGTCGTGAGGGCCGTCAGCAGGCAGGTCACCGAGCCGATGGCGCAGACGATCCCCATCGACTTGAGGCCGGGGTAGTTCGATAGGCCGATGGTGCCGAAGCCCGCGACGTTCGTGAGCGCCGCCATCACCACCGCCTTGCCGGTTTCGAGGAGGCCGGTCGGGTTGTCGAGGCCCTCCTGCGTGATGCGGTGAATCAGGTGGATGCCGTAGTCGATGCCGACGCCGAGGATCATGCAGGTGACGAAGGCGTTGACGAAGTTCATCTTGATGCCGAACAGGTGCATGGCGGCGAGCATCCACAGGACCCCGAGGAGCACCTGCATGTTGGCGAGCATCGTCAGCCAGACGCTCTTGAAGTCGAGCCACAGGAGCACGGTCACCAGCGCGATGCCGAGGATCACGGCGCGCCAGGCGTCGCGCTTGAAGATGCGCCGCAGCTCGGCGCTCGCGATGTTGGTGCCGGTGATCTCGATCCCGTCCTCGGGCTTGTCGAGGGCGCGCACCAGTTTCGCCGGCACGACGCGCTTCGCCTTCGGGTCCGACGGGAAGATGTAGGTGACCGAGGTCCAGGAGCCGTCCTCCTCCTGGTGGACGTAGCGGCGCACGAAGCGGTCGAGGCCGGCCGCCTCGAGATCGGCGATGGTCACCGGGCGCTCCGGGTGCAGCATCGCCGGCAGCGAGCCGAGATAGGCGTCGTACGCGCCGGCACGGAAGCCGTGGCGGTCGAGGGCGGCCCGGAAGGTCTTGTCGATGCGGGCCACGTTGAAGCGGTCCTCGGCGTGCTCCTGGAGCGTGGCGATCACCGCCTTCTGATCGTCGGGGGCCGGCAGGTAGGTGAAGATCGACTCGTAGCCGAGCAGCGTCCCGTCCTTCACGAAATCGTCGAGCTGGCGGTTGGCGGCGCGGTTGCGCGCCATCATCGTGTCGACGTCGGGCCCCTTCGCCACCACCATCATGGGGTTGAACGAGGCGCCGAACTCCTTCGCGATGGTCTCCTGGATGCGCACCCCCTTGTTGTTCGGGGAGCGCAGGTCCTGCACGCTGTCGCTGAACTCGACGTTCCACGCATGGTATCCGGCGAACAGGGTCACGAGCAGCGAGCCGACGAGGACCGGCGTCGGGTGACGCGTGCTCCAGATCATGATCCGCTCGAAGTGGAAGGAGTGCAGGTAGAGCCGCTCGGTGATCGGCTTCTTCCGCTCCCTTCCGTCGTTCCAGGCGATCATCGCCGGGAGCAGGAACAGGATCGCCACCATGCACAGCAGGATCCCGGATCCGACCAGGAAGCCGAAGTCCTTCAGGCCTTTGTACTCGGTGATGCACATCGCGTAGAAGGTGCCGGCGGAGGTGACGGCGCCGGTGAAGACTCCGAACGCGGACGAGCCGAAGACCTTCTGCATCGCCGCGTCGAGGGGCAGCCCCCGGTGGCGCTCCTCGATGTAGCGGCCGTACATGACGATGGTGAAGTCGGTCCCGAGCCCCATGAGCATCGCGGTGAAGCCGGTGGTGGCGGAGTTGAGCTGGCGCAGGAAGATGGAGGCGACCGCGAGGGTGAGCGCCTGTCCGACCATGAGCGGCACGGCGGAATAGGCGATGGCGGCGAAGCGGCGGTAGCAGTAGTAATAGAGGAGGACGATCACCAGGAACGACAGGACGCCGTTCCGGACCATGTCCTGCATGATGAGGCCGCTGTCCTCGAGCGCGATGACGTAGCCGCCGCCGAGGCTCACCGCGGGGATGCGCGCCTCGACCGCGGTGGGAGGCTTCGCGGCGGGCGTCCAGGAGAACCCGGTCAGCGAGGTCAGGGCGCGCTGCGGGAACGTCGGGTTCGTCCCCGGGAGAACCGCCGCAGCGGTGGCGGCCGGCGCGTCGGCCCCGAGCACTTCGCGGGCGAACTCCTCGCGCGCGCCGCGGATCGCCTCGTTCACCTCGGCGACAAGCGTTTTCGTGAAGGTCAGGTCCTGGTTGGGCTTCACCGGCTTGACGATCACGAGCAGGGCGCGCCCGTCCTTCGTCGCGTAGTACCCGGCGCTCACGTCGAAGCGGATCGGGCCGCGGTTGCGCAGCACCGCCTCGAACAGGAGCGGGGTGATCTGCAGCGGGTCGGCCTCGAGGATGCGCTTGGCGAGCGGGGACGCCGGGCCGGTGAGCTGCCGGATGTTCTCCGCCGTCTGCGCCTCGATGCCCTGGTCGCTGAACTTTTCCGCCACGGCGTCGAGCTTCGACGGCGGCAGGAACAGCATCTGGTTCTTGCGGAGGAACCCGAAGAACGGGCCGCCGGTGTCGAGCTTGTACTCGACGTAGCGCACGCTCGGCAGCTTCTGCAGCCGCGCCGCCAGGATGTCGGCGAACGATTGCAGCTCCTCGACCGACCGGGTGTCGTCTTCTTCCTCGTCGGAGTCGGCGGGGACGAAGCCGTCCTCGGTCATCTCCGCATCGCTCCCCGTCGCCGCCGTTGTCGCGGGCGCCGGCGCCGGCTTCGCGCGCGACGGCGCTTCCAGCAGCACCAGGAGGTAATCGAGGCTTCCGAAATCCGACAGCGACCGGCGGAAGGTGTTGACGACCCGGTTCCCCTTCGGGACCAGGTTCAGGATGTCGCCGTCGAGCCGCAGCCGCTTGCCGATGAGGGACGAAGCGAGGACGAGCAGGATTGTGACCGCGAAGACGACGCCGTAGCGCCGCCGCGCGAAGTCTTCGATCCGGAGGAAGAGTCCCTTCTTGAGGGCCAATCAGGCTCCGCTAGATGTCCCGCCGGCCTTCGAGCGCCTTGCCGACGGTCACTTCGTCGGCGTATTCGAGCTCGCTGCCGACCGGCAGCCCGAGCGCGATGCGGGTGACGCGGACGCCGATCGGCTTGAGCAGGCGCGACAGGTAGACGGCGGTCGCCTCTCCTTCGACGTTCGGGTTGGTGGCGAGGATGACCTCCTTCACCGTGCCGTCGCGCAGCCGCTCGAGCAGCGGCGCGATCTTGAGGTCATCCGGCCCGATGCCGCGCAGGGGCGCGATCGACCCGTGCAGGATGTGATAGCGACCGCGGAACTGGCCCGACTTCTCGATGGCGACGAGGTTGTGCGGCTCCTCGACGACGCACAGGCCGGACGGGTCGCGGTCCAGGTCGGCGCAGATGAGGCACGGGTCGGTGTCGGTGATGTTGAAGCAGATGGAACAGAGGCGGATCTTCTCCTTCACCTCGACGATCGCCTGCGCCAGGGCGCGCGCGTCCTCGGCATCGCCCCGCAGGATGTAGAAGGCGAGGCGCTGCGCCGACTTCTGGCCGACGCCGGGCAGCTTGCGCAGGCGTTCGATCAGTTTTTCGAGGGGGGCGGCGAACTGCATCGGCGGGCGGCGGCTCCGGAAATCCTAGAAGCCGAGCCCGGGCATCTTCAGGGCTCCCATCTTCTCCTGCAGGGCCTCTTCGAGCTTGCGGTGCGCCTCGTTCAGAGCGGCGAGCACCAGGTCCTCGAGCATCTCGGCGTCGCTTCCGGCGACCGCCTCGGGCTTGATGCCGACCTTGGTGACGGCGTGGTTCCCGGCCATCTGGATCGTCACCATCCCGCCCCCGGAGGTTCCCTCGACCGAGAGGGCGGCGATCTCCTTCTGCATCTTCTCCTGCATCTTCTGGGCCTGCTTCATCAGCAGCCGCATGTCCATGGTCTTCTCTTCTCCTATCCCAGCGGCTCGACGTCGACGAGCTCGCCGCCGAACATCTCGAGCATCGAGCGGACCGAGGGATCGCCGAGCGCCCGATCCTTGAGCGCCTGGCGCTCGGCGTCGTCGAGCTTCGGCGCCGCGGGACGGCCCGGTGCGGATCTTGGCGCGCCCGGTGACGACCCGCGCGGGGCGACATCGGCCCCGAACGTGGCGCGCGGCGGCGGCACGTACTGCGGGCGCGGGGCGGCGAACGTCGCGCCCGGCACCGCGGCCGGCAGCGCCGGGACCGCGGCCGCGCCGAGCGCCATGGGCTCGAACGAACCGGGAGCGCCGGTTTCGACGACGATGCGCAGCTCGCGCCCCGACAGCTCGCGCGCCGTCTTCTTCAGATATTCGGTCACGTCGCGGCTCTGCACCTTGTCGCGGAAGAAGGTCTGCTTCTCGCTGAAGACGATGCGCAGGGCATCCTCCGCCGGCTGGATCCAGATTGCCTGCTCGAGCATGCTGCCGATGGTCACGCGCTCCTCGTGCACCCGCTGCAGCAGCGCCTCGACGAAGGCCTGCGACGGCACGGGCGCATCGGTCGCCGACAACGGGGGGGCGGCGCCGGGCAGCGGCTCCGCGACCGGCACGACGGGCGATGCCGGAGCCGCGACCGGAGCGAAGGCCGGGGCGGGAGAGGCGCTCATGGTGCGCGACGATCCGGGGCCCGGTGTCGCGGGGGAGGGGCGGCCGGCGGACGGGGCCGTGCCGCGCCCGGTGTCGGGCGGCATCGTTCCGGCGGGCTTCGGTCCTCCGGGCTGCGGCGTGGGACCGCCCGGTCCTTCGAGCGCCGCGAGGATCTCCTCGATCGGCTTGAGGTCGGCGAGGCGCGCCAGGCGGATGCCGAGCGCCTCGAGCAGGAAGCGGGCGTGGGTCGAGTTCTTGATCCGCCCCTCCTCGCGCGTGACGATCTCGATGAAGCGCAGGAGCTCGTCTTCGCTCCAGAGGGCGGCGCGCTCCGCCAGGGCGAGAATCTCCTCCGCCGTGCCGGCGAGGTACTTCGCCGGGTCGCTCACCGTGCGGGCGAGCAGCAGGTCGCGCGCCTGCGCCAGGACGTCCTCGAGGAACTCGACCGGCTGGTAGCCCTTCTCGAACAGGGTGTCCACGATGGCGACGATGCGGTCGCAGTCGCGCCCGCGCACCGCGGCGAAGAAGTCGAGGATCAGCTCGCGGTCGACGACACCGAGGATCGTGCGCGCCTTCTCATCCGTCACCGTGGTGCCGGAGAAGGCGATCACCTGGTCGAGGGCCGACAAAGCGTCGCGCAGCGAGCCTTCCGCCACCCGCACGATGAGATCGGCCGCCTTTGGCTCGATGGTCGCCCCTTCCCCTTCCGCGACCTTCTTGAGGTGCTCGAGCAGGATCGACGGCGCCACCTTCTTGAACTCGAAGTGCTGGCAGCGCGACAGGATGGTGCGCGGGATCTCGCGGTACTCGGTGGTCGCGAAGATGAACACCACCTGGGGCGGGGGCTCCTCGAGCGTCTTGAGGAGCGCGTTCCACGCCGGGTCGGTCAGCATGTGCACTTCGTCGATGATGAAGACCTTGTAGCGGTCGCGCGCCGGCGCATAGCGAACCGTCTCGCGCAGTTCGCGCACGTCGTCGATGCCGCGGTTGCTGGCGCCGTCGATCTCCAGCACGTCGAGAGAGCGGCTCTGGGCGATCTCGAGGCACGACGAGCAGGTGTTGTCCGGGTGCGCCGTCGGCCCACGCTCGCAGTTGAGCGCCTTCGCCAGCAGGCGCGCCACCGTCGTCTTGCCGCAGCCGCGCGGCCCGGAGAACAGATAGGCGTGATGCAGCCGGCGCTGCTCGACGGCGTTCTCCAGGGTCTGGATGATGGGGCGCTGGCCGACGACCTCCTCGAAGGTCTGCGGCCGGTACTTGCGGGCGATGACCTGGTAGCTCATCGGAGGAGGGTCTCGTTCCATGCTCAAGCCGGTCTGAAGGCCGGTCCGAGCGGACCCGCGGCACCTGCGAGGTCCGCCTTACGGCTGCTCCCTTCCGGGCCTGACCGGGTTCGGTGGTTCGCATCGCGCGGGGCTCGGGCCGGCCATCACGCCGGCTTCCCCTGCAATGTCAGTCGATCGGAACTCGGATTTCGCGACTCGAATTACGACCGCGGGATGCTAACCCGATCGATCGCGGGGTGTCAACGAATCGCGGTCACAGCCGCGCCCGCCGTGCACCGGTTCGACGCCGCCCGCCTTCCCGGGTTAGACTCCACGCCTTCGATGCGAACCGGGATCCCCTTTGCGCTGCTTTCGGCGCTTCCGCTGCTCCTCGCGGCCGCGCCGGCTCCCGCTCCGGCCGCCAAAGCGGCCACGCCCGCGCCCGCCACCAAGACCGGGGCGCAGCCGGCCGCCGCCAAGGCCGGCGTCCAGCCGGCCACCGCGACGAAGGGGCCGGCGCTGACCGCGGCGAAGGCCGCCGACGTGAAGAAGGCGATCGCGGCGCCGGGGGCGAAGGCGGTGCTGGTGAACATCTGGGCCTCCTGGTGCGGCCCGTGCCGCGACGAGTTCCCGGATGTTCTGAAGATCCGCCGCGACCTCGGATCGCAGGGCGTGCGGGTCATCCTCGTCTCGGCCGACTTCGACGATGCCGAGGCCAGAGCCGATGCGGTGAAGTTCCTGTCCGACATGGGGGTCGATTTCCCGTCCTTCATCAAGGTCGGGAAGGACGAGGAGTTCATCGACGGGCTGGCGAAGGAGTGGACCGGCACGCTGCCCGCGACCCTCGTTTATGACGGGACGGGCACGCTGCGGGACCTGCGCGAGGGGAAGCAGTCGTACGAGACGTTCCGCGGCATGGTGGAGAAGGTCCTCAAGGACGGGAGCGCCCGCCCCGCTTCGTGAGGCCGGCGCCGCCTCGCGGCGGCCCGCTGACGACGCACCGAACACGCACCAACCAGGGTGGTCCCCTGAACACAAGGAGGAAGGTCCGATGAAGCAGTCGCTCGCGCTCGTGTCCCTTGCCGTCGTGGCGGCGGCCTTCGCCGTGGCACCGATGTTCGCCCAGGATGCGCCGAAGGCGCTCGGCCTCGGCGCGGCCATTCCGATGGCCGATAAGAAGATGAAGAACGTCGACGGCAAGGAGATCGCCGTCGCCGACGTCAAGGGCGCGAAGGGGACCCTCGTCGTCTTCACCTGCAACGCCTGCCCCTACGCCAAGGGGTGGGAGGACCGCATCGTCGCCCTCGGCAACGAGTACAAGGCGAAGGGGATCGGCGTCATCGCGGTCAATGCCAACGACCCGGGCAAGGTGTCCGAGGACGGCTATGACCAGATGAAGACGCGCGCCCAGGAGAAGCACTTCGGCTTCCCGTACGTCGTGGACGCGACCTCGGGTCTGGCGAAGGCCTACGGCGCCACCCGCACCCCCGAGGCGTTCCTGTTCGACGCGCAGGGGAGGCTCGTGTACCACGGCACCATCGACGACAACATGCAGGATCCGGAGAAGGTCTCCTCGCATTACCTGTCCGACGCGCTCGCCGCGGTGTCGAGCGGCAAGGACGTGGCGGTGAAGGAAACCAAGGCGATGGGCTGCGGCATCAAGTTCCGCGCCTGAGGTGAGCCGGGCTTCGGCCCGGGTGTGAAATCCGGGGGCGCTTCGACTTCCACCGACGGAAGCGAAGCGCCCCCGTTGTTTGATCCGGGCTCCGCGGCGGACTATCCGGGCTCGACGGCCGCTCCGGGAATGGCGGCCGGCCGCGCCGCCACCGGCGCGGCGGTCACATGCGGGGCGCTCTTCCGCGAGCGGCGCAGCGGCTTCTCGACCAGATAATAGGCGGCGCTGGAGATCGCATAGACCGCGGCCAGGGTCGTGAGGAACAGGAGCGGCTCCGGCAGGAAGCCCAGGTGCTCCTTCACCGGAGAGACGATCACCTGCTGGTAGAGATAGACCGAGTAGGAGATGGTCCCGAGGTAGCGCACCCAGCGCCACTCCAGCCACTTCCATCCCGGCGTGGTGGCGAAGGTGATGGCCTGCAGGAGCAGCGTCATCAGGAGGATCGGGTTGACGATGAACCCGATGATGTTGCGGTACTCGACTCCCCAGATCTTCTCGCACACCGCCGAAGCGCCGATGAGCACGATGGTCAAGAGCGGCATGAGCGCGTTGTCGGTCACGACCGACACGTAAGACCGCATGCTGCCGGTCTTCAGGAGCACGGCCACCAGACACCCCAGCAGCAGGTGATCGGCGCGCATGTCGAAGGCCTCGTACACGTAGCCCTGCGGCACGGCGCCCGAGAGCCACATGACGCTGCGGTAGGCCCAGACGGCCGCGAGGATGACCACGAGGGTCCCCGCCAGGCGGCGCCGGTCGCGCCGCAGCGCCAGGAACAGGAGCGGCCAGAGAAGGTAGAACTGCAGCTCGAGGGCGAGCGCCCAGGTGTGGCTGAAGGCGGTGTTGGGGTCGCCGACGATCCCCTGCCAGTAGTTCACGACGAACAGTGAGGCCGTGATCACCTGCGCCCAGACGATGCGCTTGTCGAGGACGAGCAGCGCCGCGGTCGTGGCGAAAAGGAAGACGAAGAAGGCCGGCACGATGTGCCGGGTGCGGCGGACGTAGAAGGCGCGGACGCCGATCGAGCCCTTGCGGTCCTCCTCGCCGAGCAGCAGCCAGGTGATGAGGAAGCCGCTGAGCACCAGGAAGTTCATCACCCCGAGCCCGCCGGGCGCCCAGCGCGGGGTGTAGTGGTAGGCGATGACCGCGAACGAGCCGAGGGCCCGCATCCCGTCGAGCCCGGGGATGCGCCGGGCCATCAGGCCCGCCGTGAGACTGGCGGGATAGCCCGCTTCGCGCGATCCGGTTGGCGACGCCTGCGCCTGCATGCGGTCCGTGCCGATCTCCCCGCCCCCGGGGCCTCTCTCGAATGAGGCAGACAGCGTAGAAGCGGGATTGCCGCGCGGCAAGTCGGGCGCTCTCTGCGTCCGTGGTCGGGAAATGCGCGCCGGCCGCGGGACGGCGCGGTGTCGCGTTCCGGAAGACCGCATCGCGGTGCGATCCGGTCGCGTGGAACGCTTGGCGGACGCGGCGTTCGAGTCGTCGGGAAATGCCGCGACGGGAATACGGGATCCTGCCGATTGTCCCTCCTGCACCCGCGCCGTAAAACAGCGCCATCAGAAACGTGACGCTGTGACGGACGTCCGACGGCAGCTTCTGGCGCCGGTCCGGGAGGCCCGATGAAGCGAGCGCGAAACGGAAGCAGGATGAAGACGACGGCGCGGGGCGCGGGCCTCGCCGCCCTCTCTCTGCTGCTGTCCTTCGTGACGCTGCCGGGCCCGGCGCACGCCGCAGCCGACGCAGCCGGCGCCGGGATGGACGGAGGCGGCTGCCTCACCGCGCCGGACGAGCAGCGCATCACGCACGGCTTCGATCTGCACTGCGACGCCGACGATCCGCCCAACACGCTCGACATCGACTGGGCAGGACACCGCTTCCACCTGGCCGAGGTCGGAAGCGCCCGCTGCACCGACGACCCGGCGATCGATCTCGAGCCGCCGGTCGCCGGCTTCGACACGGTCAGCGGGAACGGGACCGGGCGCCTGAACGACGAGGACGGCGCCACCGTGGAATGGACATTCAGCGACGCAGGGGCCGCCGGGGTCGAGGACCGCGCCGCCATCATCATCAGAAACCCGTCGGGCGACGTCGTGCTCGACGTGTCCGGCACGCTCACCTACGGCAACCACGAGGCTCACGAATGACCCCGGGCTCCGCAGCGCACGCGGGGACCCCTTCTTCTCCTGCAGTGGAGGTTCCCATGAACGAGGTCGCGCAGTGGCACGTGCTCCAGACCCGCAGCCAGTGGGAGCAGCAGGTGCATGACTCCCTGACCGACGCCGGCTACGAGGTGGCCCTGCCGCGCACGCGGCGCTGGACCACCCCCAGCGGCGAGCAGCGCGGCTGCGGCGCCCCGCTCTTCCCCGGCTATCTCTTCGTCCGCGGCCCGCTCGACCGGGACGCCCGGGACGAGGTGCGCCGGACCCGCGGCGTCATCGCCATCGTCGGTGATGACCACCCCGTGGTCCTGCCCGAGGCCGAGATGGAGACCATCCGCCACATCGTCGACTCGGGTGTCGCGACGGTGCCGCACGCCTTCCTGTGCGTCGGCCGGCGCGTGCGCGTCCGCGACGGTGTGCTCGGCGGCATCGAGGGGATCCTGGCCCGCTCGCGTCCCGACAAGGCGTTCTTCGTGATGTCGTTCCCGGTCCTGAAGCGCAGCGTCGCCGTCGAGATGGAGGCCGCCTCGGTCGAGCCGCTCGACAGGCCCGTCGCGCTGCCGCGGCGTCGCGACACGGTCCGCATCCTGCCGGTGGCCCACGATCCGCAGCAGGCGGCCTGACATGTACGGCTACGCGACCACCGACGTCCCGGCCGCCACCTCGGCCGCCGGTCCCGCCCTGCTCGTCCTGTGGCGGCGCCGGCGCGGCTGGTTCCTGGCGGTGCTCGCGATCGTCTTCTCCGGCGCGGCGGCGGCCGTGGCCGCGCTGCCGGACCTGTACCGCGGCTCGGTCTCCATCCTCGTCGAGCCGCGCAACATCGCGCAGTCGGTGGAGGAGAAGCCGCAGCTGGACGACTCCGAGGCGCGCCTGCAGGCGATCCGCGAGCAGATCGTCGCGCGCGCACCGCTGCAGGCCCTCATCGAGCGCTTCGATCTCTATCCGCGCCTGCGCGTCGGGTCGTACACCCCCGAGGAGGCCATCGAGGCGATGCGCCGCAACGTGCGCTTCGACCTCAAGTCGTCCGATCCCACGGCCGCGCGCGGCGGCACCATCGCGTTCAACCTCAATTACCTCTCCGAGGACCCGCGGCTGGCGGCGCAGGTGGCGAACGCCCTGGCCACCGGCTTCATCAAGGCGAACGTGCAGGGCCGGGCGCGGCAGGAGGGCCAGGCGGCCGACTTCCTGACGACGCAGCTCGCCGAGGCGAAGACGAAGCTCGAGGAGCAGGAGAAGCGCCTCTCCTCCTACAAGGAGAAGAGCAACGGCGAGCTGCCGGAGCAGATGGAGGGGAACCTCTCCACCCTGACGCGGCTCAGCAGCCAGATCTCCTCGGCCGAGGAGCGCGAGAACCGCCTGCAGGACCGCCGCGACCAGCTGTCCAGGCAGGTCGCCTCCATCGACCCGGGCGTGTCCAACGCCGATGTCGGCGTCGCCGAGATGGAGCGCATGCGGCAGCAGATGGCCGAGCTCAAGAAGCAATACAAGGACAAGCATCCCGCCGTCGTGGCGCTGCGCGAACAGATGGACGCGCTGGCGCGCCGCCTGAACTCGGGCGACGGCGGTGGAGGAAAACTCGACGCCCGCGCGGCGGGCGGCGACGCGAACCCCGGCGGTGGGAGGACCCCTTCCACCACCCCCCACCCCCCGGACGGTCCGTCTTCTCCCGCCGGTGGTTCCGTCGCCGGGCGCCTGAAGCGCGCCCTCGCCCAGACCGATGCCGACCTGCGTGCCGTGCAGGCCGAGCAGGGCACGCTGCGGTCGCAGATCGCCACCTACCAGCAGCGCGTCGAGCGCGCCCCCGCCCGCGAGGCGGAGGTGGCGGCCCTGCAGCGCGAGTACGAGACGGCGAAGGAGACCTACAACTCCCTGCTGAAGCGATCCTCCGAGGCGCACCTGCGCGAGGACCTGGCGCAGGCGCAGGACCAGTTCCGCATCCTCGACCCGGCGGTCGTCGCCCGCCACCCGGTCGCCCCCAACCGCATGCAGCTGCTGGTCGGCGCGCTCCTGCTCGCCGCCGCGCTCGCGGCCGCGGCCGTGCTCGTGGTGGAGCGCCGCGACACCACCTTCCATTCCCCCGAGGATCTGCGCGCCTTCACGCGCCTGCCGATCCTCGCCGACATCCCCCGTCTCGAAACCCGCGCCGCCGCCTGGCGCCTCAGGAGGCGCGCGCTGACGCTCGCCTGCACCCTCGGGGCCGGCTGGCTGTGCGTGGTCGCGGTCGGCGCCGAAGTGGGCCGCCGCGTCGGGCCGGCGATCGTCGCCGCTCTCGGGGATCACCCCTGAGGACGGCGCAGGACAACTTGAGCAGAAGGAGGCCGGTATGGCCATGAAGGTCACCATCACGCGCGAGCGCCCGGAGGGGACGGATCCCTCCGAGCGGCGCGAGTTCCGGCCGGGCATCCCGGCCAGCACGGGAGGCGGCGCCGCGACCGCGCCGGATTTCCCGGATCGTCCCCTCCCGGATCGCCCGCCCGCCATCCACCCGCTGCAGGCGCCGCCGGGCGAGGCGCTGGTCGCGCTGACCGCGCCCGAGTCGTTCGAGGCCGACCGCTACCGCGTGCTGCGGCACCGCCTGGAGAATTCGCGCGATCTCGGCAAGCCGCGCGTCATCGCCGTCACCTCGGCCTGCGCCGGGGACGGCAAGACGACGACGGCGATCAATCTCGCGCTGACTTTGGCCTCGAGCGGCGATCGCAAGGTGCTGCTCGCCGACGCCGACATGCGACTGTCGAACGTCGCGACCCAGCTCGGCATGGGCGATACCCGCCTGCCGGGGCTCGCCGACCTGCTGCTCGACTCGTCGCTGCAGCTCGAGGGGCTGGTGCGCCGTCGCCCGCCGGCGCGCGCCGCGTTCCTGACCGCCGGCCGCGTCCTCGAATCGCCGTGCGACGCGCTGCGCTCGGCGCGCCTCGAAGAGATCGTCGAGGAGGCGCGCCGCGCCTTCGATTTCGTGGTCATCGACACGCCGCCGGTCGGCCCGGTGCCGGACTGCCAGGCCATCTCCCGCGTCGTCGACGGCGTCCTCGTCGTCGTCGCCGCCCACCGCACGCCGCGCCGCGCCCTCGAGGAGGCGCTCAACGCCCTCGACCCGGGGAAGGTCACCGGGCTCATCCTCAACGGCGGGGATGTGCCCAACACCGAGTACTACGGACGCTACTACCACCGCCGCCGATGATCACCCTCCTCGATCGCCACTGGGTCCTCGCCCTCCTGCTGGGGGCGATCGCGTTGTCGGTCCTCGCCGTGATCGCGCTGCGGCTGTGGCGCTCCCGCCCGCCGCTGCGCGCCATCCACGTTCCGACGACCGACGAGCGCGTGCTCATCCTCGGCGCGGGCGGAGTCGCCCGCGCCGTCATCGACGTGATCGAGTCCCCGGGCTCGCGCTGGACCATCGCCGGGGTGCTCGCCGACTCCTGGGCGGCCGACGCGCCGCCGCCGTTCCCGCTGATGGGGTCGCTCCACGATCTCAAGGCCATCATCCGGCGCATCCGGCCGGATCGCATCCTCGTCGCCCTCGAGGACCGCCGCGGCCGCCTGCCGGTCGACGCGCTGCTCGAGGCGCGCGGCCACGGCATCGTGGTCGAGGACGGCGTGGCGCTGTACGAGCGTCTCTCCGGCAAGCTCGCCATCGAGGCGCTCTGGCCGAGCGCGCTGCTCTACTCGAAGGGTCTGCGCCCCCGGCGGTTCGCGGCGATGGTGGCGCGCCTGTCGTCGTTCGCGGTGGCGTGCGTCGGGGTCCTGCTGTCGCTGCCGCTCTTTCCCTTCATCGCGCTGTGGATCCGCCTCGACTCGAAGGGGCCCATCTTCTTCGTGCAGGAGCGCGTCGGGCGCTTCGGGCGCCGCTTCGGCCTCGTCAAGTTCCGCACCATGCAGGTGGAGAAGAACACCGGCTCGGAATGGGCCCGCGACAACGAGGACCGCCTGACGCGCTCGGGGAAGTGGCTGCGCCGGCTGCACCTCGACGAGCTGCCGCAGTTCTGGAACATCCTGTGCGGCGACATGAACCTGGTGGGGCCGCGGCCCCATCCCTCCTCCAACTACGAGCTGTTCATCGCGCGCATCCCGTTCTACGCGCTGCGCGCCTCGGTGCGCCCCGGCCTGACCGGCTGGGCGCAGATCCGCTACGGCTACGCCAACACGCTGGAGGAGGAGACCGAGAAGATGCGTTACGACCTCTACTACATCAAGCACCGGTCCCCCTGGCTCGACCTCGGCATCCTGCTGCAGACCGCCGGCTCGCTCCTCGCCGGACGCAGCACCGAGGTCCTCGCCGAGGACCATGCCTCCACTCCCCTCCGCGCCCAGCCCCGCGCGCACGCGCACCCGGTGGCGTGATGGCCGGCCAGAACGGGAACGGATCGGAGGGGGGGGCGGGTACGCCGTCCGGCACGTCGCCGGCGAAGCGGCCGGTGAACATCCCGGGCTTCCGGCACATCGTGGCGATCGGCGGCGGCACCGGCCTGCCCGCGGTGCTGCGCGGCCTCAAGTCGCTGGTTTTCCCGCCGGGACGGCCGCCGCGGTCGTCGATCGACCGCGGACGGCTGACGGCCATCGTCACGGTGTCGGACGACGGCGGCAGCACCGGCCGCCTGCGCCGCGCCTATGGCATCCCGGCGCCCGGGGACCTGCGCAACTGCCTCGTGGCGCTGTCGGACGCGCCGGCCCTGGCGCGCCTGTTCACCGTCCGATTCAACGGGCGGGGCGACGTCTCGGGGCACAGCCTCGGCAACCTCATTCTGGCGGCGCTGAACGACCTTGAAGGGGAGTTCGGCCGCGCCGTCGAGCGGGCCGCCGACATCCTGGCGATCCGCGGGCGTGTCGTGCCGTGCACCAGCGCCCCGGTGCGCCTGGCCGCCGAGTTCGACGACGGCCGCGTCGTCGAGGGCGAGTCGGAGATTCCGATGGTCCGCCGGCGCATCCGCCGCCTGACCCTGCGCCCCGAGGGCATCGCGGCCCATCCCGCGGCCCGCGAGGCGATCGCGGCGGCGGATCTCGTCGTCATCGGGCCGGGCAGCCTGTACACGAGCCTGCTGCCGGTGCTGCTGGTCGAGGACCTGCGCCACGCCCTCGCCCGTTCGAAAGCCCGCGTCGCCCTGGTGATGAACCTGATGACCGAGGCGGGGGAGACCGACGGCTACCGCGCCACCCAGTGCCTGCAGGCGATCCGCGAGCACGCCCCGGAGATCGAGATCGACGACGTGCTGGTCAACAGTGCGCTCCTGCCCGGGGAGCGGATGCTGCGCTACGTGGCGGCCGGCTCGGCGCCGATCGCCTACGACGCCGATGCCATCCGCGCCTTCGGCAGCCGTCCGGTGGAGTGCGATCTCCTCTCGGACGGGCCGTTGCTCCGCCACGATCCGGCGAAGGTGGCGCGCGCCCTGATGGGCCTCGCCGGCGCCGACGCGGCCGAGGACGGCTGGCCCTTCCAGTGGGCCGCCGCGGCGGAGAGGGGCCGGTGAAAAAGGAAGGGCCCGGCAGCGCGGCGCTCTCCGAGTGGTGGCGCCCGGCCGCACCGGCGGCGCCGCGTCGCCCCGACCGCCGTCTCGACGAAGGCAGCCGCCTCGACGAGGGCAGCGGGCGCCGCGACGAATCCCCGAACCGCGCCGCAGCGGATCGCCCCGAGGATCGTGCCTCCTGGCGCCCCCAAGCCGGTCGCGAAGACCGGCGCCACGATGGCGGTCGCCCGGAGGAGCGGACGAGCTGGCGTCCCGAAAATCGTCCACCCGCCGCCGGACGAACCCTCATGCCCCGCCCCTCCGCCGGAGCGCCGGTTCCCTCGTGGTCCGGAGTGGCGGACCGGCCGTCGTGGGCCGCGCTGCCGGCCGGCGCGCCCGCGTGGGCGGCGACGCCCCCCGCCTGGGCCGCGCCGTCTCCCGCCTGGACCGCGGCGCGCCGCGTGGTCGCCGCCGCGCCGGGCGGTGTCGTGCCGTTCGTGGCGCTGGTCTCCTTCACCTTCGTGATGCTCCTGGCGCCGCAGGCGTTCCTGCCGTTCCTCGCGCCGCTCCGTCCGGCGATGCTGGCCGCCGCGATCGCCCTCGGCGTGCACGCGGGGGGGAACATGATGTCGGGACGGCCGGTCACCATCGTGACCCGCGAGGTGATCCTGCTGGCTCTCCTCGGCGCCTGGGCCGTCGCGACGCTGCCGTTCTCCCTGTGGCCCGGCGGCAGCGTGACGCTCCTCACCGGGATCTATTTCAAGTCGTTCGCGCTCTTCGGCCTCAACGCCAACCTGGTCACCACCGCCAGGCGCCTGCGGGCGCTCGCATGGCTGTTCGCGCTCGCCGGCATCCCGCTGGCGATGACCGCGCTGAACCATGCCGCGACCGGGCAGCTGATGGGCAACGACTACGAAGCGGTCAAGAGGATCGCCGGGTACGAGGCGCCTTTGACCGCCAACCCGAACGACCTGGCGCTGACGCTCAACCTGCTCCTGCCGTTCGCCGCGGCGCTGGCCATCTGGTCGCGCCGTCCGGCCGTCAAGTTGTTCCTCTGGGGCGTCGTGGCCTTCGACGCCGTCGGCGTGGTGCTGACCTATTCGCGCGGCGGGTTCCTCACCCTGATGACGCTGGGGCTCCTGCTGGCGTGGCACCGGCTGCGCGGCAACACCTGGGCGATGCTCCTCCTGGGTCCCGCCGCCGCGGCGGGCGCCCTCGTGCTGTTCCTCGCGCCGCCGTCCTACCTGCGGCACATGGAGACCATCACCAACTATCAGGCCGACCCGACCGGATCGGCGCAGAACCGGCTGTCGGACATGATCACGTCCGTCAAGATCGCCGTGCGGCACCCCTTCATCGGGGCCGGGCTCGGCATGAACGGGCTCGCGCTCAACGAGGCGCGCAGCCGCCCCGCCTGGAAGATGGTGCACGACGTCTACCTGCAGTACGCCGTCGACCTGGGACTGCTGGGCCTGGGGATCTTCCTGGCGCTCTATTCCTCGTCCCTGCAGTCGGCCCGCCGCGCCGTCCACGGGGCGCACGGCCCTCCCGGATCCGAAGAGCACTTCGTGCAGGAATGCAGCCGGGCGATCCTGTTCGCGCTCATCGCCTTCGGCGTCGCCGCCATCTTCCACCCCGTTGCCTACCACTTCTACTTCTTCGGCATGGCCGGTCTCGCGGTCGCCGCCGCAAGAGTGTCGCAGGGGAGCCCGAATGCCGCGTCTTAGAATCCTCCAGTTCCTGACCTGTCTCGACGTCGGAGGGACCGAACGCCACGTCGCCACCCTGGCGCGCTCGCTCGATCCCGCCCGCTTCGACGTCCGGGTCGCCTGCCTGCGCGCCGGCGGCCCGCTGTCGGAGGAGATCGAGGCGGCCGGGCTGCCGGTCGATCGCTATCCCATCTCGCGTCTGTTCGGCCCGGCGACCTGGGCGCGGCAGCGGGCCTTCGCCGCCGACCTCGTCCGCCACCGCATCGACGTCGTGCACGCCTACGGGCTGTACGCCATCGTCTTCGCGGTGCCGGTGGCGCGGCTCACCGGCCGGCGCCTGGTCATCGCCTCGATCCGCGACAACGGCGACCCGTGGACCCGCGCGCACCGCCGCGTGCAGCGCTACGCCTGCCTGCTGGCGCACGGCATCCTGACCAACGCCTCGGAAGTGCGGCGGCGCCTGACGGAGGAGGGCTACGGCGCGAACCGCATCACGGTCATCCGCAACGGCGTGGACGTCGACCGCTTCCAGCCGCGGCCGCGCGATCCGGTCCTCAGGAAGAACCTCGGCGTCCCTGCCAACGCGCCGCTCGTCGTCTGCGTCTCCCGCCTGAACCCGCTCAAGGGCGTGGACTACGCGCTGCTCGCCGCGGCGCGGCTGGTGCGCCGCTTCCCCGACGTGTACTTCCTCGTCGTCGGCGACGGCGCGGAGCGCCGGCCGCTCGAGGACCTGGCGCGCCGCCTCGGCCTCGACGGGCGGGTGGTGTTCACGCGCATGCGCCTCGACGTGCCGGAGATCCTGGCGCAGGCGTCGGTGTCGATCATGCCGTCGATGAGCGAGGCGCTGCCGAACACCGTCCTCGAGTCCATGGCGGCCGGCGCCCCGATCATCGCGACGCGCGTCGGCGGCACCGCCGAGCTGGTGGAGGACGGCGTGTCGGGACTGCTCATCCCGCCCTGCGACCCGCACGCGCTGGAGCTGGCGATCGCGCGGCTCCTGACCGACCCGGACGAGGCGGCCCGCATGGCGGCCACGGCGCGGGCGCGCATCGTCGAGCGCTTCTCGCTGCAGCGCAAGGCGGAGGAGACCGCGGCGTTCTACGAGGCGCTCCTGCGTGGCGAGCGTCCGGTGACCGAGGACCCGGAGGAGGAGATCGGCACGCCGCTTCCGGCCCTGTCCGTCCCGGCGGGACCCCTGGAGCGGCGCCGCCGGCAGCTGTGGGAACTGGAGAGGAGGGAGTCGGCCCGATGAGCACCCCCGTCGTCGAAACCATCAGCGATCCGAACCGTCTCGCGGACCTCGGCCCCGAGTGGGACACGCTGGCCGCCGAGTCCGGCCTCGATCATCCGTTCCTGACCCATGACTGGGTGAGCGCCTGGTGGGAGGCGTTCGGCGCCGGCCGGACGCTCCAGGTCCTCGTCGTCCGCGACGCCGGGCGCGCCATCGCCATCGCGCCGCTCATGCGCGGGCGCACGCGCTTCTGCGGGCTGCCGCTGACGAGCCTCGAAACCGTCGGCAACGACCACACGCCGCGCAACGGGTTCCTCGTCCTTCCCGGGCGGGGCGATGCCTGGCAGGCGCTGTGGGAGACGCTGTCGCGCCGCGGGCGCGGCTTCGACCTGCTGCTCCTGCGCCAGCTCGCGGCCGACTCCCCGACGCTCGTGGCGATGAAGCGGCTGGGGCGCGACACCGGCTGGCTCGAGGGGCGCTGGCCCTCGCTCGAGTCGCCGATGCTCCGGCCGGAGGGGGCCGCCTTCGGCGACTACCTCAACACGCTGTCCTCGAAATACCGCGCGTACCTGCGCAACAAGGAGCGCCGCGCCGAGAAGGTCGGCGAGACGGTGCTCGAGACGATCACGGACGAGGCCGATCTCGACGCCGCCCTGGCCGACGGCGTGCGCATCGAGGGGTCGGGCTGGAAGGGGAAGGAGGGGACCGCCATCGCCAGCGAGGAGGCGACCCTGCGCTTCTACTCGCTGCTGGCGAAGCGGATGGCGCGGCGGGGCTGGCTGCGCATGCACTTCCTGACCATCGCCGGCCGGCGCGCCGCCTTCGACTACACGCTCCGTTTCGCCAACCGCGACTTCATGCTGAAGGCGGGCTACGACACCGAGTACGCCCCGGTCTCGCCGTCGTCGCTCCTGGTCCGCGGGGTGCTCGAGCAGTCGTTCGGCGAGAAGGTCGAGGAGTTCGACTTCCTCGGCGGGCTCGACGGCTGGAAGACCTGCTGGACGAAGACGTCGCGGGCGCACGAGTGGCTGTACCTCCTGCCGCCGTCGCTGCCGCTGCGCGTGGCGCACGCCGCCAAGTTCCGCCTCGCGCCGCGCCTGCGGCAGTCGCCGGTGTACGCCGCGGCGATGGGCGCGATGCGCCGCCGTCCGAACCCGTCGAGCGGTCCCGGCAGCACCGGCCGCGGCGGGCAGCACGCGCAGGCCGAGCAGGCGCCGGCGGAGACCGTCTGATGCGCGCCCCGGCCCTCGCCCTGCCGCGCCCGCGCCGGAGAACGCCCCGCCCGCGCCGCGACCTGTTCGTGCCGGCCTGGCCCGGCCTCGGCACCGAGGTCCTGGCGCGCGAGAGCGCCGAGGCCGACGGGCTGCCGTTCCCCCTGTCGGCGCGCGGCACCGTCTGGTTCCACCGTGGCGGCGCAGCGCTCTATCACCTGGTCCGGACGCTGCGTCTCGGGCCGGGGGCGACCATCCTCGTCCCCGATTACCACGGAGGCAGCGAGATCGCCGCGCTGCGCGCCGCCGGCGCGCGGCTGATCTTCTACCGCGTCGACCGGTGGATGCAGCCGGACCTCGATCAGATCGAGCGCCTGAGCCCCGGCGCCCGCTGCCTCTACGTCATCCACTACCTCGGCTGGCCGCAGCCGATGCGGCCGATCCGGGACCTGTGCCGCGAGCGCGGGCTCTTCCTCATCGAGGACTGCGCCCTCTCCTTCCTGAGCACGACCGAGGACGGGCCGCTCGGGCGCTTCGGCGACTTCGCGCTGTTCTGTCCCTACAAGACGCTGCCGGTTCCCGACGGCGGGCTCCTGGTCCAGAACACGCTGCGTCTCGACGGCATCGAGTCGGCTCCGCACCTGGAGCCGGCCTTCTCGACGCTCCTCGGCCGCACGGCCGACCTCGTCATCCAGCGGGTGCGCGGGCGCTCGCGCCGCGCCGGCCGCGCGCTGGCCGCGGTGCGGCGGGGCGCCGGCCGCCTGGCGCGCCGGCTGCCGTCGCGGCGGCCGCACGCCCCGGGCGGCGCCTTCGACACGCACGACACCAACGACCGGGCGGGCTGGATCTCCCGGGCGCTCCTGACCCGCTTCGACTACACCTCGATCCTCCAGCGGCGCCGCGCCAACTTCCTGCGCCTCAAGGAGCGCCTCGAGGGACGCGTGACCGTGCCGCGCCCCGACCTGCCGGACGGCGTCTGCCCGCTCTTCTTTCCGATCCTCGTTCCCGACAAGGAAGCCGCGGCGCGCGCCCTTCGGCGCCGCGGCGTCGAGGCCGTCGAGTTCTGGAACCGGGGCGACCTCGTCGGCTCGCTCGCGGAAGGCGCCGAGGCGCGGCACCTGCGCCGGCACCTGCTCGAGATCCCCATCCACCAGGACATGACCCCCGAGGCGGTGGACTTCGCCGCCGACCGCGTGCTGGAGGTGGTGTGATCAAGACCTCCACCGTCACCGACGCAGAGGCGTTCCGTCGCCTGCGCGGGGAGTGGACCGAGCTGCTCGCGTCCAGCCCGTCCGACACGGTGTTCCTGACCTGGGAGTGGCTGCACACCTGGTGGGAGCACTGCGCGGGCCCGCGGCGGCTGGCGCTCCTGGCGGTGCGCGACGGGCGTGACCTGATCGCACTCGCGCCCCTGGCGGTCCGCCCGCCGCAGTCCTCGCGGCTGTCGTTCACGAGCCGGCTGGAGTTCCTCGGCACCGGCGCGGTCGGGTCGGACTACCTCGACCTCATCGTGCGCGGGGGAGAGGAGGAGCGCGCGCTCCTCGCGATCGAGGAGGCCCTCGAGCGGGCCGATGCGGCGATCGACTTCGCGCAGACGCGCCCGGGCGCCCTCGCCGAGCGCCTGGCCGGGTCGCTGCAGAACCGCGGCTGGTGGCTGCGCCGCACGACGACCAATGCCTGCCCCTTCATCCCGCTGTCCGGCCTTTCGTGGCCGAGTTACCTCCAGGGGCTCGGCCACTCGCACCGCGCCAACCTCAACCGGCGCGTGCGGGCGCTGACGCGCGCCCACGACGTCACGTTCGAGGCCGCCGGCACCGGGGCGGAGCGCCGCCGCGCCTTCCAGGCCCTGGTCGCGCTGCACAACGCGCGCCGCGCCGAGCTCGGATCGGACGCCTTCGATCGACCGGGGCGCATCGCCTTCCACGATCGCTTCAGCGCCCTGGCCCTCGAGCAGGGCTGGCTGCGCCTCCTTCTTCTCAGCCTGGATGGTCAACCGGTGGCCTCGCTCTACGGCCTGCGCTACCGGGACGTCTTCTCGTTCTACCAGTCGGGATTCGACCCGGCGCGCGCCCGCCTCAGCGTCGGGCTCGTGACCATGGGGTGGTCGATCCGGCAGGCCATCGACGAGGGGGCGTCGGAGTTCGATTTTCTGCACGGCGAGGAATCCTACAAATCGCTCTGGACCCAGACGCGGCGTCCTCTCGGACGGCTCGAGATCTACCCGCCCCGGGCCGCGGGGGCCTTCGCCCGCCGGTTGGACGACGCAGGACGCGGCGCCCGACGGCTGGCCCGGGCCCTCCTGCCGGGGGGATCCGCCGCACGCGTCGCCCGCGGGCTGAACGCCCGCGCGGAGGGGAGACCCGATGCTTCGTGATCTCGTCAAGTCCGGTATGGCGCATGCCCTGCACGCGAGCGGCGGCGGACGGCTGTATGGCAGCCTCCGCGGCGCGCGCCGCTCCCCGGTGATCCTCGGGTACCACCGCGTCGTCGAGGCGTTCGACGCGGCCGCGACCACGGCGATCCCGGCCCTCCTGATTTCCACCCGCACGCTCGAGCGGCAGCTCGCCTGGCTCAGCCACTACCGCAAGGTGGTGCCGCTCGACGAGATCGGCGAACGCCTGTTCACCGGCCAGCCGGTCGATCACCTGGCGGCCGTCACCTTCGACGACGGCTACCGCGACGTCTACGAGAACGCCTTCCCGGTCCTGCGGCGCATGGGGATCCCGGCGGCGGTGTTCGTGGTCGCGGGCACGGTCGGCACGCCGCAGAGGCTCAACCACGATCGCCTCTACAGCCTGCTGCGCATCGGTTACAAGCGCTGGTCGGCGCCGTCGCGCGAGCTGGCGCTCCTGCTCGGCGCCTGCGGCCTCCAGCCTCTGCACGCCGACGCGCTGCAGGCGGCGCGCGGCTCGGCCTACACGGCCACGCGCCTGCTCCTGGCGTTCTACCCGCGCGTCGACCTGCTGGCCCTCATCGGGGCGCTCGAGGCGCGCTTCGGGGTCGAGAGCGACACCGGGGGCCTGCCGATGACCTGGGACATGCTGCGCGAGATGCGCGCCGCCGGCCTGACCATCGGCTCGCACACCATGAGCCACGCGCTCCTCGATCTCGAGGGGCGGCGCACCGTGCGCGACGAGCTGGCCACCTCGCGCCGCACCCTCGAGGAGCACCTCGGGGCGCGCGTCGATCACTTCGCCTACCCGGACGGCCGCTTCGACGCCGCCACGATCGAGGAGGTCGCGCGCGAGTACCGCTTCGCCTACACCATCTGCGGCCACCGTGACCAGCGCTTCCCGCGTCACACGCTGTCGCGCCGGATGCTGTGGGAGCGCTCCTGCTCGGCGGGCAGCGAGTCGATGGTCGCCTCCATCCTCGCCTGCCAGGTGAACGGGCTGTTCGATCCGCTCTCCCCGTGCCGGCGGCCGCACGGCGCCTCGATCACCGGGCGCTTCGTGCCCCCCGGCCAGCAGCGCCGCGACTGGAAGGGTGTGCTGGCGTGACGCTTCTGCGCGGCCTGCGCCTGTCGCCCGAGGTGACGCTCATCCTCGGCCGCGGCGTCGGCTGCGCCGCCACCTTCCTCATCCCGGTGGCGCTGGCCCGGGCCTTCGACCCGGCCGACTTCGGCACCTACAAGCAGCTGTTCCTCATCTTCGCGACCCTCTACTACATCGCGCAGATCGGCATGGCGGAGAGCCTGTTCTACTTCGTCCCGCGCGATCGCGACGGCGGCGGCCGCTACGCCGTGAACTCGGTGGTGGCGCTCGCCGGCATGGGGGTGGTGACGCTCGCCGGGCTCTGGATGTTCGCGCCGCGGGTGGCGGCCCTGATGGCCAATCCGGCACTGACGGCCAACATCCCGTGGATCGGGCTCTTCCTGCTGCTGATGCTCATCTCCTCGGGCTGGGAGATCCTCTTGATGGCGCGCGGCCGCTACCGCCCGGCGGCCTTCGCCTACGCCTCTTCGGACATCCTGCGGGCGCTCCTGCTGACGCTTCCGGGCGTGCTCCTCGGGAGCGTCCGCGCGGTGCTCTACGGCGCCATCGCGTTCGCGCTCGTGCGCATCGCGGCGACGCTCTTCACCCTGCACCGCGAGTTCCCGGCGGGGCCGATGCCGGACGCGGCGGTCTTCCGCCGCCAGCTCGCCTACACGCTGCCGTTCGGCGCCGCGGTGATGGTCGAGATCCTCCAGACCAACCTGCACCAGTACGTCGTGTCGGCGCAGGTGACGCCGGCGGTCTTCGCCATCTACGCCGTCGGCTGCCTGCAGATCCCGGTCATCGACCTCATCTCCGGCCCGTCCGGCAACGTGATGATGGTGCGCATGGCCGCGCCGGGGACGACGCCGGCCGCGGGGCTTCAGCTCTTCCACGGCACCATCCGCAAGCTGGCGCTGGTCTTCTTCCCGATGGCCGCCTTCCTGATGGTGTCGGCGAAGGACATCATCGAGGTCCTGTTCACGGCGCGTTACGCGGCGAGCGCCCCGATCTTCATCGCCTGGAGCGCCACCGTCGTGCTGGCGGCCATCCCGACGGACTGCGTGCTGCGGGTGCACGCCGGGACGCGCTACCTGTTCCTCGTCAACATCGTGCGGCTCTGTGTCGTCATCGGGTCGATCACCCTGCTGATGCGCGTCTTCGGCCTCGTCGGCGCGGCGCTCGCCACCTTCCTCGGCATCGCGGTCGCCAAGGGGGCGATGCTTTTGCGCATCGGCCGCCTGCTCGAGGCGGGGCCGCTGCGGCTCCTGCCGTGGGGCGCGCTCGCCTCCGCCACCGCCATCGCGGTCGGGGCGGCTCTGCCGGTGATCGCGGCGGGACCTTTCCTCGGCGGGTCGCCGTTCCTGCGGCTCGCCGCCGACAGCGTTCTCTTCGGAGCGGCGGGTCTGCTCCTCTTCCTTCTCCTGGGGAGACGGCCGGCGGCCGCTCCCCCTCTTTCCGTGGGCTCATCCGAATCATGTGCGGTATCGCAGGCGTCATAACGCGTGACGGCGCCCCCGTGGCGCCGCGGCTCGTGGCCGGGATGTGCGAGGCCCTGAGGCACCGGGGTCCCGACGACGAGGGCATCGCGACCGGCACGGGCGCGGCCCTCGGCATGCGCCGGCTCAGCATCATCGACCCGGCGCACGGCCACCAGCCCGTCGCGAACGAGGACGGCACCATCGTGGCGGTCCTCAACGGCGAGATCTACAACTACGAGGAGCTGCGCGAGCGGCTCGTGCGCCGCGGCCACGACCTGCGCACCCACAGCGACACCGAGACCCTCGTGCACCTCTACGAGGATCACGGCGCCGGTCTCGTCGAGCACCTGCGCGGCATGTACGCCTTCGCGGTGTGGGACGAAAACCGCCACACGCTCCTGCTCGGCCGCGACCGGCTCGGCGTCAAGCCGCTCTATTACCTCGAAGAGGGGAGGCGCCTGTCGTTCGCCTCCGAATTGAAGGCGCTCCTGCGGCTGCCGTGGGTGAAGCCCGACATCGAGTGGCCGTCGGTCGCGCACCTCTTCACCTTCCTGACCACGCCGGCGACGAAGAGCATCGTGAAGGGCGTGCGCAAGCTGCCGCCGGGGCACGTGCTCCTGGCGGGCCCCGGCCAGCCGGCCTGGATCGCTCCGTACTGGGAGGTGCGCTTCGCGCCCGACCGGAGCCGCGGCGCCGCGGCGCGCGTCGAGGAGCTGCGCGCGCTCCTCGACGAGACCATCCGCCTGCGGCTCGTGAGCGACGTCCCGGTCGGGGCGTTCCTCTCGGGCGGGCTCGACAGCAGCGCCGTCGTCGCGGCGATGGCCCGTCACGTGCCGGGGCCGATCCGCACCTTCACCATCGGCTTCCACGAGCCGGAGTTCGACGAGCGCCCGGCGGCGCGGCTGGTGGCGCGCGCCTTCGGCACCGACCACCACGAGATGCTCCTCGACCCCGACCTCGCGTCGGAGATCGAGACGATCGCCTGGCACCTCGACGAGCCGTTCGGCGACTCGTCGGCGATCCCGACCTACATGGTGAGCAAGCTGGCGTCGCGGCACGTCAAGGTCGTCCTGACCGGCGACGGCGGCGACGAGGTGTTCGCCGGCTACGACCGCTACGTCGTCGAGGCGAAAAGGCGCCGCCTGCGCCTGCCCGCGGCGCTGCGCAGCCCCCTCGGCCGGCTCGCGGCGGCGCTGCCGCCGCAGACGCGCGGGCGCAACTTCCTGCACAGCCTGTCGCTCGCAGGTCCAGCCCGCTACCTCGACGCCGGGACGCTCCTGCGCCGCGACGCGCTGCAGCGCCTGTTCCGTCCGGAGGCCTGGGAGGCGATGACGCGCGACGACCCCGAGACCGAGCGGTTCGCCGAGCTGTCGCGCTGGGGCGAGGACTGGCTCGGCGCGGCCCAGGCGCTGGATCTCAAGGTGTCGCTGCCGCTCGACATCCTGACCAAGGTGGACCGCATGAGCATGGCGCACTCGGTCGAGGCGCGCGAGCCGCTCCTCGACCACAAGCTCGTCGAGTGGGCCGCGACGCTGCCGCCGGAGATGCGGCTCCGCGGCACCCAGACCAAGTGGATCTGGCGCCGGGCGATCGAGGGGCTGGTGCCGGGGAAGATCCTCGGCCTTCCGAAGCGCGGCTTCGCGGTGCCTTTGGGGCGCTGGTTCCGCGGCGGCATGGAAGGGACGCTCTACGAATTGCTCCTGTCGCGCCGCAGTCGCGAGCGCGGCATCTTCGAGCCGAAGGAGATCCAGAGGCTCATCGACGCCCACGGCCGCGGACGCCCGCTCGACCTCGAGCTGTGGACCCTGATGTCGTTCGAGCTGTGGTGCCGCGTCTTCCAGGATGCCGGTCCGCGACGGATGCGGGTGGAGTCGTGCGCATGAGCGCGCCTCTGCCGAACCCCGGACGCCGTCCCGCTGCCGGGCGGCCGCTGCGCATCGCGCTCGTCGCCCCGGGCCGCGGCGCCACCGGCGGGCAGGAGACGCAGGCCTCCACCCTCGAGGACCGCCTGCGCTCGGAGGGGCACGGCGTGCGGCGCATCCCCATCGACCCGGTGCCGCCGCCGTCCCTGCGCTGGACGCGCGGGGTGCCGTACGTCCGGACGCTCTTCAACGAGGCGCAGTACATGCGGTCGCTGACGACCGTGCGCTTCGCCGACGTGGTGCACGTCTTCTCGGCGTCGTACTGGTCGTTCCTGCTGTCGCCGCTGCCGGCGATTCTCTCGGGGCGCCTGTTCCGCCGCCGCGTCGTCCTGCACTACCACAGCGGCGAGGCCGAGGAGCACCTCGGGCACTGGGGCATGCTGGTGCACCCGTGGCTGCGGCTCGCCGACGCCCTGGTCGTGCCGAGCCTGTACCTGCGCGAGGTGTTCGCGGCGCACGGCTACGACACGCGGCTCATCCCCAACGTCATCGAGACCGATCGCTTCCGCTTCCGTCCGCGCACGCCGCTCGAGCCGCGCTTCGTTTCGACGCGCAACCTCGACCCGGGCTACCGCGTCGACGTCACGCTGCGCGCCTTCGCCTTGCTGCGCGAGCGCTTCCCCGAGGCGACCCTCCTCATCGCCGGCTGCGGCCGCGAGGAGGAAAGGCTCCGGGACCTGGCGCGCGAGCTGGGGCCGCAGGGGATCCGCTTCCTCGGCGCGCTCGACCGGTCGCACATGCCGGAGCTCCTCGAACGCAGCCACGTGTACCTGAACGCGTCGGTCATCGACAACCAGCCGGTGTCGATCCTCGAGGCGTTCGCCGCCGGCGTGCCGGTGGTCACGACCGTGCCGGGGGACCTGCGCCACATGGTGCGTGACGGCGAGACCGGCGCCATCGTGCCGCCCGGCGACCCGCGCGCCATGGCCAACGCGGCCGCGGCCCTCTTCGATCGGCCCGATCGCACCCGCCGCATCGCGGAAAAGGCGCGCGAGGAGGCGGAGCGGCACGCCTGGGCCGCCGTGCGCGACGACTGGATGCGCGCCTACGGGCGCGAGGCGGTGACCGCGTGATCCGCCTCGAGCGCCTGACCTCGATCGGTCCGCGCGAGATCGCCCTGCGCTCGCGGCAGGAATTCTCCAAGTGGATCGATCGCATCCTGCCGCCGGCGGCGCGCCTCCTGCCGCTCGGCGAGACCGCGGCGCCGCCGGCCGGGACCGGCCGCGGCTTCTTCGCCGGGGTCGAGAGCAGGGTCGTGCCGGCGCTCTTCGAGAGCCGGCTGGGCGTGCCGCGGGCGCAGCTCCTGGCGGCGGCGCACCGCTTCGCCGAGGGACGCTTCGACCTGCTCGGCTACGTCGAGCTCGACTTCGGCGGCCCCATCGACTGGCACCTCGACCCGGTCTCCGGGCGCAAGGCGCCGCTCCGGCATTGGAGCCGGATCGATCCGCTCGACGCCGACATCGGCGACCCCAAGGTGATCTGGGAGCTGAACCGCCACCAGTGGCTGGTGACGCTGGCGCAGGCGCACCGCCTGACCGGGGACGACACCTTCGCGCAGGCGGTGGTGGCGGCGATCCGCTCGTGGATCCCCGCCAACCCGGCCGAGCGCGGCATCAACTGGACCTCGAGTCTCGAGGTGGCGCTGCGTCTGATCTCGTGGTGCTGGACCCTGCGGCTCCTCGACGGCGCGCGCCCGCTCACTCCGGGACTGCAGGCGACCATGCGCCGCTGGATGCGCCTGCACGCCCGCCACGTCGAGCGGTACCTGAGCACCTTCTCGTCCCCGAACACCCACCTGACCGGCGAGGCGCTGGGGCTCTTCTACGCCGGCGCGGAGCTGCACGAGGCGCCCGAGGCGGAGCGCTGGCGCAGCCTCGGCGCCCGCATCCTCGAGTCGCAGATCGGCTCGCAGGTGTTCGACGACGGCGTCTACTTCGAGCAGTCCACCTGCTACCAGCAGTACACCATCGAGATCTACCTGCACTACCTGCTGCTGGCGGAGCGCCTCGGGCTCGAGGTGGCGCCGGCCGTCCCCGAGCGCATCCAGGCGATGCTCGACTTCCTCTACGCCCTGCGCCAGCGCGACGGCGGCGTGCCGCGCATCGGCGACGGCGACGGCGGCCGGCTCCTGCCGCTGCACCGCCGGGCGACGCGCGACCCGCGCGGCCTCTTCGCCGTGGCGGCGGCGCGCTTCGGCCGCGGCGATTACCACGAAGCGGCGGACGGCGTGCAGCCGGAAACGTTGTGGATGCTCGGGCCGGAGGGGCTCGACACCCAGAGGCGACTGGCGCCGGCCCCGCCCACAGGTCCCGCGTCCCGCCTGTTCGGCGAGGGCGGCTATGTCGTCATGCGCGGCGGCCACGGCGCGGGCGAGCACGCCCTCGTCTTCGACGTCGGACCGCTCGGCCCGAGCCCCTCGGCGGGACACGCGCACGCCGATCTCCTGTCGGTGCAGGTGGACCCGTTCGGCGATCCGGGCGTGGTCGATCCGGGGACCTACCGCTACGCCGTCGATCCGGTGTGGCGCGAGCACCTGCGCGGCACCGCCGCGCACGCCACCATCACGGTGGACTGCCAGGGCCAGTCGGTGCCGGCCGGGCCGTTCGCCTGGGGCGGGTTGCCGCGCGCCCGGCTGCGGCGCTTCCTGAGCAACGAGGCGGTGGACTTCGCCGACGCGAGCCACGACGCCTATCGCCGCCTCGCCGACCCGGTGACGCACCGCCGCCGCGTGCTCTTCGTCAAGCCGCGCTTCTTCATCGTGGTGGACGATCTGGAAGGGAACGAGGCGCACCGCATCGAGGCGCGCTTCCCGCTGGCGGCCGAGCGCGCCGAGAACCGCTGCGGCTGGGTGCGGCTGCAGACCGCGTCGAAGCAGGCGCTCGACCTGCGCGTCTTCGCCGGCATCCCGCTCGAGCGGCTGGTGATCGCCGGCGGCAGGCCCCCGGTCGCGGGCTGGGCCGCGCCCGAGTACGGCCGCGTCGTGCCCGCGCCCGCGCTCATCCTGTCGGCGTGGGCGATGCTGCCGCTGCGCCTTTTGACCCTCCTCGTTCCCAACGAGGAGGAGACCGAGCCGCCCGACGTCGTCGTCCGCACCGGTCCCGGCGGCGCGCCGCAGGGCGTGGTGCTGTGGGGCGGGCGTGACACCGTCCTGTTCGAGCAGGAGGCCGTCGTGGTGAATGGCGTGAGGCATCGATGACGGAGCGTCCATGACGGGACCGGGGAGGAAACGCTGATGTGCGGCATTGCCGGCATCCTCAAGCTGGATCCGAGCGTCCCCGCGGAGGAGACGCGCCTGAAGCGGATGCTCATGTCGCTTCGCCACCGCGGCCCGGACGGCGAAGGCCGGCACGTGAAGGGTCCGATCGCGCTCGGCCACCGGCGCCTCGCCATCATCGACCCGACGGGCGGGCGCCAGCCGATGAGCGACGAGCGCCAGTCGCGGTGGCTGGTGTGCAACGGCGAGATCTACAACCACCCCGAGCTGCGGGCGCGCCTGCTGGCCTCCGGCCACCAGTACCGGAGCAACAGCGACAACGAGTCGATCGTCCATCTTCACGAAGAGGAGGGGGACGAGTGCGTCCGGAGCCTTCGTGGCATGTTCGCCTTCGCGATCTGGGATTCCGAGCGCGGGCGGCTGCTGCTGGCGCGCGACCGCCTCGGCATCAAGCCGCTCTACTACGCCATCAACGACCAGGAGATCGTCTTCGCCTCGGAGATCAAGGCGATCCTCGCGGCCGGGGGATTCCGCGCCGAGATGAACGAGGCGGTGCTGCCGGAGTACCTCGCGACCCGCTTCGTCTCCGGCGCCGAGACCTTCTTCCGCGGCATCCGCAAGCTCCTGCCGGGGCGCCTCCTGCGCTGGTCGCGCGAGGAGGGGACCCGTCTCGAGCGCTGGTGGGTGCCGCCGCCGGTGTCGGAGCTGCACGACGGGACCCTGGCCGACCAGGCGGTGAAGGTGCGCGCGTCGCTCGACGACTCGGTGCGGCGGCACCTGATGAGCGACGTGCCCCTGGGACTGTTCCTGTCGGGCGGGCTCGACTCGACCGCCATCGCCGCCCTCGCCGCGCGCGCCATGGACCGGCCGCTCAAGACCTTCTCGGTCGGCTTCGCCGAGCAGGAGGCCAACGAGACCGACTACGCGCGCCTGGCGGCGAAGGGGATCGGGGCCGACCACCACGAGGTGTTCGTCACCTCCGACCAGTTCTTCGGCGCGCTGCCGCAGATGGTCTGGTACGAGGACGAGCCGGTCGCGTTCGACGCGAGCATCCCGCTCCATTTCCTGTCGCGCCTGGCGGCCGAGCACGTCAAGGTCGTCCTGACGGGGGAGGGGGCGGACGAGCTCTTCCTCGGCTACAACCGCTACCGCGTCACCGCCTGGAACGAGGCGCTGGGGGAGCTGTACTGGCGGCTCGTCCCCTCGACGCTGCGGGGGCGCAACAGCCCGCTCATCAAAGGACTGCCGCGCATCGTGCGGCGCTATGCCGAGCGGTCGTTCCTCGGGCTCGACCCGGGGCCGCGCGAGCTCTTCTGCGAGAACTTCGCCGTCTTCCCCACGTTCCTGCAAAGACACCTCCTGTCGGGGCAGCGCTTCCCGCGGATGCGCGACCCGTACGACTCCATCCTGCGCGCCTACGAGGAGGCGGACGGCGACAGTCTCGACCGCATGGCGCGCGCCGACCTGCAGACCTATCTCGTCGAGCTCCTGATGAAGCAGGACCAGATGAGCATGGCGGCGTCGATCGAGAGCCGCGTGCCCTACCTCGATCACCCGCTGGTCGAGCACGTGCTGGCGCTGCCGTCGCGCTTCAAGCTGCGCGGCTGGCGCACCAAGGCGGTCTTGCGCACGGCGGTCAAGGACATCGTGCCGCGCACCATCCTCGAGCGCCGCAAGGCCGGCTTCCCGGTGCCGCTCTCCCGCTGGCTGCGCGAGGCGCGCTGGCCGGTCGTGCAGGAATTCGCCCTGTCGCCGCGCGCGCTGCGCCGCGGCTGGTTCGACCCGACGCTCGTGCGCACCCTCGCCCAGGAGCACCGGTCGGGGGTCGCCGATCACAGCGGGCGCCTGTGGCTGCTCATCAACCTCGAGATCTGGCAGCGCATCTTCCTGGAAGGAGAATCGCCGGCGGCCATTCCGATCCCGGCGGCCGCCTGACGGTCTCCCTCACGAGGTGCCTCATCCTGGAGCTCCGATGAACCTGATGGCCTCGATCCCCACCGCCACCCACGCGCGCGCCAGTCTCGCCGGCGTGCCGATCGTCTGCTTCGCGCACGATTTCGAAGGGGACCCCACGAGCAAGACGCACATCATGCGCCTGCTGGCCCGTGCCGGCAGCCGGGTGCTGTGGGTCAACTCCATCGGCCTGCGGCGCCCGTCGGCCTCGCGCGGCGACGCCCGGCGCATCTTCGACAAGGTGCGCCGAAGCGTCCGCGGCTGCCGCGAGGTCGAGCCGAACCTGTTCGTCACGAGCCCGCTGGCGCTGCCGCTGCACGGCCTGGCGGTGGCCGATCGCTTCAACCGCGCGCTCCTGGGCTCGACACTGCGCCGCCTGTGCCGGCGGCTCGACTTCGACCAGCCGATCCTCTGGACCTTCATGCCGAACGTCGGCGGGCTGCTCGGCGCCTGCCGCGAGCGCTGCGTCATCTATCACTGCGTGGACGAGTACACCGCCTTCAGCGGTGTCGTGAAGCAGGCGATCGGCCCGATGGAGGAGGACCTGACCCGCCGTGCGGAGGTGGTCTTCACCTCGTCCGAGCGCCTGGGGGACGAGCGCCGCCGGCTCAATGCGAACGTCCACTTCGTGCCGCACGGCGTGGACCTCGATCACTTCGGGCGCGCCCTCGATCCGACGCTGCCGGTGCCGGCCGACCTGCGCGACGTCCCGGGCCCGGTCATCGGGTTCTTCGGCCTCATCGCCGACTGGGTGGATCTCGATCTCGTGCGCGCCGCGGCGCTGGCGCGGCCGCAGTGGTCGTTCGTCCTCATCGGCAAGCTCGCGACCGCCGCCGAGGTGCTCGGGGGCGTGCCGAACGTGCGGCTGCTCGGCCAGAAGCCGTACGCGTCGCTGCCTTCGTACTGCCGCGGCATGGACGTCGGCATCATCCCGTTCCGCACCAACACCCTCACCGTGAGGGCGAATCCCCTCAAGCTGCGCGAGTACCTCGCGGCCGGGCTGCCGGTCGTCTCGACCCCGCTGCCGGAGGTGGCGCGCTACGAGGGGCTGGTCCGGCTCGCGGGGGATCTCGACGGCTTCCTGCGCGCCATCGAAGCCGGGCTCGAGGCCCGCTCCGCGGAGGCGGACCGGGCGCGCGCCGAGTCGATGCGCGGGGAGTCGTGGGAGGCGCGGGTGCGCGAGATGGAGCGCATCGTCACGTCCCGCCTGGGAGCGACCCGATGAAGCGCCGCGCGACCATCCTCGTGATCACGGCGCTGTGCGGCGCCGTCCTCGTCCTGACCGGCGCGAAGAAGAAGCCGCCGGCTGCTCCCGCGGCCCCGGCGGCGCCCGCGTGCGCGGCCCCCGCGGCGCCCCGCGCCGTCGAGCTGCCGCCCACGGGCGCAGGCGAAGGCCGGGTCATCGACGTCGAACCGGGCGGCGACCTGCAGGCCGCCCTCGACGCGGCGCGGCCCGGGGACACCGTGGCTCTCCCGGCCGGGTCGGTCTTCCGCGGCCCGTTCGATCTGCCGCGCACCTCCGGCAACGGCTGGATCACCGTGCGCACCGCGGCGCTCGACCGGCTGCCCCCGGCCGGCACCCGCGTGACGCCCGACGACGCGGCGGCGATGCCGGTCCTCGAGGCCACGGAAGGGACGGTGCTGCGGGCGGCCGCCGGGGCGCACCACCTGCGCTTCGTCGGCCTCGAGCTGCGTCCGGCCCGGGGCTCCTTCCTCTATGCCCTGGCGCTCCTCGGCTCGAAGGAGACCTCGGCCGAGGAGACGCCGCATCACATCGTCTTCGAGCGCTGCTACCTGCACGGCGATCCGGACAAGGGGACGCGGCGCGGCGTGGCGCTGAACGGCCGGCACCTCGCGGTCGTCGACTCGCACCTCTCCGACTTCAAGGAGCGCGGTGCCGACTCGCAGGCGGTGGCCGGCTGGAACGGCCCGGGACCGATCCTCATCGCCAACAACCTCCTCGCGGCGGCCGGGGAGGACGTCATGTTCGGCGGCCAGACCCCGCCCATCCAGGGGCTCGTCCCGGCCGACATCACCGTCGAGGGAAACCTCCTCACCAAGCCCCTGGCCTGGAAGCAGGGGGAGCCGGGCTACGACGGGTCGTCGTGGACCGTGAAGAACCTCTTCGAGCTGAAGAACGCGCGGCGCGTGCGGGCGACGGGGAACCGCCTGGAGAACTCCTGGGCGCAGTCGCAGCGCGGCTACGCCGTCGTCCTGACCGTGCGGGACGAGAACGGCGAGGCGCCGCAGGCCGTCGTCGAGGACGTCGACTTCACCGGCAACGTCGTCGTCGGGGCCGCCAACGGCGTGAACATCCTGGGCCGCGACAACAGCCACCCGGGCGGCGGCGGCAAGACCGGGCGCATCCGAATCGCCAACAACGTCTTCGACGACGTCGGCGGCGAGCGCTGGGGCGGCAAGGGAATCCTCGTGCAGATCCTGCAGGGGGCGTCGGACGTCGCCATCGAGCACAACACCGGATTGCAGTCCGGCAGCATCGTCATGGCCGAGGGCGGGCCGTTCCCCCGCTTCGTCCTCCGGAACAACGTCGTCCTGCACAACCAGTCCGGGATCGCCGGCACCGGCACCGGGGTCGGGGTGCCGACGCTCGTGGCGCAGTTCCCGGGATCGGTCGTCACCGGCAACGTCATCGTCGGCGGACCCGCCGGGCGCTATCCCCCGGGCAACAGCTTCCCGCGCACGCTCGAGGAGGTCGGGTTCGTGGACGCGCCGCGCGGCAACTACGCGCTGGCCGCCACCAGCCGCGTCCGCGCCGCCGGCAACGACGGCAAGGCGCCGGGGGCCGACGACGAGGTGATGCGCCGCGCCTGCGCCGTGCCGCGCGTCGAGCGCGCGGGGGCCGCGCCTCCGGCGGGAGGCGCCCGGTGATCGATCGCTTCATCCTCTTCGGCTCGCTGCTCCTGCTCTTCCACGCCTACTTCGGGTACGGCCTGGCGATCCGCCTGTGGGGCGTGCTGCGGCCGCGGCCGGTGCTGCGGCGGCGCGTCGAGCCCTTCGTCAGCGTCATCCTGGCGGCGCACGACGAGGCCGAGGCGATCCTGCCGCGCCTCCGGAACCTGCTCGAGCTCGACTACCCGGCCGATCGCCTCGAGGTGCTCGTCGGGTCGGACGGCTCGAAGGACGGGACCGCCTGGCGGGCGCGGCGCATCGGCGATCCGCGGGTGCAGGTGTTCGACTTCGAGACCCGGCGCGGCAAGCCCTCGGTCCTCAACGACCTGGTGTCTCGGGCCCGTGGGGACGTCATCCTGTTCGCCGACGCGCGGCAGCGCTATGAGCGGCACGCGCTGCGGGCGCTCGTGGCGCCGTTCGCGGATGCGCGCGTCGGGGCGGTCGGCGGCGCCCTCTTCGTCGGGACATGGGGGGGAACGTGGGGCCCCGCAGGCGGGCGCGGCCGCGAAGGCGCCCTCGGCGCGGGCGCGGGCGCCTACCGCCGGCTGGACGACGCGCTGCGGGCGGACGAGAGCTGGATCGACTCGACCGTCGGTCTCTCGGGGGCGATTTACGCGGTGCGCGCGGACCTGTTCGAGCCGCTGCCGGCCGACACGATTCTCGACGACGTGCTCACGCCGATGCGGGTGACGCGGAAAGGATACCGGGCGGTCTTCGAGCCGCAGGCGCGCGCCTTCGACCGTGCCCCGGCCTCGGGGCGCGAGGAGTTCACCCGCAAGGTGCGCACGCTTGCCGGCAACCTGCAATTGCTGACGCGCGAGCCGTGGCTGCTCAATCCCTTCGCCAACCGCCTCTGGTTCCAGACGGTGTCGCACAAGGGGCTCCGGCTCCTCGGCCCGCTGCTGCTCGTCCTGATGCTCGTCGCCAGCGTGCGCCTGGCGCCGGGGTCGCCGTTCGCCGTGCTGCTCTTCGGGCAGGCCTGCTTCTACGCGGCCGCGGTGGCCGGGTACGTCCTGCGCGACCTGCCGCAGGCGCCCCGGCTCCTCGGCTTCCCTTACACCTTCTGCCTGTTCAACGCGGCCGCGGCCGTGGCCATCGGGCGCTTCCTCCTGCGACGGGGCGTGCCCGTCACATGGAGGAAGACGGGGGCGTTGCGTCCGACGCCGCCGGTGTCGGGGTGACGGCGCCGCCCGTCACCTCGGCCGTCGTGGTGACCCCGTCGCCGAGACCCGGCGCGGTGATGAAGACGTAGTCGCCCGACATCGCCAGGTTGCCGGAGCCGTCCTTCGAGCGGGCCCGGCAGTGATAGGTCGTCCCGGGCTGCAGGCCCGCCAGCGTCAGGAAGTGCGAGCGTGTCCCGGTCGGGGCCACGGGGGTCATCGTTCCGTACGCCGTGGTCGGTCCGTACTCGAGCTGCGAGTCCGACATCTCGTCGGTGGTCCACCCGACCAGCGTCGCCCCCGAGAGCAGCGGCCGCGCCGAGAACTGCGTGATGACCGGCGCCGTCGCGTCGCGCGACGGGCCGGTCGCGATGGCGGTGATTTCCCCCGCGCCGAGCGAGCGCGCGTACAGGCGCACGTCATCGAGCGCGCCGCCCAGCGTCGGACCCGCGGTTCCCGGGTACGAGCCGAACGTCAGCGCCTGCTGGGTCGTCGCCGGCCCGGGAGCGCCGGTCCACGCCAGCGAGGAGCGCTGCGCCCCGTCGACGAAGATCCGCCCGCCGGACGCGTCCACCACGAAGGCGACGTGGTGCCAGGCGCCGTCGTTCACGCCCGTCACCGCGAGGCTGCACCCGGTCCCGTCCCAGACGTAGTTCGAGGCGTCGCGGAAGTACCAGGCGCAGAGGCTGCCGCCCGAGGTGAACACCTGGTAGCCGTTCTTCGACGACGCGGCGTACTTGTTGACGAAGGCGGTGAGCCCCGTCGCGGTGGTCTTCGTCCAGAAAGCGATGCTCAGCGGATAGCTGTCGAGGGCCGCAGCGTGCGGGAACGAGGCGACGTCGTTGACGCCGTCGAGCGCGAGGGCGAGCCCGGTGCGTCCGGCGACGTGCAGGCCCCCGTTGAGCAGCAGCCCGTCGTGGCCCAGCCCGGTGGCGTCGGAGACCGCGTTGCCGGCCCCCTCGTCGAGCTTCCAGTACGCCGACAACCCGCGCGACGGGTCGTTGGGCATGGTGGCGAAGACCTGGTCCGACGACATGGCCAGGTTGCCGGCGTTGTCGCGCGACCGGACGCGGTAGTGATAGGTCGTGCCGGCGGCGAGCCCGCTCAGCGGCTGGGAGTGCGACATGACGTAGGCGGCGCTGCGCACCGTGGTGGCGCCGTAGGTCGCGGTCGGCCCGTAATCCACCTGGGAGTCGGCCGGCTCGCTCGAGTTCCAGGAGACCATGGCGCCGGCGTTCTCCACCGCGGCGGCCTGGATCCCCGAGAGCGACGGACCGCTGGTGTCCGTCGTGCCGCTCCCCGCGACCAGGAGCTGCGATGGAATCCGCACGATGAACGCGTCCTGGCGCGCCCCGCCCATGTTCGTGGTCCACATGAAGAACTGCCCGGTCGGGTCGATGTTCCCCTTCGGCATCTTGAAGTAGTCGTCGGTCCCGCCGCCCGACGCGTTGAGGTCGGTCATCACCGGCGCGACCACGAGCACGTCGAGGCTGCTGTCCATGCGGAAGCACTCGATTTCGTTGGCGCGGCTCGTGTTGCTGCGGTTCGCGCCGCTGCCGCAGGCGAACTGCTGCGACAGGGGAGCGCCGGCCCGGGCGTTCGACCAGCTGACGTGCGCCGGGGCCACCACGCTCCAGTCCATGTTGTTGTAAACGACCGGGGCGGAGGCCCAGCTGGTCTGATCGAGCGCGTAGACGCGGAAGGCGTTCGGCAGGTTGTTCCAGGCGTCCTGGCCGAGCGTGTAACCGTAGCCGTTGTCGGAGTGGCCCGGGGCGCCGCTCTGCCAGGGATGACGCGTTTCGACGCCGGTCTGGAGATCGATGATCCGGTTGTCCACCCCGGACACGCCGTCGACGTCCTCCTTGATCTGCAAGTAGCGGCCGCTGGCGTCGACCTGGCACTCATCGTAGTTGCCGGCCCCGACGCGCGGGACCCACTTGAAGATCCGCTGGTCCTCGATGTACGCGAAGCAGCCGAGCGGCGTCCCCGCCGAGTTCTTCAGGGTCCCCGAGTGCACCCGGTCGTCGTGGCTGCTGTGCAGCTGCCAGACGGTGTTCCCCGACCCGAACTGCGCCGTCGCGTCGAAGACCGTCGTGAGCGCGTGCGTCATGACGTCGTAGCGCTGCAGCGTCATGCCGCGGAAGACGTAGAGCGCGTTCGGCATGGTCGAGCTGAAATACCACCCCTCGCCGGTGAACGAGGCATACGGGCTCGTCGAGGCGAACATCGCCCCGAGCTTGGTCACGGCGCCGGTCGTCTTGTCGATGCTGAAGAGGGTCGGCCCGACCCCTCCCTGGCCCTTGCTCGTGATGATGAAGGCCAGCAGCGTGTTGCTGCCGGCGCTGTTGTTCATGTTGTTCCAGTAGGAGTAGCCGACCGAGTTGATGCAGTCCCCGCCGCCGCAGTCGGTCGAGTTGGTCAGCCGAATCCCTTCCGTGCCGTAAGGGGCGGGGAAGTAGAACGAGCCCCGCTGCGGCAGGAAGGAGCCGATCTGGGCGGCGCTGTAGCGCGCCCGGACGACGGTGGAGTTGCTCTTCTCGATGAAGCCCCCGGGGGCCATGGCCGCCGCCTGGGCGTTCGTGTCGAAGAGATCCAGGATCCCGAGGCGGAGATGGGACAGGGCGGACCAGGCCAGCACCAGCAGGGTCGCGCTGCCAAGAGCCACACGCGTTTTGGACGACATCAGTCGGACCCTCCCTCACGTCGAAGTGCCGCGCGTGCGTCCCGACGACCGGGTCGCACTCTCCCGCCCGCTCCGGGCGACGGGTGGAACGCTGCAGGAGAAGCTCTTCGCATATCGAGGCGCCGCGTAGCGCAACGGATGTGCCATGCGTGGAACTGCGGAGGGCGGATCGCGAATTGTTGCGATATGACGGCATCTTTTCCCCGAAAGGTTCCTGCGTGGAAACCGAGGGGTGCCTCTGCGTAGTCTCCACAACTTGCCGCGACCGTCCTGTGGGACGGATGCTGCGTCCCGTATCCGGAACATTCGGGACAGTCCCGCCCCTCCTGAACGGCTCACGGGATTGTCGGGAGTTCCCCGACACCGACCGCGGGATCACAGCGGCCGGGAACGCGTGGAATCCCCAACGGCCGGACCCTGGTTCGCGTGGCATAACGGAGGCCGACCTACGGAGAACCGGCCGACCTTTTGCGGCAGCCCCTTCGTGCGGCGGGGTTTCCCGGACAGGGCCGGCACCGCGGGTCAGGAGGATGCCCCATGAAGAAGGCCGCCATCGCTCCGGTCAAGGATCCCAAGCAGGAGGCCAACACCATCCTCGGCCCCCACACCGCCGCGCTGCTGCGCGAGCTCGTGTCGCACCTGCGTGAAAACCGGACGCAGCTGCGGCAGGAATGGGCCCGGCGCATCACCGAGGCGCGGCTTCTGACCGCCATGTCCACCGAGGAGGTCTTCGCCGAGGCGACCTCCGTGTACGACAACTACGTCGAGGCGCTCGAGACCGGGACCTTCGAGGCGCTGCAGGCGTATGCGCGCAATCTCTCCGAGCGCATCATCCCGCGCGGCGTCGAGACCCACGAGGTCGTCGGCATCGTGCTGCTGCTGCGCGACGTTCTGGCGCGGTCGCTGTTCGCCAAGTACCAGCACGACTTCGCGCTCCTGAACCGCATCCTCGACGCCTACGAGCCGGCGGCGAACCGCATCGCCATCACCGTGGCCGTCGGCTTCGTGCAGGAGCGGGAGCGCACCATCCGCGAGCAGCAGGAGGCGATCCGCGAGCTGTCGACGCCGGTCCTCCAGGTGCGCGACCGCCTGCTCATCCTGCCGATCATCGGCGTCATCGACCCGCAGCGCGCCCGCCAGCTCACCGAGCAGCTCCTGCGCGGCATCCGGGCGAACCGCGCCAAGGTCGTGGTCATCGACATCACCGGCGTCGCCGCGATGGACAGCAACGTCGCCAATCACCTGGTCCAGACGGTCGAGGCCTCGCGCCTCCTGGGCGCCACCGTCATCGTCACCGGGCTGTCGCCGGAGATCGCCCAGACGCTCGTCAACATCGGCGTGGACCTGGCCAAGATGACGACCGTCGGCGACCTGCAGGGAGGCATCGAGCAGGCGGAGCGTCTGCTCGGCTACAAGGTGGCGATCGCGGAGGCGATGGCCGCGGAAGTCTGACGTCCTCCGGGGAAGGAGCGGTCCTCGAGATGGAAGTCCCGATTCTCAAGCAGGGCCCGTATCTGATCGCGTCGATCCAGTCGGCGCTGAACGACGCGGACCTGCGCTTCCTGCGCGACAACCTCGTGGAGCGGGTCGGCAAGCTCCGCGCCCGCGGGGTGATCGTGGACGTGACGGCGCTCGACGTGATGGATTCGTACGCCAGCCGGACGCTGCGGGACATCGCGCACATGACGCGGCTCCGGGGCGCGGAAACGGTGATCGTGGGCATCCAGCCCGAGGTGGCGTTCGCGATGGTGCAGCTCGGGCTGATGCTCGAAGGGGTGGCGACGGCGCTGGACCTGGAGGAGGGGCTGGAGTTCCTCGACGCCAGGACCAGACAGCGGAACGCGGCCGGCGCCAGGGAGGCGGGAAGACGTGCCCCATGAAGAGGCGGTTCTCGTCCAGGAAGAACGCGTCGCCATCCTGTCCGACAGCGACGTCGTCCGGGCGCGCCAGGTGGGCCGGACGCTCGCGGCCACGATCGGCTTCTCGGCGACCGACCAGGCGCTCATCGCCACGGCGATCTCCGAGCTGGCGCGCAACATCGTGCTCTACGCCCGCTCGGGCGAGGTGCGCGTCGATGCGCTGTCCAACGGCGGCCGGCGCGGCCTCATCGTGGTGGCGCGCGACGACGGCCCGGGCATTCCCGACATCGAGCGCGCGCTCGAGCCGGGGTTCTCGACATCCGGGGGGCTCGGGCTCGGCCTGCCGGGAGTGCGCCGGCTCATGGACGAGCTCAAGGTCGAGTCGAAGCGCGGCCGGGGCACGACCGTGACGGCGCGGAAATGGCTGCGATGATGAAACCGGCGGTGGCGGCGAAGCGGCCGGTCCTGTGGGGCACCGCGGGCCGGATCATGGCCGGGGAGTCGATCTCCGGCGACCAGGCGTTCGTGCGCGATCTGCTGGACGGCGGGATGCTCCTGGCGGTGCTCGATGGCGCCGGCCACGGGTCGGCGGCGGCCGAGGCGGCCGAAGCGGGACGGGCCATCCTCGAGCGCCACGCGGGGCTGCCGCTCGTGCGCCTGTTCCGATCGTGCCACGACGGCCTGCGCGGCACGCGCGGCTGCGCCATGAGCGCGGTGGTCCTCAACGCGGCGGGGGATCGTCTCAGCTGGATCGGCATCGGCAACGTCGAGGCGGTGGTGTGGCGGCCCGACCCGCGCGCCCTTCCCCGTCAGGAGCACCTGCTGCTGCGCGGCGGGCTCGTCGGCTGCCAGATGCCGATCCCGTTCGAAGCCTCGCAGCCGGTGCGCCCGGGGGACCTCATCGCGCTGGCGACCGACGGGGTCCGGGGGGATTTCACGCCCCTGTTGAACAACTACGACCCGCCGCAGCGCATCGCCGAGCGCATCGTCGAGCGGCACGCGACCGCGCAGGACGACGCGCTGGTGCTGGTGGCGCGGGCCAGAGGTGCGGCATGAGCGAGGGACGGACGGGACTGGAAAAGGATTACCGCGAGGCTTTGCACGAGCACCTGACGGAGCCGAGCGAGACGACCCTCGAGCGCGCCTACGAGATGGGCCGCGCCGCGCTCTCCGCCCGGCTCGGCGTGCTGGAGCTGGCGCAGGTGCACCTCGAGGCGGCGCGGGCGGAGGAATCGGCGGCCGAAGGCAACGGCCACCTGGGCCGCGAGCGGGCCGTGCGCACCGAGCAGTTCCTGCTCGAGAGCCTGACGCCGTTCGAGATGACCCACCGGGCCTTCCGCGAGGCGACCGTGGCGCTGCGGCGGCTGAACGAGCGGGTCGAGGACGAGGCGAAGCGCATCGCCCACGCGCTGCACGACGAGGCGGGGGCGCTGCTCGCCACGGCGCACATCGCGGTGGAGGAGGTGGCGCAGTCGCTGCCCCCCGGCAAGCGGGGCGGCTTCCCGCGCATCCGGGAGATCCTCGTCGAGATCGAGAAGGAGCTGCGGCGCCTGTCGCACGAGCTGCGGCCGACCATCCTCGACGACCTCGGGCTGATGCCGGCGCTCGACTTCCTGACCAAGGGCGTGGCGGGACGCACCGGGCTGCAGATCCGCACGGAAGGGGCGATCGCCGGACGGCTGCCGCCGTCGATCGAGACCACCCTCTACCGCACCGTCCAGGAGGCGCTCAACAACGTCGTCAAGCACGCCCACGCCACCCGCGTGGTCGTGCGCGTGCACCGCGATCCGGGGAGCGTGCGGCTCGAGGTGCGGGACGACGGCGTGGGGTTCGACATGGGGACCGGCACGGAAGGAGCGGAGCGGGGGCTCGGACTGACGGGCCTCCAGGAGCGCGCCGACTCCCTGCGCGGATCGCTGCACCTCGACTCGACTCCCGGACGGGGCACCGAACTCATCATGATCCTCCCACTGGAGGCCTGACATGCCGTTGCGAGTACTCCTGGCCGACGATCACCCGATGTTCATGCAGGGACTGAAGGGGATCCTGGAACGCGAGCGTCTCGAGGTGGTGGGCGAGGCGGCCGACGGCCGCACCGCCGTGCGCCTGGCGGAGAAGCTCCACCCCGATGTCGCGGTCCTCGACCTCGCCATGCCGCTGCTCAACGGCATCGATGCGGCGCGCGAGATCAAGGTGGTGTCGCCGAACACCGGCGCGCTCCTCCTGACCTCGTACAGCGAGGAGCAGTACGTCATCGACGCGCTGCGGGCCGGGGTGTCCGGCTACCTCCTGAAGACCCGCGCCGCCGAGGACCTCGTGCAGGCGATCCGTGAGGTGTCGCGCGGCACGCTGTACCTCAGCCCGGGCGTGTCGCGCGAGGTGCTGCAGGCGCACCTGAACGGCGAGGCGGTGCCCGCCGACCCGCTGTCCACCCGCGAGCGCGAGGTGCTGCAGCTCATCGCGGAAGGAAAGTCGATGAAGGAGATCGCCGCGCTCCTGACGATCAGCGTCAAGACGGTGGAGACCCACCGGATGCGGCTGACCGGCAAGCTCGAGATCCACGACACCGCGAGCCTCGTGCGCTATGCCATCCGCCGGGGGATGATCCGCCCCTGATCCCCGGCGCCCGCCCTATATAAAGGATAGGCGTCCCGGCCTCGTGCCGGCGGCCGCCCCCCTTCTCAGGCCAGGTCGAACACCAGGAACGAGGCGTCTCCGTCCTCGTCGGGCGCGCGGATCTCGAGGCGCGGCTCCTCGACGGCGGCGGCGCCGTCGCCGGCGATGAGCATGGTGCCGTTGAGATCGATGCGTCCCCGGGTGACGTGCACCCAGCCGTGCCGCTTGGGATCCAGGGGCGCGGTCAGCGAGCGTCCCGCCTCGAGGTGCCCGAAGGAGAGCACCACGTCCTGGTGGATCGTGACCGAGCCGTCGCGCGCATCGCGCGAGCCGATGGGGCGCAGGGTGTTGCGGCGGTCCGGCTCGGGGAACGCCTTCTGCTCGTAGCCGGGCGTGAGCCCCTTGCGCTCGGGCAGGAACCAGATCTGCAGGAAGTGGACCGGCTCGTCCGGCGAGGGATTGAACTCGCTGTGCGACACGCCGGTGCCGGCGCTCATCCGCTGCACGTCGCCGGCGCGGATGATCGAGCCGGTGCCGAGGCTGTCCTTGTGCTCGAGCGCCCCCTCGAGGACGAGGGAGACGATCTCCATGTCGCTGTGCGAGTGGGTGCCGAAGCCCTTGGCCGGCTTGACGCGGTCGTCGTTGATGACGCGCAGCGATCGGAAGCCGACGAAGTTGGGGTCGAAGTAGCCGCCGAAGGAGAAGGTGTGGCGGCTGTCGAGCCAGTCGAGGCGCGTGCGACCGCGATCGGTCGAGGCGCGGACGATGATCATGCGGGCTCCTCCTCGAGGGAAGGAACGGGAGGGTCGAAGGTGGCGGAGAGGGTGGGATTCGAACCCACGGTGAGGTTTCCCCCACACACGCTTTCCAAGCGTGCTCCTTCAGCCACTCGGACACCTCTCCGGAATGACGGGCTGGGAAGCGCGTCATCATAGATTTCCTTCCGCGATCCGTCAACGACCGCTCACCCGTTCGGCAATCCTCACCGCCGGGGGCCGCCGCGCGCTCGCCCGCCGGGGACGCGGTGGCGGCGCGCGTGGAAACATTCGATCCGTACGCTTTGCTCGAACACACCACGCGCGCGCCGCGCCGCTCGACTCTCGGGCGCGCGCGATGGCCGGCGACTGCGCCGCCGGGTCTATCGGCGCGCCCTCCGAGACGTCCCTGCGGTCGAACGCGCGGCGGCCCCGGTAGCAAGGCCACGATCGAGGGCTCGTTGGCGGCCCGGGGCGCACTCTCCTGGCACGCTTCCCGAGCCTTCCGGAGAGCGTGTTTCGAAACCCTCCAGGGCTGGAAGTGGCTCTCGGCGGGGCATTGCTCCGAAAGTATGAAAGTTTCGGATAGAGCTTGGCCGGATGGGGTGTAAAATCAGGCAACTCGGAAGCAAATCCGGAGGCGGAACGGGAAAAATTTTTTGAGTCACCGCCTGGTCACAGGTTTTTCACATGTCTTGTGCACAGGCGAAGTCTCTGGAAAGAAAAAGGATTGGAAAGTTTTCCACCGGGGGCACAAAATGTTGTGGAGACCCCTTGACGGACTACCACCGGCTGGCTAATCTTCGCGCGCTCGAGTCGAGGGCGAGCCGGACGGCGGCAGCAGGCTGGCGAGCCGACCCACCCGACCCGGGACGTCGAATCCAGTCTTCCAACAGTTCCGGGAAGCGCCGTCGGGAGCGGTTTTCATCCGTTCCGGCGCAGCCATGGCGCGCGGGGCCGGAACGCGGGATTTTGGGCGCCATTTTTATCATTGCTTCGGGGCCGGTTGGACGCCGGGCCGGGGATCGGGGGAGGCGGAATGAAAAAGGAGTCCGAGCTGAGGGATCGCAAGACCGCTCCGACGCCGCAGCCGAAAAAGGGCCCGTCGCCGCAGACGGGGTTCTCGGCGCCCCTGTCGTTGCGACAGGCTGCCGAAGGCCTCACCCTGGAGCGCCACTTCACCCGCGTCGGGGTCGATCCCTTCGACGAGGTCGAGTGGGAGATCCGCAGCGCGGTCATCAGCAACGAGCGCGGCGAGGTGGTCTTCGAGCAGAAGGACGTCGAGGTCCCGAAGTCCTGGTCGCAGACCGCGACCAACGTCGTCGTGTCGAAATACTTCCGCGGCACGCTCGGCACCACCGAGCGGGAGCGCAGCGTGAAGCAGCTCATCGGCCGCGTCGTCCGCACGATCGGCGGGTGGGGACGGGCGCAGGGCTACTTCAACGGTGAGACCGACGCGCAGACCTTCGAGGCCGAGCTCAAGCACCTGCTCGTCATGCAGAAGATGTCCTTCAACTCGCCGGTCTGGTTCAACGTCGGCATCGAGGCGAAGCCGCAGTGCTCGGCGTGCTTCATCAACTCGGTGACGGACACGATGGACTCGATCCTGACGCTGGCGCGCACCGAGGGGATGCTCTTCAAGTACGGCTCCGGCACCGGCACCAACCTGTCGCCGATCCGCTCCTCGAAAGAGCTGCTCGCCGGGGGCGGGACCGCCTCGGGCCCGGTGTCGTTCATGAAGGGCTACGACGCCTTCGCCGGCGTCATCAAGAGCGGCGGCAAGACCCGGCGCGCCGCCAAGATGGTCATCCTGAACATCGATCACCCCGACGTGGTCGAGTTCATCCGCTGCAAGCAGGAGGAGGAGAAGAAGGCCTGGACCCTCATCGACGCCGGCTACAACGGGGCCCTGGACGGCCCGGCCTACTCGTCGATCTTCTTCCAGAACTCCAACAACTCGGTGCGGGTCACCGACGACTTCATGCAGGCGGTCACCGAGGATCGCGACTGGCAGACGCGCGGCGTCGTCACCGGCGAGCCGGTGGACACCTACAAGGCGCGCGACCTCGTCCGGATGATCTCGGAAGCGACCTGGGTGTGCGGCGATCCGGGCATGCAGTTCGACACCACGGTCAACGACTGGCACCCGTGCCCGAACACCTCGCGCATCAACGCCAGCAACCCGTGCTCCGAGTACATGTTCCTCGACGACTCGGCCTGCAACCTGGCGTCGCTGAACCTCATGAAGCTGACGACGGCCGAAGGGGAGCTCGACGTCACGGCGTACAAGAAGGCGATCGAGACGACCATCCTGGCGCAGGAGATCCTCGTCGACAACGCGTCGTACCCGACCGAGCGGATCGCGAAGAACTCGCACGACTACCGGCCGCTGGGCCTCGGCTACGCCAACATCGGGGCGCTCTTGATGTCCCGCGGCCTCGCCTACGACTCGGACGCCGGGCGCGACTACGCCGGCGCCATCACGGCGGTTTTGACCGGGCACGCCTACGTGATGTCGGCCCGCATCGCCGAGAAGATGGGGCCGTTCAACGGCTACGAGAGCAACCGCGAGCCGTTCCTGCGCGTCATCAGGAAGCACGGCTCGCACGTGGCGAAGATCGACTCCGCCCACGTGCCGCTCGATCTCTACACCGCGGCGCGCGACGCCTGGACCGAAGCGCACGAGCTCGGCAGCACGCATGGCATCCGCAACGGCCAGGCGACCGTCCTCGCACCGACCGGCACCATCGCCTTCATGATGGACTGCGACACCACCGGCATCGAACCCGACATCGCGCTCATCAAGTACAAGAAGCTGGTCGGCGGCGGGATGCTCAAGATCGTCAACCAGACGGTCCCGAAGGCCCTCGCCCGGCTCGGCTACAGCGACCAGCAGACGAAGGAGATCCTCGAGTCGCTCGACGAGAACGAGACCATCGAGGGCGCTCCGCACCTCAAGGACCAGCATCTGCCGGTCTTCGACTGCGCCTTCCGTCCGATGCGCGGCAGCCGCAGCATCCACTACATGGGCCACATCAAGATGATGGCGGCGGCGCAGCCGTTCATCTCCGGCGCCATCAGCAAGACGGTCAACGTCCCGGCCGACACGACGGTGGAGGAGATCCAGCAGGCCTACATCGAGTCGTGGAAGCAGGGGCTCAAGGCGGTCGCCATCTACCGCGACGGGTGCAAGCGCAGCCAGCCGCTCAACACCGGCAAGGAGTCGAGCGCCAAGGCCAAGATCGAGGCGGTCTCGACCTCGGCCGTGGCCGAGGCGCCGCGCGCCATGCGCCGCCGCCTGCCGGACGAGCGCCGGGCGCTGACCCACAAGTTCTCCATTGCCGGGCACGACGGGTACCTGACCGTCGGCATGTACGAGGACGGCAAGCCGGGGGAGATCTTCCTGGTCATGGCCAAGGAAGGCAGCGTCGTCTCCGGGCTGATGGACAGCTTCGCGACGGCGGTGTCGCTGGCGCTGCAGTACGGCGTGCCGCTGCAGGTCCTCGTGGACAAGTTCAGCCACGTCCGCTTCGAGCCGTCGGGCTTCACCAACAACTCCGAGATCCCGATCGCCAAGTCGATCATCGACTACATCTTCCGCTGGCTCGGCTCGAAGTTCCTGGGCCGCGAGGCGGCCGAGGCGATCGGGGTGCACGTCAAAGGCGAGAGCGACGCCGTGCCGGAGTCGAACGTCACGCCGATGCACCCCGCTCCGCGCGCGACCTCCAGCCCCATGCCCGTCACGCTGACGCCGGGTCCCACGGCGGTGGCGGCGCCGGCGTCGGTCGGGGCGGCAGGGAACGACACCAGCCGCGCGCCGTTCGCCTTCCGTCCCGACGAGGACGCGCCACCGTGCGCCGACTGCGGCGCGATCATGGTGCGCAATGGCGCGTGCTACAAATGCCTCAACTGCGGTTCGACGAGCGGCTGTTCCTGAGGCCGGTGCCCGGTTCGGCTCCGTCGATTCGGGTTCTCTGATGTCGATTCAGTCCACCGCGGCGCCCGAGAAGGGCGCCGCGGTTTTTTCGTCCCCGCTCATGGGCGCGCTCGCGGTGGCGGCCGCCGGACTCGTGCTGGCGTCGGTGGTCCCGGTCCTCGCAGGCTCGGGGGCCTCGCTGTCGCATGGAGAGGCCGTCAAGGCGGCCCGCCGCATCCAGAACGCCTGCTTCGCGACCTATCCGCCCGAGCTGCTGAAGCGCCTGACCGGGTCCGAGAAGGTCTCGTCGGAGGTCCGGGACGATCCGGCCCTGCAGATGAAGGCCTTCACCCACACCGACCGGCGCGAAAAGGGGCTCTTCTACCCGACCTCGCTCGACGACACGCTCGACGCCTTCGAGTCGGAGGTCCGCCCCCGGCTCAAGCTCCTCGATCTCGGCAGCGGCGACGGCCGGGTCGTGTTCCTGGCGGCGGTGATGGGCGCCGACGCCACCGGGATCGAGTGGGAGCCGACGCTCCACCGCCTGGCGCTGGACGCGCGCAAGCGCCTCGGGAGCTTCGTTCCGCGGGGACGGGCGCACCTCCGCCAGGGGGATTTCCTGCGCGAGGATTTCTCGCGCTACGACCTGCTCTTCTATTTCGGCTCCGGCAGCTTCGATGACACCGCCCTCTTCGACAAGATCCGTCGCGAGCTGCGGCCCGGGGCGCGGCTCTTGTTCGCGCACGAAACGCTGCCTCCGTCCGGCCTGCACGAGGCGGCGACGTACAGCGTGGTGAAGGTCTACGTGCAGCCGGCGGGCGGCGGCTCCCCCTGAAGCCGTCTTCGTTCGCCCGACTGTTCTGGATCGCGGCCGGCGTCCTTCTCCTCCTCTTCGGTCTCTGGGGCTTCTGGCTCGAGCCGCGGTCGCTCTGGGTCCGCACCGAGGGCCTCGCCATTCCCGGGTGGCCGAAGGAGGACGACGGGCTGCGGGTCGCGCTGCTCGCCGACATCCATTGCGGCTCGGCGTGGAACGGCGAGGACAAGCTGCGCGAGATCGTGCGGAGGACGAATGCCGAGGGGCCGAATCTCGTCCTGCTCCTCGGGGACTACATCATCCACGGCAGCCTCGGCGGGCACTCCGTCCCGCCCGAGAAGGTGGCGGCACTCCTCGGCGATCTGCGGGCGCCTCTCGGAGTTTTCGCCGTGCTCGGCAACCACGATTACGGCATGAACGGGCCGCGCATCCGCGGCGCCTTCCGGGCGGCCGGCATCACCGTCCTCGAGGACGAGTCGGTGCGCGTCGGCGGTGGCAACGGCGGCCCCGGCGCCGACGCGCCCTTCTGGCTGACGGGCGTCTCCGATTTCCTGCGGGCCCCGCACGATCTGCTCGGGGCGCTGGCGATGGTCACGGACGACGCGCCGGTGCTGCTCCTCACCCATAACCCGGATCTCTTTCCCGAGGTCCCGGCGCGCGTCTCGCTGACGCTCGCCGGGCACACCCACGGCGGGCAGGTGCGGCTGCCGTTCCTGGGGCGTCCCATCGTTCCCTCGATGTACGGCCAGCGCTTCGCCGCCGGGCACGTCATCGAGGACAAGCGGCATCTCTACGTCGCGACCGGGCTCGGCACGAGCATCGTGCCGGTGCGCTTCCTGGTGCGGCCGGAGATCGTCGTCCTCGAGCTGCACCCTGTCGTGAAAGGACGCCGGCCGCCCGGGTGATCCATTCCGCGAGGCCGCGGTAGGATCACAATCCTCGAAGAGGCAAGGTCATGTCGAAGCGTTTGAGGTGGGCAGGAGGCACGCTTCTTCTCGCTGCGCTTGCGGTTGTCGGGGGCCTTTCACTCGCGCACGCCGAAACGCCCGCGGCCCCCGGGCCGGTGAAGACGCCGACGGCCGCGGGAGGGACGCTCGGCGCGAAGGCGGCGCTCGAGCAGCTCAAGGAGCTCGCCGGGACGTGGGAGGGCACCACCCCGTCGCCCGAAGGCGCGGCGACCCGGTCGGTCTTCGCGGTCACCGCCGGCGGGACGGCGGTGATGGAGACGCAGTTCCCCGGGACCGACCAGGAGATGATCACGCTGTACTTCGTCGACGGGCCGAACCTGCGCGCGACGCATTACTGCTCCGCGGGCAACCAGCCGCACATGAAGCTCGACACCCGCGCATCCGCGCCGGGCGACCTGCGCTTCGCCTTCGACGGCGGCACCAGCTTCGATCCGAAGAAGGACGTGCACATCCACTCGGTCCGCTACGTCTTCGGCGCCGACGGGTCGCTCTCAGAGGAGTGGGAGTACCGCAACGAAGGGAAGACGTCCGGCACCCACAAGGTGACGCTGACCCGCAAGTCGTCCTGAATCCGGGGCTCTTCTAGGAGCCGGTGCCGCCGCGCGGCGGGATGCCGGCAACGAAGTGCTCCACCGGTCCCGCTCCCCGGCCCAGCCCGGGGGCGGACTGGATGGCGTCGAACAGCCAGGCCTTCGCCCGGAACGCCGCCTCGAGCGGCGGGCTGCCGAGCGCCAGGAGCGCCGCGATCGCCGCCGACAGCGTGCAGCCGGTGCCGTGGGTGTTCCGGGTCTCGAGGCGCGGGCCGCGCAAGCTCTCGAAGTTCCGGCCGTCGTGGAAGAGATCGATGGCCTCGGCGCCGTGGGCGTGCCCGCCCTTGATGAGCACGGTGCGGGCGCCGTGCGCGACCAGGCGCCGCGCCGCCTCGCGCGCCGCGTCGTCCGAGGTGATGGCCACGCCGGAGAGCCGCTGCGCCTCGGGCAGGTTCGGGGTCACCATCTCCGCGAGCGGCAGGAGCCGCATCCGCAGCGCCTCGATCGCGTCGTCGCGCAGGAGCACAGCACCGCTCTTGCTCACCATGACGGGATCGACGACGACGTGCGGGAGCGCGCGCCGCTCCAGGGCGGCGGCGACCGCCTGGACGATGGCCTTGTTCGCCAGCATCCCGGTCTTGACGGCGGCGATGGCGAAGTCCGCGGCGACCGCGTCGATCTGCGCCGTCACCACGGCGGGAGTGATGTCCTGGACGGCGGTCACGCTCACGGTGTTCTGCGCGGTGACGGCCGAGATGGCCGAGGTGCCGTAGACGCCGAAAGCGGCGAAAGTCTTCAGGTCGGCCTGGATGCCGGCGCCACCGCCGGAATCCGAGCCCGCGATGGTCAGGGCGACTTTGGGCAGAGCGCTCATGTCCCGCTCCTTCCGGCGGCGGAACGGCGGCCCTCGAGGAAGCGCTGCTTGAGCGCCCGGGCGGCCGCCGCCATGTCGGGCGCGGTCACGACCGCGGAGACGACCGCGATGCCCGCCGCCCCGGTCGCGCCGACCGCGGCGACGTTTTCGTAACTGATGCCGCCGATGGCCACGACCGGGACGGAAACGGCGCGGACGATCTCCGCCAGCGCCTCGGTCCCGAGCGGCGGCCCCGCGTCGGCCTTGGTGCTGGTCGCGAAGACGGGGCCGACACCGATGTAATCGGCGCCGTCCTTCACCGCCCGTTTCGCCTCTTCGAGAGTCCCGGCCGACACGCCCAAAAGCGCCGGCGGCTTCAGCAGCCGCCGGGCGGCCCGCGCCGGCAGGTCCTCGGGCCCGACGTGCGCCCCGTCCGCGCCGAAGAGCATCGCCACGTCCACCCGGTCGTTGACGAACAGCGCCGCCCCGAATTTCCGGGCCATCGGCTGGCATTCGGACACGGCCAACCCTAAGTTTCCAGCCGTGGATCCCTTGTCGCGGATCTGCACCGCGTCGGCTCCCCCGGCGAGCGCGGCCCGCACGATGTCGGCGTGCGAGCGCGAGGGAGCGAGGGTGACGTCGGTGAGCACGTACAGGTCGTAGCGGGGCCAGCCGGACGTCATCGGATCTCCGGGGGAAGGCGGCCATTCTAGCATCGCGGAGAAGGACATGAGGGACGCGGGAGCGCTGCGCTCCGAACCCGCCGGCCGCTCCACGCCGGCCGTCTCCGGCCGTCCTCTCGCCGCCGACCTGCTGGCGCTGCGCGAGCTGCAGGCGAGCCTGGGCCTCGAGGAGACCGACCTCGGGGTCGTCCGCATCGGCACCAACGCCATCGTCGAGATCCTCGCCATCGACTGCGGGATCGCGCTCGTGGACGCGACGGCGACCCGCCCGGAGATCCGTTTCGGCTGGTGCCAGGGACGGGCCATGCCGCAGGCGGAGATCGAAGCCCTCCTGCGCGCGCTCGAGCGCGACCTGCAGGACGTGCGGCGCGGCCGCGTTCCCAGCCTGCACTACGGCGGCGCGGCGGCCTCGAGCCCTGATGTCGCCGGGCCGGTGCGCGCCCTCGGGCTGAACTCGCTCCTGCTCCTGGGACTCGGAAGCGGCGGACGGCGCACCGGCGCGCTCCTGCTCGCCAGCCGCGAGCCCGACTCTTTCACCGGCGAGCCGATGATCCTCGCGGAGCTCCTGGCGTCCGAGATGTCCGAGCACACCCAGCGCGTGCGCCGCGAAGCCGAGCGTGGCCGGAGCGCCGACGACCCGGACGTCAAGCGCCTGCGCGCCCGCAACGCCGAGCTCGAGGCGCAGGCGGGGGTCGCCGCCGCCGCGAGCCTGAGCCACGACGCCGAGCGGCAGATCGACCTGACGCTGCGCAAGGCGCTCGAGCTGACCGGCCACCGGGCCGGCGCCATCCACCTCGTCGAGACCAACGACGCCGGGGACGATCTCCTGTGCGTGGCGCGCGCCCTCGGCGATCCGGACTGGGTGGACCAGGCGCGCCAGCCGCGCTGGAGGCGCGGTGAAGGGCTCCTCGGGAAGATCTGGGACCGGCGCGAAGGCGTCGTCTTCGGCGACCTGAAGGAAGACGAGGATGGTTTCGCCCGCGAGGCCCTGGAGCGCGCCGGCTACCACCGCGGCTGCGCCGAGCCGCTCGTCGCCTCTGGCCGCGTCTTCGGCGTCCTGCAGATGTACGGTGAAGGAGCGCGGCCCTATGACGACAGCGAGCGCGGCATGCTGCGCGCCATCGCCCGCCAGGCCGCGACCGCCATTCACAACGCCCGCCTGCTCGGCGACCTGACCCGCCACAGCCTCGAGCTGGAGTGGGAGGTCGATCGTCTGCGCGGCGGAGATGCCCGCCTCGCCTCGGACCGCCGCGGGCTCGCCGATCTCCTGGCGGCAGCGGCCGCGGCGCACGACGGGGAGTCGCGCGCCGCCGCGGCGCTGGCGCGCCTGCTCGAGGCCTCGGGCGCGGACGCCGGCGCGATCCTGCTCCTCGAGCGGGGCGGCCGGGCGCTGCGCCTCATGGCGCAGAAGGGCTTCCCGGACGCCGCCGCCAATGCCCTGTGGAGCCTCGATGCCGAAGATGCGGTGATCGTGCGCGGGCTCGAAGCCACCGAGAGCGAATCTGTCCTCGACCTCGCCGACACGCGGCTGCTCGAAGGGATCTGGGCCCGCCGGGCCGGCTATCGCTACGTCCTCGTGCACGGCTGCCGCGCCGGAGGAGAGCTGCGCGGCGTGCTGCTCGTCGCGACCCGTTACCGCGATTTCCTCGGCGAGGAGAAGCGTCGCAGCCTCGGCCCCTACTCGGATCTGATGGCGATCCTGCTCGACGGCGCCCACCATGCGGCGCCGCCGGTCCGCGAGCAGCAGATGCTGGAAGTCAGTGAGGAGACTCCGGCCGATCACCCCGGCGCTCCGTCGGTCTCCGCCTCGGCGCCGTCCGTCTCGAGGACGGCCGCGGCATCCGCCGCAGGCTCGGGCTCCGCGCGCTCCGCCGATCGGGCCGCTCCGTCCGGCGAAGAGCCGGCGTCGCCGAGCGCCGGGCAGCTCATCGAGGCGCAGCGGATGGAATCGCTCGGACGCCTCGCCTCCGGCATCGCCCACGACTTCAACAACTCGCTCGGCGCCATCATGGGGCACGCCAGCCACATCAAGTCGCTGGTGCCGGACTACAACCCGGTGCACGGCAAGGCGGCGGTCATCGAGGAGCAGTCGCAGCGCGCCGCCGATCTCGTCCGCCGCATGGTCACCTTCGCCCACGGCTCGACCGGCCACCGCGAGACGCTCGACGTCAACGCGCTCGTCGAGGAGACCGTGGCGATGCTCCTGCGGTCGCTCGACCCGTCGGTCGTCCTCGAGTCGCGCTGCGCCCCGGGGCTGCCTCCCGTGGAGGCGGACCCCGGGCAGATCCGCCAGGCGCTCCTGAACCTCGCGGTCAACGCACGCGATGCGCTGCCGCAGGGGGGCCGGATCATCTTCGAGACGCGCGGCGGGCACCTCGACCATCGCGTGGACGGCAAGGGGCAGACGCTCCCCGCCGGCGACTACGTCTCCATCGCGGTGAGCGACAACGGCGTCGGGATGTCGCAGGACGTCGCCGACCAGGCCTTCGAGCCCTTCTTCACCACCAAGGCGGTGGCGCAGGGGAGCGGCCTCGGCCTGACGGTCGTGCAGGACATCGTCCAGGAGCACGGCGGCCACGTGGCGCTCTCGAGCGCCGTCGGCATCGGCACGTCGGTGCGCCTCTACCTGCCGGCGACGGCGAGCGCCGACCCGGCGGCCGAGTCCGCGGCGAACGCGGCGAAGGCGGACGAGTCCGATGCGGCGCCGACCAGCATCCCTCCCGCTCTCGTCACCACCGGACCCATGGAAGTGGTGCTCGACCTGACCTCGATGGACATTCCGCCGATCCCGCCGCCCGAAGGCCTTGCGTCCAACCCGGCGCTCCAGACCCGGCCGCTGTACTCGACCGACCACGTGGCGCGCATCCTCGTCGTGGACGACGAGCCGGTGCTGCGCGAGATGACGGTCGAGATGCTGAAGAGCCGCGGCTACGAGGTGCTGATGGCCAAGGACGGCGTCGAAGCGCTCGACATCTACCGCCAGGAGTGGGGGAAGATCGACCTCGTGGTGCTCGACATGATCATGCCGCGTCTCGGCGGCATCGAAACCTTCCGCCGCCTCATCGGCATGGACCGCAAGGCCCGCATCCTCCTGTGCTCGGGCCTGAGCCACAACCAGCAGGCGCTGGATGCCGTCCGTGACGGCGCCATCGGCCTGCTGCCGAAGCCGTTCGGGATGAACGAGCTGCTCGGCTGGGTCGACCGCGCGCTGCGGAAGTAACCGCACGACTTTCCCACACAGGAATCGTTACTCCTCGGTGGCGGCGCGCGGCGCGCCGGCTTCCTGCTCCAGCCAGGCCCGGATGACCGCTTCGTCGTCCGGGTCCTTGAGGCGCGTGAACAGGCGCGTCCCGAGCACGCGCGACGTTCCTTCGACCTCGAACGGCATCCGGCCGTGCATCACCCCGCCGGGGAAGTGGCAGGGATTGCAGCGCGCCTCGAGGATCGGCAGCACGTCCTTCTGGAAGTCGCGCCGGGCCGGGATCGGGCTCGCCGCGGCGACCGCAGCCGCCGAGGCGACCGCGGTGCCCGCCCCGGGCGAGGGCGTCGCTGCGACGGGCGCGGCCGGGAGGGCGGCGCGGGCGGCCTGCATCAGCGAGGCGGCGCGATCGAAGGCTGCCGCCAGCTCGCGTTCGTGCCCCGGCAGGCGCCGGGTCTCGCCGCGATCGATCGCCTCCCAGAGCCGCGGCAGCACCTCCTCGCGGTAGGTCGGCTGCGGCGCATAGATGAGATGCCGGTAGAAGGGACGCCCCACGAGACCGTGCGGTTCAGTGAGCGAACGCTCCACCTGCATCAGCAGATCGTTGACGGCGCGGTAGGGAGCGGCGCTCGTTGAAGCGGCGGGCGCGGCGCCCGTGAGATCGCCGGCGGAGCGGGTGGCCGCGGCGGTCTCGAACTCGGTCGCCGCCTGCTGCCAGCGCTTCGCGGCGGCGCGTGCGTCGTCGAGCCGCAGGGCGTGGCGCCCACCGGATCCCATGACCTCGACCTCGCGCACGTGCTCGAGCACCTTGCGGGCGTACTCCGAGTAGCGCATCGGCAGAAGCGGCGCGTTCGCGAGCCGCCAGGTCATGACGCTCCAGAGCCGCGACAAGGCGGCGCCGTACTTGAAGCCCGGGTCGCCGATGGTGCTCATCCAGAAGTAGTCGTCGTACATCGAGTGGTAGACGCCGTACGAGCCGCCGAAGGCGAGGTCGATGCAGGAGATGCCGAGGTGCTCCTGGAAGGCGGTGTAGTCGGTGGCGCCGACGATGGTGCCGACCTTGGCGCGCCGCTCGGGGGAGTGGGCCTCCCACGCGGCCAGGAGGGTGGCGCCGCTCTTCGGGTCGCGCACCGAGGCCGCCGCCTGGCGCACGAAGTCTGCGAGAGCCGGCGTCGCGCCCGCCTCGAGATCGCCTCCGGCGACGCCGCTGTCCACGTTGATGTAGGCGACCGCCTCGCGCGCGAGCCGCTCGGCGTGATCGATGGCGAACTGGGTCGAGCCGCCGAGGAGCTGCTCCTCACCGTCCCAGTTGGCGAAGAGAATCGTCCGGCGCGGCCGGAAGCCCTTGCGGGCCGCCGTCCCCAGGGCGCGGGCCGTCTCCAGGAGCGCCGCCGTGCCGCTCGAGGGATCGACCGCGCCGTAGATCCAGGCGTCCCGGTGGTTGCCGAGGAGAATCAACCGGTCCGGCTCGTCGGTCCCGCGCAGGACGGCCAGGACGTTGCGCAGCGTGCCGATCTTCTCCTCGTTGACCGTGCGCAGGTGCACGGCGGCCGGTCCGGGGCCGATGCGATACGGCAGCGGCAATCCGCCCTGCCATGAGTCGGGCACGCGCGGCCCCTTCAGCCGCTCGAGGATGAGCGCGGCGTTGCGCGCGCTCAAAGGCAGGGACGGCAGGCGCGGCAGCTGCTTGTCACGCCGGCGGCCCTCGACCCAGGCGCCGTCCTTCTCCTGCTTCCAGTGGAAGGTGAACGGCTCGCCCGGACCGAGCCAGTCGTAGAGCACCGCCCCCCACTGCATGTGGCTCAGGGGTCCCCACGGCCCGTCGGGATAGACGGCCCCGCGCCCCGCGCCGTCGTCCTCCGGGTCGGAATAGAGGATCGTGCCGATGGCACCGCGCCGCTCGGCCTCGAAGATCTTGGTGCCGCGGTACGAATACGGCTCGGAGTAGCGCATCAGGACGATGCGGCCGCGCACCGGGATGTTCATGCGATCGAGGAGCGCGAAGTCCTCCGGCGCGCCGCCGTTGGCGTACACGACCTCGCCCGTGACGTCCCCCGACGGGGCGTAGCCGTGGAACGGCACCTGCGTCGGGTCGTCGTAGAGGCGCGAGTCCGGGTCGGCCGGGTGCGGGTCCTCGGTCAGCTTCAGCGTCACCTGGTCGGGGGCGACGATGGAGAGCTCCGATGCCTTCCCGTAGGTCATGAGCGCCGGCGTGTCGTGGAAGGTGACCTCCTCGAGCCCGTATTCGAGGAAGCGGTCGCGCACGTAGTCGGCGAGCAGCATGTTGCGCGGCGTCCCGGTCTGGTGCGGCTCGGCCGTCAGGAAGCGAAGGTGCCTGCCATACGACTCGGAGGAAGGAAGGGACTGCAGGAGGGCCTCGACATCGCCGGGCTTGTCAGCGGCCCCGATGGCCGGGGCCTTGCCCGAGGGATCCGCGCCGGCCAGGAGCGCCAGCACGAACAGGCCCAGGGCGACGCGGGAACTTCGGGCGCGGCGCGGGGTCCAATCCCTCGAATGGCGCACGACGGCGGTCATCCTCTAAGATGCGGCCCTCCGGAGACGACCGGAGGACGCCGGATCGTACCTTCAAACCCCCGCCGCGCGCGGCATCACGCGGAAGGAGCAGGCCGATGACAGTGCGGTTCGGACAGCAGGCAAAATCCCCCTGGAGCGTACGGCCTCTGGCGGCGGCTTTCGTTCTCGCGGGTTTCGCGGCGGGGCCCGCCGGGGCGGGCGAAGTGGCGCTGACCATCTACAACAGCGATTTCGCCCTCGTGAAGGAATCCCGCACGCTCAGCCTGCAGGCGGGGGCGAACGAGACCCGCTTCACCAACGTCACCTCGCTCCTCGAGCCCGACTCGGTCGTGCTGCGTGACCGCAAGGATCCGGAAGGCCTGCGCATCCTCGAGCAGAACTATGAAGGGGACCCTCTCAGCGAGGCCTCGATGCTGCGCCAGTCGGAAGGGAAGACGCTGCAGTTCCGGACCGTCAATCCGGCCACCGGCGCGGTGGAGATCGTCACCGGCCGGCTGGTGCGCGCGGGGTACGACGGCGGCGGCAACGGCTATGCGATGCGGCGGTACGGCGGCCAGCCGTTCGGCGTCGCGACCAATCCGCTGTCGCCGATCGTCGAGCTGAAGGACAAGATTCTCTTCAGCCTGCCGGGGCAGCCCCTCTTCGACCCGCCCGGCAAGGACGCCATCCTGAAGCCGACGCTCCTGTGGCGCCTGCAGGCGGCCAAGGGCGGGGAGCGCGACGTCGAGGTGTCGTACATGACCGGCGGGATGCGCTGGGAGGCGACCTACAACCTGGTGGCGCCCGAAACCGGCGACAACTTCGACCTCGTCGGCTGGGTCACGCTCGAGAACGAGAGCGGCGCGCAGTTCGACAACGCCCGCGTCAAGCTCATGGCCGGCGACGTCAACAAGGTGCAGCCGGCCATGGCCGGCATGGTGATGGCGATGAAGTCCCGGGCCGACGAGATGGCCCCCCAGGTCACCGAGAAGGCGTTCGACGAGTACCACCTGTACACGCTGACGAACCCGACGACCCTGCGCGAGCGCGAGGTGAAGCAGGTGGAGTTCTGCCGCGCCGCGCGCCTCCCCGGCAAGCGCTTCTACGTCTACGACGGCGCGATGGTCCCGGAGTACGCCTACCAGGGCGGGATGGCGCAGCAGCCCGACCTCGGCGCGCAGTCCAACCCCAAGGTCGCGACGATGATCGAATTCAGGAACAGCAAGGAAGCCGGGCTCGGCATCCCGCTGCCGAAGGGGACGATGAAGATGTACCGCGCCGACAGCGACGGCTCGCGCGAGTTCATCGGCGAGAACCCCATCGACCACACCCCCGCCGACGAGACGGTCCGCCTGGCGGTCGGCAACGCCTTCGACCTGCGCGGCGAGCGCCGCCAGACCGACTTCAAGGTGGACTCCTCCCGCCAGAGCGCGACCGAGGCCTTCGAGATCAAGGTCCGCAACCACAAGAAGGAGCCGGTCGAGGTCCGCGTCGTCGAGCACCTCTACCGCTGGAGCGGCTGGAAGATCGCCCTCTCCTCGGTCCCCTTCGAGAAGATCGACTCCCGCACCATCCAGTTCAAGGTGACCATCCCCGCCGACGGCGAGAAAGTGGTCACGTACCGGGTGAACTACTCCTGGTAAGGCGCCCCACCGGGTTCCCCGGCCCCGGTCAAGAAATCTTCAGCCAACTGTCAGGATTCTCTCGCCGACCGTGATCTAGAGGACAGGGGGGACCCGCGGCCTGGACTGGACCGGGACGTCCGGGGCCTCCGTGGGAGAGGTCATGACGCATCGGCGCCACCCTGCCGGCATTCCCCTGCTCGTCGCCATGCTCCTGGGCACCCTGCCGGCTCTGGCTGGCCAGGAGCTGCGTGGCAAGAAGCTCTATTTCGGCGACGCGCACTGGCACAGCTGCCTGTCGCAGGACGCCGGCCGGGACGTCAGCCCGGACGATCAGTACGCGTCGATGCTCTACGACTACGGGCTCGACTTCAGCCTGGAGTCGGAGCATGCGGAGGCCGCCTCGGCACCCCTCCACGGATGCGAGCCGTATCTCCCGGACTCGCTCGGCCTGATCGATTACAGCGGCGAGGACATCGCGGACGCCATGAAGGAGGCGGCCGACAACTGGTACGGCGTCGAGCACGACACCTCGGCGGGCCCCATCACGTTCGTCCCGTTTCCCGGCTACGAGTGGGCGAACGATGCGCGCTGCTGGATGGCGGGCCTGACGGGACCCGCGGCGTACGACGTCGACAGCGACAGCAACACGCCCGGGCACATCAACTATTTCTTCGACCGCACCACCGGCTGGAACTATCACGACGACGTCTGGGAGCCCGGCAACGACGGCAACCTGGTCTGCGCCGCCGGCTCGGCCGTCGGAATCGGCTACTACTCCGGCTCGAAGGACCACGTGGACGAATTGCTGGGGCAGCTGATCCACCAGCGCGACGATCCCGGACGCGATTACGACCTGATGATCCAGTACAACCATCCGGCCGGCTCGGTGGATGAAGGAGGGTCGTCGGACCACCTGGCCAAGTGGTTCTACTTCGAGCACAGCAGCAGCGCGTGCAGCGTGGCCGAGGGCGGGACGGCGTGCCGCGAGAGCCAGTGCGAGGCGGTGCGGCGCGCCTACGGCGTGACCTCCGTCGAGTGGTACGCGCTGCAGGAGGCGAGCATCGGCTCGACGGAGCATCACGCCGCCGTTCCCGGGTGCACGCTCCTTCCGCCTCTCCCGCTTTTCAACGTCACGGACTACACGCAGGAGTGCTTCCACGAGTCGTTCCACGCACCCGACCGTTATGTGTCGTCGCGCGGCCTGCGCGAAGGGTTCGACCTCGCGTTCACCGGCGGGTCGGACAACCACGGCGGGCGGCGGTTCGCGCCCACGGGGTTCGGCAACCGCGGCGCCGGCTCGAAGTCGCTCACGGTCGTCGCCGCGGACGCCTCCACCCGCGAGGCGATCTGGGACGGCCTGACGCGGCGCCGGACGTACGCGCTGTCGCGGTTCCGGGAAGGGGGCCCCGTGCACAAGGGACGGGTCGATTTCTACACGCTCGACCCGCTCACCTTCAACACGCCGCGCATCGAGCACGGGATGGGAGAGCACGTCGAGGCGCTGCACGTCGGGACGCGCCGCAACTTCACGATCACGGCCGCGCCCGAGCAGGGGAGCCGGGACGTGTACCCGCGCGAGCTGCGCCTCTACCGCGTCGCGCCGGACACGCCTCTGTCGCAGCGCACCGAGGGCCCCTTCTGGCTCGACGACGTCGCGGGGGATCCGGGCAAGCTCGGGGAGCTCCTGGGAAAGTACCCCGCCACGCCCAACACCGTCTGCCACGAGGCCTGCACGAACCTCGCCTGCCCGGGCCAGCCTTGCGACCCGCTGGAGCACACCTTCGAGGACATCATCGTGCGCCCCGGGGACGCGGTCTTCGCCACGGTCACCTACTCCGACGACGTCTGGGTCGATGACTTCTTCGACACGCAGAAGAAGCCGCTCGACGAGAACGGGGACGGCGTCGTCGATGAAGGCAAGCAGCCGTTCCTGCACACCGACAACGCAACCTGGGCGCGGACGACGCCGATCTTCTTCGACGCGCGCCAGGAGCGGGCAACGGGAACGTCGGTCTGCTCCACGGTGACTTTCAGCGGCTCCGGCTCGGAGGCCCCGGAGGATGGCCCGGGCGGTCTCGATCTCGGCCTCGCCGGCGACGCCGGCGTGCTGCCGGTGGCGATCCCGGACGGCTACGACGTGGAATGGAACCGCTATCGCTTCACGACCCCGCAGGACTCCGAGTACGTCGATCTCTCCTTCTATACCGGGAGCGATGACCACGACCCCGGGACGCTGGTCGCCGTGCGCATCGACGGGAGGCTCGTCCTGTCCGGCCGCGGCAGCATCGACTGGGCCAACGACACACTGGTCACGAGAAAGGGCATTCCCTTCGCGCTGAAGCGAGGCATCCATACGGTCGAGCTGCACTCGGACGATCAGGAGTACGCCAACGGCGACAACGATCCCGACTTCCACTGTGACGATCACGACGGCGTGGCGGCCTTTCTCGATGCGATCGCCTTCCACAAGGATGCGGGGGCGCAGTGCAGCGACCACACGCCCCCGACCATCACCTGCCCGGCCGGCATTGCGCTCGAGTGCAACACCCTCGGCGGTGTCAGCGCGAGCGATCCGCGCATCGTCACGTTTCTTGGAGGTGCCGTCGCCGTCGACCACATCGACAACGCGCAGGATGTGGTCCCGGACGTGACGACCGATGCGCCGGCGCTCTTCGGCACCGGGACGACGACCGTCACCTTCACGGCCATGGACGAAGGGGGAAACACCGCCTCCTGCACGGCCGACGTCGTCGTCGCCGACACGACGCCGCCCTCCCTGGCCGGGTTCGCCCTCGCCCCGGCCCAGATCGGGCCGCCGCGCCACGACCTGAAGACGATCACCGTGCCCCGGCTCGTCGCGACCGATATCTGCGACGCCGCGCCGGCCATCCGTTGCTCGGTTGTGAGCGACGAGGCGCCGAACGGCACCGGCGACGGAGACACCCCCGTGGACATCGTCTTCAACGGGCAGGACTTCACGACGCAGGGGACGGGCGAGCAGGTGCTGAGCACGACCGGCGGCTCGGGGACCTTCACGCTCAAGCTGCGCGCCGAACGGAGCGCGGCTGGAACGGGACGGACCTACACGGCGTCCTGCGTCGCCGTGGACGGCGCGACCAACAGCGGCGCGGCGCAGTCCGCGACCGTCTTCGTGCCCAAGTGCGCCTCGGGCAAGGGGAAGGCTACCGGCGTCTGCGTCGGCATGGACCGGGAAGTCGTCAAGCGGCGTCCCGGCGGCATCGGGATCTCCGGCGTGACGAAGTAGCCGAAACCCGCACGGCGGCCCCTCTCATCCGCGAGGGGCCGCCGGATACGGCCCACCTTCGAAATTGAACCCGGCGAGAGGACCATCCGGCCTCGACAGGGGGCCGGGGCGAGCCTACGTTCGAGGCCGGACGGCTCGCGAATGGACATCACGGAATCGAAACCGGCCGGGCGGATCCAGCGCCTGCAGGCGTACCGCGAAGAGCACGCCATGGCGGAGATCGCCATCTTCTTCGCCGCCGGGATGCTCTTCGACATCGTCACGCTGTCGCGCATCGACGACTTTCTGTCGCTGCTCCAGCAGGGCGTCTACCTCGTCCTCCTCGCCGGGCTCATGGTCTTCGAGGAACGGGAGCGGGCCAAGTCGTGGAAGCCCTCGGGTCTCCTGGCGAAGGCCTGGCGCTTCTCGGAAGACGTCATCCACTTCCTGCTGGGCAGCCTGCTGTCGTCGTTCACGCTGCTTTACTTGAAGTCCAGCTCGGGGCTGTCGGCGCTCGGGTTCATGGCCATCCTCGGGACCTTGCTCGTCGTCAACGAGCTGCCGCGCTTCCGGGAGAAGGGTCCGATCGTCCGGCACGCGCTCCTGAGCCTGTGCATGACGTCGTACGGGGCGGTGCTGCTGCCGGTGGTGTTCGGGTTCATCTCGCCGTGGCTGTTCGTGGCGGCGGTGGTGCTGTCGTGCGCCGCCTTCTGGCTGTTGACCCGGAGGCTCGTGCGCCACACCGGGGACGCGCGGGCGGCCAGCTCGCGGGTGGCGGCGCCGGCGTTCGCCATCCAGGGGCTGCTCGTCGCGGCTTATTTCTTCGGCGCGATCCCGCCGGTGCCGCTGTCGCTGCAGTACATCGGCATCTACCACGAGGTCATTCCGCCGGGCCGGACCAGAGCTGCGGGGGCCGATGCGGCCGCGCCGGTGCAGGCCGCTGCCCTGTTCGCCCCGCGGCCGGCGAATCCCGCGCGCACCTACCAGCTCAGGCACCTGCGCCCGTGGTGGAAATTCTGGCAGCACGGCGACCAGGATTTCGCGGCGCGCCAGGGGGACGTCGTCTACTGCTTCGCCCGCGTCTTCGCCCCGAATGGGTTCAAGGACGCCATCTTCGTCCACTGGTGGCTGCAGGGGCCGGACGGCTGGATCGACCAGGGGCGCGCGAAGCTCGACATCAGCGGCGGGCGCGACAACGGCTTCCGCGCCTTCGCCACCAAGAAGAACTACCGGCCCGGCCGCTGGCGCGTCGAAGTCGAGACCACCGACGGCCGCGATCTCGGCGTCATCAAGTTCGACCTCTTCGCCGACGACACCACAGGCGAGCGCGAGTTCCAGACCGATCGGCTTTAGACCGGCCGCCCCCGCGGTCAGCGACCCTTCGATCGCTCGTCACGCGTCCGCCTGAGGATGGCGAGGGTGGCGGCATCCTTGTCGCGCCCGGCCCGCTCTTTCAATTCGATCAGGGTGTCCAGGTCGATCACCTTGATGCTGTTGGCTCCGACCGGGATGTCGACAGCGTGGGGCATGAGATCGTCATAGTCGCGCCCCTCGCCGACGGCCCCGAGGAGATCGAGCGGACCGAACCTGGTCATCAACAACTGATGCCCGGGCGATTCGAGATGACTGCGGTCGGGCCGCAATCGCCGCGCGCTCTCAGGGCATCCAGGATCGCGAGGAAATCAACCTTCGGCCGCTTCGCCACGCAGCCTCCGGATCGATTCGATCGCGTCCTGCAGGGCCTCGAGTCTCTCGAGCGGCGTCAGCGTCAGCATCCAGCGGATCAGCGTGAGGTCGACGCCGTCAGGACTGTGGGTGGGCTCCGATGCGAGGTCGGCGTCCGGTTCATGCAGCGTGCGACGTCGCGGGTGGCGCATCGAGCAGTTCTCAGTCCCCGAGGGGCGTCAGCTTGACCTTCGCCCCTTCGGCGACGCGGACGAGGCGGCCCGCATCACCCGTGATGCGGCCGAAGACATTGACGGGGGAGGCGGCGGCCGGGTCGTCGCCGGTGCTCGCGGGGGTTTTCCCGAAATAGAGGCCGACGGCGGGGCCGTCGGGCCAGAAGGCGAGATCGCCGGCCTTCACCGAGGCGCGGGCGATGGGCTCGAGCGGCACGCCGAGCGGCGCGTTCACCAGGATCGACTGGCCGTAGAGGCGCGCCGTCCCGTGGAGCGGCAACGCCTCCCAGAGGGCCACGGCGGTGGCGGTGTCGGACAGGATGGCGTAGAGGCGGACCCCGCCGGCCTCGATGCGAATCGCCTTCTCGCCCATGGATGCAGGAGCCCTCAGTACGTCTCGGCCGGAGGCAGGGCGCGGGCCGCGTCCATCCAGGGCTTCACGGCCGGGGCCTTCAGCACCTCGCGGATGTAGGCGTGCGCCAGGGGCGACGGGCCGGCCGGCACCTCGTACGACACCAGACGGAAGGCGGCCGGCGCGTACATCGCGTCCACCGCGCCGAAGGCACCGAACAGGTACGGGCCGCCGGCAGGCTTCTTCGCCAGAGGCACCTCGAGCAGGCTCAGGAGCTCGGCGGCATCCGAGAGCGCCGCCGCGGTCGCGGCCGGGCGGTTCTTCAAAAAGCAGGTGTTGAACGACATCCCCTCGCGCATCCCCATGAAGCCGGAGTGCATCGCCGCGGCGAGCCAGCGCGCGTGCGCCCGCTCGGCGGCGTCGCGCGGCCACAAGGCCGGGTGCGCTGGCGGTGGGAAGGTCTCCTCGAGGTACTCGATGATGGCGAGCGAGTCGGGGATGGCGAGCCCCTTGTGGTGCAGCACCGGCACCTTGCCGGTGGGGGAGACGGCACGGCGCCGGGCGCGGTCCTTGTCACCCTTGATGGGCAGCGGAACGTCCTCGAACGGCACGCCCTTGTGGGTCAGCGCCGCCCAGGCGCGCATCGACCAGGACGAGATGTTCTTCTCTCCGGTATAGAGCTTCAGGTCCGGCATGCGATCTCCTTGGGAAGGAAGTTCCAGTTCTTGAGAGCGAGCCCGGTGCCGGTGGTCTCGCCGGGGAACGATTCGTAGATCGACAGCGAGGCGTTCTTCGGCTCGTCCGAGCGGTCGAGCCCGAGGACCTCCTCTTCGCCCAGGCGCTCGATGAGCCGGCGGAACGCCAGCACGACCACGCTGTGGGTGACGACGAGAATGCGCTGCCCCGGGTGTTCGCGCACCAGCGTCCCGAGAAAAGAATGAACGCGCAGGTTGACGTCCGGGTAGGACTCGCCTCCCGGCGGGCGGTAATAGTACTTGCCGACCAGCCGGCGCCTCTCCCACTCGGCCGGATGCAGCGTCATGAAGCCGTGGCGCGTCAGGCTCTCGATGAGACCGAAGTCGCGCTCGCGCAGCCGCTCCTCGATGACCTTGACGGGCGGCGGGTCGAGCTGGGCGGTCGCGAAGTCGGCGGTGTCGCGCGTGCGTCGGTAGGGCGAGATGTAGGCGGCGTCGAAGCGACCGTACGCCTCGCGCAGGTACTCGCCCGCTTCGCGCGCCTGGCGCTCGCCTTCCTTGGTCAGCAGGACATCGGCGTCGCGACCCTGCACGGTGACATGGGTCTCGCGGCTTTCCTTCTGTTCGAGATACTCCCGGTGGAAATTCGCCTGGCTCTGCGCGTGCCGCATGACGACCAGCAGGGCCGGCCACTTGTAGGCTTTGGACTCGCTCATGTGGCCGGTATTCTACCGCCTCCGGCGCGGTAGAATCCGCCGCCTCATGCCCTCCAGGCTCAGGTCCGCATCGTGAGTTCCGCGGCGGTCCCTCATCAGGAAGACAGGCCCGGCGCCCCCGGCGCGGGCGACGCGGCGCGGCGTCGCCACAACGTTCTGGTGGCGCTCAACTTCGCCGCCGTCTACATCCTCTGGGGGTCGACCTATCTCGGCATCCGGGCGGGGCTGAGGGACCTGCCGCCGGCGCTCATGGCCGGCAGCCGCTTCACCCTCGCCGGGGCCCTCATGCTGGCCTGGCTTCTCTGGCGCGGCGAGCGTTTGCCGCCGCGGTCGTTCCTCGGGCCCATCGCCGTCACCGGGCTGCTGATGCTCCTGGGCGGGAACCTGCTCGTCTGCTTCGCCGAGGCGACGGTGTCGTCCGGCATGGCCGCGGTCATCGTCGCCAACCTTCCCTTCGTCTTCGTCATCGTCGAGCTCTTCCGCAAGGACGGCGAGCGGCTGAGCCTCCTCGGTGTCGCCGGCCTCTTCATCGGCTTCTCGGGGATGCTCATCCTGACGTGGCCGAAGCTGGTCGCCAGCTATTCCCTCGGGATCGGCACCATGCGGGGAGAGGCGATGCTGCTCCTGGCGAATCTCTGCTGGGCGCTCGGATCGATTTACTCCAGGAAACGGCTGCGCGGGGTGGCGCCGCTCATGTCCACGGCCCTGCAGATGTTCATTGCCGGGCTGGCGCTGTGCGTCCTGGGGTTCCTGCTCGGGGAGGCCCCGCGGTGGAACTTCACGCCACGGGCGGCCCTGGCGGTCGGCTGGCTCATGGTCGCGGGGTCGATCCTCGGATACTCGGCGTACATGTGGCTGCTCGCCCACGTGCCGGCCGTGAAGGTGTCGACGTATGCCTACGTGAACCCCATCATTGCTCTGGGGCTCGGCTGGCTCTTCTTCGACGAGCCGCTCGGCTGGCGGATCTGGGCCGGGACGGCGGTCATCCTGGGGGGCGTGGCGGTCGTCAACCTCGCCCGGGTGCGCCAGGCGTGACGGGGCACCCACGCGGCCGGAAAGCTGGTCCGGACGCGAATACCGGCCGGGGGGGCCGGGGACCCGTGAAATAATAAGGATGCGACTCCGGCCAGGAAAAACGAAAACGGAATAGCGCCCGTCACGCGGCGGCGCGTGAGTCCATTACGATTTCGCAGGGTCGCACGGGGGAGCTTCTTCCGCCTTGACCTATGGGCAAGAGGCTCGTATTCAAAGGGGGATGCAATCGATGGGGGACATCCGGAAGCACGTCCTGACCGTCTCGGTCGAGGACTACTTCCATGGCGCTTCGCTCGACGGTGTCGTCGCGCGCAAGCACTGGACCCGCATCGAGTCCCGCCTCGAGAAGTCGCTCAAGGAAGTGCTCGACCTCCTCGCCGAGCACCAGGCGACCGCGACCTTCTTCGTCCTCGGCTGGATCGCCGAGCGGCAGCCCGAGATCGTCCGGCAGATCCGCGCCGCCGGCCACGAGATCGCCAGCCGCGGCTACTGGCCGCGCGGCGGCGAGAAGGGAATGCTGCCGCATCCCCAGGAGCTGCGCGAGGAGCTGCAGCGGGCGCGCGAGGCGCTCGAAGCCGCCGGCTCCAACCGCATCGTCGGCTACCGCCACCCACGCTGGCTCATGCGTCCCGAGGAGCTGTGGGTCATCGACGTGCTGGTCGAGGAGGGCTACCTCTACGACAGCAGCGTCAATCCGATCCTGCGCCGCTTCGCGCGCGACCCGCGCTGGTTCGAGGCGCACCAGCACCGCCACTCGGTCACCAACCAGTCGATCTGGGTCCTGCCCGCCTCGACCGTGAGCGTCCTCGGCGAGCGCGTGACCATCTCCGGCGGCAACTACGTGCGGCAGCTGCCGCATTCGCTCTTGAAGCAGGCGGTGAAGTACTGGGACGCGCACCGCACAACACCGATCGTCTTCTACTTCATGCCGTGGGAGATGGACCGCGACCAGCCGCAGATCCGCGGCATCTCGCGGCTGCAGCGCATCCGCCAGTACCGCTCGCTCGGCAAGACGCGCGACGTCTTCCAGGAGTACCTCAAGACCTACCGCTTCCAGCCGATCGGCGACTGGCTGAACCTGCCGTGGCGGACCATGGAGCCGGTCCCCGCGGCGGCCTCCGCCCGCGCCGAGGCGCCGATCGTGCTGCGCAGCGGCGCGGGGTCCGTCCCGGCCGCCGACCGCAAGCCCGTGACCCTCGTGGTCCCCCTCTACAACGAGGAGGCGAACATCCCGTACATGCGCGGCACGCTGCTCGATCTCAGGCGCCGGCTCGAGCGCCGCTACCGCATCCACTTCAACCTCGTGGACGACGGCAGCAGCGACGCCACCTGGGATCGCCTCACCGAGCGCTTCCGCGATTTCCCCGACTGCCAGGTGCTGCGTCACGCGAAGAACGCCGGGGTGGCGGCCGCCATCCTGACCGGGCTGCGCGCCTCGCCCACCGAGGTCGTCGCCTCCATCGACTGCGACTGCTCGTACGATCCGAACGATCTCGAGGCGATGATCCCGATGATCGAGGGGGCCGACCTCGTCACCGCGTCCCCGTACCATCCGCAGGGGCAGGTCTACAACATCCCGCCGTGGCGGCTGTTCCTGTCGCGCTCGCTGTCGCGCATGTACTCGGTGCTCCTCGGCAAGTCGATCTCCACCTACACGTCGTGCTTCCGCGTCTATCGCAAGAGCGCGGTCGAGGGGCTGCGCGTCGATCACGGGGGTTTCCTGGGAGTGGCGGAGATCCTGATTCGACTGAGGCTTGCGGGCGGGCGGATCGTCGAATATCCGAACACGCTCGAGTCGCGCCTGTTCGGCGAGTCGAAGATGAAGATCGCCCGCACCATCTGGAGCCACCTGGGGCTCCTGCGTGAGCTGGCGATCCTGAAGGCGCGCGGCGGGCCGGTGCCGGTCGCCGCGGGCAGCGCACCGTCCGCGCCCTCCGCCTCGCGCCCGGCGGCCACCTCGCCCGAAGCAGGAGTGAAGAAATGAGCGGCAAGCCGCTCTTGAGCCTCGGGCTCGACCTGGACAACCTCTGGTCGTACATGAAGATTCACGGCGACCCGGGCTGGGAGTCGCACCCGACCTACCTCGAGCCGCTGGCGGAGCTTCTCGAACAGTTCACCGCGCGTCACAGGATCCGCCTGACGGTCTTCGTCGTCGGCCAGGATGCGGCCCTCGACAAGAACGCCCAGGCGTTCGCGCGCCTCGCGGCGCTCGGGCACGAGATGGGGAACCACTCGTTCAAGCACGAGCCGTGGTTCCACCTGTACGCGCGGCCGGAAATCGAAGACGAGATCGCCCGCACCGAGGACGCCATCGAGAAGGCCACCGGGCAGCGCCCGAAGGGCTTCCGCGGCCCCGGCTACAGCCTCAGCAAGGACACGCTGCGGGTGCTGACGGCACGGAACTACCTCTACGACTGCTCGACGCTGCCGACCTTCCTGGGCCCGCTGGCGCGCGCCTACTACTTCTGGAAGAGCCGCGGCATGCCGGAAGCCGAGCGCGAGAAGCGCAGCAAGCTCTTCGGCGGCTTCAAGGACGGCCTGCAGCCGATCCGGCCCTACGCCTGGAACGTGGACGGCCGCCGCATTGTCGAGCTGCCGGTGACGACGATGCCTCTGGTGCGCGTGCCGTTCCACATGTCGTACCTGCTCTACCTGTCGCGCTTCTCGTCGCTGGCCGCATCGACGCACTTCTCGACGTCGCTCCAGATGTGCCGCTGGGGCGGGATCATGCCGTCGTTCCTGCTCCACCCGCTCGATTTCCTCGGGTGCGACAAGATCAAGGAGCTGGCCTTCTTCCCCGGGATGGACCTGCCCACCGCCCGCAAAATCGAGTTCGTGGACGCCGGGATGGAAAAGCTGAAGAAATCGTTCGAGGTGGTGCCGCTCGAAGAGGCGGCGCGCCGCGTCCCGTTGAAGGCGATGGCCCCGATGCGCGATCTCAACGCGGAGGGTGCGCTTGGCTGAGACGCGGGAGGGCGGCCGTCCGGTCGTCCTCGTCATCCTCGGGACCCGTCCCGAGGCGATCAAACTCTTCCCGGTGGCCCGGGCGCTGCAGGCGGAGCCACGTCTCCGGACGCGCGTCGTGACGACCGGCCAGCACCGCGAGATGGTGGACCAGATCCTCCAGCCGATGGGGATCGTCCCCGACAGCGACCTCGACATCATGCGGCCCGACCAGTCGCTCAACGACATCGTGTCGCGCATCGTGCCGCGGCTCGAGGCCCTCTACGACCAGGAGCGGCCGGCGCTCGTGCTGGTGCAGGGCGACACGACGAGCGCCTTCTGCGCCGGGCTGACGGCGTTCCACCGGCGCATCGCCGTCGGTCACGTCGAGGCGGGGCTGCGGTCCTTCAACCGGTTCCATCCGTACCCCGAGGAGGCGAACCGACGGATGTTGTCCTCGGTCACGGACCTGCACCTCGCGGCGACACCGTGGAGCGCCGACAACCTGGTGCGCGAAGGCGTGCCGCGCAACGAAATCACCGTCACCGGCAACACCGTCATCGACGCCCTGCTCGAGACGCTCGGCCGGACCGACCTGCTCGAGGCGCAGCGGATCCCCACGCTTCCGCGCCGGGATGGCGAGCGCATCGTGCTCATCACGCTGCACCGCCGCGAGAACTGGATGCAGCAGCCCGGCGGCGCGCCGGCGGCCGGTCCTTCGAAGACCGCGCAGGAGTCGCCGCTCGAGGAGACGCTCCTGGCGATCGCCGACGCGGCCGCCGCCTTCCCGACAACACAGTTCGTCTACCCGGTGCACCGCAACCCCCGTGTGCAGGAGCCGGCGCGACGCCTGCTCGCGGGCCGGCCGAACGTGCACCTGCTCGACCCGCAGCCTTACATTCCGTTCGTCGACCTGCTGTCTCGCGCCTGTCTCGTCCTGACCGACTCCGGGGGCATCCAGGAGGAGGCGCCGTCGCTCGGCGTCCCGGTCCTGGTGGCGCGCGAGACGACCGAGCGGCCGGAAGGAGTCGAGGCGGGCACGAACGTGCTGGTCGGGACGCGCCGCGAGGCGGTCCTCGCCGCCATGACGAAGCACCTGTCGCGGCCGGAGCCGAAGCGCGGTCCGCTGCCCCGGCCGAACCCGTTCGGGGACGGGCGGGCCAGCGGGCGGATCCGGCAGGCCGTGCTGCACCACCTGGGGTTCGCAGAAAAAGCGGTGGAATTCGCGCCGCCAGTGGCATCATCGTCGCTTTCATCCACCCGGGCCTGAAGCGCCCGGGAATACCTTTCGGAGGCCGTGCCATGAGCGAGACGAAGACCAGGATCACCCTCCCTTCCGACGCCGACATCAGCGGCCGGACCTTCGGCGCCGAGGAGATGGCGATTCTCCAGAAGGTCATCGCCTCGGGGACCCTCAACTGCACCAAGGGGACCGTGGTGCGGGAGTTCGAGAAGCGCTTCGGGGACTCGCTCGGCGTGTCGTTCTGCCGCACGACGACCTCCGGCACCGCCGCGCTGCACGCCGCGGTGGCGGCGATCGACCCCGAGCCCGGCGATGAGATCATCACGACGCCGATCACCGACATGGGCGCGATTACTCCGATCCTCTACCAGACGGCGATCCCGGTCTTCGCCGACGTCGATCCGCTGACCTACAACCTGACCGCGGAGACCATCGCGAAAAAGATCACCCGCCGCACCAGGGCCGTGATGGTCACGCACCTCTTCGGCAATGCCTGCGACATGGACCCGATCATGGCGCTCGCGAAGCAGCACGACATCAAGGTCATCGAAGACTGCGCCCAGGCGTTCCACTGCACGTACAAGGGGAAGCCGGTCGGCACCATCGGTGACATCGGCTGCTTCAGCCTGCAGCAGACCAAGCACATGACCGCCGGCGAAGGCGGCATGGTGGTGTCGAACGACACGGCCCTGTCGCGCCGGGCGCGCCTGTTCATCGACAAGGCGTGGGGCTACGGCGACCCGAAGCCGGACCACTACTTCCTCGCGCTCAACTACCGCATGACCGAGCTGGTCGGCGCGGTGGCGCTGGCGCAGTTCGACAAGCTCGACGCCATGGTGAAGCACCGCGTGGCGATGGCCGAGCTGCTCAGCAAGCGCATCGAGGGCGTGAAGGGCGTCGCCGCCCCGAAGATCACCCCGGGCTGCCGGCCTGTCTACTGGAAGTACCCGCTGCGCATCGACACGAAGCTGGTCAAGGGCGGCGCCGATGCCTTCGGCGCCCGCCTCAAGGAAGACGGCATCTTCACGGCGCCGCGCTACATCCAGAAACTGGCGTTCGAGTGCGAGGTGCTGCGCGACCAGCGCACGTTCGGCAACAGCCGCTTCCCCTACGTCGGCGAGCACCGCCGTGGGGACGCACCGGTCGTCTACGACAAGAAGGACACGCCGGGGTCGGTCGAAGCCCTGCTCGGCGTGGTGGTCCTGCCCTGGAACGAGAAGTACACAACGGAGCACGTGGAGTTCATCGCCGCATCGATCCGACAGGCCTCTTCGGAGCTGACCTGAGCGGACGGGTTGCGATGAACCAAGGAGGTGTTCGTGGGGAAAGTCGGCAAGACTGACGCAGTTCGTTTCGGACTGGTCGGCTGCGGCCGGATCGCGCAGTCGCACCTGCAGGCGCTGGGAACGCTTCCCGACGCGCGGCTGACCGCCGTCGTCGAGAGCCGGGAGACGGCCGGGAAGGCGGTGGCGGAGGAATACAAGTGCGCCCTCCACACCGACTACCGCGACCCGTCGCTCCTGGAGCAGATCGACGCGGCGATCATCTGCACGCCGCCCAACCTGCACCACGACATCGCGCGGCATTTCCTCGAGCGCGGCGTGCACGTCCTGTGCGAAAAGCCCTTGACCATCGAGTCGAAGAAGGCGCGCGACCTCGTGGCCCTCTCGGACGACCGTGACCTGGTGCTGATGATGGCGTCGAAGTTCCGCTACGTGGACGACATCATCAAGGCGAAGGCGATCATCGAGTCGGGGATCCTCGGCCGCATCATCCTGTACGAGAACTCCTTCTGCTCGAAGGTGGCGATGTCCGACCGCTGGAACGCCACGAAGGACGTCTCCGGCGGCGGGGTGCTCATCGACAACGGGTCGCACTCGGCCGATATCGCGCGGTACCTGCTCGGCCCGATCGTCGACGTGCAGGCGCAGAACGGCCTGCCGACGCAGGGGCTCGACGTCGAGGACACCGTGCGGGTGCAGTTCGTCACCCAGGGCGGCGTCATCGGCACGTTCGACCTGTCCTGGAGCATCACCAAGGAGACCCCGCACTACGTGCAGGTGTTCGGCTCCGAGGGGACGTTGCAGGTGGGCTGGAGCGGCTCGAAGTACCGGCAGGACGGGTCGTCCCGCTGGGTGCCGTTCGGCACCGGCTACGACAAGCTCAAGGCCTTCTCGCGCCAGCTGCAGAACTTCATGGGCTGCATCAAGGGACGCGAAGCGCCGGTCATCAGCGCCGAGGACAGCCTGGCGTCGGTGCAGGTGATCGAGACCGCCTACCGCTCGGCCGGCCGCAACAACTGGCTGCGCGTGGAACCGGCCGCCTAGGACCCGGTCGACAACCGACATGACGACCTCCGGACAGGCTCCGAAGCCGGCCCGTGTCCACCCGACCGCCCTCGTCGAGGACGGCGTGGTGCTCGGCCACGACACCAGCGTGTGGGACGGGGTCCACATCCGTCACGGCGCGAAGCTCGGCCATCACTGCATCGTCGGTGAAAAGTCCTACATCGCCTACGACGTGGTGATCGGCAACTACGTCAAGATCAACGCCGTCGTGTACATCTGCGCCAACGTGGCGATCGGCGACTTCTGCATGATCTCCGCCCACACGGTGTTCACCAACGACCGCTTCCCGCGCTCGGGGAACAAGGAGCTGACCTTTCTCGAGACATCCGACGTCACCGAGGAGACGCTGACGACGCGCCTCGAGCGCGGCGTCACCATCGGCGCCAACGCCACCATCGGCCCCGGCCTCACGCTGGGGGAGTTCTCGATGATCGGCATGGGGTCGGTCGTGACGCGCGACGTCCCGCCGTTCGCCCTCGTGCACGGGTCGCCGGCGCGCATCGCCGGCTGGCTCTCGGCCTGCGGGCACCCGCTGCTGCGTGGCGCCGATCTCGGCACCGGGTCGGGGGAGGGATCGGGTGCGGCGGCCGCCCGTCGCGATTTGCACTGCGAGCGCTGCGGGCGGAACTACCGGTTCGACGGGAAGAGGCTCTCGCCCACGGCTCCGATCGTCTCCGCGCCATGAAGACCGCCGTCGTCGGCGGCGGGGTGCTCGGTCTCACCCTCGCGTACCGTCTTGCCTCGGCCGGACACCAGGTCGATCTGCTCGAGGCGGAGCCGTCGCTCGGTGGGCTGGCCGCGGCGCACGACTACGGCCCGTTCACCTGGGACCGCTTCTACCACTGCATCCTTCCTCAAGATACAAGTCTCATCGCGCTCCTGGCCGACCTGGGGCTCGAGCAGGACCTGCGCTGGGCGCGCACCGGAACGGGGTACTACGCCCGCGGCCGGATGTACGACATGAACGGCAACGCCGACTTCCTGCGCTTCCCCCTCCTGACCCTCGTGGACAAGGGCAGGCTGGCGGCGGCGGTCATCTACGCCACGCGCTTCGCGAACCCGAACGACCTGTACCGCGTCAGCGCCGAGCAGTGGCTGATGAAAATCTGCGGGAAGCGCGCCTACACGGTCTTCTGGCAGCCGCTCCTGAAGGCGAAATTCGGCCCCTTCCACGACCAGGTGGCGGCGGTGTTCATCTACGCGACGCTCGTGCGGTTGTTCGGCGCGCGATCGAAGGCGGCGGGCGCGGAGAGCCTCGGCTACGTCAGCGGCGGGTACCGGCGCATCCTCGAAAGGTTCGCCGCGAAGGTGCGCGCCTCGGGTGGGACGATCCGCACCGGCGCGCCGGTCACCTCCATCACCGAGGCGCCGGCCCCCTCGGGAGGCGGCCCCGGCGCCCGCGTCGAATGGCGCGCCCGCTCCGGCGCGTCGTCGACGGATCCGGCGGCCGACATTTATGACCAGGTCTTCTTCACGGCGCCGACGCGGCTGGCGCGCAAGGTTGCGGCCGCATCGTTCCTGCCGCACGTCGCGTCGGTGGAACAGGATCATCCGACGTCGGCGCATTACCTGGGAGTCGCGTGCCTCGTCCTCGCCCTCGAGCAGCCGCTCACGCCTTACTACGTCCTCAACATCGGCGAGCCGTCGATCGAGCTGACCGGGCTCATCGAGATGACCAATCTCGTCGACCGCATGACCGAGACGGAGGGGCTGAGCCTCCTCTACCTGCCGCGCTACATGGACAGCGAGTCGAAGGAGTTCGAGGGATCGGACGCGGCGCTGCGTGATGCGATGTTCGAGCGGGGACTGAAGCGGCTCTTCCCTTCGTTCGACCCGGCGCACGCCCGCTACGCCGGGGTGCACCGGGCGCGCTACGTGCAGCCGCTGCCGCTGGTGCGCGACGGCGGCGGGCCGGAGGGCGACCCGACCCCGGCGCTGGCGCGCCCCTTCCAGGTGCTCAACACCGCGATGCTGCGCATCGCCACGCTCAACAACAACGAGGTGGTGGCGCTCGTCGATCGCTTCATGTCGAAAAACCGCGCCGCGCTCGCTCCCACGCCAGGCCCATCCCGAGGATGAGGGCGAGCGCCAGCGCCACGGCGTTCGACTCGCTGATGACGAGCCAGGCGAACCACGGGACGTCGAAGCGCTCCAGCAGCGTGAACGTCGCCAGGTAGTTCGCCGCCGGCACCAGCATCAGCATCGCCAGCACCGCGCGGCGCGCGGTGAAGGGGCCCGGCATCAGGAGCAAAGCCGTCACCGGCAGCGCCAGGATGAGCGCGTCGTAGGGCTGGTGATACGTCGCCAGCAGGATCGCCAGGCACCCGAGGCTGTTGGAGATCGGCCGGGGCTCGGGCTCGCCGCGCGCCGCGAGCCGCCGCATCAGGAGAGCGGCCGCGCCGAGGATGACGACCGCCAGCACGACGTTCACGAGCGTCCCCGGCGGGCGCCCGAGGAGGCGCCCGAGAAGCGAGACCGGGTCGAGGCGGATGAGGCTCGTCGGCTCGTTGAAGGTGCTGTCGGTGGCGACGACCCGCATGCTGCCCCGCATCGATTCGAGCAGCGGCCCCAGTCCCCCGGCGGCCCGCAGCGGCCCGAACCCCGACACGACCCCGAGCACCGCGGCGAGCGCCGCGCCCAGGAGAAAGGCCCGCACGTCCCCGCGGCAGAGCATGAGGACGCCGAGCGGGCCGCCGTAGGAGGGCTTGGCGCAGGCGGCGGCCAGACCGAGGGCCGCCAGCCACGGCCGGCGCCGTCCTGCGAGGAGGGCGGTCGTGCAGCCGACCGCCATCAGCGCGCTGCACTGGCCGATGTAGAGCGTCATGTGTCCCGGCCGGCCCAGGACGAGGGCCGCCGCGACGAGGAGCACCCGCCACGGCTCGGCCGGAAGACCCGACCCCCGCACGGCCAGCGCCGCGAGCAGCACCAGGAGCGCCAGGTTGACCAGGAAGTCCGCCGCCATCGCGGCCCCGTAGGGAAGGAACGCCAGCGGGACGTTCAGCAGCAGGCTGATCGGCGAATACGGCGGCAGCGGCCGGTCGACCGGGTAATGGGCGTGGTAGTCGTCGTAATTCCAGGGATTGCGCCCGTCGAGGAGCGCCACCGACGGGTAATAGAAGTTGTCGCGGAAATCCTGGAGCCCGAATCTCTCCACGGTCGGCTGCCCCGGGATGTTCAGGTTGGCGACGGTGCGGGCCGCGACCAGGGCCGAGATCGCCGCGAAGGCGATCGCGGCGAGGATGGTGCGCAGGCGCGGGCTCACGGAGCCAAGCCTTTGGCCCAGTGGCGCAGCACGATGCCACGGAACCGGTCCTCGTCCGGCTGCGGCACGAGGCCGAGGCGGCCGGCCGCCTGTCCGACCTTGTCGCGCACGTTCCCCGCGGGATCCTCCCAGGCGCGATTGTCCACCAGCCAGATGTCGGTTGCGCCCGAGCCGAGGATGGCGTCGCTTCTCGGGTCCACGACCATCTTCATCAGGCCGCCGTTGCGCGCATAGAGCGGCGCCGCGTCGCCGAGGATGAGCGGCCGCGCGCCGGAGTGCTCCTCGGCGAAGCGGATCGCGCCCCGCTCGTCGTCCTTGGCGTAGACCGGATCGAAGAGCAGGTTCCATCCCGCGATCGCCTGCAGCCCGGCGACGGCGAGGACCGCCGCGCGGAAACGCTTTGGCCGCACGGCGACGAACGCCTGGAGGAGCGGAACGAGCGGCCACAGGAACATCAGGTGGCGCGGCACGAGCGGGAAGTCACGTGTGGCGACGTAGAGCGCCGGCCCCAGGATTCCCACCGCCGGCGCCAGGAGGAACAGCGCCGCGGCCGGTGGTTCCCCCTCGCGTCGCGCCGCGCGCAGGCCCGACCAGAGGCCCGCCACCAGAAGCGCGAGCGCGGCGGCCGCGAGCAGGAGCGCCAGCGGATGCGCCGCCGCGATCTGCCGCGCCGGGCCCTGGTGCAGCTCGCGCAGGTCCGGGCCCAGGGAGAAGCCGAAGACGAACGCGAACGGGAAATAGAAGAAGCCGACCACGGACAGGCGACGGGTCCAGCCCACTCCGTGCGCCACCGCCGGGCTCCGGACGAGGAGCAGGATCCAAGGCAGGAAGAGGAGGAGACTCGCGCCGAGCGAGGCCGCCGTGGCGAGCGCCGCGGCGCGCGCCACCGGCCGGGGTGGACGCACGACGAGCCCGATCGCCGCGACGATCGTCGCCTGGACGACGAGCGCGAAGAGATGGAACAGGTGGGTCCAGAGCCCCAGGGTGTTGGCCAGGCCCCAGGCCACGGTCCAGAACGCCACGGTGCGTCCGGGGGACCGCGCCCCGATCGCCTGCAGGCAGCCGGTCATCGACCAGGCCGCCGCGGCCACCGCCAGGAACCACAGCGCATAGTTGCGCGCCTCCATGGCGTAGAACAGGAGAAACGGCGACACCTGCGCGCACAGGCCCGTGAAGAGAAGACCCGCCGGACCGTACAGGCGTCCCCCGACGAGCGCGAGGAGCAGCACCCCGACCTCGACCGCGAGGAGAGACGGCAGCCGCCAGCCGAATTCGCCGCGCGGCAGGAGTTCGCGCAGGGCATAGAGCAGTGCGTGCGACGCCGGCGGCTGCGTGTCGATGGCCCTGACCCGCGTCACGAGATCGGCGGCGTCGCGCGCCTCGGTCACCGGCACGAGCGTGATGGCCTCGTCGATCCAGAGCGACTGCGCGCCGAGACGCGCTCCGATGATGAAGGTGCCGGCCCCCATGATGCAGGCCAGGGCGATCCGGGCGAAGCGGCTCGTCATCTCGGGGGAGGGGGGCGTCGCCATCTCAGGCGGGCGGACGCGCGTAACGCTGCACCACGACCCCGGCGAAGCGCTTCGACTCGGCCGGGCGGAGGGCCGCGGCGAGCCGGCGCGGCACCTCGCCGTCGGGATCCTCGGTCCAGGCGCGCGAGGACACGAGCCAGACGTCCGATCCGAGGGCGATCACCGGGCCCAGGATGCCCTCGAGCCGCGCCGCGTCCTTCACGTCGCCGAGGTCGAGGTCGACGAGCGCGCCGCGCGCCCGCGAGTAGCGCTTGTACGGCTCCGCCCCCTCGCCGAGCAGGATCACCGGCCCGCCGCCGCCGGCGGCGATGTAGATGGCGGCGGATCGGTTGTCCTCGCGGGCGTGATCGGGGTGGTACATCTTCACGAGCCCGTACAGCTCGCACGCGATGAAGGGCACCAAGAGCGCCGTGACGGTGCGCCGCCGCGCCGTGCGGATTCCACCGGACGCGAGCAGCAGCGTGAACGGCAGCGCGGCGACGGCGTAGCGCGGGCGGTAGCCGACCCCGGCGAGCGAGTTCAACCACGGCCCGAGGAACGGCAGGAGCGCCAGCGCCAGCACGAACCGGAAGCGTCCGCGCCAGTCGGCCTTGAGGCCGAGCAGGAGCAGCCCGGCCAGGAACACCATGCCGACGACCGGCAGGGCCATCTGCCGCGGCGCGATGTCGGTCGGAGTGGAGCCGGCGCGCACCGCCGCGTGCATCTCACGCAGCGGCGGCCCGAGCGCGAAGCCCCCGGCGAACATCTGTCCCGTGTACGGCAGGGCGAAGAGGGACGCCGCCGCGCCGCGATCGTGCTCGCGCTGCGCCCGGACGTCGTCGAGGAAAAAAGGCGCCCACAGCAAAAGGCCCGCGACGGTCAACGCCGCGCAGGCGACGAGCGGGACGCGCGCCCGGCCACGGGCCCGGAAGAGGGCCGCGGCGGCGAAGGGAAAATGCGCCAGCACGACGAAGGCGAAGTAGTAGTGCACTCCGAACCCGGCGGCGACCGACAGCGCATAGCCCGCCGCCGCGCCGATGCCGCCGCCGTCGAAAAGCTTCAGCAGGCACAGGCTCGAGGTCAGGGCGAAGAGGGAGAGCAGGGCGTACGCCCCCAGCTCCTGCGAGTACCAGACCGCGAACGGATGGATCGCCAGGAGCCCGGCGGCGAGGAGCGCCGGCGTCCGCCCCACGACGCGCCGCCCGAGCAGATAGAGGACCGGCACCGCGAGGGTCCCGGCGAGCGCCGACGGCGCCCGCAGCGCGAAGTCGGAATCGAGCCCCAGGCTCGTCAGCGCCTTCACCATGAAGGCGATGGTCGGCGGGTAGCCGTCCGGCCGGTTGAGGATGTCGGAGAACGACTTCAACCCGCCGGTCAGGGTCCAGATGTACTCGTCCATCCAGAGGGACTGCCGGGTCAGCGTCCCGAAGCGGATCGCCGCCGCGAGGAGCGTCAGCAAGGTGGCGTAAAAAGCCCCCGATCGTTGGGTTCGTTGGGTCGCGCTCACGGCCGCGTCTCCGGCTGCGCCGGGGAGGCCGCCTGCGAGGGACCGGTGGGCGGGGTTGTCAGGTCGAGCAGGGCGTAGCCGTCGGGGCAGGAATCGATTTCCGTGTACCGGCCGCGCGCCTGGGCCATGAACTTGCGCGCCGTCTCCTCCGGCTGGGCGATCCAGTAGCGCCCGCCGCGCGCCCGGATGCGCTCGAGGGTGTCGAACGACAGCTCCTCGTTGCCGTAGGTGAAGCCGCGCCGGTCGAGCCAGGCGAAGAGCATCGATTCGTTGTGGGCCACCGGCATGCCGTCGTCGTCGCGCAGCTGCCCGCCGCGCGTCACGATGCGGCCGTCGGCGGGGATGTGCGCGACGAACTGCAGGCCGCAGCGCCGCATCGCCTCGAGATCGGAGCGGTTGTCGCGCGCGTGGAGCAGGTAGACGGCGGCGGCCGTCAGGCACACGAGCGTGGCCGCTGCCGACGTCTTCGCCACCGCCGGCCACGCCTGCGACAGCGCGACGAAGCCCATGCCGATCAGCAGGCACGCGGGCGCCACCGCCAGGCCGTGGTAGTAGAAGGCCCAGTCGTCGGCGGTCGTGCGCGCGCCGGCGATGAGGAAGACCACGACCGAGGAATACCAGACGAGCGGCCGCTCGAGCACCCGCCAGGGCGCGCTCCACGAGGCGACCACCAGGAGCCAGCCGAGCGGCGTGACCACGCCGAGCGTCTCCCACTTGAACAACCCGATCAGGAAGCGCGGCGGAAAGATCATGTCGACGCCGAGGAACGGATACTCGTTCGACAGCCCCAGCGAGTTGCCGTAGAGGACGTAGAAGCGCTTGGCGTGCGCGTACCACAGGGCCGGCGGCACGAGGGCCAGCGCTGCCGCCGCCCAGACCGCCGGCTGCCTCAGCGCGCCGAGCCCCCGGCGGCGCAGCACGACGTAGGCGAGCAGGATCCCGAGACAGGCGGACGGGGCCTTCGCCAGGATGCTGCCGCCGAGCGTCGCCCCGGAGAGCAGGAGCCACAGGTCCCCCCGCCCGGCGAGCCACAGCTCGAGGCAGACGACCGACGCGAGCGCCAGGAGGAGCATCAGCGGCTCCGGCTGGAGCGCCGTCGCCAGGTCGATGAGGAGCGGATTCAGGACGAAAGCCGCGAGCGCCAGCACCGCTCCGGTCGGAGGCAGGAGACGTCGCGCCAGGAAGGCGAAGAGCAGGAGCGACAGGAGCTCGGCGACGCACGACAGCCCGCGCAGGATCTCCGCGTGCACGCCGAAGACCCGGAAGAGCATGCCGCCGATCCACGGGACGATCGGCGCCTCCATCTCCACGAGCCCGGGCGTGTCGCCGCGCCAGTCGATGCGCGGGTGCAGAAAATTCGGATCCTCGCGCGCGAAGTTGCGGGCGATCTGGAACGAGTCGGACTGCCGCCACGGCGCCCGCAGCCGGTGGTCGAGGGGGCGCGCGACGTAGGCGAGCCGCAGCGCCGCCCCGGCGAGGACGAGGGCCAGGATCCACCGGCCGTGCGCCCGCCCGGGGCTGAACGCGTCGCGCGGTGGCGCCGTGTCGTGAGGTGGGGACGCGCTCACATCGAGGCGTCCTGGACGATCGTCCAGCGATTCCCCGCGCGCGAGAAGACCAGGGCCGTGCGGCCGCTCGCCGCCTCCTTGTCCGGATAGCTCAGGGTCCAGCGGCCGGCCGCGGACGCGCCGTGGATCCGTCCCGGCACGGCATCGTCCCCCGGCGTGATCTCCATCCCCCAGATCGGGCGGATGTCGTCGAGGTCGAGCCGCAGCGTGCCCATCGCGGCCTTGCCGGGGTAGCGGGTCTTGTAGCGATCGAGCACCGCCTGGCGGCCGCGCACCATCCCGGTCGGCGACACGAAGACCGCATCGTCGGCGTAGACGCTGGTGAAGGCTTCGATGTCGCCGCGGTTCCACGCCTCGACCTGATCGGCGATCAGCTTCGCGATGGCGTCGTGCGTCTGCGAGGCCTCGCGCTCGTGACCGATCCGGTCCCACAGGCTGCAGCCGTAGCGCGCGAGGAAGCGCGGCTCCTCGGCGAAGACGGGATCCTTCAGGACTTCGTCCGCGGACGCGAAGCGGTGCCCGCTTTTCTCGAGCCACGTGAAGAGGTCGTCCCAGACCGCCGTGCCGACGGCGTTGGCGTGCAGCAGGATGATCTGCGGCGTCGTGCGCTCGAGGAGCTCGTCACCGTGCTCTTCGTGGTGCCGCACCTCGGCCTGGAGGGCGGCGAGGCAGTCGGCGGCCGCGGCGCGCGCCCCGGTCTTGTCCCCGCGGCGCACGGCCGTGACGTACGCCTCCTCGTAGGACCAGTCCTGGGTGTCGATGGTCACCGTCAGGACCCGCTGCGAGGACGCGGCGAGGGCCTGGCGCACCGCGTCGAACTGCTCCGCCGTCTCCCCTTCTCGCAGGTAGGGGAAGCGGAAGAACCGCACCTTGCCGCCGTGCGGCTCGAGGTATGAGGCCAGACCGGCGCGCCCTTTCTCGATGTCCGCGACGTACTCGGCGACCGGGGTGCGCGGCAGGTCCTTGTGTCCGAACGAGTGGTTCCCCAGCTCGAACCCGGCGCCGCGCCAGCGGTCGAGGAGCGTCGTGTCGGCCGGCCCTTTCACCTGCCCCCAGATCACCAGCCCCACCGCCGGCACCTTGTGCCGCTTGAGGATGTCGAGGAGCCGCCCCGTCACCTGCTCGCGGTCGGCCGCGTCCGTGTGCAGCTTCGCCGACGCCACCGGCAGGTCATCGACGCTGACCAGGATCGGCCGGAGCGCTGCGCTGCCCGCAGCGGAGGAACCGGCCGCGGGCGACGGTGCGGGAGCGGCAGTGGACGCCGCGAAAACGGCCGCCGCTCCGAACAGGAGCGCGGCAAGGAGGGAGGGGACCACCCGCATCGCGGCGTATTGTATTCGGGTCGTTCAGGATCTGAACCGCGACGGTGTGAAGGAAACGCTACTTGCCGTAGTGCCCGACGCGCCCGGCGGAGCCGTCGGTCCCGATCGCCACGACCAGGAAGAACGCATCGGACGGGTCGGGGAAATACGTGAACGACTCGGTCGTGGTCATGCCGCGGAGCGAGAAGGCCGGGTCGGAGGGGAAGGAGCCGGGAAGGATCGCCGGCCGCGCGGTCGGCGCCGCGTAGACGAGGTAGCGAATCCCCGAGGTCGCGGCGCACGGGTCGCTCGCCGGCTGCCAGGTGAGGGCGACCTGGCCCCCCGGCGCCTGGTTCACGAGCAGCCCGGTCACCTCGGTGATGACATTGCAGGTGAAGCTGGCCGTCCAGGTCGCGGGGCTGGGTGGCGTGGAGATGGTGTGCGTCATCATGCCCCCGTCCGACCACGAGGCGAAGGTGTAGGTCCGGCCGTCGGAGGCGACCTGCGAGGCCGGCGCGCCGATGATGCGCAGGAAATCCACCACGCCGGACGTCGTGATGGGCGCCATCTCCAGCACGCCGTCGAGCGTGATCAGCAGGTTCGGGTGGGGGACGGTCGTGAAGTTCAGCGTCGAGGTGTTCGGGCGCACCTGCACCGCGGTCGTCGTGTCCAGCGCCCCGGTGGTCCCGAGCGGCGCGCCGGAGTCGCGCACGGACAGGATGACCTCATAAAAGGTGTCGGCCGAACCTTCCCCGGTGCGCGGAATGGTGAAGCTGCCGCTGCAGACTCCCTGGACCGGTCCAAGAAACGGATGGGTGTGCCCGGCGTGGTGGAACACCACCGACCAGGTGAAGCGCGAGCAGGGGACCGTCCCGTCCTCCGGGTCGGTGCCGGTGCCGGAGAAGGCGAAGGTATCGCCCGCTTCGTAGTGCGCCTCGTCCACGGGGGAAGAGATCACGGGCGTGGGGGCGCGGTTGCCGGAGACGATGCGGATGTCCGGCGTCGTGTCGGTTCCCCCGGCCCCATCGTTGACGGTCAGGTGGGCGAAGTAGACACCGGCCGGATACAAATGGCTCAGCGTCGCGGACGTCCCGGTCGCGCCGTGCCCCGAGTCCCAGGAATACTGGAGGGTCTGCTGGTCGGGGTCGCTGCTCGCGGTCCCGTCCAGAAGAACCTGGAGCGGCGCCAGTCCCGACGCGGGCGCGGCGACGCCGACCGCCTGCGGCTGCCGATTGGTGCCGCCGACCCGGGCGATGCGGTACAGCGCCCCGCTGTTGAACGACACGAAGTACAACGCGCCGTCGGGTCCGAAGCGGATCTCCACCGGATCGGGCAGGTCGGTCGCCCAGATCTCGGTCGTGATGACGTTGTTGCCGGCGTCGAGCACCATGCGGCGCAGGTCGCGCGCCGCCTCGTCCCCGAAGAAGAACTGGCCGGTGAACTCGCCGTTGAAGTCGGCGGCGGTCGCGAACGGTCCCGCCATGATCGAGGCGCCCGCCGGATTCGTGTGCGGGTACCAGTAGATCGGGTACACGAAGCCCGCCTGCCCCGCCGGCGAGGGGCCCTCGATCGAGGCCCAGCCGTAGTTCCCCCCGGGAATCCCGAGGTCCAGCTCCTCCCAGTCGGAGCCCCCGATGTCGGCGATGAACAGGGTCCCGGTGTCCGGCTGCAGCGTGAAGCGCCACGGGTGCCGGAAGCCCAGCGCCCAGACGCGCGGGTCACCCCCGCCGCCGAGGAACGGATTGCCGGCGGCCGGCGTGCCGTCCGGGTTGATGTGCAGGATCTTGCCCCTCAGGTTGAACTTGTCCTGCGAACCGGTCGACAGCAGCTGGTCGTCCCCGGTGCTGACGAAGAGCGTGCCGTCGGCGGCGAAGCGGATGCAGCCGGCGTGATGGTCCCAGTTCGTGATGGCGTACTCGACCACGATGACTTCATTCGTGAGCGTGTCGTTGACGACGGTGAAGTGGGAAACCCGCTGGCGGAACGGGGGCGGCGCGGTGTAGGTCATCCACAGCAGGTGGTTGCTGGCGAAGTCCGGGTCGATCTCGATCGCGGTGATGCCCTGCTCGTCGTTGGTGCTGACCGGGATCGTCCCGACGAGCGTCAGGGTGCCGTTGCGGAAGACCCGGATTTTCCCCGACTTCTCCGCGATGTACAGGTCGCCGTTCGGCGCCCAGTCGAAGCTGAGGGGATCCCCCATCCCGCTCACCACCGTCGTCATCGAGAAACCCGGGGCGAGCGTCGGCGCCGCCAGCGCCGGGGCGGCCGCCGCCAGCCCGAGCGCCAGGGTCGCGGCAGCGAGCCAGCCACGCCGGGTCGGCTGGGACGACAGTGTTCGACGGGTCGCCTGGGAGGGCATGCGGGAGGGGAGTGTACGGCGAGCCGGCTCCGGCGGCCACGTCCAAGGTGATGCCGGAAGCGAAGAGCGGGCCCGGCTGAGTGCCTGAGGACACCGAGGAAAGGGGCGCCGCTGAGCTTTCAGTGAAGAACGCGACCGGTGGCGCCTGCCGGAGGAGGGATGTGCAGCGCCGCGGCCAAGGTCGGGGCGACGTCGGCCGGCGTGCAGGGGGTCGCGTCGACTCGCGCCCGGAACGGCCCGCCCGCGAGGAGGAGCGGCACCCTCCGGTCGTAGGCCCAGGGTGTCCCGTGGGTGGCGGGGGCGTCCTCTCCTTCGATGGCGAACGGAGTCGGGACGATGAAGAGATCGGGGCTGCGTCCTTCGAAGCGGTTCCGTTCGTAGGCGGCGCGCGTCGCCGCGTCGACGGTGGAGCGGCCGGCGGTCAGGTAGCCGAAGACACCGTCGATCGAGAGAGCCCCCGCCCCGGCCGCTTCGGCCGCCTGCTCGACTTCGAGCCCGGCCCGGTCCAGCTCCTGGCGATCGAACCAGACCCGCGTCGGCGTGTCGCCGTACACCCGTGGCGGTGGACGGTTGCCGGCGCGCGCGGCGAGAGCGCGCTGCATGGCCTGGAGGAGCCGCGGCTCGTCGAGCCGGTCGAAGCGCAGGCCGGCGGCTTTGGCCTGGTCCCTGGTCGGGGAGACGCCGTGGTCGGCGGACAGCGCCACGATCGTCCCTCCGGCGCCGACGTGCTCGTCGAGAAAGCGCAGGAAGGCGCCGATCTGGGCGTCGAGCCTCACGATCAGCGCCTCGAGCTGCTCGTCGTAAGGCCCGACCTGGTGGCCGAGGATGTCCACACCGGACAGGCCGACGACGAGGAGATCGGGAGTGGCGTCCGCCCCCAGCTTCTCCGACACGACGATGTGCCGGGCGCAATCGAACATGAGGTCGTGGAACTGCGGCGTCCCGCGCAGGAAGTCGTAGTCCTTCGACCCGGTCTCCTTCAGCAGCCGGTCGGCGGGCCGTGCGGCGTTCAGCTGCGCCGCCCAGGCCGGGAGCGCCTCCATGTAGAAACGGCTGCTGACGATGAGGCCGCTGTTGATGTCGTACCAGAGGGCCCCGTTGGCGCTGCGCCCGACCGAGAAGACGGCCGACCGGTCCTTGCCGGCGATGCTCCAGACTTTGGCGGCGCCCCGGCTCGCCAGGCGCAGGGAGTCGCCGAGGGTGTCGACCATGAGGCGGTGCGGGGAGACGCCGGCCCCCGCCGCGCCGACGAGCGGGAAATCCGGGTCGTCGACCGAGGCGATCACCTTGTGCGTCCCCAGGTCGAAGAAGTCGTTGCTGACGATGCCGTGCCGGTCGGGGTCGGCGCCGGTCCCCAGGGTGGCGTGGCCGGGCCCGGTTTCCGTCAGTGCGTAGTCGTGGGCGCACTCGGTGAAGCGGGTCCCCGTGCGCTCCAGGCGCCGGAAGCCGTCGGGACCGAAGCGCGGGCCGAGCCGGTCGAGATAATCGGCGCGGAACTGGTCGATCACGAACAGGACGACGAGGCGCGGCGTCCCGGCCCCGGCGACGGGGCGGGCGGTCGCGGGCGGCGCGTCGGCCGCCGGCCGCGGCGCGCGCGTGGCGGCGAGCCCTGTGAAGGCCAGCGCCGCAAGGGTGAGCACGGAGGTCCGGCGGAGCATCGGCGGAGGATACGCGAAATCCGTAATCGGGCCGGCCTGCCGGAGGTGGTCGCCGCACGGTCCGCACCTGCGGGACCGAGAGGTCTGAAGGATCGCTGACCGCCGCCTTGACGGAAGGGTCGGATCGCCGTACATGGAGGGCCGTCGCAAACCCCTGATGAATTACGATTCCGTCATGTGCCCCCTCCCAGGACACGCGCGATATCTGCGCGCCGCGGCCGTGCTTTTCGCTGCCGCGGTGCTGCTGGCGGCGCCGGCGGCGGCACAGACGATCTCGTTCGGCAAGAGCACGCTGCAGGGGACGGCGATGACGAGCCCCACGTCATTGCAGTTCGGACCGGACGGCCGGCTCTACGTCACGCAACAGAACGGCACCATCCTCATCTACGGCATCACCCGCAACGGACCGAACTCGTACGTCGTCAACGCCACCCAGACGATCACCTCGGTCCGCGACATCCCGAACCGCAACGACGACACCGGGGCCATCAACGCCACGGTGACCGGGCGCGAGGTCACCGGGATCCTGGTCGTCGGCACCGCCGCGAACCCGGTGATCTACGTCGCCAGCAGCGACCCGCGCATCGGCGCCGGCGGCAGCGGCACCGACAGCAACCTCGACACCAACTCCGGCATCCTGTCGCGCCTGACCTGGAACGGGACGACCTGGGTGAAGCTCGACCTGGTGCGCGGCCTGCCGCGGTCCGAGGAGAACCACGCCAGCAACGGCCTGGTGCTCATCAACAACGGCGCCACCCTCCTGATCGCGCAGGGAGGGAACACCAACATGGGGGCGCCGTCGAACAACTTCGCGCTCCTCCCCGAGTACGCCCTGTCGGCGGCGATCCTGTCGGTCGACCTGGCGGCGATCGGGAACACGACCTACGACCTGCCGACCCTCGACGATCCGACGGCATCGCGCAACACCGGAACGCCGGGCGTGGACACGAACGATCCGTTCGGCGGCGACGACGGCGCCAACCAGGCGAAGCTCGTGGCCGGCGGCCCGGTGCAGGTCTACTCGCCCGGCTTCCGCAACCCGTACGATCTCGTCCTGACGCGCGCCGGGCGGCTGTACACGGTCGACAACGGTCCGAATTCCGGCTGGGGGGATGTGCCGGCCGGGGAAGGGGGCACGGCCTGCACCAACGCGGTGCGCGAGCCGGGCGTGACCCAGAACGACCAGCTCCACTACATCACCGGACAGGGGTTCTACGGCGGCCATCCGAACCCGACGCGCGCCAACACCGCCAACAAGTTCAACGGCCAGTCGCCGGTGCCCTCGTCCAACCCGGTCGAATGCGACTACCGCAACCCGGGCGCGCAGGACGGGGCGCTCGCCACCTTCGGCTACTCCACCAACGGCATCGCCGAGTACACCGCCAACAACTTCGCCGGCACGATGGACGGCAACCTGCTCGCCGCGTCGTTCGAGAACACCATCTACCGCATCGTCCTGTCGGCGAACGGCACGCAGGCAACTTCGGTGACGACGCTGTTCTCGTCGGTCGGCAACACGCCGCTCGACGTCTGGACGCAGCCGAGCGCGGGACCGTTCCCGGGCTCGATCTGGGTCGCCGACTACGGCATCAACGGCATCGTGGTGTACGAGCCGGCCGACTTCATTTCCTGCACCGGCGCCGACAACCCGGCGATCGATGAGGACGGCGACGGCTTCAGCAACGCCGACGAGATCGACAACGGCACCAATCCCTGCTCGGCCGGCGACGTGCCCCCCGACTGGGACGGCGACCACATCTCCAATCTCAACGATCCGGACGACGACAACGACGGCCTGCCCGACACGAGCGACAAGTTCGCCCTCGATCCGCAGAACGGCGCGACGACCAACCTGCCGCTCCTCCTGACCTGGGACAACGACGCTCCCAACCCGGGCGGGCTCCTGCACCTCGGCTTCACCGGGCTCATGACCAACGGCACCTCGAACTACGAGAGCCTGTTCAACGCCGGGGCGATGACCGCCGGCGGCGCCGCCGGCGTGGTCACGGTGGACGCGGCGACGGAGGGGGATGCCGACGGGGCGCTCAACACCCAGCAGTTCGGCTTCCAGGTCGGCGTGCACGTCACCGCGGCGACCGGGATCTTCACGGCGCACACCCGCATCCTGGCGCCGTTCGCCGGGCTGACCCCGGCCGATTTCCAGTCGATGGGCCTGTTCCTCGGCACCGGGGACCAGGACCACTACGCCAAGGTCGTGGTCATGGCGAACGGCGGTGCCGGGGGCGTGCAGTTCGGCAAGGAGGACGGCGGCCCGCTCGTCGCCCGCGCGCCCACGGGCATCACCCTGCCGGGTCCCGACTGGATCGACCTCTACCTGACCGTCGACCCGGTCGCGCTCACCGTGACGCCGGTGTTCATCGCGACCATCAACAACGTGCCCGGACTGGTCGAGTCGCTCGGAGGACCGGCGACCATCCCGGCGTCGTGGCTGGCGGGGCCGCAGGGGCTCGCGGTCGGGCTCATCTCGACGTCGCGCGGCCCGGCGCCGCCGTTCCCTGTCACGTGGGATTTCCTCAAGGTGCGCACCGGCGCCGCGGTCGAGTGCGCCGCCGACCCCGACTGCGCCGACACGAATCCGTGCACCACCGACGTGTGCCAGTCGTACACCTGCCTGCACCTGAACAACACCAACCCGTGCAACGACGGGCTGTCCTGCACCAGCGGTGACGTCTGCGCCGCGGGCTCCTGCAGCGGCATCGACGCGTGCCCGGCCGGACAGATGTGCGACGCCGGGACCAACGCCTGCATCCAGCTCAACGTCGACCTCGACAACGACGGGCTCGTCGGCGCGGCCGACCCGTGCCCGACCTCGGCGCGGAACCTCTGCTTCGGGCCGGTGGCGACCGAGACGGCGCAGGGACGCGCCATCCGCATCAACACCGGCGACGACGGCACCGAGTGCGCCGGTCCCAAGACCGACTGCACCGGCCGCGTGTGGAACGGCGACTACGGCTACAACAACGTCCTCAACAATGCCTCGTGCGACCTGGGCGGCGGCGGGGAAGGGTGCGTCATCAACGGCATCACTTCGATCTTCGGCTGCGAGGACGAATCGACCGAGGATCTCTTCCAGTGCGAGCACTATGACGACGAGGGTGGGACGGAGCTGCAGTACTCCTTCGCCGTGCCCAACGGGCCGTACCTCGTCAACCTCTACTTCGCCAACACCTCCACCGGGACGACCACCGTCGGCTCCCGCGTCTTCAACATCCTCATCGAGGGCGCGACCGCCTACTCCAGCTTCGACCAGGTTGTCGTGGCGGGCGGCAGCGGCATCGCGGTGGTGCGCTCGAAGGTGGTCAACGTCGCCGACGGTGTGCTCAACATCTCTTTCGGGCACATCGTGGAGAACCCGGCGCTCAAGGCGATCGAGGTGCTGCGGCAGGACCGGGACGGCGACGGCTTCTTCCCGCCGAACGACTGCAACGATCTGAATGCCGCCGTGCACCCGGGCGCGACCGACACGTCGTGCAACGGGGTGGACGAAAACTGCAGCGGTGTTGCCGACGAGGGCTATGCGCCGGTCGGCACCGCGTGCGGCATCGGACCGTGCGCCCGCGCCGGGGTCACCTCGTGCGTCGGCGGGGCGGTGCACGATTCCTGCACGCCGGGCCTGTCGCAGCCGGAGGTGTGCGACGGCGTGGACAACGACTGCAACGCCATCATCGACGACGCGCCGCCGCTGGGGACCCTCTCCACGCTCGACGTCACGACCGGCGCGCTCGCCTCCGACGCGGCCCTGTCGTGGTCCGCGGTCCCGGGCGCGTCGGCGTACGACCTGGTGCGCGGCGACGTCCGGACGCTGGTCGAAGGGGGCGGGTCGTTTTCGACCGCCATCGACCAGTGCCTCGCCAACAACACCGCGGCGCAGGCCTTCGTCGAATCCGGGACGCCGGCGGCGGGGGAGGCCTTCTTCTACGTCCTGCGTGGCATCAACTGCGGCGGCGGCAACTGGGACGAAGGAGGATCCCAGTCGGCGCCGCGCGGCCCGTCGTTCGCAGCCGCACCCGCCGCCTGCCCGTAAGGCGGCCCTCCCGCCGGGTCATCCGGGCTGACGCGGGTCCCTATCTCGCCGGAGACCGGTCGGCGCTTGCCGGCGCGGCCGGAATGTCCGCGGCCGCCTTCGCCGCGCCGCGCGCCTCCCACCCCGGCCGGTAGAGCACGTCGATGTACTCCTTCACCATGCGCCGCGCCGAGAAGCGCGGGATGAGCGTCCTGAGCGCCGAGCGCATGACGGTCAGCCAGCGCTGCGGCAGGCCGTCGGGGTCGCGCTCGTAGTACGCCGGGACGATCTCCTCTTCGAGGCAGCGGTACAGGTCGGCCGCATCGGCCGCGTCGCGCTCGTCGCCGTCGGGCCCCGCATCGGCTGAGCCGATCTTCCAGCCGTTGGTGCCGTCGTACCCCTCGGCCCACCAGCCATCCAGGACGCTGAAGCTCGGCACGCCGTTGAGCGCCGCCTTCTCACCGCTGGTGCCGCTCGCCTCGAGGGGAGGCCGCGGCGTGTTGAGCCAGACGTCCACGCCCTGCACCAGGTGCTGCGCCGCGTGCAGGCCGTAGTCCTCGACGAAGGCGATGCGGCCGGCGAAGCCGCGGTCCTCCGCCGCGCGGTAGACGTCCTGCAGCATGTGCTTGCCGGGCTCGTCGGCCGGGTGCGCCTTGCCGGCGAAGACGATCTGGATCGGCCGGCGCGGGTCGCACACCAGCGCCCGCAGCCGGTTCGCGTCGCGGAAGATGAGGCTGGCGCGCTTGTAGGTGGCGAAGCGACGCGCGAACCCGAGGGTCAGCGCCTCCGGGTCGAACAGCGCCCCCGACGCCAGCACCTGGGGCGGCGAGGACCTCCCGTCGAGCAGGCGCCGGCGCGACCGCATCAAGAGGAAGCGGTGCAGGCGGCGCTTGAGGTCGAGATGCGTGGCCCACAGATCGTCGTCCGGCACCTGGTCGATGCGGCTCCAGAACGCCTTTTCGTCGTGGTGCTCCATCCAGTCGGCGCCGAGGTGGCGCTGGAACAACGCGTCGATCTCGGGCGCGATCCACGAGCCGACGTGCACGCCGTTGGTGACCGCGACGATCGGCGCCTCCCCGGGCGCGCGATCGGGCCACAGCGAGCCCCACATCTTCCGCGACACCTCGGCGTGGCGCCGGCTGACCGCGCTGTGCCGCCCGCACAGGCGGAAGGCGAGGACGCTCATGTTGAACGCCTGCCCCCACGGCTCCTGGTGCGCGCCGAGAGCGAGGAAGCGGTCGCGTTCGAGACCGAGCGTCGGCCAGTAGGCGGCGAGGTACTTCTCGACCAGGCCGAACGGGAAGGCGTCGTGCCCCGCCGGCACCGGCGTGTGGGTGGTGAAAACACTGGCGGCGCGCACCGCCTCCACCGCCTCCTCGAACGGCCGGCCGGCTTCGACCTTCTCGCGCACCCGCTCGACCATCATGAAGGCGGCATGCCCTTCGTTGGCGTGCCAGATCCCCGGGCGGATGCCGAGCGCGCGCAGCAGCCGTACGCCCCCGATGCCGAGGAGGATCTCCTGCAGGAGCCGTGTCTCCTGGTCGCCGCCGTAGAGACGGGCCGTCAGCTCGCGCTCCCACGGCGAGTTCTGGTCGAGGTCGGTGTCCATGAGGTAGAGCGTCACCCGCCCCACCTCGACCCGCGACACCTGCACGTGCAGCAGGTGTCCCGGCAGCTGCAGCGTCAGGACGAGCGGCCGGCCCTGGTCGTCGCGCAGCGTCCCGGCCGGGGCGATCTCCCGATCGAGGCGCTGGTACGACTCCTCCTGCCGGCCGTCGGGGGTGATGTGCTGCTTGAAGTACCCCTGCGGGTACATGAAGCCGACACCGACCAGAGGCAGGCCGAGGTCGCTCGCCTCCTTGACGATGTCGCCGGCGAGCACCCCCAGGCCGCCCGAGTAGACCGGAAGCGTCTGGTGCACGCCGAACTCGGCGGAGAAATAGGCGACCGGAAGCTGCGCATGCGCCGGCGCGTGCGAGGTGAACCAGCCTTGCTTCGCCGCCATGGCGCGGTCGAACGCGGCGAGCACGCGCTGCAGGCGGTCCATGAGATCGCCGTCGCGCAGGAGGACCTCGCGCTTCGCGGCGTCGATCTCGCCCAGGACCTTGAGCGGGTTGAGGGCGCGCGGGCCGTCGGGAGCGCCGACCGCAGAGGCCACCCGCTCGAACAGATCCCGCCCTTCCGGCTGCCACGACCACCAGAGGTTGCGCGCCAGCTCCGGCAGCCGCCGGAAGGCGTCTTCAGGGCCGCTCAACTACCGGCTCTCGAGCAGCCAGGCGTCGATCTCGGCTTCCGCCTCGGCCCAGTCGCGCTTCGAGTCGCCGCCGACGAAGCCGCGGCGCTGCGCCTTGAAGTACGCCGCCTCGGCGACCATCCGCCAGCGTTGCTCGGCGGTGATCGGGGTGTTCGGCGCCGACTTTCCGGGGGCGGGGTAGGCCTCGGAGGTCGCCATGCCGGCCGCCACGGCCGGGGAGCCCTGGGTCGCGCGGCCGCTCCCCGGCGCCGCCTCGGCGGGGGGAAGGGCCGGCGCGTTCTCGTGACGGGCCGGGGGGAGGGCGGTGTCCGGCGTGGCCGCCCTGGCCGCCGGCTTCGATGTCTTCTTCCTGACAGGGGTCTTGCGGGTCTTCTCGAGCATCGATCTCTCCTCGAAAAACGGTTGCGGAAGGCCAGAGTCTATAACGCCGCCCCCGTTGTCACCCAATCGTCACGGTCCCGTCACGGTCACCCCCCGCCGACCTATAATTCTTGCCTCCGGGGCCCGATTTCGGCCCGGAGAAAGTCCACATGTCACAGACCATCCTCGTGGTCGACGATGAAAAAGACATCGTCGATCTCATGCGATACAACCTGGTCCAGGCCGGCTTCCGGGTGGTCAGCGCCTCCGACGGCCAGCAGGCGCTCGATCTCGCCCGGCGCGAGCGGCCGGATCTGGTCGTCCTCGACCTCATGTTGCCGACCCTGCCCGGGACCGAGGTCGCCCGGCTCCTCCGCCAGGAGGAGAAGACGCGCTCCATCCCCATCGTCATGCTGACGGCGCGCGGCTCGGAGGTGGATCGCGTCGTCGGCTTCGAGCTGGGAGCGGACGACTACGTGGTCAAGCCCTTCTCGCCGCGCGAGCTGGTGCTGCGGGTGCAGGCGATCCTGCGACGCGACGTGCGCGACGAGGGGGAGGAGAAGATCACCTTCGACCCGCTGGTGATCGATCTCGCCGCCCACGTCGTGCGCCTCAAGGGGCGCGAGGTGGGACTGACCGCGACCGAGTTCAAGCTGCTGCACCGCCTGGCGCGGCGGCCCGGACGGGCCTTCAGCCGCGACCAGCTGCTGAGCGACGTCTGGGGCTACAGCGGCGATCTCGAGACGCGCACCGTGGACACCCACATGAAGCGGCTGCGCGCCAAGCTCGGCATCGTCGGATCGTGGATCGAGACGGTGCGCGGCCACGGCTACCGCTTCCGCCCCGAGGGGTACGAAGAGCGCGACTAGCCCCACAGGATCGATACTAGGCCCGCATCGCGAGGGTCGAGCCCTGCGTCTTCGTCATCGACTGCCCCTGTCGTTCGTCCTGGTCGCCGGCCTCTCGGTCGTCGTGGCCGCGCTCTTCCTCACCCTGGCGCTGCAGCGGCGGGCGGTGCGGCGGCTCGCCGACGGCCTGCGCTCGCAGGCCATCCTGACGCGTGACCTGGCCCGCGCCGAAGCCGACCTGAGCGTGGCGGCCGACGGGCTCGCCGACCGCATCGGGACCGAGCTGGGCGTGCGGGTCACGGTCATCGGCGCGGATGGGACCGTCCTCGGCGATACCGATCTCGACGCCCAGGGTCTGCGCACGGTCGAGAACCACGCCGGACGGCCCGAGGTGCAGGAGGCCATGGCGAAGGGCACGGGCGAAGCGATCCGCTGGAGCCACACCATCGGCAGCGATCTCCTCTATGTCGCCGTGCGTCTCGATCCGAACGATCCGGCGCGCGGCGTGGTGCGCCTGTCGGTGCCGCTCGACGAGGTGCAGCGGGCCGAGCGGGCGGTGGTGGGGCCGGTGGCGGCGGCCGCACTCGCTTCGATCCTGCTCGCCGCCGGGCTCGGTGTCCTGGCGTCGCGGCGCCTGGTCCGACGCCTCGACCGCCTTTCCGCCGCCGCGGCGGCGATCGCCGACGGCAAGACCAGCGCCCGCACCCGTCGCGGTCCCGAGGACGAGTTGGGCGACGTGGAGCGATCCCTCAACCGCATGGCGGAGACGCTCGACGACCGGCTGGCGGCCCTGCTGCGACAGCGCAACCAGATGCAGTCGGTTCTGGAAGGGATGGTGGAAGGGGTGCTCCTGACCGATGCGACCGGGCGCATCCTCCTCGCCAACGCGGCGTTCGAGCGCATCTTCGACGCGCCGCCGCCGCTCGAAGGTCGCCGGCCGCTCGAGGCGGCCCGCGTGCCGGGGCTGCAGGAGTCGATCGAAGCGGCGCTCGCAGCCGACGGCCCGCTGACCCGCGAGATCGAGCTCCTGCGCGGCCACCAGGAGAAGGTCCTGCGCGCCAGCCTGGCGCCGCTTCGGAGCGACGACGGCGAGCCGATGGGCGCCGTGGCGGTCTTCCACGACGTCACCGAGCTGAAGCGCCTGGAGCAGGCGCGCCGCGAGTTCGTCGCCAACGTGTCGCACGAGCTGCGCACGCCTTTGACCGCAATCAAGGGCTATTCGGAGACGCTTCTGCACGGCGGGCTCGCGGATACCGGGAGCGCCGTCGAGTTCGTCCGCGTCATCGACAGGCACGCCGAGCGGCTGCGCCTGCTCATCGAGGAGCTGCTCGACCTGGCGGCGGTCGAGCAGGGACGCGCCCGCCTCGACCTCGAGGCCACCTCCCCGGCGGAGGTCTCGTCGGCGGCGGTCGGGGTGGTCCGGCAGGCCGCCGACATCAAGCACCAGACCTTCGCCATCGACGTGCCGGAGGACCTGCCCCCCTGCCGGGCCGACCGGGATCGGCTCGCCCAGGTCCTCATCAACCTGCTCGGCAACGCCGTGAAGTTCACCCCGGACGGCGGCCGCATCGGCATTCGCGCCCGCGCCTCGAACGGCCACATGGAGATCGCCGTCTCCGACAACGGCCCCGGCATCCCAGCCGACGAGCTGGGGCGGATCTTCGAGCGCTTCTATAGGGTCGAGCGCTCGCGCGACCGGCGCGAAGGGGGGACCGGACTGGGCCTCGCGATCGCCAAGCACCTGATCCAGGCGATGGACGGATCCATCGAAGCGGAGAGCGCTCCGGGCTCCGGCGCCACCTTCCGGGTCACGCTTCCCCTGGCGGGCTGAACTCCAGCGTTTTCAGCGTTTCTTCACCGGAACGCCGCATTTCCACAGACAACCAGCCCCACCGTCACACGTCTGTCACACATCCGCGCCGTCTCTGTCACCCGTCCGTCGCAAAGTCCCCCGCGAAAGTTCACACGACACGTGAAATCTACGGAGGATGATCCTCGATGCGAACACCCAGGATGGGGGACTGGAAGCGGACGGAGTGCCGCGCGCTGTTCAGGAGTGTCCTGACGCTGCTGTGCGTCGGGCTGTTCTGCGCCGGCGCTCCGGCGCATGCGCAGGTCACGCCGGCGGCGGGCTACACGCCGCCCGACGACACGCCGAGCATCAAGTTCGGGACGGTCATCTACACCGACTTCACCTGGACCGACGAACCGGAGATCCTCGACGTCAATGGCGACCCGGTGGACCCGAGCTCGTTCAACGTCACCCGCGCCTACATCAACGTGACCGGCAACATCAATCACCTGATCTCCTACCGCATCACGCCGGACATCACGCGCCAGACGCTCACCGGCGCCGGCGTCACGCTGAACGACCAGGACAGCCTGGTCTTCCGGATGAAGTACGCCTTCGGCCAGTTCAACCTGGACGATGCCTGGAAGTCGAAGGGCTCGTGGGTGCGGCTCGGAGCGCAGCAGACGCCGTACGTCGCCTGGATGGAAGACATCTACCGCTACCGCTTCCAGGGGCAGCTCGCCGTCGAGCGCGAGGGCTATCTCTCGTCGTCGGACTTCGGGCTCTCGACCCACTACAACTTCCCCGGCAACTACGGCGACGTGCACGCCGGCTACTACAACGGCGAGACCTACGCCCGCGCCGAGGTGAACGACCAGAAGGGATTCCAGATTCGCGCCACGCTGCGGCCGGCGCCGATGATCGGCTGGCTCAAGGGACTGCGCATCACGGGGTTCTACGCCGACGACCATTACGCGCAGGACGATCCGAGGAAGCGCGCCCTTGCCGCAATCACCTACGAGCAGAAGTACGTGACCGTCGGCGCCGAGTACATCAAGGGCATCGATCAGATCAGCGACGCCGTCAACCGGGTGCGCGACAACACGCTGTCGGTCTGGGCCACGCCAAGGCTCGGCAAGGGCTGGGAGCTGCTGATGCGGTACGACACCACCCAGCCGAACGAGGACGTCAACGCCACGCGCTGGCGCAACATCGGCGGCGTCGCGTACTGGTTCAAGACCCAGGCACCGACGGCGGCGGCCTCGCTCCTGCTCGACTACGAGCACGTCAGCAACGACGTCGACGTCGTGGCGGGCACGCCGCCGACCCGGCGGCCCGAGGAGACCCGCTATGCGCTCCACGCGCTGTTCCAGTTCTAGTCCAGCCGAAGCCCCCGCACGGGAGACGAGGATGACGATGAAAGCCGGAAGGATGCTGGTGCTGTGCGCCGCGCTCGCCGCGGTGCTGTTCGCCGGGACGACCGCCGTCCGCGCCGACCTGACGATGGACGGCGCCGGCGCGACCTTCCCTGACCCGATTTATTCGAAGTGGTTCTCCGAGTACAACAAGCTGCACCCGGACGTGAAGATCAACTACCAGTCGATCGGCTCCGGCGGGGGCATCCGGCAGCTCACCAACCAGACGGTCTTCTTCGGCGCCACCGACGGGCCGATGACCCAGGAGCAGCTCCTGGCGGCGCCGGGGAAGGTGCTGCACTTCCCGACGGTCCTGGGGGCGGTGGTGCCGATCTACAACCTCCCCGACGTCACGGCGGATCTGCGCTTCTCGGGGCAGCTTCTGGCCGACATCGTCCTCGGCAAGGTGACCAAGTGGAACGACCCGGCGGTCGCGGCCGAGAACCCCGGCGTCACCCTGCCGACGATGGACATCACGCTCGTGCACCGCGCCGACGGCAGCGGCACGACCTACATCTTCGTGGACTACCTTTCGAAGGTGTCGGCGGAGTTCAAGTCGAAGGTGGGCGTCGCGACCTCGGTCAACTGGCCGACGGGCCTCGGCGGCAAGGGGAACGAGGGGGTGGCCGGGCTCGTGAAGCAGACGCCCGGGGCGATCGGCTACGTCGAGCTGATCTACGCCCTGCAGAACAAGATCGCGTACGGGGCGGTGAAGAACTCGGACGGGCAGTACGTCAAGGCGTCGCTCGACGGCGTCAAGGCGGCGGCCGCGGTGGCGGCCGGGCAGATGCCGCCCGACTTCCGCGTGTCGATCACCAACGCCCCCGGCAAGGAGGTCTACCCGATCTCCTCGTTCACGTGGCTGCTGCTCTACGAGAAGCCGAAGGAGAAGGACAAGAGCAAGGCCATGGTGGACTTCATGAAGTGGGCCCTGACCGAGGGGCAGAAGTACGCGAGCGATCTCGGCTACGCGCCGCTTCCCGACACCGTCGTGAAGCTCGAGATGGACGCCCTCACGAAGATCAAGTAAGGACATGGACCGCGGTTTCCGCATCGGCACCGGCCTCGTGGCGGCGGTGATCCCCGTGCTCGTCACGGGGATCGCCGTCGTGCTCGTGCACGAGTCGTGGCTGTCGATCAGGACCTTCGGCCTCGGGTTCTGGACGACCAGCACCTGGGACCCGGTGGCGGGGGATTTCGGCGCCGTGCCGTTCCTCTGGGGCACGCTGTATTCGTCCTTCCTGGCGCTCCTGCTGTCGACGCCCGTGGCCATCGGCATCGCGGTGTTCCTGTCGGAGATGGCGCCGTCGGCGCTGCGGCAGCCGCTGGTCTTCCTGACCGACCTGCTCGCGGCCATCCCTTCGATCATCTACGGGCTCTGGGGCATTTTCATCCTGGTGCCGCTGGTGCGGGCGTTCCAGACCTCGCTTCCCGACTGGCTGCGCAAGACGCCGCTGTTCACCGGTCCTCCCGTCGGGGTCGGGATGCTGGCGGCGGCGCTCGTGCTCGCGGTGATGGTCCTGCCCTACACGGCCAGCGTCGCCCGCGAGGTGCTGCGCGCCGTGCCGCCGAGCCAGCGCGAGGCCGCCCTCGCCCTCGGCGCCACCCGCTGGGAGTCCATCAAGGTGGCGCTCTACTACGGCCGGACCGGAGTGCTCGGGGCCATCCTGCTCGGGCTGGGACGCGCGCTCGGCGAGACGATGGCGGTCACCATGGTGATCGGCAACACCCCGAAGGCGGCGCTGTCGCTCTTCGCGCCGCAGTACACCATGGCGGCGGTCATCGCCAACGAGTTCACCGAGGCGGCCGACCAGCTGTACCTCGACTCGCTCGTCGCCATCGGGCTCGTGCTCTTCATCGTCACCTTCGCCATCAACGCGCTGTCGCGCCTGCTCATCTGGCGTGTCGGCTCCGAGCGTCCGGTGAAGCGGCGGGTGCTGCCGGCCGCGGCCGCCCCGGCGGCGCCGACGGGGGCATGAGATGACCCGGACGGCCCTGAAGCGGCGGCTCGTCGACCGCGGCGTGACGATCTTCTGTCTCGTCTCGCTCGGGCTGGCCCTGCTGCCTCTGCTGCACATCCTGGGCTTCGTCGCCGGCCAGGGGATGGCGGCGATGACGCCGGCGTTCTTCACTTCGCTGCCGAAGCCGGTGGGCGAGCCCGGGGGCGGGATGGCCAACGCCATCGTCGGGACCCTGGTCCTGATCGCCCTCGCCGGCGGCCTGGCGGTGCCCATTGGAGTCGTGGCCGGCGTCTATCTCTCCGAGCACCCGCGGACGCGGCTGGCGACGACGGTCCGGCTGTCGGCGGACGTGCTCAACGGCGTGCCGTCGATCGTCATCGGGATCTTCGCCTACAGCATCGTGGTGCTGCCGATGAAGCGCTTCTCGGCGCTCGCGGGAGGCGTGGCGCTCGCGATGATCATGATCCCCATCATCGTGCGCACCACCGAAGAGCTGCTGCGCCTCGTCCCCTCGACGCTGCGGGACGGGGCGCTGGCGCTGGGCGCGACGCGGGCGCGCGCCGTCTGGACGGTCATCCTGCCGGCGGCGCTTCCCGGGATCGCCACCGGGGTCCTGGTCGCCCTGGCGCGCGTCGGGGGTGAGACGGCGCCGTTGCTGTTCACCGCCTTCAACAGCCGTTACTGGTCCTTCGACCTGACGCAGCCGATCTCGTCCCTGACGGTGCAGGTCTACACCTATGCCATCTCGCCCTACGACGAGTGGCACCAGCAGGCCTGGGCGGGGGCGGCGATCCTGATCTCCACGGTGCTATGCTTTTCGCTCCTGGCGCGCCTGGCGACGCGCCGGCTGGCGCGCATGGGAAGGGTTTGACGATGCAGGTGGCGCGCGAACGCGACATGGGAGGGCGGGTGGCCGCGATTCCCTCATTGCGCATCACCGTACCGCCCCCCCGCGTCAGGGAAGGGGGACCGCCGCAGGCTCCGGCGGTCGCCGCCCGCATCGAGGCCCTCTCCCTCTACTACGGCGACAAGCAGGCGCTGAAGTCGATCACCATGACCATCCCGCGTCACCGGGTGACCGCTTTCATCGGGCCTTCCGGCTGCGGCAAGACGACGCTCCTGCGCTGCCTGAACCGAATGAACGATCTGGTCGAGGACGTGCGCATCGAAGGGAAGATCCTCGTCGGCGACATGGACGTGCACGCGCCCGGGATGGACGTGACCAGCCTGCGCAAGCGCGTCGGCATGGTCTTCCAGAAATCCACGCCGTTCCCGAAGTCGATCTTCGACAACGTGGCGTACGGGCCGCGCGTCCTCGGGACCCGGTCGCACGCCGCCCTCGAGCCGCTGGTCGAGAAGAGCCTCGAGGCGGCGGCGCTGTGGCACGAGGTGAAGGACCGGCTGCACGAAAGCGCCCTGCGGCTCTCCGGCGGGCAGCAGCAGCGCCTGTGCATCGCCCGGGCGCTGGCGGTCGAGCCCGAGGTGCTGCTGATGGACGAGCCGTGCAGCGCGCTCGATCCGATCGCCACCGCCAAGGTCGAGGAGCTCATCGACGAGCTGAAGGCGCGCTTCACCATCGTCATCGTCACCCACAACATGCAGCAGGCGGCGCGCGTCTCCGACCACACCGGGTTCCTGCTGCTCGGGGAGCTCATCGAGTTCGACGAGACGGCGAAGCTGTTCACCACCCCCTCGGACCGGCGCACCGAGGACTACATCACCGGACGGTTCGGATGAGGCCGCGGACGAGAGCATGATGGAGCACACCAGCCGGCAGTACGAGAAGGAGCTGCACGATCTCGGCGACAAGATCCTGTTCCTCGGCGGCACCGTCGAGGAGATGATCGCGCGCGCCATGCAGTCGCTGGTCGATCGCGACTCCGATCTCGCCCGCCGGGTCATCGAGATGGATCGCACCGTCGACTCCGGCGAGCTGGACGTCGATCACATGAGCCTGAACCTGCTGGCGCTGAGGCAGCCGGCGGCGTCCGACCTGAGGTTCATCACGACGGCGCTCAAGATCGTCACCGACCTCGAGCGCATCGGCGACCTGGCGGTCAACATCGCCGAGCGGGCCCTGGAGCTGAACCAGGAGCCGCCGCTCAAGCCCTACATCGACATCCCGCACATGGCGCGCGAGGTCTCGGACATGGTGCACCGCGCCCTCGACTCGTTCGTCAAGCGCGATGCGGCCGAGGCGCGCGCCGTGCTCCAGGCGGACGACGCCGTGGATGCGCTCAACGTGCAGCTGTTCCGCGAGCTCCTCACCTACATGATCGAGGAGCCGAAGAACGTCACCCGCGCGCTGCGCATCACCTTCATCGCCAAGTACCTCGAGCGCGTCGGCGACCACGCCACCAACATCGCGCAGATGGTCATCTTCATGTCCGAAGGGCGCGACGTCCGCCACCCCCGCCTGAAGCTGAACACGAGATCCTGAGTCAGACGGCCCCAAGGGGTCTTCGCCACATCGGCTCGATCACCGGTCCGTCCGGGAGACGGTACGAGCCCGTGCGGCGGAAGCCGCGGCGCTCGTAGAACGGAATGTTCGCCGGGTTGGTCGAGTCGAGATACGCCGGCCTCCCGTCGCGGTCGACGATCGCGAGGCTGGCATCCAGGAGCGTCCCGCCGAGCGCCCGGCCGCGATGCGCGTCGTGGGTCCCGAGCAGGCTCAGGAAATGGAACGGCTCATCGGCCCGCCGGTTGCGCTCGATGAGCGCGCACCCCTGGAGGAACAGCGGCGCGCCGGCGCCGAGGTGCTGGTGCGCCAGCGCCCGGAAGCGCGCGGCGTCCTGAGGAGTGTCGTCCCCCGCGCCGGGGTGAAACCACGACGCGACCGCCTCGCAGCCGCCGGTCACCAGCAGCCACCCGTCGCGCAGCGACATCTCGACCCACAGGCCGAAGAACACCCGGCGCTGCTCCAGGGCACGCGCCCGATCGGGGAAGCCCCAGCCGCCCCACACCGGGTCGTCGGCGAACGCCCGCGCCAGGGTCGTCACCATCGCGTCCAGGTCGGCCGCGGTCCCTTTCCGGATGGTCGTCTCCTCCATGCGGCCGATCCTAGCCGCAACCGATCCGGACCGCGAAGGGCGCGGCCACGCTTCGGGTTGAAGTCGGAAAGGATGGGGTGCAGGATGATCCTGCACCCGCGAAAATCCTGTCTTGCGGTCGAACCGCGCGAGGAGGCTGTTGCATGGCGAACGTCAGACCGATTCCCGAAGGGCAGCACACGGTGACCCCGGGGCTCATCCACCGTGAAGCGAAGAAAGCGATCGAGTTCTACAAGAAGGCCTTCGGCGCCGAGGTCAAGTCGAACATGGCGATGCCGGACGGGCGGGTGATGCACGCCGAGCTGAAGATCGGCGACTCGACCATCTTCGTCTCGGACGAATTCCCCGAGATGGCGCCCGATCACAAGTCGCCGCAGACGGCCGGCTGCGTCACCGGCTCGCTCTACCTGTACGTCCAGGACTGCGACGCGTCCTTCAAGCGCGCCACCGACGCCGGCGCGAAGACGGTGATGCCGCCCGCCGACATGTTCTGGGGCGATCGCTTCGCCAAGGTGACCGACCCGTTCGGCCACCAGTGGGGCATGGCGACGCACAAGGAAGATCTCACTCCCGACCAGATCGAGACGCGCCGCCAGGAGTGGGAGAAACAGATGGCGCAGCACAAGAAGTAGAACGGTTCGTTCCTTCCCCGGCCGGTTGACGGTCGGCTGAAGAACGCGATGGTTGTCGAAAGCGGCGCGGCCGGATCCGCGCCGCTTTTTTTTGTCCGGCCGAAGCGCACACCCGCGGAAGTGGCCGCCCGACGGCGCCCCCCGTGATCGCCGCAATGCGTACAAAACCGGAAGGTCGAACGTGTCGCCGCGGCCTACGATCATGGTGGAAGGAGGGAGGCCCATGCGCACGAGCGAGCCTCCCATTCCAAGTGGTGCAGGGACGACAACCAAAGCACGATTCACGGCGCGATGACACGCGCCAGGAGGTTCGAATGGACAAGAACGACCAGACCCGCAACGATCCGCAGCGCGACCAGAAGCAGGGCGCCGGCAGCCAGCAGGGCGGCCAGGGCGGTCGCCCCGGTCAGGGTGGTCAGGGCGGCAGCCAGGGCGGCCGGAACAATCCGGGCCAGGGCGGCGGCCAGGGCGATCAGTACCAGGGCGGCGGCAGCCACCAGGGCGGAAGCCAGGGTGGAAGTCAGGGTGGTCGTTCGGGGCAGGACAACCCGGACATGGGCGGCGGCCGCTCCGGCAACCGCGGCGACTCGGACCGCTCCTAAGACGTTCGAGCAGGCAACACGCTGCGCCGGCGCGCTCCCGCGAGGGACGCGCCGGCGTTGCTCTGTTCGGGTGCCGGAATCAGTCCTCGGAGGTCTTCTTGTAGCCGCGCAGGATGCGCGGCGGCAGGAAGTAGATCAGCCGGCCCTCGCCGAGGTGCGGCGTGCCGTCGAAGTCGATCCGGCAGACGCCGCCCTTCTTGAACTCGGCCCGCAGCGTGTCCCGCTGCTCGAGCAGGAGCGCCCCGGCCAGCCGCGACAGGTCGGGCTCGTGTCCGACGAGGACGATCGACGCGTCGGCGGGAAGCGCCGACAGGCCGGCCATCACGCCGCCGGCTCCGCCGCCCGGCTGCAGCGGCCGCAGCACCTTGATCTTCAGGCGCGGCCGGAAGGCGGCCGCGAGAATCCGCGCCGTGTCGGCCGCCCGCGTGAGCGACGACGTCAGCACGATGTCGAACTTGCCTTCGAGGGCCTTCAGTCCCTGCGCCGCCCGGACCATGCGGGCGCGCCCCTCACGCGTCAGCGGCCGGAGGTTGTCGTCCGGATAGCGGGCGGGATCGCGCGGCGCGGCGATGGCGTGGCGGAGCAGGTGGATGCGCGTAGGCGGCGATCCCCGGGGACTACGAGTCGGACGGCGCGGTGGAGCGGGTCTTGTCCGGATCGACGATCGGCAGGTCGCCGGTCGGCTCGCGTTCGGGCCGCGGCTCGGCCGCGTCTCGGTCGGTCTTCGCCGTCTCCGCCTCGCGGGCGACGTCGCGCGCGACATCCCGCGCCACCGCCGGCGCGGTCTCCTCGAACAGCAGCGGCCGCAGCGACTCGATGTTGTCGGTGAGCGTCTGCAGGCGGCGCTCCTCGAGCAGCGCCGAGACTTTGCTGCGGATGCGTGCCTGGATCTCGTCCGCCGGCAGCGTCGCGTCGACGCTGATGAAGCCGTACTGCCGCGCCATGCGGTTGTACTCGCGGATGAGCCGCCACTGGTACTTGCGCGCCGACTCGTAGAGGTCGGTGCCGAGGTGCATGTCCATCCCCGCCTCCCAGAAGTCGATCTTGCGGCTCTGGAGGATGCGCGGCAAAAGCGCGTCGGCGTCGATCTGGAGATACAGCGTCATGTCGGGGACGAGCGCGAAGCCGAAGACGTTGCGGATCCATTGCGGGTCGGCGCCGCGCACGACGCTGCGCGCGAAGGCGGTGAACACGTACCGGTCGGCGAGCACCACGAACCCGGAGCGCAGCGCCGGGATGACGATCTTCTCCAGCCGGTCGGCGAAGTCGGTGGCGTACATCAGGCTGAAGGTGAGCCGGTTCAGCGAGTGCCCCGCCTTGGCCGCGAGGATGGTCTCGGACATCAGCTCGGAGCGGGTCCAGCCGGTCTCGATGACACCGTATCCCTGCACCTCCAGCCACTGCTTCAGGCTCGCGACCTGCGTCGAGCGGCCGACCCCGTCGGTTCCCTCGATGGTGATCAGCGCCCCCTCGAGGCCGGTCGCGTCGGTGTAGGGGATGCCGTGGCCGAAGAAGCGCTTGCGCATGGAGGACTTCGCCGCCGGCGTCATGCCGCCGCCGCTCCGTCGTAGAGACGGCGCACGATGTCGCGCACCTGGCGCTGCTGCGCGTCGATGCTCCTGGTGCCGTCGATGACCTTGAAGCCGTACTCGCCGGAAAGCTGGTCGTACTCGTCGAGCACGCGGCCCTGGAAGAGGCGGAACGCCTCGACCGGATCGTTCGACATCCCGAGATCCATCCCCGCCTCGTAGAACTTGATCTTGGCGCGCGCGCCGAGGATGCGCTTCACCGCGACGTCGATCGGCACCTTGAAATAGAAAGCGGCGTCCGGCTTGGTCGCGAAGGCGTAGAGGTCGCGCACCCAGCGCGGGTCGACGCCGCGGGCGATGTCGCGCGCGAAGGCGGTGTAGACGTAGCGGTCGGCGAGGACCGAGATGCCGGCCTTGAGGTACGGGATGATGTCGTAGGTCAGCCGGTCGGCGAAATCGGTGGCATGCAGCAGGCTGAAGGTGGTGGGCGTGAGGAGGTTCTTCTTCTTGCCGCGCTTGGTCGCCTCGCGCACCAGCGCCGACGAGTTCCACTCGGTGAACACCACCTTGACGCCGCGCGCCTCGAGCCACTTGCGCAACAGCTGGATCTGGGTGCTCTTGCCGGAGCCGTCGATCCCTTCGACGACGATGAGCCTGCCGCGCTGCCGGGAGCTCTTCCGCTTGCGGGTCGCCATTCCCTCCGTGCCTTGTCGAGAAGCCGGGATTATAGGCCCCGTCAGGCGGCCTTCTGCAACGAATGTGTGACAACGGGGGGCCAATCGGACATTTCCGCGCCGACGTGGTCCTCGTAAAGACTGAGCCGGCTTAAGATGGGAGCGATCCCATGATGACGGAGCCAGCCCCGGAACGCCATACCGTGATGCCCGGAAAACCCCTCATTTCGAGTCCGACGCGGAGTACCGCCGCGTCCCCTCGTAAAAAGCGCCGGACCCCGCCCCTGGAGCGGCTTCTGAGGGAGCGGGCGGCGACCCTCCTGCACCGCCGCAGGCAGGTCAAGAAACAGGGAGACTCCGAGTCGATTCACGATCTGCGGGTCGCCACGCGCCGGCTCCAGGAGGTCCTCGATCTCTTCGCGCCGGTGCTGCCGGGCAAGCCGGGGAAGAAGGTCCGCAGGCGGGCGCGCGGCATCCGCCGGCATTTCGCCGCGGTGCGGGACGCCGACGTGCTGGCGGCGCTGGCGCACGACCTGCGCGCCTCGGTGCCGCAGGCGCAGCGCGCGGCAGTCGCCGCGCTCGAGCAGGCGCTGCGCAGGAAAGCCGATCGGTTGCGCCGCGGCCTCGCCCACGGCCACGGCGGCACGACGCTCCGGGTGAAGGGCATCCGCAAGCGGCTGGATGCGCTGCTCGATCGACTCGAGCGCCACCCCGCCGATCCGGCCCGCGTGGCGCGCGCCGCGCGCCAGGGGCTGGCGCGGCGGGCGCAGGAGCTGGAGCGGGCGCGCCGCGCCGCGGCCTCGGGCCGTCCGCTCCCGGCGCACCGGCTGCGCATCGCGGTCAAGCGCTGGCGCTACGCCCTCGAGGTCCTCCACGCCTCGAGCCTCGGCCCGTTCACCACCGCCATCGAGGAAGCGCGCCGCGTGCAGGAAAAGCTCGGCTCGTTGCATGATCTCGACGTGCTTCTCGATCTGCTCCGCCGCTCGCCGCGCACCCGTCCCCTGCGCGCCGGTCTCGCCGCGCGCCGGCGCGATCTCTGGAACGCGTGCCGTCCGCTCGTCGCCGCTTACGGCGTGGCCGCCGTGCGCGGCCTGCGCAGGGGGCGCGCGTGATCCGCCGCCGGCCGATTGCCGTCATCGACGTCGGGTCGAACAGCATCCGCTCGCTGGTCGTCGATCCCGCCGAGGAGGGCGCGCCCAAGGTTCTCGACGACCAGCGCGAGGTCGTGCGCCTCGCCTCGGGGCTCAGGCGCCGCGGCCGGCTGTCGCGCAAGGCGATGCGGCGCGCCATCGACGCGCTGAAGCGGATGGCCGACATCGCGCGGGCCCGCGGCGCGCGGCGCATCGCGGTCGTCGGCACGAGCGCCATCCGCGAAGCGTCCAACCGGCGCGTGTTCATCGAGAGGGTGAAGGCGGAGACGGGTCTGCGGCTGCGGGTGGTCTCCGAGAGCGAAGAGGCGCGCCTCGCCTTCGAGAGCGCGGCGCTGTCGTTCGACCTCGGCAGTGAACCGTGCGCCGTCGTCGATCTCGGCGGCGGCAGCGCCGAGCTCATCCTCGCCTTCGGCAAGCACGTCCAGGAGGAGCACTCGCTGCGGCTCGGCGCCGTGACGCTGACCGAGCGCTTCCTGAAGAGCGATCCGGTGCGCGGCCGGGAGCTGGAGCGCCTGCAGCGGTACGTCCGGCGGCGCCTGCGCACCTCCCGCATCGAGGCCGACCCGGCGCCGCGCGTCCTCATCGCCTCGGGCGGAACGGCGACGACGCTGGCGCAGATCGTCATGGCCCGGCAGGGGCTCGAGGGCCGCCCCGTGCTGGGCTTCGAGATGACCCAGGCGGAGCTGCTGCATCTGCTCTCGGCGATGCTGCGCCGCACGCTGGCCGAGCGCCGGGAGATGCCGGGGCTGTCGCCGGAGCGCGCCGACATCATCGTCGCCGGCGCCGCGGTGCTCTACGAGATCATGGCGCGCCTCAAGATCAATCTCCTGCGCGTCAACGCGCGCGGCATCCGCCACGCCCTGCTGCACCGCATGCTGACGAAGGGACCGGCCGTGGCGACCCCCAGGCCGGCGGTGCCGCAGCGGGTCGCCGCCGCCGAGGCGTTCGGCCGCACGCTCCGCTTCGAGGAGCGCCACGCCGTGCAGGTGAAGCGGATCTCCGAGTCGCTCTTCGACCAGATGGCGAAGCCGCTCGATCTCGACCCGGCGTGGCGCGATCTGCTGTCGGCCGCGGCGCTTTTGCACGACGTCGGCTATGTCGTGTCCTACCGGCAGCACCACAAGCACGCCTACCAGCTCATCGCGCACGGCACGCTCGAGGGTTTCACGCCGCGCGAGCGCGAGCTGGTGGCGCTCATCGCCCGCTACCATCGCCGCGGCTTTCCGAAGAAGCGCCAACGCGCCTACGGCAAGCTGCACAAGGACGACCGCGCGCTGGTGGCCGGGATGGCCGCGATCCTTCGTCTCGCCGACGCGCTCGATCGGCGCCACTCGCAGCGTCTGCGCGAGGTGCGCTGCCGGTTCACCGACGACGGCGTCCGCCTGCTCCTGCGCTCCGAGCGCGACCTGATGGTCGAGGCGCACGCCGCCGAGGAGAAAGCGGACCTGTTCGAGGAGGTCTTCGGGCGCGAAGTGAACGTGGCTTCGCGCCTGCAGCCGCGCGCCGCGAAGGCCGAGCCCTCGTCGCCTTCGCCGCTGCGCGTCGTCCGCCGCCCCGCCGAAGCCCGCCGCGCCCACTAGCACCCCGCCGCGGCGGGAACCTGAGAATTTCGTGAAGAACCGCGGGTCGGCGGCGCTAGAATCAGGCCACACAGACAACGACCTCGGACAACAGGGGGGATCTCATGACGCCCGTCGAGACTCGCTCGCGCTCGGCTTCCGCTTCTCTTTTCACCGCAACGCTGCTCGTGGCCGGCCTGACCCTCGCCGTGACGCCGCCGGCACGGGCCCAGGAGACGATGACCCCGGGAGGCGGCCGCCCGGGCCCGCAGATCCTCCGCGAGCCGGTGGACGGCAGCAACGACACCTGCACCGACTTCCGGCTCGTCGTACTCGACCTCGGCCTGTTCGACCTGTCGTTCGACATCGCCGACGAAGGATGGGTGTGGATTGTCCCCAACGATCCGGAGCAGCACTTCAAGGATGTGGCCGGCCTCGTCGAGAGCAGCCACGTGGCCCGGAACGACACCCCGGCGAATCACGACTCCCACGACCACGGCACCGACGTCAAGGTGGACGACATCTTCCGCGGGGTGCTGTCGCGGCCCAACGGCCCGAACAACGGCGATACCGTGGACAGCCTCGACCAGTTCGTCGAGCCGGACGCGATCGAGCTGGAGTGGGAGATCGGCGTCTTCCCCGACGTGAAAGGGGACGCGGCACCCGAAGCGTATTTCCCGCGCTGGGCCTGGCCGAGCATCGGCGACCGCGTCTACGCCAACGGCAACTGGATCTTCGACTGCGGCCATCCCAAGGACCTGTGCCACGTGCGCGACCCGCTGAACCCGAACAACTGTCTGATCTCGACCTCCTACTACCGCTCCGAGATCCACCCCCCGCGCCTGGTCGCCGCGATGCGCAACCAGTCGCAGACGCTGCCGAAGAGCGGCACGACGCCGGTCCCGGTGACCGCGACCGACCTGTACCTGAACGGCCGCGCCGGCTACGTCAATGACACCCTGCAGTGCGGCATGAAGGTGCTCATCGGCCAGGGCACCTGCGACCGCTCGCCGCACCCGCACCGGCCGACGGAGATCGCCGCCCACTACGAGTTCGACATCTGCCTGCCTCCGCAGCCGAACGCCGAGGCGCGGGTGGACTGGCGCTTCGACGCCGGGCCCGGGAACCTCGTGCCGACCGGCACGCAGGTGGACCCGAACGACCGTGACCCGGGCATCGACGTGGTCCACCCGGCCCCCGCCGGCTGCGCCAACGCCAGCCAGCCGATGGACATGCAGACGGCGCTGCACGTCACGCTCGCCCTCGAGAACAGCGGCCTGGGGCCCGACGACACCTACACGCGGCAGATCGTCGCCGGCTGGGTCGATCCGCCGTCGCCGCCGCTGACCCACCTGAACGTCGGCGTCACCAACATCGACCTGCACTCCTCCGAGGACGACGACAGCCTGGTCAATCCCGCCTGCTCGGACGATGCGGAGATGACCTTCTTCTGGGCCAACCTCGACCGCGCCCCCTCGAACGAGTGGATCCGGTTCGCCGACTTCGCGCCTTTGGCGTCGAACGGCAACAGCGTGCTCAACGACTACGACCCGGATCTCCTCGGGCACTCGTTCATCGGCACGCCGGGAGCGGGCTACGACTTCTACGTCCGCAACGGCGAGCCGTTCACCTTCCGGACCGCCGGCTACGACCAGGACTGCTACGACCAGTTCTTCGGGGACGGCCACGTCTTCGAGGCCGCCTTCCCGTACATCTGGTGCAACACGTCGCCGTTCGAGTGCTTCGACGGCAACAACGACGAGCTGGACAGCATCGAGGCGACCCTCGACGCGCCCGACTACGGCACCGACCCCGACACCGGTTTCGGAACCCCGACGGTCGGCACCGAGCCCCATCCGCATCTCGTCAACCTGAGCGAGATCCGGTTCATCTCCGACTACCAGGTGAATCTCGACGTCCAGAAGGTCGCGCTGACCAACGAGGACACCTCCGACCTGCAGGTCACGAAGGAATGCCTGCCGGACAGCAGCCTCTCGTTCGTCTGCACCATCGAGGTGAGCAACCCCGGGCCCGGTCTGCCGCGCGACGTCGTCCTGAGTGACACGCTCGCGGTGAGCGGGACGGGCGCTTCGGCGACGCTTCTCCAGCCCGAGGCGAAACACGGCGACGGCTCCGCCTACGCGACGAACCCCTGCACGCTGACGCCCCCGCTGACTTTCTCCTGCGCGCTGGGCACGGTCCCGGTGGGGGACCACGTGACCGTCACGGTGAAAGTGACGACCAGCGGCCCGGGGAACTACGACGACACCGCGACCGTGGCCACCGACTCGACGGACCCCGTCTCCGGCAACGACAGCGCCACGAGCGGCATCACCGTCGTGGCGATCGACATCAAGCCGCGGCAGTTCCCGAACGCGATCAACCCGGACGACAAGGGGGCCGTCCCCGTGGCGATCCTCAAGACCGCCGACTTCGACCCGGCCATCGTCGACGTCGACAGCGTCTGCTTCGGGTCCCCGGGTTCGGTCTCCCGTCGCGACTGCACCGAGACGCACCGCACAGGTCACCACGAGGACGTGGACAAGGACCGCGACATCGATCTGCTGCTGCACTTCGACGTCCCGGAGACCGGCATCGCCCCGGTGGACCGCCTCGCCTGCCTGAACGGCAAGACCACCGCCGGCCGGACCATCATGGGCTGCGACTCGATCAAGACGGTGCCGAAGGTCGAGCGGGTCGCGCCGGCCCGCATCGGGGTGAGCCCCCGCTAGCCGTGTCGCTTTTCCCGCGCCGACCGTGATCTCTCCGACAGGGGGAGCGGTCCGACCGCCCCCACATCGAGGAGGGGGTCATGCGCGGGACGTTCGGAGTCGTCGTTCTGGGGGTGATGTCGGTCGTGGCGCCCGGCTGGCTGGCGCCGGCGCCGGCGCGGGCGGAGGAGCGGGCGGACGGGTTCCAGTTCCTGAAGTCCGTGGACAACGAGTGGTTCAACATGACCGAGCTCGCCGAGCCGCTCGGGTACCACATCGGCGGGTCTCCCAATCCGTCGGGGTGCCGGCACTACCAGGCGATCGTCCGGGTCAACGGGCCGGACGGCACGCCGTTCTTCCTGGTCACGCGCAGCGGCGTCACGCCGGAGCTTCCCGGGGACAACGAGCTGGATTGCGACGACTCACCGGGGGAGCGGAGGGACGGCAACCTCAT
>DASRAU010000010.1:0-67115 GCA_035638075.1 Verrucomicrobiia bacterium
CGAGCGGATCGGTATAGCCCTGCTGCAGGACGCGAGTGCCGAAGCACGGGCTTCGCTCACTCGTCGCGCAGGATACCGCCATGCTCGCCGCGATCAGAACTGAGACAAGATGCGAGCTCATACGCTTAGGGCGCCTAACGCATGCATCAGCGGCGGCCGGCCAGCGCCGCGCTGAAGGTCTTCGCGGTCAACCGGCCCGCCGTCCGCTGAATGCAGTAGTTAGCGCACGCCGTGATGCGTGACACGCGACCGTCAGCGTGCGCAGCTGACTTCAGCAACCTGGCTTCAACGAGCACAGGCCCACCCACCGACCTCTCCGGTGTCTCAAGGCGCATGCGTCCCGGGAGCCTCGCGCACGCTGCGGGTGTGGCGGCCAACGAGACGCGTGGCACCGTGTTCTTGAGCAACCTCGAGAGACCGACCGCCCATGCAACCCTTCCATACCGTCAACGAAGCCACGGAGCCAACTTTCCTTCGCGACCTCTAGATTGCCTCACCCCTACCCCGCAGTATTCGCGTTGCGCTAACGCATGCATCAGCGGCGGCCGGCCAGCGCCGCCACGGAAATTGCCCCGGCCAACCGGCCCGCCGTCCGCTGAATGCAGTAGTTAGCAGGCCGATGGCGCAAACGTGTCAGGCAGGTCTTCAAGGTACCTCGCCTCGGACGTCGATGTGATGGCAATGCTAACCCCGGCCACCCGAAACTGTGCACCCGTCTGCAGGGTGAGCTCAAGCGACGCAGGCTCGGACGACGAGAACGGAAGTGGTACGAGACCGTCGTACGTGGCTGAGCCGGTCCGGAGCACACCGTCGCTGAGTTCGACTGGGACCTCGGGTATGCCGCTTGCCTGACTGTCGTCGAGCACCGCAGTGACGCGCTGGAGCCAGCCAGTGCCCTTCCAACAGCCGTCGACTTGCTCCCACCTGTGGACGTAAGCATCGAGTGAGATGCGTACCTGACGACCAACCTGTTCGACTGCCAGCAGATCCGAGTCGTGGAACTCGACGTGGTCGCTCATGACCTCAGCCCTGCTAACGCATGCATCAGCGGCGGCCGGCCAGCGCCGCCGTGGACATTACCCCGGTCAACCGGCCCGCCGTCCGCTGGATGCAGTAGTTATGTGGCTCGCGGCCACTGACTGACACGTATGCACCCAAGGCTGCATCGGCGTCAGCGATCATGCGTGACCCGAAGAAAGTCGATGCGTCGAGCATGGTCGAACCTGCCTGCACGAAGATGACCGATCAGAAGGCGCATTTCGCACTCTTGCATCGAGCGATACTCGGGCTCCCGGGCTCGGATGTCAGCGTCGGCCAGGTAGTGGCTGATCGACCCGATGAACTCACCGAGGACTTGGGCCTCTGGGCCCGAGCGGTAGCGTGATTCGAACTCCTCGGCCGTCAGACGGGATGACAGCAGCCGCTCCAGGTCGTCCGCGAATCGGAGATACAGAGCGTTAGCCTGGTCGGTCATGATTGGCTGCTACCCCAACTCTCTGCCCACATAACGCCCGGCGTCAGCTGCAGGCGGCGCGCAACCGACGGAAGGGCAACCATGTCGGCGTCGAAGGCGCGCCGACTGACAGCTGCACGCCGTAGTTATGCAGCGCGGCATGCGATGGACACCCAGTACATACCCATTTGACCTCGATGTTCCAACGCGGACCGCGTAAACCCGAACACCTCGTACGCATGAGGGTCGAGTGATGAGAGGTAAGCTCTCAACGCAGAGTCCGATACCTGAAAGTGATCGTCAGATATGGCCCGGTACCACCCAAGCATCGCGCCGAATTCAGAATCAAGTTGACCGGATGCGTGGGCAGTCTTCAAAAGCCCGTGCGCGCCATGAACCCGAGTTTGCTCAAGATCTCCGATGCCCGTGAAGCAACCCGGTTCCGACGTCTCGTACCAGCCCATGAAGATGGCGCGCTTGAGAGCTTCCAAGCTGCTGGTGGGAGGGGCCGCCAAGGCCACATAAGCCTGATGGATGGCCGCGGACTCCGCGAATGCACCCGTCGCACGCAGCCGAGCGAATCTCGCCTCGATCGTCCCGCTGAGCCCGCGCGCGGTTTCCAGGACAGCCAGCTCACGCTTCGCTAAAGCCTCGAGGGTCACCGGGATGCTCATCAGCTCAAGCCTGCATAACGCTAAGTAGACAGACCTTCGTAAAAAAATAGGGCTGCGAGCTGGCGGGCAGCGGCTGTCAGCCTAAATCGGGAAAGGGGCGTCGAGGGCTGACCGCAGGTCGCTGATGGTCAAGAGGTTAGCACCGAAAGAGGCTGCGGTGTTTGATGGAATAGGCTGACGGGGGGCAAGTCCGATTCATCGATAAAACACAGCGGATCTGTGTGGCGGGAGATGGTTGGTGATACCGGGCCTCGTGCCCTCTCCCGGCAGATCAGGTCCCGGCGGCGACTTTGACCGCGTCGTAGTAGTGGTTGTCGCCGACGTCTTCGTATTCCTGTTCGACGGTGAGGCCGGCGGCTTCGAGGAGGCGCAGGTATTCGGTGCGGCCGAGCGACTGGGAATGGAGACCGGTCATCGCGTCGTTCCATTCGATCGGCTCGGGGGGCGAGGTGAAGAGGAGACGGCCTCCCGGTTTGAGCACCTGGCCCATCCGGGCGAGAACGGTCCGCTGGTCGTCGGGAGACAGGAGGAACAGCAGGCCCCAGGCGAGCACGGCGTCGAACTGGCGGTCGAAGAGGGCGGACGATTCCGCCGTCTCGCACACGACGGGAACGCCGGGGAAGTTGCGCTGGAAGGCGGCCACCAGGGTCGGCGCGGCGTCGACCGCGTACACCTCGAGGCCCTCCTCGACCAGCTCCCGCGTGATCGGCATGCCGGTGCCGCAGCCGAGTTCGAGCACGGCGGCGCCGGGCGGCAGGCGGCCGGCCCAGGCGCGCACGTCCCGGGCGCCGATGCCGGAGGACTTCGGGCTGCCGCGGCCGGCCAGGAATTCGGGGGCGACTCCTTCGTATCCTTTCGGACGATCTTCCACCGGGCCTCCTCCCGTACGTCGATCCTCGAGCGTCGATGGTAACAGGCTCGCCGGCTCCTGACCGGTCGCGGAATCCGACGTGGTCGCGTCGCGAAGTCCGACCTGTCGCGTCGCGCCGGGTTCGAACGGCGTTGGTCATGACAGGACTTTGTCGGCGGGGCTCATGACGCCGCGGCCGCCACGGTTGAGGACGTGGGTGTAGATCATCGTCGTGCCGACGTCGCGGTGGCCGAGGAGCTCCTGGACGGTGCGGATGTCGTAGCCGTCCTCGAGCAGGTGCGTCGCGAACGAGTGGCGCAAGGTGTGGCACGACGCGGGCTTGGTGAGACCGGAGCGGCGGACGGCGTCGCGGACGGTGCGTTGCATGACCGTCTCGTGCAGGTGGTGGCGGCGGCGCTCGCCGGTGGCCGTGTCCACGTAGGTCCGGCTCGCGGGGAAGACCCACTGCCAGCCCCACTCGCGGCCGGCGCTCGGGAACTTCAGCGCGAGCGCGTGCGGCAGCTCGACGCGGCCGGCTCCGCGGGCCAGGTCCTGGGCGTGCTGCAGGCGCACGGTCTCGAGGTGGCGGCGCAGGGGATCGCGCACGGCGCGCGGCAGCATCGTGATGCGATCCTTCGCTCCTTTCCCTGAGCGCACGGTGAGCTGGAGCGCGCCGGGCTCGACGTCCTTCACGCGCAGGCGCAGCGCTTCGAGGAGGCGCAGGCCCGAGCCGTAGAGGAGCGCGGCGACGAGCCACGGCGTGCCGTGCAGGCGGCGCAGCAGCGCGGCGACTTCGTCGCGTGTCAGCACCACCGGCAGGCGGCGCGACGGCTTGGCGCGCGCGACGTCCTGCACCCATCCGACGTCGAGCTGCAGGACGTCGCGGTAGAGAAAGAGGATGGCGCTCAGCGCCTGGCTCTGGGTGTTCGCGCTGACGCGCCGCTCGGTCGCGAGCCACGTGAGGAAGCGCGCGACGTCGCGCTCGCCCAGGCTCGCCGGGTGGCGCTTGCCGTGGAACAACACGAAGCGGCGCACCCACGCGTGGTACGCCTCCTCGGTGCGGCGGCTGTAGTGGCGCACGCGCACTTCGTGGCTGACGCGTTCGAGCAGCCGCGGCCCCTCCGGCACACGCGCCGAGAGCGGATCCGGTTCGTGATCCATCGTCGTCCTTCTTTCCGGGGCGGCGCTGGTGTCTGGCGGGGACGGCGGTGCGGGGGCGGTGGTGCGGATGATAGAGCAGAAGGGGCGGGGATCGCTCCCCGCCCCTCCGGAACTCAAAGGTGATGCGTGTTCGGTGACCTGCCAGGCGGCGCGATGAGACGGCGCCGCGGAACGGGTCTCCGGATCAGTTGCCGGAGCCGTTGCCGCCGGCGGGGGCGGTGCCGCCCGCGGGAGCGGCAGCGGTGCCGGCCGGAGCGGCCTGGTCGGCCGGGGCCGCGGCCGGAGCGGCGGCGTCGGTCGGGGCGCCCGCGACTCCGGCGGCGTTGGCGTCCGGAGCGGCCGGTGCGGCCTCGCTCGTGGCGGTCGGAGCGGCCGGGGCCTCGGGGGCCTTCTGGCCGCCGCACGCGACGGCGAACAGGGCGAGCAGCGCGGCGCCTGCGATGAGAGTGTTCTTCGTCATGAGACGTCCCTCCATATTGAATGATGGGTCGATGAAGAAGACCCGGCTGGGCGTTGGATGATGCTCCGGCGCGTGCCGGGATCATGCCGGAGTCTTTGAGCCCGAGGATGGTAGGTCATCAATGGACCGGAGTCAACGAAAAATCCCCCGGAATTGACGTGGTCGAGAGACGCGCCTGCTGCGCTGTGGCGGCGCGCTAGAATGCGGCGCGTGGATCGGATCGAAGAGTTTCTCGAGCATCTGCGGCTGGGGCGGAATGCTTCGCCGCTGACGGTGCGGTGCTATCGGACGGACCTGCGCGAGTTCGAGTCGTTCCTGCGCACGGGGCTGCGTGGGTCTGGGCGCGGGGGCGCGTACTCGGACGCGCCGGCGCCGGGGCGGGTGCCGAAGCTGACGGCGGCGGATGCGCTGATGGTGCGGGCGTACCTGGCGTTCCTGCACGAGCGCGGCGTGAGCCGGGCGACGGTGGCGCGCAAGCTGGCGGCGGTGCGCTCGTTCTATCGCGAGCTGGAGCGGCAGGGGGCGGTCACCGTCAACCCGGCGGCGCTCGTGGCGCCGCCGAAGCAGGAGAAGCGCCTGCCGCGGCCGATGTCGGAGCACGATGTGACGGCGCTCCTCGAGGCATCGTTCGGCGCGGAGCCGCTCGACCTTCGGGACCGGGCGCTCCTCGAGATGCTCTACGCGACCGGCTGCCGCGTCAGCGAGATCGTCGGCGCCGATCTGGGCGATCTCGAGCTGCCGCGCGCCGCGCGCCGCGCCATGGCCAGAGGCTCAGCCGCCCCCGGCGGCGCCGCGGTGGCCGCGGGCGCCGACAACGACGGGATGCTGCGGGTGATGGGCAAGGGACGGAAGGAGCGGCTGGTGCCGGTCGGGAGCAAGGCGGTCGAGGCGCTGGCCGGCTACCTGCGCGAGCGTGCGTCCTTCGGCGCGGGGCGGCCGGTGCCGGAGCGCGATCGCGATGCGCTGTTCCTCAACGCGCGCGGCGGGCGGCTGACCGACCGGAGCGTGCGGCGCATTCTCGACGCGCGCCTGCGGGCGGCGGCGGTGCAGGCGCAGGTGTCGCCGCACGCGCTGCGGCACTCCTTCGCGACGCACATGCTCGACGCGGGCGCCGACCTGCGCACCATCCAGGAGCTGCTCGGCCACGCGTCGCTCTCGACGACGCAGCGCTACACCAAGGTCACGATGAAGCGCCTGGTCGAAGTCTACGAGCAGGCCTTCGCGCGCCCGAAGGCGGATGAGTCGTGAGGCACGGACTGCGGGAGGGTCCGTCGTGACGCGGCGCACGGGGGGGACTTTGCGGCGCCGGCCGGGCAGCGGCACGAGCGGACGCGCGTCCGGTGGAGCACGAGGCGGTGGCGGCGGGCGCGTCATTCCGTGGAGCTCGGGGCGCAAGCGCGCCGGCGGGGGCGCAGCGGGCGCGGGCGGCGGCGACGGGGATGGCACCGGCCACGACGGGGAGAAGCGGGCCGGGGGATCCGGCACCGTCGGTGGCGCGGTCGATTTCCATCTCGCGTCGTGCATCGCGGCGGCGAAGGCGGCGGGGCGGGTGCTCCTCGAGCACTGGGGGCGGCGCGCGACGCTCGCGGTGAAGGAGAAGGGCCGCAACGACTTCGTCACCGTGGCCGACCGGCGCGCCGAAGAGGTCGTGCTTCGGCTGCTGCGCGCGCGCTTCCCCGACCACGCCATCGTCGCCGAGGAGTCCGCGTCCGAGAGCGGCGCGTCGGGCCGGGGATCGTCCGAGGGCGGAGCCGGTGGCCGCTCGGGTTCGCGGGCAACACGCGATGACCGGTCGGCGGCCGACGGTTACCGGTGGTTCGTCGATCCGCTGGATGGGACGACGAACTTCATCCATGGGGTGCCGTTGTTCGGCGTGTCGATCGGGCTGGCCGATGCGCAGGGCATGCGGGCGGCGGCGGTGTACGACCCGGTGCGCGACGAGATGTTCACGGCGGCGCGCGGGCAGGGGGCGCACCTGAACGGCACGCCGCTCCAGGTTGCAAGGCCGGGGAAGCTGGAGAGGTCGCTGCTCGTGACGGGCATCCCGTTCCGGTCCCTCGACCGGCTCGATGCCTACCTCGCGTCGTTCCGCGGTTTCATCCAGGAGGCGGGCGGGCTGCGGCGCGACGGGTCGGCGGCGCTCGACCTGGCGTACGTCGCGTGCGGGCGCTTCGACGGGTTCTGGGAGATGGGGCTGTCGTCGTGGGACGTCGCCGCCGGGTCGCTGCTCGTCACCGAGGCGGGGGGCGTCGTCACCGACTTCACCGGCCGCGGCGGCTACGTCGAGAGCGGCGACATCATCGCGTCGGCTCCCGAAATCCATCCCGACATGCTGCGCGTCGTGCGCGCGGCCTACCGGAAGTAACGCGCCGTCAGGCTTTGCGCGCGGGAACGCGCGCGGGTCAACGATGGACGCGGGGGGCGAGCCGGGCGGCCAACACCAGGGCTTCGATGAGGCTCGAGGGGTCGGCGGCGCCGGTGCCGGCGATGTCCCAGGCGGTGCCGTGATCGACGGACGTCCGCAGGAACGGCAGGCCGATGGTCATGTTCACGGCCTGGCCGAACGAGGACGTCTTCACGGCGATGGTCGCCTGGTCGTGGTAGAGGGCCAGGACGCAATCGAACTCGCCGCGGGCGGTGCGGGTGAAGACGGTGTCGGCGGGATACGGGCCGCGGGCGTCGATGCCGGCTTCGCGCGCCGCATCGATGGCGGGCGCGATGATGCTGCGCTCCTCCTCGCCGAACATCCCTTCTTCCCCGGCGTGGGGGTTGAGGGCGGCGACGGCGATGCGCGGGTCGCCTCCGAACCAGCGGGCGTGCTCGACGTGCAGGAGCGCCAGGCGGTGGACGATCTCCTCCTGCGTCAGGTCGGCGATGGCGTCCTTGAGGGGCGCGTGCACCGACAGCAGGGCGGCCTTGAACTGCGGGGTGACGAAGAGCATCCCGGCTTCGTGCGGCTCCATGCCGCAGAGGTCGGCGAGCAACTCGGTGTGGCCGGGGTAGCGGATCGACGCGAGGCGCAGCGACGTCTTGCTGATCGGCGCGGTCACGAGCGCGGCGGCGTGGCCGGTGCGGATGAGGCCGACCCCCTGCTTGATGTACTTCACCGATGCGCGGCCGCCGGTGGCGCTCGGCGCGCGGTGCATGCCGTGCGCGTGCCCCGCCGCGAACCCGGCCTCGGCCTCGTCCTCGTCCTCGCCACCGTGCCCCGCGTGCGCGGCGGCGTGGAAGGCCGCGTCGGACTCGGTGCCGGGCTCGGGGTCGATGGCGCCCATGTCGTGGAAGGCGGGGCCCTCCTTCCAGTTCTCGATGACGAACTCGGCGCCCTGCTTCGAGCCGATCTCGTCGAAGGCGGGGCGGGAGACTTCGGGCCAGGACTCCGGCTCGCCGATGTCGGGCCAGTCGGTGGCGTGCGCGATGGATCCGGCCGCCTCGCGCGAGCCGGCGGCGCCGCGCGCGCCGTCGGCGTGGCGGGGTCCGGGGTCGGAGTCGGTGGTGCGCAGCAGCGCGGCTTCGCGCAGCAGGTGCTTGTGGTCGCCGATGAGGAGCGGGCGGCAGACCTCCAGCACCTCGGGGCGGACGACGGCCTTCAGGCAGATCTCGGGGCCGATGCCGAAGGGATCGCCGGTGGAGATCGCGAGGATCGGTTTCAGAGGGGCGCGCCTCGCCGGTGGTGACGGGGGGGGGATGTGCCGCGGGCTCAGGTGTTGTCCGAGCCGCGGCCCTCTTCCTCTTTGTACATGTACTTGATGCAGTCCTTCATCACCATGAGGTTGGGGGCGCCGACGCGGTTCACCTTGATGCAGGTGCGGTCGTACCACTCGATGACGCCGCGCAGCACCTCGCCGTCCTTCATCACCACGACCATCGGCGTGCGCGAGTTCATCTGCTTGAGGTAGTAGAACGCCTCGGCGTTGGTCTGATCGGGCGGCGCCTGCTTGCGGCGGGGAGGACGCGGGCCGCCGAGCTGGCCCTTGAGCTCGGAGAGGTTCGGACGGATCAGGCGGCGGTGTCCCGCCCCTTCGTCCGACTTGCGATCCGCCGGCGGTGCGGGCGGAGCGATGTTGCCCGGTTCGTAACGTCGCATGTGGCTTCCTCGCGGGCCGCGGCGCCCCAGCGCCGGGCCTCTCTTGTTTTCGGGGAACCCTGGGTCTGATTTCATCTCGTGGTGATGTCGGGCTCGGGGGTCGTCCGATTTGTTCCAACCATATCACAGCGCCACGGCGAATCACAGCGCCGCACCGAAAACTCACCGCTCCGTCAGCCCGATTCGCGACGGTGACCGCAGTCACCGTCACGCTCAAGCGGCCGGCTTCGGGTTCTTGAGCGGCGAGACGACGAGGAGCGACTCGTACTTCGGCGCGACCTCGATGTAATTCTCTTTCCAGAGTTTTTTCAGGTAGAGGTCGAAACGCGGCCGGAATTTTTCCTCCCGCACCGCGTTGTAGAGCTCGTCTTTCACCTCGGGGAGCGTCTTGGTGACCGTCTCGGTGCGGGCCTCGAGCTTCAGGATGTGGAAGGCGCGGCCGCTGTCCACGGGTTCGCTGATCTGCCCGGGCTTGAGTCCCTGGGAGGCCTGCGCGAGGGAGGTGTTGAGGTCCTTCAGGGAGACCGGTCCGAGGATCCCCTCCACCTCGCGCGTGCCCCCTTCGGAGTACTGCTTCACCAGCTCGATGAAGTCGCCGCCGTCGCGCGCCTGCGCGGTGATGCCCTGGGCCCGCGACTGCGCCTCGTCGTGCGTGTCGGAGGTGTAGGGGACGACGATCTCGCGCAGCGTGACGGTGGCCGGCGTCTCCCACTTGGACCGGTGCGCGTCGTAGTAGGCCTGCTCCTCCGCGTCGCTGACGCTGATCTTGCGGCGCACGTCGTAGTTGATGATCTCGTTCGGCACCGCCAGGCGCATCAGGTGCTCCTCGAGCTCCTTGCGCGACATGTTCTGGTCCTTCAGGGCGGTCTCGAGCTCCTCGTCCGTGGTGATGTTCTGCTGCTTCTTGAAATCGTCGATGAGGCTGCCGCGGATGCGATCCATGTCGAAGATGGTCTCGGCCCGCTCGAGCAGCAGCGCCTCGGTGATGAGGTTGGCCAGGAGCGCATCGCGCTGCGCCTGCGCGTCGTCCTCGCTCGCCCCCTTCTGCTGATCGTTGAGGTACTGCTTGCGCAGCTCGTATTCCGTCTTCGTGATGATCCGGTTGTTCACCTTCGCGACGATCTCCTCGATGATCGCCGCCCGCGCAAAGGATCCCACGGCCAGCACCGCGAACACCGCCGCCGCGGCGGACAGCACGACGCGTGCGCGTGGACGCGCGAAAGCGGGCGGTCGAACGGGAGGGACTCGAGTGGTCACGGGGGAAAGCTCAGCTCTGGAATTCGCCGACGTAGCGGAATGGGAGCAGGGCGCGGTGCACACGGACTTCGGTCTTCTCCTTCAGGTCGCCGATGTAGCGCTCCATCACCTGGTCGGCCTTCTGCCGGAACAGCTCCGACTCGACGCGGCGCCGGGCCTCGGCGGCGTCGGACGGGGCCGCCTCGACTCGCCTGTCGAGCTTCAAGAGGACGAACATCTTCGACTGCTCCACCACGGGACTGACTTCCCCCGGCTTCAGGGCCGCGACCGCCGTGCGCAGATCCTCCGGCAGGTCCTGCTCGTCGTAGGCGCGCGGCGCGCCCTTGTCGGGCGCCCCCGATTTGGCCCTGGCAACCTCCTCGAACTTCGCCGGCTCCGCCAGGATCAACCGCCGGACCTCCTCGGCGGCGTTCTTATCTTCAAGCAGAATCTGCCGCAGGACCACCTTGCTCGTGGAGGGCGCCGCCTCGGGGTGCTTCTTCAGCATGTCGTCCACCTCCCCCGGCGCCACCTTGATGGTCTTGAGGACCGCCTTCTCCTTCACCTTCTGGACGAGGAGGCCGTCCTTCACCCGGGCGCGGAAGGCGGCCTTGCCGTCGGGCGTGCCGACGTCCACGTCGTCCTCCGAGACGCCCAGCTCCTTGAGGTAGGCGTCCACCTCGGCGTCGGAGACGGCGACCTCGAGCCGCTCGGCCTCCTTCAGCAGGAGCTGCTCCTCGAGGAACTGGTCGAGCAGGCGCGACTTGAACGCGTCCACCTGGTCGCCTTCTCCCGTGTCTTCGCCCGCGTTGTCGTTCAGGTACCGCTCGAACGCCCGGTAGGTGATCTTCTTGTCCCCCACCGTCGCGACCGCCGCCCCCTGGTCGCCCCTGGCGACCGCGCCCGGCCCCTGCGCGTCCGGCGAGTCGCCCGCTCCAGAGCCCCCCGCCGCGCCCGCCTGCGCGCCGCCCGCCGGAGCGGACGCCGAATCCCCCGTCTTCCCCGCCTTGGAGCACGACAGACCCGCGAAAGCGGTCACCGTAATCAGGGCAAGCGCGAGAAGAGTGGTCTGGTTCGTCTTGCGGTGATGTGGCCGGGCCCGCAGCGACAGGTCCGCAGGGACGTCTCGCAGCCCGGCGTTGTCAGGACCCCGAGGCGCCAGCCGAGGGCCGCCGGGCGAGAGTCGAGTCGCGGCGCGCCCGGCGGGCCTGCCGCTGCGGGCCCGGCCTCGTGGGCGTAGCTCGAAGAAGCCCTTGCTTTTCATTCGTGTGTTCCCCGCCCTGCTTACGGGCGCGCCGGTGAGGCGGCGAGCCTATCACGCGCCCCAAGGTCGAGCAATAACGCCCGGACTTCGGTGATTCGCTCGAGGTCCGACGCCTCGGCCGGCACGTCGAGGCGGATCATGCCGGGCGGAACGACCCGGACATTGCGGCGCGCGTTGACGATGCGGACGATCTTCTCCGGCGGGATCGGGCTGTTGTCGGCGAGGCGGATCTGCACGCCGCCGCGGACGGCGTCGATGGTGCGCGCCTGCACCGCATCCGCTTCGATGCGCAGGCGGGCCAGTGCCAGCAGGCGCTGCGCCTGCGGCGGCAACTCGCCGTAGAGATCGCGCATGCGGTCGCCGAGGCGATCGACCGACACCTGGTCCGGAGCCGACGCAACCTCTTTATAGAAGACCAGCCGGTCGCCGAAGTCGGGGACGTATTCCTCCGGCAGCCGGATGTCCACGTTCAGGTTGATCTGCGCCTTGGTCTCCGGCGCGGGCGCCTCGCCCTTCAGCTCGCGCACGGCGCGCTCGAGGAGCGACACGTACATCTCGAAGCCGACCGCCGCGATGTGCCCGCTCTGCTCGCCGCCCAGCAGGTTCCCGGCGCCGCGGATCTCCAGGTCCATCGCCGCGATGCGGAATCCCGATCCCAGCTCGGTGAATTCCTGCAGGGCCTTGAGTCGGCGGCGCGCGACGTCGGACAGCGCCTTGCGCCCCGGCACCATCAGGAAGGCATACGCCCGCCGGTCCGACCGCCCGACCCGCCCGCGCAGCTGGTACAGCTGCGCCAGGCCGAACCGGTCGGCGCGGTTGACGATGAGCGTGTTGACCCGCGGGATGTCGAGACCGTTCTCGATGATGGTCGTCGCCAGGAGGACGTCGTGCTCCCCCTTCAGGAACGACAGCATGGTCTTTTCCAGCGTCCCCTCGCTCATCTGCCCGTGCGCCGTGGCGATGCGCGCCTCGGGGACGATGCGGCGCAGGAAGTTCCCCATCGAGCCGATGGACTCCACCCGGTTGTGCACGAAGTACACCTGCCCGCCGCGCTGCAGCTCGTGCCGGATGGACGACGCGATCGTCCCCTCCTTGAACGGCACCACCGCGGTGTTGATGGCGAGCCGGTTCTCCGGCGGCGTCTCGATGATCGACATGTCGCGGATGCCGCCGAGCGACATCTGCAGCGTGCGCGGGATGGGGGTCGCGGTCAGCGTCAGGACGTCGACGTCCTTGCGCATCCTCTTGACGGCTTCCTTGTGCGCCACTCCGAAGCGCTGCTCCTCGTCCACGATCAGCAGGCCGAGCCGATGGAACGCCACGTCCTTCGACAGCACGCGGTGCGTGCCGATGAGGATGTCGAGCTTCCCCTCCTGCGCCTTCTTGAGGATGGCCTTCTGCTCCTTCGGCGTGCGGAAGCGCGAGATCATGTCGATCTGCGCCGGCCACGACGCGAAGCGCTCGCGGAAGGTGGTGAGGTGCTGGAAGGCGAGCACGGTCGTCGGGCACAGCACGGCGACCTGGCGGCCGTCCATGACCGCCTTGAAGGCGGCGCGCATCGCGACTTCCGTCTTGCCGAAGCCGACGTCGCCGCAGATGAGGCGGTCCATCGGCCCGTCCTTCTCCATGTCGGCCTTGGTTTCCTTCACCGCGCGCTCCTGGTCGGGGGTCAGCGGGAAGGGGAAGGCGTCCTCGAATTCCTTCTGCCACGGAGTGTCGGCCGGGAACGCGTGCCCGGTCGCGGCGGCGCGCGCGGCGTAGAGCGCGAGCAGCTCCTCCGCCATGTCGCGCATCGCCTTCTTGACCTTGCGCTGCGTCCTTTCCCAGGTGATGCCGCCCAGGCGGTCGAGCCGCGCCTTGTTGTGCGCCACGCCCGAGTAGCGCTGCACGAGATCGAGCCTGTCGACCGGGACGTAGAGCTTGTCGTTCCCTTCGTAGAACAGCAGCATGAAGTCGCGCCGGCCGCCGTCGCTCTCCCCCATGCGGGCGATGCCGCCGTAGCGCGCGATGCCGTGCTCGGCGTGCACCACCAGGTCGCCGACCTTGAGGTCCTTGAACCCGGGACTGAACGCCGCGACCTTGCGGCGCTTGCGCTCCGGCTCGGCGTGCGCCCCGAAGACGTCCTGCTCGGTGAGCACCTGGAGGCCCGCCCCCTTCAGGACGAATCCCTGGGACAAACGCCCCGGCGCCACCAGCACGCGCGGGGCCGCGGCCGATGGTGCCCCCGCGAACTCCGGCAGCGCGTCGTGCACGACGCTCGGCGGCTGGCCGTACTGGGTCAGCACCTCCGCGAGCCGCTCGATCCGCCCGAGGCTCTCCATGAGGCAGAGGGTCGCCGTCGCCGGTGGCAGGTCCTGCAGGTCCTTGGCGAGATCCTGGATGCGGCCCTTGTACGTCGGCGCCGGGGCGCAGGCGACGCGCGGCGGCGGCGTCTCCTCTTCGAGGGCCAGCTCCATGAGGCGCACGCGCGCGCGGCCGACCGCCTGCTGCACCGCGGGTCGCGGCACCAGCAGGTCTTCCGGCAGCGGCATGTCGAACGACTCGGTCAGGTCGAGCCCGGCGTGCATCTCGACATAGACCGCCTCGATCTCCGACAGCACCTTGGCCGGCTCCCACGCCACCACCAGCGCGGACGGCGCGTAGTCGAACAGGGTCGAAGGGGTCGCCTCCACCAGCCGCACGCACGCCTCGAACCCCGGGAAGGTCCGCCCCGACGCCAGGATCTCGACCTTCTCGGCGAGATCGTCCGAGCGCAGCGCAGCGCCGTGCCCGCGCCGCTCGACGCGACGCGCCTCCAGCGCCACGCGCAGCCGCGCCAGCGCCCCCGTGTCCCACGGGTATTCCCGCACCGGAGGCACGCGCGCGGCCGCCACCGCCTCGCCCGATCGCTGCGTCTCGGGGTTGAAGAAGCGCAGCGACTCCACCTCCTCCCCCCAGAATTCGACCCGCAGCGGCAGCGCGCTGTCGGGAGGGAAGAGATCGATGATGCCGCCGCGGCGCGAGAACTCCGCCATCGACTCGACCAGGTCGGCGCGCTCGTAGCCGGCCGCGAGCAGCGCCTCCGACAACTCGTCGGGACGCAGCGACTGCCCGGCGCGCACGTCGAAGGTCGCGATGTCGAGCGACGGCGGCGGCGCCAGCGGATAGATGAGGGCCCGCACCGGGACGACGACGATCGCCTCCCCCGGCTCGCGCAGCGCCCGCAGCGCCTCGACCCGATCGCACGCCACTTGAAGATGCGGCGACATCTCCTGGTAGGGATCGGCCTCGAGCGACGGGAACAGGCGCACCCGCGTCCGCCCGCCGCGCAGCGCGGTCGCGGCGAACATCAGGTCGGAGCGAAAGGGCTCGGACTCCCGCTCGCCGGGAACGAGCAGGATGATCTTGCCGCCGGGCGCGCGCTCCAGGAGCGACGGGAGGAGCAGCGCCGCGGCCGGCCCGGAGAGTCCGGAGAGGGTCAGCCGGCCTTCGGGCGTCTCGAGCCGGCGCACGTGCCCGGCGAGCGCGCCATCCCGGCCGGGAAGATCGAGGAGCGCGCGGACGTCCCGGTTCACCGCCGCCGATCCCGTCCCGCCGCCGCGCGCACGGCGAGGCGGGCGCGCGCGACCAGGCCGGTCGTCGAGCGTCCCGGCTTGAGCCGCACGCGGACGACGCGGCCGCCGAAGGCTCGCACCGTGTCCGCCCCGACGATGTTGGACACGCGGTAGTCGGCCCCCTTCACCAGGACCGCGGGCCGCAGCGCCGCGATGATCCGCGCGGGCGTGTCCTCGCCGAAGGCGACGACGTAGTCCACCGGCTTCAGCCCGGCCAGCATCTCCATGCGCTCGCGCAGCGGGACGATGGGGCGCCCGCGTCCCTTGAGCCGGCGCACCGAGGCGTCGCTGTTGACGCCGACGACCAGCGCATCGCCGAGGGCGCGCGCCTTTTCGAGCAGGTCGAGGTGCCCGACGTGCAGCAGGTCGAAGACGCCGTTGGTGAAGACGAGGCGCGCGCCGCGGCGGCGCAGCGTCGCGGCGAGGCGGGCCGCCGCCCGGCGTCCGACCACGCGTCCGATCTCCACCGGTGTCCTCAGCCTGTTCCCTGTCCAGCGTCTCATGTCGTCGGCTCGAGACGATCGTACGCTCCGCGGCGCTCGCGCCACAGGACCCAGGCGACGTCCCGCAGCATCGCCAGCGAGTCGCGGACGGCGTGCACCTTCGAGCCGGGCGCGTCGCGCCACAGCACCGGGATCTCCCGCACGCGCAGGCGCGCCTTGCGGGCGAGCACGAGGATCTCGACGTCGTAGGCGAAGCGCTCGACCCGCGCCGCGCGGAACAGCGGCGCCGCCGCCTCGCGCCGCATCACCTTGAAGCCGCACTGGGTGTCCTTGAACGGCAGCCGCGTCAGCAGCCGCACGATGCGGTTGAAGATGCGCCCCATCGTCTGCCGCCAGATCGGCTGGCGCAGCGCCACGTTCGACCCGGCGAGGCCGCGCGACCCGATGGCGATGTCGCACTCCGAGGCCACGACAGGCTGCAGCAGCCGCGGCAGCTCGCCGATCGGCGTGGAGAAATCGGCGTCGCTCAGGAGGACGTACGTTCCGGCGGCGAGCAGCACGCCGTGCTTCAGCGAGTATCCCTTGCCGCGGTTCTTCCCGTTCCGCAGCAGCCGCAGCGTCACGCCCGGCCGGGCGGCGATCCAGGCGGCGAAGCCGTCCACGATCCCGGCGGTGCCGTCGCGGCTGCCGTCGTCCACGACGAGGATCTCCACCGGTCCCGGCAGGCGCCCCGGCTCGGCGAGCCAGGCGATGAGGCGTTCGAGGCTGTCGCGGATCCTCCCCGCTTCGTTGTACGCGGGGATGACGACCGAGAGGAACGGCTCCGTCAGGGGCCCTCTCGGCGGTGCGGCGTGCGGGCGATCTCCTCGCGCAGGAGGGCCTTGCGCATCGCCTTCTGCGCGCGCTCGAAGTCGGTCTCCACCTCGCCGCTCTTCAGGCGCTGCTCGGCGCGCTCCTTCGCCTTCTCGGCGCGGGCGAGATCGATGTCCTCGGCCGCCTCGGCCACCTCGGCGAGGACCGTGACGCGATCGGGGAGCACCTCGACGAATCCGCCCGCCACCGCCAGCGCCCGGCGCTCCTGCCCGCGCCGGTACACCAGCGGGCCGATGTCGAGGTCGGTCAGAAGCGGCGCGTGGCCGGGGAGCACGCCGAAGGAGCCCTGCGAGCCGGGCAGCACCACCTCGTCCACCGACTCGGCGACGAGATGGCGCTCGGGGGTGACGACGTCGAGACGCAGCTTGTCAGGCAGCATTCTTCATCCTCTCGGCTTTCTCGAGGACTTCTTCGATGCCGCCGACAAGGTAGAACGCCTGCTCCGGCAGGTCGTCGTGCTTCCCCTCGACGATCTCCTTGAAGCCGCGCACCGTGTCCTTGATGGTGACGAACTTGCCCTTGAGGCCGGTGAACTGCTCGGCGACGAAGAAGGGCTGCGACAGGAAGCGCTGGATCTTGCGGGCCCGCGCCACCACCTGCTTGTCGTCCTCCGACAGCTCGTCGATCCCGAGGATGGCGATGATGTCCTGCAGGTCCTTGTAGCGCTGCAGCACGCCCTGCACCTGGCGCGCGACGGCGTAGTGCTCGTCGCCGACGATGCGCGGGTCGAGGATGCGCGACGTCGAGGCGAGCGGATCCACCGCCGGGTAGATGCCCATCTCGGAGATGGCGCGCGACAGGTTGGTCGAGGCGTCGAGGTGCGCGAAGGTCGTGGCCGGCGCCGGGTCGGTGTAGTCGTCGGCCGGCACGTAGATCGCCTGCACCGAGGTGATCGATCCCTTCACCGTCGAGGTGATTCTCTCCTGGAGCTCGCCCAGCTCGGTCGCCAGCGTCGGCTGGTAGCCGACCGCCGACGGCATGCGGCCGAGCAGCGCCGAGACCTCCGAGCCCGCCTGCGTGAACCGGAAGATGTTGTCGATGAAGAGCAGCACGTCCTGCCCCATGACGTCGCGGAAGTGCTCGGCGACCGTCAGCCCGGTGAGGCCGACGCGCAGCCGCGCCCCGGGCGGCTCGGTCATCTGGCCGTACACCAGCGCCGTCTTGCTGATGACGCCCGACTCCTTCATCTCGAGCCAGAGGTCGTTCCCCTCGCGGGTGCGCTCGCCGACGCCGGCGAACACCGACACGCCGCCGTGCTTCATGGCGACGTTGTTGATCAGCTCCTGGATGAGCACCGTCTTGCCGACGCCGGCGCCGCCGAACAGGCCGGTCTTGCCCCCCTTCAGGTACGGCTCGATGAGGTCGATGACCTTGATCCCGGTCTCGAACATCTCCAGCCGGGTGTTCTGCTGCTCGAAGGTGGGGGCGCTGCGGTGGATGGGCGACATGTGCTGCGCCTTGACGTCCCCCATCTGGTCCACCGGGCGCCCGAGGACGTTGATGACGCGCCCGAGCACCTCGTTCCCGACCGGGATGGTGATCGGCGCGCCGGTGTCGGCCGCCTTCATGCCGCGCACCATGCCGTCGGTCGGCTCCATGGCGACGCAGCGGGCGCGCCCCTCGCCCAGGTGCTGCTCCACCTCGGCGATGACGTCGATCGGCTGCGGGACGTCGAATCCTTCGCTGGTGATCCGCACCGCGTTGTAGATGGCGGGCAGCGTGTTCTCCGCGAACTCCACGTCCACCACCGGTCCGATGATCTGCACGACCTTGCCGACGTTCATCCCGCGCTCCTTCGTCTCTCTTCCTTCATCTCGATGATGGCGTCGCGCAGCTCCTCCGGCCGCGCCAGGCCGTCGATCGTCGTCTCGCCGTGCTCGGCCGCCGTCTGCAGGACGACCCGGCCGAACCCGAACATCCTGCCGAACAGCGTCTGCTCACACCCGACGTTGTTGATCGTCTCGAGCGGGCTGTCCATCATCCGCACCGTCAGCACGCCCGACTCGTCGATCACCCGGCGGTCGGTCACCACCCAAATGTCCACGCGCCACACCAGCCACCGGCACAGCGCCCACAACGCCGCCGCGGCCGTGGCCGCGCCCGCGGCGTACCACCACGCCGGCGTCTGCGACAGCCCCGCCGCGATCAGCCCTCCGACGCAGAACAGCAGCACCGTGAACGGCCACACGACCGCGATCGGGTGCCTGCGCGCCTGGAGCCTCACCGTCTCGCCGGGCCGCAGGCGCGAGCGCACCGTTACTTCAGCGCCTCCGCCCCTCCGACCACTTCGAGGATCTCCTTGGTGATCGCCGCCTGGCGGATCTTGTTCATCTGCAGCGTCAGCGCATCGATCATGTCGGTGGCGTTGCGCGTGGCGTTGTTCATCGCCGTCATGCGCGCCCCCTGTTCCGCCGCGCCCGACTCGAGCAGGGCGCGGAAGACCTGCGTGCCGACGTGCCGCGGCAGCAGCCGATCGAACAGCGACACGTCGTCCGGCTCGTAGATGTAGTCCTCGGGCCGCACCGGCGCCCCGCCCGCGCCGGCGGCGGCGCCCTCCGGCTGGGTGCGCGCGAAGATCTCGAGCGGGATCGGCAGCAGCCGCTCGACCACCGGGCGCTGCTGCAGGATCGATTTGAACTCGTTGTAGACGAGGTAGACCGCGTCGTACTCCTCGGCGACGAAGCCGCGCACCAGCTCCGAGGCGAACGCGCGGACCCTGGGGACGTCGAGGTCCTTCAGGAGATCCACCTCGACGCGGCGCACCTTGGTGGCGCGGCGCTTGAACCAGTCGCGCGCCTTGCGGCCGACGAGATCGACGTGCACCTCCTCACGGTCAGAGAGCTCCGCGAGGAAGGCGCGGGCGCGGTTGAGGATGTTGGTGTTGAACGAGCCGCACAGCCCCTTGTCGGACGAGATCACCAGCACGACGACGCGCCGCTCCTCGCGCCGGGCCAGCAGCGGATGCTTGGACACGTCGGCGCGCGCCGCCAAAGACGACAGCACGTCGAGCATCTTCAGCGCGTAGGGACGCACCGCGATGATGCGCTCCTGGGCGCGCCGCATCTTCGCCGCCGACACCAGGTACATGGCGCGGGTGATCTGCTGCGTGCTCTTGACGCTGCGGATGCGGGTGCGGAAGTCGCGGACGTTGGCCATCGGATCTCCCGGTCAGGCCCGGATCAGTGCGCCGCGCCCGCGGTCGCCGGCTCCGGCTTGCGCTCGGCCGTCTTCGGCGCCGGCTTCGACTCCGCGGCCGGCTTCGGCGGGACCGCGCCCAGAAGCGCCTTGATGTTGGCCTTGACCTCCTCGACCACCTTGCGCACCTCGGCCTTGAGGGCGTCGTCGATCTTCGGCGCCGTCATGACCTTCTTCGCCAGCTCGCGCCCGGGCCCGTCGAGGTACTTGTAGAGCGCCTCCTCGAACGGCCGGACCTGCTCCACCTCGAGGTCGTCGAGCATCCCGGACACCCCGGCGGCCAGCGAGATGATCTGCTTCTCGACCGGGATCGGCTGGTACTGCCCCTGCTTCAGGAGCTCGGTGAGCCGCTTGCCGCGGTGCAGCTGCGACTGCGTCGCTTTATCGAGGTCCGACCCGAACTGCGCGAAGGCCGCCATCGAGCGGTACTGCGCCAGATCGAGCCGCAGCGTGCCGGCGACCGACTTCATCGCCTTGGTCTGGGCGTTGCCGCCGACGCGGCTGACCGACAACCCGACGTTGACCGCCGGCCGCACGCCGGAGAAGAACAGGTCGGACTCGAGGTAGATCTGCCCGTCGGTGATCGAGATGACGTTGGTCGGGATGTACGCCGATACGTCGCCCGCCTGCGTCTCGATGACCGGCAGCGCGGTCAAAGACCCGGCGCCGAGCTGGTCGTTCAGCTTCGCCGCCCGCTCCAGCAGGCGCGAGTGCAGGTAGAAGACGTCGCCGGGGTACGCCTCGCGTCCCGGCGGCCGCCGCAGCAGCAGCGAGATCTCGCGGTACGCCGCCGCGTGCTTGGACAAATCATCATAGATGACCAGGGCGTGCTGCTTGTGGTCGCGGAAGTACTCGCCCATGGCGCAGCCGGCGTACGGCGCGATGTACTGCATGGTCGCGGGCTCCGAGGCCGACGCCGCGACGACGATGGTGTAGTCCATCGCCTTGTGGTCCTCGAGGGTCTTCACCACCTGCGCGATGGTCGAGCGCTTCTGGCCGATGGCGACGTAGACGCAGATGACGCCGTTGCCCTTCTGGTTGAGGATGGTGTCCACCGCGATCGCCGTCTTGCCGGTCTGCCGGTCGCCGATGATCAGCTCGCGCTGGCCGCGGCCGATGGGAATCATCGCGTCGATGGCCTTGACGCCGGTCTGCATGGGCTCCTTCACCGGCTGCCGATCGACGACGCCCGGCGCGATGCGCTCGAGGGTGCCCGTCTGGGCCGTCTTGATCGGGCCCTTGCCGTCCTGCGGCTGGCCCAGCGGATCGACGACGCGGCCGACCAGCTCCGGGCCCGTCGGCACCTCGACGATGCGGCCGGTGCGCTTCACCGTGTCGCCTTCCTTGATCTTCATGAACTCGCCGAAGAGCACGGCGCCGACCGAGCCCTCCTCGAGGTTCAGCGCCAGGCCGAAGACGCCGTGCGGCAGGGCGAGCAGCTCGCCGGCCATGCAGCGATCGAGCCCGTGGATGCGGGCGATGCCGTCGCCGACCGACATGACGGTGCCGACTTCGCTGACGTCGACGCCCCCCTGGAACCCAGCGATCTGCTGCTTGAGGACGCTGACGATCTCGTCCGCCTTGATCTGCGCCATGGCCGTCTCTGCTCCCTGTTTACGCGCGCGCCAGCCGGCGGTGCAGCGACTGCAGCCGCGTCCGGAGCGAGCCGTCGTAGATCCGCGAGCCGACGCGCGCCACGGCGCCGCCGAGCAGGTCCGGATCCACCTTCACCGACAGCCGCACGTGGCTCCCGGTCATCTTTTCGAGCGCCTGCTGCAGGGCCTTCTCTTCGGCAGGCCCGGGCTCCGTGGCGAAGGTCGCCTCGGCGGGCACGATGTTGGCGGCCCGGTCGCGCCTCTCCGCGAGCGCCGCGGCGATCCCCCGGAGCGCGCCGACGCGGCGGTTCTCGACGAGGACGTTGAAGAAGCGCGCCGCAAGGTCGGACAGCCCCGCCTTTTTCGCCAGGCTTACGGCCGCGGCGGTCTTGTCGGCGGCATGCGCCGACGGGCTGTCGAAGAAGCGCAGGAGCGCCGCGTCGGATCCGGCCGTCGCGGCGAGCAGTGCGATCTCGGCGCTCAGCGCCTCGAGCGCCTGCGCGTCGTTCTCTCCGGCGATCTCGGCGAGGGCTCGGGCGTAGCGCCCGGCCGCTGCGTCTGGCTTCAAAGGTCAACCTCGAAAACAAGGATGGGCCGGGCGGCGGAGAAGCCGCGCGGCCACGTGTATACGGACTGCCCGTAAACCACTGCCCTGCAAGCGGAAGGCGGAAATTAGCACAGCCCCCAAAAGGCTGTCAAACCACATCCTTATATCTAGTGCCCCCGACGAGGCTCCGACCCCGTCTCCCCGCCCTCCTGGGGGGGGCGCCGGTCCGGCCTTCCTCCGGTGCCGCCCCTCCCCCGACTGGGCCAGCCCTGGTCGCGCATATTCCTTGACGTATTTCAGGGGTGGGCGTAATTTGCCCGCGTCCATGGAACAACTCACGTTCGACTTTCCGCGTCCGGGGCGCTGGCTCCGGAGAGCCCTGGCCGCGCTCGTCGTCCTGTGCGCCGGGATGATCGCGGCAACGCCGGCATCGGCGCAGTCGTTCAAGAAGGTCATCGACCGGAACTTCCCGGTCTTCTTCTACTGCCCGATCGACCCCGCGCTCACCTTGACCTTCACGGCGACCGGCCCCCAGGCGATCCTCTCGTTCTCGGGCGACAACTTCACCGGGGCGAGCTGGAATGCGCAGGCGGTGGACAACGTCGCGGTCGTGCCGCAGTCGGTCTTCCAGGCCCACCAGGTCCTGACCCCCGGCTACGAGACCTGTTACACCACGCCGGCGGGCTCGCCGAACACCAAGGGCTACGACTTCATCGGCGGCTCTCCCGAGGCGTACCTCAATCTCTTCAACACGGACGCCAGCGGCTGGGACCTCGGCCCCTACGGTTACTACAACGCCGGCAGCTCGGCGCCGATCAATCCGACCACCGGGACCGTGAGCGGCGGGAGCCTGGGGCTCGGCAACACCGACGACGGGGTGGTGCGCGTCACCGCCGGCACGCTCGTCACCGGGCTCGTCCCCGGCACGACCTACGTCGTCACCGGCTGGTGGTACACGCAGAACCTGACGCCGCTCGAGATCGGCGTCGACTTCAACGTGCCGAAAACGCTGACCATCGCCGGGACGTCGTTCACGGCGTACGACTCGTCGAACAACTTCCCCGATCACTCGTCCGGGGTTCTGACCGGCTCGTCGCTGTTCACGGCGCCGCTGCCGCTGCGGCACGGCGCCCAGCTGCTCGAGCTGACGCTGGTCGGGCAGGTCGTCTCCCAGTTCGAGGCCATCACGGCGCAGATCCGCCGCGTCGATCATTCGTTCTTCGGCGTCGGCAACCCGCAAACCGTCGCGACCATCACGCTGAACGACGTGACGCCGTCGTCCATCGAGACGCGCACCGTCGCCATCCCGGCGATTGCCATCGACCTCGATCACTACTCGTACTACGTCAACATCCAGCAGGGGCCGGGCGGGATCACCCACGGCGTGCGCGTGCGCTACAAGGATCCCGACCCGACCGGAACGCAGTCGATCGACATCGCCGGGCTCGGCTTCGACGCCGAGCGCAACGGCACCGACGTCAAGTGGGGCAACAACGGCATCATGCTGAACGGCACGCCGGGGGGCGCCATCGGACGCTACGTCGCGCCGGTGCGGCTGCCGCACGGGGCGACCGTCACTTCGTTCGCCGTAACCTCGTTCGACGAGGTGAGCGACTCCGCCACCATCCGCCTGATGCGGCTGCCGGCGACGATACCGGTGTCACAGCCGATGGCGACCGTCGTGACCACCGGCACGAGCGGCGATCCGGTGAGGACCTATTCGACCTCGACGATCGCGCCCGCGGTCATCGACAACCAGAACAACTACTACTACGTCGACATCGCCATGGGGCACATCCTCGACATCTACGGCGTGCGCATCTTCTTCACCCTGCCCGGCACCACGCCTTCGACCGTGTCGGACAGCGTCGCGGCGGTGCCGTTCCTTCCCGAGCAGACCTCCGACCAGCGGACACCGTTCCAGGGGACGCTGATGGGGCAGTACCGCTTCAACACCGGGCTGCAGCTGCCGGACGGGGCGCAGGTCCAGTCACTGTCGATGTCGGTGCTCGACAACTCGGACGACGGGGACATGACGGCGTTCCTCTATCGCAGCGACGCCCAGACCTCGGGCACGGGGGCGGTGCTGATGGCGACGCTCACGAGCAAGGGCGCGGCGGAGGGCGTGCGCACCTTCTCGACCGACCTCATCACGACCGGACGCGTCATCGACAACGTCCACAACTTCTATTACGTGCAGTTCTGGACCGGCTTCGAGCCGGTGAGCGCCCTCGGCTTCACGGTGAGCACGGCGGCCTGCGGCGACAACGACGGCGACGGCTTCGACGGCTGCGTCAACGACTGCAACGACGCCCGCGCCGCCACCCGCCCGGGCGCGCCGGAGGTCTGCGACGGCCAGGTGAACGACTGCTCCCGCGCCTTCTGGCCCGACCCGGCCGGCACCATCGAGGGGGACGACGACTTCGACGGCGTCTCCGAGTGCCAGGGCGATTGCAACGACGCCGACTCGTCGCGCTGGAGCCCGCCGTCCGAGCCGCAGAACCTCCAGCTCTCGCACAACCTCGCCACCGGCGTCACCACCCTGACCTGGTCGGCGCCGCTGGACGCGGGGAGCACCACCCCGCCGGTCTACGACACGCTGCGCACCGCGGGCCCGGTCAACTGGAACACCGCCGTCTGCGTCGAGAGCGACGGGGCCGACCTCACCAGCACGACGACCGGCACCCAGCCCGTCGGCAGCGTCTTCTACTTCCTCGTCCGCGCCCAGGGCGTCTGCGGCGCCGGAGCGCTCGGCCACACGAGCGCAGGCTCACCGATCAGCGGGCGCAATTGCCCCTGAGCCCGGCGGCAGCCTGCCCTGCCGGCTACGGAGCGCCAGTGAGAAGGAACGGCGCCCAGTAGAACGGCGCCTTCCACTTGCTGTTCGCGCGCACCGAGCGACGCGCATCGCGCAGCGCCGCGGCGTAAGGCCGATCGGGATCCATTTTGCGGAAGAAATTCCCCATGAGCGCCGCGGTCGAGGCGTCGTCCACCGACCAGAGGCTGGCGACGACGCGGCGCGCTCCGGCGGCGAGGAAGCCGCGCGACAGTGCGAAGGATCCTTCCCCTTCGATCGCCCGCCCGCGGCTGGTGACGCACGCCGACAGCACCGCCAGCTCCGCCTGCAGGTCGAGGTCGTAGATTTCGAACAGCATCAGCGATCCGTCGTCGGACGCGCCGCCGGCCGGCTTCGTTGCAATCCCGTCGGACCCGGCTGACGTGGCAGGCGCCGCGGGCGGCGCGAGCGACAAGGCGGCGAAGAGATCGCCGAGGCGCGGCTCGACCTTGCCGTGCACCGCGAGGTGCAGGAATCTTTTTCCCGGGAGCGCGGAGCGCACCTGCGCTTCGGTCGCCGCCGTGCCGGTGAGGACCACCGCCGGGGACGCGCCGAGCGACTTGCGCCGGCTCGCTTGCACGATTTGGCGGCTCTCCTCCTCGGTCGCGGGCAGGCGCGGCAGCGTCGTGTAAGCCGGGTCCGCCACGCTCAACAGCCCCTCGCCGCCGGCGGGAAGATCGGCCAGCGCCCGGAGAATCGCCGCCGACGGCGCGTAACGGATCGGCGGACCGTCGTCGAGCCAGAAGGTCGATTCCTCCAGCCGCTTCGCCGGCTTGACGGCGAGCGCCTCGAACGGCAGCGCCCCGAGCGCTCCATCGGGAAGCACGATCACCTCGTCCGCCACCTGCAGCCTGGTCCACACCTCGGCCGGCACGAGGAGCCGCCACAAGGCATTGAGGCGTGCCGGGAGGGGCGCGCGCTCGCCCGGCGCGGCGCCGGCCCCTTCGTCCCAGCCCGCTCCGCCTGCGGGCGGCCGCGCGAGCGCCGACGCGAGCGGACCGATCGCCCGCGCCAGCGCTTCCGAACCGACGCCTCCTTCGGCGATGCCGAGGGCCGCGGCGATCTTCGTGTCGGCGTTCAGCGGGGAGTAGACGGCCGGCTGCGGCGCCGGCGGAATCAGCAGGAGCCCGGCGCGGTCCGGGCCGAGGACGTAGAGCAGGAGGAACGATCGCCGCGGCACCAGCCGCGCCTGCACCGTCGTCAGCCCGGGCGGCACGGCGTGGCCGCTGCGACGCCAGACGGGACTCCTGCTGCGCGCTTCCTCGCGCACCTCGGCGACGGAGGCGGCGGCTTCGCGCGCCTCCACCTCCAGCGGACCGATGCGCCGGTCGCGCTCGGCCGGATCGAGGTCGGTGCGGGTGCGCGTGAAGGCGATCTGGTCGCGCGCCTCGGTGAGGCGCGCCAGGGCCGTCTGTTCGCGCGTCTTCAGGCCGCGCCGGTCTTCTTCGGGCAGCGTGTCGCGCAGATCGACGCGCGCTGTCTCCAGCTGGTCGAGGAAGGCGCGGCTGCGGCCGCGCTCGGCCGCCTCGAAGCCGTCGGCGGTGCGGCCGGTCTCGAACAGCGTCAGCGCCAGGTCGTCGAAGATGACCGCGTGCGGCGCGAAGCGGCCGGCGCGCGCCGCCTCGCCGCCGCCGCTCTTCGGCCGCAGGTCCTCGGCGATCCCGGCCGCGGTCTCGAGGTCGGCGATCGCCCCCGTGCGATCCCCCGCCCGGCGCTTCAGCCGCGCCCGCAGCGCGTGCGCTTCGGCCCGCTCGTCGGGGAAGAGATCCCCGCCGTCGAGCACCGTGACGGCCCGATCGACCGCCTCGCGCGCGTCCTTCGGCGCCGGCGCTTCGAGCACCCGCGCCAGCGCCAGGCGCGCGGTGGCGACCTCCGGGTGCTTGTCGCCGGAAGCGGCCGTGCGGATGCGCAGCCCCTCGCGGATCGCCTCGAGCGCCTCGTCGCCGCGGCCGCGCGCCTGGAGCATCGCGCCACGATCGAGCAGCGACTGCGCCACCATCGGGTCGGCCGATCCCAGCACCCGGCGCAGCAGGTCGAGACCCTCGCCGTTGAGGCGGAAGGCGTCGTCCCAGCGTCCTTCGTCCTGAGCGTTGACCGCGGCCTGGTTGAGGAAGCGCGCCAGCTCGGGGTTGTCCGGGCCGAGCCCGCGCCGGGCCTCGTCGAGCGCGCGGTCGTAGAGCGTTGCCGCCTCCGTTGACTTGCCCTGCAGCCGCGCCAGCTCGGCGAGATTCAGGAGCGCGGTCGCCTCGCGCGCCAGGTGGGACACCGTGACGGTCTCGCGCAGGTTCAGCGAGCGCTTCAGGAGCTCCTCGGCCTCGTCGTAGCGCCCTTGATCCTTGGCGAGGCCGGCCAGGTTGTTCAGGAGCAGCGGCTGAAACCTCGGGATCGTCTCGACGTACGACAGCCCCTCGTTGAGCCGCTCGCGCGCCAGCGTCACGTCGCCGCGCACCCGCGCCACCTCGGCCAGCGTGTTGAGCGTGTCGGAGATGCTCTCGGCGTCGGGTGAAGCCGCCGTCTTGAACGTCTGCAGCGCGTCGAGGAGGAGCGGCTCGACCTCGGAGTAGCGTCCCTGCTGGAACAGGATGGTCCCAAGCCCGTAACGCGCTGCCGCGATCGCCGGATCGCCCGCCGGCAGCTGGGTCTCGCGGAGCGACAGCGCGCGCCGCTGCTCGTCCTCGGCCGTGTCGTAGCGCCCGAGCATGAAGTGGAAGGTGGAGAGCGTGTCGAGGCTGTCCGCCACCTCCGGACTCTCATCGCCGAAGCGCACCCGGCGGATGTCCGTCGCCTCCTGGAAGAGCGCCTCGGCCGCCGCCGCGGCTTCCGGGCCCGATCCGACTTCCCGGACGATCCGGATGGCCAGGTCGGTCAGCCCGTGGGCCCGATCCTCGGCGTTGAGCTGCTTGTCTTTCCGGATCGCGTCGGCCGCGGCGCGCGCCGCCGCCAGCGCCGCGTCGGTGTCGTGGCGCGCCACCGCATCCTTGAAGAGCGCCATCGGCGACCCGGGCGCCGGCGCCGGCTCGCCCGGCTCCGCCGGCGCTTCCCCGGGCTCTCCCTCCGGCGCTTTTCCCGGTTCGGCTTCCGGCGGCTCGGGTGGCGTCGCGGGCGGCTCGGGCGACTGGGCGAGCGCGAGCCCGAGCGCGGAGACGAGCGCCGCCGCGGACAGGGCGGCGGCAACCGCCGGCACCGCGCGTCGTAAGCTGACGATCATCCGCCGCCCGCGATCATGGGGCGGCTATTATAGAAAGAGGATGAGCCCCGACAGGGACGACGCGCCCGGCGGCTCCCCCCCGAAGCCCGACGCGACACGCACGCTGCGCCGGCCCGACACGCGCAGCGACCGCGAGCCCGAGACGCGCACGGAGATCCGGGACGGCCGCGACACCGGGAGTGTGCGCACCGCCGGGGGGCCCGCGTCGTCCGCGGACGGGGGCGCGGTTCCCGGGGCCGGCGAGCGCGTCGGCCACTTCCGCATCGAGCGCGCGATTGGGTCCGGCGGCGCCGGACGGGTCTTCGTCGCCGAGGATCTCGACATCCCGGGGCGGCGCGTGGCGCTCAAGCTCATTCGCGCCGGCGGCCTGACGGCCGATCTCGAAGGCCTGCGCCGCGAGGCGTCGGCGCTGGCGGCGCTTCACTCGGCGCACATCCTGGTGGTGCACGAGATCGGCGAGTCCGCCTGGGGACCGTTCCTGGTCACCGAGTGGATGCAGCACGGCTCGCTCGCCGACCGGCTGCGGCGCGGCCCGCTTCCCGGGCGCGAGGCGCTGCGCCTCGCCCGGGGCATCGCCGCGGCCCTCGCGGCGGCGCACGAACGCGGTCTCCTGCACCGCGACATCAAGCCGGCGAACATCCTGCTCGGCGCCGAGCCCGGGTCGGTGAAGGTGGCCGACTTCGGTCTCGTCTGGCGCCGGCCGCCCGAAGAGCTGCACGAGCCCGCGGCCGGCGACGGCCCGGGATCGGGCGGAGTGGGCCGCGGCTCGGGCGGCGTGCGGCGCGGTCCGATCACCGGCAGGGAAATGGAGCTCAATCGCGGCGTCATCGAATCGGCCGGCACGCCCCCCTACCTGGCGCCGGAGGTCCTCGAAGGGCACGCGCCGGACGCCGCCGCCGATCAGTTCGCGTTCGGCGTGACGCTCTGCGAGCTCTTCACCGGCCGGCGTCCTTTCGAAGGGAAAGACTGGAGCACGCAGATCCTCTCCGGGCGTCCGACGATCCCGGCGGGCCTGCCGGGCGACCTCGACGCCATCGTGAAGCGATCGATCGCCCGCCTGCCCTCCGAGCGGTTCGCCGCGATGTCGGATCTCGTCGCCGCGCTCGATCGCGCCGAAGCGCGCCGCGATCCGCGCCGCCGGCGTCTGGCGTGGACCATCGCCGCGTCGATCTCCCTGTTCGCGCTGCTCGCCGCTGGCTGGGGACTGCTGCGGTGGCGGCAGGGCGTGAAGGCGCTGCGGCTCAACGAAGAGGGCCGCGTGGCGCTCGAGCAGGGCAATCACGACGGCGCGCGCCGCGCCTTCCTCGAGGCGCACGGCGCCGATGCGTCGTTCCTTCCGGCGTGCGCCAACCTGGGCGCGCTGGCGCTGAGCGAGCGCAATCCCACCTGGGCCATCACCATCCTCGAGGATTGCGCCTCGACTTTTCCGGGCTCGGCGGTGGCGCGCTACAACCTCGGCGCCGCGCTGCACCTGGTCGGCCATGGCGGCGAGGCGCTGCGCGAGCTGCAGCACGCCGTGGCGCTCGCGGGCACCGGACCCGTGCGGCCCCTGGCGCTCAACGAGCTGGCGATGTCGCTCGTCGAAGGCGGGCGCGCCGCCGAAGCGGTGACGATCCTCGAAAAGGCCCGGCCGTTCCCCGCACCGTCGGTCGAAGGGGCCATCCTGTCGAAGACGCTCGGTCTCGCCTACGGCGCGTCGAGCCGCGCCGCCGAAAGCGCCGAGGCGCTGCGCACCGCGCTCGACGGGCCGCTGCCCGCGGCGCAGCAGCGCACCGCGCTCGCGGCTCTCGGGCACGCGCTCGAATCGCTCGGCGATGCGGCCGGAGCGCTCGAGGCCTACAGCCGCGTCCTGCTCATGCCCGCGGCGGACGGAGCCTCCGCCGGCGACGCGGCGGCCGAGGCCGACGCCGCGGCGGCGCGTGCCGGTCTCGCGAGGCTGCAGCGATGAAGATCCCCCGCACCGACGCGCGCCCCCTGACGCCGGCGCGCCTGCGCGAGGCGGCGCACGCGCTCGCGGCGCGCGATCGCGATCTCGCCGCAATCCTCGAGCGCCACGGACCGCCGCCGCTCTGGGGACGCCCGCACGGCTTCGCTTCGCTCGTGCAGATCATCCTCGAGCAGCAGGTCTCGCTCGCCTCGGCGCGCGCCATCCTGAAGCGGCTCGTGGAGACGATCGGCGAGCCGACGCCGGCGCTTCTCTTCGAAGCCGGCGAGGAGCGGCTGCGCGCCTGCGGACTGACGCGGCAGAAGGCGGCGTACTGCCACCGCCTCGCCGCCGCCGCGCTCGACGGCCGGCTCGATCTCGACGAGGTGCGGCGGCTCGACGACGAGCGGGCGATCGAGCTCCTGACGCAACACGACGGCGTCGGCCCGTGGACCGCGCAGGTCTACCTCCTCATGTCGCTGCGCCGCCCCGACGTGTGGCCGGCCGGCGATCTCGGCCTCGTCAACTCGATGCAGGTGGTGAAGCAACTGCGCCGTCCGCCATCGCGCGAGCGCGCCCTTGCGATTGCCGCCGCGTGGCGGCCGTACCGCGCGGTCGCCGCCCGCATGCTCTGGCAGGCCTACCTGGCGCGCCAGGCCGGCGAGGCCGCGCGGCGCGGCCGCTCCACGGCGAAAGGATCCCGCGCCCGCCAAGGGGTGGTACCCTAGGCGTCTTCCAATGCGAAGCCGCGGTCCGTCCCACGGAACAGGGAAGATTCTCTCCCTCAAGTTGCCCCTCGCGGCCCTGGCCGTGCTCGTTCCCATCCTTGGATTCGCGGCCTCGGCCGGCCCCTCGGCGGCGGCCGTCCTGGCGGCGGCCAGCGGGCAGGTGAACATCGAGCGGCCCGGCAGCGCCGCACCACTGCCCGGGAGCATCGGCATGCGCCTGCTGGCCGGCGACACGGTGAAGGTGGGAGGCGGCTCCTCGGCGACGGTCTACCTCGCGGGCGGAGGGCTGGTCCGGGTGCCCGCCGGCAGCCGCATCGAGATCCCGGGCGAGGCCATCCCGGCCGGCGGGGCGGGAGCGGCCCCCGCGGCGGCGACCGGGGCGACCCCGCCGCCGAGCGAGGTCTCGACCCTCGCGACCGCCATGTCGTCGCGCTCCGTCGAAGTTCTCGAGGCGGGCCTGTGGATTCTCAACGACCCGGACGGCAGCGTCCTGCTCAGCGCCATGCGCGGCGACGGCGAGGACTGGGGCGCCGCCGCGGGGGGCGTCGCCGAGCCGCTGTCACCGCGCTTCGAGACCGTCCTGGACACCCGCCCGCGCTTCGTCTGGAACGGCACGCCCACCTCGCGCGTCGTGGTGGCCCGCGGCAAGGAGATCCTCTGGCGCGGCGCCCCGACCGCCGCCGGCAACCTGATCCTCCCGGCCGACGGCCCCGAGCTGAAGCCGGGGGAGATGTACCGCTGGTGGCTCGAGGCCGAGACCCCCGGCACACCCCCCACCGAGTCGGTGCCCTTCCGCGTCGCCGCCCGCAAGACGATGACGGAGGCCGCCCGCTTCGAGAAGGAGCTGGAGGGACTCTCCACGGGCGACGAGGGGCCGGGCCTGGCGAGCCTGATGCGCTGCGGCTACTACGTCGAGGTCGGCGCCTGGAGCCGCGTGGTCTCCGCCGCCGCCGACCTGAGGCGCCGCGACCCCGCGTCCCCCGCCGCGGAGCGGGCCCTCGAAGGCGCCCGCCGCCAGATGCGCCTCGGGCCGGAGAGTCTCGCCCGGCTCGCCCCGGGGGCGCCGGTCTCCGTCCCGCCGCCCGGCGCGCCCCAGAAACCGTAGCGCTCCCGACCGTGGCCCGCCTGATCCGGCACGTCGGCATCGTCGGCTGCAGCAGCGAAGGGGCGGCCCTGTGCTACCGCACCCTCTGCCTCGAGGCGGCGGCCCGCATGGGGACCCACGACCACCCGGAGGTCTCCCTCCACACCCACTCGCTCGCCGAGTACATGAAGGCGATCCATCGGGACGACTGGGAGAGCGTGGCGCGGCTGATGCTGTCGTCCGCCGAGAAGCTCGCCAGCGCCGGAGCGGATTTTCTCCTGTGCCCCGACAACACGATTCACCAGGCGTTCGACCTGGTCGCGCCGCGCTCTCCCCTTCCGTGGCTGCACATCGCGCACGAGGTCGGGGTCGAGGCGCGCCGCCGCGGCTTCCGGCGCCCGGGCCTGCTCGGCACGCGCTGGCTGATGGAGGGCCCGGTCTACCCGAAGCGGCTGCAGCCGCTCGAGCTCACACCGCTCCTGCCGTCGCCCGCGGAGCGCGAGCGCATAAATACGATCATCTTCGACGAGCTGGTGCAGGGACATTTCAGGAAGGAGTCGCGCGCCGAGATGGCCGCGATCATCGAGCGTCTCAAAGAGAAGGGGGCGGACGCCGTCATCCTCGGCTGCACGGAGATTCCGCTCCTGGTCGGACCGGAGGATTCGCCTCTTCCGGTCCTGGATTCGACGCGTCTGCTCGCCCGGGCGGCGCTCAGGGAGGCCCTGGCGTCATGAAGAGACTCCGCTTCGTCACCTGCGACGTGTTCACCGATCGGCCGTTCGGCGGCAACCCGCTGGCGGTGTTCCCGGGCGTGTCCGGGCTCGACACCGCGACCATGCAGGCGATCGCCCGCGAGTTCAACTTCTCCGAGACCACCTTCGTCGAGGCGGCCACCACACCCGGCTGCACCTGCAAGGTGCGCATCTTCACCCCGCGCAACGAGCTGAAGTTCGCCGGCCACCCGACGCTCGGGACGGCGCACGTCCTCGCCCACTCGGTCCCGCCGACCGCGTCGCCCGGAGGCCATCTCGATCTCGTCTTCGAAGAGGGGGTCGGCCCGGTGCCGGTGCGCGTCACCCTCGACGCGGGGCGGCCGGTGTTCGCCGAGCTCACCGCCGCGAAGCTCCCCGAGGCCGGTCCGACGCCGCCGGCCGCGGCCACGCTGGCGCGCGTCCTGTCGCTGGAGACGTCCGACCTGCTCGGAGGAGCGTTCACGCCGGGGTCGTTCTCCGCCGGTATCCCGTTCCTGTACGTACCGCTGAAGTCGCGCGCGGCTCTCGAGCGGGCCCGCATCGACAAGCTCGCCTGGGAGCAGGCGCTGTCGAAGTACGTCGCGCCCGACTGCTTCGTCTTCACCTTCGGCGATGGCGGGCCGCTGCCGCAGCGCGCCGGATCCGGGCCGATCGAGATCCGCGCCCGGATGTTCGCGCCCGCGGAAGGGATCGAAGAGGATCCGGCCACCGGCAGCGCTGCCGCCGCGCTCGCCGGCTATCTCGCCCCGCACGACGACGCGCGCGCCACGACGCTGCGCTGGACCGTCCACCAGGGGGTCGAAATGGGCCGCCCCAGTCTCCTGCAGGTCCAGGCCGAGCGCGGCCCGAACGGTCTGGCGTCGGTGAAGGTCGGCGGCGCCTCCGTCATCATGACCGAAGGGGAGTTTCTGTTACCGTAGCATTCGTTTCCTTCAGCCAGATATACACTTCGCCACACTGTGGGCTTAGGCGATTACCTTAGCAGGTTCGTCCGATACCACACTCGGCGGCGACCTTCACTCGCAGCCCTTCCTTTCTTGCGAGCGCAGAACATTCTTGTCGACTACGACAACATTAACCTGCCGATCCGCAAGCTCGGGCTTGTTCACATCTCTGAACGAACACTGGGTATCGTCGCCGGTGTGCTCGATCCATCCGTGACTCGTATCTCATTCCGCCTGTACGGTGGTTGGTACGAAGCGGCGACCATGACGCGCCCGGCGCAAGATCTAACTGCGGAAATCCTTGCCGATTTCCCCCGGACCGTGGCCCTGCCGGCAACCTTCGGTGGTCGCTCAGTCATCTTGTCCGTCGAATTGGCGCAGAGCCTATTGATAGAGCCAGCGACTCTCCTGTACCACACATATAGGCCTCGCGAAATGCCCCGCGGGCTATCCTGTGATCAGCCGACAAGCGCCGGTTGCACTACCAACGCATGCCCACTCAATGCTATTCCGCCCTTCTTGGCTAACCGCGCCTGTCCCGTTACTGGATGCCCCGTGGAACCCGAGAAGATTTTGACTACTAGGACGCAGAAGCTAGTCGATACGATGATTACAGCCGATGCTTTGTATCTTGCTAATACCGGCGCCGGAGCGCTATCCATCATCGGATCTGACGATGACCTGTGGCCAGCTATCAGGTCCAGCTTGGCCGCCGGTTGCACCGTGACCCATATTCATACCAAGCCCCTTCGTCCAACGCGTGCCTACTACACAACAGGCTTGGGCATATCGTATGCCGCCATGCAGCTCTGAGGACCGATAGATGAATGCTAAGGATCTCGTTCGAGTCCTGACCACATTCGCAGACTCTCCCACGGACCTCGACCTTGCTCGCGGCCGTCTAGTCGCCAGCATTCGCGACGAAATAGTCGATGTCACATGCTTTCAGAGAGACGGTCGGTTGTTCATTCGCGAGGACGACACAGAATGGGGCGCGGAGTCGTGGATCGTAAACCGAGTAGCACGGATTCCCTTGTTGGCCGAACGCCTTCTGAGCTATATCGAACAGGAACCTAGCTTTATAGTGCCCTCAGGACAACTAGTTGACCAACTCGAACTCGCCCCGACAGATGCCCAAGAGCCAATCGAAGACTCTCTCGCTGCCGTCACTAGTATTCTGTCCCGGCGGCCCCCTGCTACCACTTCACTACTTTACCTAACCTCGGACGCCGGAGAAGGCAAAACAACACTCATCAACCAGCTCGCTCGCCTTCAAGCACAGGCATACCGTGAGAAGCGTTCCGACTGGCTACTTGTTCCAGTACCACTCGCGGGCCGACCCTTTCTACGATTTGACGATATTGTCGTAGGGGCACTGCTTAATCGTCTACGTTTTCAGCTGCTCTACTATGATTCATTCTTGGAAATGGTTCGTCTCGGCGTACTCGTCCCTGCCCTAGACGGATTCGAAGAGCTATTCATTGAGCGCGGCACAGGCGACGCGGTATCAGCGCTTGGAACGCTTCTCCGCACCCTAGAGTCATCTGGCACCCTACTAATCGCAGCCAGGAAGGCTTACTACGAGTACGCAAGCCTTGAGACACAAGCGCGTCTATACGACAGCCTCGAATCTGCATCCCTCTCGGTGGCGCGAATCTCTCTGAATCGCTGGGATCGCTCTCGCTTTATCGAATTCAGTCGTCGCAAATCGGTACCAGATGGTCAGTTGATCTACGACATGGTCGCTGGCCAACTCGGCGACAATCATCCGCTGCTTACTCGTGCTGTCCTGGTGAAGCAACTCCTTGATCTCGCCCTGAAGAGTCCCGATCGCTCAAATCTCCTGCGCGCGGTAAAGAGCAGCCCAAAGGATTTCTTCTCACAGTTTGTAAGGGCGATCGTAGAGCGGGAGGCAAACCAGAAGTGGATCGATCGTGTCGGTGAACCTCCGCGAGCGCTCCTTTCAGTTGAGGAACACTGCGAGCTTCTATCCGAAGTTGCTCAGGAAATGTGGCTAAATAGCACGGACTACCTCAAGCAGGACATTCTTCAACTGGTGTCAGAACTGTTCTCCGAACGCACGAATAAGACCCCGAGCGTCACTCGTCAGATCCAAGAGCGTCTCCCACAACACGCCTTACTAATGAGCCCCCCCGATCGACGGGGTCAATACGCTTTCGATCACGAGGAGTTTTTTCATTTCTTTCTTGGTGAGGGAATTGGGCGACTCGTTGTCGGTTCGCAAGCTGTCGATTTGCGAACTCTTTTCAGGAAGGGCCGGCTACCCGATCTGACTCTTGAGACAGCAGCGCGAAAGGCGCGTGTCACCCTTTCGGTCCGAGAGGCCGTTGTCGTCCTGCTTCAAGCTGCGCGGTCTGAAGGACCCTCTTCCTATGTGCGCGAGAACATCGGTGGTCTGATAATTTACCTCCTTGACGGAGCTAAGGAGAAGCTGCCAGAGCTAGAGGACCTTGTAATTCCTGAGGGATCGCTTCTTGGGCGCGAACTGCGAGGAGTGACATTCCGCCAGTGCTACTTCGAGCCTCAAGATCTTGAGGGTGCCAGCATCGACGGCTGCGAATTCGAGAAGTGTAGATTTGAACGATTAGAGATGTCTGAGAACTGTACTCTTAAAGGTACTGTCATCCGGGATTGCAAGTTTACTAGCCTCCTGATGACTAACAAGGAGGCAACAATTTACGAGCCCGAGGCGATTCGAATGATCCTTACCTCGAGCGGCGCGAAGGTCGTCACCCAGTTGGACCAACCCTCCTTGAAATTGGAGTATGCCCCCGACGAAAGGTTGGTGCTGTCACAGCGTGTATTCCGGGCATTTCTGAGGGCAACCGAAGTCAATGAAGCTGTTCTGCGTATGCGACTGGGACCTCACGCAAACAAGTTCTTTGATGACCTGATGCCTCTCCTAGTCGATTCCGGAATAATCAGGGAGGTCGACTACCACGGCGCAGGGAATCAGCGCCGCTACCGTTTGAGCAGACGCCTTCAGGAGATCACAGCTGCTCTTCAGGTGGCATCAAATTCTTTCGATACTTTTATACGTAATCTTCAGAACCGCGGTGCGCGGTAGACTTCTCAAGTCGCCTTCCACTTGATGTTGCAGCCGAGGCTCGGCTTCTGGTCCTCGGGGACCGGCGAGCCTTTGAGCAGCGCGTCGATGGCGCGGCGCAGATCCTGGCCGGTCACCGGGACGTCGTTGCCGGGGCGGCTGTCGTCGAGCTGGCCGCGGTAGACGAGCCGGCGATTCGCGTCGAACAGGAAGAAATCGGGCGTGCAGGCGGCGTGGTAGGCGCGCGCCACCTCCTGCGTCTCGTCGAACAGGTACGGGAAGACGTACCCGGCGTCGATCTCCTCCTGCTTCATCATCTCGGGTGAGTCGTCGGGAAACGCGGCGACGTCGTTGCTGTTGATCGCCACCACCCCGAGGCTGCGCCGGTAGTCGCGGCCGAGCAGCGCCAGCTCCTTGCGGACGTGCTTCACGAAGGGGCAGTGGTTGCAGATGAACATCACCAGGATCCCCTTCGCGTCCTCGAAATCGCCGAGCGTGACCATCGTCCCGTCGGTGTCCGGAAGCTGGAAGTCGGGAGCGGGGGTGCCGAGCGGCAGCATGGTGGAAGCGGTGCGGACCATGGAATCGAATCTCCTCCTCGGTGAGCGGCCCGGCCTTCCGGGCCTCAGTTGTTTGACGCCGCGCCGCACGCATCGACGGCGAGCGCCACGTAGCCGAAGCTCTGCGGTGCCACGGCGCCGCCATTGTGGATCGCCGACGGTGTTATGGGCGAACAATCGAGGCCGGCGGGGCAGGGAATCTCCTGCTTCGTCGCCAGGTCGAAGACGCGCAGCCGGTAGCCCGAGGCGCCCGGCACCGCCGGCCACGCCAGCGCCAGGTCGCTTCCCGAGAGGCTGACGAACGGCGCCACCGCCTGCCCGACGCGGAACACGGAGGGGTCGAGGCGCGCCGGGTTCTCCGTGACCTTGAAGAAGGCGGCGGAGCGGTACGGCTTGAGATCGCCGAGATCGGGATCGGTGTAGCGCAGCGCCGTCGTGACCGTCGCGTCGATCGACGCCCCGGCCCAGCCGGTGACGATGGCCGAGGTCGGCTCCCCTCCCGGAGGCGCCGCCAGGTAGCCGGCCTGCCCCGGCAGCGGCGTGTGGTTGGCGTTGGCCGACCAGTCGGCGAGCGTCTCGGCGTCGAGCCCGGTCCCCCATGCCACGACATAGCCCCAGTCGGAGATCCCCGGCGCGCCGGTGGGATTCGAGCCGTCGGCGGGCAGCGACCAGCGCACCAGCGTGCCGTTCAGGCAGGCCGTCGCCTCGATCTGGTACGGCGGGTACGGCCCCCAGGTCACGTCCACGTGGTCGGTGACGTTGCCGATCGACGACCAGTCGTCGGGAGGCAGCGTGCCGGTGCCGTCGGTCGGCGACGAGACCAGCGCCAGCAGGCCGTAGTGCTCCTGCACCCAGAAGTAGTCGAACGAGCGCTCCCGCGTCGTCCCGAGGTTGCAGGTGCCGAGGAAGTTGATGCCCGCCTGCAGGTCGGTGTCCTGCCGCATCAGGAGCGCCGGGACATAGTTCCCCGCCGCGACGTGCACGAAGCCGTCCTCGACGATGGTCGAGCGGAAGCCGGCCCCGAGCCCGATCATGCCGCGCGCCCGCGGGGAAATGCTGCAGGCCGGGTAGCAGGCGTTGTTGCCGCACGTAGACGCCAGGGTGAGTCGCAGCCCCGACGCGTCGTTGCACGAGGTCCAGAACCCGGAGGTCCAGGTGTCGCCGACGTGCATCGCCGCCGTCGCCGGAGTCGCGCCGGTGAACCGCAGGAAGCGCAGGAAGCGCGCCGCCCCGCCGGCGCTGTCGTCGAAGCAGATCTGCGTCCGGTCGTCGACGTTCAGCTCGTCGAACACCAGGTACGGCACGTCGATCGACGGATCGGCCCCGGTGTCGTTGTCGTTGAGGAAGAACAGGTCGCGCGTGGCACGCGCGCCGGCACCGTCGTAGCGATCGATCTTCAGCCATGACTGCCAGGTGCCGTCGGCCGGCAGAGCCGACAGATCCCGCACCGCGCACACCTCCGGGCACGAGGCGCCGGCGAGATCGTCGCGGGTCGTGTTGAAGGTGCGCCGGGCGAGCGCCGGCTTCGCCAGCCCGGTGAAGTCCCACACTTCCGGCAGCGTGACCGCCGACCCGGGGTCGCCCGGATCCGGCTGGTAGGAGACGTTCGAGGCGTCGGTCGCGATCATCGCCTGCACCGAGGTCCAGCCCGGATGGATCGATGTCAGCGGCACGTTCTGCCCCTGCGCCGTGTACTGCAGGAACCCGACGTGCCCCGGCTGCAGCGCCGCGTGCAGCGTCGGGTAGGGAATCGTCATCCCGTTCGGCGCCAGCGGCGCCGCTTCGAGCAGCTCGCCATGATCCGGCACGAAGCGGCCATCGGCCGCCGGCAGCGGTCCTTCGAGGCGCGCGACCGTCGTGCCATCCGTTGCGACGAAGCGATACACCAGACGCGTCACCGCGGCGCCGGGTCCCGTCAGAAGCTCGCGGACGAGCCGCACCTCGCGCGGGCCCGCCGGCAGGAGGGCGATCCCTTCCGCGATCGGCGGCGGGGGCGAAGGAGGAAGGGCAACACTCGCGGAGATCGTTCTTGCCGTGGCACCCGCACCGTGAGGCGCGAGCGCCCGGAGATCCCAGAAGGTCCGCCGCTCCCAGCCGGGCTCGAACGCAGGCAGTCCGCTCCCCTTAAGCTCGAGCATGGTGCGCGCGGGCGTCCCGGCCGCGCCGCTTCGCGCCGCGAGCCCCACGACCATGGCGGCCAGAACCATCGTCAGCCGGACCGGCGCCGGCCTCGGGCTGTGCATTCCGACCCCCCCTGGTGTGAAGCCCGGAATGTACGCCGATTCGCCCGTTCAGGCCACGTCGAAGGCGGCGACCCGATCCGGCATGACTAGAACACCACGACGGCGGAGAGCCGGTAGAAATTGTCGTCGAGGTCGGTCGGACGCTCGTGGAGAGTCCCGTGGTCGACCTGGATCTTGCGGTCGTGCCCACGGGTGAACCAGGTGAAGCCGAAGGCGCGGGCGTTCGACTGGGTCTGTTCGAGGCCGCGGAACGATTCGATCTGGTCCCAGCGGCCGACGACCTGGATGCGGCCCGGGCCGACGTTCCACGGCAGCAGCAGGCCGGCCTGGCCGTAGGCTCCCTCCTGGCGCCGGGTCGCGAGACCGTCGGTGGTGTAGTCGTCGCGACGCTGGACCCAGGCGGCCTCGGTCGTCACCGCCCAGCGCTCCGCGAACGGCTGATCGTAGAAGACCTCCGCGGCCCAGGCGTGGTAGGCGCGCTTCTCCGCCGTGAAGGCGGCCTCGTCGCGCGCGTCCAGCCGCCCGTTCTGCGCGTCCACCTGCCCGGCGATCTGGAGAATCTTCTTCTCGCCGAGTGTTGTGCCGGTGGCGCTGAGGCCGGTCTCGGGCGTGAACCAGTTGTACGACGCGCGCACCGTGCCGCGCAGGCTGCTCGAGGTGTTGGTGTCCTCCTGGTCGGAGCCGTCGAACACCGCGGTGCGGTACTGGAAGCCGCCCTTGTTCCCCCACGCCATGCCCCCCGTGTCGCGCGACCCCTCGACGGCGGGCCGCAGGTTGGCCACGAGCGTGCGGTCCACCAGGAGCTGGTTGAATCCCGACTGGAGGTTCTGGCGCAGGAACGGCACCTTGAACTGGCCGAACACGAGTTGCAGGCCGTCCCACTTGTGGTAGTTGATGTAGGCGTCCTTGAGGCGCACGCCGGCGTCGTCGCGCAGGATCTTGCTGCCGCTGTTGTCGAAGCCGAACTGGAAGTAGACGTCGAGCGTCTTCGAGACGCTGCCGCGGAAGATGAGGCGCATGCGGCGCACGAAGAAGTCCTCGATGTTCTCCTCCTGCGCCGGCGGCGGCGCCGTGTTGACGCCGGGGGCCGACGGGAGATCGGGGCCCGCGTCCATGGCCCACGCCATGAAGCGGAACTCCATGTCGAGCTTCCCCTTCTCGTTGTCGATGAGCGGGATCGCCGCCTCGGCCTTTGCCGCCGATCCGAGCGCGGCGGTCACGATCGCGAGCGCCAGCGCCAGACCCCTCGCTCCGTTCCCCCTCCGTCCCCCGAACGTCATGCGGTCTCCTTGAGTGTGGCCGGCCCGGCGGCGAGCGCCCGGCAGGCGTGGGTCTTCCAGACCAGAAAGATGGCGCGGCCCGAGGCAAGGCTCAGCCGCGCGGCGGCCTCCGGCGTCAGCGCGGCCACCAGCGGCTCGCGCGCGCACGCGACGTCCACGGTGACGGCGACGCTCCCGCCCCCCTCGGCCGACGGGATCAGCTCCCGGACGACGCCCGGCACGACGTTCTGCGCCGAGAGCCCGTGCGGCGACTCGACGGCGACGATCAGCTCTTCCGCGCCGACCAGCACCGCCGCGTCGTCGCCGAGACAGAGCCCGGGGGGCGCGACGGCGGACACGTGGATCCCCGAGCCGGCGTCGAGACGCGCGGTGCCGTGCGCGACCGCCACCACGCGCCCGCGCAGGATGTTGGTGTGGGCGCCGGCGCCGCGCCGCCCCAGCATGTCGCGCCCCAGGAACAGGTCCGAGGGACGGCCGCGCGCCGCCACCCGGCCCGCCTCGAGGACGATCGCCTCGCGGCTCAGGAGCGACACCTCGGCGGCATCGTGCGTCACCACGATCGAGGGGACGCCGAACTCCCGCTCGACCCGCAATAAATAAGGAAGGATGCGCCGCCGCAGCGGCAGGTCGAGCCCGCCGAGCGGCTCGTCGAGCAGCAGCAGCTCCGGACCGGCGCACAGCGCCCGGGCCAGGGCCACGCGCTGGCGCTCGCCGCCGCTCAGGTCCGCCACGGCGGAGCCGCCACGGCCCGTGAGGCCGAGCAGGTCGAGCACCCGTTCCGGATCGATGCGCACGCCGCGCCCCTGCCGGGCCCGCCGCGCGCCGGTCAGGACGTTCCCGAGCACGTCGCGGTGCGGGAAGAGCAGCCCGTCCTGCGGCACGTAGCCGACCCCGCGCTCCTCCGGCGGCAGGCGGAAGCCGGAGGCGCTGTCGAACCACGTCCGCCCGTGGATGCGGAGGCGCCCGCTCGCCCGCGGCCGAAGCCCCGCGAGCGTCTCGAGGAACGAGGTCTTCCCCGCCCCCGACGCGCCGAAAACGCCGAGCGCGCGCTCGTCGGTGCTCCACTGCACCGCGAGCGTGAACGGCGCCAAAGGCAGCGTCAGATCGATCTCGATGTCGCTCATGCCGGCGCTGTCCTCCGGCGCAGCAGCGCTTCGACGGCGTAGACCACCGCGAACGCGAGCGCCACGGTGAGGCCGACCAGCCACAGGGCCCGGCGGTCGTCCCCCGACTGGATGTCGCTGAAAATCGCCAGGGCCAGGGTCTGCGTCCGGCCCGGGATGTTCCCCGCCACGATGACGGTGGCGCCGAACTCCCCGAGCGCCCGCGCGAACCCGAGCAGGGCCGCCGCCAGCAGGCCCCGCCGGGCCAGCGGCAGCGTGATCTCGAAGAAGGTCCTGAGCGGCGAGAGCCCGAGGGTGCGCGCCATGGTCTCGAGCCGGGGATCGACCTCTTCGAACGCCACGCGGGCCGTGCGCGCCACCAGCGGCAGCGACATCACCGCCGACGCCAGCACGGCGCCTTTCCAGGTCAGCAGCAGATCGGGATCGAAGCGCAGGTTTTTCACGCCGAACGGTCCGTCGCGGGCGAGCAGGCGCAGCAGCAGGTAGCCGACCGCCGTCGGCGGCAGGACGAGCGGCAGCGCGAGCAGCGTCTCGACGGCACTGCGTCCGGTGAAACGGCGCCGCGCCAGCAGCAACCCCGCCAGCGCCCCGAGCGGGACGATCAGCAGCGTCGTGATGGACGCCACCTTCAGGCTGAGGAGAAGCGGCAGGAGGACCGAGGAGGTCACTTCGACGGCGCGGCGTCGAGCACGATGAACCCGTCGCGCACGAAGACCCGCCGCGCGTCGTCGCCGCCGAAGCACGCCACCAGCCGCCGCGCCGCCTCGACGTGCGGCCGATCCTTGAGCACCGCCACCGGGTAGGAGATCTTCGGCCCGTCGCCCTCCGGCACCGTGTACGCGACCTTGGTCTTCCTGGCGATGGCGGCGTCGGTCGCATAGACGATCCCGGCCTCGGCGGCGCCCGCCTCGACCGCCGCGAGCGCGGCGCGCACGTCCGGCGCCGGCGCAATCTTGTCCTTGAGAGCCTCCCAGGCGCCGATCTTCTCGAGCCACGCGCGGGCGTACCGGCCCGCCGGGACCGCGTCGGGGTTGGCGATGGACAGGTTCTTGACCTTCGCGCCGGCCAGATCGCCGGGTCCCTGGATCGTCAGGTCCGCGTCGGCCCGCACCACGATCACCAGGCGGTTGGAGAGGAGCGCCCGGCGGCTCGCGGCATCGACCAGCCCCTTCGCCGCCACCTTGTCCATCCACCCTTCGTCGGCGGAAAAGAACACATCGGCCTTGTTGGCCGCGAGGATCTGCTGCGCCAGGTCGTTGGAGCCGCCGAAGTTGAAGAGGATGGTCGCGCCCGCTTCCGATCCGCAGGCGGGACCGATCTCCTGGAGCGCGTCCTTCAGGCTGGCGGCCGCGTAGACGGTCAGCTCCACCGGGGCGGCCACGGACGTGGGGGACGCCGTGGCCGCCGCCGGTGCCGTCGGCACCCCTGCGCCGGCGGCCGAGCTTGCGACCAGGATCAGGAACGCCACGACGGACCGGACGCCGGCCGCCGCGATGCGCGCGATCTTCATGGAGCGCGCATCATATACGGGCGGATACAATGCCTGTCAATGCGACGACGACGGACGACGGCGGCGCCGGGGTGGCGGCTGGCGCCGCGCTGGCGGGCGCTCCGCGGCGGCAGGGTCGCCCTCGGCCCCGGCAAGGCCGACCTGCTCGAGGCGATCGCCGCGTCGGGATCGATCTCCGCGGCCGCCCGATCGCTCGGCATGTCGTACCGGCGCGCCTGGGTGCTGGTGGCGACCATGAACGGCTGCTTCGTCCGGCCGCTGGTGGCCACGACGTCCCGCCGCAGCGCCGGCGCCGCGCTCACGCCCGACGGCCGCGCCGTCCTCGATCTCTACCGCCGCATCGAGGCGAAAAGCCTCGCCGCCGCCCGCGCCGACATCGCCGCGCTGCGCCGCCGCCTCCGGTCTTGACCGGCGCGTCACCGGTCCCGGAGAATCCGCCCCGATGCTGCGCGAGCCGCTGGCGGCGAAGAAGTTCGGGATGCGCGACGGCTTCCGCCTGCGCGGCCACGAGATCCAGCGCATCGAGGGCTTCAGCGACGCGGTGCTCGCGTTCGCCATGACGCTCCTGGTCGTGTCCCTCGAGGTCCCCCGCACGTTTCAGGAGCTGCTCGAGACGATGTCCGGTTTCGTCGCCTTCGCGCTGGCCTTCGCGCTCCTGCTGCGCATCTGGTTCCTGCAGTACCAGTGGTTCCGCCGCTACGGACTGGAGGACGGCTTCGTCATCACGCTGAACGGCGCGCTGCTGTTCGTCGTGCTGTTCTTCGTCTACCCGCTCAAGTTCCTCTTCGGGTTCCTGGTGAAGAACTTCACCGGCCAGGAGACGCGCGTGCTGATGCCCGATGGCACGCTCCATCCCGCCATCGCCGAGAACGAGATGCGCACGCTGATGATCGTCTACGGCCTCGGCTACATCGCGCTCTTCGGCGCCTTCTGGCTGCTCTACAACCATGCCTGGCAACGCCGCGATCAGCTCGACCTCAACGCGCTCGAGCGCTACGACACCCTCTCGACGATGCAGGAGGCCGCCATCAACCTCGGCGTCGCCGCCCTCTCCGTTCTCATCGCCTTCTTCGCCGACTACCACCTCGCCGGCATCGCCGGTCTCACCTACATGCTCCTCGCCCCGGTCATGACCATCTACGGGACGTACCGCGGCCGGAGGCGAAAAAAGCTCGAAACCAGCCCGGCCGGCTAGTCCCTCCCTCCGGCACGTGCGCCCGGCTGCCCCGTGTCGCACCACCGTCCGGCGTACAAGTACGGACCCCCTCCTGGGAGTTCGACGGATTGCTCCCGGGTCCCTGCGGCGCATACAACGGAAGCCTGCAAAAAGGAGAGTCTCAATGTCCGGACGTCGGGGTACCGCACTCAGTTTCATCGTCGCCGCCGTTCTGGCGCTCGCGCCGGAAATGGTCGGCTTCGCGGGTGCGGATACGAAGCAGGATGCTCCGGGAGCACGGCTCGAAGGGGTGGTCCTCGATGTGGGCGGCACGCCCGCTTCGGGCGCGGCCGTGACCCTGACGGGACGCGAGATCAGGCGCGAATCTCCTGCCGACGCGGGTGGGCGGTTCTTCCTCGAGGCGCCGCCGGGGGTCTACCTCCTCCGCGCCGCCACCGGGGGTGTCGAAAGCGCGGAGCTGCGCATCGAGATCCGCGAGGATGAAGCTCCGCCTCTCGTCACCCTCCGGCTGCGGCCCCCGATGCCGGTCGATGCGCCTCTGGCGCGGCTGAGCGACTCCTCCCTGGAACCCTGAGCGCGTTCGCCTCGATGCCGGTCGCCGGACGGCTCGAGGTCTTTCTGGCCGGCGAAAAACCTCCTGAACGACCGTTTCGAGACAGGACGAACGCCGGTCGTGAGGCTCGGGGCCCCCCGCACCGTCACGGCCGGCGTTCGTCCACCGATCGTTGACCCCGGGACGCCTTTCTCCTTATCCTCACCGCAACGGTTCCCGAGGAGTCCTCCACGCATGTCCTGCGCGCGCGTGCTGCGAAGGATCGTCGTCGCCGGCAGCGTTGCCGGCCTGATCCTCGCCGCGGCCGGGCGGGCGGACGCGCAGGAGAAGGGCGAGTACGGCCCGGTCCCGGTGCGCGACTCCGAGAAGCCGCTCATGAAGTCGGTGACGGAGTATGAAGACCTCTTCGTACGCCGCAACGCGCGCTACCCCGAATCGGCGGTCGGCGCGCTCGTCACCTCGATCGGCAACGCCCTCGCGCCGAAGCCGGTGGACGACTACATCCACTACCGCTTCCACGTCCTGCGCGACCCGGACGTCAACGCCTTCGCGCTGCCGGACGGCCAGGTGTACGTCCAGGCCGGTCTCATCGCGATGCTCGAGAACGAAGCGCAGCTGGCCGCGGTGATGGCGCACGAGGTGAACCACACCGCGGGACATCACGTCATCCTGAGGTATCGATCGGTGCGCTCGAAATCGGTCGCCGGCATGGTCTTCGGCCCGTTCACCCTGGGCCTCAGCGACATCTTCGTCGGGCTCAGCGTCTCGGGTTACAGCCGCGAGCTCGAGGACGAGGCGGACTCGCACGGCCTCTCCCTCATGCTCGAGGCCGGCTGGGACCCGCGGCAGATGGCGCGCACCTTCGAGCTGATGCAGGCCGACCCGGACGTCGAGACGCCGCACCGCGCCACCGCCTGGTCGTCGCACCCGCAGCTGCCGGCGCGCGTCGAGTCGGCGCGGGCCCGCGCCGCCACCCTCCTGCCGGAGGGGCCGACGACGGCCCTGAAGGTGAACGGCGACGAGTACCGCGAGATCGTGCGGCCGCTGTCGTGCGCGGTGGCGCTCGGCCTCATCGACGAGGATCAGCCGCGCACCGCCTGCGTCCTGGCGCGGCGGCTGGTCGCCGAGGCCCCCGCGAACCCCGCCACGCGCTTCGTCCTCGCCGAGTCGCTGCGCGGTCTCGGGGCGCTGAGCGAGGTCGCCCCCGCCGAACAGACGACCCAGACGGACAAGAAGCAGAACGTCAAGGAGCGGGGGCGCCTGACCCGCGCCGAGCGCGAGGCGGCCCTGCTCGCGACGCCCGAAGGCGTCGCGGAGAAGAAGCGCAATCTCGAGACGGCGTGCGACGAATACCACCGGGCGCTCGAGCTCGACGGGTCGATGGCCGAGGCGTCGCGCGGCCTCGGCCTCGCCGAGCACGGGCTCGGGAACAACGAAGCGGCCGGCCGGGCGCTCGTCGCCTATCTGCGCGCGCGCCCCGACGCGACCGATCGTCCCATCGTCCTGAAGCAGCTCGAACAGATCACCGCGGCACTGAAAAGCGACCGGGAGACCCGTCCATGAACCTCCGTCGACTTCTGCTCGTCCTGCCGGTGGTGCTCGCCGCCGCGTTCTTCGCCCCGGCGCTCGAGGCGGCGCCCAAGAGCGGCACGGAGTTCATGACCGCTGGGTTCCAGACGACGGAGACACGTCCGCTGCGGCTCGCTGTCCTGCCGGCGCACGCGCAGTTCTACAAGGCGCAGGCAGTGATGACCAACGAGATGGTCGCGGAGGCGGGGGCGCTCGAGCGGGAGTCGGCGAAGTCCATCGCCTCGATCCTCGAGGCCCGCGGCTACAGCGTCCGGCTGGTGACGCGCGCCGACATCGAGGCGATTCCTGGCGGGGCCGACCTGCTGCTGCGCTTCGACAACCGCTTCAACGAGGAGCTGGGGAAGGTCTTCAAGGCGCCGAAGGACGTGCGGCACGGCCGGTTCTCCGTCGGCGACCCGGCCACCGAGCTGGCCCGCGCGCTCAAGGTCGAAGGGCTGGTGCCGATGCGCATCGTCGCGGTCGGCAACACCGCCGGCCGGGCCGGGCTCGTCGCGGCGCTGAGCCTCGGGATGGCGTTCGTCCAGAGCTATTCGACGATGTACCTTGGCATCGTTCACGGCAACGGCGGTCGTCTCGAGGGTTACTTCACCGGCTACGAGCCGAACGGCCTCAAGCGCATGGTGCAGGAGCCGGACAAGGCGATGGCCGAGCTGTCCGATCGGGCCATGAAGGATCTTCCGATGGCGCACCAGGTGCTGAAGCCGAAGAAGAAGGACCTCGAGGCCGAGGCGGCCAACCCCGGCGGGGAACAGGTCGGCGACGAGATCATCCAGCAGTTCGAGGCCGCCGCCGGGAAGTCGCTCGCCGAGCCGGCCGCCGCGGCGGGTCTGGAAACGGGGCCGCCGCCTCCGGCCGGCGAGCCCCCGGCAGGCGATCCGCCGCCGGCCGACAACCCCCCGGCCCAGGATCCCCCGCCGGCCCAGGATCCGCCGGCCGAGAAGGATCCGCCCCCGCCGCCCGGCAACCCTCCGCCGTCGCGCCGCGAGCCGCCGCCCGCCCCCGGCGAACGGGCGCCCGCAATCAGGGATCCCGCCGTCACCGGGTGAAAGTCAGGCGGATCAGCGCCCCCCACCATTGACGCCCGGGCCGCCGCTTCTCTAGACTGACGCCCCGCCGGGAGACCCCCGGCCATCCCAGACAGTTGCGACCACCCCGCCCGACCGGGGAGACCGAATCGAGTGGGGCATGTACGCCCCGAGAGGAGTCCCAGATGAGTCTCGTGCGTCCAGTCCTGCGCCGTCCCGGGGGATCGTGGATCCTTCCGGCGGCTCTCGCCCTCCTGATCGTGTCGCTCGCCCCCGCCGCCGCCTTCGCGCAGGCCGGCGATGAGGGGGTGGCGGCGCATCACGGCGGCGAGGCCTCGCTCGTCCTGCCCGACGTGGGCCAGGTGCAGTTCCTCGGCATGAGCGGTCGCGCGCTGCTGTTCACGGGGCTCGTCGTCTGCCTGCTCGGGCTCGGCTTCGGGCTGACGATGCTGCACCAGGTGAAATCGTCGCCGGTGCACCGCTCGATGGCGGAGATCTCCGAGCTCATCTACGAGACCTGCAAGACCTACCTCGTCACGCAGGGGAAGTTCATCCTGCTGCTCGAGGTGTTCATCGGCACGATCATCCTTCTTTATTACGGGGTGCTGCAGCACTTCGCCCCGGTGAAGGTCGCCATCATCCTGATCTTCAGCCTCATCGGCATCGCCGGGTCGTACGGCGTCGCGTGGTTCGGCATCCGCATGAACACCTTCGCGAACTCGCGCACCGCGTTCGCGAGCCTGCGCGGCAAGCCGTTCCCCCTCTACTCGATCCCGCTCAAGGCCGGCATGAGCATCGGCATGCTGCTGATCTCGGTCGAGCTGTTCATGATGCTGTGCATCCTCCTGTTCATCCCGGGGGATTACGCCGGGCCGTGCTTCATCGGCTTCGCCATCGGCGAGTCGCTCGGCGCCGCGGCGCTGCGCATCGCCGGCGGCATCTTCACGAAGATCGCCGACATCGGCTCGGACCTGATGAAGATCGTCTTCAAGATCAAGGAGGACGACGCCCGCAACCCGGGCGTCATCGCCGACTGCACCGGCGACAACGCCGGCGACAGCATCGGGCCGTCGGCCGACGGCTTCGAGACCTACGGCGTCACCGGCGTCGCGCTCATCTCCTTCATCCTGGTCGCCGTGGCGAACCCGGTGACCCAGGTGCAGCTGCTGGTCTGGATCTTCATGATGCGCATCCTGATGATCGTCGCCTCGGGCCTGTCGTACGTCCTCAACGAGACGTGGGCGAAGGCGACCTACGGCAACGCGGCGAAGATGAACTTCGAGAAGCCGCTGACGACGCTCGTGTGGCTGACGTCGATCGTGTCGATCGTCATGACCTTCGTCGCCTCGGCGCTGCTCATCCCGACGCTGGGAGACGGGACGCTGTGGTGGAAGCTGTCCCTCGTCATCACCTGCGGCACCCTCGCAGGGGCGATCATCCCCGAGCTGGTCAAGGTGTTCACCTCGACCGAGTCGGCGCACGTGCGCGAGGTGGTCATCTCGTCCCGCGAAGGGGGGGCGTCGCTCAACGTCCTGTCGGGGCTGGTGGCCGGGAACTTCTCCGCCTACTGGCTCGGCATCGCCATCGTGTCCCTGATGGGGACCGCCTACTGGGTCTCGACCTTCGGGCTGTCGACCATCATGATCGCCTCGCCGGTGTTCGCCTTCGGGCTCGTCGCCTTCGGGTTCCTCGGCATGGGGCCGGTGACCATCGCCGTGGATTCCTACGGCCCGGTCACCGACAACGCCCAGTCGGTGTACGAGCTGTCGGTCATCGAGACGCTCCCGAACATCAAGCAGGAGATCCGGAAGGAGCACGGCTTCGACGTCAACTTCGACAGCGCCAAGCACCTGCTGGAGGAGAACGACGGCGCCGGCAACACCTTCAAGGCGACCGCCAAGCCGGTCCTCATCGGCACCGCCGTCGTCGGCGCGACCACGATGATCTTCTCGATCATCGTGCTCTTGACGCACGGGCTGACGCAGAACCTCGACCGGCTGTCGCTGATGCACCCGCCGTTCCTGCTCGGGCTCATCACCGGCGGCGCGGTCATCTACTGGTTCACCGGCGCTTCGATGCAGGCGGTGACCACCGGCGCCTACCGCGCCGTCGAGTTCATCAAGGCGAACATCAAGCTCGACGGGGTGGAGAAGGCCTCGGTCGAGGACAGCAAGCGGGTGGTCGAGATCTGCACGCAGTACGCGCAGAAGGGGATGTTCAACATCTTCCTGACGGTCTTCTTCTCGACCCTCGCCTTCGCCTTCTTCGAGCCCTACTTCTTCATCGGCTATCTCATCTCGATCGCGCTGTTCGGCCTGTACCAGGCGATCTTCATGGCGAATGCCGGCGGCGCCTGGGACAACGCCAAGAAGGTGGTCGAGACCGAGCTGAAGGCGAAGGGGACTCCGCTGCACGACGCGACGGTCGTCGGCGACACCGTCGGGGACCCCTTCAAGGACACCTCGTCGGTGGCGATGAACCCGGTGATCAAGTTCACGACGCTGTTCGGCCTGCTCGCGGTCGAGCTGGGCGTCCAGCTCACCTCCGATTCGACGTCGAGCCTCAGCCACATCCTGTCGGCGGCCTTCTTCGCGATCTCGCTCGTCTTCGTGTGGCGGTCGTTCTACGGCATGCGCATCGAGTCGGGGAAGGCCGCCTGACGGACGCGCCTCCCCGGCGGAAGCGCGATATGGGTCGGGCCGCCCGACTCAGCAGGGATTCAGGTTCGGACCTCCGCCTTGTCTTTGTGAGGCGCTCGATTTACGGTATGCAGCAATCAGTCGAGGACGGCCGCCTGAGGGCCTCCTGAAGGCTGAACAATGAGGAGGAAGCAGCTGATGAAGGTGAACTTGGTGCGTGCGGGGGTCATGGCCGGGATGGTCGCGCTTGCGGGATCCGGATTCGTCCTGGCGGACGGGTCGAAGCCCGCGGGGCATCCCGGGCAGCACAAGAGCACCGGGCAGCACGCCGCGGGAGCCGGTCAGGGACAGCACTGGGACATGTTCGCCAAGTCCTTCGACGCCAACGGCGACGGCAAGGTCTCGAAAGAGGAGTTCCTCGCCAAGCGTCCGCTGTTCGACAAGATGGACGGCAACCATGACGGCTCGGTCACGTCCGACGAGGTGAAGGCGATGCCGGCGGTTCAGAAGCACGGCGGCACCGGCCAGAACTTCGTGGCCCACTTCGACGGCGACAAGGACGGCAAGGTCACGACCGCCGAGTACGACACGAAGCGCACGTCCGCCTTCGACAAGATGGACAAGAACAAGGACGGCTTCATCGACCAGTCCGAGTTCAAGGCGCAGCCGCCGAACGAGGACACGGGCGTCTAGTCATCAGTCCGGCGCGGGGCTTCGTCGTTCCGCGCCACGCAATCTTCTTTCCGGAATGAAAAGGCCGCGGGCGTCCTTCGAGGGCGTCCGCGGCCTTCCTGTTTTCAGGCTTGTCGTGCCTGCAACGGCTTCCCGTCTTCAGTTTCCGGACGGCGCCTCTCCGGGAGCATCGGCCATCGCCGCGGCGATCTTCTCCTTGTCGAGATAGGAGTCGATGTTCGCCAGCGCGCTCGACACCGTCGGGTTCTCGATCAGATCGCCGAGCGCGGTCTGCACGAGGATCGCGAAGCTCATCGAAACGGTCTCGTCGCCTTCCGCCTTCCGGGCATCGTGGAACTGCGTCCGGCAATCCTGGGTCAGGAGCCGCTCGAAGACGATCGCGACGCGGCTCGCCATGTTGGCCCGCTGCTGCGGCGTCACCGAGATCAGCTCGGCGGCGGCGGGGTGCTGGGCCGTCGAGGCCACGAACCAGCGGACCAGGTCGTCCTTGTCTCCATCGGTGGTGGAATTCACCAGGCACTTCGCCAGCGCCTGGGCGTCAGGGCGCGGCTCGGCCCGGCCTTCGGCCCGGGCCGGTCGTCCCGTTCCGAACGCCGCGACCAGGGTGATCGCCAGCGCCGTCATCACCTTCGTCTTCACGGCTGTCATCTTCACGGTTGCCTCCTTGCGGATGATGCCCCGCCGCGGCCTCATGGCTCCGCGGCGGCCTCGGCGAACTTCTGCTTGTTGAGCTCCTTGTCGATGCCACCGAGAGCGCCGGACACCGCCGGGTTGTCGATGAGATTGCCCATCGCCACCTGCACGAGCGTGCCGAAGCTCATCGAGAGCATGTTCTCCCCTTCGTTTTTCTTCGCGTCGCGGAACTGCGTGCGGCAGTCCTGCGTCAGCACCCGCTCGAAGATGGCCGCAACCGACTTCGACATCTCCGTGCGCTGCTCGTCCGTCACCGCCGCGAGGTCGGCGACATTCGGGTTCTGGGCGGCGGACGCGAAGATCCACCGCGCCAGGCCGGCCTTGTCCTCGTCCGTCGTCGAGTCGACCAGGCACTTGGTGAGCTGATCGGCGTACTGGCCGGCCTGCGCCGGCGTCCTTCCGGCCGCCGCGAGCACCAGGCCCAGCAAGGCGGCGAAAACCATCGCTCTTGTTCTCTTCACAGGAATCTCCTTCCCGGGGAATGCTGCGCTCACGCCGGTTTCCGGCCTATCGGGCCCTCGCCCAACCTGCTGTCAGACAATCCCGACCGGGGCGGGGGGGATCACCTTCCGGGCTCATGAAACGGTCGATCGCGCCGTTCGGAGACTCGTCCCGGAGGAGATGTTCGCGGTCCCGGCGTCGAGGGCGCCGGGAAGGAGCGGGGACTCAGGCCTGCCGCTGGAAGAACCACTGGAAAGGGACGTGCAGGCGTCCCGCCCAGGCCCGCTCGTCGTGCTTCGCCTCGGGATAGGCGAGGTGGAAGAGGTCACGGCCGGGGCGGTAACCGCGCGCCGCCAGCCGATCCCGCATCGCGCGGGTGACTTCGTAGTTGTCCCGCGGCCACCCGCTGTCGAGATAGAAGCGCACGGGACGCCGCGGCTCGCCGGCGACGCGTGCCAGGAGATCGTCCTTCCAGCCGAAGGTGCTCGAAAGACACCCGGCCATGCCGAACACCTCCGGGTGTTCCCAGGCCAGGTAGAACGACACCACGCCGCCGAGCGACGACCCGAGGACGGCCGTCTCGTCGGGACCGGGGAGCGTCCGGTACGTCGCGTCGATCCACGGCTTCAGCTCGCGCACCAGGAACCGGCCGTAGGCCTCGTAGCCGGGACGGGTGTAGTCGCGCATCCGATCGCGCGGATAGACGCCGACGACGATCGCCTTGCGGATGAGGCTCATCGAGTCGAGCGCCTCGAGCGTCTCGCGCACGCGCCAGTGCGCCCCGCCGAACGACTCCCCGGGAAAGAAGAGGTTCTGGCCGTCCTGCATGTACACCACCGGGTATCGCGCCAGCGTGTTCTCGTGGTACCCGGGCGGCAGGAAGACGCGGAAGCGCCACGCATCCTCGGCCTGCTCCCGCGACCGGCGCTCGGCGACGGTGCACTCGGTGCAGCCCGGCTCCTCGAAGAAGTGCGGATACACGACCGTCCGCATCGCGGCCCCGGCCAGCGCCAGGTTGTTTTCGCCGAGCGCCCAGTGCACCCCGGCCTCGTCACGGACGACCGGCTTGAAATAAAGGAAGGGACCCTCCGCCGGGAGATGGAACTCGTAACGACCCCGCGCGCGATCGGACCGGGCCGGCGCGATGTCCCGCTCCCAGTCCGGCTCGGCCCGCAGCGCGAGGCGCCCCCGCTCGAGCGGATAGTGGACCTCGATCGTCCGCTCCGTCCCCGCCCTGCCGTTGCGGCGCGTGCGATGCGTCTTCATCACTCCCTCAGATGCGCGGCCGGGGGAAAGGATTCCGCGGGTTGCGCCCCGGAGGGCCGCTGTGGATACTGGATGCTGTTCCGACAATCAACCGGGGGACTCATGAGCTACCTGCGCGGTGCACCAACGCTGGACGAGGGAACCTTCGAGCCCTTCGCCCAGATTCGGAAGGATTACGGGTTCGTCCCCAACTTCTGGAAGGCGCAGACGTCCCGAACCGACCTGATCGATGCCCAGATGGTCTTCGTGAAGGGCATCCTCATCGAAGAGAAGGCCCTCAGCCGCAGGCAGAAGGAGTACATCTTCCTGGTGTGCTCGGCGGCCAACCTGAGCACCTACTGCGTCACGGCGCACTGCGAGATCATCCGGATGCTCGGCATCTCCGGCCCGCACCCGGAGGAGGTCGCCATCGACCACGAGAACGCCGACCTCAACGAGCAGGACCGGGCGCTCCTCGACTACGCGAAGAAGCTGACGCTCAAGCCGATGAAGGTGGGCCCGGACGACGTCGACCGGCTGCGTGCCGCGGGGTTCTCCGAGGACCAGATCCTCGAGACGGTCCTGATGGTCGGGCTGGCCAAGTGGGCCAACTGGGTCGCTTTCGGCCTGGGGACCGTGCCGGATTTCGAGAACGACAAGCTCAGGTTCCCGGGTGCGGCGGGCGGCCGGGCCTGAACCCCGGTCCGCCGCGCAAATCGAGGTCGTCCCTCTTTTCGTCCGTGCGATGAATCTTTCGGGAGGGCCGGACAGTCGAACGGGCATGGCGGACGCCGCGGGGCCTTCGATTCCGTCGGCCGAGTCCGATCCGGAGGGTTTCGATCTTGATCTCGTCGCCCGAGCCAGACAAGGAGAGGTCGAGGCGTTCGAGGCCCTCTTCCGGCGTCATCACCGGGTCGTCTATCGCACCCTCCTGGGCATCACCGGCCGCCCCGAGGACGCGGAGGATGCCGTGCAGACCGCGTTCCTGAAAGCCTTCCAGCACCTCGATCAGTTCCAGGGCGCGTCGCGCTTCTCCACCTGGCTGACCCGCATCGCCATCAACGAAGGGCTGGGACGGATGCGGCAGACCGGACGCCTCGAAAGCCTCGAGGTCGAGGACGAGGAGGGGGAGTTCATGCCGCGCAACGTGCGCGCCTGGGATGACGACCCCGAGGCGCTGCGCTCCCGCGCCCAGGCCAAAGAGCTCGTCGAACGCGAGATCCTCAAGCTGCCGGCCAAGTACCGCGTCGCGGTCGTCCTGCGCGACATCCAGCAGCTCCCGGCCGAGGAGGCGGCGCAGCTCCTCGGTCTCGGCGTGCCGACCCTCAAGACCCACCTCCTGAGGGGCCGGCTGCAGCTGCGCGAGGCCCTGGCGCCCCATTTCGCCCCACGGCGGGCGGCGGCGCCGGCGCCGGAAGGACGGGGCCGATGAACTGCCGCCACCTCCTGGACGCGCTGTCCGACTATCTCGACGACCAGGCGGCCGCCTCGTTGCGGGCCGATCTCGAGGCGCACCTCGCCGAGTGCCGCTCGTGCACGGTGATCGTCGAGACCTCCCGCCGCACTCTCAGGATCGTCACGGACGTCGGGTCGTTCGAGATCCCGGATGAGCTTTCCGAGCGTCTCCTCAGGAAGACCATGGCCGGCCTGGCCTCCGCCCGGGGCGGCGCAAGCGATCCCGGTGCGGGAGACCCGGAACCCGGGGGCACCAAGTCCGGGTCGTGAATCTTTCTGCCCCGCCGCTCCATCGAACCGCCATGAAACACGCCCTCGCCCGTGGAACGGATGGCGCAGAACGACCCGCCGCTTTCCCTGCGACGTCCGCGGCCACCGAGCCGGTCTCAGAGCGGGCGCTGGTCGCCCGGCTGAAGGCAGGGGACGAAGCGGCTTTCGAAGAAGTCCTCAAGCGTTACGAGCTCAAGGTCTTCAACCTGACGCGCGGGCTGATGCGCAACGACGATGACGCGCAGGACGCGCTCCAGGACACCTTCCTGAGTGTCTTCAAGAACATCGGACGCTTCAAGGGAGACTCGAGTCTTTCGACCTGGATCTACCGCATCGCCGTCAACTCGGCGCTCATGAAGATGCGCAAGCGGCGCCACGATCAGAAGCACGTGGCGATCGAGGAGTACATGCCGGAGTTCGACGACACCGGCCATCGCGTCGCCGTCGTCCCCGACTGGCACCCGGCGGTCGATCAGCTCCTCCTGAACAAGGAGCTGGGGGGCCTCCTGCGCACCTGGATCGCGGAGCTCGCGCCGGAGTACCGCACCGTCTTCCTGCTGCGCGACCAGGAGGAGCTGGACAACGAGCAGGTCGCGCAGATCCTCGGCCTCAGCATCGCGGCGGTGAAATCGCGCCTGCACCGCGCCCGGATGTACCTGCGCGAGCGCGCCAAGCGCTACGTCTACGGCGGCGGAGCCTGATGCCGCGCCTCTCCCCCTCGAAGCGTCCTCACGGAGCCGCGGCCTCTGGCCGCGGTCGTGCGTCTTCCCGCGCGCCGCGGTCGGCCGCGTCCGCCGCGCGCTCGATGCAGGAGTGCCGCGAGGTCATCGACCTGCTCACCGAGTACCTCGAGGGCGGCCTGGCCCCGGACGAGTCGCGCCGTCTCGAGGCACACCTGGCCGGCTGCGACGGCTGCTCCGACTACCTGAAGAGCCTGCGCACCGTCCGAAGCGCCGCGAAGACGCCGGCGGCGGACGCGGTCCCCGAGGACTGCCGTCGGGCGCTGCGGACCTTCCTGCGATCCAGGGTCAAGCGCCCGCGGGACTGAGCCACCGCGCGACGCCTTCGCGATCTCCGGACGTTCTTCCCATAGCGGCGGGGTCATGCGACCAGCACCCGCTTGCCGGTCGTCTTCCGGCCTTCGAGGATGAGCACCTGGCCCGGCCCGGGATCCGGGGTCGGCCTCTCGACGAGCTCGAGCACCTCCGGCCCGCCGAAGCGTTCCATCAGCACGGCGCGCATGTCAGCGACCCGCCGCGGACGCGGACGGCGCGGCCGAGTGCGCGGGCTTCACGGCGTCTCGTGTCGCCGTGAGCGGGGGGCGGATCCCTTCGTTCTTCAGGCGCACGCGATAGACGCTCGTCTGCGCCGCGAGGTAGAGGGTCTTTCCGTCGGCGTCGCCGAAGGCCAGGTTGTGCGGGTGCTCCGGCGGGACCAGGAGCCCGAGCCTGCGTCCTTTCGCATCGAGGATGTGCAGCCCCCCCGGGCCCGAGACGTAGACGTTCCCCTCCCGGTCCACCTTGATGCCGTCGATGGCGTCCTCTCCCTCGTCGGCGGTGAAATCGGCGAACACCGTCCCGGGACCGAGCGTGCCGTCGGGGCGCACGTCGTACTCCATGACCACCTTGCGCCGCGGGTCCCAGTCGCCGACGTAGAGCGTTTTCTCGTCGGGGGAGAACGCCAGGCCGTTCGGCCCGGTGAGGTCGCGGCTGACGGCGCTCAGCCGCCCGTCCTTCAGGAGGAACACGCCCGAGAACGGCAGCTCCTTGCGCGAATCTTCGTGCGCCTTCGGGAGCCCGAAGGGGGGATCGGTGAAGTAGAGCGCCCCATCGGATCGATACACGAGATCGTTCGGGCTGTTGAGGCGCTTCCCCTCGAAGCGCTCCGCGAGCGGCGTGACGACGCCGTTTTTCTCCAGGCGCACCACGCGCCGGTTGCCGTGCTCGTCGATGGTCAGGCGTCCTTCGGCGTCCAGCGTCAGGCCGTTGCTCCCGGGCTGGCCGTACTCGCCGATGTCGGCGCCGGTGTAGCCGCTCTTGGCGCGGAAGACCGACACCTGTCCATCGGGAGACCAGCGGTAGATGGTGTTGGCGTTCGGATCGCTGAAGAGCAGGTACCCATCCGGGTGCCACACCGGCCCTTCGGTGAACAGGAACCCCGAGGCGATCCGCTCGAACGTGGCGTCGGGGGCGATCACCTGGTCGAGCCCGGGGTCGAGGCGGCGGATCTCCCCCGCCGCGCGCTGCGTTCCGAACGGCGTCTCCTCCGGGTAGAACTCGAGCGTGGCGGAGCGCATCCAGATGAAGTTGGCCGGCGGCTGGCTGAGCGGCCCGTTGGCGCCGAACACCGCCAGAGTGTGTGTTGTGCCGGGACGCAGGTCGCGCGACACGACCACCCGGTTCGGGGCGTTGTAGCCGCGCACCAGCGCCCCGCCCGATTGCCCGAGGACGAGCGGCAGCGCCCCGTCCACCCAGATCTCGGCGTAGTCGTCCACCACCACCTCGAAGACGGCGGTCGCACCCGCGAGATCCACTTTCCCGAGCGATTCGGGGACGGTGAACTTGAGCCGGTACCAGTTGAACGACAGCCGCCCGTGGCCGCGGCGCGCATCGAGCGAGCCCGGCGCCAGCACCTCCCAGGCGTGGTCGTCGAAGTCGGCGGCGCCGGCGTGCGGCGTGATGTCCCAGGTGCGGTTCACGGCCCCGCTCGCCTTGAGATCCGGACCCGGATCGCGGTGCGCCACCTCGACGATCTTCGCGTCGGAGTAGCGCCACACGCCGTGCATGGACTGCAGTCCCGCGGCGGTGTTCAGGTCGACCACGGCGGTCGGACGGATCGCCGGCGCGTCTCCGGTCACGGGGCTCGTCGGCGCCGCGTCCGCGGCGCGCGCCAGGACCATCGCCGTCGCGAGCAGGGGGAGCATCCAACGGGGGCTCATGTCCTCCTCCTCAGCGGACCTTGACGACGTAGTAGAGAAACGGCGCGCTCACGTCCCGGAACCAGTGCGGGACGCCGCGCGGCACGACGAGGACGTCCCCCTCGGCCAGGCGGCGAGTCACGCCCCCGTCGATCGAGGCGCCGCGCACCTCGTCCTGCGCGGTCGGCTTGCCGCCGACGACGGTGCCGCCCGTCACGATGGTCGCGCCGCCGTGCAGGACGTGGACGATGTCGGTGTCCTTGAGATGGACCTCCGCCATCCCGGCGGCGTCCCGCCGGCTGGCGTGCACCATGAACGAGCCGGCGTCGAGCAGGACCGCGCCGTGGTCGAAGGCGGCCTGCACGTCCGCCGACGGGAAGTAGCGCACCCGGTCCACGGTGGTCTCCGCCACCGCGTGCACCGGCAGCAGCACCGGCGTCAGGAGAGCGATCGCCAGCCCCAGTCCCGTCACCGCGAAGACAATCGCGACGCCCGCGCCCCGCGCGCTCACCGGCCGCCTCCCTGCGCCACCGCCGTCGACGAACCCAGGGTCGCGGCCGCGAGCTTGGCGATGTCCTCGTCCTGCTGCGCGCTGTTGGCGCCCGCGACGCCGACCCCGCCGACGACCTTGCCGTCCACCAGGATCGCCACGCCGCCCTGGAGCGGCAGCAGCTCCGGATTGGCGATGAGGGACGTGCGGCCGTTCCTGATGGCGTCCTCGAAGACGCGCGTGTCGCGACGGAAGTTCGCCGCGGAGCGCGCCTTGCCGATGGCGATGTTCGCGGCGGCCGCAAAGGTGCCGTCGAGCCGCTCGAGGTAGAGCAGGTTGCCGCCGTCGTCCACCACGGCAATGGCGCCGCCGGCCTGGTTGCGGCGCGCCTCGGAGGCCGCCGCAGCCGCGACCGATTTCGCGCCCGCGAGGGTCAGCACCTTCTTCTCCTCGACGAGCATCGGGTCGGCCGCCGCCGCGAGCGTGAGAGCGGCGATGGTGACGAATCCCGCCGCGGCGGCCCGCAGCCCGGCGCGGCGTGAAGGACGTGTCGAACGGCTGTTCTTCATCAGCGTGACGTTCATGAGCGTGACCTCCCTTGTCTGCCGCGTTGGATTCACGCGCGGCCGGGAAGATTCACGAGCGCCTAAGCAGTGCGGCGCGCGGCCGCCGGCTCGACAGGTCTCGCCGCGGGCGCGGCTGACGACATCGTCCGGGCCCGCGTGGTCTGGAACTGGACCAGGTCCTTGGAGAAGAACACGTCCAGGGTCCAGTCGAGGGCGACCCGGAGCTTTTTCTCGAAGCGGGGGAGCTTGCTCAGGTAGATCGTCCGCCACAGCCACCAGGCGAGAAAGCCCGAGAACTTCATCCCGAACATCTTCGCGACGCCGGTGCGGCGGCCGATGGCCGCGAGCTGGCCGAGGCTCTCGAAGTGGAAGCGGCGCGGCTCCCGGCCGCGCAGGCGCGCCAGGACGTTGTGCGCCACCACCGACCCTTCGCGCAGCGCGTGCTGCGCCGTCGGCGGATGGAAGGCCCCCGACTTGTGGGGGATGAGCGCGCAGTCGCCGACTGCGAAGACCCCCGGGTGGCCCGGGACCTCCAGCGTCTCGTCCACCTTGATGCGGCCCTTTTCGCGCGGGCAGGGCAGGAGCGCCAGCATCGGATTCGGGGTCGTGCCGGCGGTCCAGACGATCGTGCGGCTCGGGATGACGGCGCCGTCGCTCAGCGTGACGCCCTTGCCGTCCACTTCACTCACCTTGACGCGGCCGCGGATCTCGATGCCGCGGGCGGCCAGCTTCTCCTGCGCGTAGCGCCCCAGCTCCTCCCCCAGCTCCGGCAGGATGTAGTCCCCCGGGTGGACCAGGACGAAACGCACGTTCTTCGCGCCGATGTTCGGGTAGAAGCGCAGCGACGCGTGCACGAAGTCGTGCAGGCCGGCGATGGTCTCGACGCCGGCGAAGCCGCCCCCGGCGACGACGAAGGTCATCAGCGGGCTGCGCTCCAGCGCGCAGCACTCGGTGTCCGCCTCCTCCATGAGCTGGATGAGCCGGTTGCGCAGGTGCACCGCGTCGCCCAGGCTCTTCATGGTCAGGGCGTGCTCCTCGAGCCCCGGCAGGCCGTAGAAGTTGGTCACCGAGCCGAGCGCCAGCACCAGCGCGTCGTACGGCAGGTCGTGCGGGTGGGTGTCGAGCCCGTGGGTCACGGTCACCGTCCTGCGCTCGAGATCGATCCCCTGCACGTCGCCCTGGAAAAAGCCGACGCGCTTCAGGAGCGTGCGCACCGGGCTGACGATGTTGGTCAGGTCGAGGTCGCTCGCCGCCACCTCGTGCAGCATCGGGGTGAAGAGGAAGAAGTTCTCCCGGTTGACGAGGGTGACCTCGAGCCCCGGCTCGCGCCGCAGCTCCTTCTCGAGGCGCAGCGCGGCGTACAGTCCCCCGAACCCGCCCCCCAGGATCACCACCCGCTTCGTCACCGGAGCCCCGCCCGAATCCTGCGTCATGCCGCACCTCCCGCCGCGCGCAGGAAGGCGCGCAGCCGTTCGTGGACCTCGTCCGGAACCTGGTCGCAGCGCAGCCGGCTCACGGCGGTCCGGGTCGTCTTGAGAGAGTCGAGAAACCGGGCGCAGGCGGCGCACCCTTCGAGGTGACGCGTCAACCCCGCGGCGATCTCCGGCGCCAGTGCTCCGTCCATGTACTCGGTCAGCAGCGCGAGGACCTCACGGCAGGTCGGCGAAGGCGATTTCACGGCGAGGACTCCCACCCCGGGACCCGGGGGACGGCGTTTGGATGCGGCCGGCCCCGGCGGGATTCAGGTCCGCTTCAGGAAAGCTCCCAGGCGGAGAGGCAGGCCTCTTCGCACGCGTGGTGCAGCTGGTCCACCACGCCCCCGAGCCCGCACACGCTCACCGCGTCGAACTCCGACAGGAACACGTCGCCGAGGCGGGGAAACTCGCCGGGCGCGGTGGCGCCGGGGACGGCGGTCGCGATCGCCTCGTCGAGCCGCGCCAGCCGGACGCCGATGGCGCCCGTCTCGTCCGCCGGCAGGAAGCGAATCGCGGTCTCCCGCGTCTGCGCCAGCAGGTACTCGATGAAGGGGATCGACACGCGCCCGTCGCCGCAGCGCACCGCCCACAGGGAGACCAGGTCGAGCTCGGGGAGATCGATCCCCAGGGCCAGGCGCTCGCTGCGCAGCGTGCGGCTGGCGCGATCGGGCCAGATGGTTCCTTCGAAGCCGAGGCGCAGGAGGTCGCGGTAGAACTGCAGGCGGCGCAGCGCGATCAGGGCCGCCGCCCGGTCGAGCCCCGCCGGGGCCTCCGGATGCGCGACCGCGAATCTTCCGCGCACATCCTCCGAGCCGACCGTCCTCTGGAGCGCCTGGGCCTCGTTCATCGTCGCCTCCGCTTCGCGTGGTGCGTTCGCTGCGTCCGGTTCCGTTGCACCGCTTGGATGGCGCTCCCCCGTTCCGGGATTCAGCGTCGTCGCGGCGAATCCCCGCGCGCGCCTCCCGCATCTGAGGGGAAGCGCGGCCGGCGGAGGACGACCCTCCGACAGCGGCCGCCCTGAAGGAGGTGCGTGATGAACCGACTCACGATCATCGAGCCGCTGCTCGTGGCGCTGCGCGCGCGGCTGCGTTTCCTGCCGCCGACCCTGGCCCGCCTGACCCTCGGCTGGGTCTTTCTCCTGTCCGGGTGGGGGAAGCTGCATCACCTGCCGGACGTGATCGACTTCTTCGCGAGCCTCGGAATCCCCGCGCCGCAGCTCCAGGCGCCGTTCGCCTCCGGAGTGGAGTTCGTCTGCGGCGCCCTGCTCCTCGCCGGCCTCTTCTCGCGCCTCGCGGCGGTGCCGCTCGTCGTGGTGATGGTGGTGGCGATCGCGACCGCGCGCGCCGCGGAGCTCGCCTCTCTCGGCGATCTGTTCGGCTTCATCGAGTACCTCTACATCGTCCTGCTCGCCTACGTCGCCATCGAGGGCCCGGGGCCGCTGTCGCTCGACGCCCTGGTGCGCGGCCGCCTGGCGGCGCGGACCGGCTCGTCCCTCGGGTCGGCCGCGCGGCCGGCCGCCTCGGTCCGCGCATGACGGACGGCAGGGAGTGGCTCGAGGCCGACGGCCTCGGCGGGTTCGCTTCCGGCACCGTCGGGGGCGTGCGCAGCCGGCGCTATCACGCGCTGCTGCTCGCCGCCGCCCGGCCGCCGGTGGGCCGCTTCGTCCTCGTGAACGGTCTCGAAGCCATCGTGACCACCACGGCGGGGACGACGGTCCTCCAGCCGCAGCGCTACCGGCCCGGCGGGATCCATCCGATGGTCACGGCGCGGCTCGACGGCTTCCGCGACGATCCGTGGCCGACCTGGCGCTTCACGCTCGAGGACGGGACGATCGTCGAGCAGCAGCTCTTCGTGCGGCGCGGCTCCGGCGTGACCGCGCTGTCGTGGAAGCGCATCGCCGGCGAGGGCAAAGCCTCCCTCGCGGTGCGGCTCTTTCTCTCGGGGAGGGACTACCACGCCCTGCACCACGAGAACCCGGCGTTCCGCTTCGAGTCGGTCGAGGCCGGGCCCGGCCACCTCGTCTGGCGCCCCTATGACGGCGTTCCCGGCATCGCGGCGACGCACAACGGCGCCTACGATGCGCGCCCCGACTGGTACCGCGGCTTCCAGTACGACGAAGAGAAGGAGCGCGGGCTCGACCACGTCGAGGACCTGGCGACGCCGGGTCTGTTCCATTTCGACCTGGCGCAGGGGGAGGCTGTCCTCCTGCTGTCTGCGGAGACGCAGGCGCCGGACGGCCCCGACGCCCGCTCGGCTCTGCAACGCCTGCGCGCGGGCGAGCGGGCGCGGCGGCAGGCCTTCCCGTCGCGCCTGCACCGGTCCGCCGAGGACTACCTCGTCCGCCGCGGCGAGGGCGCGAGCATCATCGCCGGCTACCCGTGGTTCGCCGACTGGGGACGCGACACCTTCATCGCGCTGCGCGGGCTGTGCCTGGCGACCGGACGACTCGAGACGGCGCGGCGCATCCTTCTGGAGTGGGCGGGCTCCGTGTCGGAGGGGATGCTGCCGAACCGGTTCCCCGACCAGGGGGACGAGCCGGAATACAACGCGGTCGACGCTTCGCTCTGGTACGTCGTGGCGGTGCACGAGTTCCTGCGCGCCTCCTCCGAGGCCGGAGAGAGCCGTTCCGCGCTGATCCGGGCGGTCGCCGCCATCGTCTCGGGCTACGCCCGCGGCACGCGCTATGGCATCCGCATGGACGACGACGGGCTGCTGGCCGCGGGGAGCGACGGCGTGCAGCTCACCTGGATGGACGCGCGCGTCGGAGAGCACGTGGTGACGCCACGGCGCGGCAAGCCGGTCGAGGTGCAGGCGCTGTGGATCAACGCGCTGCGCATCGCGGCGGAGCTGGGCCTGCGGCCCGACGGGGACTGGCGGCGCGCTGCCGAGTCCTTCCAGCGCCGCTTCTGGAACCCGGAGCGCGGCTGTCTCTACGACGTGATCGACGTCGATCAGTGTCCCGGCGCCGTGGACGACACGCTGCGTCCCAACCAGATCTTCGCGGTCGGGGGCCTCCCCTGGCCGGTCATCGCGGGCGAGACCGCCCGCCGGGTCGTGGACGTGGTCGAAGCCGCGCTCTGCACCCCGCTCGGTCTGCGCAGCCTGGAACCCGGCGCGCGGGGGTACGCCCCCCGCTACCTCGGGGGCGTGGCCGAACGGGACGGCGTCTACCACCGGGGCACGGTGTGGCCCTGGCTCCTCGGCCCGTTCGTCGAGGCCTGGGTCCGCGTGCGTGGCTCTTCGCCTCTCGCCCTGCGCCAGGCCCGCGCGCGCTTCCTTCTTCCCCTGACGGAGCATCTCGCCGCGGCGGGGCTCGGGCACGTCTCGGAGATCGCCGACGGCGACGCGCCGCATGCGCCGCGCGGCTGCCCCTTCCAGGCCTGGTCGGTCGGAGAAGTCCTGCGTCTCTCGGAGCAGGTTCTCGCGGAGAAACCGGCGCGCCGTGAATCTTCCGCCCGGGCTGTCGCATCCATCACGGTGTGATGACCCTTCTCCGCCGGCACTGGCCGGAGTACCTGATCGAGGCGGCGGCCCTCGGCCTCTTCATGGTGTCGGCCACCCTCTTCACCATCCTCCTCGAGCATCCGGCGTCCCCCCTCCACCGGGCCATCGGCTCGGGCACGGAGCGCCGGATGCTCATGGGGCTCTTGATGGGAGGAACGGCGGCGGCGCTCATCTATTCCCCGTGGGGGCGGCGCTCGGGGGCGCACATGAACCCCTCGGTGACGCTGACCTTCCTGCGCCTCGGGAAGATCGCCCCGGCCGACGCCGCCTTCTACGTCGCGGCGCAGTTCGCCGGCGGCCTGCTCGCGGTTTTGCTCGTGGCGCTGCCGGCCCGCACCGCGCTGGCGAACCCGGCGGTGCGTTACGCCGCCACCCTTCCCGGCCCCGCCGGGGCGGGAACGGCGTTCCTGGCGGAGATCGTGATCTCGTTCCTGCTCATGCTCACCGTGCTCGTCGTCTCGAACACCCGGGGGCTGATGCATCTGACCGGGTTCGCGGCGGCGACACTCGTCGCCTGCTTCATCACCTTCGAGGCGCCGCTCTCGGGCATGAGCATGAACCCGGCCCGCACCACCGCCTCGGCGCTGCCGGCGGGGCTGCTGCACGGCCTGTGGATCTACTACACCGCCCCGCTGCTCGGGATGCTCCTGGCGGCGGAGGCCTACGTCCGGGCGCGCGGCACGCGGGCCGTGCTGTGCGCCAAGCTGCACCACGACGCGCGGGTCGCGTGCCTGTTCCGCTGCGGCCACTGAGGAGACCATGGACAACGCCAACCGCTACGACGTCATCATCATCGGCACCGGCGCCGGCGGCGGGACCCTCGCCTGGCGCCTCGCCCCGACCGGCAAGCGCATTCTTTTGATCGAGCGGGGCGACTACGTGCCGCGCGAGACCGACAACTGGTCGACGCGCGCCGCCGTCACCGACGGCAAGTACAACATCCGCGAGGGCTGGCTCGACGATCGCGGCCGCGAGTTCCACGCCGGGGCGCACTACTGCGTCGGCGGCAACACCAAGTTCTACGGCGCGGCACTTCTCAGGATGCGCCGCGAGGACTTCGGGGAGGTGCGGCACCATGGCGGCGTCTCGCCCGCGTGGCCCCTCGCCTACGAGGAGCTCGAGCCGTACTACACGCAGGCGGAGCGCCTCTACCAGGTGCACGGGGAGCGCGGCATCGACCCCACCGATCCGCCGGCGTCGGCCCCTTACGATCACCGGCCCGTGAGCCACGAGCCGCGCCTCGCGGCCCTCTCCGCGGATCTCACGCGCCAGGGGCTGCGTCCCTTCCACGTGCCGCTGGCGGTGATGCTCGACGAGGCCAATCCGCGCCGGAGCCGGTGCATCCGCTGCGCCACCTGCGACGGGCACCCGTGCCTCGTCTACGCCAAGGCGGACGCGCAGGTGATCTGCGTCGACCCGGCCCTCGAGCACCCCAACGTCAGCCTGCTCACCGGCGCCACCGTCACCCGTCTCGAGACCGATGCGACAGGGCGCGCCGTCCGCACCGTGCACGTCGAGCGGGGCGGCGCGCAGGAGGTCTACGAGGGAGGCCTCGTCGTGGTGTCGTGCGGCGCCATCAACTCGGCCGCGCTGCTCCTGCGATCGGCCGGCGACCGGCATCGCGACGGGCTCGCCAACGGCAGCGGCCTCGTCGGCCGCAACTACATGTGCCACCTGAACTCGGTCATGCTGGCGGTCTCGCTGTGCGAGAACCCGACGGTGTTCCAGAAGACCCTCGCGATCAACGACTACTACCGGTCGGCCCCCGACTGGGACTACCCGCTCGGGCACATCTCCTTCGTCGGCAAGACCGACGGCAACGTGCTCGCGGCCGGCGCGCCGAAGATCGTCCCCGGCTTCACGCTCGAGAAGATGGCGCGGCACTCGCTCGACTTCTGGCTGACCTCCGAAGACCTTCCCGATCCCGAGAACCGGGTCACGCTCTCCGCCGACGGGCGGGTGCAGCTCCGCTACCGCCCCAACAACGAAGAAGGGCACCGCCGCCTGCAGTCCAAGGTCAAGGAGTTCATGAAGAAGACGCGCTGCGGCGCCCACGGCGATCGCTGCGTCCAGGATCTCTTCTCGATGCAGGCCTACATCGGCAAGCGGATTCCGCTGGCGGGCGTGGCGCACCAGAACGGCACGCTGCGCTTCGGGACGGACCCCGGCGCTTCGGTCCTCGATCGGAACTGCAAGGCGCACGAGCTCGACAACCTGTACGTCGTCGACGGCTCGTTCTTCCCGTCGTCGAGCGCGGTCAACCCGGCGCTCACCATCATGGCGAACGCCCTGCGCGTCGGCGATCACCTCGCCGAAAGGATCGCGGCATGATCCGGCCGCGGCGTCCGCTGCCCTTCCTGGCTGTCGCGTGGATCCTGCTCGCCGCCGCGCCGGCGCCCGCCCCCGTGCAGGCGGTCGTCGACGTCGGCATGACCGTTGGCGATCTCGACCGCTCCGTCGGCTTCTTCACCGGCGTGCTGCAGTTCGAGAAGGTGTCGGAGCGCGACGCCGCGGGGGCGGAGTTCGAGCGGGTCGAGGCGGTCCCGGGGGCCCGTGCCCGCATCGCGCGGCTGCGCCTCGGGCGCGAGACGCTCGTCCTGACGCAGTACCTGGCCCCGGAGGGACGTCCGGTCCCGGCCGACTCGCGCAGCAACGACCGCTGGTTCCAGCACGTCGCCATCATCGTCAGCGACATGGATCGGGCCTACACCCGCCTGCGCGAGCACCACGTGACCCACGCGAGCAGTGGACCGCAGACGTTGCCGGACTGGAACCGGGCCGCGGCGGGGATCCGCGCCTTCTACTTCAAGGATCCGGACGGCCACGCCCTGGAGATCCTGCAATTCCCCGCCGGCAAGGGGGAGGCGCGCTGGCAGAGCCGGGACGCGCTCTTCCTCGGCATCGACCACACCGCGATCGTGGTCGCCGACACCGACCGCAGCCTCGCCTTCTACCGCGACGCGCTCGGCCTGCGCGTGGCGGGCGAGAGCGAGAACTACGGCCCCGAGCAGGAGCACCTGAACGCGGTCTTCGGCGCCCGGCTGCGCATCACGGCGCTGCGCGCGGCCGCGGGGCCGGGCATCGAGCTGCTCGAGTACCTGGCGCCCTCCGACGGGCGCCCCGCCCCGGAAGACGAGCGCAGCAACGATCGGATCCACTGGCAGACGCGGCTCGCCGCGTCCGACGTGACGCGGGCCTCAACCGCGGCGCTTCACGCCGGCGGACGCGAGGTCAGCCATGCCGGCGCGGCCTCCCCGATCACCGGGACGATCGCCGCGGAGATCTCCCACGAAGCGCTCCTGCGCGACCCGGACGGGCACGCGCTTCTTCTCTCTTCAGGAGGACAGTGACATGAAGGCGATTGCGGTCGTCCCCGGCCGGAAGGACAGCGTCCACCTGGCCGAGCTTCCGAAACCCGACCTGAAGACCGTCCCGCATGGGCGCGGGGTCCTGGTGCGGGTGCTTCAGGTTGGAGTTGACGCGACCGACCGCGAGATCAACGCCGCCGAGTACGGGCAGGCGCCCGCCGGGGAGTCGATCCTGGTGCTGGGCCACGAGTCGTTCGGCCGGGTCGAGGAGGTGGGCCCGAACGTCACCGAGCTGCAGCGCGGCGATTTCGTCGTCGCCACCGTGCGCCGCCCGGGCACGAGCCTGTACGATGCCATCGGCATGTCGGACATGACGACCGACG
>DASRAU010000011.1:0-9232 GCA_035638075.1 Verrucomicrobiia bacterium
GAACCCGGAGCGCGGTCCGAAGGGATCACCCCGCAGCGAAGCGGCCCGGGTCCGCGATGAGCGGATGTTCCCGGTGGATCTGCTGCACAAGATCCTGCGGCACTCGCTGGCGCACCAGCGGCGCGAGACGATCGCCTTCGGCCGCCGGCTCAACGCGGTCATGGAGCAGATGTTCCTGACCGCGGTGTGGCGCAACTTCGTCAAGAAAAGAAGCGAGCGGGTCTCCCAAAGCGGCACTCCCGCCATGCACCTCGGCCTGACCCCGGAGCGCTGGCCCTGGTCCCGGGTCTTCTCGCGGCGCCTGTTTCCCGCCCGCACCGCGACTCCGCCTCTCTGGGCGCACCTCTACCGGCGCCTCTGGACCTCTCCTCTCTACAAGAACAACTCCCGGCACCAGTTGAAGCTGGCGTTCTAGGCCGACTCACGCGTCAGTTCGACCCCCTTCTTCCAGTCTGCCGGGAATCCACATTCTCGGGGGCACGCTGGACCGCTCGCGTTATCCTGACCGCTCGGCGCGGGAGCGATCCCGCCTGGAATCCCGCCGGCCGCGCCCGCGGACCGGCCTTTTCGCGGGAGGTCTCCGATGCGCGGCGTCACCGTCGTCTTGGCCCTGGCTCTACTGCTCCTGGCGCTCCCGGCCCGCGGGGCCGCCGACGAGGCGGTCCGCCCGGTGCGCGTGATCAACTTCCCGCAGGTGCAGCGGGTGCAGGGGGACGTCACGGTGCCGGTGGCCATCCCGCACGCGCAGCTCATCAGCCTCAAGGATCTGACCGTGCCGCCGGTCGAGCCGTCCGAACGCGGCCGCCTCATCGACGGCGGGGTGGTGACCGCCGAGGGCTACACCGGCATCGTCCTCAGCCTGAGCGGCCGCGCCGCCGGCCGCGCGCTGAAGGCCGGTGAAGTCGGCGCCTACCTCATCCCCGACGAAGAGACCGTCACGCGCGCCTACGAGGAAGACGGCCTCCTGCAGTTCCCCCTCGAGATCCGCGCCGCCCTCACGCAGGGGACCGACCGAATGCATGCCTCCCAGCAAGCCCGCCAGACCCTCGCCTTCCCCCGCTACCGAGTCCGCCTGTTCAACACGACAGATAAGACCGTGAACGTCAACCTCTTCGCCTACGTCACCCAATAGCCCTTGTCGCAGATGCTCCCGGGTCTTGATCGAGAGAGCCGACCGGGAGAACGCCTGGTGCGCGACCGTCGGAACGGTTGGCGGTTGGCGGGTGAGAGGGAACAGGAACGACTTCGCCGGGGCCTGGGAGACTCAGGCGAAGGTTCTGACCTTCAGCGCGCCGGAGCGCTCTCGCGCTCGATGCCCTCGCGCAACGCCGCCGCGAGCATCTCCTGGCGTGAGGCGGTCTGCGGGAAGCGCTGGTCGACGAGGTCCCGGCCACGGCTCAACTCGGCCTTGAAGATCTCCAGGATCTGGCCGCTGCGCAGGGCCTGGGCGAAGCGATCGGGGTTGTAGAGCTTGAGGTCCGAGAGCATCAGGCGGGCGAGCCGGGCGATTTCCTCGGCCGGACGGCTGCCGGGCTTCGGCGCCGGTTCGGGAGAATCCAGTCCGTCGAGACTGAAGTCGGAGCCCTCCCAATCGTTTCCGGTCGCAGCCTCCGCATCGTCGGTTTCGGGCGCCGGCGGCGCCGGCAGCATGTCGCGCAGCGCCGCGCGCAGCGCCTCCTCCGCCATTCCTTCTTCGAGGAAGACGTCGGCGCCGTAGGCCAGCGCGGTGTCGCGGTTGAACAGGTCGGCCGAGAGATCGGAGCCGAGGAGCGCGACCTTGGTGTCCTTGAGGTGCGGGCTCCCCTTGACGCCTTCGCAGATCGCCACGCCCGAGAGGCCCCCGAGGTGCACGCTGGCCACGATGGCGGACGGCTTGCGCGCCACCACCGCCTTGAAGGCGGCGGTGCCGTCGTCGGCCGTTTCCACGCGGCAGCCGAGCTCGGCCAGGATCGGCCGGAGAAGGCTGCGCACCGGACGTCCGGCGTCGGCCAGAAGGACCAGCGGCGCATCGCCGCCCACGGCGGCAAAGGGTGTCCCGGCGGGACGAGCCGCGGCGGCGGAAGACTGTCGGGAGGCCGGCGCCTTCGGGGAGCCGGCCCTGGCGGCGGGCGGCCCGCCGGGCTCGGCGGACGCGAACGTGTGGCCGCAGCGGGCGCAGCGCATCTTCGACCCGGGGCGGACGCGGGAATCGTCCACGCGGAACTGCCGGCGACAGGAAGGGCAGCCGACGATCATGCCGCCTTCACCTGCTCCGCCGCGGGGCGCGATTCGAGGCTGGCGATCCGCCGCCGCAGCAGGGCGTTCTGGAGCGTCAGCCCGGCCTGCGACAGGAAGATCTCCAGCGGACGCAGGTCGTCGAACGGCTCGCCGCTGACGGCGTTGTCACCGTAGAGGATGCCGAACACCTCGTGACCGCCGTGCACCGGCAGCACCGCGGCGTTCTTCGGCTCGGGCGGGCCGAGCCGGGCGCGGAGCGCGCCGTTCGCCGCATCGTCGGGAACCGGGGCCACCGAGGATTCGCCGCGATCGACGGCCGCCCTCAGGATCGAGCCGGCCTCGAGCGGGAAGGTGGCGCCGCGCATGCGCTCGTCCACCGGCTTCCCGAAGGCGCCCCGGCAGATGGCGCGCCCGTCGGTCACGGCGAACAGCGCCGCGCGCTCGAAATACTCGGAGGCCAGCCGCAGCACCAGCAGCGACACATCGCCGGCCGGCTCCGCCTGCAGCTCGCCGATGAGGCCGCGCAGGAGCTGCAGCGGATCGGCGACCCGCACCGTCCGGCCGCCGGCGGACCAGTCGATCTGCGCCAGCTGGTCGGAGAGGCAGAGGGTCGAGCCGAGCTGCACGCAGAAGTCACGCACCCGGACTCCCACGTCCTCGAACGGCGTCTGCGCCAGGTCCGGAAGCGCCAGGTAGCCGGTCGCACCGGCGCTCCGGGCCATGACGGCGGCGCTCGCATGACGCAGCTCGCCGATCATCACCGCCAGGAGATCGGGAACGGCGCCGCGCAGGTTGCGCACGAGCTCGATGCCGCCGCCCCATCCGGTCTTCGTCGCGTCGGGCAGCACCAGGTCGCAGACGAGGAAGAAGGCGGTGCCGCGCGCCGCCAGCTCGCGCCCGGCGGTCTCGCCGGCGGCGGCCGTGGCGCACGTCGTGGCTTCGAAACCCACCCGCTCCAGCTCTTCGCGCAGCGCCAGCGTCAGGAACGAGCGCTCGCTCACCAGCAACACCTGGCGAGGCACACCCTGCGCGGACGCCTCCGTCCAGCGCGGCGCCGCCTGCGGCAGACCGCCGAGGATCGCCTCCGGCTCGAGTCCCGCCGCCTCCTCGGGAGGCGGGTCCGACTCGTCCGCCTCGAAGCGGAACTCTCCTTCCTGCAGCAGCACGAAGGAGCGCACCAGGTCACGGAGCTCGTCGCGCACGACGCGATCGAGCGTTTCCTGCGACAGCGCGCCGAGCCCGACCAGCGCCGCCGCCAGGGACTCCCCTGTTTCGGCGGCGCGTGTGCGCGCCGGCTCGAGGGCGGCCGGGGCGACGAGACCCTTCGAGATCAGCAGCTCGTCGAGCGCGGGCCGTCCGGCTCCCAGGCTCGCGTCGCAGACCAGGCCGTGGCGGAAGCGGACGCGCCGCTCGCCCTCCTTGTCGCTGAGGATGAGCGTGCCCGACTGTCGGCTCAGGTGGACGACCTGCAGGATGTCCGGGAAGGAGAGATCTTCGAGACTGCCGACGACGCTCAAGAGAACCTGTCTCCTTGCCCGTCGGCCGCGCGGCGCGGACGGGTCGCGGCCCGCCTGAAAATGGCGCAAAGCGGCCGCGCGGCGGGGGCGCGGCCAGAGGACCAATCTATTCTTTTGCGGGGGGACCGCCAGCGGCGGGGGGCGGGATCACGCTTTCGTGATCGCCCGGCGCGACCGCGTCGAGGCGCTTGCGGATGGCGTCGAGGATGCCGTTGACGAACTGCCCCGACTCCTCGCCGCCATAGCGTTTCGCGACCTCGATGGCCTCGTCGATGACGACGATCCGGGGGGTCTCCGGCTCGTGCAGGAACTCGAAGACGGCGAGGCGCAGAACCGCCCGGTCCACGGTGCCGAGACGCTCCAGGCGCCAGTTCTCGATGCCTTCGCGCAGGAGCGCGTCCACCTCGTCGCGCGACGCGGTGGCGCCGAGCGCCAGGCGGGTCGCGAAGCCGCGCACGTCGTCCTGCACCGGCTCCTCGTGGCGCCAGAAGCCGTCGATCACCTCGGGCATCGGCATGCCGCCGACCTCCGCCTGGTAGAGCATCTGCAGGGCGAACTCGCGGGCCTGGTGGCGGGACGCCATGGCGACCTCAGTCCTTCCGCGCCACGGCCGGAGCGGCCGCGGGCAGGCGGCGCAGCAGGCTGGCCATCTCGACGGCGGCCACCGCCGCGTCCCAGCCGCGGTTTCCCGCCTTCCCGCCGGCCCGATCGATCGCCTGCTCGAGGTTCTCGGCGGCGATCACCCCCCAGGTGATCGGCACCCCGGTGTCGAGCGCCGCGAGCGACACGCCGCGCGACGCGTCGGCGACGACCTGGTCGAAGTGAACGGTGTCGCCGCGGATGACGCAGCCGAGTGTGACGACCGCTTCGACCGTGCCGGAGGCGGCGAGACGGCGGGCCGCGACCGGGATCTCCAGCGCTCCCGGCACGCGCACGAGCGTGACGTCACTGTCGCGCACGCCGTGGCGGCGCAGCGCGTCGAGCGCCGCCGTGACCAGGCGCTCGACCATGTAGTCGTTGAAGCGGGCGGCGACGACGCCGAGGCGCATGCCGGCGCCGTCGAAGTGGCCGCTGATCTCGTTCGGGGACATCGCTTCTCCGAGGGAGCGCCATCGTAGTGAGCGCTCCCGGGAGTGTCAAGGAGACGCGCCGTTCAGGGCGGCAGGCACGGGCGGAGGATCCCGGCCCAGGCGGGGGCGACGACCGCCTTCAGGACGATGTCGAGGAGCAGCAGCGCGAGCGCGACGCCGAGCAGCCGCCGGTCGGCCGGCTGGGCGAGCAGGCGCTCCGGCCGCCCGCGCAGGCGCACGAGAAGCGGGCGCGCCAGGACCGCGCCGAGGATCACGAAGGCGACGACGCGGACGACGGCGTACGGCGGCCAGCCGAGAAGCCCGGCGGTCATCGCCTGCGGCCCCGAGGCGAGCGCCCCGACGTAGTACGACATGTAGCCGACGAGGACCGCGCCCATGAGAAGGCCGAGGACCCCGCCGCTCGCGAGGGTGACGACCGCGAAGATCCCGGCGTGCAGCAGGTGCTGCGGGACGAAGCGGGCCGGGTCCGACTCGCGTCCCTGTCCCGACGCGATGAAGGCGAACATCTCGTCGCGATACGGCGGTCCCATGAAGACTCCCGCCCCCGCCGCCGCGGGATCGCGGGCGGTGTGCGTGATGAGCGAGGCGGAGAGGCTCGCGGCCCACAGCAGGGCCGCCGTGATGGCGGCGGCGCGGCGTCCCTCCGTCACGCAGCGGGCGAAGACCGGGTAGACGGCGAGCGTCGCGAGCATGGGAAGCGCGATGCGGCCCGCCGCGGGCGAGGCGGCCGCGACCGCGAACGCCAGGAAGACGGCGACCGGCGCGAGCAGCGCCGGCAGGAGGACGAACAGGAGCCCGGGCGGGCGGCGGACGGCGGAGGAGGCGTCCGCCCCGGTCATCGCTTGCGCGGCGGTCCGTCGACGTCGAGGAAGTCCCGCAGCTCGGCGACGCGCGCCTCGATCGCCTTCTCGCTCAGCGCGGCCAGGCGGCGGAGGCTGAAGTCTTCGACGCAGAACGAGGCCATGGCCGTGCCGTAGAGCATCGCCTGGCGCATCGCCGGCCCGCCGACCTTCTTCTCGCGCGCCAGGAAGCCCATGAAGCCGCCGGCGAAGGAGTCCCCCGCCCCGGTCGGATCGACGGGGCGCTCCACCGGGTACGCGGGCACCGCGAAGTAGTGTCCGCCCTGGAAGAGCGCGGCGCCGAACTCGCCCCGCTTGATCACCAGGAACTTGAGGCCGAGGTCCATGAGGCGGCGCGCCGCGGCCACCGTGTTCAGCTCGCCGGCGAGCAGCCGCGCTTCCGAGTCGTTGATGACGAGGCCGTGCACGGAGCCCAGGAGGCGCTTCAGGCTGTCGCTCTTCCCCTCGATCCAGAAGTTCATGGTGTCGCAGGCGACGAACTCCGGCTTCACCTCGCCCAGGACCTGCTGCTGCAGATCGGGATCGATGTTGCCGAGGAAGAGGAACGGGGCGCCCTTGTCCTGCTTGCGCATCTTCGGGCGGAACGACTGGAAGACGTTCAGGTGCGTGGCGTGGGTGGTGCGATCGTTGAGGTCCTCGGAGTATTCGCCGCTCCAGCGGAAGGTCTGGCCGTCCGCCACCTCGAGGCCGGAGACGTCGATGCCGCGCGACTTGAACAGGCGGATCGGCTCGTCGCCGAAATCCTTCCCCACCACCGCCACCAGGCGAACCGGCGTGAAATACGACGCGGCGACCGAGAAATACGTCGCCGAGCCTCCGAGCACCTCGTCGACCTTGCCGTAGGGAGTCTTGACGGTATCGAACGCGACCGAGCCGACGACGAGCAGCGCCATGTCTTCTGAATCTCCGGGAGAAAAAGTCAGTCGAGCCGCGTCCCCGCGATCGGGCGCAGACGCTTTTTCGCCTCGGCGGGGATGCGGGCCCGTTCGGTCAGGATGGCCATGGCCAGGGCGCTGCCGCACGGGCAGGTGCGCTTCTCCGGCAGGGAGGCCAGGGTGCGGGTGACGATCGTCTCGGCGTTCCTGGCGTTGTCGTGCAGCCGCGCCACGATCTCCTCGACGGTGACCGCCCCCTCGTCCTCCTTCCAGCAGTCGAAGTCGGTGACCATGGCCATCGTCGCGTAGCACATCTCCGCTTCGCGCGCGAGCCTGGCCTCCTGCGCGTTGGTCATGCCGATGACGTCCACGTTCCACGAGCGGTACAAATGCGACTCGGCGCGCGTGGAGAACTGCGGTCCCTCGATGCAGAGATACGTCCCGCCGTCGTGCAGGCGCACCTTCACTCCTTCGGCCGCGCCGCGCACCACGCCGCGCAGCTCGGCGCAGACGGGGTCGGCGAAGGACACGTGCGCCACCACGCCGTCGCCGAAGAAGGTGCTGACACGGCGGCGCGTCCAGTCGATGAACTGGTCCGGCAGCACCACGTCGAGCGGGTGCAGGTTCTCCTTCATGCTGCCGACGGCCGAGACCGACACCAGCCGCTCGACCCCGAGCATCTTGAACCCGGCGATGTTGGCGCGGAAGTTCAGCTCGGTCGGCAGCAGGCGATGCCCCCGCCCGTGCCGCGCCAGGAAGACGATGGTCCGGCCGCCGATGACGCCCTTGATGTAGGCGTCGGAGGGCTCCCCGAACGGGGTGTCGACCCGGACTTCCTCGGCCCGCTCCAGGCCGGCCATGGAATAGAGGCCGCTGCCGCCGATGACCCCGAGCGGCGCGCTCATGCCGTCTTCCGCCGCGGCACGACCAGCAGCCGGCCTCGCGGCCCCCCCTTGTCCACGACCAGCAACGACTGGGCGCCCGCCGAAAACGTAATCGCCAGCGGCTTGAGCGACCCCGCGGCCCGGGCGGCCGCCTTCAGGGCCGCCTTGCAGCGGGTCTCGACCTGCCGGGCCCGGCGGCGCGCCTCGAGGGCCCGGGCCCCCTGCTGCCGGAGGAAATGGAGCGCCGCCAGCCGCGCCAGACGCGCGAACGCGGGGTCGGGGGGAAGGGTCAGGATGAGGCGTTCCGGGCGCGCACTCACGGGAGGCCGAATCCTAGTGCGCCCTTCGCGGCACTGTCAACCATCCGACAGGGGGCTCAGCGGGTTGCGACCCGGGCGGACGGTCTCTAGATTCGCCCTGATGGGACGAGCCCGGGGAAAGGGTGTGCCGTTTCTGGACGAGGGGGAACGGCGCTTCACCGTCTTCGCGATCGCGCTGAGCGTCGCGGCGATCGGCGCCTCCCTGCCTTTTCTCGTTCCGGCGCGGCACCTGCTCGCGGCCTCCGTCATGCCGCTCGCCTGCTTCGGCCTTTTTATTGCTTTGTCCTGGTTCTTCTCGTTCTCGCTCTTTCCGCGCGCCACGCTGTCGATCTCGCTCGACATGACGTACATGCTGACGGCACTCGCCGTCCTGCCGCCGCCGCTGCCGGTGGCGGTGGCCCTGTTCGGCGGGATCGCCGGCGCCTTCCTGCGGCGGCTCGACCCGGAGTGCGATCGCAACTCGTACTGGGCCGGGGCCGCCCTCAACACCGGCAGCCTGGTCCTCGCGGCATGGGCGGGACAGTGGGCGGCGAGCGAGCTCGCGACCGAGTGGCCGGTGAGCGAAGCGACCTGGGGCACGGTCGGCACCATCGCGACTCTCTACGCCGTGTACAGCCTGGCCAACCTGGCGGTGATGGTGACCGCGGTCATCCTCAAGGGTGAGCCGGTCTTTCCGTACATCGGGCACTACCTGCGCCTGCTGCCGACGCTCGAGATCTACGCCATCCCGCTGGCGCTCGGCCTGGCGCTGCTGTACGCCGCCTCCGGCGTCGGCGGCTTCGCGCCGCTCGGGGGGACGATCCTGTTCGCCGCGGCGCTCCTCAAGAAGCTCACGCGCGCGCGCACCGAGCTGAGCCGCGCCCTGGAGCAGGTGCAATCCCGCACCCGCGAGCTGAAGACCGTCAACACCATCGGCCGGGAGATCAGCAGCAGCCTCGATCCCCAGGTGGTCTTCTCGCGCATCGCCTTCCACCTGACGCGCATCCTCGACGCGCCTTATCTCATCCTGTCGCTGCGGCAGCGGGGGGCCATCGAGACCTACGTCGAGTTCGTGGCCCGCGACGGCCGGGTGCAGCCGCGCCAGGAGCGGCCGCTCGGCGAGGGCTTCACTCACTGGGTCGTCGAGGCCAAGCGGCCGCTGATGCTCACCGATCTGCACGCCGAGAGGGACTCGCTGCCGTGCGCGCCGGTGGTGCTCGACCCGGAGGTGCGCGCCATCCTCGCGGCGCCATTGCCGGTGGAGCATGGCAACGAAGCGATCGGCGTGCTGTGCGTGCAGAGCCCGCGCATCGGCGCCTACGGCGTGGAGCACGTCTCGGTGCTGACCACCGTGGCGCAGCAGGCGGCGGTGGCGATCGACAACGCGCGCAACTACCAGCTCGCCACCGTGGACCAGCTCACCCACCTCTACCTGCGCGATTTCTTCCGCCGCAAGCTGCAGGAGGAGCAGGCGCGCGCCCAGCGCTAC
>DASRAU010000012.1:0-63512 GCA_035638075.1 Verrucomicrobiia bacterium
CGACCGGGACGCGTCTTATGTGCGTCAGGCCGACCAGGCCCTGTGCATCGGCCCGGCCGCTCCGGGTCAGAGCTATCTGAACCAGTCCGCGATCCTGTCGGCGGCCGTCGTCAGCGGCGCGCAGGCGATCCATCCGGGCTACGGCTTCCTGTCCGAGAACGGCGAATTCGTCGCGCGCGTCGAGCAGGCCGGCCTGACCTTCATCGGCCCCAGCGCCGCGTGCATCCGCACGATGGGCGACAAGGTGGCAGCCAAGCGGGCGATGCGCGCCGCCGGCGTGCCCTGCGTGCCCGGCCCCGACAGCGGCCTGCCGGATGACCCCGTCGGCATCCAGGCGCTGGCGCGCGAGATCGGCTACCCGGTGATCGTGAAAGCCAGCGCCGGCGGCGGCGGGCGCGGCATGCGCGTCGTCAACGCCGCCCAGGACCTTCCCGCGGCGCTCACCGCCGCGCGCACCGAGGCGCAGGCGGCCTTCGGGGTTCCGGACGTGTACCTCGAGAAGTTCCTGCGCAACCCGCGCCACATCGAGTTCCAGGTGCTGGGAGACGCCTTCGGCAACATCGTCCACCTCGGGGAGCGCGAGTGCTCCATCCAGAGGCGGCACCAGAAGATCCTCGAGGAGTCGCCCTCCACCGCCCTCGGCGGCAAGCTGCGCAAGCGCATGGCGGACGCCGCGGTGCGCCTGGCGCGCTCGGTCGGCTACCAGAACGCCGGCACCCTCGAGTTCCTCCTCGACGAGGAGGGGCGCTTCTACTTCATGGAGATGAACACCCGCATCCAGGTCGAGCATCCGGTCACCGAGATGGTCACCGGCATCGATCTCATCAAGGAGCAGATCAAGGTGGCGGCGGGGGAGTCGCTCGGGTTCCGCCAGGACGACGTCGTGCACACGGGTCACGCCATCGAGTGCCGCATCAACGCCGAGCACCCGGAGACCTTCGTGCCGTCGCCCGGCACCATCACCACCTTCCACGTCCCGGGAGGCCCCGGCGTGCGCATCGACACCGCCGCCCACCCGGAGGCGCGCATCTCGCCGTACTACGACTCGATGATCGCCAAGCTCATCACGCGCGGGAACAACCGCATGGAGGCGATCTCGCGGATGCGCCGCTCGCTCGAGGTCATGGTGGTGGAGGGGATCCACACCAACATCCCGCTGCACCGCCGCATCCTCAACGACGCCGATTTCATCCGCGGCCACCTCGACACCGGCTTCCTCGAACGGATGCTGACGCGCCGGGACGAAGCGGCCGCTTCCTAGGGGCCGGAAAGCGTTCCAAGGACACCGCCGTGCCCCGGGATGAATCCCCCCTGTTCCTCGTCGGCTTCATGGGAGCCGGCAAGACGACGGTCGGCCAGGCTCTGGCGCGGCTGCTCGCCTGGGACTTCCTCGATCTGGACGACGCCATCGTCGCGGCGGAGGGGCGCGACATCGCGCGCATCTTCGCCGAGTCGGGCGAGGCGCACTTCCGCGAGCGCGAGCGGGCCGTGCTGGCCGGGCTCGCGGGACGCCGGCGCCTCGTCGTGGCGTGCGGCGGCGGCACCTACGCGCAGGCCCCGGCCGCCCGGGTGATCGACCGGCTGGGCACCGCCGTCTGGCTCGAGGCGCCCCTCGGGCTTTGCCTGCGGCGCGCCGCCCACGGCCCGCCGCGCCCGCTCCTGAAGGGTCCGGCCCAGGCGGAAGCGCTGTACCGGTCGCGGCTGCCGAGGTACCTTTCGGCGCCGATCCGCCTGGACGTCGAACGCTTGACGCCCGAGGAGGCGGCGGAGCGCATCGTCGCCCTCCTCGACGCGCGCGGCGCTGGCGGAATCGATCCCTCCACCCTATCTTCCTGAGCGCGGCACCGGGGGAGACGCCATGATCCGGCTCTTCGACAACGACAACGATCACCCGATCGGCGAGATCACCGAGGCCCAGTTCGACTTCCTGCAGGAACAGCTCATCGAGGAGACGCTCGACTCGACGACCTTCTCCCTCGCCCCCGCCACCGTGGAAAGCCTGGCGATGAACGGCGGCGACCCGGAGGTCATCGCGGTCCTGCGCAAGGCGCTCGGCACGCGCAACTCGATGGAGCTGCGCGTCGAGCTGGACTGAACGACCGGACGGTCAGCCCACCCACCACCACGCGGCGTAGAAGGCCGCGAAGAAACCCGCCAGAGGCAGGCAGAAGGCCACGATCGCGGTGTGCCGATCCGGCTTTTCCGCGCCCGCCCGGGCCCAGAGCATGGACACCGGATAGATCGTCGAGGCGAAGCGGGTGAAGGACCAGAGCGTCGACGAGAGCGGCAGCAGGATCGCCGCGGCCGCGTAGAGCGCGTCCGAGCGCCGCAGGCGGCGGACGACGAAGACGAGCGAGACGACGAAGAGCACGGCGCAGGCGAGATCGATCGTGGAACGATGCGCGCCATGGAGCTGGGGGGCTTCGAAGTAACGCGCGAAAGCGCGCCACGGCCCGGAGGTGGCGCCCCGCCAGCGTTCCTGGCGCGCCACGAACGGCAGCCACTCGCCGAATCGGTCGTGGCAGAACGCCGCCCAGCCCGCGAGCGCGAGCGCCGGCGCGGCGCAGGCGACGGCGGCGCGTCCGACCCTGGCCCGCGGGCGGTCCCAGTCTCCCTGGGGTCGCTGGATCTCCATCAGGACCGGCAGGAGCGCGAGCACACCCGTCGGCTTGGCGAGGCACGCCAGGGCCGCGGCGGCTCCCGAGGAGTGCGGGTGCCCGTCACGCGCCAGCCGGACCGCCAGGAGGGTGGCCGCCAGGAGGACCGACTCGGCGTACACCGCCGACAGGAAGAATGACGTCGGAAACGCCAGCAGGATCCAGACCGCGCGCCGGGCCTCGTCCTCGCCGCGATCCTGCTTCACGATGTCCAAAAGGAGCGCCGCAGCCAGGAGCGCCGCCAGATTCGAGACCAGCGCTCCTGCCGCGAGAAACGACATCCCGGTCTTTGCGACCAGGCGCAGGAGCAGCGGGTAGAGGGGGAAGAAGCCGCTGTCGTCGCCATGCTCGTAATGAACCGGAAGCCCGACGAACGCCTCGTCGGCGCCGTAGCCCCGCTCGGCGATGAGGAGGTACCACTCGGCATCCCAGCGCGCCGTGATCTCCAGGAGCGGCGGTCCCGGCCGATGCCAGACGAGATTGCCATGCTGCAGGGTCAGCCCCGAGGGCAGGAGCGCCGCGCCGAGGAAGCCGGCGAGCATGAGCGCCAGCCGCGTCGCCGCGAACGGCAGGAGAACGGCTCGCAGCGACTCTTTCATGACGAGGCGACGGGAGTGTCGAGCGTGGCCGGTCGATCCTCGGAACCCGGGGGGGCTCCCGCACGGCCGGACGGAAACGTCCGCCGCCTCAGCCGGTCCTCCAGGTGCCCGAGCGCGAGCGCCATCGCCGGCGCCAGGAGCGCGATCGCCGGCATCAGGAAGCGGTTCCCCGCGTGGCTCGCGGTCCATTCCTGGTAGGGGGCCAGCACGGCGAGCAGCGTCACGAGCACGGCGGTGGTGAAGAGCGCCTCCGTCCGGTGGCGCCGGCCGAGGAGCAGCAGCCCCGGCACGACCAGCAGCACGACGGGCGCGGTCGGCAGGATCCCGTGCCGGGGATCGGCCAGCTCTCCCAGGAGGCCCCGCGCGAAATCCCCGTCGAATTGCGTCCGGTGCGTGATCAGCTGCTCCTGTCCCGAGGCGACCGACACACCGCGATCGTAGGAGGTCACGAAGGGAGATCCGAAAAGCGCGGCGTTGGTGGCCAGGAGCGCCAGCGCGGCCGGGGCCAGGCCCAGGGCCAGGCGCGCGCCTCCGCGGCGACCCCGCGAGGCGAAGGCGGCGACGGCCACGACCGGGACGAGCACGACGAGCAGGATCTTGGCCGCCACCGCCGCACCGAGCGCCAGCCCCGCCCCCAGAAGGCGCTCCTCAAAAAGCGCCAGGGACGCCAGCAGGAACAGGAGCGTCGCGAACAGATCCGGGGAGAGGTTGTAGACGTAATCGCGGAAGAACGTCCCGAGCAGGAGCACGGCCACAGCGGCCACGGCCGGGCCTGTGGAGGCGTGCCGCCGGGCCAGGAGCGTCATCACCGCCGCCACGGCGCCGAAGACGACGAGGTTGAACAGCAGGAAGCCATCCATGCCGAAGGCCGCCAGGAAGGGAAGCGCCGTGACCGGCATCAGGATCGGGTGCTTCGGGTACCAGGCGCCGTCCTGTCCCAGGGCGATCTGCCGCCCGTGCACCTCGAGGCCGCCGCGCAGCTGGTTGCGCAGATCGAGATCGTGATCGTGGAGGATCGAGACGGCGGTGGCCGCGTAATAAGGACCGTCCCCGACGAGGAAGGTGAGGGGGCGGTGCTTCAGAAGGCAAAAGGCGCCCCCCGCAACGAAGGCGGCCAAACCGACGGCGGCCGCGACCCTGACGCCTCTGCCCATCCGGACGCGCTCCACGCCATCCCCTGCGATTCGTTGGACTTCCGGCAGGAATCTAGGGATCCAGCAGGGCCATGTCAATGATGTAACACTGCCTATACGCTTTTTGACTCCCGCCTTGACAAAAATTGTTCGGGTCAACACATTGGCCGTCGGGCAAATCCATGGGCCGGTCCGGCGTGTAGGCGCGCCGCCGGCGGGGGGCGTTTCGGGCAATGGCGGTCAAGCTGGGTGAGATGCTGATCAAGGCCGGGCTGCTGACGCCGCAGCGGCTGAACGAGGCGCTCGAGTACCAGAAGCAGAACGGCGGCAAGCTCGGCCTCAACCTCGTCAAGCTCGGGTTCGTCAAGGACGAGGACCTGACCCGCATCCTGTCGCAGCAGTACGGCGTGCCCTCGATCCACCTGCCCAAGGTGGAGATCGACGACACGGTCGTGAAGCTCATCCCGAGCGAGGTGGCGCAGAAGTACCTCATCATGCCGGTGCAGCGCTCCGGCTCCACCCTCACCATCGCCATGGTCGATCCGACCAACGTCTTCGCGATGGACGACATCAAGTTCATGACCGGCTACAACGTCGAGCCGGTGGTCTGTTCCGAAACGTCGATCAAGGAGGCGATCGACCGGTACTACGGCTCCATCCATGCCCTCGAGCTCAAGAAGGTCATGGACGAGATGGCGCACGAGGAGGAGCAGAACCTCGAGCTCCTCGACGAGGACGAGGAGGTCGATCTCGCGAAGCTCGAGGCCTCGACCGAGGAGGCGCCGGTCGTGCGCCTCGTCAACCTCATCCTCACCGACTCGATCAAGCGCGGCGCCTCGGATATCCACATCGAGCCGTACGAGAAGGACTTCCGCGTCCGCTTCCGCATCGACGGCGTGCTGTACGAGATCATGCAGCCCCCCATGAAGCTGCGCGACGCCATCACCTCGCGCCTCAAGATCATGGCGAAGCTGGACATCTCCGAGAAGCGGCTGCCCCAGGACGGCCGCATCAAGATCAAGATGAAGCTGTCGGGAAAGAACAAGGAGATGGACTACCGCGTCTCCGTCCTGCCGACCCTCTTCGGCGAGAAGATCGTCCTGCGTCTCCTCGACAAAGAGAACCTGATGCTGGACATGACCAGGCTCGGGTTCGAGCAGGAGTCCCTCGGCCGCTTCGAGAAGGCGATCTTCAAGCCGTACGGGATGGTGCTGGTCACGGGCCCGACGGGATCCGGCAAGACCAACACGCTCTACTCCTCGATCAGCCGCGTCAACACGCCCGAGACCAACATCATGACGGCCGAGGATCCGGTCGAGTTCAACCTGCACGGCATCAACCAGGTGCAGGTGAAAGAGCAGATCGGCCTCAACTTCGCGGCCGCCCTGCGCTCCTTCCTGCGGCAGGACCCGAACATCATCCTGGTCGGAGAGATCCGCGACTTCGAGACCGCCGAGATCGCCGTCAAGGCGGCCCTCACCGGCCACCTGGTGCTCTCGACGCTCCACACCAACGACGCCCCCTCGACGGTCAGCCGGCTCATGAACATGGGGATCGAGCCGTACCTCGTCGCCACCTCCGTGCACCTGATCTGCGCGCAGCGGCTCGTCCGGCGCGTCTGCAAGGAGTGCAAGGAGGTCATGTCGATGCCGCCGCAGGCGCTGATGGACATCGGCTTCTCGCCCGAGGACGCGAAGTCCGTCGCCGTCTACAAGGGGCGCGGCTGCACGACCTGCAACAACACCGGCTACAAGGGCCGCGTCGGCCTGTACGAGGTGCTGGAGATCACCGACGGGATCCGCGAGATGGTCCTGACCGGCGCGTCGGCGATCGAGCTGAAGAACCGGGCGATCGAGGAAGGGATGATCACGCTGCGCGGCTCCGGACTGCGCAAGCTGAAGGCCGCGCAGACGACCGTCGAGGAAGTCGTGCGCGAGACGGTCCTCTGAGACACCAAGGAGACACCTCATGGCGGTGACGCTGCACCAACTGTTGAAGACGCTGGTCGAGCAGGGCGGGACCGACCTCCACGTCACCACCAACTCGCCGCCCCAGGTGCGGGTGGACGGGAACCTGGTGCCGCTGCAGCTGCCGCCGCTCACGGCGCCGGAGACCAAGGCGCTGGCCTACAGCGTCCTCACCGACCAGCAGAAGCACCGCTTCGAGGAGAATCTCGAGCTCGACTTCTCCTTCGGCGTGCGCGGCCTCGCCCGCTTCCGCGCCAACATCTTCAGCCAGCGCGGCGCCGTGGCGGCCGCGTTCCGGACCATCCCGTGGGAGGTCAAGTCGTTCAACGACCTGGGCCTGCCGGACGTCATCGCCAACCTGTGCGAGAAGCCGCGCGGCCTGGTGCTGGTCACCGGCCCGACCGGGTCCGGCAAGTCCACGACCCTCGCCGCGATGATCGATAAGATCAACAACGAGGATCACGGCCACATCGTCACCATCGAGGACCCGGTCGAGTACCTGCACGGCCACAAGTCCTGCATCGTCAACCAGCGCGAGCTGTTCGCCGACACGCACTCCTTTTCGAACGCGCTGAAGTCGGTGCTGCGGCAGGACCCCGACACCGTCCTCATCGGCGAGATGCGCGACCTCGAGACCATCGAGGCCGCGCTGCGCATCGCCGAGACCGGCCACCTGACCTTCGCGACGCTGCACACCAACTCCGCGGCGCAGACGATCAACCGGATCATCGACGTCTTCCCGGCGCACCAGCAGTCGCAGATCCGCGCCCAGCTCTCCTTCGTGCTCGAAGGGATCCTGTGCCAGTCGCTGCTGCCGAAGGCCTCGGGCAAGGGGCGGGCGCTGGCCATCGAAGTCATGATCCCCAACTCCGCCATCCGCAACCTCATCCGCGAGGACAAGATCCACCAGATCTACTCGATGATGCAGACCGGGCAGGCGCAGTTCGGCATGCAGACCTTCAACCAGTCGCTGGCCACGCTGTACTTCAAGAAGCAGATCAGCCTGACGACCGCCCTCTCCCACAGCAGCAATCCCGACGAGCTGCAGGAGATGATCAACCGCGGCTCGGGCCTCATCCACCAGGCCACGGCGGCCGGAACGTCCGGCCGCCTGGCGAAGAAGTAGGACGGGAGGCGACCATGCCGGTCTACGCCTGGAAGGGCCGAAACAAGATGGGCAAGACCCAGGAGGGCACCCTCACCGCCGACAGCAAGGACGCGGTGATCGCCCTCCTGCGCCGCCAGCAGATCATGGTGGCCGCGGTCACCGAGAAGGGGAAGGAGATCGCCGTCCCGAAGTTCGGCGGCGGCGTGAAGCAGAAGGAGATCGCCATCTTCACCCGGCAGTTCTCGGTCATGATCGACGCCGGCCTGCCGCTGGTGCAGTGCCTGGAAATCCTCGGCGGCCAGCAGAAGAACCGGGTCTTCCAGAAGGTCCTCTTCCAGGTGCGCCAGGACGTCGAGGCCGGCCAGACGCTGGCCGACTCGCTGCGGAAGCACCCGAAGGTCTTCAACGACCTGTTCGCCAACATGATCGCCGCCGGCGAGTCGGGCGGTATTCTCGACACCATCCTGCAGCGCCTCTCGACCTACATCGAGAAGCGCGTCAAGCTGCAGAGCGCGGTGCGCTCGGCGATGATCTACCCGACCGCCGTCATCACCATCGCGGTCGGCGTGGTCGTCGTCATCCTGTGGAAGGTCATCCCGACGTTCGCGATGCTGTTCCAGGGGCTGGGCGCGACGCTGCCGCTGCCGACCCGGATCACCATCGCCGCCAGCCGCTTCCTCGGGCGCTTCATGCCGGTGCTCGTGCTGGGCATGGGCGCGGCGGCCTTCTTCCTGAACCGCTACTACAAGACCTACAAGGGGCGCCGCCAGATCGACGCCTTCATCCTCAAGATGCCGATCATGGGCGACCTGATGCGCAAGATCGCCGTCGCCCGCTTCTGCCGCACGCTCGGGACGCTCATCCAGTCCGGCGTGCCGATCCTCGAGGGCCTGGAGATCACCGCCCGGACATCGGGCAACTCCATCGTCGAGGACGCCATCATGGCGACCCGCAAGAGCATCGAGGAAGGGAAGACGATCTCCGGGCCGCTCGAGGAGACGACCGTCTTCCCGTCGATGGTCGTGCAGATGATCGCCGTCGGCGAGCAGACCGGCGCGCTCGACACCATGCTGTCGAAGATCGCCGACTTCTACGAGGACGAGGTGGACGAGGCGGTGGCCAACCTGATGGCGCTCCTCGAGCCGATCCTCATCCTGTTCCTGGGCGTGATGATCGGCGGCATCGTCATCTCGATGTACATGCCGATGTTCAGCCTGATCGGCAAGATCGCCTAGGCCGGTGACCCATGCCGGCCGCGCCGTCGTCGGAGCTGCGACGCCAGCTGCAGTGGCTCATGACCTTCCGGGTCGTGATCACCACGACGCTGCTCGTCTGCACCTTCGTCATCGAGCTGCTGTTCCGGCCGCTCCTGCCGCTCCTGCCGTTCTACGCGCTGGCCGTGTCGGCGTACCTGCTCACGCTGGTCTACGCCGCCGCCCTGCGGACGCGCCGCGCCCCCCGCATGCAGGCCTATCTGCAACTGGCGGGGGACGCGGCGATCATCACCGGCTTCGTCTACCTGACCGGCGGGGCGCAGAGCCCGTTCTCCTTCCTGTACCTGCCGGGGATCGTGGCGGGGTGCATCCTCCTGCTGCGGCGGGGCGGGTTCGTCGTCGCGCTGACGTCGTGGTTCCTCTACGCGTCGCTCGTCCTGATGCTGCAGCGGGGCATGCTGCCACCGTCGCCCCAGGCGCTGTTCGAGGATCCCGGCGTGCCGCCGGTGCGGCTCGTCTACACGCTCCTGGCGCACCTGGTGTCGTTCATCGCGCTGGCGTACCTGGCGTCGCACCTGACGGAGAGCCTGCGGCGGACCGGGGCCGAGCTGGAGCGGCGCTCCGGCGAGATCCTCGAGCTGCGGGCGCTGCACGACAACATCATCGACAGCATCAACTCGGGGCTGCTGACGACCGACGCCTCGGGGCGCATCACCTTCGCCAACCGGGCGGCGGCGGAGATCACCGGGCGGGAGACCCTCGATCTCGCCGGGATCTCGATCGGATCGCTCCTGCGGCAGCCCGACCGGTTCCTGGCGGAGATCCGCGCGGCGCTCGACCGGCGCAGCCGGCATCGCTTCGAGATCGACTGGAAGGACGAGCGCGGGCGGGAGCTGTTCCTGGGCTTCACGGTGTCGGTCCTGCGCGAGCGGGACGGGAGCGCCGTCGGGATGATCTTCATCTTCCAGGACCTGACCGAGATCCGCGTCCTCGAAGAGGAGGTCGCCCTCAAGAAGCGCATGGCGGCGCTGGGGGAGATGGCGGCCGGCGTGGCGCACGAGCTGCGGAACCCTCTGGCCTCGCTGAGCGGTTCGGTGCAGGTGCTGCAGCGTGACCTGCGTCCGCGCGGAGAAGCGGGAGAGCTGATGGAGATCGTCGTCAAGGAAACCAAGCGGCTCGACGGCATCATCCGCGACTTCCTGCTGTTCGCGAAGCCGGGGCGCTTCCATCCCACGCAGGTGGACCTCGCGCCCCTCCTGGTCGAGACCCTGAGCCTCCTCGAGCACAGCGACGAACGCCGGGCGGACCATCGCATCCTGACGGAGGTCGGGTCGGAGCCGGTCCCCGCCTGGGTGGACGCCAACCGCATGAAGCAGGTCTTCTGGAACCTCGCCAAGAACGCGCTGAAGGCCATGCCGCAGGGCGGGACGCTGCGGGCCCGGGCGCGCCTCGGACCCGAGGGGGCGCACGTGTCGTTCGTTGACAGCGGGGTGGGCATGAGCGACGAGGAGGTGGCGAAGAGCTTCCAGCCCTTCCATTCCTCGTTCGCCGGCGGATCCGGCCTCGGGCTGTCGATCGTCTACCGCATCGTCCAGGAGCACGGCGGACGCATCCAGGTGCAGAGCCGCCCCGGGGCCGGCACCACCATCACGCTGGCGCTGCCGTCGGCGCAGGGATCCGGCGGGCGGAGGGAGGTACCGTGGATCGCATCCTGATCGTCGACGACGAGGCGGGCATGCGCGACATGCTCTCCATCCTGCTGCGCAAGGAAGGCTACGGCGTGGCGGTCGCCGACCGGGCCGAGAAGGCCATCGAGATGGCGTCGAAAGGGGAGTTCGACCTGGTGATGAGCGACATCTCCATGCCCGGCAAGAGCGGCATCGAGGTGCTGCGGCAGACCAAGGCGGCGTCGCCCGACACACCGGTGATCCTGGTCACCGCCTACGCTTCGACCGAGAGCGCCGTCGAGGCGCTGAAGCTCGGCGCCTACGACTACCTCATCAAGCCGTTCGACGTCGAGGAGCTGAAGAACGTCGTCCGCAACGCCCTCGAGAAGCGCCGGCTGGAGACCGAGAACCGGGTGCTGAAGCGCGAGCTGAAGCGCAAGACCGGCTCCGACACGCTGGTCGGGGAGGCCCCGCGCATGCGCGAGGTGCTCGCCCTCATCGAGCGCATTGCGCCGACCCACTCGACCGTGCTCATCGGGGGGGAATCGGGGACCGGCAAGGAGCTGGCGGCGCGCGCCATCCACGCGCAGAGCCCGCGGCGCGATCGCCCGTTCGTGTCGATCAACTGCGGGGCGCTGCCGGACGAGCTGCTCGAATCCGAGCTGTTCGGCCACACGCGCGGGTCGTTCACCGGCGCCGTCACCTCCAAGAAGGGGCTGTTCGAGGTGGCCGACGGCGGCACCGTCTTCCTCGACGAGATCGGCGACACCACGCCGGCGATGCAGGTGAAGCTGCTGCGCGTCCTTCAGGAAAGGCGCATCCGGCGGGTGGGCGGCACCGAGGAGACCGAGGTCAACGTGCGGGTGCTGGCGGCGACCAACCACGATCTCGAGGCGCTGGTGCGCGAGAAGCGCTTCCGAGGACCTCTACTACCGCATCAACGTCATCCAGATCGCCATGCCGCCGCTGCGGGAGAAGCGCGAGGACATCCCGCGCCTGGTGGATCACTTCGTGGCCAAGTTCGCATCCCTGATGGGAAAGAAGGTCTCCGGCGTGTCGGACGAGGTGCGCCGGACGCTGCAGCAGCACGACTGGCCCGGGAACGTGCGCGAGCTGGAGAACGTCATCGAGCGGGCCGTGGCTCTCGCCTCGGCGGAGATCCTCGGGCCTGAGGACCTGGCGCGCGAGCTGGGCGGGGCGCGGGCGGCGAAGGAGCTGCCGGCCGAGCTGACCGACACCGGCATCGACCTGGAGCGCCGGCTCGAGGACCTGCGCGAGCACTTCATGTCCCTCGCCCTGACGCGGGCCGACGGCGTCCAGACGCGCGCCGCGGAGCTTCTGGGGATGAGCTTCCGCTCCTTCCGCTACTTCGCGAAGAAATACAACCTGCTGGACGGCCGGCGGGAACCGCGCGCCGGCGCGGCTTAGGAGTCCTTCGATGAGCCGCGGGTCCGGCCTTGCCGGGCCGCTCGTCGCCGGAGCGCTCCTCGTGATCCTGATCCTCGCGGCCTTCCCGGGCGTGTTCCACGACTCGGTGTTCTACCTCCGGGATGCCTCGCAGAACCACGATCCGGCGAGGCGCCTGGTGACCGAGCGCCTGCGGTCCTTCGAGCTGCCGTTGTGGGACCCGTACCATGGCGGCGGCACCCCGCTCTACGCCAATCCGAACATGCTGGTGCTGCACCCGATCACGCTGCTCTTCTTGGCGCTGCCGCACGACGCCGCTTTCACCTGGTCGATCGTGCTGCAGTTCGGGCTTCTCGCCCTCGGCGGTTACGTTCTGGCGCGCCGCCTGCCCGTCGCGCCGGCGTCAGCCTTCCTGGCCGCGGCCGTCCTGGCGTTGTCGGGACCGGCGGCGTCGCTCGCCAGCATGCAGAACGTCCTGTGCGCCTTCGCCTGGCTGCCGCTGGCCCTGTGGGGCTGGCTCGGGTTCGTGCGCGGCGGCGGCAAAGGCGCCTGCCTGGCGGCGGTGCTGCCGCTCGCGATCATCCTGATCACGGGTGAGCCGGCGACGCTCCTGGCGTGGCTCCTCCTCGCGCCGGTCCTGGCGGCGACCGATCCGGCTGACCCTTTGCGGCGCGACGGCGCCGGCGGGGCCGAACCGGCCCGACCGGGACGCCTCCGCTCGCTCGGCGTCGTTTTCGGCACCTCGCTCCTGGTCGCGGGGGCGGCGCTCGTCCCGGCGTTCACCCTGCTGCCGCTGACTCCGCGCGGCGCCGGGCTTCCGGTCCCGGAGGTCTTCCGCTGGCCCCTCCTGCCGGAGCGTCTCCCGGAGTTGATCCTGCCGCGCCTCTTCGGGGATCCGACGCGGCTGCCGCCGAACGCCTGGTGGGGAGCCTGGCTCTTTGAGGGAAGTTATCCGTTCCTCTTCTCCGTCTTCCTCGGCGCCATTCCGATCCTCTGTGCCCTGGCGGCGCTCGGACCCGGTCCGTCGCGGCGCCGGAGCGTCGCCTGCGCCGCCGTCGCCGGGGCGGCGATTGGCCTCGCGCTGCTCCCCGCGCTTCCGGGCGTCGCTCCGCTCCTGATCGCGCTGCCGGGAGCGCGGCTCCTCCGCTATCCGGAGCGACTGTTGCTGGTGGCGACCATGGCGATCGCGCTCCTCGCCGCTCTGGGCTGGGAGCGGCTGCGGCAGCGGCGCGGGAATTCGCGCCTGCGCCGCCTGAGCCTGGGGATCGGCCTCGCTCTCGTCGTGGCCGCGGCCGCCGTGGCGTTCCGGCCTGAGATCGCGGACGCCGTTCTCGCGCGCCTGATGCATCTGCCCCCCGCCTTCCTTTCGGGGCAGGGGATGGACGCGATCCGGTCGGGCGCTCTCCAGGCTTCGCTCCGGGCCGGCATCGAGGTTGCCCTGTTCGCCGCCAGCCTGGTGCTGCTCCTGCGCGGGGCCCTGTCACGCGCCGTGGCGTGGGGAGTGCCGCTCCTGGCGGCAGTCTCGCTCCTGTCCGCGGCCGCGCCGGCCCGATCCATGGCACCGCGCGCCTTCCTCGAGACACCGTCCCCCCTGCGCGCAGCCGTCGATCGCGGTCCGGGCGCGCTGCGGCTGCATCATGCGCCGCGACCGCCGGGGCTCGGGATCGCCGGCGGGACCGACGAGCAGGTCTGGGGCTACCGCTTCGACCGCATCACGTATTCGCTCCTCACCGGCCACGCCGACGAAGTGCCGACGATGCTCGATGCGGCGACCGACCGGATGGACCTGGCCCTCTCCGCTGCGCTCGGCGCGCGGCTGCCGGCGATGAGCGGCTCCGAACAGGTGCGCATCTTCCGCCTGGCGTCGGTGGGGACCCTTCTCACCTACGGGGCGTTCGACGAGCCGGGCCTGACGGCCGGCCCCATCCTTTCTGATTTCAGCCGGCCCGAGGTGCGGCTCTACCGGGTCACAGCACCGCTGCCGCGCCTTCGTTTCGTGGCACGCGCGCGCCCGCCGCGCCATCCCGGTGACGCCGCCGCGAGCCTCCTCGATCCGGCGTTCGACCCGGACACCGAGGTGCTCATCGACGCAGCGCCGCGGTTCGATCCGACGGGGCGGGCAAGCGTTCCCGGGCCGCCGGCGGGCCCGACGCCCCTGCAAGTCTTGCAGGACGATCCGGAGCGGGTCAGAATCTCGCTCGTGGCCGCGAGCGCAGGGCACCTGGTGGTCTCCGACTGCGACGCCCCCGGGTGGACGGCGACGGTGGACGGCGCTCCCGCCCCGATCCGGCGCGCCAACATGCTGTTCCGCGCCGTGCCGGTTCCGGCAGGACGCCACACGATCGAGATGAGCTACCGCCCGTTCAGCGTCAAGGCCGGGGCGGCGACGAGCCTCCTCGGGTTCGCCGTGCTCGGAGCCCTCTGCTTCCCGCCCGGCCGGCGAAGAGCGCCTGCAGCGCGGTCCGCCGAGGAGCGCCGTGCAGCCTGAGCCGGCCGCGGACGCCGACAGCGCCGAATCCACCGCGGGCCGGCCGGCCTCGCGCCAGGGCGATCGCCTGCTCCTCGGCGTCCTGCTGGTCCTCCTGGCGGCGGCGACGACCCTGAGCCCGATCCGCAACTACGACTACTGGTGGCACCTGAAGACCGGCGCGCTGATCGTCTCCCAGGGACGGGTGCCGCGCGTCGATCCGTACTCGTTCACGTCGCCGGGGACTCCCTGGATCGATCACGAGTGGCTGTTCCAGGTCCTGGCGTACGCCGGGCACTCGACGCTCGGCCCGCACCTCCTGGTCCTGATCAAGAGCGCGCTCCTCCTGGGGATCGCCTTCCTGGCGGCGCGGCTCCTGATGCGCGAAGGGCACGGGCCGGCCGGAGCGGCGATCCTGCTGATGCTGGCGCTCGTCGGAGCGTCCTTCCGCTTCGACGTCCGCCCCGAGCTGGCGACGCTCCTGCTCGTGCCGCTGGCGGTGGATCTGGCGATGCGCGCCCGCCGCACCGGGCGGGTGGCGCCGCTCGCCGGCATCGTGTTCCTGACGGCCTTCGGCGCCAACCTGCACGTCGGCATCCTGCTGGTCCCCGTGCTCCTGTGGGCGGCGACCGCGGCCACCTTCGTGGCCGCACGGTTCGGCCGTTTCCGCCAGGGCGGGCGCGACGCCGGCGCCGCCGAGCCGCCGGGGTTCCTTCCGCGCCTGGCGCTCACGGCCCTCGCCGCGAGCCTCGCCGCCGGCGTCAATCCCTACGGGCTGAAGATCTATGCCGTGCCGTTGGAGCTGCGGCATCTCCTGCAGGGGCTTCCCTGGCCCAACCTCGAGTGGGTCGCGCCGACCTGGAGCACGACGCCTCTCTTCTTCGTCGCGGCGGGGCTCACGGCCGTCGTCCTGATCCTCGGCGTGCGCGCGGTCGACCCGATCGCCGCTCCCGCCCTGGTGCTGTCGCTGCTCATCGCGCTGCAGCACGTGCGCAATGTCGGACTGTTCTTCCTGCTGCTTCCCTGGGGCCTGGCGCGGCCGGCGCGTCATCTCGTCGATCGGATGAAGAGCAGCCGGCTCTACCACCACGGCACCGGCGGCGAGGCCGTGCGCCCGGGGTTCATCGTCGCCGCGGTGCTGCTCTTGAGCGGGATCCCGCTGCTGCTGTGGCTGCCGCCCGAGCCGCGCTTCGGCCTCGGCCTCGACGCCGGCAACGAGCCGAGCCGGGCGGTGGATTTCCTCGAGCGCGAAGGCATCCCCGGTCCCCTGTACAACGACGTGCGGTTCGGCGGCTATCTCGTCTGGAGACGGTTTCCCGCCGAGCAGGTGTTCATCGACGGCCGCAACGAGATCTACGGTGACCTGATGCGTGACATCGCGGCGTCGCTGAAGGAGCCCGCCGCATGGAAGGCGTTCCTCGATCGCCACAGGATCGAAGCCGCCTTCCTGCGCTACAACCCGACGCTCCAGAAGGTCGTCTACACCGCCCCCGACGGCTCGCACCGGACGGGGGAGCGGGCCTTTTCGGCGACCTATTTCCCGCGTGCCTCCTGGGCCCTGGTCTACTGGGACGATGACGTGATGGTGATGCTGCGGCGGACGCCGGAACACGAGGAAACCATCGCCCGGCTCGAATACCGCGCCCTGCAGCCGGATGACTGGCGTTTCCTGTGGGCCTCGGCCCTGATCGGCAAGGTCCCGCCCGGTCCCATCATGGCCGAGGTGGAGCGGAAACTGCGCGAAGACCCGGATTGCGCCCGGGCGAAGGCCCTCCAGGAACGCTTTGCGCCGTTCGCCGCCGCCGCTCCCGAGACGAGCCTCGGGCCGCGCGGGCGCTAGGAGCCTGTCCGAGTCTTGCCATGGGCCGCGCGCATGGGGCTTGCGAGCAAGGCCATACTCGGACAGGCTCCCGGGTGACGTCCGTTGTCACACTCGCAACGGGAGACCTGACGAATCTTGCGAGTCGGGCGCGTGCCGGCCGATGACGAAATCAGGATCGTCGGCCGAAAGGCAAGTGAATCAAGGGGTTGAAGTGGGAGGAGAGACGGTGGATCGGCGTGGCATCGGGGTTGCTCTCTGGGAGTCGTCGAAAGGGGGAACCACAGATGAAGAAACAGAAGGGCTTCACGCTGATCGAGCTGCTCATCGTCGTCGCGATCATCGGCATCATCGCCGCGATCGCGATCCCGAACCTGCTGAACGCCATCGACCGCGGCAAGCAGAAGCGGACCATGGCCGACATGCGGTCCATCGGCACGGCAATCGAGTCGTACGCCGTGGACAACAACTTCTACCCGAAGGGCATGTCCAACGCCAACGGGGCCGCGATCAGCGCGCACGTGTCGCCGATCTACATGAAGACCGTGCCGAACACCGACGGCTGGCAGAACATCTGGGACGCGGACTCCACGAACACGGGTTCGCAGTACACGATCACGTCGTCCGCCAAGGACGGCACGCAGGGGACGAACACCGGTGGAACGACCACCGACTTCAACTGCGACCTCGTGTTCGCCAACGGCCAGTTCTTCCAGTGGCCGCAGGGAACCCAGACCTAGTCTTTCGTTCGGACTTCAACATCGGGGCGGTGCCTTCGGGCACCGCCCCTTTGCTTTTCAGGGGCGCCGCGTGAGTCCGCTGTGGCTCCTGACCGCGGCGCTCCTGGCCACCTCCACGCTTCTGCCGCCGGAGATCCACCCGGCGGGCCGTGTGGTGGCTCACCTGTTGAGCGCCGTGGCTGCGCTCGCGCTCGGGTTCGCGCCAGGAAGAGTCGCCGGTGGCGGGTCCTCGCGCAGGGGCGCGTGGCTGCTCGCCCCTCTCGCCTGCGCCTCGTTCCTGCTCGTGGACGGGGGACGGGCACGCGGCCTGGATGAAGCAGCGGCGATCGCCTGCTTCGCCGTGGCGTTTTTCGCCGGACGCCGGATCGGGGCCGGAACGGAACAGGTGAAGTCGCTGGGCGCCGTGGCGGCGCTCCTCGGTGTCGTGATCGCGGCGCAGGCGATGGCCCAGCACCACTGGGCCTATCCCGAGACCGCGGCGGCCCTGCGGGCGGCGCAGGATCCGGCGGTCGATCCGTTCCTCGTGCGGCTCGAGGCGGGTCGCCCCTCCGGTCCGTTCAGTCTCCCCGCCGCCCTTGCCGGCTTCCTGGCCCTGTCGCTGCCGATGACGCTCTTCGCCTTGCGGACGGCGCGGCCTTCCGTCTGGCGCGCCGCGTGGTCCGCGGCGATCGTCGTGCAGATGTACGCTCTCCTCCTGACGCGCTCGCTCGGCGGGCTGCTCGGCGCCACCGTCGCCTGCGCCTTCGCCCTGGCTCCGCCGGGAAGAGAATCCGGTCAGGACGACGGCCGGGCGCGCGGGCGGGCCACGCGCGTCGCGATCGCGGCCGGACTTCTCTTCGCGGCCGTGGCCGTGGTCTTCGTCTACTCGCGACGCGCCGAGATCGGTTCACACCCGGGCGCGGATCCTCTCTCGCTGCGACTCGGGAACTGGCGGGCGGCCGTCGAAATGATGCGCGATCATCCGATCCTGGGCGTGGGACCGGGCCGCTTCCCCATCTTCTATCCCCGCTTCATCGCCCCGGGGATGAACGAGACGCAATTCGCGCACAACTCCTATCTCCAGCTGGCCGCGACCTGGGGTGCGTGGGCGCTCGCGCCGCTGGCGTTCTTCGTCGCCGCGTTCAGCCGCCCGAAGGAGCGACGGCGCGGGGCGGTGGCCGCGGCCGCCGGAGCGGGGGCCGGCTTCCTCCTGCACAACGCCATCGACTTCACCTTCTTCCTGCCGGGCGTCGCGCTGCCGGCGGCCCTGCTCCTCGGCGCCGGCTCCGCGCATTCGATCCCGCCAGGGCTCGCGGGAGCGCAGCCGATCGAAGCCAACGGGAACGGCGAGCCTCCGGGGAGGGCGCGACGCCGGGCCGGTGTCGCGGTGGCGCTGTTCCTTCTGGTCTACGCCGCGACGGCGGATCGTTCCGCGTGGCATCTCGAACGCGCGCGAGCCCTCACGCAGGGCGGACCTTCCTCCGAGGCGGAAGCGGAGGCGCGCCGCGCCGCGGCCGCCTGTCCCTGGGATCCGGACCCGTGGGCTTTCCTGGCGCAGAGCCTCCTGGCCCGGCACGCCGCCACGCCCGAAGAGGAAACGCTGCGGAGGGTCGCGGCGGACCGGGCGGCGCACCTCGAGCCCGAGTCGGCCATCCTGCATCACACGGTCGCGCTCGATCGCGCCGCCGCAGGCGATCCGGCCGCCGCGTGGATCGAAGAGGAGCGGGCCCACCGCCTTTATCCCGCCAAGGCGCTCTATCGCCCGCAGGGCGAGAGGGAAGCAGGGACGGAGCCGATGCCAGCGGCGGAGCCGGCGACGGAACGATGAACACGTTCGCCCTCGGCCTCGCAGCCGTTCTCCTCCTTCTCGCCCCGTTCGGGGAAGGGGGACGAAGGCCCGACATCCTGGCGGCGGTGCACACGCTGGCGTTCGCGCTCGCCGTGTCCGCCGCAATCGTCACGCTCGGCAGGAGGGAGCCATCGCGGCCACACGGGCGCGGCACGTGGCTGCTGGCGGCGGCCCTCCTGATGCCGGCCTTCTCGCTTCTGTCGGCCGCGGCGGCGCCTTTCCCCTATGCCGCCTTCCTCGGGGTGATGGACCGGCTCGCGACCCTCATGCTCTTCGTGGTGGCGGCGATCTTCTTCCACGAGGAAGAGTCGTTCCAGCGCCTGCGGTCTGCCGTCGTCGCCGCCACGTCGATCCAGGCGCTCGTCGCCATCGCGGGCGCCCTCCAGGCGGGACCGGCCGGCGCCGCGCGCATCTTCCTGAACCGCAGCCAGCTCGGCGCCTATCTCTGTCTCGGACTGTTCCTCGCATCGGCCACGGCGATCGGCGCGGTCCGTCGCCGGGAACGTCGCGCGGTGGCGCTGTGGAGCGCGATCGTCCTCCTGCACCTCGGCGCCATGCTGCCGCTCCAGTCGCGCGGCGTCCTCGTCGCTTTGGCTTGCGGAGGTGCTGTGCTGATCGCAGCGGCGTGGCGCGACCTGCCGAGGCCCGGGAAGGCGATCCTGGCGGCCATGCTCCTCCTGACCATGACGGCCGGCGGCTTCCTGGTCGCGCGGCGCTTCGCCGAGAGCGACGACCCGGATCGCTTCACCCGGGTGCCGATCTGGAAATCCTCCCTGGCGATGGCGCTCCAGCGCCCCTTCCTCGGTCTCGGGCCGGGGCAGTTCGTGCACGAGGCGCCCCGTCACAACTTCGCGCTCGATCGCAGCCCGGTGCGTTACGGGCGCCAGTTCTCGGGCGCCCACTCCTTCCCGCTGACGCTCCTGGCGGAGGAGGGGATTCCGGGATTCCTCCTCGCCGCCGCGTTCGTGGCCGGCCTCATCGCCACGCTCGTGAGGGCCGCGCGGGGCGGGAACAGTCTCCTGCTCGGCGCTGCGGCCGCGTTGACCGCGATCGGGGCGCAGGCGTTCGTCGAGGACCTGCAGGATCGGCCGGCGATCCTGATGACCGCGGCGCTCCTCGCCGGCTCGGCGTGCGCCGTGGCCCGCGCCTGGCGGCCCACCGCGTGGAACGATCCCCGGTCGTCCGTGCACGAGCGCTTCGACCTTCCTGCGGCCGGGGCGCTCCTCCTCGTCGGTGCGTGTGTCGTGGCCGGAGGTGTCGTGCGTCCGTTCTTCGCCTGGCGCGAGGCGGCTGCGGCGCGCGCCCTCGGGGAGGCGGGATGGCCGCGACTGCACCGCGCCGCCGCGATCGATCCGTTCAATCCGTGGCACCGCGAAGGACTCGCGATGGCCGCCCTCCAGGGAGGACCACCCGATCGGACGCGCTACGCGGCCGCGGCGATCGAGCTCGACGCGGCGCTTCGGCTGGCGCCGCGCGAGGCGCGGCTGCTCCTTTTGCGGGCGAGGCTGGAGGCCATCGCGGCGCGATCGCTCTTTCCGGCAAAGGCCACGATCGATCGCGCCGCCGTCCTCTACGCCGAGGCGGTCCGGATGGCCCCGTGCGATCCCCGGCCGCGCCTGGAACAGGCGGGCTTCCTCGTCGAGCAGGGGGAAACCGCCGAGGCCCGGGCCACGCTCCAGGCGGCGCTTCAGCTCGAGCCGAACTACCGCCGCGCGCGGCTGCTCCTCGCGGACCTCGACGATCGGGATGCGAAGAGCGAAGACGCGGCCAGGGCCCTCGACGCTTTGCTGGCGAGTGACGGTGCTCTTCGTGACTATGTTCCGGACAGCGCCTACGCGGCCGAGATCGTCCGCGACGCTCCGGCCGAAAGGCAGCGGATCACCTCCCGAATCCGCCCCGCAAGTGCTGGCAAACAGGAGGCTTCGCCCGCATCGTCAATATCTGGACAAGGGGCGTCCCGGACACTATATTGACCCGGCGCAAGTCCTTATTGCGCTTCGAGATAGCGGAGGAGTTCCCTCGTGTGCGGCATCGCCGGCGTCTTCGAGTTCGGCCGGGACACCGGGAGGATCGACGCGGCGCTCCTGACGCGCATGCGCGAGACTCTCACGCATCGCGGCCCGGATGACGCCGGTCTCTATCTCAGCCCCGATCAGACCGTCGGCCTGGCGCATCGCCGTCTTTCGATCCTCGATCTCAGCGCCGCGGGACGGCAGCCGATGTCGAACGAGGACGGCACCGTCTGGATCACCTTCAACGGCGAGATCTACAACCACGCGACGCTGCGGCGCGGCCTCGAGCAGCGGGGTCACCAGTACCGCTCCAAGACCGACACCGAAACCCTGGTCCACCTCTACGAGGAGGAAGGCGAGGACTTCGTCCACCTCATCGAGGGGGACTTCGCGCTGGCGATCTGGGACGCGCGCCGCCGCAAGCTGGTCCTGGCGCGCGACCGCCTGGGGGTCAAGCCGCTCTACTACGCGCTCCTGCCGCACCTGTTCCTGTTCGGATCGGAGATCAAGGCGATCCTGGCGCACCCGCGCGTGTCGCGGCAGATCGATCGCGCGGCGCTGTACCACTACCTGACCTTCGTGGCGGCGCCGGCGCCGCGCACGCTGTTCCAGGGCATCCACAAGCTGCCGCCGGCGACGCGCCTGGTGATCGAGGCCGACAGGCCGCCGCGCACGGAGGTGTACTGGGATCCGCTCGAGGCCACGGTGGACGACGCGGCCGCCTCGGCGGATCCGGATCGCTGCGCCGCCCGCATCCGCGAGCTGCTCGATTTCGCCATCGAGAAGCGGATGATGTCGGACGTTCCGTTCGGCGTCTTTCTCTCGGGCGGCCTCGATTCGTCGGCCAACGTCGCGCTCATGAGCCGCCTCATGGACCGGCCGGTGCGCACCTTCTCGGTCGGCTTCCGCGACCACCCCGACTACAACGAGTTCGAGTACGCCCGCAAGGTGGCGCGCCTCTTCAAGACCGAGCACCACGAGGTGGAGATCGGCTGGAAGGACCTGCTCGAGTCGATGCCGTCGCTCGTCTTCCACCAGGACGAGCCGATCGCCGACTGGGTGTGCGTGCCGCTGCACTTCGTGTCGGCGCTGGCCCGATCGACCGGCACGACGGTCATCCAGGTCGGCGAGGGGAGTGACGAGCAGTTCTTCGGGTACGAAGGCTACCGACGCGCCTACCTCCAGCACCTGCGGGCCTTCGAGCGGCTGCTGCGGCTGCCGCGCCCGCTGCGCCAGGGAGCTTACGGAGCGGCCCGGGGTCTCGCGCGCCTGCTGAACCGTGGCGGGGATCGCCTCGAGCTCCTGCGCAAGGCGGCGGCGGAGGAGACGCTGTTCTGGGGCGGAGCCATCGCCTGGACCGAGAGCGACAAGCTGCGCCTGCTGTCGGCGGGAGAGCGGGCGCGCTGCGAGGGGCTGTCGTCGCACGACGTGGTCCTCGACCACGACCGGCACGTGCAGAGGGTCCTGCCGCAGGCGGACTTCGGCCAGCGGATGATCTACCTCGAGCTGAAGAACCGCCTCGCCGAGCTCCTGCTCATGCGCGTGGACAAGATCACCATGGCGTCGTCGATCGAGGCGCGGGTGCCGTTCCTCGATCACCACCTCGTCGAGTTCTCCATGCACGTGCCGACCGACCTGAAGCTCGGCGGCGGCCGGACGAAGGACCTCCTGAAACGCGCCATGCGCGGCATCCTGCCGGACGAGATCATCGACCGGCCGAAGCAGGGGTTCGGTGCGCCGGTCAGCGAGTGGTTCCGCGGCGATCTGTACCGCCCGGCGGTCGCGTCCATCCTCGACTCGCGCCTGCGCGAGGAAGGCGTGTTCGACTACGCGCACGTCAGCGACCTGTTCCGCGCCCACAAGGACGGGAAGGCGGAGCACGGCTGGCACCTTTGGACCCTGTACAACCTGAGCCGCTGGTACGACTACTGGATCGCCGGCGAGGCGCGCGGCTGATGCTCGAAGGTTTCCGGGGCAAGGTCGCCCTGACGCTCGTCGGCCGGGGACTCGTCACCGGCATCGGGCTCGTCAGCAGCGTCATCACGGCGCGCACGCTCGGTCCGGAGGGGCGCGGGCTGCTCGCGGCGCTGTCGGTCATCACCGGGCTGTCGCTGCAGTTCGGCAACCCGGGACTTCACACCGGCAACGTCTACGTCGTGTCGCGCCAGCCGGAGCGATCCTTCCAGGTGCTGGGGAACACCCTCTTCGTGTCGTGGGGCGCCGGCGCTCTCGCGGCGATCGTCGCGTGCGCCACGGCCCTGATCCGCCCGGCGTGGTTTCCCGGCATCCCGTTCCCCCTCGTGGCGCTGACCGCGGCGGTGCTGCCGTTCCAGTTCATGATCCTCCTGTACCAGAACACGCTCCTGGGGATGGGCGGGACGACGGCGTTCAACGTCTTCGAGGTGGGGAACAAGATCGTCACGTTCGCGCTCCTCGCCGCGTGGCTCCTGGTGCTCGGCGGCGGCGCTTCGGGCGCGGCGGTGCTGTTCGCCGGAATGGCCGTCGCCTACGGCACGGCTTCGGCCCTCTACTGCCACAGGCTGGTCCCGTTCCGGCCGGTCTTCGACCGGGCGCTCTTCGGTGAGATGATCCGCTACGGCGGCCGGGCGTACCTGGCGTGCCTGCTGGCATTCCTGGTGATCCGCTCGGACCTGCTGCTGGTGAATTTCTTCCTCGGCACGGCCGAGGCCGGGGTCTATTCGATCACGGTGCAGATCGCCGACACCCTGCTGCTCCTGCCGGTCACCATCGGCATGATCCTGCTGCCGCGGGTCGCCGCCGAGAAGGAAGGCCGCGAGGAGGAGGTGACGGCGCGCGTGCTGCGTCACACGGCGCTCATCCTGGCCGGCCTTTGCGTTCTGGCCGGCATCCTGGTGGGACCGGTGGTGCGGCTCCTCTACGGCGAGGCGTTCGGCGGCGCGATCCTGGCGACGCGGCTGCTCTTGCCGGGCGTGCTGGCGCTCGGGCTCAATGGTGTCTTGATGAACCATTTCGCCGGCCGCGGCCTGCCGCCGATCACCTCGATCGCCCCGGCCCTGGGGCTGCTCCTCAACGTGACGCTGAACTGCGCGGTCATCCCGCGCTTCGGCATCGCCGGAGCGGCGGCGACCTCGAGCCTCGCCTATGTCCTGATGCTCCTCCTCAGTCTCGGCGCCTTCCTGCGCGGCGGCCGCATGGGGCTGGTCCGGAGCCTTGTCGTGTCTCCGGACGATCTGCGCGGACTTCTCGGAGCGCGCCGGGCATGAGCGCCGCCGCCATGCCGTCGGCCGCGGTCCTGCTCCTCGTCCGTGATCCGGACAAGGTCGAGCCTCTTCTGCCGCGCCTCCTGCCGGGCCGCACGCTTCAGCCGCTGCGCCGCGAGGCGCTGCGCGGGAACCCGGTCGGTGTCGCCCGCCGCCTGGGGGCGCTGGGCGTGGACGAGATCGTGCTCCTGACCGACGACCTCGATTTCCACGAGAAGCTCTGGCGACTGCAGGCGATCGGCGCGCTGCCGCTGGCGCCGCGGCGGTACGTCCTCGACCTGCGCGGCCGCCGCCTCATCCTGTCGGCGGCGCGGTTCGTGGCGCGCGACGTGCCGATGCTCTGCCGGGGTCTTCTCGGCAGCGGCGCCGTCCTGTGGCGGACGCGCCGCGAGCTCCGGCGCCTGCTGGCGGCCGGGCGCCACAGTCCCGCGGCGGCGACCGGGCGCAAGGTGATCTTCCTGCGATCGGACCTGTGGTCCGGGGTGCCGGCCGGCGGGTCCGTGGCGCACACGGCCGGTGTTGCGACCGGGTTCGCGGCGCTCGGCGCCGATCTCTCGTTCATCAGCACGAGCGCCCCGGCGCTCGTCGACCCGGCCCGGCACCCGGTCCACCTGGTGCCGCCGAGCCGCCGCTACAACGTCCTGCGCGAGGTGCCGTACTTCGCCCACGCCCTGCGCTATCTCGGCGCGGCGCGGCGCCGGATGGCGGAGCTGGCGCCCGACCTCCTGTACCAGCGCTTCGACCCGGCGAACTGGACCGGCGTGGCGCTGGCCCGCGAGCGCGGCATCCCGCTCGTCCTGGAATTCAACGGGTCCGAGGTCTGGATCGCCGATCACTGGGACCGTCCTTTCCGTCATCGGGATCTCTTCGTTGCCGCAGAGGAGGCCAATCTCCGGCACGCGGATCTCATCGTGGTGGTCTCCGAGGTGTTGAAGCAGGGTCTCCTGGAGCGCGGCTGCGATGCGGCGCGGATCCTCGTGCGTCCGAACGCCGTGGACACCGACCGCTACCGGCCGGAGGTCGACGGTCACGCGGTCCGCCGCCGTCTCGGCCTCGGGGACGCACCGGTCGTCGGCTTCGTCGGCACCTTCGGGATGTGGCACGGGGCGCCGGTCCTGGCGCGCGCGGCGCTGCGGGTCCTGAGCGAGCGACCGGCGGCGCGTTTCCTGTTCGTCGGCGACGGGCGCGATCGGAAGGAATGCGAAGACATCCTCGCGGCCCATGGCGACGCGGTGCGTTTCACCGGTCTCGTCCCTCAAGAGCAGGGACCGGGGCACCTGGCGGCCATGGACATCCTGGCGGCGCCGCACGTCGAGAACCCCGACGGCACCCGCTTCTTCGGCTCGCCCACGAAGCTCTTCGAGTACATGGCGATGGGGCGCGGCATCGTCGCCAGCCGCCTGGAGCAGATCGGCGACATCCTCGAGGACGGCCGGACGGCGCTGCTCGTCCCGCCGGGAGACGAGGCCGCCCTGGCCCGGGCGATCGTGCGGCTGGTGGACGACGCGGCGCTGGCGCGGAGGCTCGGGGCGGCGGCGCGCGCGTGTGCGCTCGAGCGCCACACCTGGACCGCCAACGTGCGCGGGGTCGTCGATCGCCTGCGCCAGCTGGAGCTGCTGCGATGGGACTGAACGCCGTGCGGGCCGGGCTCGAGCCCGTGTTCGAGCTGCGGCGGCGCGCCGGCCGGGCGGCCCGGCGGCTGCGCGACCAGGCGCCGGCGCTGCCGGACGAGGCGGATCTCCTGCGCGCCTTCGGCGGGACCCACGGCCGGATCGAGGAGGCGCTGGCCGACTTGATCGGGCGCGGGACCGCGCTCCTGCCGGCCGATCTCGGACCGGCGGCGATGCGCTCCGCCTACGCGCAGCGCCCGGAATGGGGCGGACGTCTTCTCGCCGCCGCCGGACGCGTGCTCGAGCATCGCTTCGACCTGCTCGGTCTCGACGACCGGCCGCTCGGCGCGCGCCTGCCCTGGCACCAGGACCCGGTGAGCGGGTTCTCCTGGGATCCGCGGCGGCCGTCCGAAGACCTGATGGCCGCGGTCGCGCGGGAGTTCGGCCATGGCCGTGACGTCAAGCGGCCGTGGGAGCTGGCGCGTTTCCAGCACGCGCCCCTTCTCGCGCAGGCCTTCTGGCTGACCGGCGACCGGCGCTATGCCGACGAGTTCCGCGATGAAGTGGCCGACTTCACCGCCGGCAATCCGATCGGCCGCGGGGTCAACTGGGGCTGCACCATGGACGTGGCGCTGCGCGCCGTGTCGCTGGTCGTGGCCGCCAGTCTCTTCCGCGAGATCCTGCGCGGGGATCGGGCCTTCGCGTCGCTCCTGTGGCGGTCGCTCCTGGGGCACGGACGTTTCATCGCTGCGAACCTGGAGACCGGGGAGCCGCGCGGCAACCATTACCTGACCGATCTCGCCGGCCTTCTCGTGGTCGCCGACGCGCTGCGCGGCCTCGGCGAGGCGGAGGCCTGGCAGGCGGAGGCGGTGCCCGCGCTCCTGGCGCACGCCGCGCGGCAGACGCTCGCCGACGGCGCCGACTACGAGGGCTCGATCCCGTATCACCGCCTGACGAGCGAGCTTGTGCACGCGTCCGTGCTGGTGCTGGAGCGACGCGGCCGCGACGCCTCGGCGCTGCGGGCGCACCTGAGGCGCCGCGCCGACTACACGGCGCACTACACCAAGCCCGACGGACTGGCGCCGCAGATCGGCGACAACGACGACGGCCGCTTCCTCGTCCTCGGTGAGCATCGCGCCGACCGGCGGGACCATCGCGGCCTCCTGGCCTGCGCCGGGGTGCTCTTCGGCGACCCGGCGCTCCTGCAGCTCGCCGGCGAGCGCACGGAGGAGGCGCTCTGGATGCACGGACCCTCGGCGCTCGACGGCCTCGCGCCGCGCGCCTGCGACTCGCGGGCACGCGTCACGAGCGCCCTGTTCCCGCAGGCGGGCGCGGCGATCCTGCGCGGCGGCGGGCTCTGGGTCCATTTCGAGGCGGGACCGGTCGGGCAGGGAGGGCACGGCGGCCACGCGCACAACGACACGCTGTCGTTCGAGGCCCATGCCGAAGGCGAGGACCTGATCGTCGACCCCGGGACCGGACAGTACACCGCCGATCTCCAGGCCCGCGACCGGTTCCGCGCCACGGCGGCGCACAACACCGTCCGGGTCGACGGCGAAGAGATCAACCCGATCCCGAAAAACCCCTTCCACCTCGCGGGGATCGATCGACCCCGGGTGCTGCGCGCCGTCTTCCGGCGTCCGTTCGACCTCGTCGAGGCCGAGCACCATGGTTACGAGCGCCTCGCCGACCCGGTCACGCACCGGCGCCTGCTGTTCCTGGGCCGGAGCGCGCGCCGGCTCGTCATCGAGGATCGGCTCGACGGGAAGGGGACGCACCGGATCGAATGGTTCTTCCATCTCGCCCCGCGCGTGCAGGCGTCTCTCGAGGACCAGACGCTGCGCGGGAGCGCCGGACGCGTCGGCTTCCGTCTCGGGGCGGACCGCCTGCCGCCGGGGGCCGCCTTCGCCCTCGTCGAGGATCGGTTCTCGCCCGGGTATGGCCGCGTCGAGCCGTCCCGCACCCTGGTCGTGACCTGGGAGGGACCGCTTCCGGTCGCGTCGCGTTTCCATCTCACGCTCGTGGAGGAGGGGTCGTGAAACAGGTGCTGCTGCGCGCCGGGAAGGCGGTCGTCGAGGAGGTCCCGGAACCGTCGGCGGCCCCGGGCCGTGTGCTCGTCCGCACCGCCTTCTCGCTCGTCAGCGCCGGGACCGAGCGGGCCGTGCTCGAGGGAACGGCGAAACAGACGCTCCTCGCCGCGGCCGGCGACACCGGCGTGCTCGGCAAGGCGATCGGCGTCCTGCGCCGCGAAGGTCCGGCGGGTCTCCTCGATCGCCTGCAGGCGCGGCTGACGCCGCCCGAGGCGGTTCCCGGCTATGCGGCCTCCGGCCTCGTCCAGTCGGTGGGACGGGGCATCGCCGATCTTCCCCCCGGGACGGCGGTCGCCTGCGCCGGCGCCGGGTACGCCTGCCATGCCGAGCGCATCGCCGTGCCGCGTCTTCTCGTGACGCCGGTCCCCGCCGGCGTGACGCTCGAGGAGGCGGCCTTCACGACGCTCGGCGCCATCGCGCTCCAGGGCGTGCGGCGCTCCGGGATCGCGGTGGGCGAATCGGCGGTGGTGCTCGGCCTGGGCCTCATCGGCACGCTCACGGCGCAGATCCTGCGCGCGGCGGGTGCTGTCGTCCTGGGATTCGACGCCGACCGGGAGCGGGCGGCGCGCGCGCGCGATCTCGGGATCACCGCCTTCGATCTGGCGGCGCGCGATCCGCGCGACGAAGTGCCGCGCGTAACCTCTGGGCTGCTCGCCGACGCGGTTCTCGTCTGCGCCGCGTCGGACGGGAGCGAGGTGACCAACCTCGGCCTGCGCCTGGCGCGCAAGAAGGGGCGTGTCGTCCTGGTCGGCGCGACCGGGCTCGATGTCGATCGGGCCCTCATCTACGAGAAGGAGCTCGATCTCCTGATGAGCACCTCGTACGGCCCGGGACGCTACGACCCGGTGTACGAAGAGCAGGGACACGACTACCCGGTCGCCTACGTCCGCTGGACGGAGCAGCGCAACATGGGAGCCTTCCTGCGGCTGGTCCAGGAGGGGCGGGTGCTCGTGCGTCCCCTCATCGACACCATCGTGCCGCTCGCCTCCGCATCCGATGCCTACGAGCGCATCGCCGCGCCGTCGGGCCCGCGGCCCCTGGGCGTGCTCCTGCGTTACGGCGCGGGGACGACCGAGTCCGGCGCGACGGCGGTGCCGGCGGCCGGCTCGCGTCCGGATGTCGGTTCGGCTGCGCCGGACGCGGCGGCGCGCGGCATCGAGCCCGTCGGCCAGGGGGAGCTGGGCGTCATGCTCTGCGGCGCCGGCGCCTTCGTGCGCGCGGCTCACCTTCCGGCGATCAGGAGTCTTCCCGGTGTTGGGGTGCGCGCCGTCGTCGGCGGATCGCCCACGGGAGCCCGCGAGGCGGGCCGCCGCCTCGGCGTGGCCGCGGCCGGCACCGACCTCGCCGACATGCTCCGGCGGGATCCGTCGCCGCTCGTGCTCATCGGCACGCGTCATCACCTGCACGCCGAACAGGTCGTCGAGGCGCTCGCGGCCGGGCGGCACGTGTTCGTCGAAAAGCCCCTCTGCCTCGAGGAGGACCAGCTCACTCCGATTCTCGACGCGGCGCGGCGCGCCCGGCGCCTCCTCGTCGTCGGCTTCAACCGCCGCTACAGCCCGCTGGCGGCACGGCTGCGGGAGTCCCTGGAACGGCTGTCCGGGCCCGCGCTCCTGCTCTACCGCGTCAATGCCGGGGCATTGCCTCCGGGGCACTGGGCGCACGATCCGGTCCAGGGAGGCGGCCGCATCCTCGGCGAGTGCTGTCATTTCGTGGATCTCCTGCTCTTTCTCGTGCGCGCGCCGATTACGGGCCTCGAGGCGCGGGCGCTGCCGAGCGACGGATCGGCCGTGGTGCAGGGGGATTCCTTCACGGCGACCCTCTCCTTCGCCGACGGATCGAAGGCGGTTCTCGCCTACACCGGTCTCGGGGACCCCGGCCTGGCGAAGGAGCGGCTGGAGGTGTTCAAGGGCGGCGCCGCGCTGGTGCTCGACGATTTCAGGTCCCTCTCGGTGCACGGCGGACCGGGAGGGTCGCTCCAGCTGCCGCGCCAGGACAAGGGGATCGACGCGCAGTGGAGCGCCATCGTCGCGGCGCTGCGCGGATCGCCCTCCGAAGCGATGACGCTCCAGGAGATCGAGGCGTCGATGCGCGCCACCTTCCGGCTCGACCGTGCGGTGAGGGGAGAGCGATGCGCGTCCTGATGTGGGAGCACTTCGCGCCCGGCGGCCCGATCCGGGTCGGAGGGCACCACTTCGCCCGCCGGTTCCTGGCGCGCGGCGACCGGGTGGCGTGGTGCGCCGGCCCGCTCGCCCCCTGGAACGTCGCCTTTGGCAACGACGAGGTGCGGGCGCGGCGCCGCCTCTGGGAGCGGGGCGGGGAGTGGCTCGAGAGCGGGCGTCTTTTCGCCTACGCGCCCCTGACGTGGAGCCCGCACCGCCGCCGTCCGATCCTGGACTCGGCCGGGATCGCGCGCCGCACGCTGCGCATGACGACCCCGTCCTGCGCCGCGACTCTGGCACGCGCCGGTTTCGAGGAGGTCGATCTGCTCTTCATGGAGCCGGGCGCGCCGATGACGGCGCTCCTCGATCTCTATCCGCGGGCCCGCTCGGTGTACCGCATGTGCGACGACACGGCCGCCTTCCCCGACACGCCGCGATCGTTCGCCGCGATCGAGCGGGAGGTGTTCGCGCGGGTCGACCTGGTCGTGGCGACGGCGCGCGTGCTGGAGGAGCGGGCGCGCCGCGCGGGCGCCCGGCGCGTCGTCCACCTGCCGAATGCCTGCGAGCCGGAGGGCTTCGCGGGGCCGGTCGCGCCCGATCCGCTGCTCGCCTCGCTCGGGAGGCCGCTGGCGATCTACGCCGGGGCGCTCGATCACTGGTTCGACACGGCCCTCGTCGAGGAAACGGCGCGGCGGCGGCCGGACTGGCAGTTCGCGCTCATCGGTCCGGAGCGGGGCGCCCCGGGTCCCGTCCTGACCGCGCCGAACGTCCACTTCCTCGGCCCCCGCGCCTACGATGCGCTGCCGGCCTGCTTCGCCGCCGCCGATGCCGGGCTCGTGCCCTTCCGGCTGACGCCGATGACCGACGCCATCCATCCGATCAAGGTGTACGAATACCTGGCGGCGGGGCTGCCGGTCGTGGCGACGCCGATGGCCGAGACCGCCGCGATGCGGGCGCCGATTGCGCTGGCGCGGGATGCGGACGCCTTCGCGGCGGCCCTCGACGCGAGCCGTGCGCAGGATGCGGCCGACGGCGGCGCCTCCCGCGCCGCGCGGGTGCGCTTCGCGAGCCTGCACACCTGGGACGATCGGTTCGCGCGGCTCCTCGCGGAGATCGGCCTGGCGGGCGTGCCGGCGGACGTTCACGCGGCCGGGCGCATGCCGAAGAGAGTGGCGGGAGGAGCCCGGTGAAGCGGGCCGCCGCGTTGCAGGTCCCGCCGGCCTCGATGCGGCGCGAGCGTGCCACGCTCACGACGCTGCCGGCGTCCGGGCGGCCGCGGCGCGTGCTGCACCTGCTCTCGACGCTGCAGCGCGGCGGGACCGAGCTGGCCCTCCTGCGCCTGCTGCCGCGGATGGATCCGGCCGCGTGGTTGTTCCGGGTGGCCTGGCTGCACGGACCGGGTGAGCTCGCGCCGGCGTTCGAAGAGGCCACGGGCGCCGTGCCGGCGTGTCTCCACCTCGGGTTCAAGGCCGACCTCCGGGTCGTGCCGCGGCTCGTCGAGCTCGTGCGCCGCGAGGGCATCGACCTCATCCAGACGCACATGGACCTGGCCGATTACTACGGCGCGGCCGCGGCGCGGCTCACCGGACGGCACCTGGTGTCGATCCGCCAGAACGCGGATGAGTTCCGCACCCGGCGCACCTGGAAGCGCCCGCCGTTCCTCCTGCTCGAGCATCTCTCCTACGCGGCGGCCGATGCCGTGGTGGCGGTGTCCGAAGGGCTCGTGGACTTCCTGGCGCGGGCCGAGGGACTGCCGCGCCACAAGACGATCGTCGTGCCGAACGGAGTGGACGAATCGCTCGCGGCGCGGGCGCCCGAGCCGTCCGCCGCGCGCCGCGCCCTGGGTTTCGACCCGGCCGGACCGATCCTCGGCACGGTCGGGCGCCTGGCGGAGCAGAAGGGACAGCTTTTTCTCCTGCAGGCCTTCCCCGAGATCCTGCGCGAGCAGCCCGAGGCGCGGCTCGTCCTCGCGGGAGAAGGCCCGGAACGCCCGCGCCTCGAAGCCGAGGCGCGGCGCCTCGGGATCGACGGCCGCGTGATCCTCCTCGGGCACCGCGACGACGTCCCGACCGTCCTCGCGGCGCTCGACGTGTTCGCCTTCCCGTCGCTGTGGGAAGGGATGCCGATGGCGCTGCTCGAGGCGATGCTCCTGGAGCGGCCGGTGGTCGCGGCGCGCGGCGTGGGTGTGGACGAGGTGGTCACCGACGGGGTCCACGGGCTCCTCGTGGAGCCGCGCGACGCCGCCGGGACGGCCCGGGCCCTGCTCCGGCTGCTGCGCGACCCGAGCGAGGCGGCGCGGATGGCGGAAGCCGGCCGCCGCCGGGTCCTCGAACGCTATGCCCTCGGTCGTGTCGCGCACGAATTCGACCGACTCTACCGGCGGGTCCTCGGAGGGACACGATGACCTCCTCCTCGCCGCGGGTGCTCGCCCTGACGGTCGGCCTCGGGCTCGGCGGGGCGGAGCGGCTGCTCCTCCTGTCGGCGCCGCGGCTGCGCGCCCTCGGGTTCGACGTCCGGATCGGCACCTTCAAGGACGGTGGCGCGCTGGCGCCGTCGTTCGAGCGCGCCGGCGTCCCGGTCGTCCATTTCGGGGCGCGTCACAGGCGGGATCTCGGATCGTGCCTGAGGCTGGCGCGGTATCTGAAAACCGAGCGCATCGATGTCCTGCACGCACACCTGTTCTACGCCAATGTCGCCGCGCGCCTCGCGGGACGGCTCGCCGCGGTGCCGGTCGTCCTGACGGCGCACCACGACACCGATCTCTGGATGGGTCCGCACCACCGGTTCGTGGAGCGGGTCACGGCCAGGCTGTCGGATCGGGTCCTGACCTGCTCCGAAGCGGTGCGCCGCTTCGCCATCGAGCGCCACGGGCTGAGCGCCGGCCGGGTGGTGACGCTGGCCAATGCCATCGACGTCGAGGCCATTCCATCGGGCACCGAAGCCCGCGCGCGCGCCCGCGCGCTTCTGGGGGCGGCACCGGAGGATCGCCTGGTCGGGACGCTCGGGCGCCTGCACGAGCCGAAGAAAGGACTGAAGCCGTTCCTCTCGGCCGCGGCGCGCGTGGCCGCGGCCGACCAGCGCGTCCGCTTCGTTCTCATCGGCGACGGCCCGGCACGCCAGGACCTGGAGCGTTTCACCGCCTCGCTCGGCCTCGGCGACAGGGTCCGCTTCGCGGGGGAGCGGACGGACGTGGAGCTCCTGCTCCCGGGGTTCGACCTGCTGGTGCAGCCGTCGCTCTGGGAGGGTTTCGGCCTCTCCGCGCTCGAGGGGATGGCGGCCGGGCTGCCGGTGGTCGCCAGCCGCGTCGGCGGGGTGCCGGAAGTGATTCGCGACGGCGTGGACGGGATCCTGGTGCCGCCGGGGGACCCGGTCCGGCTGGCGGAGGCGATGACGGCGATCCTCCGCGATCCGGATCGCGCCGCGAGGCTGGGCGCGTCGGGACGCGCGCGGGCGCGGCGCGAGTTCCACGTCGATCGCCTGGTGCGCGAGACCGCTTCGCTCTACCGCGACCTGCTGGACGCCAAAGGCATCGCGCACCTGCCGGCCGGAGCCGGGGCGGGGAGGGCGGCGTGAGCGCGTCGATTTTCATCCGTCCGGCGCTGGCGTTCCTCCTGGCGCTCGCGCTCGCCCTCTACACGACGCCGCTCATGCGGCAGGCGGCGATCCGTTTCGGGATCGTCGACCGGCCCGACGGCGCCCTCAAGACGCAGAAGGAGCCGGTCGCCTACCTCGGCGGGCTGGCCATCTACCTGTCGTTCCTCCTGGCCCTGACGGCGACCCTGCGCTTCGACTCGGTGGAGGTGCTGGGCCTCCTGCTCGCGGGGGCGATCGTCGTCATCCTGGGCCTCGTGGACGACTTCGGCGTGCTCACGCCGCGCGTCAAGCTCGCTGGGCAGGTGGTGGCGGTCGCGACGCTGATGAACGCGTCGATCTTCATCAAGCTCGGCTTTCTGCCCTGGTGGGCGGCGATGTCGCTGTCGTTCGTGTGGCTCCTCGGCATCACCAACGCCTTCAACATCATCGACGTCATGGACGGCCTCGCCGCCGGGGTGGCCGCGGCCGCCGCGCTGGTCCTGTTCCTCGTCGCCGTGGTCAACGGCCGCGCCACGTACGCCGTGCTGCTGGCGGCGCTCGCAGGATCCCTGTGCGGCTTCCTGCGATCGAACTTCGAGCCGGCGAAGATCTACATGGGGGACGCGGGCAGCCTCTTCGTCGGCCTGATGCTCGGGGCGCTGGCGATGAACAACTCCTACACCTCGAAGAACCTGGTCGCGTCGCTGGCGCCGGTGGTCATCCTCGGCGTGCCGGTGTTCGACATGCTCTTCGTCATGTACATCCGCTACCGGCGCGGCCTGCCGGTGATGCGCGGCAGCCCGGACCACTTCGCCCTGCGGCTGCGGCGCTGGCGGCTGACGACGCGGCAGACGGTGCTGCTGAGCTGGGGGGCGACGCTGCTCCTGGGTTTCGTCGGCATCGGCATGATGGCCGGGACCGCGGCGCTCGCGACCGCGCTGCTCGGCGGGCTCGTGGCGCTCGGGCTCGGCACCGGGCTGTTCCTCAAACGCATCGACATGGGTCTCTAGGGAGAACATGCGCGCACCGGTGGTGATTCTCGGCGGAGGGCTGACCGGGCTGTCGGCCGCCTGGCATCTCGACGATGTTCCGTCGGTGGTCCTGGAGCGGGACGACGAGCCGGGAGGCCTGTGCCGAACGTCGGTCGAGGAGGGTTTCACCTTCGACTGCACGGGGCACCTGCTGCACCTGCGCGATCCGCGCTTCCGCGAGCTGGTGGAGCGGCTGGCGCCGGGCGTGTTCGCGTCGCACGAGCGGCGGGCGCTCATCTACTCGAAGGGCGCCTTCACCCAGTACCCCTTCCAGGCCAACCTGGCCGGGCTGCCGCTCGAGACGGTGAAGGAATGCGTCGGCGGCTTCGTCGACGCGCTGGTGCGCCGCGAGAAGGCCGGCGACCCGGATCCGGAGCGGGCGACCTTCCGCGAGTGGGTCGAGGCGATCTTCGGCGCCGGCATCGCGAAGCACTTCATGCTGCCCTACAACGCCAAGCTGTGGCGCGTCGATCTCGACGAGATCGAGTGCGGCTGGGTCTCCTGGTCCATCCCGCGCCCGACCCTGCGCGAGGTGCTCGACGGCGCCTTCGGAACGACGGTGAGCGGCCTCGGCTACAACCCGAGGTTCCTCTACCCGCGCCAGGGCGGCATCCGGGCGCTTCCCGATGCGTTCGCCGCCCGCGTCCCGGACGTGCGGACGCAGCACGCCGTCGAGGCGATCGACGCCCGCCGCCGGGTCGTGCGGCTGCGGGGCGGGGGAGAGCTTCCGTACGATCGGCTGGTGTCGACCATGCCCCTCGATCGCCTGCTGGCGACGACGCAGGGCTTGCCGGACGAGCTGCCCCTGGTCGGGAAGCGGCTGCGCTCGGTGCGCGTCCTCAACATCTGCCTCGGGGTCGCGCGGCGCCGGCTGTCGAACGCCCACTGGGTCTATTTCCCCGAGCCGGAGTTCTCCTTCTACCGCATCGGTTTCCCGTCGAACCTGGCGGAGGGCATGGCGCCGCGCGGCTGCTCGTCGGTGTGGGCGGAGCGGTCGCTGCTCGCGGACGAGCCGTTCGATCCCGCGGAGGTGACGGCGCGCGCCGTGGACGACCTGAAGCGCGCCGGCATCCTCGGCCGCCGCGACCGCATCGTCTTTTCGCGCGTCGGCGTCCTCGACCCGGCGTACGTGCTGTACGACCGGCACCGGGCGCGGCACCTGCCGCGCGTCCTCGAGACCCTGCGTGAGCACGGCATCGACAGCACCGGCCGCTTCGGAGCGTGGGAGTACTCCTCCATGGAGGGCGCGATGCGGGCCGGCGCCGACGCGGCGGAGCGCGCCCGCCAGGCGCTCGGTTCGGCGGCGGACCGCGCCGCGACCGCGGCGGTCCGGAGGCGTATCGCGTGATCCGCGTCGCGCACGTCATCACCCGGCTCGAGCTCGGCGGCGCGCAGGACAACACGCTGCACACCGTCGCGCAACTGCACGCCCCGTACGAGGCCCACCTCTTCACGGGACCGGGAGGGATGCTCGACGCGGAAGCCCGCCAGCGTCTCGGGGAGGCGCTGACGTTCGTGCCGTCGCTCGTCCACCCGATCCGGCCGGTCCGCGATCTGCTCGCGGTGCGCGACCTGGCGCGCGCCTTCCGGGAACTTCGGCCGGCGATCGTCCACACCCATTCGTCGAAGGCGGGCATCGTCGGCCGGGCCGCCGCCCGTCTCGCGGGCGTGCCGGTGGTGGTCCATTCGATCCATGGCTTCGGGTTCCATGACCATCAGCCCGCCTGGCTGCGCCAGACACTCGTCACCGCGGAGAGGGTGGCCCGCCCGTGGACGACCCATTTCGTCTCGGTCGCCGGGGTGCACCTCGCGCGTGGCGCGGCGCTGGGTATCGTCGATCCCGAAAGGGCCAGCGTGGTGCGGAGCGGCGTGCACCTGGCGGCGCTGCAGGCCGCGGCCGATCGCGCCGCCGCGGCCGGGGCGGCGGCCCTGCGGGCCGGCCTCGGCCTCCCGGTGGAAGGACCGATCATCGGGATGGTGGCCTGTCTCAAGCCGCAGAAGGCGCCGCTGGATTTCATCGAGGCGTCGGCCCGCGTCGCCTCCCGCCGTCCTGATGCGACGTTCGTGATGGTCGGGGACGGACCGCTGCGACCGGCGGCCGAAGCGCGCGCGCGGGCGCTCGGCCTCGAAGGACGGCTGCAGCTCCTCGGCTGGCGCCGCGACGTTCCGGATCTCCTCGCGGCGTTCGACGTCGTGGCGCTGACCTCACTGTGGGAAGGACTGCCGCGCGTCGTTCCCGAGGCGATTGCGGCGGGGCGCCCGCTCGTCGTCACATCCATCGATGGCGCCGCCGAGCTCCTGCGCCATGAAGAGCATGCGCTGCTGGTGCCGCCCTCGGATCCCGCCGCGGCGGCCGGTCAGATCCTGCGCCTCCTGGAGGATCCGTCGCTGGCGCGCCGCCTGGTCGCGGCCGCCCGGCCGCTCCTCGGGGAATTCGACATCGATCGCATGGTGCGTGAGCAGGAGGCCCTCTACGAGCGGCTCCTGCAGGGAGTGCCGGAAGTCGTGGTGGATGGTCCCGCCGCAGCAGGCGTCGCAGGCGCGGAGGCCGGCCGGGGGCCCGGCCGACGGGCCGCATAAATAGAGGATAGAGGGGGGGCATGGCTGTCCTGACGCTGGATGGTGTGGCGAAGAGCTACCGGACCCACCTGTCCCTGCACAAGTACTGGATTCTCAGGGACTTGTCGTTCGAGGTCCGGGAAGGGGAGATCTTCGGCTTCATCGGCACCAACGGCGCCGGCAAGACGACCACCATCAAGCTCGTGCTGGGGCTGCTGTTCCCGGACAAAGGGACCATCCGCCTGTGCGGCAAGGATCCGTCGCGGCCGGAAGCGCGCCGCCGGGTCGGCTTCCTGCCCGAGAACCCCTATTTCCACGACTACCTGACCGGGCTCGAGTTCCTCGATTTCCACGCCCGGCTGCACGGCTTCCGCCAGCCGGAGCGGCGCAAGCGCGTCCTCGAGCTGCTCGAACGGGTCGGCCTGCACAACCGCGCCGATCGCGCGCTCCGCCTCTACTCGAAAGGGATGCTGCAGCGCATCGGTCTGGCCCAGGCCCTGCTGCACGACCCCGACGTCGTCATCCTCGACGAGCCGATGTCGGGGCTCGACCCGATCGGCCGGCGCGACGTGCGCGATCTCATTCTCGAGCTGAAACGGCGCGGACGCACCGTGTTCTTCTCGACGCACATCCTCTCCGACACCGAGACCATCTGCGATCGGGTCGGCATGCTGGTGCGCGGCCGCCTTGCCGCCCTCGGCAGCGTCGAGGAGCTGGTCCGCGGAGAGGTCGGCTCGTGGGAGGTGACGCTCGCCTGGCCCTCGCCGCAGGATCCGCCCATCGGCCAGGTGCTGTCGCGCCGCGAGGACCGGGTGCTGCTGCGCGTCTCCTCGCAGGCCGACCTGCACCGCCTGGTCGGCTCGCTCAACGGCGGAGGCGCGAAGCTGGTCGCGGTGTCGCCGGCGCGGCGCTCGCTCGAGGAGCTCCTCCTGAAGGAGGTGCGCGGCGCCGGGGCGCAGGCCGATGGGGTCGTGGAGGAGGGCCGGCCATGAGCGGCCGCATCCTGGCGATCGCCCTCAACACCTTCCGCGAGGCGATCCGCAACCGCATCCTCTACCTGCTGCTGGTCTTCGCGGTGGCGCTGATCCTGTGCGCCCAGGCGCTGTCGCTGCTGACGGTCGGGAGCGAGGAGAAGATCATCAAGGACTTCGGCCTGGCGACCATCGACCTGTTCGGGGTGCTGACCGCGGTGCTGCTCGGCATCGGCCTCGTGAGCCGGGAGATCGAGCGGCGCACCGTCTACGTCCTGCTGGCCAAGCCGATCCATCGGGCCGAGTTCGTCCTCGGCAAGTACGCCGGGCTGGTGCTGACGCTCCTCGTCAACACCGCCATCATGACGCTCTGCTTCGTGCTCCTCCTCGTCGCCAAGGGGATCGCCGAGCCGGCCATGCTCCTGGCCGTGCTGCTGCTGTTCTTCCAGTTCCTGCTGATCACGGCGATCGCGGTCCTCTTCTCGTGCCTCAGCAACCCGATCGTCTCGTGCATCCTGACGCTGGCACTGTACGTCACCGGGCACCTGCTCTGGTCGTTCGATCTCCTGCGCGCGCGCGTGGCGGCGCCGTGGGCCCGCGCGCTCTGCCTCACCCTGCAGCGGGTTCTGCCGGACCTCGCGCCGTTCGACGTGAAGGGGATGGTCGTGCACGGCATTCCGGTTCCACCCGAGCGGCTCGGCTACGCGCTCGTGTACCTCGTCCTCTATGGCGGTGCGGTGCTCGGGCTCGCCTGCGCCGCCTTCCAGCGGAAGGAGATGCAGTGAGCGGCGCCGTCGCCCTGGGCGCCGCGCCGGCCGGGCGGGCGCGGGCCGGGGCGAGCGTGGGACCTCTGCGGTTCGTGCTCGCGGCGGCGCTCTGCCTGGTGCTGTCGATCGCCTTCCAGGCGGAGTTCGGCGCCGCGGGGCGCGGGACCGCGACCGCGCCGCTGCTCTACCTGCCGTCGGGGCGATACCTTCAAATCGCAGCGCTCGGGTTCGACGAGCTGCTCGCCGATGCGCTCTACCTCTGGTCGATCCAGTACTACAGCAACTACGACATCGCCGACCGCTACGACTACCTCGAGCACATCTACAGGGACGTCATCACCGAGCTCGATCCGCGCTATCTCGATCCGTACCTCACCGGCTCGATGATCATGACGACCGAGGCGCAGCAGCCGGAGATGGCGCTGCGCCTGCTCGACAAGGGAATCCAGAAGAACCCGGACCAGTGGATCCTGCCGTTCGAGGCCGGCTTCACCTGCTACCAGACGCTTCACGACTACACGCGCGCCGCGCGCTACTTCGACCTCGCGCAGGCCGTGCCCGGCGCGCCGCCGATCGTGCAGCGGTTCAAGGCCGAGATGACCCGGCGCGCCGGGGACATCCGCGACTCGCTGCAGGAGTGGGCGGCGATCCACGACGCGGCGACGGACGAATACGTCCGCACCATCGCGTGGAACCACGTGCACGACCTTCGGGTCCAGGTCGACCTCGAGGATCTGAAGCAGGCGATCGCCCTCTACCAGGACCGGACCGGGCAGCGGCCCGCCCGCCTCGGCGCGCTGCAGACGGCCGGGATCCTGCCCGCGACGCCGCGCGACCCCGAGGGGCGTCCCTATCTCTACGATCCGCGCACCGGCGTGCCGTCCTACGGCGGGCTGAGCATCCTCGGGCGATGAGCGCCGGACTCGCGGCGGGACTGTTCGCGGCGTTCGCCTTCGCGCTCGGCCTCATCCTCGGCTCGTTCCTGAACGTCTGCATTCACCGGCTGCCGCGGGAGCAGTCCGTGGTCACGCCGCGCTCGGCGTGTCCGTCGTGCGGTCGGCTCATCGTGTGGTACGACAACGTGCCGGTGCTGTCGTACCTGATCCTGCGCGGCCGGTGCCGCGGCTGCGGGGCGACCATCGCCGCCCGTTATCCGCTGGTCGAGGCCACCACCGGCCTGCTCTTCCTGGCGCTGGCGCTGGTCCGCGGCCCGGGTCTCGGATGGGTTGTGGACGCGGCGTTCGCGGCTGCGCTGGTCGCCCTCATCGTCATCGACGCCGAGCACCAGATCCTCCCCGACGTCATCACCCTTCCGGGGATCGCCGCGGGGCTGGCCGCCTCGCCGCTGCGCGCCGCGTTCGCTCCGGACGAGGGGACGCCGGCCGCGATTTTCGTCGATCACCTCGCCGCCGCGGTCCTCGGCTACCTGATGCTCTTCGCGGTCAACGCGGCGTATCGCGGCTGGCAGGGGATGCGCGGCGTGCCCGGGGGCGAGCGTCTCGATGGCATCGGACGCGGCGACTACAAGCTCCTGGCGATGGTGGGTGCCTTCCTCGGGCTGAGGCTGATGCTCTTCACCCTGTTCGCGGGCGCGGTCGTCGGCGCGCTCTGGGGCATCTACTTGATGACGTTCCACGGCTACGGGTGGCGGTCGAAGCTGCCTTACGGCGTCTTCCTCGGCGGCGCGGCGATCCTCGCCCTCTTCTGCGGGGAGCCCGTGGTGCGCTGGTACGCGCTGCAGCTCCGGGGGCTGCCGTGACTCCGGCCTTCCTGCGCTCCTACGCCGGGCAGATCAAGATCTTCCTCGTCCTCCTGGTGCTGTTCCTCGCGGTCGCCATCTGGTTCGACTTCCACCTCCTGGTCGTGGCGCGCAACGCCATCCAGGAGGAGGCCGGGCTGCGGCTCGGTGTCGAGGCGGATCTCCTGCGCGCCGAACTGGAGCGGGACCGGATGCTGACCGGTGCCCCGGCGACCGCCACGCCGGCGCCGCCCACCGGTGCCTCGGCCGGGGATGCGGCGGAGGCGCCCTTCGTCCCGCCGGCGTTCCTGGAGCGACTGGCGCGCCTGCACGACCTGCGTCGGGTCGATCTGCTCTCGTCCGATGGACGGGTGATCACCTCGTCGGACACGGCTGGAATCGGCGGCGTCGATCCCTTCCTTCTGGCGCACGAAGCCCGGGAGCGGCGTCGTCTCCTCGCCGGGCTGACCGCCATCACGCCGCTCGAGCGCGCCGGCCGCAGCGCTTTCGCGACCCTCGCGGCGTACCGTCCTATCCGCGACCGCGACTTCCGCACGCTCGGCTTCATCCGGCTGGAGAGGGAAGTCCCGGCGCTGGCGTCGCTCGATCTCGACCTGCGCACCATCGCCATGCTGCAGGCGGGTGGGCTGCTGTCGGTGCTGACTCTGGTCCTCCTGTTCGCGCGGTGGCTCCTGCGCCCGTATCGCCGGCTGCAGGCCGCGGCCGGCCTCGCCCCGGCTGCGATCCCGGCGGACGGCATGGACGACGCCGAAGCGCTCGTCGGCGCGGTGCAGGGCGTGCTCGAGAAGATGCGCGCGCAGGAGCGCGAGCTGCACTCGCTGAAGGAGGCCGAGGAGCGCGGCGCCGCCGCCTCCGGCCTGCCGGGGGAGCGGCTGATCTCCGGCATGACCAGCGCCGCGCTCGTCTTCGACCGAAGCGGGCGGCTGGTCACGCTGAATGCGGCGGCCTCGCGTCTGCTCGACCTCGGCACGCCTGTCCCCGGCCGCGGCGCGTCGGAGCTGCTCGCCGCGCACGCCCCGCTGCTCGATCTCCTGAGGGGAACGCTGCAGCGCGGGGAGGCGCGCTCGCGCGAGGTCGTGACGCTGCGCGGCCGGGACGGCCGTCTGGTCCACCTCGGTGTGATGCTCTCGCCGATCCGCGGCGGCGCCGGGGATCCCGCCGCCGGCGGTGTCGAGTCGGTCGACGGCGTCGTGTGCCTGCTGACGGATCTCACCGAGATCCGGGCGCTCCGGGAGCGCGCGCGGCTGCGCGACAACCTGGCGATCCTGGGGGAGATGTCGGCCGGCATCGCGCACGAGTTCCGCAACGCCCTCGCGGTCATCCAGGGCCACGCGCGCCTGCAGTCGCGCGCCGCCGCCGCGGACCCGGCGCGAGCTCACGCCGAAGCGATCGAGCGGGAAACGGCGCGGCTGCTGCGCATCGTCGGGGATTTCCTGCGCTACGCCCGGCCCATCACGCCGGACCTCCAGGAGATCGATCTCGGGCGGCTGGTGGGCGAGACGGCCGACGACTTCCGCTCCGACCCGGACCATGCGTGGGTGCGGATCGCGATCGAAGGAACCTTCCCGCCGCTGTTCGCCGACGAGACGCTCCTCAAGCAGGCGCTGCAGAACCTCCTGCGCAACGCCTTCGAGGCGACGCGCGACGAGCCGAAAGGCGACACACGGACCATCGTGGTGCGCGGGCGGGAGGAAGGCGGCGAGCGCTCGCTCGTTCGCCTGGAAGTCGAGGACGACGGCCCCGGCATCCCGGCCGAGGAGCGGGGGCACATCTTCACGCCCTTCTACACGACCAAGGACGAGGGGACCGGCCTCGGGCTGCCGCTCGTCCAGAAAGTCGCCGCGCTGCACGACGGCACCGTCGAGGCGCTGCCGCGGCCCGGCGGCGGGACCTGCATGGTCCTGCTGCTGCCGCGCCGTCCCGCCCCCGCGATCCCCATCGATCTCGTCGCCTAGGTCGCTCCGTCCCACCCGCCGCGCGGGCCGCTGCGCGGGAACTCCCGCCGTTACATTTCGCCGCGCGCTCCGCGCCCGGTTTCCATTCCGTCATCGATCACCGTTCCGTCATACGCGCGCAACCCCGTGCGGGACAGGGACTTCCGACCGTGACGGCGATCGGTCGATGCATGGCGTGTCCCTTGCTCGTTCCGGGTCCGAACGAGAGGAGAGCCCATGGACACCGAGCGCACGCAGGAGAGGGGGAGACGGAACGAGCGGGGGTACTCGCTCTCCGAGCTCCTGACCGTGATCGCCTTGATGGGACTCTTCATCCTGTTCGGGGGCCCGGCGATGGCCGACGCCTTCAAGGCCTACAAGGTCAAGGCGGGCGCCGACATCGTCGCCACCGACGTGCGTGGGATGCGCTATGCGGCGGTCGGGAACCGGACGTCGCTCACCATGACGACCAGCACGCAGAGCAGCGGCACCAATCCCAACACTTACGTCTTTACCAATGCCGCGGGGAACACCATTACCCGCCGCCTCGAGTCGGGGGTCAATCTCGAGAACGGCAGCGCCGCGACCATCAGCTTCACCACCACCGGATCCACCGGGTCGACGGCCACGCAGGTCCTGATCGTCAGCATGGACATCAACAGCACGCGGGGCGATCGCTACACCATCAGCGTGTCGCCGACCGGCACGGTCACGACCGCGTACGCCACCTACACGCCGTAACGCGAGGAGAGCCGGAGATGCGCGTCATGCAGCGGAAGAGTCAGCAGCAGGATCCGGAGGCCGGCTTCAGCCTCATCGAATGCGTCATCGCCATCGGCGTCCTCGCCGGCGTGCTCCTGTCGATCGCCTCGATGTTCATCCTGGGCGGCCGCCAGGTGAAGACCGGCAAGACACTCACCGAGGCGACGGCTCTGGCGCAGGGGCTGATGGAGCAGTTCGACAAGGAGTCGTTCAACTCCCTGTACCTGAACCTGGGCGCGGTCGCGACCGACACGACACGGACGGTGCAGAGCACCACGACCGGCAGCCCCATCCAGAGCTGGCAGACCGAGATTGCCCGCAAGCTCGACAACGGGTCGGCGTCGGTGCGCATCGACGCGATGGGGCCGTCGTCGCCGAACTTCGGCGCGGCTGCCGGGATCAAGGTGACGGTGACGCTGGCGTGGAACGAGCTGGGCCGCGCGCAAAGCGTGGCGATGTCGACGGTGCGGTTCTGAACGGCATTGAGGTTCTGAAAAAAGCAGCGGACTGCGGCTCGAGCCGCGGTGAAACGGAGGCTCCGGTGGTCACGCAACGGCAGGAGCGCAGCAGCGGGGAACGCGGGTTCAGCCTGGTGGAGATGCTGGTGGCCTCGGCGGTGTTCGCCATCGTCGCCGCGATCGTCTTCATCTTCTACTCGGCGGCGCAGAAGTCGTACAAGAACGGCGAGAACTTCTCCGAGCAGCAGCAGTCCACCCGCGTGGCCTTCGACCGCATGGTGTCCGACGTCCGCCTCGCGGGCTTCAACACCAACCCGGACGGCGACGCCGGCCGCGTCGACGAGCAGGTCGAGGGGGCCTGGGACACCGCCATCACCATTCGCGGCGACTTCGACTTCGAGGACCCGGCGGCCAACGCGTCGCCCGAGGCGTCGCTTCCCGGCACCGTGTACAACGTCGTCTCGACCGGCAACGACGAGATCGTCACCTACGCCCTGGCCAAGCCGGGCCCGGTCGGCGCCGACACGCTCACGCTGCGCCTCGACGCCAGCCGCCCGCGCGTGAAGTCGGTCATGACGGTCACCATCCCGAACGTCGTGCTGGTGCAGGACAACCCGCCGTACACGCTCTACCGCATCACGCTCAAGGACGTGAACGGCACCTTCCCGTCGTCGCCGCAGGCGGCGACCAGCTTCACCTACGAGCCGGTGGCGGACAACATCCGCAGCATGACCTTCCAGTACCTGCCCGACGGCGGCACGACGCTCCTCAACCCGAACACGCCGACCAACTCGGCGGACGACATCGGCGGGAGCGACGGCAACGTCCTGACGCGATCGCAGATCCGCAAGATCAAGGTGAGCCTCGTCGGCATGACGCCGGACGAGGACCTGGATTACACCGACGCCACGGACGCGACGGCGACGACCCACTTCCGCAAGTTCGACCTGTCGTCGGACGTCAACCCGGAGAACCTGGGCAAGAGCGGCGTGAAGGACATCGACGTGACGCCGCCGCCGTCGCCGACCAACGTCTCCCTCGTGCCGGGTCACTGCAAGGGGCTGCTGGTCAAGTGGGACACGCCGTCCCCGGCCTCGGGCGTGACGGCCTACGGGATCAAGTACTGGGTGAACGGCACGCCGAATCCCTTCAGCACGGCGAGCGTGACCTATCCGCACAGCGAGTTCGGGGTGGTGGACTACGACGGCCACGGCTTCGTGGCGGGGATGAACACCGGCACCTCGTACTGCGTGCAGGCGCAGGCGCGCGACATCGTGGGCAACCAGAGCGGCTGGGCGCCCGGGACCCCGGTGTGCGCCACGGTCGCGGAGGCCTCGACGCCGGCGACGCCGGCGAACCTCCAGGCCACCGGCAACGGCACGCTCACGCCGCAGGACAGCAGGATCGTCCTGACGTGGAACGAGGTGCAGAACAACAGCAACAACGTCGCCAACGACCCCGACGTCCTGAACAGCCACACCATCCTGCGCGACGGCTCGGGCTACCGGCTGTACCGCGACACCGTGTCCACCTTCACGCCCGACGACACGCTGAACCGGGTGGCGGACAACACCGTCCTGCAGAACGGGACGCTGACCTGGACCGACAACGCCGTCGCCAACTGCCAGACCTACTACTACAAGCTGAAGGCCATGGATACCTGCGACGTCGGGAGCACCGCCACGACCGCCGCAACGGGGCAGGCGGTGACGAACATCCAGCCGTCCGTGCCGTCCGGGGTGACCGGCGCGCGCACCGGCTCCGGGACGGTGACGGTGTCCTGGACGCCGGTCACGACCAAGGTCGACGGCACCAACACCACCATCACCACTTACAAGGTGTATCGCACCAAGCAGCCCTACGGCACGCTCATCGGGAGTCTCTCGCAGGGTGTGTTCTCGCTCCTCGGGACGGCGACGACGAACAGCTACGTGGATAACCTGGCCGGGGCGGACATCTCCGACCTGAACAACCGCACCCAGGGTCTCTACTATCAGATCACCGCCGCCGATGCCTGCGGCAACGAGAGCGCCCGGTCGGGCGGCGTGGACGTCGCCTGCAACATCGGGACGATCACCACGAGCCCGTCGGACGGCGCTTCGGCCTCCGGCATGGTGCCGATCACCCTGAGCATCAGCGGCAGCGCGACCTACACGTCCGCCCGCGTGCAGATCCCGAACCAGCTCGGGATCGGGACCGTCTACGACCAGACGTCCTACTCGTACCCGTTCTCGTTCCCGTCGTTCAACGCCTCGGCCGCCGGCCCGGGAACCTACACGATCCACTGGACCATCACCCTCAGCAACGGCTGCGCGGTCGACCTGTACACGCGCCTGGACGTGCCGGCGAACCTCGCCTGCCAGATCACCCCGACCAACCCGAACCTGTCCCCGACGAGCGGCAAGTCGTCGAACCTGAACAAGAACATGTCGTGGGACATCATGAACAACTCGGGGCTGAACCTGAGCATCACCAGCATCGTGGTGTCGTGGACGTCCAACATCGGCACCCACAAGCTCGTCACGATCCAGTATCCGACCGGATCGACGGTCACGAGCTTCGGGACCGGCGCGGTCACACCCGCGACCGGGAACTACTCGACCTTCCCGCTGTCGCTGCCGGCCACGGCCAACGGCTCATGCGGCACCTGCAAGGTGAACATGCAGCTCGCCTACGACACGCAGATCGTCGACCCGAATACCGGCAACGGCGAGCTGGTCACCATGAAGTACAACTTCCAGGACCAGTACGCCAACAGCGGGTTCTGCACCTTCGTCGTCCACCCGGACCTGACGATCACCGGGCCATAAGGGGGACGCCGATGAACGCACCCATGAGGAATACGATGAAGACCCCGATCGATTCGCGGCGCGGCGAGGAGGGCTCGGCCCTCATCCTGGCGGCCCTGGTGACCGTCATCCTGAGCCTGCTCGGCCTGTCGTACCTGATGATGGCGCAGACCGAGAACACCATCGCGGAGAATGAGCGCAACTCGGCCGCGGCGCTTTATGTCGCCGAGGCCGGCGCGCGCCTCGTCGTCGGCTGGTTCAACGATCCGACCGCGACCGGCTACCTGGTGCCGACCCTCGCGGACCTCGACCGGACCAAGCGCGTCTTCGACCACGACAGCAACGGCGGCACCGCGCGCGTGCAGGCGGCCTCGGGCGACGCCACCAAACCGCTCTACAAGGACTCGACGGTCACGGCCAGCCTCATCTTCGACCGGCCGTATCGCAGCGCCCTGGGCGACACCTTCCTCGGTGTCGAGACCGGCACCGACGGGAACGTCGCCTTCGCCGCCATGGGGCCCGACATCATCGTCAACTCCGGCTTCCTGACGACGATCAACGACACGCTCTTCCTGAATTTTCCATCCCCGTTCCTGCGCGCCCGCATCACCCGCATCGAGATCTACCAGCCGCCGATCCTGCTCATCGGCGGCAGCAACACCCGCATGGGGATCGCGACGGTCAAGGTCACCGCGGGCGTCTTCCAGTACCCGGGGACCGCGTCCGAGCGGCAGATCGCCACCCGCATCGCCAAGGCGGTGGTGAACGAGATCCCGGTGCCGGGGCCGGTGGGGCCGCTGCAGTCCTGCTCCACGCTGAACTACAACGGTGACTTCTCGATTCGCTGGGGCACCGGCACGTCGGTCGGCAACGCCCAGGTCGCGAACAATTTCAGCAAGATGTCCAGCGGGCTGCCGTACGCCCTGAACGACCCGTTCACCTACATCAACGGCGGGAACACGCTCGCGTCGTGGGCCACCACCCACAACAACCAGACGGTCGAAGACCCGTGGTTCAAGTACATCGCCGGCGGAACGATCGACGAGGCGGGGGGGAACACCAACATCCAGCCCTGGACCTGGGCCTCGACGAACGGCCCGAACCAATCGGACCTCGACGCGGACCACAGCAACGTGTTCCAGAACACCGTGGTGAACTGCCCGACCTTCGACTACGCCCTGTGGAAGCAGATCGCCCAGAGCGGGCTGAAGAACAACTACTATTACAAGTGGCTCAGCGCCGATAATTACTCCCTCGACGGCACCGGCGCTTCCGCCACTTTCAGGTCGATCACCGACGGCAAGGCCGGCATCTTCTTCTTCGACACTCAGGACGGCCTGGCGCCCAACGTCGCCGGAACCAATCTGACCCCGGCGAACTCCCTGTCCGGCGGCACGTGGGGGACCAGCGGCTTCCTGTACGTGAACGTCGCCGACTTCGGGACGACCGGGCTGGGCGGACGTACCACGACCTACTTCCCGCCCGGCGAGCCGTCGGACGGGAGCGGCTTCGTCAATTTCCAGTATCCGACGGCCTACAACAATTCGCCGACCTACACCATCAAGCAGACGACGGCCGCACCGAACAGCTTCGTGGACCCGGTGACCGGCATCCGGTACTGCGTCGACGCCCAGCCCGGGACCTGCACCTCGGCCGGCATGACCAACTCGGCCGTGCCGATCCAGGACGGGACCGGGCTGCCGTTCCAGACCGACGCGGTGCTCAACGGCGTCATGTACATCTCCGGGACGTTCGAGGCTCAGGGGAATAGCAAGTACTTCGGGTCGGTGGTCGCGCAGCGCGGCGTCCTCGACGGCGGCGGAAACCCCGAGTTCTGGTTCGACGAGCGGCTGCTCAAGGGGCAGTGGCCCCCGAAGGGGATGTCGATCCCGCGGGTGGTCATCTCCTCCTGGCAGACCGACCTGTAATCGGCCTCGCCGGCCTGGAACGTTCCCTCCGGGGGCCGTTCCAGCCGGTCGGTTGCGCCGGCCCCACCGCGACCCTACATTTCCGTCACGGCGCCGTGTGCGTCGCGGGGAGAACGTCATGGATCGTCGCCCGAAGTCCGTCGCCCTGGCCCTGGCCCTGTCGTGCGGCCTGCTCCTGAGCCCGGCGCCGCGGCTGCTGGCCGCGGACCCCGACCCGCCCAAGGCGGGGGAGCCGGCTCCCGACAAGAAGAAAAAGAAGGACGAGAAGCCGGCGCCGGCGCCGGCGCCGCTGCGCTTCACCGACGACGACCTGGAGAAATACAAGAAGCCGCAGCCGCCCCCTCCGCCTGACGAGGGGGAGGAGACGGCCCCCGCGCCGCCGCCCGCGGGGAATCCGCCTGCCGCCCCCGCGCCCCTGAAGGGAAGCGCGCCCGGAGCGCCGAAGGGTCCCTTTCCTGCCACGCAGCCCGGCGCACGTCCGGCCCCCGCTTCGCCCTCCCCAACGGCGGCCAAGGCGCCCGGGCCTGCTCCCGTCCCGACGAACCCGGCCGCCGCGACGAATGCGATCGGCCCGGTGAGTCCTGCCGCTCCGGCGGGCGCGCCAAAGCCCGCGGTCGGAGGACCGAAGCCGCCCTCGGCCAGCGCCGCGAAGAGCTCGCCTCCGAAGCCCGCCGCACCGAAGGAGCCCCCCGATCCGCTGCAGCAGTGGAAGGACCGTGCGGCGAAGGACGCCGTGCGCGACCGCGAGCTGCAGGCCCGGCGCGAGCGCATCTCGGGGATGGAATCGCGGCTGGCCTACCTGCAGGAGAAGCGTCTCGCGATCCTCGATCCGCTCCGCATCATGCCGAAGGCCCAGAGCGACGCCGACGCCTCCGCCGACAAGTCGAAGGGGGCGCGCGAGCTGCTGAAGGACGTCGACGACGAGATCGAGCAGGTGCAGAAGGACCTCGACGCCGCCCGCGAAGAACTGGTCGCGACCGAAACCCGCTTCGCCGAGGAGTCCGGACGCAATTGAACGCGCCCGGCTCGATCCTCCTGGTCGAGGACAAGGCGGCGCTGCGCGCCGTCGTGCGCCAGACCCTCGAAGCGGAAGGCTTCGCCGTCGAGGAGGCGGCCGACGGCCAGAAGGCGATCGAGCGCCTGCGCCGCGAGCCCTTCGCGCTCGTCCTCACCGACCTGAAGCTGCCGAAGGCGAACGGGCACGAGGTGCTGCAGGCGGCGGTGCGCGCCGACCCGGCGACGCCCGTGATCCTGATGACCGCCTACGGGACGATCCGCGATGCGGTCGAGGCGATGCGCGAGGGCGCCTGGGACTACCTCGAGAAGCCGGTGGACCAGGATCACCTCATCGCGCTCGTCCGCAAGGCGCTCGACCACCAGAGCGTCGTGCGCGAGAACCAGGCGCTGAAGGAGCGGTTCGCGCGCGACCTGGGCGGTCCCGAGATCCTCGGGTCGTCGAAGGCGCTGCGGACCTCGATCGACCAGGTTCAGCGCGTCGCGCCCACCGACGCCACCGTGCTCCTCCTCGGCGAGAGCGGCACCGGCAAGGAGCTGTTCGCCCGCGCCGTGCACCACCAGAGCCCGCGCCGCGATCGTCCCTTCCTGGCGCTCAACTGCGCGGCGATCCCGGAGAACCTGCTCGAGAGCGAGCTGTTCGGCTACGAGAAGGGGGCCTTCACCGGCGCCGTGGGCAGCAAGCGCGGCAAGCTCGAGATCGCCGACCGCGGCACGCTCTTCCTGGACGAGATCGGCGATCTGCCGCCGGTGCTGCAGGGAAAGCTCCTGCGTGTCCTGGAGCAGAAGCAGTTCGAGCGCGTCGGCGGCAACGAGACGCGCACGGTGGACATCCGCCTGGTGGCGGCCACCAACAAGGATCTCCGCGCCATGGCGGCGGGGGGAGCCTTCCGCCAGGACCTCTATTTCCGGCTGTCGGTCTTCCCGATCACCATCCCTCCGCTGCGCGATCGGCAGGACGACGTCCCGCTCCTGGCGCGGCACTTCGCGGCCCGCTTCGCCGCCGAGCAGAAGCGCCGGGGTCCCGTGACCATCGACCCTCCCGCCCTCGAGGCGCTGTGCGCCTACGCCTGGCCGGGGAACGTGCGCGAGCTCGAGAACGCCATCGAGCGGGCGCTCATCCTCGGCGACGGGAACCTCATCCGTCTCGAACATCTCCATCTGCCGGGATCGCTTCTCGCCTCGTCCGATCGCCGCTGAATCCCCGAGGAGATCTCGCGCCGTGAGGGCGGTCGTCGCAGGAGGGGGGCTCGCCGGCCTGTCGGCCGCCTGGGGCCTGAGGCGCGCCGGGATCGACACCCTGGTGCTCGAGAGCGGCGCCCTCCCCGGCGGATCGGCGTCCGGATTCCGCGACCGGAACTACACCTTCGATCTCGTCCCGCAGTCGCTCGCCGCACGCGATCCCGAGGTCGCGCGGCTCGCCGAGGCGTGGTGCGGCCGGCCCCTCCTGCGCGGGCGGCGCCTGGTGCGGATCCTCCTCGAAGGAAAGCTGTATCGCCATCCACCGGATGGGCGCGATCTCCTCGGGTCGCGCGGGCCGGCCGTCGCCGCCGGCATGCTCGCCGGGCGCCTGCAGCTGCGCCTCGGACGGGGCGGGGAGACGGCCGACTACGCCACCTTCATGACGGCGCGCTTCGGGGCGCCGCTGTACGAGCGCTTCCTCGGCCCCATCGTGGAGAAGATCGCCGGGCTGCCCGCTTCCGAGATCGGCAGCGAGGTCGCCCGCGCCACCCTTTCGTCGGGCGGATGGATCGGGCAGGCCTGCCGCCGGGCCCTGGGGAAACCGGAGCCGGAGGAAGAGCATCTCTACCCGGAAGAGGGGTTCCCGGCCCTCGCAGAGGGATTGTCCCGGGCGCTCGAGCGCGCCGGCGTGGAGGTGCTTGCGCGGCACCGGGTGATCGCGCTGAGCGGCTCCGGCTGCAGACTCGACGAGGTCCTGGCCGAGGGGCCGCGCGGGCCCGTGCGGGTGCGCGCCGACCTCGTCGTCTCGACGCTGCCGATCGGCGCGCTCCTCGACGCGATGCCGCTGGACGAGACCGCCGACGCGCGCGACGCGGCGCGCCAGCTCCGGACGCGCTCCCTCGTGGTGGTCCACCTCGGCATCCGCCGCGATCGCCTGACCGAGAACAACGAGATCCTGGTCCCCGACCCGGCGGTCCGCTTCCATCGCCTGAGCGAGACGGTGAACTACGCCCCCCGCATGGCGCCGCGCGGCGCCACCGGCCTGTCGCTGGAGATTGCCTGCGATCGCCACGACGCCGTCTGGAACGAGGAGGACGGCGCGCAGGTGCGCCACGCCATCGACGACCTGTGCAGCCTCGGGTTTCTGCGCAGCACCGGCGAGGTCGAAGCGGGATGGGTGCGCCGCGTTCCCGAGGCCATCCCGGTCATCACGCTGGCGCATGCCGGGCTGCGCGAGCGGATCGATCGAAGCCTCGCCCCTTTCACCAATCTGAAGCGCTGCGGCCGCGAGGGGGGACTCTCGGCCGGCGACCCGGTCTCCCGCATCCGCCAGGGGCTGGGGATCGTGGTCAACGCGTCCGAAGCGTCGCGGGCCGCATAGATCAAGGAGAGCGCCCCCCATGGTTTCGCATCGCGGAACGCAGGCTTCGGGGAGGCCGGGGACCGTCTGCTATATTGCCCCTCCCCGGTAGATTGAAATCCCACGGCACGGGAAGGAGTCTTCGATGAATCCACGACGAGTCCTGATCATGGGTGCGGCGGGTCGGGACTTTCACAACTTCAACGTCGTGTTCCGCGACAACCCACAGTACGAGGTGGTCGGCTTCACGGCGACGCAGATCCCGAACATCACCGACCGGCGCTACCCCGCCGAGCTGGCCGGTCCGCGCTATCCGAAGGGGATCCCGATCTACGAGGAGGATCGTCTGCGGGAGATGATCCTCTCCCTCAAGGCGGACCTCGTGGTCTTCGCCTACTCCGACGTCTCGCACGTGCACGTCATGCACCAGGCTTCGCGGGTCATCGCCGCGGGGGCGGACTTCATGCTCCTCGGCTTCGACGCGACCGCGCTCAAGTCCTCGCGGCCGGTGGTGTCGATCTGCGCCGTGCGCACCGGGGCGGGGAAGAGCCAGACCACCCGCGCGGTCTGCCAGCGCCTGCAGGCGCACGGCAAGAAGGTGGTGGCGGTGCGCCACCCGATGCCCTACGGCGATCTCGTCAAGCAGAGGGTGCAGCGTTTCGCGACCTTCGACGATCTCGATCGCTACGAGTGCACCATCGAGGAGCGGGAGGAGTACGAGCCCCACCTCAAGGCCGGCACCATCGTCTACGCCGGCGTGGACTACGCCGCCATCCTCAAGAGCGCCGAACAGGAGGCCGACATCGTCGTGTGGGACGGCGGCAACAACGACCTGCCGTTTTTCCGCCCCGACGTCGAGATCGTCGTCGCCGACCCGCACCGCCCGGGGCACGAGCTGCTGTACCACCCGGGGGAGGCGAACCTGCGCCGCGCCACCTGCATCGTCATCAACAAGATCGACACCGCCGACAAGAAGGGGATCGAGGAGGTCAAGGCGAACATCGCCGCCCTCAACCCGGGCGCCACCATCATCGAGGCGGCGTCCCCCGTGGCCGTCGAGGACCCGGCCGCCATCCGCGGCAAGCGGGTCCTGGTCGTCGAGGACGGTCCGACGCTGACGCACGGCGAGATGGCCTACGGCGCCGGCGTCATCGCGGCGCAGCGCTTCGGCGCGGCGTCGATCGTCGATCCGCGCCCCTGGGCGGTGGGCACCATCGCGCAGGCGTTCAAGAAATATCCCAAGGTCGGGCCGCTGCTGCCGGCGCTCGGCTACGGCGATCACCAGATGGCCGAGCTGCGGCAGACCATCGAGCGCGTCGAGTGCGACCTCGTCCTCATCGCGACGCCGATCGATTTGCGGCGCACCATCCACTTCGACAAGCCGGCGATGCGCGTCACCTACGAGCTGCAGGAGATCGGCAAGCCGGATCTCGACGACGTGCTCAAGAGCGTTCTCTGAGAGCACGAGCCCGGGCGGGGGAGCGGCGCCGCCGCGTCGTCATCGCCTTCGGCGGCAACGCCCTCATCCGCTCGGGACAGGAAGGGACGCAGTGGGAGCAGCTGGAGAACGCCGAAGCCACGGCGCAGCGCCTCCTGCCGCTGGCGCGCGCCGGGCACGATCTCCTGCTCGTGCACGGCAACGGCCCCCAGGTCGGCAACATCCTGATCCAGGTGGAGGAGGCGGTGAACAAGGTGCCGCCGCTGTCGCTCGACGTCTGCGTCGCCGCATCGGAGGGCAGCATCGCCTACATGCTGGAGCTGGCGCTCCTCAATGCCTTCCGCAAGGCGCAGCTGCGGCGCCGGGTCGTGGCGGTCATCACCGAGGTGCTCGTCGACCCGCGTGACGTCGGCTTCCGCCGGCCGACCAAGCCGATCGGCCCTTTCTATTCCCGCTTCCGGGCGGATTTCTTCATCCACCGCCTCGGCTGGAACATGATCGAGGACGCCGGGCGCGGCTGGCGCAAGGTGGTGCCGTCGCCGCGCCCGCTCGAGGTGGTGCAGCTCCCGGTGCTGCGGGAGGCGCTCGAGGCGGGGCACCTGGTGATCGCCGCGGGTGGCGGAGGCATCCCGGTCTATCGGACGCGCGGGGGACTCCTGAAGGGGGTCGAGGCGGTCATCGACAAGGACTACACTGCGGCGCTCCTCGCGACCGGGGTCGGGGCGGACCTGCTGGTGATCCTGACCGGCGTCGACCAGGTCTCGCTGGATTTCGGCACGAAGGAGGAGCGGCCGGTGCGACGCATGACGACCACCGAGGCGCGCGCCCACCTCGAGGCGGGGCAGTTTCCCGCGGGGAGCATGGGCCCGAAGATCCGGGCCGGAGTGGAGTTCGCGGAGAGAAGCGGCCGCGAGGTGCTGATCACCTCGGCCGAAAAGCTGGCGCAGGCGATGCTCGGCCGTGCCGGCACCCGCATCGTGCCCGACAAGGAGAAGAAGAAATGACGAGCCGTGACCTGATTTCCATCCACGACCTGGCGCGCGAGGAGGTGCTGGAGATCCTCGACCTCGCGTCCCGCATCAAGGCGAACCCGCGCGAGCATCGCACCGCCCTCGAGGGAAAGACGCTCGCCATGGTCTTCGAGAAGCCGTCCCTCCGGACCCGCGTCTCGTTCGAGACCGGCATGACCCAGCTCGGCGGCCACGCCATCGCCATCCAGGGAGGCGAGGTCGGCCTCGGCAAGCGCGAGGCGATCGGCGACGTCGCGCACACGCTCGAAGGCATGGTGGACGGGATCATGGCCCGCACCTTCAGCCACCAGCTGCTGATCGACATGGCGGCCGCCGCGTCGGTCCCGGTGATCAACGGCCTCTCGGATCACCTGCACCCCTGCCAGGCCCTCGCCGACTACCTGACCATCCGCGAGAAGAAGGGCAAGCTCGAGGGGCTGACGCTCGGCTGGCTCGGTGACGGCAACAACGTCTTGCATTCGCTCATGTACGCCGGGGCCAAGCTCGGAGTGAACGTCCAGGCCGCCTGCCCCGAAGGCTACGATCCGGACGCCGGCGTCGTGGCGCGCGCCCAGGCCGACGCGAAGGCGACCGGAGTGAAGATCACCGTCGGCCGCGATCCCATCGCCGCGCTCAAGGGGGCCGACGTCATCTACACCGACACCTGGGCCAGCATGGGCCAGGAAGCCGAGCACGCCGCCCGCGTGAAGGTCTTCCGCCCCTACCAGGTCAACGCTGCGGCCATGGCCAAGGCCAACCCGGGCGCCCTCTTCATGCACTGCCTGCCGGCCCATCGCAACGAAGAGGTCACCGACGAGGTGATCGACTCAAAGGCCTCGGTCGTCTTCCCCCAGGCCCACAACCGCCTGCACGCCCAGAAAGCCGTGATGGCCCTCCTGATGGGGGCGAAGGGGTAGGGATCCGCTTCGGGGCTCAGCGATTTACGCGCTTTCCGCTCTTGACACCCTCGCGCTCACCCTGACAGAATGCCTTCCCCTGTCCCAAAGGCACCGGGGTTTTTCTGTCCTTCGACATGTCCGAAGGCATGTCCGTTGTAAGGGAAGAGGCGGAGGAGCGTGGACACCTATATCTGTCGGCCGAAAGAGGCCAAGCGCGGCTGGATTCTCGTGGACGCCGAGGGGCAGACCCTCGGGCGGCTCTCCACCTTCGTCGCCATGGCCCTGATGGGGAAGCACCGACCGACCTACACCCCGTTCATCGACACGGGCGACTTCGTCGTGGTGATCAACGCCGAGAAGGTCCGGCTCACGGGGAAGAAGGCCGAGAACAAGCTGTACCACTGGCACACCGGCTATCCGGGCGGGATCAAAGAGGTCGCCGCCGGGCGGATGCTCAAGGAGCACCCGGAGCGGGTGATCGAGTGGGCGGTGAAGGGGATGCTCCCGAAGGGCCGGCTGGGCCGGCAGCTCGGCACCAAGCTCAAGGCGTACCGCGGCTCGGAGCATCCGCACCAGGCGCAGAAGCCCGAGAAGGTCAGCATCCCGGCCTGAGGCCGGCTGAAGGGGAGCGATGATTCAGGTCCAGTACTACGCCACGGGTCGCAGGAAGTCGGCGACCGCCCGCGTCTACCTGCGTCCCGGCGAGGGCAAGATGATGGTCAACCGCCGCGACATGGCCACCTACTTCCACACCGACGCCGTGCGGCGCATCGCCCGGGAGCCGCTGGCCTTCCTCGAGATGGCAGACAAGTTCGACGTGCTGGTCAACGTCGACGGCGGCGGTGAGCACGGCCAGGCGGGAGCGATCCGCCACGGGCTGGCGCGGGCGTTGGTGGTGTTCAACGCCGAGCTGAAGCCGCGGCTCAAGGGAGCCGGCTTCCTGACCCGCGACTCGCGCGTCAAGGAGCGCAAGAAATACGGTCAGAAGGGCGCGCGCGCCCGGTTCCAGTTCTCGAAGCGCTAGAAACAACCGGCCGGGCGGATCCCGGCACGACACGAGGAGGTCATTTGGAGGCGGTCAGCGTCAAGGAACTTCTGGAGGCAGGCGTTCACTTCGGGCATCAGACGAAGCGCTGGAATCCGAAGATGCGCGAGTACATCTTCGGCCAGCGGGACGGCATCTACATCATCAACCTCCAGAAGACGGCGGCGCTGTTCCGCGACGCTCTCGACTTCGTCGAGAGGGTCTCGGCCGAGGGGCGAACTGTCCTCTTCGTGGGGACGAAGCGGCAGGCGCAGGAAGTGGTGGCGGAGGAGGCGCAGCGCGCCGGCGTGGCGTTCGTCAACACCCGCTGGCTCGGCGGCACCCTCACCAACTTCCGCACCATCAAGAAGCGCATCGAGCGCATGCGCTGGCTCGACAACTTCCTCGCCAACCCGGTCGAGGGGCGCTTCACCAAGAAGGAGCTGCTCGGGCTCGGCAAGGAGCTGGTGAAGCTGCAGAAGGTGCTTTCCGGGATCAAGGCGCTCGATCGCCTGCCCGAGGCGCTCTTCGTCATCGACCCCAAGAAGGAGCACATCGCCGTCCAGGAAGCCCGCAAGCTCGGCATCCCGGTCGTGGCGGTGGTGGACACCAACTGCGATCCCGACGACATCGACTTCCCGATCCCCGGCAACGACGACGCCATCCGCGCCATCAAGCTGTTCACCGGCAAGGTGGCGGACGCGGTCCTGCAGGGACGCAACGCCTGGGAGAAGCGCGCCGCCGACAAGCAGGGTGACGAGGGCGCGATGGCCGCCGCCGGTGGCATGGGCGGCGGGATGCCGTCCCTGGGCGACGAGCCGGGACGCGTGGCGCCGCGGCGTACCGCGGGCGCCGGTGCGCCCAGGTCCGCGGCCCCCAGGCGCAAGAGCCAGAACGACGAGGCCGGGGCGGTCGTCGAGCTGCAGGCCGCCCCGGGTGAAGCCGCTCCCGTGGCCAACGCCACGAGCGACGTGATCGCCTCGGGCGAGTAACAGGACGGCGCCCCCTCCGGGGCGAGCGCCGCGCGGCCGGCAGGGGCCGGAACGCATCAGACACAGTCCGGGAGGAGTGATGGAGATCAGCGCGTCCCTGGTCAAGGAGCTCCGCGATCGCAGCGGCGCCCCGATGATGGAATGCAAGACCGCCCTGAAGGAGGCCCAGGGGGACCTCGACGGGGCGCACAAGATCCTGCGTCAGCGCGGGCAGGCGACCGCCGCCAAGCGCTCCGCCAAGGCCACTTCCGAAGGCGTGGTCAGCTCCTACCTGCACGGCGGCGGGCGGATCGGCGTCCTCATCGAGGTCAACTGCGAGACCGACTTCGTGGCCCGCACCTCGGATTTCCAGAACCTGGTGAAGGACCTGGCGATGCACGTCGCCGCCTCCGACCCGCGCTTCATCGACCGGGACGAGGTGACCGAGGCGGTGCTCGAAGAGGAGCGCGAGATCTCGCGGCAGCAGGCCAAGGCCACCGGCAAGCCGGACGCGGTGGTCGAGAAGATCGTCGCCGGGAAGATGGAGAAGTTCTACCAGGAGTTCTGCCTGCTGGAGCAGCCGTTCGTGCGCGACCCCGCGACGTCCGTGAAGGACGTGATCCACGCGGTCATCGCCAAGACCGGCGAAAACATCCGCGTGCGGCGCTTCGTGCGCTTCGTCCTCGGCCAGGGCGAGGTCCGCATCGCCTCCGCCCGCCCCAGCCCGTCGAACTGACCGGGGGAGGGACCTTGTCCCCGACGCCCCGCTACAAGCGTATCCTCCTGAAGCTCTCGGGCGAGGCCCTCATGGGGTCACGCCCGTACGGGCTCGACCCCGCCGTCGTGAAGCGCATCGCGGGCGAGGTCCGCGACGTGCGGGCCAGCGGCGTCGAGGTCGCCATGGTGATCGGCGGCGGCAACATCTACCGCGGCCTGTCGGCGGCGGGCGAAGGGCTCGACCGGGTGACCGGCGACCACATGGGGATGCTGGCCACGGTGATCAACTCCCTGGCGGTGCAGGACGCCCTCGAAGCGGTGCAGTTGAACGCACGGGTGCTGTCCGCCATCGAGATCCGCCAGATGGCCGAGCCGTTCATCCGCCGCCGCGCCCTGCGGCACCTCGAGAAGGGCCGGGTGGTCATCATCGCCGCCGGCACGGGCAACCCGTACTTCACCACCGACACGGCCGCCGCCCTGCGGACCATGGAGCTGAAGGCGGACGTCCTGCTGAAGGCGACCCAGGTCGACGGCGTGTACAGCGCCGATCCGAAGAAGGACGCCGCGGCCTCGCGCTTCGAGGAGATCACCTACCGGCAGGTGCTGGCCGACGGCCTGCGGATCATGGACACCGCGGCCATCGCGCTGTGCCAGGAGAACAAAGTCCCGATCGTCGTGTTCAACCTCGGGGTCCCGGGGAACATCCTGCGGGCCGCGCAGGGAGAGCCGATCGGCACCCTCGTCAAGGAGTGAGCATGGCCCTCGACCCCGCGATCGAAAACGCCCGCAAGAAGATGAACGACACCGTGGAGCACACGCGGAAGGACCTGTCGGCGGTGCGCACAGGGCGCGCCTCGTTGTCCCTGCTCGACGGCATCACCGTCGAGTACTACGGCACCGAGACGCCGCTCTCCCAGGTCGCCGGCCTGAGCATCCCGGACCCGACCCTCATCGTGGCGCAGCCCTGGGACACGACCCTGATCCCGAAGATCGAGAAGGCGATCCGCGCCGCGAACCTGGGGCTCAACCCCGGCAACGACGGGAAGGTGGTCCGCATTCCGATCCCGACGCTCACCGAGGACCGTCGCAAGCAGCTGGTGAAGAAGGTGCACGAGGTCGCCGAGCACGGGCGCACCGCCGTCCGCAGCGAGCGGCGCGAGGCCAACGAGGTCCTGAAGAAGCTCCTCAAGGATCACAAGATCTCCGAGGACGACGAGCGCCGCGGTCTCGAGCAGGTGCAGAAGCTGACCGACCAGCACGTCAAGCAGATCGACGAGATGTCGAAGCACAAGGAAGACGAGCTCCTCAAGATCTGACCCTCCCTTGAGAATCGGGCTGGTCCTCGCCGCCGCCGGGCTCGGGACGCGACTCAAATCCGCCGAGCCGAAGGCGTTCGTCCGGCTCGGCGACCAGTCGCTCATCGATCGCGCCCTCGCGCCGTTCCTGCTGCGCGACGACCTGGCCGCGGCCGCGGTGGCGGTGCCCGATCCGGCGGCCGCCGCCGATCTGCTGCGGCATCTCGATCCGCGCGTCCGCTTCGTGCAGGGAGGCGCCGACCGCCAGGCCTCGGTCGCCGCCGGCCTCGCCGCGCTCGGGGAGGTCGATCTCATCCTCGTGCACGACGCGGCCCGCCCGCTCGTCGAGGAGGCCACGATCGCCGCGGTGATCGAGGCCGCCGCGAAGGCGGGGGCCGCCGTGCCGGCGGTGCCGGCGCACGACACCATCAAGGAGATCGGCGCCGAGGGCCGGGTGATGGGAACGGTGCAGCGCGCGGCCCTGGTCCTGGTGCAGACGCCGCAGGGCTTCCGCGCCGATCTCCTGCGCCGGGCGCACGCCGACGCCGTGGCCGCGGGCGTGCGCGCCACCGACGACGCGGCGCTCGTCGAGCGCCTCGGCGAGCCGGTCGTCGTGGTCCCCGGTCGCCGCTCGAACCTCAAGATCACGACGCGCGAGGACGTCCTCATCGCCGAGGCGATCCTCGCCGCCCGCGCGCAGTCCCCGAAATGACCCGCCGGCGTCCGCGCGCCGGCGGCCGCGCCGGCACCCGCCGCGTCGCCTCTTCAGCCCGGCGCGCGAGTGCGAAACCGCCGCGTCCCACGAAGGGACTCGTTCCGCGTGTCGGACTCGGGATCGATCGACACCCGTTCGCACCAGGCCGGCGGCTGGTCCTGGGAGGTGTCGTCATCCCCGGCGCGAACGGCTTGCAGGGCCATTCGGATGCCGATGTCCTGACGCACGCCATCTGCGACGCGATCCTCGGAGCGCTCGGCCTGCCCGACCTCGGCATCCGGTTTCCAGCGAGCGCGCCGCGGTGGCGCGGCCGGAGGAGCCTCTTCTTCCTGCGCGACATCGTGAAGGCGATGCGCTCGCGCCGGTACGCGATCGGCAACCTGGATGTCGTGGTCCTCGCCGAGCAGCCGCGGCTGCGGCCGCATCTCGCGCCGATGCGGGCGGTCCTGGCGCGGGTGATCGGCTGCGACCCCGCGCAGGTGTCCATCAAGCCGAAGCGGGGCGAGGGACTCGGCTTCGTCGGACGCGGCGAGGGGATCGAGGTCCATGCCGCGGTCCTGCTGCTCGCATCGCCATGAACGACACGGCGATTCGGGTCCGGTTCGCGCCGTCGCCGACCGGGGACCTGCACGTCGGCAACGCGCGGACCGCGCTCTTCAACTGGCTCTTCGCGAGGCACTCCGGAGGCCGCTTCCTCCTGCGCATCGAGGACACCGACCGCGAGAGGTCGCGCCCCGAGCACGAGCGACAGCTCCTCGCCGACCTGCGCTGGCTCGGGCTCGGCTGGGACGAGGGGATCGAAGAAGGGGGAGAGGACGGTCCCTACCGGCAGTCGGAGCGCCTGCCCCTGTATCACCAGGCGGCCGACCGGCTGATCGCGGCCGGCGCCGCGTACCGCTGCTTCTGCGATCCCGCGTTGCTCGAAGCGGAGCGGGCGCGCGAGCGCGAGGCGGGACGCGCTTCGCTCTATTCCGGTCGCTGCCGCGGCCTCGGACGCGACGCGGCCGCGGAGCGGGCCCGGGCGGGGGAGCCCTGCGCCATCCGGTTCGACGTCGGGGTCACGGCGCAGGGAGAGGCGGTGTCCTTCGAGGACCTGGTGCACGGTCCCGTCCGCGTGCCGGTGGACCAGATCGGCGACTTCGTGCTGCTGCGACGCGACGGCGGCCCCGCCTACAACTTCGCCGTCGTGGTGGACGACCAGGCGATGCGCATCACGCACGTCATCCGCGGTGACGATCACCTGTCCAACACCCCGAGGCAGGTGCTGCTCGCCCGGGCGCTGGGCTTCGCATCGCCGCGCTTCGCCCACCTGCCGCTGCTCGTCGCGCCCGGCGGCGCGCCGCTGAGCAAGCGGGAGGGCGCCGTGTCGATGCGGGCCCTGTTCGAGGCCGGGTATCCCCCGGAGGCGGTCCTCAACCACCTCGCGCTCCTCGGCTGGTCCCCGCCCGGGGGCGTGGAGGTGCTGACCCGCGAGGAGCTGGTCGCGGCCTTCGACCTGAAGCGCGTCTCCCGCTCTCCCGCCGTCTTCGACCGGCAGAAGCTCGACGCGTTGTCGATGCGGCACCTGCAGCGCTGGGAACCCGCGCGGCTCGTCGGCGAGGCGGCCCCGGTCCTCCAGGAGGCCGGCCTGCTCCCCCGGACGATCACGTCCGAGGTGCGGGCCTGGAGCGAGGCGCTCGTCGGCCTCGTTTCGGATCGACTGTCGCGCCTCGGGGAGCTGCCGGGACTCCTCGGGGTGGTCTTCGACTTCGACGCGCAGCGCGCCCTCGCCGACGGGGACGTGCGATCGACCCTGGTGGATCCGGCCGGGAGGAAGGTGGTCCGCGAGATGATCGCGCTCCTGGCGGACGAGCCGCTGACGGCCCCCCGGCTCCAGGGAGTCATCGCGGAGGTCCGGCGCCGGACGGGAGCGAAGGGGAAGGATCTCTTCCACCCGATCCGCGTGGGGCTGACCGGCTTCGGATCGGGTCCGGAGCTCGTGCGCCTGCTGCCGGTCCTCGACGAGGGGAGCCGGCTCGAGCTCCCGCGGAAGGTCAGCGGGTGCGCCGAGCGGGCCCGGACCCTTCTCGCCGCGACCGAGGACTGAAGGCATGAGCCAGCCGGCGAGCCAGTGGATCCACGGCCTGCACGCCGTTCTCGAGGCGATCGAGCGGGCGCCCGGCCGGGTCTCCCGCATCGTCATCGCCCAGGGCCGGGAGGAGGGCCGCCTCAGGCCGCTTCTGGCCGCCGCCCGGAAAGCCGGGGTGGCGGTTCGAAGGGAACCCCAGGCCGCCATCGATCGGCTCGCGGGGAAGGGGGCGGTGCACCAGGGCGTCATCGCGCTCCTCGCCGAGGCCGACTACGCCGACGCCGAGACCCTGCTCGAGAAAGCCCCTGCCCCGGCCCTGTTCGTCGTGCTCGACGGCGTCGAAGACCCTCACAATCTCGGGGCCGTCATCCGCTCGGCGGCCGCCGCGGGGGCGCACGGGGTCTTTCTCCCCGAGCACCATTCGGCCGGGCTGTCGGCCGGGGCGGTGAAGGCTTCCGCCGGCACCGCCCTGGGTTTTCCGGTCGCGAAAATCGGCAATCTGGCGAATTTCCTGGGCCGGCTGAAGGAGAAAGGGGTCTGGGTCATCGGCCTCGATGCGGAAGGCGCCCCTCTGTGGTCCGGCTTCGACCTGAAACAGGCGGTCGCACTGGTCCTCGGAGGGGAGGGCCATGGGCTTCGGCGCCTGACCCGCGAGCGCTGCGACCTGGTCCTCTCCATTCCCCTGGCCGCCGGGGTCGAGTCCCTGAACGTCTCGGTCGCCGCCGGCATCGCCCTCTACGAAGTGGTCCGGCAGAGAGCCGGGAGGTAGGGCCTGCCCGCGGACCCCCCTCCGGCCTCTCGTTCGCACCCGGCCGCGGCCGTGGCACGCTTTTTTTCGGTCAGGAACACCTTGCAGCCAAAAGAGATCGTGTGATAGCATCCGCCGCTTCTCAAAGCTGGCGTAGCTCAGCGGGTAGAGCAGCTGATTTGTAATCAGCCGGTCGGGGGTTCAAATCCCTTCGCCAGCTCCATGCCCGCGGGGCGGATTTGTGTTTCTGAGGCGGCGGAAAGGCGCGGGTACGCGGGGAGATTCCCGAGCGGTCAAAGGGAGCAGACTGTAAATCTGCCGGCTATGCCTTCGGAGGTTCGAATCCTCCTCTCCCCACCGCCGGCGCAACACGAGCGGAAGGCGAGATGAGGAATGACACGGCGCTTCGTCGCAGCGCCGCGCAGTGAGAAGTGAGCGGGGCGGGAGTAGCTCAGGGGTAGAGCATCAGCCTTCCAAGCTGAGGGTCGCGGGTTCGAATCCCGTTTCCCGCTCCAGGATGTTTCGCCCACGTGGCTCAGTGGTAGAGCACTTCCTTGGTAAGGAAGGGGTCACCGGTTCAATCCCGGTCGTGGGCTCCATCGTCACTCGGGACCGGAGTCGCTGAGGGTCGGGACGCAGTCAGCCGCCCAGGGGGGCGCGAGGATCGCCGGAGGATCTGAGGATGGGCAAGGAGAAATTCCAGCGGACGAAGCCGCACGTGAACGTGGGGACGATCGGGCACGTCGATCACGGGAAGACGACGTTGACGGCGGCGATCACGATGGTCCTGCACAAGAAGAACCCGAAGATCGCGGTGCGGT
>DASRAU010000013.1:0-54076 GCA_035638075.1 Verrucomicrobiia bacterium
CCAGGCGCGGCGCAGGTCGAGATGGCTCTGCAGCGTTTCCCGCTCCTCCCCGCCGACGAGGAAGCGCACCCGCTTGATCTCGGGGAGGTTGTAGGTGAGGGAGTCGACGACCGAGAAGACCGTCGCCAGCTCCTCGGAGGAGCCCTCCTGCCGGTCCGAGACGAACTCGTCGCTCAGGTCGAGATACGCGGTGCCGCTCTTGTCGAGGTAGAGCCCGAGGACGGTTGTCCGCTCGGGGATGGTCGGCAGCAGCCCCTTGGTCCGCGGGCCGGCGATGAGCTCGGCGACGACCTGCTTCCCCTGGTCGATGACGGTCGTGCCGGGCAGGATCATCCGCTTCTCCGGACCGAGCGTGTCGTCGTCGCCCCGCTGGAAGAACAGGACGACCTCGCGGCGGTTCTCGGCCTCGGCGGGAACGGCGGAAGCGCCGCTCCCCTGCGAGCCGGCCGGGGCCGGCTGGGCGCCCGCCGCGGGGCTTCCGGAGGCGCCCGGCGAGGCCGCGCTTCCCCCGGCCTGCGGCGGCGCTCCGGCGGCGGAGGCCGCCGAGGCGGAGCCCGCGTCCCCTTCGTCCGGATGCTTGCCGCACGCGGAGAGAACCGGGAGGAGCCCGGCGAGCACCGCCGCCGCGGCCGCGAGGACGGCGCGTCCTCCGTGCGGACGCCGGGCCGGGCCGGTCGTCACCGCTTCGTCCGCTCGCGGAACTTGCGGATGCTCGCCGCGATCGATTCGGCGATGCGGTCCTTGAAGGCGGCCTCGCGCAGGTGGCGCTCCTCCTCGGGGCTGCTGATGAAGGCGATCTCCACCAGCACCGCCGGCATCGTCGCCCCCATCAGCACGCGGAAGGGGGCCTGCTTGATGCCGCGGTTGCGCACGCCGAGGGTGTCGTTGAGGCGGTCCTGGATCTCCTCGGCGAGGTCGCTCGACTCCTTGAGGAAGGCCGACTGCGCCAGGTCCCACAGGACGAGGTCGAGGCCGCTCTGCCCCGACACGCCCCGCTCGATCCCGAGGGTGTCGTTCTCGAGCGCGGCGAGCGCCCGTGCGTCGTCGTCCGTCGCCTGGTACGACAGGAAGTAGGTCTCGGAGCCGCGCGCCGAGTCGCGCCGCGACGAGTTGGCGTGGATGCTGACGAACAGATCCGCCTTCTCGTGGTTGGCCAGCGCGGTGCGGTCGTCCAGCGGCACCTTGCGGTCGTCGTCGCGCGTCAGGTAGACGGCGGTGCCGTCGTCCGACATGAGGCGCGCCTTGACGCGGCGCGCCACGTCGAGCGTGACGTCCTTCTCGAGCAGGCCGCTCGGGCCCTTGGCGCCGGTCTCCTCGCCGCCGTGCCCGGCGTCCACGACGACGGTGAAGGCGGCCCGCTTGCGGGTCTCCGCGACCGGCGGCAGGACCGGCGGAGGGGTCGATCCCGGCGCGGACGGCGGCGGAACGGCCCCCTGGCCGGGGGGCGTTCCGGCCGCGGGAGGCGCCTGGGCCGGCTGTCCTTCGAGCGGCGTGCCTCCCGGGCCGACGTGCTGCGCCGACGGCGGCGCCTGGCGGCGGCGCAGGTCGAGGACGATGCGGAACGGCTCCCCCATCTCGAAGGTCGAGAAGGTCGCGAAGTCCGGACCGGTGTAGAAAACGATCTCGGAGGTGCGGAATCCCTCGGCGAACTTGATCTTCTCGAGGAGCGAGCCCTCCACGTCCTTCTTCTTGAACGGGGCGCGCACGTCCGCTTCGCGCAGCGTGACGTAGACCTTGCCGTTGTCGCCGCGCACCTCGTACTGCGGCTTGCGGCTGAACTCGATGACCACGCGCGTGCCGGTCTCGTTGTCGATCGTGCGCAGCGTGAAGGCCAGCGGGTCGGCGGCGGGCGCGGGAGCGGCCGCCAGGAGGAGGAGCAGGGCAGCCGCGAAGGCGGCGAACAGTCGGCGGCGGCCCGGCATCGAGCCGAAATCTAGCACGCGCCCCCGGGACCGTCCAAGAGGTCGCCCCCCGACTCGGTGCGCGACAGCCAGAGCTGGAGCATCAGGAGGTTCCACAGCAGCCGCCCGTGATCGCGCCGCCGCGTCCGGTGCGCCTCCCACAGGGCGCCGACCGCCTCGGGCCGCAGGAGCCCCTCGCGGCGCAGCCGCTCCGGATCGAAGGCGCGCTGCAGGAGCGGCGTGAGAGGCCCCAGCAGCAGCCGGGCCAGCGGGATGTTGAAGCCGCGCTTGCGGCGCCCGGTGATTTCGGCGCTGAGACTGTCGCCCATGGCGCGCTTCAGGATCCACTTGGTGTCGTGGCCGTGCAGTTTGTAGCGCGCCGGCAGCCCGCTGACGTACTCGAACAGCGGGTGGTGCAGGAAGGGCGCCCGCACTTCGAGCGACGCCGCCATCGAGGCGCGGTCGATCTTGGTCAGCAGATCGTCCTGGAGGTAGAGGAGGAAGTCGGTCAGGAGCAGGGCGTCGAGCGGGTGCCGGAATCCGGCGCGCCGGCGGATGGCGCGCGCCTCGCGCAGCGGGTCGTGCCCCCCGGGCAGGCCTTCGAGTGCCTGGAGCGTCCCGTCCGACAGCAGCTCGCGCTGGCGCTCCGGAGGGAACGCGCCGAACCAGATCGGATGGCGCTCGTCGTCGGGGCGGTCGGCCGAGGCGACGAACTTCTTCAGGAGGAACTCGGGCCCGACGTTCGAGAAGCCGGGCGGCATCGCCTCGACGGCGCGTCGGAAGATCGCCCTCGCCGCCCGCGGCAGGCGGTTGTAGTGGCGCGCCAGCCGGTCACCGATGTAGGTCGGATAGCCGGCGAAGAGCTCGTCCCCGCCCTCGCCGCCCAGGGTCACCTTCACGTGCCGGCGCGCGAAGCGGGACAGGAGCCACGTCGGCAGCACCGACGCGTCGGCCAGCGGCTCGTCGAGGATGCGCGCCACGGAGAACAGGGCGCCGACGAGATCCTTCTCGCCGACGATGATCTCGTGGTGCTCGGTGCCGAGGCGCTCGGCCGCCCGGCGGGCGTAGCCCGACTCGTCGAAGTCCTGGTCCTCGAAGCCGAGCGAGAAGGTGGGGACCGGCTTGCCCTGCACTTCGACCGCGAGCGCCGCGATGGCCGAGGAATCGATGCCGCCGCTGAAGAAAACCCCGACCGGCACGTCGGCCCGCAGCCGCAGCGCCACGCCTTCGCGCAGCAGGCGCCTCACCTCCGCCGCCGCCTCGCGCTCGGACGGCTCGCCGGCGGCGCCGCTGCCGGCCACCGGGACGAAACGCTGCGCCGACCAGTACGGCTCAATCCGCACCCGGCCGCGCTCGGCGATCAGCAGGTGTCCGGCCGGGAGCTTGCGGATGTCGCGGAAGGGGGTCCAGGGCGCCGGGAAGTACCCATAAAGAAGATAGCGGGTCAGCCCTTCGAGGTCGCGGGCGCGCGACACGTCGGGGTGCGCCAGGAGCGCCTTGATTTCCGAGCCGAACAGCAGCTCGCCGGGACGGTCCACGTAGTAGAGGGGCTTCTCTCCGACCCGGTCGCGCCCGAGCACCAGACGCTCGGCGCGCGCGTCGAAGATCGCGAACGCGAACATGCCGTTGAGCCGGGTGACGAAGTCGAGGCCGTGCTCCTCGTACAGGTGCGGCAGGACCTCGGTGTCGCAGCGGGTCTCGAAGCGGTGGCCGCGCTCCTTCAGGTCACGCTCGAGCTCGGGCCAGTTGTAGATCTCGCCGTTGCAGATCGCCCGGATGTTCCCCGACTCGTCGGAGTAGGCGCGGGCGCCCGCGCCCAGGTCGATGATGCTCAGCCTCCGGAAGCCGAAGGTGAGGCGCGGCGAGCCGCCGTCGTCGAGCCGGAGCACCATGCGGCCGTCGGGGCCGCGGTGCGCCAGGGTGTCGGTCATGGTCGCAAGGAGTCCCGGGTCGGGTCCCGCCCCGCCCCGGAAATCCGCGACGCCGACGATGCCGCACATGCGAGAAGCCTACCCTCCGCCGGTGCCGTCCGGGAGGAAAAGGCCGAAGCCACCCTCCTCCCAGACCGGACGCAGCGGCAGGCCGGCGGTCTCGCGCAGCGCGTCGTACTCCTTGCGCGGAGCGAGCACGTAAGTGCGGGCGGCGGAGTCGCGCAGGGCGGCCTGGAGGGCTGCCGGCTCCATCAGCCGGAACGCCGGGTCGCTGCGCATCGCCGCGAGGTGCGCGGCGATGTAGTTGCTGGTGAAGATGCGCCCGGCGCGCGTCACCTGCCCCACCGGACGGGCGAGATAGAAGTTCAGCCCGGGCCGGTACTCCTCGAAACAGACGATGCGATCCTCCGCACCGAGGTGGCCGAGCAGGTAACGGCTGACGGCGCGCGACGACCGGGCCGCGTCGACGTGGCGCGCCGCGGCGCGCGCGACGGGGAGGAGGCACAGGAACGGCAGCGCCGCGACCGCGATGTAGAGGGCCGGCCGCCGCGTGCTGCGCAGGAGGACGAGGAGGATCGCCGCCAGGAGCAACCCGGCCGCCGCGAGCGTCAGCAGCCCCGGGGAGGCCCCCGCGTCGGTCATCGTGTCGCCGGCGCGCGCCAGCAGCGTCATCGCGCCGGACCCGGCGCCCGCGGCGAACCCCGCGGCGGCGACGACCAGGGTGGCGACCGAGGCGACGACCGAGCCCGCGGCGCGACGCCGCCGGTCGCGCCCGATGTTCTCCGACGCCCGGACGATGAGGCGGGCGGCGAGGATCGCCACCGGGATCGCGGTGGGCAGGATGTACGACGGCCGCTTCGAGGCGATCGCCGAGAAGAAGATCAGCAGGACCGCGAGCCACACGCCGACGAAGCGAGTGGCGCGCTCCTCGAGGCCGAGGTCGCCCGCCGATCCGCCGCGGCGCAGCCGGTCCCACAGGGAGGCGATCCCCTGCGCCGACAGCAGGACGATCCACGGGAACAGACCCGGCAGGATGACGCGCAGGTAGAAATGGAACGGCCGCTGGGTGTCGTAGGGATTGGCCGTCATGCGGGCCAGGTTCTCCCCCAGGACCGCATACGCCAGGAAGCCCGGATGGCGGTGCTCCACGAGCAGCACCCACGGCACGAGGACCACGAAGTACGCGAGGAAGCCGAGGCCCGGGCGCAGCCGCGCCAGCCGCCGCGGCTGCCGGCTCGCGAAAGCCCAGGCCACCGCGACCAGGAGCGGCACGACCAGCGCCACCGGCCCCTTGGTGATCGTCCCGACGCCGGCGAGCGCGAACCCGGCGACGCCCGCCCAGCGTCGCGGGCTCTCCGACTCCATCGCTTCGTAGAACAGCAGCGTGCTGGCGGTCGTGAAGACGAGCAGCAGCATGTCGAAGATGACCAGGCGCGCGAACACGACATAGAGCGGCGACAACGCCAGGATCGCCGCGGCGCAGGCCGCGACGCGCGCTCCGAAATGCCGCCGCGCGAACCAGACGGTCAGCGCCACGCCGGCGATCGCCGCGAGGGCCGACGGCAGCCGGGCCGCCGCCTCGTTCACTCCGAACAGGCCGAGCGAGCCGGCCACCGCCCAGAAGAACACCGGCGGCTTGTCGAGGTAGACGGCGCCGTTGATGTGCGGCGTGACGTAGTCCCCCGTCGCCAGCATCTCGCGCCCGACCTCGGCGTTGCGGCCCTCATCCGGGTCGGCCAGCCCCGTGGATCCGAGGCCGACGAGGAAGAGTGGCGCGCACAGGAGTGGCGCCAGCCACGCGGTCGCCTTCATCCGGGGAAGAGCGTCCCCTGGTCGCCGGGCCGCGGCGGCACCCGGAACGCGCTCTCGTCGAGATCGATGTCCCGTTCACCCAGGCCGGCGCGGCGGATGGCCACCTGGAAGCGCTGCTCGAGGAGGTCCGCGTGCGCCCCGCGGCCGCGCAGGCGCGTTCCGAACGCCGCCTCGTAGAGCTTGCCGCCGCGCATGTCGCGCAGCAGGGCCTCCACCCGGTCCGCCTTGAGGGGATAGTGGGTCGTGAGCCATTCGCGGAAGAGATCCTTGATCTCGAGCGGCAGGCGCAGCAGCACGTACCCGGCGGTGACCGCCCCCGCCGCGGCCGCGGCCGCGACGATGGCTTCGAGCTCGGAGTCGTTGAGGCCCGGGATCATCGGCGCGGCCAGCACGCCGACCGGCACGCCCGCCCCCGTGAGGCGGCGGATGGTCTCGAGCCTCATCTCGGGGGTCGCGGCGCGCGGCTCCATGCGGCGCGCCAGCCGGCGATCGAGCGTCGTGACCGAGACCATCACGGCGGCGAGCCTTTCCCGCCCCATCGGTCCGAGGAGATCGAGGTCCCGCTGCACCAGGTCGGACTTGGTGATGATCATCACCGGGTGCCGGTGCTCGCTCAGCACCTCGAGGATGCCGCGGGTGATGCGGAGCTTCTTCTCGATCGGCTGGTAGGCGTCGGTGTTGGCGCCGAGCGCCGTGACGCGGCAGACGTACCCGGGCCGCCCCAGCTCGCGCCGCAGCAGCGCCGCGGCGTCGGGCTTGGAGAAGATCTTCGTCTCGAAGTCGAGCCCGGGCGACAGGCCGAGCCAGGCATGGGTCGGGCGCGCGAAGCAGTAGACGCAGCCGTGCTCGCAGCCGCGGTACGGGTTGATCGACTGCTCGAAGCCGACGTCGGGCGATTCGTTGGTCGTCAGGATCGACTTCGTCCGCTCCGGCGTGACCGTGGTCGCGACGGGCGGTGGATCGGCCAGGGGATCGACGTCCGGATCGGGCTCGATGTCGGGGCCGACCTCGACGCGGGTGCGCTCGAACCGGCCTTCCCGGTTGCTCAGGGCGCCGCGGCCGCGCCGCGGCGTGACGGGGGCGCCCTGGCTCACGGCTGCGCCACGTCCTTCGCCTTGGCGCGCGCCTCGTCGATCAGGCTCTTCCCGAGCGGGAACCGGAACGACAGGCGCAGGTACGGCGCCGGATCGATCCCCTCATCGACGATCGAGTCCGGCACCGACTCGATGCTCTTGTCGTGGCCCGTCTCGATCGGGGTGAAGGCCATGTTGCGCGCGAACGCGAGACCGGCCTGGGCCAGGAACGAAACGGGACGGCCGCGCCCGGTCTCCAGCTCGACGCCGACGTGCTGCTCGCGCACGCGCTCGTACACCTTGTCGTCCCGGAAATTCTGCGGGATGCAGCCCGAATCCGTCAGCCCGGTGCACTGGGAGAACACGCCGTCGTTGTTGAACCCGTAGCGCTGACCCGACACCCAGAGCACGTAATTGAGGAAGGTCGTCCCACCCACCCTCTGGCTCAGCCGCCAGCCGAAGGGCACGATCCCCGACAGCGCCCAGGTCGGGTTCGGCACCCAGATGAAGCCGAACGCCGGCAGGAGCAGCCCGCGGCCGTACACGAACGAGTAGGCGCCGCCGTAGACGAAGGTCCACGCCGAGTCGCTCTTGTGGTAGGTGCCGAGATAGAGGGCCGAGCCGCGCAGGTCGGGATTCGAGACCGTGTCCTCGTCCTCGGCGAACGAGGCGCCGACCGAGATGTAGTGCAGGTTCGGCTTGCTGCTGATGAGCAGGAGCGAGGCGTTGAGAAGGCCGTTGTAGAGGCGCGGCTCGCGATCGACCGCCGGCAGGTCGAAGGTCTGATCGGTCGCTCCGGCGCCGAGCGTCAGCATCGGCTGCCAGCCGAGGAGCCCTCCGCCGCCGGTCTTCAAATGCGCCGGTCCGAGCGGGATGTTGGCGAGCAGTTGCAGGTTCGTCGACTTGAAGTCGCCGTCGATGTCGTCGTCGCTGAACGATTCCTCCGGAACCCCGATGCCGGTGATGGTCAGGGACGGGCGGAGCAGGCGGAGATCGACGTCACCCTGGGCGCGCGCCGGAGCGGCGGAGAGGAGCACCGCCGCCGCGGCGAGGACGATGGGGCCGAACGGACTCCGGGATCGCGTCGAGGCGCGCAGCGTCTGCGGGATCATGGGTTCGGTGGCTCCTTCGAGGCCGCGGGGTGGGTTCGCGGCCGGCGATCGTACCACCAAGTGACCGCGTGCTAACCTCGCCCGGCGTGCACCCTTCCTCGGGCTGGACCGGCGGGCAGTACAGCGTGTGCCGCGCGCTGCTGGGCCTTGCGATCGCCCTGCGGGTCGTGTCGGTCCTGGTCGCGCATCCCGTCGAAAACAGTGCCGGATCGCCTGGCGCGGTACTGGTGCTCGCGGGGGCTGCCATCGTCGCGGCGCTCCTCTTCGCCGCCGGATGGCGCGCGCGGTTGATGGCGGTCCTCCTGCTCCTGCTTCTCCCGATCGTCGTGGTGCTCGCCGGAGCGGCGGTCTCGCCCGGCGGCTGGGGCGCGGCCTGGCTCCTGCTGACGCACCTCGCGATCCCGCCGGCTCCCTATGGATCGTGGGAAGCGCGCGGTCGCACCGATCCGCGCGGCGCGTGGAGGATGCCGGCCGCGCTGCCGTGGCTGCACCGCCTCGCGTTCGTGGCGCTCGCCGTGGCACTCTTCGCACGCGGCGCCCGCGCCTTCGATCTCGTCGTGGCGCTCATCCTGGCGCTCCTGGCGATGGATCCGGGGTGGATTCCCGGCAAGGAAATCGGGACCACGCGAAAGAGATCCGCCAACCGCCGGACGGCCTCCGCCGAGCCCGACACGCTGTTCTACGACGGCACGTGCGGACTGTGCCACGGCGCCGTCCGCTTCTTCCTCGCCGAGGACGCTCGGGGCGGGCACCTGCGCTTCGGCACGCTGCAGGGAAGGAGCTTCCATCGCGCCGTTCCGGCGAAGGAACGCGCGGCGCTGCCGGACAGCCTGGTCCTCGTCACGCGGCGCGACGAGATCCTGACGCGCTCCCGCGGAGTCTTCCACGCTCTCGCGGAGACCGGCGGCTACTGGCGCGTGCTCGCGGCCGTCGCCGGCCTTCTCCCGGTCCGCCTCGCCGACGCGGTGTACGACGTGGTGGCGCGCGTGCGGCACCGTCTCTTCCGCCGGCCGGACGAGGCGTGCCCGCTCATCCCGAAAGACCTGCGCGGCCGCTTCCTTCCCGACTAGATCAGGGCTGCCCGGACGCGTGGCCCGGATGCGCTCGCGCCCAGGCCTGCGCCTGGCGCACGCGGTTGTTGACGCTGGGGTGACTGAAGAGCAGCAGCTCGATGAGCGGATGCGCTTCGTATTCGGACAGGTCGTAGCGCCCGAACTTGATGAAGCTCGACGCCATCGCCTGCGGATCGCGCGTCACTTCGAGCCCGAAGCGATCGGCTTCGCTCTCCTGGTGCCGGCTGAACGTCGCGATGGCGGGCCCGACGGCCAGCAGGTAGAGGAGCGCCACGAAGGCGACGACCGGAACCGAGGCCGGGTCCTCGATGCGCCGGATGTCCCAGCGCGGGTGCGAGGCGATCAGCCGCCGGGCGGCACGATCGACCAGCAGGAATCCGAGCAGGATCATCGGCACGAGGAAGGCGACCGTCTTCCAGATGTGGTGCAGCACGTAGTGCCCCATCTCGTGCCCCATCACCGCGCGGATCTCGCGCGGCGCGAAGCGCTTCAGGAGCGTGTCGTAGAGGACGATGCGCTGCGTGTGGAACAGCCCGGTGACGTAGGCGTTGTTGTGCTCCGATTGCACGCTCGCGTCCATCTCGTAGACCTCGTGCGCCGGGATCCCCTGCCGGTGCGCCAGGTCGAGGATGTCCGCCCGCAGCGCCTGGTCCCGGAGCGGGGTGAAGGTGTTGAAGAGGGGATCGATGAAGACCGGGGCGATGACGATGCCGAGAATGGTGCAACCGAGGGTCAGGGCCGCCCCCGGCACCCACCAGCCGCGTCCGAGCCGGCGCATCAGGAGATAGAGCAGCGTCACCAGCAGCAGCCGCACCACGAGCGAGACGAGGAAACCTTTGCCGCGATCCCCCAGCCAGCCGGCGAAGTCCTGGTTCATGAAGCCGTAGCGCTTCTCCCGCAGGTAACCGGTGGCGATCGCCAGCGGCAGCGAGACCAGCCACAGCGTCGCGGAGTAGACGGCGACGCACGCCATCACCCTGAGGTTGGTTCGGCGCGTCAGCCGCCCGGCCCACGTCTGGACCCGGCTGGCGAAGCGGGATTGCAGCAGGGCCCACAGGAAGCCGAGCGTGAACAGGTTCCAGGCGAGGAAGAGCCAGTAGTGGCCGTGCGCGTAGGCCTCGTGCTCGGGAGTGTCCACCGGGAGCGGCCCGAGCGGGTTCTCCACGAGCGCCGGCGCATCCGCCGGCGGAGGGTCAGCCATCGCCGCGAAGCCGGACGTGAACACGGCCGCGAGGAGCAACATCAGGATCACGAGCGCGGCGTCCCCTCTCCACAATGCGAATGGTCGCGATCCCAAAGGCGCGGCTCCCCCGTGGCGTCCTAGAATACCCGCGATGAACATCCTCGTGGTCGGCGGTGGAGCGCGCGAGCACGCGCTGGCGTGGGCGGTGCGTCGCGGCGGGCGCGATCGCACCGTGCTCTGCGTTCCCGGCAACGCGGGGATCGCTTCGGTAGCCGAATGCCTTCCCGGCGATCCGACCGCCGTCGAGGCGCTGGCCGACCTGGTCTCATCGCGGCGGGTCGACCTGACCGTCGTCGGTCCCGAGGCGGCCCTGGCCGCCGGCCTGTCCGACGAGCTCGAGCGGCGCGGCATGAAGGTGTTCGGCGCCAGCCGCGCCGCCGCCGAGATCGAGACGAGCAAGATCTTCTCCAAGGAGTTCATGCAGCGGCACCGCATCCCGACCGCGGCGTTCGGCGTCGCCGACAGCGCCGCCGCTGCCGCGCGCCTCCTGGGGCAGCGCGGCGATCGCCCTTCGGTCGTGAAGGCGGACGGCCTGGCGGCGGGCAAGGGAGTCGTCGTCGCGGCGACGCGACGTGAAGCGGAAGACGCGGTCGCGGCGATGCTCGTCGAGCGCCGCTTCGGCGCCGCCGGAGATCGCATCCTGATCGAGGATCGTCTCACCGGTCCCGAGGTGTCGTTCTTCGCGCTGTGCGACGGCGAGCGGGCGCGCCCGCTGACCACCTGCCAGGACTACAAGCGGCTCCAGGACGGCGACCGCGGCCCCAACACCGGCGGCATGGGAGGCTACTCGCCGTCGGTCCTGGTCGATGCGGCGCTCGAGCGCACGCTGATGGAGCGCATCGTCCTGCCGACCGTCCGCGGCCTCGCGGCCGAGGGACGCCCGTACCGGGGCGTCCTGTACGTCGGCCTCATGCTCACGCCCGAGGGGCCGCAGGTGCTCGAATACAACGCCCGCTTCGGCGACCCGGAGGCGGAGCTGATCGCCGTGCGCCTGGAATCGGATCTCGTGGAGGTGATCGAGGCGACCCTGGCCGGCCGCCTCGACGAGGCCCCGCTGCGCTTTCACGTGGGAGGCGCCGTGTGCGTCGTCCTCGCGGCCGCGGGCTATCCCGGCGTCCCGCGCACCGGCGACGCCATCGAGGGACTCGAAACAGGCTCCGGGCGGCCGGGCGAGGGGGACGACGTCGTGGTCTTCCACGCCGCAACAAGGGGGCGCGAGGGACGCATCGAGACGGCCGGAGGAAGGGTGCTCACGGTCACGGCCCGCGCGGCAGACCTGGCGGAAGCACGGCGGCGCGCCTACTCGGCCGTCGCGGGCATCCGGTTTCAAGGGATGCAGCATCGCCGCGACATCGCCGCCTTCGCCGCCGGCTCGAGCCCCGCCCCCCGGACCTGAAGCGCCACTGAACGGCGCCCCGTCGAACCCGCCAGGAGGCCGTTTTCGTCCGCTTTTCCGGCCCTTTCGCGGGGATCCCTCCGCATCCGGCGAGGGGCTTTTGCTGGCCGGGAAAAAGTCGTGATGGTAAGCTTCGCGGGTTCTTTTTCGAGGGGAATCGAGTGGCCCAGCCGTCCCGTCCATCCCGCCGTATCTTCGAGCTGCTGCAGGCCTATCACGAGTCCCGGGAAAACATCCGGGCCCTCGTGGACATGAGCCGGATGAGCGACTACGAGAAGGTCGGCTTCATCGACGCCTGGCAGGAGGAGATGGCCGACTTCTTCGCCGAGAACGGCTACTGCTTCGCCTGCAACCGGCGGCTCGAGCGCTGCGGCTGCGAAGAGCCGCTCCGGCCGCTCGCCGCCACCCGTCCCGCCTGACCGCCGCCTCGGCTACAATCGCCGCTTCCTGACAGGAGGGAAACGGCGTGGCGCAAAACCCCGGCGGCAAATCCTCCGCCTCCCCGCTCAAGGTGTGGGTGGCGATGGGCAGCGACAGCGATCTCGAAATGATGAGCGAGGCGACGAAGACCCTCGAATCGTTCGGGATTCCCTACCAGGTGGACGTCACCAGCGCCCACCGCACCCCGGCCGAGACCGCGCGGCTCGCCGCGCGGCTCGAGGAGGACGGCTTCGGCGTGGCGATTCTCGGCGCCGGCCACGCCGCCCACCTCGCCGGCGTCGTGGCGGCGCACACCGTCCTGCCGGTCATCGGAGTCCCGCTGCCGTCGTCGGCGCTCCAGGGTCTCGACAGCCTGCTCTCCACGGTGCAGATGCCGGGGGGCGTGCCGGTCGCGACGGTCGCCATCGGCAAGTCGGGGGCGCAGAACGCCGCCATCCTCGCGGCGCAGATCCTCGCCACGGCCGACGCCGACCTGCGCGAGCGGCTCCGCAAGCACAAGGACGACATGGCGCGCAAGGTGATGGACAAGAACCGCGCCCTGAAGAGCAACCTGCCGCGCGCGTGAACGGGAGCGGCGGAGCGTGACCGGCGGCGAGCGGCGCGCCCGCGGCGTGCCGACCTACCGGATCGTCACGCTCGGCTGCAAGCTGAACCAGGCCGACTCCTCCGCGCTCGAAGCGCGGCTGCGCCGGCTCGGCATGCGGCGCGCGGCCGAAGGACGGGCGCCGGGAGGTGCCGGGGGCGCGGAGAGCGGCGCGGACGGCGGACGCGAGGCGGGCGCGGATCTCGTCCTGCTCAACACCTGCACCGTGACCGGCGGGGCCGACCGCGAAGCGCGCCAGATCGCCCGCCGCCTGCGGCGGACGAACCCGGGCGCGACCCTCGTCGTCACCGGCTGCTACGCCGAACGGGACGCGGAAGCGCTCCGGGGCATCGCCGGCGTCGATGCCGTCGTCGGCATGGCCGACCAGGCCGGGCGCGTCGAGAGGATCGCCCGCGCCGCGCTCGGCCTGGACGACGCCGTAGCGAGCGTGGTCGATCCCGCGGCGGGGGGGCTCGACCTCGGGCGCTTCGGCGAGACGATCGCGTGCGATCCGGCGGAGCGCGATCGGACGCGCGCCTTCCTCAAGATCCAGGATGGCTGCGACCTGCGCTGCGCGTACTGCGTCATTCCCTCGGTGCGCGGCGCGAGCCGGAGCCTGCCGGCCGCGATGGTGCTCGACCGTCTCGCGGCGCTGGGACGCGGCGGCTACCGCGAGGTGGTGCTGACCGGCGTCAACACCGGCGACTGGGGAGGCGATTTCGATCCGCCGGACCGCCTCGAGCACCTGCTGGCACGCGCCCTCGACGGGGGCGCGGTGGCGCGGCTGCGGCTCAACTCGCTCGAGCCGAGGACGGTGAGCGAACGCATCGCGTCGCTCCTGGCCGGCGCGAACGGACGTCTCGCCCGCCACCTTCAGGTGCCGCTCCAGTCGGGGTGCGACACGGTGCTGGCGCGCATGCGGCGCAACTACCGGACCGGCGACTACAGCCGCGTGCTCGAGCGCGTGCGCAGCGCGGTCCCGGACGCCGCCCTCGGCGCCGACGTCATCGTCGGCTTCCCGGGAGAGACCGACGCCGAGTTCGAGAGCACCTGCCGCTTCGTCGAGGCGAGCCCGCTCGCCTACCTGCACGTCTTCCCGTACTCGGAGCGGCCGGGCACCGCGGCCGCGTCCCTCGGCGAGCGCGTGCCTCCGCCTTGGATCGCGGCGCGCAGCGCCCGGCTGCGCGCCCTCGGAAGCACGCTGTCGCTGCGCTTCCGGCGGCGCTTCGTCGGCCGGTCGCTCGAGGTCCTGGCGCTGCGCGAGGTGCGGCCGGACGGACGCATCCGCGCGCTCTCCGACAACTTCATCGACTGCGGGCTGGAGACGGGCGGCCGGGATGCCGGCGAGCTGTTCAACCGCCTGGTGACCGCGCGGATCACCGCCGTGGACGAGGCGGGAACGCTGGCGGAAGTGGCCTGAAGGGAGCGGCGGACTTCTCCGTCACCCGCCCGCGAACGCGGGCTTCAGGCAACGGGCTTCAGGCGTTGATGAGCTCTTTCAGCTGCTTGGCGATCGCGAACTTCACGACCGTCTTGGCCGGGATCTGGATCGCCTCGCCGGTGGCGGGGTTGCGGCCGGTGCGGGCGGCGCGCTTCGACACCCGGAACTTGCCCAGGCCGGCGAGGGGAACCTCCCCTTCCTTCTTCATCTCGGCCTCGACGATGCGGGTGAACCCCTCGAGGAATTCCTTCGCAACCTTCTTGTCGCCGCCGGTCTCCGTGGCCAAAGCGTCGATCAACTCGGTGCGCGTCATGAACGACCTCCTGTGTCGATGATCGGCTCGTGAGGAATGCGATGGGACGGGCGCTTTTGTAGCACGCCTCCCGCCGTCCGATCAAGGAGGAATCAGTCGCTGCGCAGCGCCACGGCCGGGTCGATGCGCATGGCCCGGCGGGCCGGCAGCCAGCTGGCGAAGAGCGCGACGACGCCGAGCAGCAGCGGGGTCGCGAGGAGCGTGATCGGATCCGCCGGTCCGACGCCGTACAGGAATCCCTTCAGGAGACGCGTCAGGCCGGCCGACGCGACCAGGCCGATCCCCAGGCCGACACCGGTCAGCAGGAGCCCTCTTGACACGACGAGGCCGAGCACCTGCCGCGGCCGCGCTCCGAGCGCCATGCGCAGGCCGATCTCGCGACGCCGCTCCGAGACCCAGAACGCCAGCAGTCCGTAGATGCCGATCGACGCCAGGAACAGCGCCATCCACGCGAAGCCGCCGACCATCGAGGCCGTCAGCCGGCGCGGTGCGATCGAGCCGCTCAGCACCTCGTCCATCGTGCGCAGGGATCGCACCGGCTGGTCGGGCCGCACCGCGTAGACCTCCCGGCGCAGCAGGGCCCCGAGCGCGGTCGGATCGCCGGGGGCGCGGACGACCGCGACCATCGACTCCATCGGCACCTGCCGGAAGGGAACGTACAGCTCGGGAAGAGGCGGCTGGTCGAGGCCATCGTGCCTGATGTTGCCGACCACGCCGACGATCTCCTGCCAGCCGTGCGTGTCCCACTGCGCGTCGACGCGCCGGCCGATCGGGTCCTGTCCGGCGAGATAGCGATCGACGAACGCCTGGTTGACGATGGCCACCGCCGGCGCGCCCGCCGCGTCGCGCGACGTGAAGGCCCGCCCGCGCACGACCGGGATGCGCATGGTGGTGAAGTAATCCTCGCTGACGCGCCGCAGCTCCGACAGCAGCGTCTCTCCCTGGGCTGCCGGCCGGCCCTCGATCAGCACGTCGCCGTTGGTGTTGCTCCCCGAGAGCGGAAGATGGCTGCAGGTCGCGGCCGCTTCGACGCCCGGCAACCCGCGCAAGCGGTCGAGCAGGTCCGAGTAGAAGCGGGCCTGCCCGGCGGGCTCCTTGACGATGCTGGCCGGGAGGTTCAGCTCCATGGTCATGACGTTTGAGACATCGAAGCCGCGCTCCGAGCCCAGGACCCCGACGAGACTGCGCGTCAGCAGCCCCGCTCCGACCAGCAGGAGCAGCGACAGCGACACCTGGCCGACGACGAGCACTCCCCGCATCCGCTGCACGCGGCGCGTGTCCCCGGCGAGGCCTGTGGCCCCCTTGAGCGGGTCGATCGTCGAGGCGGTGGTCTCGAGCGCCGGCGCGAGACCGAAGAGCAGGCCGGTCACGAGGGACAGCGCCAGGGAGAAGAGGAGCACGCTGGCGCCGATCGACACCTCCTGCGCGCGCGGGATGCCGGCCTCCGGCAGCCTCTTGAACAGGTCCACCCCCCACACCGCGAGCAGGCAGCCGAGGAGGCCCCCGGCGACCGCGAGCAGCACGCTCTCGGTCAGGAACTGGCGCACGAGATCGGCGCGCGACGCGCCGATGGCCCGCCGGATCGCGACCTCCTGCCGGCGTGCCGCCGCGCGCGCCAGCAGCAGGCCCGCGACATTGGCGCAGGCGATGAGGAGGACGAACCCGAGGGCGGCGCCGAGCAGGGCCAGGGTGCGGGAGGTGTCGCCGACGGTCCACTCCTTGAGGCTGACCACGTACCAGGCATGGTCGGTCTTGAGGTCGGTTGCGACGCCCGGCGATTTCGCCTCCATCCCGCGCTGGACCTGCTCGAACGGGAGGCCCGGCCGCAGGCGTCCCGTGACGGAGAGGAAATGCAGCCCCTGCTGGGCGTTCTCGGTGTCGAGACGGAGCGGGAAGACCAGGTCCACCGGGCGCCCGAAGCTGAAGGAGCGCGGGAGCACCCCGATGACGGTCCAGGGCTCGCCGTTGAGCGTGACCGCCTTCCCGATCACCGCCGGATCGGCGCCGAAGCGCCTGCGCCACAGTCCTTCGCTGATGGTGACCACGCGCTCACCGCCGCGGTCGTCCTCCGCCTCGGCGTGGGTGCGGCCGAGGATCGGCGCGACCCCGAGCATCGGCAGGAGCGAGGCGCTGGCCCGCATGGCCCGCAGGCTCTCGGGCTCCCCCTGCCCCGTCAGCGAGCCGGAGGCGCCGAACATCGCCGCGACCTGCTCGAAAAGCCCCGTGTCGGCCTTCCAGGCCAGGTACTCGGGGTAAGAGGTCGGAGCCGAAGGGACCGCGGGCTGCTTGTCGCGCAGCATCACGAGCCGATCCGGGTCGTGGTAGGCCAGCGGTCGCAGCAGCACCGCATCCACGATGGAGAAGAGCACCGTGTTGCCGCCGATGCCGACCGCGAGCGTGACGATGGCGACGAGGGTGATGGCCGGGGTCCGCAGGAGCATCCGGATCCCGAATCGCAGGTCCATTCCAAGGGTTTTCATGCGAGATCCCCGCACCGGTTCAGGGCACGGCACCTCGACAGCAAGGCAGGTGCCACCCTCCTCGCGAACCTGTTCCCTCAACGCAGCGAGAGAGCGCCGGGTTGATGCGCGGAATCGGAATGCCCCGTCCCGGAAGCGGACGATCCAGCTACTTCCAGTCCACCGGCAGCCGGAGCGCCCGGCCTTCCTTGTCGCGGTAGAGGATGTAGCCGCGATCCGCCCCGTAGCGGAAGACGTTCGCGGTCACCTCGACGTCCCGGCGGCAGTACTCCTCGATGAGATCGAGGCGGCCTTCCTTCCACCACTGGAGCGACTGCAGGCCGTCGGCGCTCTTGCCGGTGCCGAGGGTCGCTTCGGCGATGTCGGCCAGGCGCAGGCGGAACCCGAGCAGGCGGTGGATGTCGGCGAGCATGTCGCGCGTGCGGATGTGCGACAGGTCGCGCCCGGTGTAGCCGCGCAGGACCTCGATGTCGAAGCGGTCGATGTTGTAGCCGACGACGCGGTCGGCGGTGAGCAGGTCGAGGAGCAGCTCGTTCACGTCCTTCTCGTGGTAGGTGCGGAAGCGCCCGGTGCGATCGTCGTAGGTGACCGCGAGCGCCACCTTCATCGCCGCGATGTTCTGCCAGCCGCCGACCTCCTCGGCGCTCTTCTGCGTCTCGAGATCGAAGAACAGCGTGGCCAGCGGCGGACCCGCCCCGGCCGAAGGGATGGGCGCGACGGCGGGCGCCGGCACTTCCGGCACCGGCTCGAGCGGCCGCGCCGGCGCGGGCTCGGTGGCGCCGGCGCGCAGCGCCGGCGTGCGGCGCCGCCCGGCCGGAAGCGGCACCCGTCCGAGGAGGGCTTCGAGCACCAGCAGGGCGCCCGCCTTGTCGAGCGGCTGGTTGCCATTGCCGCACTTCGGAGACTGCACGCACGAAGGGCAGCCGATCTCGCACGCGCAGCCGCGCAAGAGCTCCGCGGTGCGGGCGAGAAGCGTCTCGAGATCGCGGAAGCCGCGCGCCGACAGGCCGACCCCGCCGGGATGCCCGTCGTAGATGAAGATCGCCGGCCCCCCGACCTCCGGATGGAAGGGGTACGAGATGCCGCCGATGTCGCCGCGATCGCAGATCGCCAGGAGCGGAAAGAGCGAGATCATCGCGTGCTCGGCGGCGTGGATCGCGCCCATGAAATCCCCGCCGCGCTCGCGCACGACGTCCGGGAGCGCGTCCGGCAGCGCCATCCACAGCCCGACGGTCTCGAAGAGGATCGGCGGCATGCGCAGCTCGAAGATCCCGAGACGGTCCCGGCCATGCAGCCGCCGTTTCTCGAAGCCGGTGATCCGCTCGGTGACGCGCAGCCGCCCGAGCCGCGCCTCGAGCGGTCCGGCGCTGCGCTCCTGGAGCGCCTCGAGGATCGCCGTCTCCTTCTCGCCGCGCACCTGCGTGTAGTACTCGAGGTCGGCGCGCTCCACGGTGACGCGCCGGTTGTCGATGTCGAGCGCGCGCACGAGGAACTGCTGGCCGTGGTGCAGGTAGACCGCCCCGGCGTGCGTCTCGTGGAAGGCGCGCACGCCGTCGATGGTCCCGATGACGCGCCCGGTGCGCTCGTCGGCGATGCTGTACGTGCTGCCGGTCGAGCGCAGGTTGATGTCGCGGTGCGGCCGGCGGCGGCGCGCGTACCAGCGCTCCCCTTCCGCGTCGAGCGCCAGCCGCCCCTCGCGCTCGAGGGCGCGCACCAGGGCGAATTCCGGCTCGCTGTAGATCTCCCCGTCCGCCGCTTCGATCGGAATCTCCGAGCCGGCGCACACCAGGTGCGCGCGCGCCACCTCGGGGTTCAGCGGGTCGAAGACGACTTCCTCGAAGCCGCGCGTCGTGAGCTGCGCCGGGTGGCTCATGAAGTACTGGTCGAGGGCGTCCGGGAGCGCCACGAGCACCGTGAGGGCCGGCCGGTCCTCGCGCCCGACGCGCCCGATCCGCTGCCAGGTCGAGACGATGCTGCCCGGGTAGCCGACGAGCACGCACACGTCGAGACCGCCGATGTCCACGCCCAGCTCGAGGGCGCTGGTCGAGATGACGCCGCGCAGGTCGCCCGAGAACAGGCGCCGCTCGATGTCGCGGCGCTCCTCCGGCAGGTAGCCGGAGCGGTAGGAGCTCACCTTGCCGCGCCAGCGGGGCGCGCTCTGCAGCAGCCACGAATGCAGGAGCTCGGTGATCTTGCGCGCCTTGGTGAAGGCGATGGTCCGGAACCCGGCCTCGAGCGCGGCATCGACGATCGCCGTCGCGGCGGTGTAGGGACTTCCCGACGGATTGAGCAGCATCAGGTGCCGCTCGGCGCGCGGCGCGCCGCTCTTGTCCACCACCGCGAAGCGCCGTCCGACGAGCGCCTCTCCCATCCGCCCCGGCTGCGCCACGGTCGCCGACGAGGCAATCACTCGAGGCCGCCGGCCGGACAGCGCGGCCACCCGCATCAGCCGCTTGAGGATGTGGTGCAGGTGCGACCCGAAGATGCCGCGATAGACGTGCAGCTCGTCGATGACGATGTGATCGAGCGTCTCGAAGAAGGGCCGCCACGACTCGTGGTACGGAAGGATCCCGAGGTGCAGCATGTCGGGGTTGGTGATGAGGATGTCGGGCGGCTCCGCGCGAATCTCCCGCCGGCGCGCATCGCTCGTGTCGCCGTCGTAGATGGCCGCGCGGATCGGATGACCCGAGTCGCGGTTGCGCCCGCCGCGCAGCGCCACCTCGATCGACAGCTCCTCGATGCCCTGCAGCTGGTCCTGCGCCAGCGCCTTGTACGGGAACAGGTACAGCGACCGGCTTCCCGGGCGCTCCAGGGCCGACGCGAAGGTGGGCACGAGATAGATGAGGCTCTTGCCGCTGGCAGTCGGTGTCACCGTCAGGACGTCCTCGCCGCGGCGGATGCGATCGATCGCCTCCGCCTGGTGCGTCCAGGGCGGATCGATGCCGAGGGCGCGCAGGGCGCCTTCGAGCGGGGCGGGCAGCGGCGCGGCGAACGGCGCGAACGCCGCCGGCTCGGCCGGCAGGGTCTCGACGTGGACGACGTCGCCGCCGATCCTCTTCGAGCCGCGCAGCCGCGCGATGAACTCGCGCATGCCGTCGCCGGAGGCCGGGGGATCGCCCGGCCCGGCCGGATCGGCAGGCCCGGCCGGTCGTCCCGGGGGCGGGTCCGGCTCGCTCACGGTCGGAATCATGCGCGACCTATTTGGCGGAGTAGTCGTAGAAGCCGCGGCCGCTCTTCTTCCCGAGCCAGCCGGCGTCGACCATGCGCCGCAGCAGCGGCGACGGGCGGTACTTCGGGTCGCCGAATCCGTCGAACAGCACTTCCATGATGGCGAGGCAGGTGTCGAGACCGATGAAGTCGGCGAGCGCCAGCGGTCCCATCGGGTGCCGCATCCCGAGCGTCATGACGGCGTCGATGTCCTCGCGCGTGCCGACGCCTTCGTGCAGGGCGCAGATCGCCTCGTTGATCATCGGCATGAGGATGCGGTTGGAGATGAAGCCCGGGTAGTCCTGGGACGTGACCGGGGTCTTGCCGAGCCGCACCGTGAGCGCGCGCGTCTCCTCGAGCGTCTCCTTCGATGTCGCCTGCCCGGGAATGATCTCGACGAGCGCCATGATCGGCACCGGGTTCATGAAGTGCATGCCGATGGTCCGCTCCGGCCGCTTCGTCACCGCGGCGAGCCTCGTGATCGACAAGGACGAGGTGTTGCTCGCGAGGATGACGCCGGGCCGGCAGACCGCGTCGAGCTTCGTGAAGATCCCGCGCTTCAGCTCGAGGTTCTCGTTCACCGCCTCGACGACGAAATCGCACGGGGCGAACGCGTCGAGCGTGGCGGCCGGCCGGACGCGGCCGCAGATGGCCTCCACGTCGGCGGGCTTGACGGTGCCCTTGTCAGCGAGGCGCTTCAGGCTCGAAGCGATGACGCCGAGCCCCTTCTCGATGAACGCGGCGTCCCGGTCGTGGAGCAGCACGTCGAGACCGGCCGTGGCCGCCACCTGGGCGATTCCCGCTCCCATCTGTCCTGCGCCCACCACCCCCAGGGTGCGCATTGCGGCTGCCTCCGTGTCGCGGATCGAACCGTTCGACGTCAGACGAGCTGGATCGCCATGGCGACGGCGTTGCCGCCGCCGAGGCACAGGGCGGCGATGCCCCGCTTCGCCTTCCTGTCCTGGAGCGCGTAGAGCAGCGTCGTCAGGACGCGGGCGCCGCTGGCGCCGATCGGGTGCCCGAGCGCGACGGCGCCGCCGTTCACGTTCACGCGATCGGCCTTGAGGCCGAGCTCCTGGACGAGCGCCACCGACTGCACCGCGAACGCCTCGTTCAGCTCGAAGAGATCGACATCACCCGTCTTCCAGCCGGTCTTCGCCAGGACCATGCGCACCGCTTCGAGCGGCGCCATCATCACCATCTTCGGCTCGAGCCCGCTGGAGGCGTAGGCGACGATCTCGGCCAGGGGCTTCGTCCCGCCCTTCTTCGCCCGCTCCTCCGAGACGACCGCGATCGCGGCCGCGCCGTCGTTCACTCCCGGCGCATTCCCCGCCGTCACCGTGCCGCCCTCTTTCTTGAAGGCCGGCTTCAGCTTGGCCAGCGCCTCCATCGAAGTCTCCTTGCGGGGGGACTCGTCGGTGTCGAAGACGACCGGGGGTCCCTTGCGCTGCGGCAGCGTGACCGGAACGATCTCCGCCTTGAACTTCCCCGCCTCGATCGCGGCGATCGCCTTGCGGTGGCTGCCGAGGGCGTATTCGTCCTGGGCCTGCCGGCTGACGCCGTACTTCTCGGCGACGTTCTCGCCGCAGCAGCCCATGTGGTAGTTCTCGTACGCCTCCCACAGGCCGTCGTGGATCATCGCGTCCACCATCTCGCCGTGGCCGAGGCGAAAGCCTTCGCGCGCCCCCTTGATGAGATACGGCGCGTTCGACATCGACTCCATGCCGCCGGCGACGAGCACCTCGTGGTCGCCCGCCTTGATCGCCTGGGCCGCCAGCGCGACCGCCTTGAGCCCGGAGCCGCACACCTTGTTGATCGTCAGCGCCGGCACGGTGACCGGGAGCCCGGCCTTGAGGGCCGCCTGCCGGGCCGGGTTCTGGCCGATACCGGCGGAGACGACGTTGCCGAGGATGACCTCCTCGACGTCGGCGGGGTTCAGGCCGGCGCGGGTGACGACTTCCTTGACGACGAGGGCCCCCAGCTCGGGCGCGGAAAGCCCCTTGAGGGCGCCGAGAAACCGGCCGATCGGGGTCCTGACGGCGCCGGTGATGACCGCTTTGGGCATGACGGAATCCTCCGGGGCGGAAGAATCGGAGTATAGCAGCAACTGTTTCAAATCAAAGGAGTTTTCGGCGAAGAATCGTCTTGACGCACCCCCCCTTCGGCCGTATATCATCCGCAGTCGGTCGCAGTCGCATTCGCTGTCTCGGAGGCGCCCCCAATGAAGATCCAGGACTGGTCCCTGAAGCCGTTGAAGCCGAAGGTCGCCCCGGTCTCCGAGGACGAGCCGCTGTCGGACGACATCTTCGTCAGCACCATCGTGGCGACGAAGGACAACAAGCAGGTCCTCCTGCACCGCGTCACCAAGGTGAATCCCGACGGCACCGAGGAGACCTTCGTCATCAAGGTTTCCCCGAAGCATCTCCGCACCGACCACTGAGCGTGCCCGACTCGTCCCGAGCGGCGGCCCTCCTCGTCGCGGCGGCCGCTTTCGCCGTCTCGGCCGCGGTCGTCGATCCGCTCGGCCTTGCGGCGAACACCAAGCCCGCGCCGCAGTACCGCATCGCCGCCGGCGCCCCGTCGAAGAAGGCTCCGCCGAAAGACGCACCCCCGGCCCCCATCACGACCATCGCGAGCTCGACCATCAAGGGCGTGACGGTGAGCGTCGAGTACGCCGACGCGGCGCGCCGCGCGGCGTACCTCAAGACCGTGGACCCGGACCTGATCGATCCCTTCGCCCCGGCCAAGGGCAAGCCGGAGCGGGCGCTGGTCTTCGTCGTCGGCTTCCAGAACGACACGGCGGGTGAAGTGCAGTTCCAGCCCGGCAACGTCATGCTGGTCACCGACGCCGGCGACCACGACTACCCGCTCGACCTGACCGACATCTACATCGGGGCCGAGCGGGCGGGTGACCAGGACCTCGAGCACGTCATCGACCGCACCACGCGCGTCCTGTTCGACAGCGCCACGACCATCCCGCCCGGCGGCCACATGGCGCGGCTCCTGGCGTTCAAGCCGCTCGAGAGCCCGAAGTGGCGGCAGTTCTCCCTGCAGTTCTCCTTCATCCAGATCGCCGGGGAGACGCACGACGTGTCGTTCGCGTTCCACAAGCAGCTCGTCGAGCCGGGCTCCTAGGAGATCGGGCGATGGCGGCGCGCATCCTCGACGGCAAGAGCGTGGCGATGCAGATCCGCGCCGAGGTGAAGCGCGACGTCGAGGAGGAGCAGAAGCGCACCGGGCTCGCGCCGCAGCTCGCGGCGGTCCTGGTCGGCGACGATCCCGCCTCGCACGTGTACGTGCGCAACAAGATCGAAGCCTGCCGCGAGGCCGGCCTGCGGTCGCAGGAGATCCGCATCGCCGCCGACGCCCCCGAGAGCGAGGTGCTGGCGGCGGTCAAGCGCCTCAACGACGACGGAGACGTGGACGGCATCCTGGTGCAGCTGCCGCTGCCCCGCCACGTGAACCGGGTGAAGGTGCTGCTGACCATCGACCCGGCCAAGGACGTGGATGGCCTGCACGTCATCAACGCGGGCCGGCTGGCGCTGAAGCTCGACGGGCTCGTGCCGTGCACGCCCGCCGGGGTCATCGAGCTCCTGGAGCGGCAGGGGCTGGCCATTGCCGGGCAGCACGCGGTCATCATCGGCCGCAGCGAGATCGTCGGACGGCCGCTCGCCGCGCTCCTGCTGCACCGCGACGCCACGGTCACGATCTGCCACTCGAAGACGCGCGACCTCGAGGGGCTGGCGAGCGAAGCCGACATCCTCATCGCCGCCATCGGCCAGCCGGCCTTCGTGCGCGGCGAGCACGTCCGCCCGGGGGCGGTCGTCATCGACGTCGGCATCAACCGCGTCACCGATCTCGCGCTGGTGAAGGACGTCTATGGCGCCGACTCGCCCCGGGTGGCGCAGGTGCAGGATCGCGGCTTCACCCTGATGGGCGACGTGCACTGGCGGCAGGCGAGCGAGAAGGCCTCCTGGATCACGCCGGTGCCGGGAGGGATCGGCCCCCTCACCATCGCCTGCCTGCTGCGCAACACCGTGCGGGCCGCGCGCCTGCGGCGCGAGCCGGCCGCCTGGGCATGACCCCCGCCCCTCCGGGCGGGCCGCACTCAGCCCTCATCCTGCGCGTCGGGCTCACCGGCGGGATCGCCACCGGCAAGACCACCGTGGCGGGTCACTTCGCCGCCTGGGGAGCGACGGTCATCGACGCCGACGTGCTGGCGCGGGCGCTCGTCGAGCCGAAGGCGCCCGGCTACGAGCCGGTGGTGCGGGAGTTCGGCCGCGGCGTGGTCGACCCGTCGGGGCGCATCGATCGGCCGGCGCTCGGCCGCATCGTCTTCGCCGATCCCGCCCGCCGCGCGCGCCTGGAGGAGATCCTCCATCCCCTGATCTTCGCGGAAGAAGAAGCGGCGATCGACCGGCTCGCCGCCTCTCCGCCGGAGGCGCTCGCCGGGAACGCCGGGCTGGCGGTCGTCAACGCGGCGCTCCTGGTCGAGGCGGGGACCTGGCGGCGCTACCAGCGGCTGGTCGTCGTCCACTGCGACGAGGCCATCCAGGTCGAGCGGCTGCAGCGGCGCGATCGGCTGACGCGCGACGACGCGCTCGCCCGCATCCGCGCCCAGATGCCGACGCGCGACAAGCTGAAGCTCGCCCACTACGCCATCGACACGAGCGACAGCGAGCGGGAAACCGAAACCCGCTCGCGGGTCGTCTTCGACGCGCTCCTGCGGGATCGGGCGGCCTTCAGATCGAATCCGGCCGGATGACCAAGATCTCCCTTCCCTGGCGTCCCGGGCCCTCAGGCGCCGCGATATAATCCGCTCCTCTCCAAGGGCGGGGGGACTCTTGCACTTCAAGTCGATAGCCGTTGAAGGGCCGATCGGGGTGGGAAAGACCAGCCTCGTCGATTTCCTGTCCGAGAGGCTCGAGGCGCGCAAGGTGCTCGAGCCGACCGACAACCCCTACCTCGACGACTTCTACCAGGACAAGAACGGCGCGGCCTTCCAGTGCCAGTTGTTCTTCCTGGTCAACCGGTTCCGGCAGCAGCAGGAGCTGGCCCAGGGGAACCTGTTCAAGCAGGCGATGGTGTGCGATTACATCTTCGCCAAGGACAAGGTCTTCGCCTACTTGAACCTGAGCGACTCGGAGCTGATGTTGTACGAGAAGATCTACGGTGTCCTGGAGGAGCAGGTGCCGCACCCGGACCTGGTCATCTACCTGCAGGCGCGCGACGAGGTCCTGATGCAGCGCATCCGCAGCCGCGAGCGGGAGTACGAGCGGGAAATCTCCGAGCGCTACGTCTCCGAGCTGAACCGTGCCTACAACTATTTCTTCTTCCATTACAATCGGACACCCCTCCTGGTCATCGACACGTCGGACATCGACTTCGTGAAGAGCCGGGAGGATCTGGAGGAAGTGCTCAGACAGATCCAGTCGATGCAGCGTGGCGTGCAGTACTACATCCCACTCGGATCCGGCAAAGGACCGGGATGGGCGAAGGCGTAGCCGGCACGCACCGGGGCTTCGACATCAGAAACGCCTGAATCCCTCGACCGCGAAGGACCGGCCCTCGGCCGGTCCCGGAGCGGCGGGGAGAGGGAGGGCCCCATGAAGAACGCCGGCGATCCGTCCGTCCCGCCCGTCACCGTTCCCTTCGTCCGTTCCGCCCGCGCCTCGGGGCGCCGTCTGGCCATGCTGACGGCGTACGACTTCCCGACCGCGCGCCTGCTCGACCAGGCGGGGATCGACATCCTGCTCGTCGGGGACAGCGTCGGGAACAACGTCCTCGGCTACGACAGCACGCTTCCCGTGACGATGGAGGAGATGCTGCACCATGTGAAAGCGGTCGCCCGCGGCGTGAAGCGGGCGCTGGTGGTCGCCGACATGCCGTATCTCTCGTACCAGACCGGGAAGCGCGACGCCATCCGCAACGCCGGGCGCTTTCTCAAGGAAGCCGGCGCGGCGGCGGTGAAGATCGAAGGGGGCCGGAGACGCGCCGCGCTGGTGCGGGCCCTGGTCGACGCCGAGATCCCGGTGATGGGGCACATCGGGCTGACGCCGCAGTCGGTGCACGTCATGGGCGGCTACAAGGTGCAGGGGAAGCGCCTCGACGAGGCGCGCGCCCTCGTCGAGGACGCCCAGGCGCTCGAAGAGGCGGGAGCCTTCTCCCTCGTGCTGGAGGGGATGCCCGAGATGGTCGGCCGCAAGGTGACCGAATCGATCGGCATCCCGACCCTCGGCATCGGCGCCGGCCGGCATTGCGACGGGCAGGTGCTCGTCTTCCACGACTTCGCGGGGCTGTCGCAGGGCCAGGTGCCGCGCTTCGTCCGCCGCTACGCCGATCTCGCCGGGATCGTCACCGAGGCGACGCGGCGCTACATCGAGGACGTCCGCTCGGGCGCCTTCCCGTCCGAGGCCGAGACCTACTCCATGCCCTCGGCCGTGGACGCGCCGCCCCGGCGGTGACCGCCCTCCTGCACAGCCTGCAGTTCGTGCGGACCGCCCGCGACATGCGAGAGGTGTCGCAGGAGATCCGCCGCTCGGGCCGCCGGCTCGGCTTCGTGCCGACGATGGGGGCGCTCCACGAGGGGCACCTGGCGCTCGTGGCGCAGGCGCGCGCCGACTGCGACGCCGTCGTCGCCTCGGTCTACGTCAACCCGCTGCAGTTCGGACCCAGGGAGGATTTCGGCGCCTACCCGCGCGACCTCGAGCGGGACGCGCGGCTCCTCTCCGGCGCCGGGACGGCGATTCTCTTCGCGCCGGAGGAGGGGGAGATTCATGTCGCGGGCCACCGCACCGCCATCGAGGTGACCGGGATGCAGGACGTCCTGTGCGGCCGCAGCCGCCCGGGCCACTTCCGCGGCGTGTGCACGGTGGTCGCGAAGCTGTTCCAGATCGTCGCCCCGCACGCCGCGTATTTCGGCGAGAAGGACGCCCAGCAGCTGCGCATCATTCGTCGAATGAATCGCGACCTCCACTTCGACGTCACCATCGTCGGCTGCCCCACGGTGCGGGCGGAGGACGGGCTCGCCCTGTCGTCGCGCAACGCCTACCTCACCCCCGACGAGCGCCGCGCGGCGCCGGTGATCTTCCGCGCGCTCGAGGCGGCCGCGAAGCGGGCCCGTGCCGGCGAGCGCAGCGTCGCGCTCCTGGTGGAGGGGGTGCGCGCCGCGATCGCCTTGGAGCCTTTGGCGCGCATCGACTACATCGAGGCGGTGGACGACGAGACCCTCGGAGCGGTGGAGGTGCTCGACCGGCCCGTGCTCCTGGCCGCGGCGGTTTACTTCGGGCGCGCGCGGCTCATCGACAACATCGTTATACGTAACCCGCGATAAGCCCTACGTCACTCTAGCCATTCCAGCCGGAGACCCCGCCTCCCCTTCACAAGGCGTTGAGGTCAGCCGCCGGGTGATTACTAGGCGCGATTGCTACCACGGCCCCGGTCACGGGCAAGGATTTGCGTTCGTGCGTTGGACACCAAAGCTCGTAGTACCAAGGCTGCTCTCTCCGCCGGGACCGATTCCTGTCACTAGGTAGAACACTCCTTTGCCCACCGGCATGCTCACGTCGTCTGTTGCCCAGGTGTCAGTTGTCCCGCAGGTCCGCATGGCAAGCGCAACGACGGCTGGGTCTTGCGTATGCTCACCGAACTGGCGAAGCCGTGAGAGATCCCCCCGGTACTCGTTGAAGGAGGTAAATGATGTGTCCCCTTGCCATTCCACATAGTTCCGATCGAAAACGCTGACCATAATGTAGCCATCGTCTAAATCGCAGGCATCGCCTACATCGTCCGAGTCGACATCTCCCTGCGCTGGATCCCACTCGTCCGGACAGTTGTCGCAGATATCTCCCACCGAGTCCCCATCCCTATCGTCCTGTAGTGGGTTATAGGCGGATGGGCAGTTGTCGCAAACGTCCCCTCGTTGATCGAGGTCTATATCGAACTGAGACGAATTCCGGATCATCGCGCAGTTGTCGCACACATCTCCAACACCGTCATGGTCGCGATCTGCTTGATCTGGGTTGAAGCGCTCCCGACAGTTATCGCATGCGTTTCGCGTACCGTCTGCGTCAGTGTCCACTCCAACGCTGTCCTCATCACTTATGCCGTCGCAGTCGTCATCTATGCCGTTACATAGCTCTGTAGCACCGGGGTGTCGAAGCTTATTACTGTCGTCGCACTCAAAGCACACTGCGAAGCCATCGCCATCACCATCCTCATCGATAGGCCCATCGCAGTCATTATCGAGACCATCGCAGATATCGTCTGTAGGAAGTCCAGGGATACATGGCTGTGACACGCCCCCGACACAGGCTTGGACGGTGCGACTGCATTCACCGATCCCACATGAGACTTGGCCTAAGCCCTCATCCGCCTGACCATCACAGTTCTGATCAATTCCATCACACACCTCAGGCGCACCTGGATGGATGAGGGGATCATTCTCGTTACAGTCAATACAAGATGAGGTGCCATCTGAATCGAGACCCGGACAATCGCATCCGATACGTAGCAGTTCCGTCGCCGTTGAGAGAAGGAACTCAGATCCGGTCCATAGCATCGAGCTGGGGGATGAAGCACTTTCATCATTCGTTAGCCGGACCTCAGGAGAGAGCGGGACACCCGTCACATCGATCCTGCGAAAATACAATTCCGGATTGCCGTCACGTGAGTCGCTCCACACGACGCCGTATTCGTGGCCGGTCCAAGCAACAAGAGGCCCGGATGGCACTGCGTTCTCGCCAGATATAGCCACGTCGGGCCCGCGCCTTAATCCATCGCAGCTGAGATCTGCCATATAGCAGCGAGACTGGCCTTCATGAGCATCGACCCAGACCGCGACAAGTTGATTTTCCCGCGGATATAGCAGGACTTTACCCATTCCATAGACTTGGTCGTTCGGCCAATTTGGAAACTCAGTTGACAGATTCAAGTCTTCGCCGACCTGAACCCCCGATGAATTAAGAACTGTCATACCTCGGTACGGAGGCGCTCCCAGTTCCTCCCAGGTAATCTCATAGCGCCCATCGCACCAGGTCGTGTCCGGCCCATATCTATTCTCGGACTGGCTGCGCCATTGCCCGACTAGGCCGGCATCGGGATCGAGCCTGAAAAGATTGAGGTAGCTGTAGCCATCGCCGTGCTTAGCCCAGGTGAAGCCCAATTCAGAGCCATTCCACACAATTTGAGGATTATGAATTCTGTAAGATGAGACGTACTGAGGACCAAGCACTCCATCGGATGTCACGAAGGCTGCCCGGGCAGTGTCGTAGGGATACTCTGGGGCCATATAGGAGATGCCATACCCATCGCCGGCGCGGACGATGTCGGCGGCCCCGAGTACCACGTGATCCATCAACATAGTATCGGGCTCAATACGATTCCCAAGTGAATCCATACGGGTGAGATAGACTTCGCTGAAGTCATAAGGCACATAGTAAAGCGCTGCGACACGTGATCCATTCCACGCCAGGGTCCTAGACAGCTGAAATGGAGGAGAAGCAATTCCTACTCGGGCCGCGAGCCCGGGCTGTTCGCAGGACTGCGAGCATGCGGGTGAGTCGTCAATCTTGGCATTGCAATCGTTATCAATTCCATCGCACGTCTCCGTCGCACCTGGATGAATGTCAGCGGCGCGATCATCACAGTCAGCCGGCCATTCAAACCCATCATGGTCACAATCTAGGCAGACCGCTGGCGAGTGATTAGCCGAGTTCGGGAAAGCAGCTATCGCGAATCCACACATCAGCGTAAGCCACACGCTCAGGCCACGACGCACCTGCTTCGCCGTCATCTAGCCCCCCGAGTTGTTGTTGCTGGAGTATCCATCCAGGGACCGGCTCGCCGCAAGAAAAACTACACTAGCGGCCATGTGGGCTGCGGCATAGGACCTGAGGAAAGTGTGCAGATAGGCCCTGCTCGCTCAGCCTCCTCCTCTGCAAATCGAGGTCAAAACGAGAACTGGAATCCGACCTGGAACCGCCGCCCGAACGGGCGCTCGGCGTCGAGCTGCAGGGGACTGGAGATCAAGGTGGCGCTGCCCGCGTCGAAGCCGGTCGTGCGCGACGGCTCGAAGGTGTGAACCCGCAGCTCGTCGCGGTTGAGGAGATTGAAGATCTCGAGCGACACGGCCCAGGTGGTGCGGCCCCACACGAAGTTCTTGCGGGCGCTCGTGTCGAGGTTGAAGGTCGAGCCGTTCCTCTCGCTGTTGCGCGACATGCTGTTGAAGTGGAGCTGTCCGTTCTCGACGTCGGTGAAGCCGTACAGCGTGCGGAACTGCTGGTTGTCGTAGTTGTCGAGGGCGAGGAAGCGCGACACGATCGAGTACGGCAGCCCGCTCGCCCACTGGGTCGAGACCCCGATCTGCCAGTCCCCGGGCAGGTAGAACGCCGCGTTCGCCTTGACCACGTGCCTCTGGTCGAAGTCGAGGTAGCCGTACTCGCTCTGGGTGGTGGAGGGATCGTTCCCGAGCCGCGACTGGAAGTCCTCGGCCGAGCCCCGGGCGCGCGAGTAGGTGTAGGAGCCCTGCATCTGCCAGCGTCGCGAGGCCCGGCGGCGCAGCTCCACCTCGAGCGCGCCGTAGCGCGCCGTGTTGAAGTTTCCGACGCGCAGGACCTGGTTGTAGAACGGGTTGCGGATGAACAGGTCGGGCCGGCCGTCGGGCACAGGATTGAGGAACGGCGGGTCGTCCGGATCTCCGGGATCGACGAGGGTCGCGAGCCCGAAGTAATCACTCGGCTCTCCGGTCGCGGGGTTGATGCGGACCTCGTGGTTGATGTCCACGTCCTGGAGCTGGTCGCGGTAGCGCCGCTGCACCGCCCGCACCGACAACGCGGTCTCGGGGGCGATCTCGCGCTCGATGCCCAGGATCCATTCGTCGCAGAAGGGTGTGGCCAGGCCGCGATCCACCTGCGTGACGCTCGGCGGGGAGGCGGAGATCACCGCGCCGAACTGGTGGTCGGGATTCACGCCGACCCTCGTCCCCGCCTGGTTCATGACCGGGTCGATCGAGTCGCGATCGAGAACGTAGTACCTCTGGACCTTCTCGAGCCCCTGCTCGCCGACGATGGTGTTCAGGAACAGGCGATCGTAGTAGCGGCCCCAGGCGCTGAAGAGCTTGGTGCGTCCGTCTCCCTTCGGATCCCACGAGACCCCCAGCCGGGGGGCCAGGTTGTTGTTGGTGATGCGGAACGCCTCCGGCTGCTGGACCTGGATGCCCAGAGCGGCGGCCTCCACCGGGTCGATGACTCCCCCCTTCACGAGATCCGGGAAGAAGGTCTTGAGCTGATTGGCGCTGAACCGGGCGCTGTCCCGATGCAGGGTCAGCCACGTGGCCGCCGATCGATTCAGGCCGTTCATGACCTCGGCGGAGTAAGGGATCTGCTTGGCATTCGCACCGAAGAGGGGATCGCCCAGGATTCCCTGGCTCACCATGCCGTCGTTGTTGCCCATGAGCAGATCGTCCGCTCCCGCTTCGCCTCCCGCCAGCGCCTCGAGCCGGTCCATGCGATCGCGCTCGAAGTCCGGGTCGAAGAAGGTGTAGCCGCCGGTCGTCATCTGCTCGCGATCGAACCGCAGACCCAGCGACAGGCTGACGTTGGGAACGGGCTTCCAGGTGTCCTGGACATAGATCCCGCTGCTGAACGACTCGGCCGCCTGGCTGGCGCTCGTGGTGGTCGGGAGGATGGCGGTGAGGCGGCCTTTCCCGGGATCGGGGCACGGCGTGACGTAGGGATTGCAGTCGTAGACCAGGCCCGGGTGCGCGTACATGTCGGTGAAGTTCCCGGTCCGGAAGCCGGGGTCGATGATGGCCTCGACCCCGTGGCCGTTCGCCTGCCGGTCGAACTGCTCCTTCTCGATCAGGTAGCCGATCTTGATGTCGTGCGTGCCGCGCGACGCCGCGAACAGGCTGAGGTCCTGGCGCAGGGTGGCCCGCTGCCGCTGGTCGTCGTAATCCTCGTGGTACGGGCCCGAGACGATGCCGTTCGTCAGGTCGATGCGGTAGTCGCGGTCGGCGGGAAGCGGCGCGAGCCGCCCATAGGGATACAGGCTCGTGACGTAGGGGGTGTCGTCGAGGAAGTTGTTGCCATTGCGATCCTCGGTGCCCAGGTCGAGACGTCCGTCGCCGTCGCGGTCCTCATTGGGATCGAGCACGCCGTTGTGATTGCGATCCTCGTTGATCGTGTCGAGATGGCCGTCGCAGTCCTGGTCCTCACGATTGTCCCCTTCGCAGCCCCCGGGGGGCGTGAGACGGCGATCGAAATCCCCCCGGTGCGGATAGAGGTCCATGTTCGGCCGGATCTTCCAGCCGTCCTCGTCGTCGATCAGGCTCGAGGGGATCTGGCAGCTGGCGGGCGGGATCGTCCGGTACCAGCCGTCGATGGAGCACCACGGTCCCTCCCCGGCGCTGATCAGGCCGTCGTGATTCCGGTCCTCGAAGATGTCGAACCTGCCGTCGCCGTCGTAGTCCTCGCCGCCGTCCCGCTCGCTCGCGTCGCGGAACCCGTCGCCGTTGCGGTCGGTGTAGAGGATGCCGTCGCCGTTGTTGTCGAGCGGCAGGTTGGGCTCGATTCGCGGCCGGCCGTCGAGATACGAGACCGTCGTCTCGAGCGCCGCGGAAGGACCGAGCACGGTGGTGCCGCGGGCGGTATAGACGGGGCCCCCCGCCAACTGCGTGTAACCGGTCTCCTGGAGCGTCAGGCTGTTGAGGCCCTGGTTGGAGAACTCCTGCGGGTCGTAGTTCACCGTTCCCACCAGGCGGGTGTTCGCCGTCACCTGCCAGGTCCCCTTCAGGAAGGCGCGCTTTTCCTTCAGCCCGGTGACGAAGGCCTGCGTCACCGCATTCACCGGCTGCTCTTTCTGGATGTATTCGATGGTCGCGAAGTACCAGGCCTTGTCCTTCACGATGGGCCCGCTCAGCGACAGGAACGGCAGGTAGTCGTTGAACGTCAGGTCGCGCAGGCCGACGTCGCCGACGCCGCCATGCAGCTGCGAGGAGTCCTGGCCCGCCCCGTCGCCGTCGAGCGCCGAGCCGCGCCAGAAGAACTTGAACGCCCCCTCGAACTGGTTGCCGCCCGATTTCGTGAGGATGTTGGCGAAGCCGCCCTGGGCCCGGCCGAACTCGGCCGAGGCGCCGGCGGTCTTCACCTCGATCTCCTGGATCGACTCGATGTTGAGCTGCGCGCCCACCTTGCCGGTCAGGGGGTCGGTCGTGTTGACGCCGTCCACGAAGGTGCCGACGTCGGTGTCGCGCGCCCCGTGGATGTTGGGGTTGCCGTCCCCGTCCGTGTCGCTGACGCCAGGCGAGAGGGTGAGCACGTCCTGGTAGTTGCGCCCGAGGATCGGCATGTTGTCGATGAACTCGGACGACAGGTGGGTCGTCAGCCCGCGCTCCTCGAGATCGACGGGGCTCGCCTGCCCGGTCACCTTGACGTGCTCGCGCACGCTCGACTCGGGAGGCAGCGCGATGGTGATGGTGGTCATCTGCCCGGCCCGCACCGCCACGTCGGGCGCGGCGACGGTGGCGAAGCCCGCGAGCGACGCCTTGACGAGGTAGTCCCCAGCGGGGTCGAGCGCGATCGCCTGGAAGCGTCCCTGCGGGTCGCTGCGGCCGATCGGCTGATCGAGCTGCAGGGTCCGGCTCGAGACGACGATGGACACCCCGGCCAGGGGCTGCCCCGCGGCGTCAACCACCCGCCCGCGGATCCCCCCGGTCACCTGGGCCCAGGCGTCTCCGGCCAGGAGACACACACCCAGCGCGATGCCCCCCGCGATCGTCCGTGTCATCTCTTCTTTGGCGATACCAGCGGCGACTATTTATGCGGCAACAGCATGAAGGCTACGCGGTGGCCGGGGGCCCGTCAACCGCTTTTCGGCCCGGTTTCAAAGGGGAAGACAGCGGATTCGTCGGGGCAATGTGCCAGAAGGTGGGCGATCGGCGTTTTCAGAGCCGGATGCACCACATCCGGCGCAATTTCGGCCAGAGGCACCAGCACGAACCGGCGCAGGTGCAGCCGCGGGTGCGGGATCTCCAGGCCCGGCTCGTCGAGGACCGTGTCCCCGTATATCAGGAGATCGAGGTCGATCTCCCGCGGCCCCTTGTCGCGGCGCCGGACCCGTCCCATCGACCGTTCGACCTCGAGGCAGGCGGCCAGCAGGGCACGCGGGCCGAGCGTCGTCCGGACGGCGAGGACCTGGTTCAGGAACTCGGGCTGGTCGAGCACGTCCACAGGCGCGGTCCGGTAGATGGAAGACCGCGCGACGATGGACACGCCGGCGGCCTCCAGGAGCCCGGCCGCACGCGCCAGAGCCGCGACCCGGTCGCCGACGTTCGACCCGAGCCCGATCCAGGCGACCTTCCCCTCCCCCGGCCCCAACATGCCTTCTCCCGCGCGGTTTGACTCGGGACGATATCATTTGCTAGCATCCGCGGTTCGCAAACCATTCCAGGAGTTTGGGTTGAGTTCGCGCGCCGCATCCCTTGCGAGTCACGTCCCGGTGGCCACCCCTGTGCCGCCGACACACGGAGAGGCATGAAGAAGCCGACGAAGAAAATGGCGAAGGCCCCGGTGGCTCCGGCCCCGGGCGGCAACACCTGGAACATCCAGGAGAAAGCGCTCAAGGAAATCGAGCGGGGCATGAACGCCCTGCACAAGCAGAACTGGTCCGAGGCGGTCACCCACTTCCAGACGATCGTCGACGGTTACCCGCAGGAGAAGGAGCTCCAGGACCGGGCGCAGATGTACGTGCGCGTCGCCAAGTCGCACCTCGAAGGGGACGGCGGGACGAGCCGCGCCAAGCCCGAGGAGCTCTTCTACCTGGGAGTGATGAAGGCGAACGAGGCCGACTACGACCAGGCGGTCGAGCTGCTCGATCGGGCCCTGCAGCACAACCCGAAGGACGAGCGCTCGCACTACGTCATGGCCGCCACCCGCGCCCTCAAGGGAGAGCGCGAGGTCGCCCTCAAGCACCTGCAGGAGGCGATCACGCTCAACGCGCAGAACCGCTTCTACGCGATGAACGACCCCGACTTCGAGTCGATCCGCGACGAGGAGACCTTCGAGAACCTCGTCTACCCCGAAGAGGCGTAAGACTCGGGGCCCGGCACCGGTGAAGAAGAAGTCCCGGCGGTCGCGTCCTTCGCGCCGCGCGAAGCCCGCGCGCGCGGCGGCTCCGGTTGTACCCGCGGTCCCGCGCACCGCCGCCCCCGCGCCGCCGCCGGCGCGGCCGGGAGCCACGAACGCGTTCCACAACGCCATCCCCAACAGCCCGTACCCGCTGCGTCCGGTGGGCCCGCTCCCCGACGATCGGCCGCGGCCGCGCGCGAACAACCACCACAAGCGCGAGACGCTCGCCCTCATCCTCGCGGCCGGGCTCGGCAAAAGGATGCAGTCGCGCTGGTCGAAGCTGCTCCATTCCGTCGCGGGGCGCCCCGTCGTGCGCCACGTGGTCGAGGCGACGCGCGGCGCGGGGGTCGCCCGCACCGTCGTCGTCGTCGGCAACCAGGCGGAGGAGGTGCGCCGCGCCGTCGGCGATCACGACAAGCGCATCGCCTTCGCCTTCCAGAAGGAGCAGCTCGGCACCGGCCACGCGGTGCTGTCGGCCGAGCGGATGCTGGCGGGGCACGACGGTGACGTGCTCATCCTCAACGGGGATCTTCCCGCGCTGCGGCCCGAGACCATCACCGCGTTCGTGGACTACCACCGCGAGCACGCCGCGCCGCTGAGCCTGCTGACGACGGTTCTCGCCGACCCGCGCGGCTATGGGCGGGTCATCCGCAACTACGGCGGCGACGTGTCGCGCATCATCGAGGATGCCGACGCGACGGCCGACGAGCGCGCCACCCAGGAGGTCAACTGCGGCATCTACTGCGTCGACATCCGGTCGCTGTTCCGGCCGCTGCGCCAGGCGACCCGCGACAACGCCCAGGGGGAGATCTACCTGACCGACCTCATCGAGATCCTGCGCAAGGAAGGGCGCAAGGTCGCCGCCTACCGCCACGGCGAGGCGCACGAGGTGCTCGGGGTCAACGATCGCCGCGAGCTGGCGGACGCGGGGCGCGCCCTGTACCGGCGCAAGGCGGACGCGCTGATGCGCTCGGGCGTGACCCTGATGGACCCCGCGACCACCTACATCGACATGCCGGTGACCATCGGCCGCGACAGCGTCATCGAGCCGGGCGTGATGATCCTCGGCGACTCACACCTCGGCGAGGACGTGCGCGTCGGCCTCGGCTCGCGCATCGCCGACACCACCATCGGCGACGGGACGGAGATCCTGGCCTACTGCGTGCTGGGATCGTCGAAGGTCGGGCGCGGCTGCAAGATCGGTCCGTTCTCGCACATGCGGCCCGACTCGGTGATGGACGAGGAGGCGCACATCGGCAACTTCGTCGAGATGAAAAAGACGCGCCTCGGCCGCGGCAGCAAGGCGAACCATCTCGCCTACCTCGGCGACGCCGAGATCGGCCGCGACGCCAACATCGGCGCCGGCACCATCACCTGCAACTACGACGGCGTCGCCAAGCACCGCACCGTCATCGAGGACGAGGTCTTCATCGGCAGCGACACCCAGCTCGTCGCCCCGGTCCGCGTCCGCCGCGGCGCCTTCGTCGGCGCCGGCACCACCGTCACCAAGGACGTCCCGGCGCACGCCCTCGCCATCAGCCGCGTCCGGCAGGAGAACAAGGACGGCTGGGCCAGGAAGCATGGGCCCCTCGCCAAGCGGGACGGCCACAACAACAAGTAGAGGAAAGGCCTGACGGTGCTTGCCGGGGGGTGCGGGCGAGGCTATATTCCGCGTACCCATGTGCGGCATCGTTGGTTACATCGGCAGCAAGAAAGTCAGCAACGTCATCCTCGACGGCCTGCGGCGGCTCGAGTACCGCGGCTATGACTCGGCCGGGATCGCGGTCATCGACGGGCCCAACGTCAAGGTGGTCCGGGCGGCGGGGAAGCTCCGCGAGCTCGAGGAAAACCTTCGGCTCACCCAGCTCGACGGCTCGTTCGGCGTCGGGCACACGCGCTGGGCGACCCACGGGCGCCCCACCGAGGAGAACGCCCACCCGCACCGGGACTGCTCCGGCTCGATGGTGGTGGTGCACAACGGCATCATCGAGAACTACAAGGAGCTGAAGTCTCAGCTCACCGCCGCCGGGCACCAGTTCAAGACCGAGACCGACACCGAGGTGATCGCCCACCTCATCGAAGACGTGCGCAAGGGCCGCCCCGCCATGCCGCTCGAGGACGCGGTGCGCGGCGCGGTGCCGCGGCTCTCCGGCTCGTACGCCTTCGCCGCCGTGTCGACGCAGGACCCGCGCAAGATCGTCGCGGCGCGCAACGGCCCGCCGCTCGTCATTGGATTGGGCAAGGACGAGTACTTCGTCGCCTCCGACATCCCGGCCATCCTGCACCACACGCGCGACGTGTTCTTTCTCGACGACCGCGAGGTGGCGGTGGTCACCGACGGCGGCGTGGTCATCACCGACCACGCCGGCAAGGCGATCAAGAAACAGGTGCAGCGCATCACCTGGGACCCGATCCTCGCCGAGAAGGCCGGCTTCAAGCATTTCATGCTGAAGGAAATCTACGAGCAGCCGCGGGCGATCCGCGACACGCTCCTCGGCCGCGTGTCGCAGGACACCGGGAAGATCTTCCTCGACGAGATGGAGATCACCGAGAAGGAGTTCCGCGACTGCAAGAAGCTCCACATCGTCGCCTGCGGCACCTCGTGGCACGCGGCCCTCATCGGCAAGTTCCTCATCGAGAAGCTGGCCAGGCTCCCTGTCGAAGTGGACATCGCCTCGGAGTTCCGCTACCGCTCCCCCATCCTCGAGCCCGATCATTTGTTGCTCGTGATCACCCAGTCCGGAGAGACGGCCGACACCATCGCGGCGCAGCGCGAGGCGCGCTCGCGCGGCCTGAAAACGCTCGCCATCTGCAACGTCGTCGGCTCGATGGCGACGCGGGAAGCCCAGGGCGTCGTCTACACGCACGCGGGGCCGGAGATCGGCGTCGCCTCGACCAAGGCGTTCACGGCTCAGATCGCCGCGCTGTACCTGCTGGCGCTGCATGCGGCGCAGGTGCGCGGCGCCATGACCCCCGAGGAGACCAAGAGCCACATCAAGGACCTGCTGCTCATCCCGACGCAGATCGAGCAGATCCTCGCCAAGGACGCGGAGATCGAGGAGATCGCCAAGGATTTCCACCGCGCCTCGGATTTCCTCTACCTCGGGCGCGGCGTGAACTATCCGATCGCGCTCGAAGGGGCGCTGAAGCTCAAGGAGATCTCCTACATCCACGCCGAGGGGTACCCGGCCGGCGAGATGAAGCACGGGCCGATCGCCCTCATCGACCGCAACCTGCCGGTGGTGGCGCTGGTGTTCGGGGACGCGCTGTTCGAGAAGATGATGTCGAACGTCGAGGAGGCGCAGGCGCGCGACGGCGCCATCATCATGGTCACGCAGGAAGGCCACGAGGAGGCCGGGCGCCGCTGCGCCCGCACCATCACGATCCCGAAGACCTCCGACCTGCTGACGCCGATCCTGGCCTCGGTCCCGCTGCAGCTCCTCGCCTACCACATCGCGCTGCGGCGCGGCTGCGACGTCGATCAGCCGCGCAACCTGGCCAAGTCGGTCACGGTCGAGTAGCGGCCGGCGGCTTCGCCTTCGGCGCCGCCGCGGGCGACGTGGTCACGGCGACCGGCAGGCGCACCACGAGGGTCGCGGGCTTCTGGTAGTCGTCGAAGTAGATGGACTGATAACGCAGGCGCCCCGAGAGCGCCAGCTCCTGAGCCGAGACGTTCGCGCCGGCGCGCACCGTCATCGTGAACTCGACCTTGCCCTCGTAGATCCTGAGCGAAGGACCATCCGGGTCGCGCCATTCCTTGCCGGCCGGCCACGCCGGCGGCTCGACGAAAACACCGTCGGCCGCGTTGAAGGCGAGCTGGGCCGGCTGCAGGAACTTCCCTTCCGTGCCCGGGGCGATGATCCGGAACCCGCGGAGAATCTCCAGGGTGACCTTCGTCTCCGCCTTGCCTCCCGCGGTCAGCGTCACCGGCGCGACCGTGACGACGACCGGCGCGGCGGCCGGCGCCTGCGCGGCAAGCGGAGAGGCCGCGGCCCACACGACGAGCGCCGCGATCGCTGCGGCGGCGCTCATCCGCGACCGTACGACGTGCGGGAGATTCATCGGCGGCCTCCGGACCCGTCATCCGATCGGCGCGTGACGGTCGAACCCGTCGGGGTGGAGGCGGAGTCGTCCGGCGCGGGCGCCGAGAGCAGGAGCCGGCTCCCGGCGAGCATCTTCAGCGCCTGCCGGATGGCGGGGAGATCGGGCTTGGGGGTCTCGATGCGGAAGCGGATCACGGCGGTGCGCACCAGGAGCGCGCCGTTCTGCAGGAAGGCGGCCCCCTTCTTGCGCGGGGCCCGGTCGCGCAGCGCGTAGTAGTAGCCGGCGGTCTCCGGACCACGCAGCTCCCGCAGCGTGTAATGCGACTCGACCGCCTGGTCGAGGAAGTCGCGCGCCTCGGCGTCCACCAGCGCCCGCAGCGCCTCGGTCGAGGCGATCGGCGGCTGGGCGTCCGAGGCGAAGCCGAAATCCACCACGACGTCACAGTGTGTCCCGTCCACGGGGATGAATCGCGTCGGGCCGTCCGCCTGGGAAGGCTCGACCACCTCCCACCCGGCCGGCACGTCCACCTCGATGGTCGCCTGGGGCGAGAGGACGTGCTGCCAGCGAATCGCCGGCTCCGGCTCGCGGATCGCCGGGGCCGCCGCGGGCGCCTGAGCGAGCGCGGACGAGGCGAAGAGGACGGAGATCGCCCCGGTCGTCGCGAACGACGGAATCACGCAGGAAAAGCGGCGGCGAGTCATGGGGTCCGGGCCTGAAAACTATCTCCAACCCGGCGTTCCGTCAACCTTTCAGACCTCATGGGAGGACGATTTCCGGGGCTCTTCCCGCCAAAAGCCGGGCTGGCGACCGAGGTCCCTGTGCCATAATTTTCCACTTCATGGAAGAGTTGCTCTCGAGCCTCAACCCGCAGCAGCGGGAGGCGGTCCAGCACGTCGAAGGGCCGCTCCTCATCGTGGCCGGCGCCGGATCGGGGAAGACCCGCGTCATCGTGCACCGGCTCGCCTGGATCCTGGCGCACCGCCTCGCCGCGCCGCACGAAGTCGTCGCGGTGACCTTCACCAACAAGGCGGCCGGCGAGATGAAGGAGCGCGTCGACGAGCTGGTCGGCGCCGACCACGGCGGCGCGCTCGTCTCCACCTTCCACTCTTATTGTCTGAGGCTTCTGCGCCGGTACGGGCCGCGCATCGGCTACGGGTCGGATTTCCTCGTCTACGACGAGGCGGACCAGCAGTCGCTCATGAAGGACTGCCTCGAGACGCTGGGGATCGACGAGGAGACCTTCCCGCCGCGCCAGGCGCGCTCGCGCATCAGCGACGCCAAGAACCGCGGCCTCGACCCCGAAGCGCTGCGCGCCGAGGCGCTGGGGATGCGCGACGAGCAGACGGCGAAGCTCTTCGTGCTCTACCAGGAGCGGCTGAAGGCCGCCAACGCCATGGATTTCGACGACCTCATCGGCCAGGTCCTGCGCCTGTTCGACGAGCACCCGGACGTGCGCCAGGAGGTCGCCTCGCGGGTGCGCTACCTGCTCGTGGACGAGTACCAGGACACCAACCCGCCACAGTACCGCCTCATCCGGCACCTGGCGTCCGTGCACGGCAACGTCTGCGCGGTCGGCGATCCCGACCAGTCGATCTACAAGTTCCGCTTCGCCGACATCAACAACATCCTGTCGTACGAGGATGATTTCCCCGGCACGCGCCTCATCAAGCTGGAGCAGAACTACCGCTCGACCAACAACATCCTCTCCGCCGCGACTGCGCTCGTGCGGAACAACCGCTCGCGCATCGACAAGGAGCTGTGGAGCGAGGCGCCGGCCGGCGATCCCATCGATCTCATGGTCGCCGCGGACGACCGCGGCGAGGCGGACCGCATCGTGCAGGAGGTGCGCTCCTTCCGGCGCGGCGGGCAGGACCCCGCGTCGATGGCCATCCTGTACCGCACCAACGCGCAGTCGCGGCTGCTGGAAGAAGCGCTGACCCGCGCCGGCATCCCCTACGTGATGATCGGCGGGACGCGCTTCTACGACCGCAAGGAGGTGCGCGACCTGCTCGCGTACCTGCGCCTGCTGCTCAACCCGAAGGACGACGCCTCGCTGCGGCGCATCCTCAACGTGCCGGCGCGCGACATCGGCAAGACGACCCTCGAAGTGGTGCAGGACACGGCGCGCCGCGATCGCCTGCCGCTGCTCGAAGCGGTGGAGAAGCTGGCCGCCGAGGGACCGCGCGCGGCGCCCGCCGACTCCGGACGCACCCTCACGACGCGCGCCCAGAAGGCGCTGCAGGGTTTCGTCGATCTGCTGCGCGACCTGCGCGAGGCGGCGCGCGACCTGCCGCCGAGCCGGCTGGTGGCGCGCATCGTCAGCCGGGTGCGCTTCGAGGAGCACCTCGCGGCCACCTCGCCCGGCGACGCCCAGGCGCGCATCGAGAACCTGCAGGAGCTGGCCAACGCGGTCGCCGCCTACGACGGCATGGAGGGCGGCCTGACGGCCTTCCTCGATCGCACCGCGCTGTTGTCGGAGACCGACAACACGCAGGGGTCGTCGGGCGTGCGCATGATGACGCTGCACTCGGCCAAGGGCCTGGAGTTCGACACCGTCTTCATCGTCGGCGTCGAAGAGGAGCTCTGCCCGCACCTGCGCGCCGCCGAGAACGAGGCCGACCTCGAAGAGGAGCGGCGCCTCCTGTACGTCGGGATGACCCGGGCGCGCAAGCGGCTGATCCTGAGCCGGGCGGAGACCCGCTTCCAGTTCGGGCAGCAGCGCTCGACCGAGCCCTCCCGCTTCCTGCAGGAGATCCCCCGGGAGCTCCTGCGCGTGCAGACGGCCGAGGCGGTCGAGCGCTGGGCCCGATCGCCACGCCCCGTCCGGCGCTTCGAGCGCTCCCCCGCTCCAGCCGCGCCCCGCTCCGGCGCCTTCTGGACGCCGGATCCGCATGCCGGCGAGGCGCCGACGCCGCCGAGCGCCTTCTCGCTCGGCTGCAAGGTGCACCACGCCGAGTACGGCGTCGGCACCGTCATCGGCATCGAGGGGGCCGGCGACCAGCAGAAGGTGACGGTCTCCTTCTCCATCGTCGGCTCGAAGAAATTCCTGCCGCGCTTCGCGCGCCTGGAGCGCCTGTGACGCTGCGCGGAGCTGCCGCTTTCGGAGCGGCGTTGCTCCTCCTGCTTGCCGCCACTCCCCTTCCGGCGGAGGAGCGCTCGACCCGGCAGCTCCTGCAGGCCGGTTCCCTGGCGATCGAGGAGGAGAACTGGAAGGCCGCCGATGCCCGCTTCCGGGAGGCGGCCGAGATCGACCCGCGCCTCACCCAGGCGCATTACGGCATGGCGCTCGCGGCGCTCGGGAGTCTCGACCGCCGCAACGCCGAGAAGTCGCTGCGCACGGCGCTTCTGCTCGCGCCGAACCAGCCCGAGCTGCGCTATGCGCTCGGAGTCGTCACCTACGCCTTCGGCGACCCGCGCGCCGCCGAGCTCGACCTCAAGGCGGCGGCCGACGCGGACAAGAAGCTCCTCGAGGCGCGCTACGCGGTCGGGCTCGCGGCGGGACAGCGCGGCGACCTCCCCGCCGCCGAGGAGGCGCTGCGCCAGGCCCTGAAGCTGCAGCCTGATTTCGCCCCGGCGCATTACCAGCTCGGCGCCGTGCTGGCGCGCGCCGGCAATCTCGACGAGTCGCTCCAGGAGCTGTCGCGCGCCCTCACCCGCGATCCGGGGCTCCGCGAAGGGCGTCCGGACAACGCCATCGAGTTCGCGCCGCGCGGCGTGCCGGCGGCGACCGCGTCCGCGAGTCTCGGGCTGCCGATCCCGATCCTCCGCCCGTCCCTCCAGGCCGCGCACCGCAAGCCCGGCCCGGCGCCGGCCGGCGCCTCCGCCGAGATCCCCGACTGGTTCCTCTATTACCAGATGGCCCTGCAGATGGAGGACGCCGGCCAGTGGGCCGGCTCCGTGGACCTGCTGCAGAAGGGCCTGCAGTCCAAGGATCGCTCCGAGAGCCTCGCCGTCGTGGCCAACCGGCTGGTGGACTACTCGCCGCACCTGCACCTGGCCACCGCCTACCACGAGCTGGGGAACTATCGCGAGGCGTTCCTGCACCTCGGCATGGCCAAGAACGAAGGCAACGCGTCGCCCGACGGCCTGCGGGCGCTCAACGTCCTGGTGCAGAAGGATCGGCTGCGCCCGCGCATCGCGCTCGACCCGCTTCCGGATCGCACCAGCGACGACGCGATCACGGTGCGCGGCCTGGTGGTGGCGGACGACCCGGTGCTGCGCGTCGAGGTGTCGGGACGCGAGTCGCAGCTGCGGCCGGTGCAGGCGTCGGAAGTCGCCGACCGTCTGCCTGAGGTGGACCGCGGAGCCGCCCCGAAGGACACGCCCGCCGGCGTCGCGTTCGAAGTGAAGGGCTACCGGCTGGCGGAAGGCAGCAACCTGCTCACCATCCGTCCCTTCTTCCGCAACCCGGCGCGCGACGGCGACGTCCTCGAAGCGCGCATCGTGCGGATGCCGCCACAGCCGGCGGCGGCCCCCGCGCCCGAGCCGGCCGCGCCGAAGCCCGGCACGAAGCCGCCGAAGAAGACGACGCCTCCCGCGAAACCGCCGTCCAAGCCGCCGGCGAAACCCGTGTCCGCGCCCGTGGCGCCGCCGGCCGCACCGGGAGGCGCTTCGTGAAGCACCGCAGCGCGACCTCGCCGCACGTCGCCGAGCCGGTGCTCGAGACCGCGCTCGTGGACAGCACCTTCGCCGACGTGGCCCGGGCGCGCGCCGGCGTGCGCCGCGGCGTGGCGATGTCGATGGCGGTGCACGGGACGATCGTGGCCGGCCTGGTGGTCGTCGCGCTGACGCAGATCGAGCCGGTCCCGGCGCCGCCCCTGGCGGTGCGCTTCTTCGCGACCGCTCCCCCGGCGCCGCGCCTGGTGCCGCTGCGCGAGAAGGAGGCGCTGCCGAAGCCGCCTCCGCCGCCCCCGAAGCCGCGGACGAACCCGACCGTCCTGCCGCCGCTGCGCTTCGAGCCGGCGCAGCCGGTGGCGCCGCCGCCCCGACCGGAGCCGCTTCCGGCCCGCCTCGAGCCCGATCCGCTCCCGATCAAGGTGGCCGACGCGGCGCCGGAGGTGCGCGTGCACGACAGCGCGCCGGCGGTGGCCGCGGCGCCGTCGCTCGGGCCGATCGGCGCGCCGGCCAAACCGCAGGTCGGGACCGGCGCCGAGCCCGAGCTGTCGTACCTCAAACATGGCGATCGCGAGCGCGGTCCCGGCGGAACGCTCGCCGGCAACGACCAGGCGCCGCTTCCGGGCGGCGACCCGACCGCCGGCATCCGCCGCGGCGGCAGCGGTGTCCCCGGAGGCGGTGGCGGCGCGTCGGTGGGATCCGAAGGCGCCTTCACCGGCACCGGCCTCGCGTCGTTCCTCGGGCGCAAGTACGGCGTGACGTTGATGGAAGCCAGCCGGCTCGGGGCACGCACCAGCGACGGCGCGCGCTACGCCCTCGTGGTGCCGCAGCTCGCCGAGGCCTACCGCGGCGTCGGCTTCCGCGGCCGCCGGCCCGGCCCCGCGGGCGATCCGGTCGAGAGCATCCAGGTGGACGGCGAGTCGATCGCCATCCGCTACCGCGACGGCACCGTGCAGGTGCTGGCACCCACGTCCGACGGTCTCGTGGCCCTGTACGTCTCCGCCGCGAACTCCGCCAGCCTGTCGAAGGTCGACGAGGCCGACCGCGCCCTCGCCGCGCTGCAGCGCCTCGGAGGGAAGCGATGAGGCATGCGTCCCGCACCGCGATGCTGGCGCTGGCTCTCTTCGCGCCGGGCATCGCGTCGCTGGCGCCGGCTCCGGCGCGCGCGGCCGACACGGCGTCGGACGAGCTGGCGACGCTGCGCAACGACGCGATCACCGCCTACAACACCCAGAACTACGCGAAGGCGGCGACACTCGCCTCGCATTACCTGGAACGCGCCGGCGAGGAGCAGCGCACCGGGCGCGAGGTCGCGGCGCTGCAGTTCATCCTGGGCCACTCGCGCTACGAGCTGCACCAGAAGGAGGGTGGGCATTACGGGGGCGACTACAAGGCCGACGTCGTGCAGCCGCTCGAGGAGAGCCTACGGGTGCTGCAGGACGACGCCGCCTTCAAGAACATGCTCCTCGGCAACGCCTGGCACGTCCTGTGGTCGGAAGGCGGACGCCGCGAGGCCGAAGCCGAAGGGCGCGGCCACTGGTACCTGCTCAAGTCGATTCTCTTGCGCGAGACCGAGGCGCGCGACAAGCCGCGCACCAGCCCCGAGTACGACCAGTTCGCGCGTCATGTCCTCTTCTATCTCGAGCGCTGCCTCGAGTATTGCCGCACCTCCGAGAGCGCCGACCTCTACCGCGAGCGCATCCGGACCACCGCCCCGCTCGGCTTCGGCACCGCCTACGATTCACGCTTCTGGCAGATCCACGACCTGACCTATTTCGACGACGGCAACATGAAGGCGGCGGCGCTGTGGCAGCGCGGGCTCGACCTGATGCGCGATCCGAAAGCCTCCCCCGACGAGGCGCTGGCCTCGTTCACCGAAGCGGGCGAGCTGACCGCGCGGCGCCGCGACCGTGCGGAGATCTTCCGGCAGATGGCCGACTACGTCTCGACCCTCGACCAGCCGCAGCGCCGCACGCAGGCGGCCGAGTTCGGGCGGCGCGCCTACGAGCTGAACCCCGGCGACGCCGAGATCCGCCGCCAGTACGGCACGGCGCTGCACGTGCTGTCCTACGCCGCCTACGCGTCCGGCAAGTTCGACGAGGCGTACGGTCGCGCCATGGAAGCGATCACCTTCGAATGGGCCGGGATGGAGACGGCGCTCTTCGACCTGTCGCGCTCCGCCGCCGAGATGGGCAAGGAGACCGACGCGCTGACCCACGGTGAGCGCGCCTACCGGATGGCGAAGGAGCGCCTGCAGGGCCCGGCGCTGCAGCCCTTCGCCCAGAACTACGTCAACGTCCTGCGCCAGTTCGGCCAGGAAGGCCTCGCCGCCCGCGTGCAGAGCGACAATGCCTCGCTGGGTGTCCACTGATGCGCCGCGGGATGGCCTCGGCGCTGGCGCTTTTTCTCCTCGCGGGAGTCGCGCGGGCGGCGGCGCCGGAGGAGACCGTCGCGGGGGCTCTCGAGCTCGGGGGTCGCTGGGCGGCGCTCCTGCGGGACAGCGTGGCCATCCTCGATCGGCGGCCCGACCCGGCGACCATCCAGGCGGCGGTCGGAGACGCGCGCCGCGCCGTGGCCGAGATCGATCGCCTCACCGCCAACGCCGCCATCTTCCAGGCGGCCCCCCAGGACCGGCAGAGGCTCCAGGATATGGCGGCCGCGGCGCACCTGAATCTGGCGCTGTTCGAGACGCACGGCCTCGAGTTCGACCGCGCCAGACAGGAGATCGCCCGGGCCCGCGCCCTCTCGGATCTCGTGCAGAGCGATTCGTTCCGCACCGAGTGGGCCGCGCTTCCGAGCGGCGAGCCCGGCAAGGCGCTGCAGACGCGCTACAACCTCCTGACCTTGTCCGAGTTCGAAGCGGCGCTCGGCTCGGTCTGGTCGCGGGCGCGCCCCGTCCCCTTCGAGTTCCGCGGCATCACGGCGGAGGACCTGGGCCAGGTGCGCCTGACGCCCGCGACGACGCCTCCGGCCGGCAGCCTCGACGAGCGGCTTCTCCTGCAGGGCACGACGCAGCTGCGCGCCGCCGTGGAGAAGGCGCGGCCGGCCTTCACCGTGTCGCTGCCTCCGGGCGTCTATCGCCTGCAGGGCCGGCCGGCGGGAGACATCGACCGGACCTTCGTCGTGCCGGAAGCGACCGATGTGGACACCGTTCTCGTCGATCGGGCCCGCTTCGCGCTGCGCCTCGACGCCAAGAGCGGCCCGCGCCCGCCGCGCTTCTTCCTGAACGGGTTCGAGGTGACCGACCTGACGAAGATGCCGTACGGCGTCTACCGCCTCAAGGCCGACGCGAACGACTACCCCACCGCCCCGCAGATCGTCCGCTTCGTTCTGGGCGAGGGGATCCCGGACAAGACGCGCACGTCCTGGACCGTCTACGTTCCCGCCGGCGCCCCGGCGACCCTGTCATTCGATCGCGGCGCGGCCCCGAAGCGGCGCGGCGGCGTCCCCGGCGGCTAGCCCGGCAGGCGGTGCGGCATCGCGTCAGGCGAGGGGGGCGCGCTGCAGGGACTTGAGGGACTGGCGCGTGGCTTCGATGGTGGCGTCGATCACTTCCTCGTTGTGCGCCAGCGACACGAACCAGGCTTCGTACTGTGACGGCGGCAGGTAGACGCCGGCCTCCAGCATCTTGTGGAAGAAGAGGCCGTAGCGCTTCGTGTCGGCGCCCGCGACCGATCCCCAGTGCACCGGCTCCTCCTCGACGCCGAAGAACAGCGTCAGCAGCGAACCGACCCGGGTGACGCGCGCGTCGGTGCCGGTCTCCTCGATCGCCGCCTGGAGGCCGGTCTCGAGACGCGCCGACATCTCCTCGATCCGCTCGTAGAGCCCCGGGGTCGCCAGCATCTCGAGCATCGCGATGCCGGCGCGGGTCGCGACCGGGTTTCCCGAGAGCGTCCCCGCCTGGTAGACGTCACCCTCCGGCGCGATGCGGTCCATGATTTCTTCGCGCCCGCCGTAGGCGCCGATGGGCAGGCCGCCGCCGAGGATCTTCCCCAGCGTCGTCAGGTCGGGCTCGATCCGGTAGAGCTCCTGCGCTCCGCCCGGCGCCATCCGGAAGCCGGTGATCACCTCGTCGAAGATCAGAAGGATGCCGGCCTTCGCGGTGATGGCCCTGAGCCCCTCGAGATACCCCGGGCGGGGCGGCACGACGCCCATGTTCGCCGCCACCGGCTCGACGATGATGCAGGCGATCTCCTGGCCCCGCTCGCGCACGAGACGCTCGATCGCGTCGAGGTCGTTGTACGGAACGACGAGGGTCTGCTCGGCCACCCGCGCCGGAACGCCCGGCGTGCCGGGGATTCCCAGCGTCGCCACGCCGCTTCCCGCCTTCACGAGCAGCGCGTCGACATGGCCGTGGTAGCAGCCTTCCATCTTGACGATGCACTCGCGCCCGGTGAAGGCGCGCGCCAGCCGCAGGGCGGAGAGGGTCGCCTCGGTACCGGAGTTGACCAGCCGCACCTTCTCGACACCGGGGACGCGCTCGACCACGAGCCGCGCCAGCATCACCTCGTGCGGATTCGGAGCGCCGAACGACGTGCCGTCGGAGGCGGCCTCCATCACCGCCCGCACCAGCCCGGGCTCGGCGTGGCCGAGGATGAGCGGCCCCCACGAGCAGACGTAGTCGATGTAGCCACGGCCGTCCACGTCGAACAACATCGCCCCGCGGCCACGCTGGAAGAAGATCGGCGTGCCGCCGACGGCGCGGAAGGCGCGCACCGGCGAGTTGACGCCGCCGGGGATGACCTGCCGCGCCTTCTCGAAGAGACGGGTGGAGTTCTCGTTCACGGCATCACGGAGCGGCGCGCACTCATGCGCGCGCCAGGAGCCGGGCGGCGTCCTTGGCGTGGTAGGTCAGGATGAAATCGGCGCCGGCGCGCCGGATGGCGACCAGCGACTCGAGGATGACCCGGTCGCGATCGATCCAGCCGTTCTTCGCGGCCGCCTCGATCATCGCGTACTCGCCGGAGACGTGGTACGCGCCGACCGGCACGTGAACCGCGTCGCGCACGCGGCGCAGCACGTCGAGGTACGGCAGGGCCGGCTTCACCAGCACCATGTCCGCACCCTCGCCGAGGTCGAGGAACACCTCGCGCAGAGCCTCGCGGGCATTGCCGGGATCCATCTGGTGCGTGCGCCGGTCGCCGAACTTCGGCGTCGACTCCGCCGCCTCGCGGAACGGCCCGTAGAAGGCCGAAGCGTACTTGACGGCATAAGAGAGGATGGCGACGTCGGCCTTCCCCGCCGCGTCGAGCGCCTTGCGGATGGCGGCGACCCGGCCGTCCATCATGTCCGACGGCGCGACGACGTCGGCCCCCGCCTCGGCCTGCGATACCGCCGTCTGCGCCAGGACCTCGAGGGTCGGATCGTTGACGATCTGATCCCCCTCGACGAGGCCGCAGTGGCCGTGGTCGGTGTACTCGCACAGGCAGACGTCGGTCAGCACGAGAAGGCTCGGCTGGGCCTCCTTGATGGCGCGAGTCGCCTGCTGGACGATGCCGTCCTTCGCCCAGGCGCCGCTGGCGCGCGCGTCCTTCGCCTCCGGCAGGCCGAACAGGATGACCGCCGGCACGCCGACCGCGGCCGCCTCCTTCGCCTCGCGCACCGCCTCGTCCACCGACAGCTGGAACTGGCCCGGCATGGAGCCGATCGCGCGCCGCACCTTCTTTCCGGGCAGCACGAAGAGGGGCATGACGAGGTCGCCCGGCGTGAGGCTCGCCTCGCGCACGAAGGCCCGCAGCGCCTCGGTGCGCCTCAGGCGTCTCGGCCGGATGACGGGGAATCCCATGCTCGTCCTGCTCTCCACGGCGGCGCGGCGCCGCTCAGTCGTCCTCGGTGGCGCCGTCCTCGGTGTCCCCGTGGAAGAACATGGCGGCGCAGTATTCGGTGCAGAAGACGCGGCCGCTGCGGGAGTACTTGTCCTCCTCGCAGACCATCTGGTGGCAGATGGGGCACTTCACGAGAAACGCCTCGTCGTCGTTGATGCCGCATTGCTTGCAGACGGACACGTTCGTCTCCCTCGAGGGCCTCTGGCGCATTCGCACCGCGGGCGCGGCGGGATTATAGACCCGGGACTCCGGCCGCTCATCCTGTGTGGGGCGACGGACCGCCCATGGGGCGCCGGGCGGCGCGGTCAGTGGGACGATCGGAACACGTGGCAGGTGCTGCAGACCGGGTGCAGGTCCGGGAGGCGCGTGGCGGCGATGGCGGCGCGCGACTTCTCGAACGCGGGGCCGTTCCAGATCGCCTCGAAGCCGCCCGCCTCTTCGAACATGTTGCCGTAGTCGTCCTTGCGCTGGAAGTGACGACAGCACGGGACCACGCCGCCGTCGCTGTTGACGACGGCCGCCCGCCACGGCAGGTCGCAGAAGCGCCGCTTGCCGGTGGGCCAGGTGTAGAACTCCTTCACGATCGCCTGGTTGTTGGGTGCGTTGCCGGCGCGCACCAGCAGGCCGTCCACGCCCAGCTCCTGCGCCATCTCGCGGATGCGCGACAGATCGTCCCGGTTGTGCTTGAACACCAGGAACTGGATCTCGATGAAGGGATGGGCCACGTCGCGTTCGGCCCGGAGGCGCAGCAGGGTGCGCAGGTTCTTCAGGAGCAGTTCGAGGCGGCCGCCGATGCGATACGCGCCGTAGATCTCCTGAGTCGAGCCGTCCATGGCGAAGGTGATCTGATCGAGATGGGCGTCGATCAAGCGCTCGTTGAGCGCCTCGGGATAGTTGCCGTTGGTCTCCACCGATGTGTAGATCCGCTTGTCGTGGCAGTAGGCAATCATCCCGGCCACGTCTTTCGCCAGGAGCGGCTCCCCCCAGTTCTGCAGATTGGCGACGTACACGTACCGGCCGATCTCGTCGATGACCTTCTGGAAGTTGGCGAGGTTCATCGTGCGCGTCTTCCGGCCGTTGGCTTCGCCGCGGCCGGTCGGGCAGGCGGGGCACTCGACGTTGCAGACGTTGGTCGGCTCGACGGCGATGACGTACGGATAGCCGAAGCGGGAGGTGCGGCGGAGCGCGGTGCCGGCGGTGACGCGCCCCAGGTTCCACAGCTTGGTCGGGCTGTTGTAGCGCAGGAAGGCATAGAGGTGCTTCGCCTTCACGCGGCTGCTGGTGCGGTACATCAACGCCTTGAGGAGCCGGTCGGTCAGGCGCATGACGGCGGTCTCCACCCAGAAAATCCCGGGTTCGGCGGCGAGGTATCCGCCAATAGACACCTCCCCGGGAAACTCGTCAACATGTTTTTCGGGTCCGGGCCGATCCGGTCGTCCGGGAGCGTGGAGCGCGCCGCTTCTGCTAGAATCCGCCTTCCATTGGCGGTGTAGCTCAGCTGGTTAGAGCACGCGGCTCATATCCGCGGTGTCCGGGGTTCGATTCCCTGCACCGCCACCAACCATGATCCAGGGAAAGTTTCTCGCGGCCCTCCAGCGCCACTCGATGGTGAAGCCGGGGGAGCGCATCCTTCTCGCCGTCTCCGGCGGGTCCGACTCGACGGCGCTCCTGGTCCTGTTCGCCGCGGCGGCGGCGCAGCTCGACCTGACGCTGCACGTGGCGCACCTCGACCACGGCTGGCGCGGTCGCGCGGCGGCCCGCGACGCCGAGGCCGTCCGCAGGCTGGCGACCCGGTTCCGCGTTCCGGTGACGGTCGGACGGGTCGATCCCGCCGCCCCGATCGGGCGCAGGTCGTCGTCGCGCGAGGAACGCGCCCGCATCCAGCGCAGGTCCTTCCTCGAAGCAACCGCGGCTGCAGTCGGGGCCGATCGGATCGCTCTCGGTCACACGCTCGACGACCAGGCCGAGAGCTTCCTGATGCGGCTGCTGCGAGGCTCGGGGCGGCGCGGGCTCGGAGGGATCCATCCGGTCATCGACGGGACCCTCATCCGGCCCCTCCTCGGCCTGAAGCACGCCGACCTGCGTGCGTGGCTGCGCCGGCGGCGGATTCCCTGGCGCGAGGACGCCACCAACCGCGACCTGAGCCTGACACGCAACCGGGTGAGACGGCGGCTCCTGCCGCTGCTCCAGAGGCAATTCAACCCGAAAGCGAGCGAAGTCCTGGCCCGCGCGGCCGACCTGCTGCGCGACGAGGAGGACTGGCTCGAGCGACTCACGGCCGACGCTTACGATTCGGTCGCCTTGTCCGACAGGCCGTTGAACGTGGTCCTCGACGCGAAGGCCCTGGCCGCCATGCCACTGGTCCTGCGCAGGCGCGTCCTGCGACGGAGCATCGCCCGGACACTTGGCCACCTGCGGGGGATCGATCAGCGCCACATCGAGCAGGCGCTCGACGTCATCGACCGGGGCGGCCGCGGCAGCCTGCATCTCCCGAAGGGGTTGCGGCTCAACGTCTTTCCCGAGGCGGTTTCAATCTTCGCCCTGGACGGCTTCCTCGACATGCTCCTGAACGCCCCGGTCCCGCCGAAGAGGGCGCCCGCGTCCGTCCAGGAGGCGCTCTGCCCGGTGCCGGGGACCATCGACTTCCCCGGATTCCGCCTGACGGCGCGACTGGCCGAAGCCGGCGCAGGTCTCCCGAGAGCCGGAGACAGCATCGCCCTGCTCGATGCGGATCTGGTGAAGGGACCCCTCGTGGTCCGCCCGAGGCGGCCCGGGGACCGGTTCCACCCCCAGGGGGCCCCGGGGAGCCGCCGCCTGAAAGAGTTCCTCATCGATCGGAAAGTGCCGGTGAATCAGCGGGGGCGGATCCCGCTGGTGCTGACCGGTGAGAGAATCGCCTGGGTCGTGGGGCACCGCATCGACGATTCGTTCAAGATCACCCCGGCCACGCGCCAAGTCCTCGTCCTGACGAAGGAGACCCGATGAACGTGTCCCGCGAGGTCCTCAAGAACGAAGCGCAGATCTCCGAGCGCGTCCGCGCCCTGGGCCGCGAGATCACCGAGTTCTATCGCGGCGAGGAGATCTCGCTGCTCGGCATCCTCAAGGGCTCGTTCATCTTCATGGCCGACCTCGCCCGCGAGATCCGGCTCCCGGCGCAGGTGGGGTTCCTGGAGATCGTCACGTCACGCAAGTCCGAATTCCTGACCGAGGTGGCCTTCTCCTCGTCCTTCCCCATCGAGGGGTCGCACGTGCTCGTGGTCGAGGACATCCTCGACACAGGAGTCACCCTGGCGTACCTGAGCGAGCAGCTGCAGCTGCACGCCCCGAAGTCGTTGAAGATCTGCACCTTCCTCGACAAGCCGCACCGGCGCAAGGTCGATCTGACCCCGGATTTCGTCGGCTTCGAGGTCCCCGACCGGCACGTCGTGGGGTACGGCCTCGACTATCAGGGGAAGCACCGGAACCTTCCACACCTCACCTACGTCGAATAATCTCCGCGCAGGCCCTGAGAAGGGCGGGGGAGCGTTGAAAGGGTGACGTTTTCGTTCTATATTGACCCCCTGTTTACCGAAAAATACCGGGATCGCCCCCGGGGAGTAGCCCACTGAACACCCTGATCAAGAACGTTCTCGTCTGGACCGCCATCATCATCGCGGTCCTCGTGCTCTATCGCTTCCTCGTCACCGGCCGCACCGACCAGGTCGAGCTGAACTTCACCAAGATGATGGAGGACGTCGAGGCCGGACGGGTCTCGAAGGTCACCATCACCGGGAACGAGATCGTCGGCGAGTACAACCAGCCGACGGCCGACGGCCAGGCGAAGCGCTTTTTGACGTACGCCCCGACCTACGACGACCTCGTGAAGGATCTGCGCCGCTACAACGTGCAGATCGAGGCGCGCAAGCCGAAGGACCCGACCTACATGGTCAGCCTGCTGACCTGGCTGCCCTTCCTGATCCTCGCGGCCGTCTGGGTCTTCTTCTTCCGGCAGATGCAGAGCGGCGGCAACAAGGCGCTGTCGTTCGGCAAGTCCAAGGCGCGCCTCTCCTCGAGCCAGGCAAAGAAGGTCACCTTCAAGGACGTGGCGGGCGTGGACGAGGCCAAGGAAGAGCTCGCCGAGATTATCGAGTTCCTCAAGGAGCCGCAGAAGTTCCAGAAGCTCGGCGGAAAGATCCCCAAGGGGGTCCTGCTGATGGGCCCCCCGGGCACCGGCAAGACGCTCCTGGCGCGCGCCATCTCGGGCGAGGCGAACGTCCCGTTCTTCTCCATCTCCGGGTCGGACTTCGTCGAGATGTTCGTCGGCGTGGGTGCTTCGCGGGTGCGCGACCTCTTCGAGCAGGGGAAGAAGAACGCCCCCTGCATCATCTTCATCGACGAGATCGACGCCGTCGGCCGGCACCGCGGCGCGGGCCTCGGCGGCGGCCACGACGAGCGCGAGCAGACGCTGAACCAGCTCCTCGTC
>DASRAU010000014.1:0-80596 GCA_035638075.1 Verrucomicrobiia bacterium
CTCGAGGACGATGGCGCGTCCGAGCGAAGGGTCACGCACGGCACGGTCATAGGCCTTGTGGCCGTCTCCGATGACGGTGATGGTGGTCCCCGGCAAAGTCACGTCCCGCAAGCGCTCGAAGACCCTCCGACTCGAGCCGACGTAACCGCCGTACCGCTGCCGTCGTGGCCGGAGGTCCAGGCGGTGGCGCTGCGCGGGGCTGATGTGCCCGGTGCGGCCGTGCGGCGCCGGGTCGAGGTCATACACGAACCAGGACTTCGAGCCGACGAGAGTGCCGACGCCGAACGGGTAGTCCTGGGTGAACTCGAAGGTTTCGAAATGGTCGAACACGAAAGCCTCTTGCACCAGGCCGGCGAGCTCGCCGCGCGCCAGCGCCATCAACAGGATGGCGTGCCGGCCGAGGCGAGCCGCGTTGCGAGTGACGGTCGACGGCGCGCACCCGAGCGTCCTGGCGATCTGCCGGTGCGCCGAGCCGCCGACCAGTCCCGCCGCAATCAGGATGAGCAGCTCCGGCCGCTTGCTGTAATACGACAGGGCGTATGTCTGCCGTGAGAAGGTCGAGCCGCACCTGAGACAGCGGAACCTCGAGATGCGCCGGCGGCGGCGGGTGCTGTAGTAGCCGTGCCGCTCGAAACGGAACCCCGGTGTCAGGCGGAGGTGCTCGGGACAACCTCTTCGGGGGCAGAAAGTGGGTTGAAACCCCGACAGGTGCTCAACCGGCGTCCCGGGCCAGTGCATGCGCGGCCCACAGACCAAGACTCATGCCGGCCGGAAGCGGGGATTCTCCGAGGAAAATATGCCGCGCGCCTGAAAGCCACGGTCGCCGGCGGACGCATTGCGTTCACACCCTTCCGGCTACGTTCTCCACACTTTCGCGTTCACGTTGGTCAGGAGAGCGCGGGTCCCGAGACGAGTCCCAGGCGGGGGATGGTGTCGACCCGTCGCGTCCTCTGCTGGCCCGGGCGGATCACCCGGTGCCAGTGGCACAGGACGTAGAGCGCCCACAGGATGCGGCCGTGGTCGGCGCGCCGCACCGTGTGCTCGGCCATCCAGCGCTCCACGGCGGGCGCGGCAATCCCTCCCGCCTCCTCCAGCGCCGGACGGCTCACCACCTCGCGGAAATGCGCGGCCAGCGGGCCGGTCATCCAGTCGCCCACCGGCACCTCGAAGCCGCGCTTCGGCGCGTCGAGGATGCGGTCGGGGACGAGGCCGCGCAGCGAGCGGCGCAGCAGGCGCTTGCCGGACGAGGCCGAGAAGTGCTCGGACGCCGGGCGCGACAGCGCCAGCTCGACGAGCGCGGGATCGAGGAAGGGGGCCCGCACCTCGAGCGAGTGCCGCATGCTGGTGCGATCCACCTTGGCGAGCATGTCGTCCGGCAGCGGCAGGTCCACCTCGACCGCGAGCACGCCGTCGAGGCCGCGCCCGAAGCGCCGGTGGCGCTCCTCGACGAGGGAGCGGCCGAGATCGCGGTCGGCCACGCCCGGCCGCAGCGCGAGGCGCGCCTCGCTGGGGAGGATCGCCATCCAGGCGGCGTGCGTCACCGCGAGATCCGACCCCAGCCCCGCGAGCAGCTTGCGCGCCCGGTGCACCGTGCCGCCGACGCCGCCGCCATGGCGCGCCGGCAGCGGCCGGAGGACCGCGGCGATCAGGGCGCGCGCCGCCGCCGGCAGCCTGGCCACGTGCCGCGACGCGGCGAGCGCCCGGTAGAGCCGGTAGCCGCCGAAGAGCTCGTCGCCGCCGTCTCCCGACAGCGCCACGGTCAGCCCGCTGCGCGCCACGCGGGCGATCGCCGAGCAGGGCAGGGCGCTCGAATCGGCGAAGGGCTCGCCGAAGGATGCGAGGGCCGTCGGGATCTCGTCCCGGAGCCGCGCCGCGTCGAGGACGACCTCCGTGTGGTGCGTCGCCAGCTCGCCCGCCAGGCGCCGCGCCTCCGGTCCCTCGTCGAACCAGCCGCAGCCGGGAAGGGCGATCGAATAGGTGCGCGGCGGCTCGGGCAGGAAGCGCGACATGAAGGTGACGACCGCCGACGAGTCGATCCCGCCCGACAGGTAGGCGCCGAGCGGCACGTCCGATTCGAGACGCGCTTTCACGGCCGCCGCGAGGGCGTCGCGCACCGCTTCGTCCGGCGGACCGGCGGGCTGCGCCTGCAGGCGCTCCTCGAGGCGGTAGTAGCGCCGCAGCCGCGAGCGGCCCTCGGTGTCGGCGCTGAGGTACGCCGCGTGCGGCAGCTTGCGCACGCCCCGGTAGATGGTCCAGGGCGCCGGGATCCAGCCGAACGTCAGGTACAGCTCCACCGCCTCGGGATCGATCTCCGTGTCCACGCCGCCGTGGGCCAGGAGCGAGTCGATCTCCGACGCGAACAGCAGCCGGCCGTCGCTCTCGGCGTAGAACAGCGGCTTCTCGCCGAAGCGGTCGCGCGCCAGGACGAGGCGGTGCTCGCGGTTGTCCCAGAAGGCGAGCGCGAACATGCCGTTGAAGCGGGAGAGCGCCTCCTCCGGCCCCCAGTGAAGGAGCGCGTGCAGCACCACCTCGGTGTCGGAGCGGGAGCGGAAGGTGCGCCCGGCGGAGAGCAGCTCGCGCCGCAGCGCCGCGGTGTTGTAGAGCTCGCCGTTGTAGACGAGACAGCCGGTGTCCTGCGCGTCGCGCATCGGCTGCGCCGCCGCCGAGGAGAGATCGATCACCTTGAGGCGCCGGTGGCCGAGCGCCGCGGCGGCGCGGCCGATCCCGACCCCCGCCCCGAGCAGGCGCACCGCTCCCTCGTCCGGCCCGCGATGGGAGAGCGCATCGGTCATGGCGCGCACGGCGTCATGGCCGATCGGCTGTCCGTCGAGGCTCAAGGCGCCGGCGATGCCGCACATCGCTCTGCCCTCCCTCCGACGACCGCCGCGGTGTCCGACCGCTCCGGCGGCGTTTCTTCGTCCGCGGGTTGCCGCCACAGCGCCCGCACCGCCGCAGCGGTGCGCTTCCAGGCGTGCTCGGCCGCGAAGCGGCGGCCGTACTCGCCCAGGCGCCGGCGCCGCTCCGGATCGTCGAGCAGCGCCGCGATCGTCTCCGCCAGGACCGCGGGATCCTCGGGCGGCAGCACGAGCCCGCTGCCACCGTCGCGCACCGCCTCGGGGATGCCCCCGGTGCGGCCGCCGATCACCGGCAGGCCATGGCTCGAGGCCTCGAGCAGCGCCAGGCCGAAGCCTTCGAGCCCGTCGTAGCGCCCGGTGCTGCGGCTCAGGAGGACGAAGATGGTCCCCAGGGCGTAGTGCGCTGCACGCTCGCGGTCGGGGACGCGGCCGGTGAAGACCACGGCATGGGCGACACCGGCGCGCGCGGCCCTGGCCGCGAGGGCCTCGCGGTGCGGCCCGTCCCCGACGACGAGATAGCGCAGGCCGGGATGCCGGCGCAGGAGCGCCGGGAGCGCCTCGATCACCATGTCGTGTCCCTTCGCCTCGACCAGCCGCGCCACGGTCAGGAGGACCGGCCCGTCTCCGAGGGCATGGCGCTGCCGCAGCGCGGCGACCTCGCTCGCGGAAGCCTCGGCCGGCACATCGACGCCCATCGGCAGGACGACGATGCGGCTCGCCGCGCCGGGGTAGTCGCGCGACAGGATCCCGGCCGTGAACCGGCTGTTGACGATCACCGCGTCGGCCCCCGCCAGCACCCAGCGGATGAGCCGGGCCCAGACGGGCCGGTGGCGGAAGTCGAAGACATCCGCCCCGTGGACGAAGACGGCATAGGGAAGTCGGAAGACGGACGCGAGCAGCCGCATCGGCACGCCGAGCGACAGCACCTGGCCGCACAGGAGGTACCGCATCGGTCGTCGCAGCAGCAGGCGCGTCAGATGCGCCCCGGCCAGGAGGCCTCGCGCCATGCGCCGAAAGGTCGCGCCGTGCGCCGGCACGCGCCCGCGCTCGACGCGGCAGCGCAGGCCCGCGTCGATCTCCCCGTCACCCGCGAGTCGCGGCGCCCAGACGACGATTTCGCCGGGCGGGAGGTGGCGCGCGATGCCGTGGTAGAGCGTCGCCTCGCCGCCGACGATCGGCGGGAAGTCGAAGGCCGCAAGGAGCGCGGCGCCCCCCCCACGGTTGTCGCGGCGGCGGGCCGCCGGGCCGCTCATCCGCGTTCCTCGCCGAGCGCGGCCGCGGGCGGGGACGGGGCGAGTGGAGCGTGCCGCCGCCGCGCCGCCCCGACGAGAATCTCGACCACGAGCAGCACCAGGGCCGCGTGCAGGATCAGGATGACGGCGAGACCGCTGCCGGCGTGCCTCAGTCCCAGCGCCGACAGGCCGACCCCGAGCGCCAGCGTCAGGATGAGGGCGAGGGCGCGGCGCGATCCTCCCAGCACCTCGGCGAAGCGGTGGTGGATGTGATCGCGGCCGGTGTAGTCGATCCACTGCCGGAAGGTGCGCACGCGCCCCGACGCGATGCGCGCGAGCGTCGTCTGCACCATGTCGTAGATGAGGACGCTGAAGATGAGGATCGGCGTGGCCAGGGCGGCCAGCGGATCCTTCTCGGCCCAGTCCTCCTTGATCGCCAGGGCCGCGAGCAGGAAGCCGACGCTGGCGCTGCCGGAATCGCCGAGGAAGATCGACGCCGGACGTCCCCCCGGGCGCAGGTTGTGGGGCAGGAAGCCGAGGAGCGCTCCCGCCAGGGCGGCGGCCGCCGGCACCAGCACCACCTGGCCTCCGGCCACGGCGGAGATGCCGAGCAGCACGGCGATGAGGGCGCCCAGCCCCGCGGCGAGCCCGTCGATCCCGTCGATGAAGTTGTAGGCGTTGGTGAGCCCGACGATCCACAGGAGGGTCAGGACGGAGTCGAGCACCGCCCCCGCCGTGCCCGGCACCAGGTGCAGCCGCACCCCGGCCGCCATCACGAACAGGGCGCAGCCGACCTGGAGCGTCAGCCGCAGGCGCGCCGACAACCCGCGCGTGTCGTCGATGGCGCCGGCGGTCATCAGGGCCAGGGCGGCGAGCGCGATGGCGAGCAGCTCGCGATCGTCGAGCGCGCGGCGGCCGAGGACGAGGAGGAACGCGGCGACCACGGCGACCCCGCCGAGACGCGGCGTCGGGATGAGGTGCGGCTTGCGCGCCTCCGGGTGGTCGAGCGCCCCGGCGCCGATGGCCATGAGCCGCGCTCCCGGCGTCAGGCCGTAGGCGGCGAGAAAAGCGGCGGCGGCGATCTCCGCCGGGCCGGCGGCGGGAGGGCGGAGCAGGAACCAGACGGCCGCGGTCAGGAGCGCGACGACAGGCACGCCGTCACCTCGCCGATCACGCGATCCACCTCCGCGCTGCTGAAGGCCGCCGAGAGCGGCAGCGAGATCCAGCGGCCCTGCGCCTCGTCGGCCCCGGGACACGGAGCGCTGCCGCCGACCAGCTTGTGCAGCGGGCGGTGCACGGGGAAGCGGGCCTGGATCCCGGCCCTGCGAAGGCGATCGATCACCTCGCCGGCGCGCCCCCGCAGGCCGAGAAGAGAGCGGTAGAAGACCGGCTGGGCCGTCGGGTGCAGCCGCGGCCGCGAGCCCAGCCCCTCGAAGGCCGCGTCGTAGCGCTCGACGATGGCGCGGCGTCGCGTCACCACGACGGCGAGCCGGCCGATCTGCACGGCCGCCACCGCGGCGTGGAGATCCCCCATCAGGCCGTTGAGGCGCAACGCGGCATCGTCCTTCTCGTCGTGGCCGGCGAGGTCGCGCGCCGTGCGGACAATCGACGGATCGCCGCTGGCGAGCCCGCCTCCCGGACCACCACAGGTCAAGAGCTTCGTGGGGCCGAAGGAGAAGACCGAGGCGTCTCCGGCGCCGCCGACGGGCCGTCCGTTCAGCCGGGCGCCGGGGGACTGGGCACAGTCCTCGACGACGGCCCGCCCCGCGGCGCGGTAAGGCTCGACGGCGATGGGAAGCCCGAACGGGTGCACGAGGACGACGGCGCGCGCCGCGGCGGCAGCGCCGCGTCGCAGACCATCGGGATCGAGCGCGAGCGTGTCGGGATCGACGTCGCAGACGACGGGACGGCCTCCCGCGCCCGCCACGGCGTGCAGCAGCGCGGCACAGGACCAGGAGGGAACGACGACCCCGGCTCCGTCACGCACCCCGAGGGCGCGGAGCGCCAGCGTCAGCGCGGTCGTGCCCGAGTTGAGCGCCACGGCGTCGGCCGCACCGGCGAGACGGCTCAGGAGTCCCTCGAACCGCGCCGCCTCCGCGCCCGGAGCGAGGCGGGCCGATCGGAGGACGCGCAGGGCCGCCTCCTCTTCGTCCACGCCGAGGAACGGGCGGGCATGTGGCACCACGAGCGCGGGCCGGGCCGGGGCCGGCTCGACGGCGGGGACGGCCCGCGCGGCGCCGACGGGACCCCCGGCGGCGGTCTTCACGCCGCGTCCTCCTCCGGCTCCGAGCGCGTCTCCGGGTGGCCGCCGCCCACGTTGATGAAGAGGCGCAGCGGCGAGAACCCTTCGGCCCAGCGGACGCGCCCCTGCACGCCGCGGAAGTGCGCCGACGCCTGGGCGATCTCGCTGATGGGCGTTCCCTCGATGCGGGTCTTGCCGATCTGGCTCTGGTGGCGGTGCAGCGCTTCGATCTTGCGATCCATCTCGCCGCCGATGTCGATGAAGACGGTCGGCGTGAAGTTCACCGTCGTCGGCCCTTCGTAGAACAGCACGTTGCGCGCCCAGCGCGTGGCGGAAATGGCCGCGCGCGCCACCAGGCGGTGATCCTGGTGCGTGTCCTCCGGGTAGTTGACGAAGATGAAGTCGGGGCGGGACTTCTTGAGAATGGTCTCCATGCGGTCGATGAGGTGCCGCACCGAAGGGAGGAGCGTGTCGCGGTAGCCGCCCCAGTGGACGTGCTTCGCGCCGAGCACCTGCGCCGCATCCTTCTGCTCGCGCCGGCGCACCTTGGGGGAGCCGCCGCGCGCCCCGTCGGTCATGACCAGGAGCTCGATGTGCGCGTTCTTGCGGCCGTACTTGATGAGCGTCCCGCCGCAGCCGAACTCGATGTCGTCGGGGTGCGCCCCGATCGCCAGGATGTTCATGCGGCCTCCGACCGGAGTCACGCCGCCTCCCGGAGCGGTGCGGCGAAGCGCAGGATGGGGCCCGGGCCGCAGTGGACGAGATAGTCCACCGCCGACAGGTTCGCCTCGAACCCGGGATGACACTGCGCGTACACGGGTCCGTGGAACTCCTGGAAGGTGACGGTGATGCCGGCGCGCCGCCAGGCCGCCAGGTCCATGTAGTCGCGGCCGCCGGCGCCGGCGAGGTATTCGTCGGCGCCGAAGCGGCGGCACAGCGCGATGAGGCGCGCGTCCGGCCCGTCCGGGATGCCGGCGAGCGACGACGCGAGGATGGTCTCGGTGCGCACCTCGAAGAGGTCGGCGAGAAGCCGGATGCCCTCGATGTTCAGCTCGGCGAGGCGCCGGAGCGGGCGCTGCAGCAGGCGCTCCAGGGCCGGCAGGACCGTTTCCCGGTGCGGCGCCCGGGCGTAGGCCTGGCGCAGCGTGGCGAGGTGCTTGCGGCGCCACGGCGCCGTTTCGTCGGCTTCGACCTCGTCGAAGCGGCAGGGATAGCGCGCGTGAACCGGGACGGTGAGCCACTGCCAGCCGGCGGAGGTGCGGATGCGATTACGATTCTGCCATTCGTTTTTCTTGTACTGCACCGTGTCGAGCAGCACGAACCGGTCGGCGCGGGCCATCTTGTCGAAATAGCCGAGCCACGGCAGGTACTGGGGCTGGTGCGCCGCGAGAATCAAGCATCCCTCCGCACGGACATTTCCACCTCGCAACATAGGGATCGGATCAGGCCCTCGCAACGTTGAAATCGAGCCGTCTCAAGACCAGAGGACCCCTTCGTGCCGCGAGCTCCGTTCACGCCGCGAGCTCCCGGTAGAGGTTGAGCACCCGGTGCACCATGCGGCCGGCGCCGTATTCGACGGCGCGGGCCCGGCCTCGGCGGCCCAACTCGCTCCTCAGGGCAGGATCGTCGGCCAGGCGGGCGATCGCGGCGGCGAGGGCCGCCTCGTCGTCGGGAGGGACGAGGACGCCGGACGCGCCTTCCTCCAGGACCTCGGGGAGGCCTCCGACCCGCGTGGCGATGACCGGGATGCCGAGCGCGAGGGCTTCGACCACGGCGCGGCCCATGCCTTCGTTGCGCGGCGCGAGGACGAACAGATCGGCGGCGGGCAGGAGATCGTGCGGAGAGCCCCAGCGCCCGTCGAGGCGGACGCGGGAGGCGACGCCGAGCGCCAGGGCTTCGGCGCGCAGCGCCTCGAGCAGCGGTCCGTCGCCGGCCAGGTGCAGCCGCAGCGCCGGCCGGTCCGAGGCGACGCGCGCGAAGGCGCGCAGCGTCAGCGGAGCCCCCTTGATCGGCTCGAGACGGGCGAGCGACATGATCACCAGGTCGCCGGGTGAGTACCCGAGGCGGCGGCGGGAGGCGGCGCGTCCGCGCGCCGCGTCGCGCAGCGGTCCCATTTCGACGCCCGAGGGGATGACGCGGAACTGCGGCTCGCGGCCGACGCCGCGGGCCAGGTGCTCGCGCGCCCCGCGCGCCGTGAGCGCGAGCTGGCGCGCCGCCAGCGGCGCGAGCAGCCGCTCGGCGAAGAGCACCAGGGCATCCCCGACGCGCCCGTAGTAGCCGTAGAACAGGTGCCCGTGCGGCTGGTGCACGACGCGGCGGCGCTGCCCGAGAAGCGCGGCGGCGAGCCGGCCGAGCGCTCCGGCCTTCGAGGTGTGCAGGTGGATGACGTCGTACCGGCCGCGGCGAAGGAGACCGAGGATGTCGAGGAAAGCCCGCACGTCGGCCGCGGGGCGAACCGGACGCCCGAGGGTCGGAAGCGTCACGAACTCGATTCCCGGTGTGCGGCCCGCCCGCTCGAGGAGGGGCGCCTCGGCGTTCGAGGGCCCGCACGCGAGGGTGACGCGGTGACCGCGGCGCGCGGCGCCGATCGCCTGCCAGAGCGTGCAGTCGGAGGATCCGCCGCGCTCGAGGCGCGTGATCACGTGCAGGACGGCCATCGGCCGATCGGTCATCGCCACCCGCGCGATCCTCGCCATCCGGTCACGCGGCCTGTTCGAGCCACGGCTGCAGCAGGGCCTGCGCGCGCGCCGCGACCGCCTCCGCCGGGATGCCGGTCAGGCAGGTCTGGTGCCAGCACCGCCCGCGATGGCACGGCGAGCAGGGCAGGTCGAGACGCAGGACGAGATCCTCCGGACGACGCGGCGCGAAACGCTGCGGGTCGGTCGGGCCGGAGAGGGACAGCGTCGGCACGCCGAGCGCCGCCGCGATGTGCAGCGGTCCCGAGTTGTTGCCGAGGAACAGGTCGGCGACGGCGATGACCCCCATCAGCCCGCGCACGTCGAGCGGGCCGGTGAGGAGCGCGTCCGGGGTGGCGGCGCCGATGGCCTCGGCGAGGGCCTCTTCGCCCGGGCCGGCGACGACGAGGCAGGCGGCGCCGATGCGCTCGGTGAGCCGGGCGATCACCTCGGCGAAGCGCGCCGCGGCCCAGCGCTGCGATTCGTAATGCGCCCCGGGATGGACGACGATGCGCGGCGCGGCCGCTCCGAGCGCGGCGACCCGCGCCTGCGCCGCCGCCTGCTCCGCCGCCTGCAGGTAGAGACGCGGCTCCGAGACGGGCGCGGGCACCCCGAGAGCGACCAGGAGGTCGCGGTTCAGATCGACGATGTGCCGGTCGCTTCGCGCCGGGGCCGTCGGCAGGGTGAAGAAAGCCTGGCGGCCGGCGGCCGCGAACCCGGCGCGCCAGGGTGCTCGGGTCGCGGCCGCGAGGCGGGCGCCGAGCAGCCGCTCGTCCGGCGTCAGGTCGATCGCCAGGTCCACCTTGCCGACCAGCTCGTGGGGCAACGCCCCGTCCCGGAGCGGCACGAGCGCGTCCACCGCGGGATGGCCGTGCAGCACCTGGAGCGGGCCCTCGGGCGCGAGCACCGTGAGTCGCGCGTGCCGGAAATGCCCCTTGAGATCGGCCAGGGCGCCGGTGCTCAGCACCATGTCGCCGATCCGATCGGTGCGCAGCACCAGCAGCCGGTGCACCAGCGTCGTGGCCGGAAGGGTCACGCGCCGGTGCAGCAGGGCCGCCGCGAGCAGGAACGGGGCGCGTGCGGCGTACAGGGTGCCGCGCGCCGCCGCCCGCAGGCGATCGGCGAGGAACGAATCGGGGGGCGGTGTGACGGTCGGAAGCTCAGGGAACGGTCGCGGATTCATGCGGGCCTCCGGGCGAAGGCGGCGATGGCGTCGGTCAGGAGTGTGCCGCCGAGAGAAGACAGGATCGCGGCCGCGGCATCGATCAGCCGCTTGGCCGGGGTCAGGGCGCAGCGGTCGGGCTCGACCGCGAGGATCTCGAAACCGGCGCGGGACAGGATCTCCCGCAGCGTGGCCGGCGTGAAATGGCTGACGTGCGGCTCGCGCGCGCCCGGCTCCCACAGCGGGAGCGGGCGGCCGCGCGCCACCCGGTAGGCGGCGCGCATCGGCAGGTTGTCGGTGTTCGGCACCGCCACGACGAGGGTTCCGCCGGGCCGGAGGCGCCGGCGCGCCGCTTCGAGCATCGGGCGCGGCTCGGGCAGGTGCTCGAGCACGTGCCAGAGGGTCACGACGTCGTACGGTCCCGGGTGGAGCGCGCGCATGGCCAGGTCGCCGACGGCGATCGGGCGCCGCAGGCGCGCGGCGGCGCGGCGCGCCCCTTCGGGCGAGAACTCGATCCCGTCGCAGCGCCAGCCCCGCCGCTGCGCCACCTCGAGAAAGAGCCCGTCGCCGCAGCCCACGTCGAGCAGCGTGCCGTGCGCCCCATGGCGCTCGAGGGCTTCGAGCCGCCGGGCCCAGAGCCGGCGGCGCGCCTTCTCCTCGCGACCCTGCCACGGAGCGTAGTAGTCGGACCCGTAGGCGCCGGTCTCGTAGGCTTCGGCCGGGACCGGATCGAGGAAGACGAGCCCGCACCCGCGGCACTGCAGCGCGCGCGGATCCCCCACGGCCGCATCCCGGCCGACGCCGTCGCGCAGCAGGGTCGCCTTGTCGCGCCGATCGCACAGTGGGCAGGGACGGGCCGGAAGGAGGAGCTCCGCGTCGAGCCGCGTCATGCGGCCTCCTGTCGCGCGCCGCCGCCGGCCTCGCCGAGGAGCTCGTCGTAGATCGCCGTGATGGCCCCGGTCATGCCTTCCAGGGAGAAGAGCGTGCGGGCGCGATCGCGTCCGGCCGCCGCGAGCGAGGCGGCGAGCACCGGATCGAGGGCGAGGCGGCCGGCCGCTGCGCCCAGGCGGGCGGCGTTCCGCGGCGGCACCAGCAGGCCGCTTGTTCCATCCTCGATCGCTTCGGGGATGCCGCCGACGGCCGTCGCGATCACCGGGATCCCCGCGTGCAGCGCCTCGAGGACGGCGCGCGGCAGCGCCTCGTGGCGCGACGGATGGAGCAACACGTCGAAGGCGGACAGGAGCGTCGCGGCGTCCTCGTGGGCACCGGCGAGCTGCACGGCCGGGGCGACACCGAGTGTCTCCGCGAGGCGGTCGATCTCGCGGGCGGAGCCCGAGGCTTCGTCCACGGGACCGACGAAGACCAGGTGCGCGTCGGGGCGGACCTGCCTGAGGAGGGGAAGGGCGGCCACGGCTTCCGCGATTCCCTTGTCGGGTTCGACCCGTCCGACGACCCCGGCCACGAAGGCGTCCGGCGGCAGGCGCAGGAAGGCGCGCGCTTCCGCGCGGGGCCGGCAGGACGTGGGCGCGAGGCCGGTCGGTACGACGCGGACGCGCGGCGAGCCCGTGAGCGCGGCGCTGCGACGGGCCGCGGCGTGCGACACCGCGACGATGAGATCCGACAGGGCGAGGAGCGCGGCGTCGGCGAATTCCGAAGAGGGTCGCGAGGCGCGCACGTGCCAGAGGTGCGGGCGGTCGAGCAGTCCCGCCGCCGTCCCCGCGTACAGACCGGTGCGCGGTGAATCGCTGTGGAAGAGCGCGACCTCGTGCCGGTGCGCCAGCCGGGCGAGCGAGGCCAGGGCGCGCGGCGCGGCGAAGAGCAGGCCGCCCGCGACGGGAGGAAGCGGCAGGAAGGTGGTCTCGATCCCCGCCCGCGAGCACGCCGCCGCGAGAGGCCCGTCGCCGGGGAGGAGCACCAGCGGCTCGTAGCGAGGGACGCCGCCCGCACCCGGCGCCCGGTCGGGCGCGGACCGCAGGGCGTGTGCGAGATCGAACAGGCTGCGCTGCCCGCCGCCGAAGAAGTCGGCCCGCTCGCTCACGAAGAGGACGACGCGCCGCTCAGGCCGCACGGGTCACCTGTCCGAGGACGGCTTCGTATTCCGCTTCGACGTGCAGCGTCATCGCGGCGGCGCGGAACTCGCGCTCGACGCGTCGGTGTCCCGCCTCCCCCCACGTCTTCGCCCGGCGCGGATCGTCGAGCAGCGACGCGATCGCGGCCGCGAGGGCTTCCGGATCGCCCTCGGGCACGAGCTGCCCGGTGACGCCGTCGTCGACGACTTCGGGCAGGCCGCCGGTGCGGCTGGCGACCACCGGCAGTCCGGCGTCCATCCCTTCGAGCACGGACAAGCCGAGACCTTCCCGTCCGAGCGACGGGGCCGCGAGCAGCGAGAAGGCCGGAAGGAGCATGCGTGCATCGGGGCGCCGCCCCAGGAAGTGCACCCGCTCCGCGATCCCGAGCTCCCGCGCCAGCGTTTCGAGAGCGGCTCGATCCGGACCGTCGCCGATGAGAACGAGCGAGGGGCTTGTCGCCGCGGCGCCCGGACTCTTCGCCCCCGCGCCCAGTGTGGCCACGGCGCGCAGGAGGATCGCCTGCCCCTTGTGCGGCGCCAGCCCGCCGACGCAGCCGACGATTGGACCCGGGATCCCGGCCGGAAGGAGTGCGCGCGCCTGTTCGCCGGAGACCGGGGGAGCGGGATCGATGCCATTCCTGATGACGACGGTCCGATCCTCCGGAAGACCGAGATCCTGCCGGGCGTGGCGGGCCACGGCATTCGAGCAGCAGAGGATCCGCCGCGTCCCGAGCGCCAGCAGCCGCTCGAGGCGGCGATGACGGGGACGCAGTGTCGTGTCGGAGGTGTGCAGGTGGTGCACGATCCCGCGCACCCCCGCGAGCCGCGCCGCCAGTCGCCCCGCCGTGCCGGCGAAGTGGCCGTGCGTGTGCAGGATGTCGGGCTGCGCGGCGCGCACCGCCCGCGCCGTGCGCAGGACGCTCCCGGGGTAGTAGTCGCGCAGGGCGAGCCGGCGCACCCGCGCTCCCGCCGCTTCGATCTCGCGCTGCAGAGGACCGCCGTCGGCGAGCGCCAGGACCTCGGTGCGGATGCCGGGCGAGGCGTGCCGCACGAGCGATTCGACCACCCGTTCGAGCCCTCCGAGCCCGAGCGCTTCGACGACGTGCAGCACCTGGATCGGCCTCACGCCGCCCTCCCGAGAACGCCCGGCGGTTCCGCGCCGGTGGACGCGGCGGCCGGACCCGGCAGCGCCAGCGGCTGCGCCTCTCCGAGGAGGACGCGGGCCCGATCGGCGTAGGTGTGCCCATTCAGGACGGCTCGCCGGCCCGCAGCGGCGATGCGGCGCGCCAGCGATTCGTCGAACAGGGCCGTCTCGACCACGGCGCGCAGCTCCTCGCCGCTCGAGAACCCGAGCCAGTGCTCTCCCTCGCGGAAGATCGCCTGCAGGTCGCGGCGCCGGTCGGCGATCTGCAGCGCGCCGCACGCCGGGATCTCGAAGGCGCGCGTGTTGGCCATCTCCCCGGAGACGCTCGGAGGTCCGAGCGCTCCGTAGTGGATGTTCAGGACGGCCGCCGCGTCGTGGTAGAGCCGCCGCCACGCTTCGGGCCGCAGCGATCCGCCCCGCAGCATCGGGACGAGGTGATCGTCGTTGCGGGCCGCCTCCCACCCGGGGCCGTAGACGTCCACGGGAAGCCCGCGCAGGTGCCGCAGCAGGACCTGGCGCTCGGGATAGTGCGAGCCGGCGAAGACGATGCGGCCGCCCTGGTCGCCTCTTTCGCGCGGCGGGCCGGCCGGATGATGTGTCTCGGGATCGCAGGCGAAGGGCAGCCAGGCGGCGTGCCGGTGACCCGCGGCCCGGTGCCGCTCGACCGCCCAGGACGATCCGAGGTGAAACACGTCATAGGCCGGTGCGGCGCGCATCCCCAGGTCGAACTCGGCCGGGAAGTCGGAGAACCAGTTGACCACCCGCACGCCCGTTTCACGCAGACGCAGGATCGTGGCGGGTTCGAGGTTCATTCCCTGGTTGACGATGACGAGCGCCGCGCCGTGACGCCGCGCCGCCGCGAGGAAAGCCCGGTTGAGCCGCGCGCGGTCGAGGCGATCGAGAAGCCGCACACGGCGCCGCGCCCGCCCCGGCAGGAGGAAGCGCCGGTGATCGAACAGCGCCACCTCGTGGGCGAGTCTCCGCAGGGCGGCCGCGAGATACTCCGGCAGCGCCTCGAAGGCCGGGTTGAAGGCCCGCGACAGGAGGACCTTCACGATGTCCCCCGGGTCGAGGCCGCCGGACGGCGCACCGCGTCACGCAGGAGCAGCATGTCGTCGGAACACGCGGCGCGCCCCCACCAGGCCAGCCCCGCGAACACCAGGCCCGAAGGCAGCAGGCGCACGAAAAGGGCCGCGAAGGCGTCGGCGCGTCCGGCGGCGATGGGCGCCGGCAGGAGCAGCGTCCAGAGCAGGCCGGCGAGGAGCGCTCCGAGCCCCGCCACGAGCGGGGGAGCGGCGGCGCGTGCCGCATCGACGGTCGTGAGCGTGACGGAGCGGGAGCGCCGTCCTCCCAGGGCGACGAGCCCGAGGGCGACGAGCGATCCCGCGAAGGTCGCGAGCCCGACGCCCGGCGCGCCCAGGCGTCGCGCCAGCGCGGCCGCCGCCGCCAGCTGCACCAGCGCCCCGGCCGCGGTCGCCGCCGCTTCGAGACCGGCTCGGCCGCCGGCGCGCAGCAGGAGACGCAGCGGCGAGACGACGATCATCGCCGCGACCGCGAGGACGACGAGGCGCGCCGTGGCCACCGTCCCCGCCGGCGCGGCGCGTCCGGTCCAGGCGAGGACGAGCAGGTCGGGAAAGAGGAGCAGGGAGATCACCGCCGGCAGGGCGAGGAGCGTGACGTAGCGCGTCGATCGGGCCAGGAGATCGCGAAGGCGCCGCACGTCGGCGCGCACCTCGAGATGCCCCGCGAGGGGCATCAGCACCTTGAGCGGCAGCGACGCCGCCGTTCCGGCCAGCCCGCCGAGGCGCGCGGCGATCTCGTAGGCCCCGGCGGCCGCGAGCCCGGGCCCCGCGACCAGGATGAGGCGCGGCGCATGGCCGCCGAGGACCTCGAAGGCGCGCGTGACCTGCACCTGGCCGCCGAAGACGAGGACGCGCGCGTAGTGCTCGCGCGAGGCCTGGAACGGACGCACCGCGAGCCCGGCGCAGAGCCGGTGCGCCGCGACCGCCTCCATCAGTGTGACGGAGATCGCCCCGACGACGGCGGCGATCGCCGGACCGCGCAGTCCGTATCCCAGCAGGAGCAGCGTCGCCGACAGCATCCCCTCGCCGATCGAGCCGACGGCGCCGATGCGCGCCAGGAGATCGAGACGCTGCGCTCCGGCGACGACCCCGCGGTAGGCCGAGAAGGTGCCGCGCAGGAGCACGGTGAGGAGCGTCGCGCCGAGGACGAACCCCGACGCGGCCGGCCGCTCGGCCGGCGGCAGGATGCGATCGAGGAGCGCCGGCCCGAAGAATGCCGCGAGCGTGAGGATCAGGAGCGAGACGCCCCCCTGGAAGCCGACCCCGACGGCGAGCGTGGCGTTGAGATCGCGGTGATCGCCGCGCGCCAGCGCCTGGGCCGCGAAGCGCCCGTAGGCCGATCCGACCCCGAGATCGAGAAGCCCCGCGGTGTGGGCCACCGACCAGGCCGCCCCCCACATTCCGAGCCCTTCGATCCCGCAGGTGCGCAGGACGAGAGGCGTCATCAGCAGGGCGACGCAGGCCGAGGCGGCCGCTTCGACGCCGCTCCACGCCACGCCGCGCGCGGCGGCGCGCCGCTCGCCCGCGCCCGGCGCCGGGATCGCCGGAGCGCCGCTCATGCCGCCACCCGCAGCCGCGGTGTCACGGGCGCCGCGGCGGCGCGCTCCAGATCGAGAGCCGCCGCGGCGAGCGCCGTGAACATCCAGAAGGGCTCCATGATGCGGATGAGCAGGAAGGTGTTGGTGCCGACGGCGTGGGCGCACAGCCCGGCGAACCCGGCGAGCAGTCCCAGCCCGAGCGCCCGGTGCAGCGGATCGGCCGCCTCCCGCCGGAGCGCGACGAACAACCGGCCGCAGCCGAACAGGAGCATCAGGAAGCACAGCATCCCGACCGCGCCGATCTCGACGAGGACGCGGAAGTACTGCGCATCGAGGAAGCCGTAGCCCGTGACCCCCCAGCCGAGAATCGGATGGCGCTCGAAGCCGGAGAGGGCCGACTCCCACGAGTGCAGCCGCGCCGACGACGAGGGGTCGAGGTGCACGCGGCCGACCTGGACCGCATCGGTCCCTTCGGGCGTGAAGGTGTAACGCAGCCGTTCCTCGACCCGCGCCGGGAGCAGGAGGAGCAGCACGGCGGCGCCGGCGGCGGCCCAGGCGGCGAGCCGGCCGCGCCGCGGCGACAGGGCCAGGAGCATCGCGAAGGCGGCCAGGAGTCCCAGCCACGACGAGCGGGACAGCGTCAGCACGAGCGGCGGAATGGCCAGGAGCGCCAGGATGCCGGCGGCGCGGCGCCACGGCAGGGCCGGAGCGTGCAGCGCCAGCGCCGAGGCGATCGCCGTGATCAGGACGAGATACCCGCCGAGGGTGTTCGGCTCCCCCTGCCCCCCTTCGAACGGGGCCGAGGGCCGGAGGCCGCGCGGCACCTGCCACCAGGCGTAGAGGACGATGATCGCGGCCGTCGTGAGCAGCGCCAGCAGGATCCTCCGCAGCCGCTCCGGCGTGCGGACGTGGTTGAGTGTCATGAAGAAGATGAAGAAGTACTCGATGTACTTGGCGACGTAGCAGAGGCCGACGAGGGGCTTCACCCGTCCGCCTTCGATGCCGAGGAGGGTCGAGCCGAGGCAGCAGGCGACGTAGAGCGCGATGGCGGTGTTGAGACGCGATCGCCGGATGGCGCCCAGGTCCTTGTGGACCGCCATGCGCGCCAGCCAGCCGAGGCCGACGAGCAGGAGCACGAAGTCCTCGGTGCGCAGGATGACGTTGCGCGAGGCCTCGAGCCCGCCGCCGGATCCGGCCGCCCCGAGAGGGATCTCGGGGGAGAGAAGCATCGAGGCGACGAGGATGATGAGCCCGGCCTCGGCGTGCGCGAAAGCGGCGGCGAAGAGCAGGACGGCCATCGCGGCGAGGAGCGGCTGCGACAGCGGCGCTCGGCCGATGTAGAGAGCCAGGGGCACCGCCAGCGCCAGCGTGGCGAGCGGCGCCAGCAGCCGGGACAGCGGGCGGAGGGGCGCGGGAGCCATCGCCACTCTCCTCCTAGCCTTTCGAGCCGCGCCTCCCGAAGGCGGCGATCGACGCGGGAGCCCGGCCCGCGGCGGCGGGATGCCGCGTCGCGTCGGTGGAGTACGCCGCGTTGAGGTAGGCCATCTCGGGGGTGTAGGAGGAGACCTCCGCCTTGACGTCGTTCAGCACGATGCCGCGGATGGTGGCGCGCACCGTGTCGAGATGCACCTTGGCGCGCTTCAGCGCGGCGCGGCTGATCCGGCCGAGCTGGTAGACCAGCACCACGCCGTCGACGCGCGTCGAGAGGATGGCCGCGTCGGTCACCGGCAAGACCGGCGGCGCGTCGATCAGGATGACGTCGAAGCGCGAGGCCACCTCCACCACGAAGTCGTTGAACAGCGGTGACGACAGCAGCTCGGACGGGTTCGGCGGCAGCGCCCCGGCGGTGAGCACGTGCAGGTTCTCGAGACCGGCGGAGGTCTGCAGCGCCTTCATGTCGATGCGGCCGAGGAAGACGTCCGAGAAGCGGTGCAGCACGTCGTCGAGCCGCGCCATCCCGAGCACCACGTGCGTGAACCCCGGCTCGCGCGCCACCCCGAACATGCGGTTGAGCGTCGGGCTGCGGAGGTCGCAGTCCCACACGAGGGTGCGCATCCCCATCTGCGCCATGGCCACGCCGAGGTTGGCGACCGTCGTGGATTTCCCCTCGCCGGGCGACGCGGAGGTGAACAGGAAAGTCCGTCCCGCCTTGCCGAGGCGCGAGAACTCGAGATTGGTCCTGAGCGACCGGAAGGCTTCCGCCACGGGCGACTGGGGCGCGAACTGGGTGACGAGGCTGGTGAACCCGTCGAGGCCGGGATCGGCCGTGAGCGAGGGATGGCGATCGACGATGTCGCGCCTCAGGCTCTCGCCGTCGATGTGCGGCACGACGCCGATGACCGAGAGACCGAGGTACTGCTCGACGTCCTCGATGCTGCCGATGGAGGTGTCGAGGCTCTCGACGGCGAAGGCGGCGACGAGCCCGAGCAGCAGCCCGACCACGAGGCCGACCAGGGAGCGCAGCAGCCGCCCCGGCGCGTGGCGCGCCTCGGCGCGCGTCGCGGTCTCGACGACCGACAGCTCGGTCACCTTGTCGGCCTCGCGGATGAGCGCCTCCTGGCGCTTGCGGCTGAGCATCTCGTACGCCTCGGCGTTCACCTGCACCTCGCGCTGCAGCTGCAGCAGGCGCTGCTCGGTGCGCGGGAAGCGCGACAGCTTGTCGTCGAGGATGGTCTTGCGCGCCTTCGCCAGGTCGAGGGCGGAGCGCGCCTCGCGGCGCAGCCGGTCGTAGAGGCGGGCGATCTGGTCGCCGACCTTCGCCACCTCCGGCGCGTCCGACTTCATGAAGGCCTCGAGCTGGTGGCGGCGGTCCTGGAGCTTGAGGATCTCCTGGCGCAGCGACTCGAGGCCGTCCTCCTGGAGATCGACCAGGAGGAGATCGGGGCTGCCGTCGTCTCCCCCCGCCGACAGGCTCTGCAGGAGGGTCTCGAGCGCCACGATGCGCGCCTCGCTCTTCCCGGCCTCGTCCTGGAAGAACTGGACCTCCTTGGCGTCGGGGTTCTTGGCCCCGACGTTCTGCTCCTTGAAGGCGGCGAGCCGCTCCTCCGCCTCCGAGAGGCGACCGCCGACCTCGTCCACCTGCGCCTCGACGAACTGGCGCGCGTCGATCGCCTGGCGGTTGCGCTCGAGGGTGTGCAGGGTGATGTACTCCTGCATGACCGCGTTGGCGATGGCGACCGCCTCGTCGGGCGAGCCGCAGGCGGAGCGGATCTCGATGAGGCTGGTGTTCTCGATCGGCCGCGCCGTGTAGGAGGCGATGACCGCGTCGAGGCGGGACGACAGCACACGGTCGCCGAGGACCTCGGGCAGGCCGACGTTGGAATCGATCCGGCCGAGCCGCTGCGCCGCCTGCAGCGCCACCGGCTTGCTGGCGATGATCTGCGCCTGGGTCGCGAGGTCGTCCCCCGGGCTCCACGAGAAGGTCTCGAGGAACAGTCCGGCGACGTTGTCGGTGCGGGTCCACTTGACCCGCGCCGCCGCCTCGTAGCTGGTCTGCGCCCGCGGCGTCAGCAGGAACGTCAGCAGCCCCATCAGGAGGCAGCACCCGGCCACGACGCGGGCGCGCCGCCTCAGGATGCGCAGGTAGTCCTGCAGGTTCAGGTTGTCGCCGGCGCTCACGTCAGTCCCCGTTCTTGAAGTCGTCGATGATGTAGAGCGATTCGATAGTGTCGAGCGCCGGCGCGATGATCGAGAAGACGTCCTTCAGGTGCGCCAGGAAGCCCTTCGAGACGTAGATGATGTCGCCGGGATCGAGCTCGAAGTCGTCCTTCAGGTTCCCGGTCTTGAACAGCTCCTTGAGGTTCGCCGCCTTGAGATCGGGCTTGCCGTCGGCGCGCCGCTTGATGAGGACGACCTCCTTCGGGTTCGAGCGCAGGCTGAGGCCCCCGGCGCGGGCGATCGCCTCGATCAGCGTCATGCGGTCGAAGATGGTCACGACCCCCGGCTGGTTGACCTCGCCCAGGACGTACACCTTGCGCATCCCCATCTGCAGCGACGGCAGGAAGACGAAGTCGCCGTCCTCGAGGGCCGGGTTGTCCGCGTCGCTGTGGTGGAACACCGCCTTGAAGAGGTTGACGTCCTGCTGCGTGCCGTCTCTCTTGACGATCTGCACGCGCATGATGTCGGCCTCGGGCGTGGGGCCGCCGTGCTCCGCCAGGAACGACACCAGGCGGGTCGGTCCCTCGAGCGCCCAGTCGCCGGGCCCGCTGTCGGTGCGCGCCGTCGTCTTCACCTCGCCCATGAGGTGAACGCGATGGCCCGCGTAACGCAGGACCAGGAGCTCGGTGTAGATCTCCTTGTAGATGCGCGAGAGACGCGCCTCGATGTCCTTCTTGGCTTCGATGGCGGTCTTGCCCCCGACTTCGATCGACCCGAGCCCGAGGATCGGCAGGAAGGCGGTGCCGTCGCTCTGCACCGTGAGCTGCTGCTCGTCGATCTTCTCGCCGTCCCAGATGCGCAGCGACAGCACGTCGCCGGGAGCGAAGCGGTAGTCGGCGGCCGGGGCGAAGGTGGTCACCGCCTGCGCGAACGGGCCGACGGCGGCGCGCGCCTCGGAGACCGCACCTCCGCCGAAAAGGGCCAGGGTGGCGAGGATGGCGGCGCGGCGCAGCAGGCGCGGCCGGCGCCGGCGGATCGCCAGGCGGAAGAGGGCGCGGCGGCGCGCCGCGGCCGAATCGTCGATGGGCAGGGTGCGCCCGTCGCGGAGGATGGCGACGACGCGGCCGAGCAGCTCCTCGCGCCGGCAGCCGGCGTCGAGGCCCGGCTCGTTGTCCCCCTGCGTGCGGTAGAGGCGGCGCCCGTCTTCCAGGACCACGGTGACCAGTCGGTGCGCCACGATCCCGGCGGAATCATCGCGGCGCACCAGGATCTCGCCGGGGCGGGGGAGTCCGAGACAGGGGCCGACGACGATGCGATCGCCCGGGACGAGCGTCGGGCGCATGCTGTCGCCGCGCACCGGCAGCGACACGTCGAGGCCGCCCTGCAGGAGCGCCTCGAGGACCGGCTCGGTCTCGAGGGCGCCGGGGGCCTCGGGCCGCGGCGCGGCCGCGGCGGCCTCGCGATCCAGCCGTTCCGCGCTCACGATCCCTCCGTCGGTGCGACGCGATGGCGGATGTGCAGGAACGGGGCGCGCGCCAGGTCGACGACGCGGCGCTCGGCGCCGACCGTACCGGAGGCAATCTCGACGCGCGGCCGGAAGTGGTTCTCCTCGTTCTGGGTGACGACGCGGGCGACGTCGCCTGACGACAGCTCCACGAGGCACCCGATCGGGAAGATCGGCACGGCGCGCAGGAGCGCCCGGAAGAGCAGCGGGCTGAAGCGCTGCCCGTGCTGCGCCATGACGAGCGAGGTCACGTCGTGCAGGTCGAGCCCGCGCTCGCGCCCGCCCTGGTGCAGGCGCTCGGCGAGCGAGGCGAGGGCGACCGCCTGGATGCGGAGATCGGCGCGGCTCCTCTCGGTCGCCGGCGCGCCCGGGTCGAGAAGCGCGCGCACCTCGTCGATGCGCCCGCGCATCTCGGCTCCTCCGACGCCCAGTCGTTCGAGCGTGGCCGGGGCGAGCTCCGCGTCGTGCACCAGCGCCAGGAGCGCGGTGGCGGGCCCGTCCTCCCCGGCGCCGAGGCCGGACGCGAGCCGGGCGGCGATGAGGGCGCTGTTGACCGCGTGGCTCGCCGCCTCGCTCGCCCGCGACGAGGCGACGAGGAGGGACGGCAGCGCGGCATCCCGCGCGTCGGATCGCTGCGCTCCCGGGGCGGATCGGCCCGCGAGCGTGCGGGCGAGGTCGGACATCTCGCGGGATCGGGCTGTTCCCTGCGCCGCGTCGCGCCACAGCGCGTCGAGCCGCAGGGCTTCCTCCTCGGTCGAGACCGCGGCCGTGGCGGCGGACGCCTCCGCGGCCGGCCCCTCGGGGCGGGGCTCGAGGGCGGCGGCCACGACGGGCGCGCGGGCGCCGCGCGGCGCGCCGGCCAGCGCCGACACCTCGCGCAGCGATCGCATCGCAGAGGCCTCGCCGGGCAGGACGAGGACATCCTCGAACAGCACCTTTCCGTCCACGACCCGGCGCCAGCCCTCTTCGCGCAGGGTCGGCAGGCCGCGATCGAGGTTGTCGGGTCCGGACCAGGCGAAGATCCCGGTCACACCGTCGGCGCCGGTCCGGGCGCAGGCGTCGCAGCCGGCGCCGCGCGGCACGGCCAGGCCGCCGCGTCTTTCGATCTCCTCCATGTCGCGGCGGTGGAACCCGAGACGCAGCGCGCGCTCGGGCGAGAGCGTCGTGGTCCCCCGGCACGCGCGGCAGACGGTGCGGACGAGTCCCTGCGACAGGACCGCGACCGGCACGAAGGGAAACGCCGCCGCATCGAACAGGGTGCGCACGCGGCGCGCGCGGGCCTCCGGCTCTCCGGGGGACAGGCCCGCGAGCACGAGCGTCCCGCCGGCCGCGAGCCGGGCGGAGAGCGCGACATCGCGGCCGTCCTGAAGCGAATCGATCACCACGAAATCGGCGGCCACCTCGCGCAGGCTTTCCGGGAACGGCCAGTCGGAGAGCCGCTCGCCGAGCCACGGCAGCGGTCCCGCGCGCATGCCGATGCGCCCGCCGCGCCGGCCGCCCGCGACCAGCGTCTCCGCCATCCGGTCGAGCGTCAGGCTGCGCCCGGAGGCTGAGCCGGAGGCGACACCGACGAAGCCGGACGGACGGTCGAGCGCCTCGGCGACCACTTCGAGGAGCGACGGCGAAAAGCCGAGTTCGGGCAGCTCGCGCGGCGTCTCGCCGACCGTGCCGGCGATGCGCAGCCGGAACTCGTGCGGACGCGGCCCGGGCGTCACCGAAAGCAGCAGGCGGGCCGCCCGCCGCGCCCCGGCGAGCGACACGACGCCCCGGGGGGCGCAGTGGAACAGCGCCGCCATCAGGCCGAGCGCGTCGCGGGGCGCCACCGGGAACGGGTGCTTCTGGCCGTCGGCGCCGATGAGGATCCCCTTCACCCCGTCGCGCCCCCGCAGGAGCATCATCTCGTCGTGCTCGCCGTGCAGCAGGCGCGACAGCGCCGGGGCGAGCAAATCCGGGCGCGGAATCGCCTGCGGCCAGGCGTCCGGATCGGCCGGGGGGTGCAGCTCCGCCGCGCGCACCTCGTCCTCGGTGGCCGGCAGGACCACGACGGCGGTCCCGTCCGGCAGCCGGCGCGGCAGGGGCGTGTCGCCGAGGCCGTGCTGCGCCGCGACGAAGACGACTCCCTGGCGCTCCGCCAGAAGGACGACGGCGGGAAGGCTCTCGCTCAAGCCGCCTCCCCGGTGCTCGGGGCCGGGCCGCCGAGCGAGGCCAGCACGCAGTCGACCGCCGAGGCATCGGGGAGGAACTGCAGGCGTCGCACCGGGACCTGCTCGGCGAGACCCGAGAGAAAGCGCACCGCGAACTCCAGTCCCTCCCGCTCCCACAGGGCCGGGAAGGCGCGCACCATCATCTGCGCCACCGCCGCCGAGGGCGGAAGGTCGATCACCCGGTTGCGCGGCGCCTGCTCGAGGATGAAGACCGCGTCGAGTGGCGCCGAGCCGGGCGACTCGATCCCGGCTTCGCCGTGCCACGGGGTGCCGTAGATGCGCGGCCCCGCCGCGTCGGCGCGGATGACGATGCGATCGTCCGAGAGGATCGTCGTGGCGGGACGCCCGGACCACAGGCGCGCCGAGGTGCTCTTGCCGGCGCCGCTCGTGCCGAGCAGCAGGATGCCGCGGCCGCGGTGCACGAGGCCGCAGGCGTGCACGAGCACGCCGCGCCCCCGCGCCAGGCGCGCCAGGAAGACCACCTCGTCGAATGGGTAGACGAACGGGTGCATGGTGTCGCCGGCCAGGTGCGGGCCACCGTCCACGGTCTCGCCGGCGCCCACCGCGTAGTCGCGGTCGAACTCCACCGCGAGATACGGGTTGTGGCCGTAGATGGGCGAGCGCAGCGTCAGCAGGTGACCGGCGTGCGTTTCCTCGAGACGCCACACCGAGCCGGTGTCGAACACCGTGCGGTGCGCCTTCTTCGGCGGCCGCGGCGACGGCAGCGGCGCGAGCACGACCGAGGCGCAGTCGAGCCCGGCGTCGCGCGCCAGGAAGGGCTCGTGGGCCGCGTCGGTGACGAGACGGATCCCCGGCTCCGCCGGCTTCACCTCGAGTCCGAGGCCGGCGATCTGGAGGACCAGCGGGCGCGACGACGCGTCAGGAGCCACTGTGCGAGCAGAGCGCCGGGGTGCCGGTGCACTTGGCGGACGCGCCGAGAGGTCCCTGGGTGGTGGCCGTCTTGCACGAGGCGAGCACCGCCTCGTCGGGCACCAGGTGGACGCGGGTCAGGCGCGGCGGCTGGTACGCGCGGCGCGACGATGAATCCAACGGCTTCCTCGAGGTCATCGGGTGGTCTCCGAAAGGGACGGACGTTCGATGCTGAGCAGGTTCGGGGATGGCGCGGTCGACGGACGCGCGGCCTTGCCGCAGCCGGTGGCGCAGCCGCCGCTGCCACAGGCCGTTCCGGCGGCGGCGGGCGCGGACGTCCTTCGGCTGGCCCGCGGCAGCGTCACGCCTTCGGGCGTCCAGCCGGAGGCGACCTTGTCGGCGTGCGCGAGATAACGCGCCGCCCGCGCCGGGTCGCCGGATTCGGACTCGAGGAGCGCGGCACGCCGGTGCGTCAGCTCGCAGAAGTGGGGGATCCAGCCGTCGGGGCTGCCGGTCTCGAGGATCGCCGTCGCGGGGCAGCGATCGCACAGCGACTTGAGCTCGCAGCGCACGCAGACGTTGTCCGGGGCGGCGCGCCGCTCGCGCACCTTCCCGACGATGCCGTTCCAGCCTTCGAGGAACGAGCCGTGCCGCAGGTCGTAGCCGTCGAGCGGCAGCGCCTCGCACGACCACAGCCAGCCGCGCGGGTCGACGTGGAACGACTGCAGCCCGGCGCCGCACGACAGCAGGCGATCGGTCTTCGGCGTCGTGCGCACGAACTGGTCGTAGAAGCGCTGCCAGTGCGCCCGGCGCTCCGGGTCGGCCGCGTCGAGCCCGACGATCTCGGAGGGTGTCGCCCGCGCCGCGACCGGCTGCATCGAGCCGTCGAGCCGGCCATGGATCGTCCCGTCGTAGCGGAACGGCAGCCCGAGCGAGTCGGCCCAGGCGCGCATGGCCGGCAGCTCCTCGACGAGGCCCTGCATGGCGACCGTCTTGAGGGTCAGCTTCACGCGCCGCGCGGCCAGCCGTTCCACCGCCTCGCGCACGCGGCGGAAGCGCCCGGGCATGCCGGTCGTCCGCTCGTAGGTCTCGTCCGACATCCCGTAGAGGGTGATCTCGACCCCGAGGGGCGGGTACTCCGCGAAGAGATCCGCGATGCGGTCGTTCAGGAGCGTGCCGTTGGTGAAGATCGTCAGGAGCATGCCGCGCCCCTTGGCGTGGCGGTAGATCTCCGGAAAGTCGGCGCGGCTCAGGACCTCGCCGCCGGTCAGCAGCATCCACAGGCAGCCGGCGTCGGCGGTCTCGTCGAGGATGCGGCGGATCTCCGCCGTCGTCATCTCGCCTGTGCCGGAGAAGTCGGGGATGTAGCAGTGGACGCAGCGCAGGTTGCAGCGGAAGGTCAGCTCGAGCGAGCCGTTGAGCGGCACGCGGTCGCCGCCGGTGGCCGCCATGACACGCGTTCCGAAGGCGTTGTAGGTGGAGTCGGCGCAGCTCACGTCGCGTCTTCCCTGCGGGCGAGACCCGCCTCGCACAACGCCTCGAGGAACTCCAGCACGTCCGGGAGCGCCCGCTCCTCCGCCACGTCGAACTCCTCCGCGACCAGGGCCGCGAGGGCCGCCGCGTCGCGGCGCCCGTCGAGGCGCGCGTAGAGGAACGAGCCGACCTCGTCGGCGGTGAACAGGCAGTCGATCCCGGCGATGCCCGAGCGGATCGGCACGAGCAGATGCTGGCCGGCGATGTCCCGCGCCACGATGTCGGGCGCGGGGGAGAGGACCGAGTCGGCCCCGAGAGTCCGGCTCATCGCGCCTGCCGGCGCGCCCGCCGCTCGCGCACCGCCTCCTCGAGGACGACCACGCCGCGATGCGGCGCGGCCGCGATCCGATCGAGCCCCGGCCCGGTTTCCCCTTCGGGCAGGAGCGCGTCGAAGAGAAAGCGCAGGCGATCGACGAAGCGCGGCGCCTGCAGGGCCATCAGCACCTCGCCGCCGTAGGGAAGCGGCCGCAGGGCCTGCACCCGCTGCAGCAGGAGCCCGGTCAGCCCGCCCGGCGGCTCCTCGAGCCGGAAGGGCGCCGGAGGCTCGATGCCGAAGGGCAGGAGCGCCCCGAGCGCCAGCGTCACGAGCCGGAAGGCGCGGGCGCGCTCGGCCGTTTCGCGGACGCGCTCCCACGACAGGGCCCGCCCTTCGAGGGCGATGAGGTGCGCGAGATCGGCGCTTCGGACCAGGCGGTCGAAGGAGTGCTTGACGACGTGCAGCGCCATGAGCACGAGGTCGTCCTCGGATCGCAGGAGCAGCGCCGGCCCGCCGGCCACGTAGCCGGGGCGGGCGCTCGCGAAGAGCGCTTCGAGGTCGAAGGGGAAGACCCGGGCCCGGCTGGGGCGGCGCGCGGCGCCCAGGGGATCGGTGTGCAGGTCCACGAGGACCGTGGTGCGGCGGAACAGGGCCGGTCCGATGGCCTCGTACCCGAGACGGGACAGGACCGCGGTCGCCCCGGCGGCGTCCTTGGGGAGGATCAGAAGATCGTGATCCTCGAAGGGGCGGGCCCCCGCATCCTTATAGATCCATTCCACGACGCGCAGGCCCCGCTGGACCGCCACCGGGATGCCGGCATGGTCGAGGCCTTCGAGAAGCTCAGCGAGGGCCAGCCCCTGGGCGAGCGTGGCGGCGGCGCGCGTCTGGTGGCGCCGACGCAGGGTGGCCCGCAGCCAGTCGTCGATCCCCTCCGCGGGGAGCCCGGAGAGCGTCCGCCAGGCCAGTCCGTCCACGCGGTGGAACACCAGGCGATCGAGGAGATGCCGGATCTGATCCGGCGCCAGCTCCTGCAGGATGGGCGCGATCGCCGGTCCGGCCGGGCCGGGGGAGGCGAGGAGCGCCAGAGGATCGAGGATCGGCTCGCCGGCCGGTTCCGGGCCGGTGTCAGACGTTGCGAACGCCTCGGCTCTCATGTCCGAAAATCCCCCGCGAAGCGGTGACGAATATAGGTTTCGATGACAGACCTGCAAGGGGTGCGCGAGGGAGGAAACCGGGAAGCCCGCGCCCGGCGCGGGGTCCGGCCGATCACTTACAAGTGTGAAACGGCGCGGCCCCTCCGGCAGGCGCAGTCGGGGGCGCGCGTTCCTGTTAGAATCCCGCCTCCATGAACGGCGATTACCGCGATCAGTTCGACGCCCTGGAGCGCTCCTGGCAGGAGCGCTGGGAGCGCGAGCGCGTCTGGAGCGCCCCGCAGCGCCCGACCGGCCGCAAGTACTACGCCCTCGAGATGCTGCCGTACCCGTCGGGGCGGCTGCACATGGGGCACGTGCGCAACTACTCGATCGGCGACGCCGTGGCCCGCTTCCGCCGCATGCGCGGCGACGCGGTGCTCCACCCGATGGGGTGGGACTCGTTCGGCATGCCGGCCGAGAACGCCGCCATCCAGCGCGGCATCCCGCCGGCGAAGTGGACGACCGACAACATCGCCACGATGCGCGCGCAGCTGCGGCGGCTCGGCTTCGGCTACGACTGGGGGCGCGAGATCGCCGCGCACCGCCCGGACTACTACCGCTGGAACCAGTGGTTCTTCCTGCGCATGCTGGAGCGCGACCTCGCCTACCGCAGCCGGCGCGAGGTGAACTGGTGCGACTCGTGCAAGACCGTCCTCGCCAACGAGCAGGTCGAAGGCGGGAAGTGCTGGCGGTGCGATTCGGTGGTGGGCAAGCGCGAGCTCGACCAGTGGTTCCTGCGCATCTCCCGCTACTCGGAGGAACTGGTCTCCGGGCTCGCGAAACTTCCGGCCTGGCCCGAGGCGGTGCGCAGCATCCAGGAGAACTGGATCGGCAGGAGCGTCGGGGCCATCGTGAAGTTCCCGCTCGTCACCGCCGGCGGGGATTCCGCCGCCGACGGATTCGAGATCTTCACGACGCGCCTGGACACCATCTACGGCGCGACCTTCTCGGTCGTCGCTCCCGAGCACCCGATCCTCGCCCGCGTGCCGGCGGGGTCGCCGCAGGCGGCCGCGCTCGAGGAGCTGCGGCGCGAGGTGGCCGCGCGGCGCGCGGCAGGGACCGAAGGGGAGACCGAGAAGCGCGGCGTGGACACGGGGCTCCAGGTCAGGAACCCCTACAGCGGCGAAGCCATTCCGCTCTGGGTCGGCAACTTCGTCCTGATGGGCTACGGCACCGGCGCCATCATGGCGGTGCCGGGACACGACGAGCGCGACTTCGAGTTCGCGACGCAGTACGGCCTCAACATCCGCGTCGTCGTCGAGCCTCCGGCCGGCTCGGGCACGGCCGCGCCGCGGCGCGACGCCGCAGGCCGTCCGACGGTGGCGATGACCGAGGACGGTGTCCTGGTCAACTCGGGTCCGTACAACGGCCTCTCCTCCGCCGACGCGCGGGCCCGCATGCGCGCCGACGGCGGGAAGGACGGCCGGGCGAGGGAATCCATCCAGTACCGGCTGCTCGACTGGGGCATCTCGCGGCAGCGCTACTGGGGCACGCCGATCCCGGTGATCTACTGCGACCGTGACGGCGTCGTGCCGGTCCCGGACCAGGACCTCCCGGTCATCCTGCCGGAGGACGCGCCGCTCACCGGCACCGGCGGCTCGCCTCTGGCGCAGTCGGCCTCCTTCGTCGCGACGACCTGCCCGAAGTGCGGCGGGAAGGCGCGCCGCGAGACCGACACCATGGACACCTTCATCGACTCGTCGTGGTACTTCTACCGCTACTGCGACGCGCGCAACACCTCGGCGCCGTTCGACCCGGCCATCGTCGCGTCCTGGTTCCCGATCGACCTGTACATCGGCGGGATCAACCAGGCGCACCTGCACCTCATCTACGCCCGCTTCTTCACGCGCGTGCTGCGCGACCTCGGTCTCGTGACCTTCGACGAGCCGGTCGTCCAGATGATGTGCCAGGGGATGGTGCTCAAGGGCGGGACGGCGATGTCCAAATCCAAGGGCAACATCGTCGACCCCGACGAGCTCATCCGCCGCTACGGCGCCGACACCACGCGCCTTTTCACCCTCTTCGCCGCCCCGCCCGAGAAGGACCTGGAGTGGGACGACCAGGGGGTGGAGGGCTGCTTCCGCTTCCTCGAGCGGGTCTGGCGCCTGTTCGCGCCGCGCGCCTCGGCCCTGGCGCGGGCTCCCGAGCCCGGTCCGAAGGACGGGGTGGACGAGCCGCGCCGCGCCGGGCTGCGCCGCAAGGTGCACCGCACCATCCAGAAGGTGACGCACGACCTCGACCGGCGCCTGCACCTCAACACGCCGGTCTCCTCGCTCATGGAGCTGCTCAACGAGACGGCCGACGTGGCGCGCCAGGAGCGGGCCGGCGACGAGCCCTATCTCAAGGAAGCGGGGCGCACGCTGGCGCTCCTGCTGCAGCCGCTCGCGCCGCACGTGTCCGAGGCGTTGTGGGAAGGGATGGGCGGGAGCACGAGCGTCCTGAAGGAGACGTGGCCCGAGGCCGATCCGTTCTGGCTCACCGAGGACGAGATCGATCTCGTCGTGCAGGTGAACGGGCGGCTGCGCGGCCACGTCCGCGTGGCGAAGGACGCCCCGGAGACCGACGCGGTGTCGCGCGCCCGCGCCGACGTCCGCATCGCCACGCACCTCGAGGGGAAGGATCTCCGCAAGACCATCTACCTTCCCGGCCGCCTGCTCAACCTCGTCGTTCAGTAGCAGGCGCGCCGTTCAAGGACGCCGCGGCAAGCGCCGAGCCGCCCTCAACGGCCGCAAGGGGAGCGTTCGGGCGAAGGTTATAATGCGCCCCGATGCCGCGTCGCGCCCCCGCGCTTCTCAGTCCGGCCCTGGGCGCGCTGCTCTGCGCGGCGGCCGTGACGGACTGCGGCTATCACCTCTCCGGGCACGGGTCGACGCTGCCGCCGACGGTGAAGTCGGTCGGCATCCCGATCTTCGAGAACAAGACGAGCCGCCCCGAGCTGGAGCAGCGGGTGACCGAGCACATCGTGGACGAGTTCACCTCGCGCGGCCGCGTGCGCATCCTGCCGGGGGAGGAGGGGGCCGACGCCGTCCTCAACGGCACGCTCTTCACCTACACGACGACGCCGGTCATCCTCAACGAGCAGGGACGCGCCCGGCGCTACGAGATCCTGATCACCGCGCGGGTCGTCCTGCAGCAGGCGGCGACCGACAAGGTCCTGTGGGAGGACGATCACTTCCTGTTCAAGCGGCAATACGACGTGCCGGAGACCTCGATCACCTTCACCGACCAGGAGATCGTCGCCATCGACGAGGTGGCGACCGATTTCGCGCGCAGCGTCGTCACCTCGATCCTGGAGGGCTTCTGACATGGCGCGGCTGACCTTCGCGCGGCTGCGGCAGGCGCTGACGCGCGGCACGGTGGACCCCCTCTACATGCTGGTCGGGGAGGAGTCCTGGTTCCACGACGAGGCGCTGGCGCTGATCGAGCACGCCGCGCTCGACGAGAAGGCCGCGGGGATCAACCGCGAGGCCTTCCGCGGTCCCGAGACGAGCCTGCACGCCCTCGTCGATCTCGCCTCCACCTATCCGATGGGGCCGGGACGGCGGCTGGTCGTGGTGCGCGAGGCGGACGCTCTGAAGCCGGACGGCATCGAGGCGCTCAAGGAATACGCCGCCAACCCCAATCCGCGCACGTGTCTCGTCTTCAGCGACGTCTCGTTCGACCAGCGCCGCACCTTCTCCAAGACCCTCGCTGCCGCCGCCACGGTGATCGAGTGCGCGCCGCTCGCCGACGAGTCGGCGGTGGCCGCCTGGGCGCGCGACCGCCTGCAGGCCCGGGGCTACGGCCTGTCGCAGGAGCTGGCGGACGCCATCGGCGCCGGGCTCATGGCCGCCGGGTTGAAGCGGCTCGACGCCGAGCTGCAGAAGATGATGAGCGCCATCGGCGCGCCGCGGCCGGTCGTGGCCGCCGACCTCGCCATCCTCGCCGAGGTGCCGCGGGTCGGGGACGCCTTCCAGGCCGCGCGCCACGCGCTGCGCGGGGATCGCGGCGCCGCCATCGCCGGGCTGCGGGCGCTCCTCGAAGCGGGCGAGGAGGGCCCGATGGTGCTGGGAGCGTTCGCCTGGTACGCGCGCACGGCGCTCAAGGCGAAGGCGGCCTCCGATCGCCGCACGGCGCCGCGCGAGCTGCCGGCGCTCTACGCCCTGAAGCCGGGCCAGGTGGAAAGGATGCGCGACGAGATCGGTCCGGTGCCCGAGGCGACGCTCCGCGAGGCGGTCGCCCTGTGCCTCGAGACCGACCGCGGCATCAAGGGCGGCGGCGCGAAGGACCCGGCGAACGCTTTCGAACGCATGGTGCACCGTCTGGCGCGCTCGCGCGCCCGGAGGAAAAAGTGACCGCGTCGTCGCAGCAGGAACGACACCCGGGGGAGCACCGCGAGACGATCGTGGTGCTCGATTTCGGCTCGCAGTTCAGCCAGCTGATCGCGCGCCGCGTGCGCGAGCTGCACGTCTTCTCGGAGCTTCTGCCCTTCGACGTGCCGGTCGAGCGGCTGCGGGCGCTCCATCCGAAGGGAATCATCCTGTCCGGCGGGCCCGACTCGGTCTACGAGACGAACGCGCCGCGCATGGACCCGAAGGTGTACGAGCTCGGCATCCCGGTGCTCGGCCTGTGCTATGGCATGCAGCTGATGGCGTACCAGCTCGGGGGACGCGTCGAGCGGGTCCCCGAGCGCGAGTTCGGTCCGTCCGATTTCGACATCACGGCGCCCTCGCCGATCTTCTCCGACACCCCGAAGACGCAGCGCGTCTGGATGAGCCATGGCGATTCGATTCTCGTTCCGCCGCCAGGCTTCAAGGCACTCGGGCGCTCGACCAACGCCCCGATCGCCGCCATGGCCGACGATCGCCGGCGCCTCTACGCGCTGCAGTTCCACCCGGAGGTGTCGCACACCGAGCACGGCCGTCTCCTCCTGGCCGCGTTCCTGCGCACCATCTGCGGCTGCGGCGAGTCCTGGAAGCTGACCTCCTTCATCGAGGAGGCGGTCGCGGCGGTGCGGGAGCGGGTCGGAACCGGGCGGGTCATCGCCGGGCTCTCCGGCGGCGTCGACTCCGCCGTGGCGGCGCTCCTCATCCACAGGGCCATCGGCGAGAGGCTGCAGTGCCTGTTCGTGGACAACGGCCTGCTGCGTGAAGCGGAAGGGGACGAGGTGGTGCGCTCCTTCCGCGACGGCTTCCACCTGCCGGTGCGGCGGGTGGACGCGGCCGACGCCTTTCTCGCCGCGCTCTCCGGCGTCACCGATCCGGAGCGCAAGCGCAAGGAGATCGGCCGCGTCTTCATCGACGTCTTCGACCGCGAGGCGCAGGCGGCCGGACCGGTGGATTTCCTGGCGCAGGGGACCCTCTATCCCGACCTGATCGAGTCGACGTCGAACAAGGGACCGTCGGCGGTGATCAAGACGCACCACAACGTCGGCGGGCTGCCCGCCGGCATGCGCCTCAAGCTCGTCGAGCCCCTGCGCTCTCTCTTCAAGGACGAGGTGCGCAGGATCGGGATCGAGCTGGGGCTCGACCGCCGCTTCGTCGGGCGTCACCCGTTTCCGGGGCCGGGGCTGGCGGTGCGCGTGCTGGGAGAGGTGACCCGGCCGCGGCTCGATCTCCTGCGCCGCGCCGACGCCATCTTCATCGAGGAGCTGCGCGCGGCCGATCTCTACGACGCCACGGCGCAGGCGTTCGTGGTGCTCCTGCCGGTGCAGTCGGTCGGCGTCATGGGCGACGGCCGCACCTACGAAAACGTCTGCGCCCTGCGCGCCGTGACCACCGACGACTTCATGACCGCCGACTGGGCCCGCCTGCCGCACGACTTCCTGGCCAGGGTCTCGGCCCGCATCGTCAACGAGGTGCGCGGCATCAACCGGGTGGTGTACGACGTGTCGAGCAAGCCGCCGGCCACCATCGAGTGGGAGTAGCGCGGTGAAAGACGACGGCCGCTTCGTCCATCTCCACAACCATTCGCAGTACTCGCTCCTCGACGGGGCGCAGAAGCTCGACGAGATGGTGGAGCAGGCGGCCAACCTCGGCATGCCGGCCCTCGCCATCACCGACCACGGGAATCTCTTCGGCGCCATCCCGTTCTTCGAGGCGGCGGCGGAGAAGGGCATCAAGCCGATCCTCGGCTGCGAGACCTACCTCGCCCCCAAGAGCCGCCACGACCGCACACCGTCGGGACCGGGGAAGAAGCCGTACTACCACCTGCTCCTCCTGGCGCGCGACCAGGAGGGGTATCGAAATCTCATGAAACTCTCGACCGCCGGCTGGCTCGAGGGCTACTACTACCGGCCGCGCATCGACCGCGACATTCTCGGCCAGTATGCGAAAGGGCTCATCGCCACCTCCACCTGTCTCGGAGGCGAGATCCCGCAGGCCGTTCTGCACGGCGACACGAAGCGCGCCGAGGCGGTCGCCTCGGAGTACCGCGAGCTCTTCGGCCGCGAGAACTTCTTCCTGGAGATCCAGGACCAGGGGATCCCGGAAGAGAAGGCGCTCAACGAGGTGCTCATCGAGATGGGGCGGCGCCTCGACATCCCGCTGCTCGCCACCAACGACTGCCACTTCCTGCGCAAGGAGGACCACTTCGCGCACGACGTCCTCATCTGCATCCAGACCGGGCGGACGGTGAAGGACGCCGAGCGCATGCGCTTCACCAGCGAGCACTACCTCAAGCCGGCCGCGGAGATGCGCGCCCTCTTCAAGGACCTGCCCGAAGCGGTCGAGAACACCCTGCTCGTCGCCGAGCGCTGCAACCTGGAGATCGACAAGGGCGGGCTCTTCCTGCCCGACTTCCAGGTGCCGGAGGGGACGTCGATCGAGGCGTACTTCCGCCAGGTGACGCTCGCCGGCTTCGAGGAGCGGCTCGAGTCCTGGCGGCGCCAGGGCCCGGCCGGGGCGCGGCGCACGCCGATCGAAAAGTACCGCGAGCGCCTCGAGTTCGAGATCGACATGATCGGCCGGATGAAGTTCCCGGGCTATTTCCTGATCGTCTGGGACTTCATCAAGCACGCGCGCGACCACGGCATCCCGGTCGGGCCGGGACGCGGCTCCGCGGCCGGCTCGCTCGTCGCCTACTGCCTGCGCATCACCGACATCGATCCGCTGGAGTACGACCTCCTGTTCGAGCGCTTCCTCAACCCCGAGCGCATCACCATGCCCGATATCGACATCGACTTCTGCATCCGCGGGCGCGGGCGGGTCATCGACTACGTGCGGGAGAAGTACGGCCGCGACAACGTGGCGCAGATCATCACCTTCGCGACCATGGGCGCGAAGGCGGTCATCCGCGACGCCGGGCGCGGCCTCGACATCCCCTTCGGCGACTGCGACAAGATCGCCAAGATGGTGCCGGCGGCGCTCGACATGACCATCGAGCGGGCCCTCGAGGAATCACCCCCGCTCAAGGCCCTCTACGAGAAGGAAGACCGCATCCGCCAGCTCCTCGACGTGTCGAAGCGTCTCGAGGGGCTGACGCGGCACGCCTCGGTGCACGCCGCCGGGGTCGTCATTTCCCCGAAGCCCATCGTCGAGTTCTCGCCGCTCGGGCGCACCAAGGACAACGAAGTCGTCACGCAGTACGCCATGGACGAGATCGGCGCCATCGGCCTCTTGAAGATGGACTTCCTTGGCCTCAAGACGCTGACGCTCTTGTCCGACTGCGTCGCGGCCCTGAAGCGCGACAAGGGCGTCGACCCCGATCTCGACCACCTGCCGCTCGACGACCCGCAGACCTATGCCCTGTTCGCGGCCGCGAAAACGGACGGCGTGTTCCAGTTCGAGTCGTCGGGGATGAAGGACATCCTGCGCAAGCTCAAGCCGGACCGCTTCGAGGATCTCATCGCCCTGAACGCGCTGTTCCGGCCGGGGCCCATCGGCTCGGGGATGATCGACGACTTCATCGAGCGCCGCCACGGCCGCAAGCCCATCGAGTACGCCGTGCCGCAGCTCGAAGGGGTCCTCGGCGTCACCTACGGCGTCATCGTCTACCAGGAGCAGGTCATGAAGATCGCCTCCGAGCTGGCCGGGTTCACGCTCGGCGAGGCCGATCTCCTGCGCCGCGCCATGGGGAAGAAGAAGCGCGACGTCATGGCCGCGCAGCGCGACAAGTTCGTCGCCGGGGCGAAGGAGCGGAAGATCGGCGAGAAGGACGCCAGGAAGATTTTCGAGCTGATGGAGTACTTCGCGGGCTACGGCTTCAACCGCTCGCACTCGACGGCGTACGCGCTCGTCGCCTACCAGACCGCCTGGCTCAAGGTGCACCACCCGCGGCACTTCATGGCGGCCCTGCTGACGGCGGAAAAGGAGAACACCGACAACATCGTCAAGTACATCGGCGCCTGCCGCGCCATGGCGATCCCGGTGCTGCCCCCGGATCTCAACCGCTCGGAGCTCGACTTCACGGTCGAGGAGGACGGGCTGCGCTTCGGGCTCGGCGCCGTGAAGAACGTCGGGGAGACGGCGGTGCACACCATCCTCGAGGCCCGGCGCCGCCTCGGACGGATCGGATCGGTCGCCGGATTGTGCCGCGAGGTCGACGGCCGGGTCCTCAACAAGCGCGTGATCGAGTCGCTCATCAAGGCGGGGGCGCTCGACGGCCTGGGACCGTCGCGCGCCGCGGTGTTCACCGGCGTGGACCGGGCGATGGAGTCGGCGCAGAAGGCGAGAAGCGATCGCGAGACCGGCCAGGGCGGACTCTTCGGCGCGGCGGGAGCCGGCCCCGTCGAGGAGGCGCTCGGCGCCGCCGAGGAATGGCCGCGCGCCCAGCTCCTCGCGGGCGAGAAGGAAACACTCGGGTTCTACCTGTCGGGGCATCCGCTCCAGGACGAAGCCCCGCGCTTCCGCGGGCTCGTCTCGCACACGAGCGTGAGCCTCATGGACGTGCAGCGCCCGGGCCCGGCGACGCTCGCCGGTCTGGTCTCCGCCCTCAAGAAGCGCCGCACCAAGAAGGGCGACGCCATGGCGGTGTTCAACCTCGCCGATCTCGAGGGGAGCGTCGAGGTGATCGTCTTCCCCGAGGCCTTCGCCCGGCAGCGCTCCTTGATCGAGGAGGATACGGCCCTGCTCGTCACCGGCACGGTCGAGGTGGACGAGGACCGCCGCCGCATCATCGCCGAGACCCTTTTGCCGCTGCAGCAGGCGGAGGAGAAAAAGGCGCGCGAGGTGGTCCTGAGCCTCCCGGACGAGGGGCTCGAGCCGGGGAAGGCCGAGCGGCTGCGGACGCTCCTGTCCGACCGGCCCGGCCCGTGCCCGGTGTACCTCGAGGTGACCCGTCCGGAGGGGTTCCGCGCCACCCTCAAGACCGCCGGCGCCCTCAAGGTGACGCCGAGCCGCGACCTGACGCTGGCGCTGGAAGACGTTCTGGGCAAGGGGTCGGTCCGATTTCGTTGACTTGAAAGCGGCGACTCCCGTATCCTTTCCCTCTTTTGCCGAACGGGGAGGGGTTCGCTCATGGGCCAGGGCAGACATCTGTTCACGTCGGAGTCGGTGACCGAGGGGCACCCCGACAAAATCGCCGACCAGATCTCCGACGCTCTGCTCGACGAGGTCCTCAAGCAGGACCCGAAGTCGCGCGTCGCCATCGAGTCCCTGGTCACCACCGGCCTGGCCGTGGTGGCGGGGGAGATCACCACGACCGCCATCGTGGACGTCGCCGCGGTCGTGCGCGACACCATCCGCCGCGTCGGCTACACCCGCGCCAAGTTCGGCTATGACTGCGAGACCTGCGGCATCCTGACGGCCATCGACAAGCAGTCCCCGGACATCGCCATGGGCGTGGACACCGGTGGCGCCGGGGACCAGGGGATGATGTTCGGCTTCGCCTGCCGCGAGACCCCCGAGCTGATGCCGCTGCCGATCCAGACGGCGCACCGCCTGGCGCTGCGCCTGTCGGAGGTGCGCCGCGACGGGACGCTGCCGTACCTGCGCCCCGACGGCAAGACGCAGGTGACCGTGGAGTACGACGGCGTGAAGCCCGTCCGCGTGGACGCGGTCGTCGTCAGCAGCCAGCACGCCCCCGAGATCAAGACCGAGGACCTGCGGCGCGACATCGAGACGCACGTGATCAAGCCGGTCATCCCCGAGTCGCTGCGCGACGCGAAGACCGCCATCCACATCAACCCGACCGGCCGGTTCGTGGTCGGCGGACCCCAGGGCGATACGGGCCTGACGGGCCGCAAGATCATCGTCGATACCTACGGCGGCTACGCGCCGCACGGCGGCGGCGCCTTTTCGGGCAAGGATCCGACGAAGGTGGATCGCTCCGCCGCCTACATGGCCCGCTACATCGCCAAGAACCTGGTGGCCTCGGGTCTCGCCGAGCGGGCGGAGGTGCAGATCGCCTACGCCATCGGCGTCGCCGACCCGGTGTCGATCATGGTGGACACCTTCGGCACCGGGACGATCGCCGACGAGAAGATGGTGCCGCTGGTGCGCGAGCACTTCGGGCTCAAGCCGCGCGAGATCATCGAGTCGCTCGACCTGCGCCGCCCCATCTACCTGCCGACGGCGGCCTACGGCCACTTCGGGCGCAGCGGGCCGGGATTCACCTGGGAGAAGACCGACAAGGCGGAGGCGCTGCGGCGCGCCGCCGGGGTCGGCGCGGCGACGGTCGCCGCGGGCTGAGTCGGGTTCGAGCCTGAAGACGGCATCGAGCCAGAGGACAACTCCGCCGCGAACCGCGGCGGCTCACACGGGAAACGAGGAGGGGCTGTGGCGCGCACGACGGCGAGCGATGTCAGGGATCTGAACCAGGCGGCGAGAGGGAAAAGCCGCGTCGAGTGGGCCGATGCCCAGATGCCGGTCCTGCGCGCCATCCGCGAGCGGTTCGAGCGCGAGCGTCCGCTCAGGGGGCTGAAGATCGCGGCCTGTCTGCACGTCACCTCCGAGACCGCGAACCTGATGCGGGCGCTCGCGGCCGGCGGCGCCGAGGCGCGCCTGTGCGCCAGCAACCCGCTCTCCACGCAGGACGAGGTCGCCGCGGCGCTCGCCGCCGAGTACGGCATCCCGACCTTCGCCATCAAGGGCGAGGACAACGACACCTACTACAAGCACATGGCGTCGACGCTCGACCCGGCGCCCCAGGTGACGATGGACGACGGCGCCGACCTGGTCAACATGCTGCACACCAAGCGCCGCGACCTGCTCGCGGGCGTGTTCGCCGGCACCGAGGAGACCACGACCGGCGTCATCCGCCTCACCAGCATGGCGAACGACGGCGTCCTCAACTACCCGATCATCGCGGTCAACGACGCCATGACCAAGCACTTCTTCGACAACCGCTACGGCACCGGCCAGAGCACGCTGGACGGGATCGTGCGGGCCACCAACCTGCTCATCGCCGGGCTGCGGATCGTGGTGGTCGGCTACGGCTGGTGCGGCCGCGGCGTGGCGCAGCGCGCCGCCGGGCTGGGCGGCCAGGTGATCGTCACCGAGGTCGAGCCGGTGAAGGCGATCGAGGCGGTGATGGACGGCTTCCAGGTGATGCCGATGGCCGAGGCGGCGAAGATCGGCGACGTCTTCCTGACCCTCACCGGCAACAAGCACGTGCTGCGCGGGGAGCACTTCCAGGCGATGAAGGACGGGGCGGTGGTCGCCAACTCGGGGCATTTCAACGTCGAGATCGACATCCCGGCCCTGGAGAAGCTCGCGGGCGGCAAGAAGGAGCGGATCCGCGATTACGTCGACCAGTACGTCCTGAAGAACGGCCACCGGATCAACCTGCTCGGCGAGGGGCGCCTCATCAACCTGGCGGCGGCCGAGGGGCACCCGGCGGCGGTCATGGACATGTCGTTCGCCAACCAGGCGCTGTCGCTCGAATACCTGGTCAAGGAGGGGAAGGGGCTGGCGAAGAAGGTCCACCCCGTTCCCCTGAACATCGACCGGGAAATCGCCCGCCTGAAGCTGGCCTCGATGGGGATCACCATCGACCAGTTGACCGACGAGCAGAAGGCCTACCTGTCCTCCTGGTCCGAAGGGACCTAAGATCTCCCCGCGGCGCGAGGGGGGCATCCCCTCCGCGCCGCGCCACATGGGGATCCGACTCGATCGACGCCGGCGCATCGCCGCCGGTCTGGCCGCGCTCGCCGCGGCGATCTGGCTGCTCTGCGGCCTGAAGCGCGTTCCTGACGACGACGGCCGGGCGGCGGTCCTCGACTCGCCCCTCGGGTTCGTCGACCCGGTGCGGGCCGCCCCGGGGTGGCACCTCGTCCCGCCGGGTCTCCTCCGCCTGTCGTTCTACCCGGTCCGCGCCGTCACCCTGTCGATCCCGGGGCGGATCGGCACGGAGCCCCTGCGCACCCGCGACGGCAGCGACGTCGACGCGGACCTGCTCCTGCGCTACCGCGTCGACGACGACCGTCTCTTCGAGCTGCACCGCCGGCTCGGGCCGCGTTACGAGCAGCAGGGGGTCGCGCTCTGGGCGCGCGAGGCGCTGCGGCAGGCGCTCGGCTCCGCCGCCTACTCCGAGGTGTCGGGAGAAAGGACCAGCGGCGTCCAGGACGCCATCGGCCGCGCCCTCGCCGATCGCCTGCGCGACGAAGGTCTGGTGCTGCAGTCGTGCGAGGTCGGCCGCATCCGCCTGCGCCATCCGGCGGCGGGCGAGGCGGCGACCGGACCGCTGCCCGCCGGCCGGGTGCTCGTGGTCGGCTTCGACGGCGCCGACTGGAACGTCATCGACCCGCTGCGCAAGGCGGGCCGGATGCCCCGGCTCGACAAGCTGGTGCGCGAAGGGGTGCGGTCGCGCCTCAAGACCATTTCCCCGATGCTGTCCCCGGTGCTGTGGACGAGCATGGCCACCGGGGTCGTGCCGCAGCGTCACGGCATCCTGGATTTCGTCGTCTCGACCGGCCGCGACGGCGAGGAGGCGCCGGTCTCCTCGGCCCAAAGGCGCGTCAAGGCCTTCTGGAACATCCTGAGCGAGCGTGGGCTTTCGGTGGGGGTCACCGGCTGGTGGGCGACGGCGCCCGCCGAGCAGGTCAACGGCTACATCGTCTCCGATCGCGTCGCATATCAGCTCATCGGCGTGCGCCCGGTGGAGGAGCGCGATCGCCGCGGCAAGGTGTCGCCACCGGCCGATGATGACGCGGTCGTCGCCGCGACCGTCGCTCCCGACGCCGTCACACCCGCCGACCTCGAGCCCTTCGTGAGAAATGCCGGGGACCTGTCGGGCCTGTCGGACAAGGAAACGAGGCTGGTGGACGATCTCCGGACGGCGATCGCCTCGGGGCGGACCTACACCGCGGCGGCCCTGGCGCTCGAAGCGCGGCACCATGCGGACCTCACGGCCGTTTACTTCGAGGGGACCGACACCGTGGCGCACCTGTTCATGCCCTACGCTCCGCCGCCGCTTCCCGGGATCGATGCGGCCGCGCAGCGCCGCTTCGGCCGTGCGGTGGACGCCGAATACGAGGAGGCGGATCGGCTGCTCGGGCGCCTGATTGACGGCATCACCCCCGCGACCGTGGTGGTCCTTTCGGACCATGGCTTCCGCACCGGGGACAACCGGCCGCGCACCGAGTCCCGACCCGGCTACGGCATCGCCGCCGACTGGCACCGCCAGTACGGCATCGCCGTGTTCAACGGCCCGGCGTTCCGTCGCGGCGTCGAGCTGGACGAGGTCTCGCTCCTCGACATTGCGCCGACGCTCCTGAGGCTCGTCGGGCTGCCGGTGGGGGAGGACATGGACGGACGCCCGGTGGCGGACGCGTTCGATCCCGCCTGGCTCCGGGGCCACCCCGATTCCTACATCGCGTCCTGGGAGAAAACGGCGGGCGGGACGACGCCCACGGTCATGGCCGCCGCCGCGCCGGTGCCCCCGGGCTCGCCGGATCCGGTCCGCGCGACCGCACCGGGCAGTCCGGTTGCGTCCGCTTCCGGCAGCGTGGTGACGCCCGCGCCGAAACCGGCGGTCGCGCCAGCCGTCGCCGCAGCGGGGGACGGCACGGCCGACGCGGAAGGCGACGCCGAGCGCATCGAAAAGCTCCGCTCGCTCGGCTACATCGCGGGCACCGGCAGCCCGAATGCCCACAACAATCGCGGCGCGGCGCTGTTGTTCCAGGGACGGGCGCAGGAGGCGCTCGCGGAGTTCCAGCAGGCGATCGCGGCGCACGAGGACCTGTCGATCGCGCGGCTCAACATGGCCCGCGCCCGCATCGAGCTGCGCGATTACGATGGCGCGCTCCAGGACATCGCCACGCACGTCCAGCGCCAGCCCCGCTCGCGCGACGCCGAATACCTGCGCGGCCGCATTGCGGAGCGCCGCGGTCATCCCGACGAAGCGGAGAGCGACTACCAGGCCGCGCTGGCCATCGACCCGAACTTCACCGAGGCGCGCAATGACCTGGGCCTGCTGCGCGAGCGGCAGGGGCGGCATGACGAGGCGCTGGCGGAATTCCGCCGGGTCGTGACCATCGACCCGGAATTCGGCGAGGCCTACAACAATATCGGCATCGTGCTGCGCGGCCGGGGGGAGAAGGCGGCGGCGGCCGATGCCTTCCGCCGCGCCATCAAGGCGACCCCCGGCTTCGCCGGTGCCTACAGCAATCTGGCCGTGCTGCTCGAGGACGACAAGGAGTACGCCGAGGCGGAGACGCTCCTGCGCCAGGCGGTGCAGCACGCACCGAAAGATGCCGACATCCGCAGCAACCTGGGAGCGCTCCTGCACCTGATGGGCCGCGACGAGGAGGCCGTGCGGGAGCTGGAGCGGGCCAGTGCGCTGGACCCGAAGTCGGCCTCCGCCTTCAACAACCTCGGCACGGCGCTGGGGCAGCTCGGACGCACTGCGGAGGAGGTCGCGGCCTACCGTCGCGCCGTCTCGCTCGACCGAAACTCGGCCGAGGCGCACTACAACCTCGGACGGGTTCTGCAGCGGAACGGCCAGGAAGAGGAGGGAAGGGTGGAGCTCGAGGCCGCGCGCGACCTCAAGCCGAAAGACCCGGATCTGGTCCGCCGGATCGAGGAGGCCCTCGCCGAAGGAGACTCCGGTGCGGGTGCCCCGGCCGGGGCGTCCCGGCCCGAGTCGTCGAGCGGAGGCGGCCGATGACCCGCCGCCGGCTGGCGGTCGCGCTCCTGGTGACGCTGGGTCTGGCGGCAGCGGCGGGGGAGACCGCGCTGCGGGCGCAGGAGAGGGTGCGTGAATCCGTTCCTCTCACCCTCTACCAGCTGATGGCCCGCGCGCCCCTCGTTCTGCATGGGCGCATCGTCCATGGCGCCATCAAGCTGGTCGAGGTGAAAGTTTTGGAAAACTTCCGCGGGACGGCTCCGGCCGAGGACATCCGCCTCGATTTCCGCGATCTGAACCTCCAGACCGCCGGCAAGGATCAGATCAACTTCGCCGACGGCGACGAGTACGTCTTTTTTCTCTCCCGCCCGAACTTCCGCAAGCCGACGAAGAAGAAGGAGAACATCCTCGAGCTGTACCACGGGCGCGACGGCTTCCTCCGCCTGCCGCCCGAGGGCGCGGGGGAGGTCATCGAGGCGGTGCGCCAGCTCGCCTCGGTCATGGCGCTGCCGGCCGGGGAGCAGGCGCAGGCGCTGCGACAGCGGGCCCAGCAGCGCAACGCTCTTCTGCAGACGACGGCGATCGACGAGTTGATGCGGCTGCAGGAAGGGGACCGGGACGACCTCGACTGGCTGCAGAGGATCGTGCGGGACTCCGACCCGGGCGTGCGTGGGCGAGCCGCCGCACTCATGGCGCGCGTCTTCCAGGGGCTCCCGGCCGCTTCGGCCGAGCAGGAGCGGCCGTCTTTGGAGTCGATTCGCGAGCGGGCGCACGGCGACCCGGATGCGACCGTTCGCGTCGCTTCGGTGAAGGCGCTCGGGTCATGGCCGGAACGCGACCAGGTCGTGCCGGACCTGCAGGCGATCGGCGGCAGCGACGCCTCGCAGGACGTCCGTTACGAGGCGCGCCGCCTTCTTTACCTCTGGGGCCGCTGATTCAGGTCGGGGTCTTGAGCAGCAGGTAGGTCCCGGCGCCGAGGAAGAGAAGGTTGGGCGCCCAGGCCGCGAGGAACGCCGGCATCAGCCCGGTTCCTCCCAGGGCGCTCGTCGCCGAAAACACCAGGAAGTAGATCGCCGCGAGCAGGATGGCGATGGCGACGCCATAGAGCGACCCGTGCCGCCCCATCCGGAAGCAGAAGGGGAGTCCGAGGATGACGAGGGTGAGGGGCACGAGTGGAAACGACGTTTTGTTGTAGAGGTCGACCTTGAGCTCCTGCGCCTCGTAGCCGCGCTGCTCGAGGTCGTGGACGAGCCGCCGCAGCTCGTTGAAGTTCATCTGCTCGGGCTTCTTCCATTCCTTCACGAAGAAGCCTTCGTTCTCGGGGAACTCGTACCGCTTCTCGGCGAACCGCTCGAAGGTCTCGCCGGTCGTCCCGAATTCGCGGAACCAGCCGTCGTGGAGCACCCAGCCGGTCGCGTCGCGTACCGCGCTGCGCGCATAGAGCCGGCCGCGCATCTCGAACGAGGCCGGATCGAGGAGGTAGACCGAGAACCCTTCGAAGGTGCCGCTGCTCGGAAGCGCCGGCAGGGAGGGGAGGGCCGGGGCGACGTAGTTGCGGAAGTTGAACAGGCGTCCGCCTTCGCCGAAGACCCAGCGCCGGTCTCCGATGGCGTACGAGCGCGGGCTCCTCCCGTGGATGATGTCGTTGATGCGGAAGTACTCCTGGTTCGAGTACGGGACGACGTAGTCATAGTTCACGTAGGCGAGAACGCTCGTCACCACCGTGGCGAGGATGACCGGCACCGCGAGACGGTAGATGCTGGTCCCGCCCGCCTTCACCGCCGTGACCTCGTTGAAGCGGGACATCAGCCCGTAGGTCAGGAGCGCCGCCATCAGACAGGAGATCGGGATGACCTGCGACAGGATCCAGGGCATGCGGTACGCGAGATAGGTCAGCGCCAGGGTCATGGGTTGCTGCCGCTCCACCATCTCGTCGAGGATGCCGACGAACTCGTACACCAGGAACAGGGTGAAGAACGACACGATGCAGCCGGACAGGATGAGCAGGAACCGCTTCAGGATGTCCCGGTCGAGCGTCGTGCTGAACGACACGATCATCAGGACGAGCAGGAGGCCGACCGCCAGGAAGGGAGTCAGGAGCACCGCGCCGATGCCGATCAGGGCCGCGCCGAGAGCGACCACCGTGCGCCACAGCTTCGAGTCCAGCGGCCGGCCGGCGTGCTCGACCCCCACGCTCCACTCGGAGGCGCGCCGCCGTCCCCGGAACATCCGGCGGAACCGGGAGGGGACCAGGACCGTCGGGTTGAGCCCTTCGCTGCGCTCCCGCGTCAGGAAGAGGATCATCCCGAGCACGAGAAGGATGACGTGCGGGCCCCACATGCCGACCCAGGGGGACATCCGGCCCTCGCGGACCATCTGCTGTCCCGACGTGGACAGCAGCCAGTAGACGATGACGACGCAGATGCTGAGGCTGAACCCGGACCCCTTGCCGCCGCGGCGGTTGGCGATGCCGAGCGGCAGGCCGAGGAAGGCGAGCGACAGGCAGGCGAACGGCAGGGAAAAGCGCGCGTGGATTTCGGCCAGGATGGTGCCGACGACGCGGTCCTTGGTCGGTCCGGCCTCGAGCGCGTCGGCCTGCCGGATGGATCCGTTGAGGTCGGTGACGCTCTGCTCGCCGTAGTTGCGCGGCGCCGGCCGGGACAGGATGCCCATCTTCATCCGCCAGGTGTCGTCCGGCCCACGGACGATGCGCTGGCGGTCGAAGTGGCTGATCTGGTAGCTCTCCGGCTCGCCCGGCGTCATGGTGTGGTTGGTGCCATTCTCGAGCAGGAACTCGACGACGCCTTCCTTGCGGCTGTAGCCGATCTGCGCCCTGTGGGCGAGTGTCACGACCTCGCGGCCTTCGGCGTCGGTCTGGTGCAGGAACACCCGCCCCAGGAAGTCGCCTTCCTGGTAGACGTTGTCGGCGTAGACCAGGAGCCCGGGCACCTGCTCGAAGAAGACCCGCGGCTTGATCTCCCGGCGTAAGTCTGCCGAGTAGAGCTGCTGGCTCATGAGCCGGCGCTGCTTGTAGCGGGCCTGCGGGTCGGCCAGCAGCGTCAGCGCCAGGCTCGCCGCAAAACAGATCCCTGCCAGGAACATCACCGGCACCAGGACCCGGCGGTACGACACCCCCGAAGCGCGCAGGGCGACGAGTTCGCTGTCGGCCGAGAGCCGTCCGATGCCGATGAGAATCCCGAGCAGCAGCGCCATCGGCAGGGTCATCTCGAGGATGCGCGGCATCAGGTAGCTCAGGAGCTTGAGGACGATGTGGATGGGGATGTCTTTCTTGATCGCCAGCTCCGCCATCTGGAAGAGGGCGTTCATGAGAAAGACGAGGATGTAGAGGACGAGCCCCAGGGCCGAGGGGCTGAGGACCTCGCGGAAGACGTAACGCTCCAGGCGCAGCGGCAGGATTCGCACGACGGAACGGCATCCTAGGCCGCGTTCCGCAGGTCGTCAACGCCCCGCCGGAATCCATTCACAGGCGCAGAAATCGCCGTCCACAGCCGGCCCACAGCGCCGAAAACCGCGCCGCCGTTCGGTTCCCACGACCCCGCTTTCAACGTCCGATAAGACATCTTATGTAAAGCTGGGGGTGGCGAGGCGGCGGGCAAGTCACAGGAAAGGGTTCGCAGCGAGGTCCACGGACGGAGGCTGCATGGCAAGGTCCTCAGTCATCGCATGGGCCAGGCGTGGATTGTCGACAAGCGTGGGTCGAACGAGGCATCCAGCTCGCGGCGGCGACCGGATGGGTTGGCTGTGGCGCTGGGATTCAGCGCCCGCTTCCAGGCCCAGGTCAGAGGGCCTTTCCACCATGAAGGATCCCGTAGGACGTGAATGAACCACGAGCCGGCAGCGTTGGATGCCTGACGCAAATCGCCCTCTGCCGGTCTCCGAACCCCAGGACTGATATCGCTGGCGGCTATTCAAGGATCGCGTCTGGTCAGCTCAACACGAGACACCAGACCAACCGCAGCGACATCAGCCATGATCCTGACCAGGCGGTCGAGACTGAACCCAGCGCTCTCGAACTCGAATGACCAGGTAGCCCCATGCCATGGCGCTGTTCCTGGACAGACGCAATCCCTGTGGAAATGTCGGCGCGCCGACATTTTCGTCAGCGGGCGCGAATCGGGTCGTGTGGGGAGTTTTAAGACTGGCTAGGATTTCTGCAGCTGCTCGATCAGATCCTGCAGGGTCTGGATGATCTCGTCCTTCGAGACCTCGGAGCGGCGGAATCGGATGTTGAGGAAGAACTTGCTGTCCTGCGGCTTGAACCGGAACAAGAAGCCGCGCGGACGACCAGCCGTCTGCTTCTCCTTGTCCTTCATCTTGCGTACGTCATCGCGCGTCAAACCCGACCGGCGAATCTCGAGGATCATGGCCGCCATCGCTTCGGGGTTTCCGAGGCGGGCTACCTGGAGAAGCGTCGAGCGGGTCGCAATCCCCGCCTCGCGGCAGATGCCACGCAGCTCGGTCGGGATGTTGTTGAGGCTGAGGGTCTCGGTGATCGAGGTGCGCGACTTCCCCAGCTTCTTGGCGATCTCCTCGTGGGTGTACAGGAACTTCTCGGTCAGCTTCTGCAGCCCGTCGGCCTCCTCGAACGGATCGAGATCGAGGCGCTGGAGGTTCTCGATGAGGCTGATCTCGAGGACGCCGCGGTCATCGACGTCGAGCTCGATGCAGGGCACCTGCGAGAGTCCGGCCTGGAGGGAAGCGCGGTAGCGACGCTCCCCCGCGATGATCTGGAACTTCTCCCCTGCCGGCCGGACCAGCACCGGCTCGAGCACGCCCTTCTCCTTGATCGACGAGACGAGGTCGGTGATGTCGCCGAACATCTTGCGCGGCTGATCCGGATTCGGGATGAGCTGATCGATCGGGATGAGTCGGCCGATACTTTCGGACGGTCCGGCGACCAGGTTGTCCACGAAGTGCTGATCGTGCCGCATCCGGCGGTTCGTCGGCAGGCCGCGCTGCTTAGACACGTCCAATGACCTCCTCGGAGAGCTTGTAGTACTCGAGCGCCCCGGTGGAGTGGGGAGCGAAGGTGAAGATGGGTTCCTTGTAGGCCGGGCTTTCCTCGAGCCGGACGCTGCGCGAGATGATGGTCCGGAAGACCTTCTTCCCGAACACCTCGTTGATGTGGTTGCGAATGTCCCGACCGAGGATCGTCCGCTTGTCGTGGATGGTGATGACCACCCCGAGGAACTCGAGCGTGGGATTGGCGCGCGCCCGAATCTTCTCGACGGTCTCGAGCAAATCGTCGGTGCCCTCGAGGGCGAAGTAGGACGACTGAATCGGCACGAGCAGGTGCGAGGCCGCCACCAGCGAGTTGACCGTCATGAGGCCGAGCGTCGGAGGCGTATCGATGATGATGTACTTGAATTCCTTCACGACGCTCTTGAGGCGGTCCTTCAGCCGGAAGTGGCTGTCGATGTCCCCCAGCAGCTTGCTCTCGAACTTCGCCAGGTTGATGCGCGCCGGCACGACCGACAGGTGCTTGTACGCCGTCTTGCAGACGGCATCCTTGACCGTCTTGTCCTCGTCGGTCAGCGCCTCGTAGATCGAGGTCTGGATCTGCTCCGGGTCGAGGAAGGACAGCGTGGCGTTGCCCTGGGGATCGAGGTCGAGGAGGAGGGTTTCGTAGCCCTTCTGGGCGAGCGCGGCGGCGAGGTTGATCGAGGTCGTGGTCTTGCCCACGCCTCCCTTCTGGTTGGCGATGGCCAGGATCACTCTGGGAAGGCCCCCGTGGCTCTGCGGATTGAAGGTGACGTACGACCGGCCGTGCTACAGCGACGATAAGTCTTTTGTTGTCAGTTATTTACGCTACATCTTGTACTTCCCGAGATCGTCGGGGTCGAGGCTGTCCAGCCATTTCCGGATGCGCTCGGACTCGCCGGCGTCACGGGTCATGTCGGTGTTCTTGGCCTTGTCGATCACTTCGGCGTTCACGAAGATCGGCGACCCGGTGCGCAGCGCCAGGGCGATGGCGTCGCTCGGACGCGAATCGATCGGCATCATCCTTCCCTGGTGCTTGAGGTAGATGAGCGCGTAGAAGGTGTTCTCCTTGAGATCGGTGATGAGCACCTTCTCGACCGACGCCTCGAGTCCCTGGATGGCGCTTTTCAGGAGGTCATGTGTCATCGGGCGCGGCGTCGCGATCTTCTCGATCTGCAGCGCGATGGCATTCGCTTCGAAGATGCCGACCCAGATCGGCAGCACCGCGGAGCTGTTCGGATCGCGCAGGATGATGATCGGCATCTGGGTGATGGGGTCGATCATCAACCCCTTGATCTTCATTTCGAGTTCCATCGAGTTCCTTGGTGAGCCGGTCGTGATCGGCGCGATCGCGGCGGAGTCGTGTGAATCGGGCCTTTTATAGCCCGCCGCTTCGGGCGAGTCAAGCGGCGGGCGGTGTAGGCCGGAGCTCCCCCGTCAGCGAATGCGGGTAGGCGCGGACGATGCGCGCCTCGAGGAAGCGCGATCCCGGCGGAAGATCCGCGGGCAGGTGCACGATCCGGTTGCAGCGCGTGCGTCCCTTGGGCACGTCGCCGTCGAGGCGGCTCGCCCCGTCCACGAGCACCTCGAAGGTGCGGCCCACGAGATCCTGGTTGGCGCTGCGCTGCTGCGTTTCCTGGAGCGCCAGCAGCCGCTGCAGGCGCTCGGCCTGGACCTCGGCGGGCACCGGATCCGTGGCGCCCGCGGCTTCCGTTCCGGGGCGCGGCGAGTAGCAGAACGCGTAGAGCTGCGCGAAGCCGGCCTCGCGCACCAGCTCGAGGGTCGCCGCGAAATCCTCCTCGGTCTCCCCCGGGAAGCCGACGATGAGGTCGGTGCTGAACGCCATGCCCGCGACGGCGTCGCGCAGGAAGCGCACCTTCGCGAGGTAGCGCTCGCGCGTGTAGCCGCGGCGCATGCGCTTCAGCACCCGGTCCGATCCCGACTGCGCCGGCAGGTGCAGGTGGTTGCACACCGACGGCAGGTCGCGCATCGCCTCCATGATGCGGCGCGTCAGGTGACCCGGGTGCGACGTCGTGAAACGCAGCCGGCGCACGCCGGGCAGCCGGTCGACCTGGTGCAGGAGCGCGGCGAAGTCGTCCTCGCCGTGGTGCCAGGCGTTGACGTTCTGCCCGAGCAGCTCGATCTCGGCGTAGCCGGACGCCACGAGCTGGCGCGCCTCCTCGACGATCTCCGCCGCGGAGCGGTACACCTCGCGGCCGCGCGTCGAGGGCACGATGCAGAAGGCGCAGTGCTTGTTGCACCCCTCCATCACGGTCACGTAGGCCTTGGGCCCTTGCGCGCGCGCCGCGGTGCCGGACGGGAAGACGATCGGATCGTCGTCGCGCGCCAGGCTCAGGGAGCGGCCGTCGCGGCGCGCCTGCTCGAGGAGCTCGCCGAGGTGGGCGAGATTCCGCGGCCCCATGACGAGATCGACCCACGGGGCGCGGCGGAAGATGGTCGCCCCCTCCACCTGGGCGACGCAGCCGCACACCCCGAGGATCATCGATGGGCGCGCCCGCTTCAGGCGCCGGAGCGCGCCGAGTCGGGAGAAGACCTTGGCGGCGGCCTTCTCGCGCACGCTGCAGGTGTTGAGGAGCACGAGGTCCGCCTCCCCCGCCGAGGCCGCCTCCTCGTAGCCGCAGCCGCGCAGGATCCCCGCCATCTTCTCGGAGTCGTGCACGTTCATCTGGCAGCCCCAGGTCTCGATGACGTAGCGCTTCATCCGCGCACCCGCCGCGGCGCCGGGCGCCGTCCGGGGCGCCGAGCCGGCTTGGCCCGCAGCCGCGCCCCGCGCGCCTCGACGCCGGGGCCCGCGTTCAGGAGCGGTCGCAGGCGCCGCCACGCGGTCCCCAGTGCCTCGGGGATGACGCGCGTCGCGTGCACGACGCTCATGAAGTTCGTGTCGCCGTTCCAGCGCGGCACCATGTGCAGGTGATAGTGGCCGGTGATCCCGGCGCCGGCGCTGCGCCCCAGGTTCATTCCGAGGTTGATCCCCTCCGGGCGGTAGGCCCGCCGCAGGGCCTCCTCGGCGCGCACCACGAGGCTCATCATCTCGAGGAGCGCCTCGGGCTCGGATTCGGCCGGCGAGGAGAGATGCGCCCGCGGCACGACCATGAGGTGGCCGTTGCTGTAGGGGAACTTGTTCAGGATGACGAAGTGCGTCCGGCCGCGATGCAGCACCAGGTTGGCGCGGTCGTCGGTCGATCGGATGGCGCGGCAGAAAACACAGCCGCGCTGCGGATGGGGCGCCGCCACGTAGCGAAGGCGCCAGGGACTGAAGAGTCGTTCCATGCTCGGCCCCGATCGAGGCCGGCTAGGAGGCCTCGCTCCCCGACCGGCCGGCGGCGGGGATCGGCTCGCCGGTGGCGGAGTTGATCAGCTCCTTCAGCTCCTTGCCCGGCTTGAAGTACGGGATGCGCTTGGCCGGCACGTCCACCTTGTCGCCGGTCTTGGGATTGCGCCCCTGGCGGGATCGGCGCTGGCGGATGCGGAAGGATCCGAAACCCCGGAGCTCGATCTTGTCGTCCCGCTGCAGCGCCTGGACGATCGAGTCGAAGACGGTGTTGACGATGGCCTCGGAGTGCTTCTTCGTGACCTCCGAGACGCGCGCGACCTCTTCGACCAGATCGGCCTTGGTCATCGGGATTCCCCGTTCCTAGTCGTCGTCGCCGTCGTCGTCGGCCAGGTCGGGCCGGCGGCGTTTCTCGCGGCGCTTGCCGGTGTGCCCGGCCACCTCCCCGAGATTGGCGCTGCCGCTCCCCTGCGTGCGCATGAAGGAGCGGTAGTCCTCGCGGTGGGCGTCCTGGGCGGCTGCCTTGATCGACAGCCCGATCTTCTGCTCGGCGATGTCCATCTTGATGATCTTCGCCGTGACCATGCCGTCGAGCGCCAGCCGGTCGGCCGGCTTCTCGACGCGCTCGTCGGCGATCTCGGAGACGTGCACCAGCCCTTCGATGCCCTCCTGGATCTCGATGAAGGCGCCGAAGTCGGTGAGCCGCACGACGCGGCCGGACACGACGTCGCCGATGACGTGGTTCTTGAAGAACTCCTCCCAGATGTTCGGCTGCAGCTGCTTGACGCCGAGCGACAGCCGCTGGTTCTCGATGTCGATCTTGAGGATGACCGCCTCGACGTCGTCCCCCTTCTTGAGCATCTCGGAGGGGTGCTTGAGGCGCTTGGTCCAGGACATGTCGGAGATGTGGACCAGCCCGTCGATGCCCTCCTCGACCTCGATGAAGGCGCCGAAGTCGGTCAGGTTGCGCACCTTGCCGGTGATCCGGTCCCCTTCGTGGTAGCGCTCGGTGATCGTCTGCCAGGGGTTCGGCTCGGTCTGCCGCAGGCCGAGCGACAGGCGGCGCGCCGTCTTGTCGACGTCGAGCACCACCGCCTCGACCGTGTCGCCGAGCGTCAGCACCTTCGACGGGTGCTTCACCCGCTTGGTCCAGGACATCTCGGAGATGTGGATGAGGCCCTCGACCCCCGCCTCGAGCTCGACGAAGGCGCCGTAGTCGGTCAGGCTGACGACCTTGCCGTGCACGCGCGACTCGCGCGGGTACTTGGCGTCGACGTTCTCCCACGGATCGGCGGAGCGCTGCTTGTGGCCGAGCGACACCCGCTCCTTGTCCGGGTCGAACTTGAGGATGACCACGTCCACCTCGTCGCCGACGTTGAACATCTCGGACGGGTGGTTGATGCGGCCCCACGACATGTCGGTCTTGTGCAGCAGGCCGTCGATGCCGCCGAGGTCCACGAAGGCGCCGTACTCGGTGATGTTCTTGATGACGCCGCGGACCATCTTCCCCTCGGTGAGCCCCTCGAGGGTGCGCTTCTTCTTGCTGGAGTTCTCCTCCTCGAGGATGGCCTTGCGCGACAGGACGATATTGCCGCGCTTGCGGTTCACCTTGATGACCCGCATCTGCAGCTCTTTGCCCTTGAGCGCGTCGAGGTTGCGCACCGGGCGGACGTCCACGAGGGACCCGGGCAGGAAGGCGCGCACGCCGATGTCGACGGCGAGGCCCCCCTTGATGCGTTCCTTGACGATGCCGGTGACCGCGCGGCCGTCGGTGTAGGCGCGCTCGATCTCCTCCCACACCTTCATCTTCTCGGCCTTCTCCTTGGAGAGCACGACGTAGCCGTCGCGGTTCTCGGTCTTCTCCAGGAGCACGTCGATCTCGTCGCCGACGTTGACGTGCGTCGCGCCGTCGGGGCCGGTGAACTCGTCGAGGTCGATGATGCCTTCGGACTTGTAGCCCACGTCGACGATCACGCCGTTCGGGCCCACCCGCAGCACCCGCCCGCGCACCACCTCCCCCTCGGCGAGGGTGCGGAGCGACTGGTCGTACATCTCCATGAGCTGGCGGAATTCATCGCCCCCGGGCTCTTCGTCGGTGGCCGTGTGCATCAGCCGCAACGGCTCGCGCTTCTTGGCTCGTGGTGAAGAGGAAACGCTGGGGGGGGGAGAGTCGAGTCCGGACGGGTCGTCGTTCGTGTTCTGCAAATCCATGCGCCGTGAATCCTCCTTGATCGTCATCGGTCGTAGCCCGGGCGCAACTCGGGGGCGCACTTCACGCGCCACTGCCCGATGCTCGCCAAGGATTGGGCGATCATACGAACCGACCCGAGGGCTGTCAAGTCGAAAAACAGTGTTTTCAGGGGATTACGGACGACGGGGTGCGTTCGGCCGCTTGCGACCGGACCGGGAAAGGACGGCATCGAGGGCCTTGAGGAAGCGGGAGTTGTCCTGCCGGCGGCCGATGGTGACCCGCACGGCGTCCTTGTAGCCGTACGCTTCCATCGGCCGGACGATGACCCCCTTCTCCAGGAGGAGGCGGTGCAGCTCCTCCCCTCCCAGCCCGGTCCGGACCAGGATGAAGTTGGCCGCGGTCGGGACGAAATCGAGGCGCCGGCGCCTCAGCTCGGTCTCGAGGAAGCGGGTCTCGCGGGTGTTGCGGGTGCGCGACCGGGTGACGTGGCCGCGATCCTCCAGGGCCGCCAGGGCGGCCGCCTGGGCCACGGCCGAGGTGTTGAACGGCGACCGCACCGCCTCGAGGGCCCCGGCGACGTCCGGCGAGGTCAGCCCGAAGCCGATACGCAGCCCCGCCAGCCCGTGGATCTTGGAAAAAGTTCGCAGGATGATGACGTGGCGCCCGGAGCGGAGGAACTCCAGCCCGTCGGGATAGTCGCGCCCCTCGACATAGTCGCAGTAGGCCTCGTCGATGACGGTCAGGACGTGGGACGGAACCTTGGCGAAATAGGCCTCGAACGCCTCGCGCCCGACGTAGGTGCCGGTCGGGTTGTTGGGGTTGCCGATGTAGACCAGCCCGGTCCGCTTGTCGCACGCCGCCGCCATCGCCTCGAGGTCGTGCCGGTCTTCCCGGAGCGGAACGGAGACGAGCGAGGCGTTCATCGCCAGCACGGCGATGCGGTACATGATGAAGGCGGGGTCGGCGACCACGGCGTTGCGATGGTCGTGCAGGAAGGTCTTGGCGAGGATCTCCACGAGCTCGGTCGAGCCGTTCCCCAGCACCACCTGCGACGGCGACAGCCCGTGCTTCTCCGCCAGGGCGCGCCTCAGCGCGTAGCCGCTTCCGTCCGGGTACCGGTGCGCCTCCCCCGCCGCCTCGCGGATCGCCTGGACCGCGCGCGGCGACGGCCCGAGCGGGTTCTCGTTGCTCGCGAGCTTGACGACGTCGTCGCGCCCGGTCTCGCGCCGGGCCTCGTCGAGGGGCTTGCCGGGCACGTACGGGGCGATGCGCAGGACGTGATCGGGGATGCGCGGGCTCATCGGCCCTCCTTGAGCGCCCTCACCTCGGCGGTCGTCAGCGGACGCCATTCACCGGGCTTCAGGTCCCGGTCGGTCAGGGGTCCGATCGCGGTGCGCCGCAGCTTCAGCACCGGGTGCCCCAGCCGCTCGAAGACGCGGCGGATCTGGTTCTTGCGCCCTTCGAACAGGAGAATCTCCAGCCAGGTGTTCGACTGCGACGAGATGCGCCGCACCGGCGCCGGCAGGGTGCGGCGCCCGTCGAGGAAGAGGCCGTGGCGCACCTGCTCGAGCACCGGCCGTCCGACCACGCCCTTCACCTTGACGCGGTAGGTCTTGGCGACGTGGTTGCTGGGATGGGTCAGCCGCTGCGCCAGCTCGCCGTCGTTGGTCAAAAGGAGCAGCCCCTCGCTGTTCCAGTCGAGCCGGCCGACCGGGAAGAGCCGCTCGCGCACGCCGCGCACGAGATCGAGCACGGTCGGTCGGCCGCGCGGATCGCTCACGGTGCAGAGGACCCCCTTGGGCTTGTGCAGGAGCAGCGTGACGGCATGCTCGGCCCGGCCGACCGCGGACCCGTCCACGCGGATCCGGTCGTTCCGTGGGTCGACGCGGGTGCCGAGGGCGGTCACGACGCGGTCGTTCACCTCGACCCGTCCCGACTGGATCAGGCGCTCGGCCTCGCGGCGCGAGGCGACGCCGGCCGCCGCCAGGACCTTCTGGAGGCGGATCCCCTCGGGAGCCGGGCCGCCTCCAGACGGACTCCTAGGAGTCGTCGCCGTCGTCGTCGCGTTCGCTGTCGCTTTCCGTCGCATCTTCGAATTCTTCATCCCCGTGTCCCGAGCCGTCCTCGTCCTCCTCCTCGAAGGCGCCGGTGGAGGTGGGCGCCTCGTGCTGCAGCGGCAGACCGAGCGTCGTGGCCAGCGCCCCGAACTCCTCGAGCGTCGGGAGGTCGGCGAGCGTGTTGAGCCCGAAATGGGTCAGGAATTCCGGTGTCGTGCCGTACATCATCGGCTTCCCCACCACCTTCTTGCGCCCGACGACCTTGAGGAGCCGGCGATCGAGCAGCGTCTGCAGCACGCCGGCCGGGTCGGTGCCCCGGAGCTGCTGGATCTCCGGTGTGGTGATCGGCTGGCGGTAGGCGACGATGGCAAGGGTTTCGAGCGCCGCCCCCGACAGGCGCCGGCGGTTGCGCGCCCGGAAGAGCGCCCGGACCCATTCCCCCAGGTCCGGTCGCGTCGTCAGCCGGTAGCCGCCCGCCACGCGCAGCACCTGGAGCCCGCGATCCTCCGTCTCCCAGCGCGAGGTGACGTCGTCCAATGCCTGTTGAAGCTCCTCTTTCGGAGCGCCCGGGAACAGCTCCTCGAGATCGTCGAGGGTGAGCGGCTCCTCGGCGGCGAAGATGAGCGCTTCGAGGATCGAGCGCAGCTTCGGCGTTTCGGGCAGGGGGGTCGGCTCAGGCATGCGATTCCTCCGGTGGGGCGGCGGCCGCGGGCGGCTCGGGAACGTCGGGATCCGCGGCGTCCGCCTTCTCTTCATTGAGGATGACGACGAGGTCTTCGCGCTCGTGGCTCGAATACGCGCGCGCGACGCGCAGGCGCAGCACCTCGAGCAGCGCGAGGAAGGTCACGATCAGGGCGAGGCGGTCGGCGATGCCTTCGAACAGCGCCTTGAACTGCACCCGCCGCTCGCGCTGCAGAAGGTCGATGAGCCAGGTGACCCGCTCCATGAGGCTCATCGTCTCGCGCGAGATCCGCTTCGACTCCTGGTCCGCCGTCGAGAGGCGCGACAGGATCCCCTGGAAGGCGTGCACCAGGGCGTAGAGGTCGGCTTCGATCCCCTCCTCGCCGGCGAACTCGGCGACGACGGCGGCCGGCCGCGTGTACACCAGCTCCATGGCGGCCTCGCGCTCCTGCAGCTGCTCGGCCGCACGGCGAAGCTCCTGCACGATGCCGGCGAGCCGGGCCGGGATCTCCTCCCCTTCCCCTTCCGCCGCGATCGCCTCCTGGGGATCGGCCGGCAGGAGCATCCGGGACTTGAGGTGGACGAGCGTCGCCGCCATCACCAGGTGATCGCCGGCCGCGTCGAGATCGGCCGCCTCGAGGGTGCGCAGGTAGTCGTCGCACTGCCGCGCCACCTCGACGACCGACACGCCGCGCAGGTCGATGCCGCCGCTGCGCGCCAGGTGGAGGAGCAGGTCGAGCGGGCCGCTGAAGCCCTCGATGCGGATCGGGGCCAGCCCGGAGACGGTCTCGGCCGCACCCGGGTCCGCGGGGATCACGCCGGCCTCCGGGGCGAGAGGTGCATCGCCTCGCGCACCCTCTCCATGGTGGCGGTGGCCTCGGCGCGCGCCCGGCGCGCCCCGTCGGCGAGGACGTCGTGAAGCTGCCCGCGATTGTCGTCGAGCGCGCGGCGGCGCTCCTGGATCGGGGCCAGCGCAGGCTCGAGGTGCGACAGGAGCATCTTCTTGCAGTCGATGCAGCCGATCCCGGCGGTGCGACAGCCCTCCGCCGCTTCCTTCCGGGTGGCCTCCGTGCTGAACGCCTTGTGCAGATCGAAGACCGGGCAGACGTCGGGGTTGCCGGGATCGCTGCGGCGCTTGCGCGCCGGGTCCGTCACCATGGTCAGGACCTTCCGGCGGATCTCCTCCGGCGTGTCGGTGAGGCTGATGGCGTTGCCGTACGACTTGCTCATCTTGCGGCCGTCGGTTCCCGGGATGCGCGGCGTCGGCGTCGTCAGCGCCTGCGGCTCCGGGAACACCTCGCCGTACAGGTGGTTGAAGCGCCGGGTGATCTCACGGCACAGCTCCAGGTGCGCCAGCTGATCCTCCCCGACCGGCACCGCGTGGGCCCGGTACACGAGGATATCGGCGGTCTGCAGCACCGGGTATCCCAGAAATCCGTAGTTCGACAGGTCCCGGTGGACGATCTGCTCCTGCTGCTCCTTGTAGGTGGGCACGCGCTCGAGCCACCCGAGCGGGACGATCATCGACAGCAGCAGGTGCAGCTCGGCATGCTCCGGCACCTGCGACTGCACGAAGATGACCGAGCGGGCTGGATCGAGACCCGAAGCCAGCCAGTCGAGCCCCATCTGCTCGATGTGCTCGGGGAGCTTGCCCGGGTCGGCGTACTCGCTCGTCAGGGCGTGCCAGTCGGCGATGCAGAAGAAGCAGTCGTGCGTGTCCTGGAGGCGCACCCAGTTCTCGATGGCGCCCTTGAGGTGGCCGATGTGCATCGGCCCGGTGGGCCGGAAGCCCGAGAGGACGCGCTTGCGGCTCACGACGCCGCCTTGTAGACGAGCGCCACCATGCCGACGGCGATGCGGTCTCCTGCCGCCAGCACCTGGGGCTGGCCCGGCACGAGCCGCCGGCCGTTCACCAGGGTGCCGTTGAGCGCTCCCACTTCCTCCGACAGGTAGAAGGCGCCGTCCTGGTGCTGCAGGCGGGCGTGCCGGCGCGACACCGAGCGGTTGATGTCCACCTGCGTCAGGTCGATCTCGGGCCGCTGCCCGGTGACCGGGTCGTAGCGCCCGATGACGGCGGAGGCCGCGGCGATCGGGAAGATCTTGCCTCCGCCTTCGAGGACGAGGACCCCGAGCGCGCCTTTCGGCACGGCGACGTCGGGGATGCCGGCCGGACCTGCGGCGGGCGGAGGCGCGGCGCCGCGCGAGGGCGCCGGTGCGGCCGGCACGGCGGCCTGGGCGCGCACAGGCTCCGGGACCGGTTCGGGCGGTGGCGGAGGCGGATCCGGGGGACGGTCCATGTCCACCGGCTCCGCGGCGGCGGCCGCGGCGCGGCCGGCGGCGGGGGCCTGCGCCAGCGCCTCCAGCTTGTGGGTCGCCTCCTGCAGCCGGTTGCTCAGCTTGCGCAGCATGCGGACGGCGATCTCGATGTTCGCCCGGATCATCCGGTCGAACGTGGTGCTGTTGATCTCGATGAGCTCCGCGTCCTTGAGCGCCTCGGCGGACGACGTGCGGGGCAGTCCTTCGAGGACCGCCAGCTCGCCGAAGAAGTCCCCCTTCTCGAGGATCGCCAGCTCCTGCTTGATCCCCTCGCGCATGCGGAACAGGCGCACCTCTCCCGACTGGACGACGTACATCTCGCTCCCGAGGTCGCCCTCGGTGAAGATGGTCTCTCCCGCCTTGCGGCGGATGGTCAGGTTCTTGAACGGGTCCGAGGCCATGTGGGTGTGAAGGGATTGCGCAGCGTCCTCGCGACGCGACGCGCGCGGATGATAGTGCGACGGTTTCCGGCGTGTCAAACAGCGGCCGGAGACGCCGGCGCCGGGTAGAATCGCAGGATGCCGCGCCGTCCCCACGTCCGATGTCGTCCGCGGCGGGAGACGCGCGCCGCGGCCGGTCTCCTGGCCGCCCTCCTGCTCTTCGTGACGCCGGGATCCGCCGCGCCGCCGGAGAAGGTCGCCCCGGCGACGGGGGCGCCGCGCGCCGAGCTGCTCTGGCCGCTCGAGCGGAACCCGCGGGAGATCGTCTCGGCCTTCGGCGAATACCGCTACGACCACCTGCACGCGGGGCTCGACCTGTCGACCGGAGGCGCCGTGGGCCTGCCGGTGCGCGCCCTCGGGGACGGCGAGGTGTATCGCCTCAAGGTGGAATGGCGCGGCTACGGCCGGGCCCTCTACCTGCGCCTGCGCGACGGACGGAGGGTGGTGTACGGCCATCTCGATCGCTACGACGAGCGCACCCTCCACCTCGAGACGCGCGTCGAGCGGCGCCGGAAGGAATCCGGCAACCGCTTCCCCGGCAACATCGAGCTCGAGCCGGGGGTGCCGGTGCGGCGCGGCCAGGTGGTGGCCTACAGCGGCGAGTCGGGGGTCGGGCCGCCCCACCTGCACGTCGAGCTCCGCGACGCGGAGGATCGGCCGATCGATCCGTTCACCGCCGGCCTGCCGCGCCCGGCGTCGGGTCCCGCGCCCGCCTTCGAGACCTTGATCCTGACCGCCGCGGCCCCCGGGACTTTCTTCGACGGCCGGCTGCGGACCGCGCGCGTCGAGCTGCGGCGGCGCGACGGGGTCTTCGAGGCCGAGCGTCCCATCGCCGTCTGCGGCGCGTTCGACGCCGCCGTCTCCGCCTGGGACCCGAGCGGCGGCGGCCGCGCCGGCATCGGCTTCCTCGAGGCGTCGATCGACGGCACGCCGGTGTATCGCTTCGACCCGCAGCGCTTCGGCTTCGACCAGGGGCCGATGGCGGGACTCCTGTTCGATCACCGCGACAGCCGTCTCGGTCCGGCGCGGTACGCCTACCGCCTGGGCGTGCTCCCCGGAAACGCCCTCGCCGTCGATCCGCGCGGCGGAACGGACGCGGGGCCGGGGCCCGCCGGAGCCTTCGCTCCCGCCGCGGGCGAGCATCGCCTGGAGCTCCGGGCGCGATCGTCGTCGGGAGGCTGGAGCCGCGCCGCGGCGACGATCCGGATGGAGGTCCCGGCGCGCGACACGACTGCGGCGACCGCAGCGTCGGCCTCGGTCCTGGCCGCGGAGGCGCCCGCACTCACGGCCGAGGCCCTGCCGCGCTTCCTCGATCTGCGGGCCGGGGACGGCGAAGCGGCGGCCGCCGCCCTCGCCGCGGGGCCGGCCGGCGGCGGCGTCCCCTCCTGGCGCCGGCTGCCGGGGGGCGTGAACGCGGCCGGGCTCGCCTGGTCCGACCTGGCCCTCCTCGGGACCGGCGGGAAGACCCGTCTTCTCGAAGCGCTCGGAGCGGCGTCGATCGACGTCGTCGATCGCGCCACCGGCGTGCGGCGGGACGGTGACGGTTACTTCGTCGATCTCCCCGCCGGCGCGCGCTTCTTCACCGGGCCGCTCGTGGTGCGCGTGACCGCTGCGGCCGCGGTGCCCGAGGGCCTCGTGGTGCTCTCTCCGGCCGTCGAGCTCCTGCCGGACGGAGAAAGTCTCGACGCGGCCGGACGGTTGGGATTCCCGCTCGCGGCGGGAGCGCCGCCGGAAAAAAGCGGCGTCTTCCGCTTCGATGCCGGCAGCGGCCGCTGGGGCTACGAAGGGGATCGTCTCGAATCCGGCGCGATCGTCCAGACCTTCCGTCGCTACGGGCGGTTCGCGCTCCTGCGCGACGACGCCGCGCCGATCGTCTCCGATGTGGAGCCGCCGGCCGGCCGCACCGTCGGGACGCGGCCGGTTCTCTCCGCCCGCGCCGGCGACGCCGGCAAGGGCCTCGACTGGGACGGCGTGCGCTTCGAGCTGGACGGCCGGAGGCTCGTCTCCGAGTTCGACCCGGACCGCGGCCTCTCGAAGGTCGTCGAGAGCCTGGCGCTCACGCCGGGAACGCACCGTCTCGTGGTGACGGCGATCGACCGCGCCGGCAACACCTCCGCGCCGATCGCGCGCGAGTTCGTGGTGCGCGCGACGCGCTAAGCGTCGGCCGCGAGAATCTCCTCGAAGGCGCGGCGCACCGCGGCGGTCCGCTGGTCGAAGATTCCGGGAAGGTCGGCGCCGGCGGGCGGCGTCTTCAGCCGGTCGAGCAGCGCCGCCACTTCCTCCCGCCGGCTCGGGTCCTCGGGCAGCCCTTCGAGCACCCGGCCGTGGATCAGGCGGAGGGCATGGTCGAGGAGGCGCAGGAACCGCTCCCCTTCGTAGAGCGCCGCGAACGGCTCGTCCGCCAGGTGCCCGAGCCGGTGCAGATGCTCGAGCATGCGGCGGGTGTCCTTCCCGGGAGGTCCCGGGACGCCGTGGCGCAGCTGCAGGAACTCGATCGCGAAGTCGATGTCGGACAGCCCGCCCGCCCCGTGCTTGAGGCGCCGGGCGCCGGCCGGGCCGCCGCGCGCCTCCCGCTGGCGCCGCCGCATGTCGGACACCGCCGCCGCGAGCTCAGCCTTTGGAATCGACGCGCCCCGGGCGAGGACGATCGACTCGGCCCGCCGCACGGCGGCGCGCGCCAGCTCCAGGTCCCCGCCCGCCGGGCGCGCCTTGAGGAACGACTGCAGCTCCCAGGTGTCGGCATCGCGCTCGAAGTAGCCCGCGAGCCCCGCCACCGACGTGACCAGCTCTCCCTTGCTGCCGGACGGTCGCAGGCGCAGATCGACCTGGTAGAGCATGCCGTCGCGGCTCAAGGTCGAGAGGAGCCGGACCGCGGCCTCGCACACGCGGCTCGCCTCCGCGCGCCGCTCGGCCGCGTCCCCGTCGCCCGGATCGCAGACGAACACCAGGTCGAGATCGGAGTCGTAGTCGACTTCGCAGGAACCGAGGCGGCCCAGGCCGATGGCGCCGATCCGCGGCGCGGCGTCGGGTGATCCGGGAAACACCTCGTCGCGCGCCAGCGCGAGGCAGGCCTCGATCGTCCGATCGGCGAGATCGGTCAGCTGTCGCAGGCTGTCGCGCAGGCCGGTCTGCCGGTTGAGATCGCGCAGCACGATGCCGGCCAGCTCCGCCTGGTGCCAGCGGCGCAGCGCCGCGGCCTCCCCTCCTGAAGGGGCGTCCTGGAGGACCGAGGCGAGCGTCGTCTCCCTCTCATGGGGATCGGGGCCGCGCAGGCGGGCGCCGTCCTCGAGCGTGGCCACGAGATCGGGATGGCGGCGCAGGAGCGCGGCGAAGAGCTCGCTGCGCCCGGCGAGGCGCACCATGGGAGCCAGGCGGTCGCGTCGCTCCATGACGCGGCGGAAGGCGGCCGGCTCGGAGACGAGCGCCGAGAACAGTATTTCGAGGTGGGCCAGCGCCCGTCGCGGGCTCGGCGACTCCAGGGCCGCCTGCAAAAGCGCCGGCGTCGTGCGCCGCAGCGCCTGGGCGACGAAGGGCTCGAGGGCCGCCGGCTGCAGCAGGCGCCGCAGCGACTGCAGCGGCTTGAGAAGGGCCGTCCCGTCCTCGAATCCGGTGGCGGTGAGCCGCGCCAGGAGCGCCTCGTCGTCCATCCGGTCGAGCAGGAGATCGGGCCCCTCCGCGCCGAACGCGCGCTGCGCGGCGCGGCCGATCACCGAGTCGTAGAAGGCGCGCACCGCGGCGCGGTGCCGGTCCAGGTCGGATGCGAAGGCCTCGGCTTCGTCGGGCCGCGGCTCGTGCGGCAGGACGAGCGAGCGCGCGAGCGGCGGGAAGGCGGCGGGGTCGGCGGGCAGGAGCGCCGTCTGCCGGTTCCTGCCGAGCTGCAGGCGGTGCTCGAGGTCGCGCAGGAAGGTGTAGGCCTCGCCGAGGGCGGCGTATTCCGCGACACCGAGAAGCCCCCGGGTGGCCAGCCGGTGCAGCGCCAGGAGCGTGTTCCCCTGCCGCAGCCAGGGGTCGCGCCCGGCCCGCTCCATCTGCAGCGCCTGCACGGCGAACTCGAGCTCGCGGATCCCACCGCGCCCGAGCTTCACGTCGCGCTCGCCGTGCCCGCTCTCGCTCAGGCGCGCGTCGATCCGATCCTTCATGGCGCCGATGGCGAGCGCCAGGGACGGGTCCGGGGTCTCCTTGTAGACGAGCGGCTCGACCGCCGCGAGGAAACGCCGGCCGAGATCGAGATCCCCGGCGACGGGCCGGGCCTTGACGAGCGCCTGGCGCTCCCAGCCCTCGGCCCAGTTGCGGTGGTAGGCGACGGCGGCGTTGAGGGAGATCGCCAGGTCGCCGTCCCGGCCTCCGGGACGCAGGTTGAGATCGACCCGGAAGACCTCACCGCCGAGCGAGGCGTCGCCGATGAGCCGGGTCACCTCCGACGCGAGGCGCACGAAGAAGGCGCGATTGGGAATGACGCCGTCGCCCGCGGCGCCCGTCCCCCGCGTCTCGCCGTCGCGATCGAACAGGTAGACCAGGTCGATGTCACTGCTGTAGTTGAGCTCCCCGCCGCCGAGCTTGCCGAGCGCCAGCACCACGAACCCGGACGGCTCGATCTCGCCGCGGTCGTTCCGCGCCACGGGTTCGCCGTGCTTCGCCTCGAGGCGGGCGCGCGCCGAGCGCACGGCGCGGTCGAGCAGGACGTCGGCGAGGAGCGACAGCGCCCGCACCACGCCGGCCAGATCGGTGCTGCGCTCGAAGTCAGCGACGGCGATGCGCAGGTACTCGCGCTCCTTGAAGCGGCGCAAAAGCGCCGGGAGATCGAGGTTCGAGCGCCGGAACTCGAAGCGCGCCAGCTCCTGCTCGAGATCGTCGCGGGTCGCCGGCACGGGGGCCTGCCCGCTCACCGGGAGAGCGTCGAGCGCCTCCGGGTCCTGCTCGAGCAGCCCCGACAGCCATGGGCTGCACCCGCCGATGGTCAGAAGCGCGTGCAGCCGGACCGGATCGTCCGGGAGCGGACCGCGTTCGGCCAGGCGTTCGAGCAGCGAGAGGGCGGCGGTGGGATCGGGGAGACGGGCGAGATGCGGGGCGAGACGGCGGGCGCGCTTCTCGGGGAGGAACCGGGCCAGGGGGCCTGTGCCGGGAGCGGTGGGCGGGCTCACGCGGCGACCTCGCGTGGCGCCGCCGCGCCCCGGCGGTCCCGCGGAGGGATCGCCGGGGCGGCGGGGCTGCCGTGTCTCAGATGTCGTAGTACAGGGCGAACTCGTACGGGTGCGGGCGCAGGCGCATCGGGTTCACCTCGCGCTCGCGCTTGTAGTCGATCCACAGCCGGATCATGTCCTCGGTGAAGACGTCCCCCTTGAGGAGGAAGTCGTGATCGGCCTCGAGGTGGTTGAGCGACTGCTCCAGCGAGCCGGGCATCGCAGGGACGTTCTTCAGCTCCTGGGGAGAGAGGCCGTAGATGTCCTTGTCGAGCGGCTTGCCGGGATCCATCTTCTTCTCGATCCCGTCGAGCCCCGCCATGAGCATCGCCGCGAAGGCGACGTAGGCGTTGGCCGACGGATCCGGCGGCCGGTACTCCAGGCGGATGGCGGCCGGGTTGGCCGACACCATCGGAATGCGGATGGCGGCGGAGCGGTTGCGCCGCGAATACGCCAGGTTGACCGGAGCCTCGAAGCCCGGCGTCAGCCTCTTGTACGAGTTCGTGGTCGGCGCGATGATGGCCGCCAGCGCCGGGGAGTGCTTCAGCAGCCCGCCGATGTAGTGCAGGCCCATCTCCGAGAAGCCGCCGTAGCCTTCCCCCGCGAAGAGGTTCTTGCCGCCCTTCCAGAGGCTCTGGTGGCAGTGCATGCCGCTGCCGTTGTCGCCGAACAGCGGCTTCGGCATGAAGGTCACCGTGTGGCCGCGCCGCCGCGCCGTGTTCTTCACGACGTACTTGTAGATCGCCAGGTTGTCGGCGGAGCGCACCAGCGTGTTGAAGCGGATGTCGATCTCCATCTGCCCGCCGGTCGCCACCTCGTGGTGGTGCGCCTCGACGGTCAGGCCGCAGCGCTCGAGGTTGATCACCATCTCGGAGCGCAGGTCCTGGAAGTGGTCGCTCGGCGGCACCGGGAAGTACCCCTCCTTGTGCCGCGGCTTGTAGCCGAGGTTCGGCCCCTCCTCCTTGCCGGAGTTCCACTGCCCCTCGACCGAGTCGAGGAAGTAGAAGCCGCAGTTCGCCTTCTGGTCGAAGCGCACGTCGTCGAAGATGAAGAACTCGGCCTCGGGGCCGAAGTAGCAGGTGTCGGCGATGCGGGTGAACTGCAGGTACGCCTCGGCCCGCTGCGCCAGCGCCCGCGGGTCGCGCGCGTAGCGCTGCTTGGTGATCGGCTCGAAGATGTTGCAGATGAGGTTGAGGGTCGGGATCTCGGTGAACGGATCGATGAAGGCGGTCTCGGCGTCAGGAACGACCAGCAGGTCGCTCTCGTTGATCGCCTGGAAGCCGCGGATGCTCGAGCCGTCGAAGCCGAAGCCGTCCTCGAACGAGGACTCGCTCAGCTGTCCGATCGGCACCGAGAAGTGCTGCCACATTCCCGGGATGTCCATGAAACGCAGGTCGACGATTCGGACGTTCTGGTCCTTCGCCAGTTTCAACACGTCGGCGGGCTTTTTCATCTCGGTCGGCGTCTCCTAGAGAACAAGAGGATGGGGGCTGTCGGAGCGGCCGCATTGTACTGCACGCCGCGGGTCGTGTCAGGCCCGGCGAATCAGTGCCGGCGCTCGTAAGCGGAGGGGACGATGTCCGACTTCAAGGTCTCGATCAGGCCGTCCAGCTCCTTGAGGAGCGCGGCTTCCTTCTCGGGATTGGGGTCGACGCTTTTCTCCATCAGGCCGCGGCCATGGGCCAGCCCCAGCACCTTGTACTGCACGTCCTCGTGCGGGCCCCAGAAAACCCGCGCCGTGAGCGGGCCCCCGCCGAGGCGCTTGGCGATGGTGTCCTTCCACTGGCCGGTCACGACGAAGGCGTCCTTGTAGCTCTTCCACTTGCCCGGGGTGACCTTGAGGCCGTCGGGGACCATCTCGAACTCGCCGCACCATTTCAGGAGGTCCCGCAGCTCGGACATCGCCGCGTCCTCGGTCAGGATGGCGTCGGATTTCTCCGCCTTGTCGTACTTGACGACCACCTGCAGCATGTCGCCGGGAGGCCCGGTGCGGATGCGGAAGTAGCCGGAGTAGTCGTCCGATCCCGGGTAGGTGCCGATGACCCCGGTCGGGAAGCGGCCGCGGGCCGAGGCGACGATCGGCGCGAACTCCCACTCCTTGCGGTTCGGGGTCGCCTTGGCGAAATCCAGGTCGATCCTGTTGTACTTCTTCAGGAACCGGTTGAGATCGCCGACGACGTTCGAATAGATGAACAGGTCGTAGGTGCTGTCGGCGAGCTTCGTCGTCTGCCGCTTGCCCTCGGCGTCGGTGTAGGAGATCTCCACGCCCGGGAAGGTGATGTTGTTGAGGCGGCGCGCCATCTCCAGCTCGTTGAAGATGACGACGTACTGGCGGTTCTTCCACGTCGGCATGCTGGCGTAGAAGGCGTTCCCCTCGACCTTGCGCGCCGACGAGGTCTCGCCGTTGGCCTCGGTCCCGACATCGCGCTGGAACGTCTCCTTGACGGTGACGCCGTCGGGGTAGGTCTGCTTGAAGGTGACGTCGGTGACCGTCTTGCCGCTCAGGTTGTAGACGAGCATGTTGGTCACGAGCGAGAACTTGCCGCTGCCGCTGTCGAACTTGGCGCCGTACGAGGGATAGGCGGTGAACTGCACGCCGGGGGCCGGCGGCTCCTGCGCCGTGAACGGCGGCGCCGCGGCGAGCGTCACGAGCAGGGCGAACAGCGGGATCAAGCGGCGCGGCGTCATGGAAAGTCTCCCGAAAAGCGGCGGATTATAGCATGCGGTCCGCGGGCCTTCCGGGGCGCCGCCGCCCCGCGCACAGCGCCAGCGTCACGAGCACCGCGGCGAGCAGCGCCGTCGCGGCGCTGCCGGGCGCGCAGTCGGACGCCACGAGGCCCGCCGACGTGAAGGTGATCGTCAGCGTGTTGTTGAGCGCGTGCGCCAGGATCGCCGGCCACAGGGAGCCCGACGTCTCCCGCAGCCACCCGAGGAAGATGCCGAGCGGGATCACCAGCAGGAACCGCCACGGGTCCAGGTGGAACAGCGCGAAGACGACGGCGGTCGCGACCACGCCGGTCCACGGACGCACCGCCTGCCGCACCAGCCCGGACTGGACGAAGCCGCGGAAGAGGAGTTCCTCGCAGACGGCCGGAACGATGGCGATGGCGAGGAGAAGCCACGTGAAATCGAGCCCTCCGTCGGCGCGCAGGAGCGCATCGAAATACGCGCGCAAGGACTCCGGCTGGGGCCACACGCGCTCCTGCCAGGCGCCATAGAGGGTCATGAGGTGGTTCAGCCCGATGGTGCCGAACACGGCGGCCGCCACGTACCGCGGCGCCGGGACGCCGAACGGCAGGACGACGCGCCGATCCAGGTAGAAAAGCCGGATGGCCGCGAGCGAAGGCAGCGCGAAGGCGAGCGCCTGGACCATCACCACGCCCAGCCGCGATCCGGGGAACACCACCTCGGCCTCGAACCCGAGGACCAGATAGATCACGAAGGCGAGGCCGACGACCAGCGCGATCTCGCGGGGACCCGGCGCGGGGCGCAGCGCCTGCGGAAGGCTCGGGGAAGGGGGAAGCGGGGCGGGACCGTCCGGCTCCGGTCCGTGGAGCGACGACGACATCAATCCGACAGGCGGACCTGGATCCTCAGGCGGATCTGCACGGTGCGGCCGGCGACCTCGATCGACAGGGGCACTTCGATCTCGCGGCTCCCGGCCGCGACCGGGACGCTCGCGACCGGCTCCTCGAGCGGATCATCGAGATCGATGGGCTCCGGATCGTCGAAGGGATCCGGCTCCACGGCCAGGACCGGGGCGGCACGTGGCGTCGGGCGCACGGCCGGGCGGACGGCGGCGGGATGCACGGTCACGGTCGCGGGGCGCGGGTGCTCGGGAATCCGCTCGACCTGGAACGGCTCCGGCTCCCCTTCCCCGCCTCCCGACGACACCTCGTCGGTGAGCTCGATGACGTCCTCCTCGGCCGCCGGGGTCGGGGCGGGCCGGACCGGGCCGCGGCGATCGCGCATCGGCGCCGTGGCGTCGAGCGCGTCGAGGGCGCGGTCTTCCGGCGGGCCGGAAACCGGCAGGTCGTCTCCGGCGCGGCGCGGTCCTGTGGCCGCGGCGGCGGGCGCCGGGGCGCCGGCGGGGCGGGTCGCTCCGGCCTCATCCAGGCGGTACTTCGCCGAGAGATTGTTGAGGACCAGCTTGGTGATCGCCTTGAGCGTGTCCTCGACGCCGATGCCGGTCATCGCCACCGCCTCGTAGAACGGGGCATTGTGCCGGTTGATGCGGGTGTTCATCTCCTCGATCGAGCAGAGATTCGGCAGGTCGCGCTTGTTGAACTGCATGACCAGCGGGATCTCCTCGATGCGGATCCCCATCTCCTTGAGGTTCTCCTCGAGGTTGCGGTACGCCTCGACGTTCGCCTCGATCATCTTCGCCTGCGAGTCGGCGACGAAGACGACCCCGTCGGCCCCCTTGAGCACGAGCTTGCGCGTCGAGTTGTAGAAGACCTGTCCTGGGACGGTGTAGAGCTGCACGCGCGTGCGCATGCCGCGGATCATCCCGAGCTCGATCGGCAGGAAGTCGAAGAACAGGGTCCGATCGGTCTTGGTCGCGAGCGACAGCATCTTCCCCTTCTTGACGTTGTCGGGGAGCGAGCCGTAGATGAACTGCAGATTGGTCGTCTTCCCGCAGAGACCGGGGCCGTAGTAGACGATTTTGGCGGTGAGTTCGCGGGTCGAGTAGTTGAAAAGGACCATCCGCGCTCCGGAGGCGGCGCGGAATATAGCATCCGCTCCGGGGAGCGTCAACGAGAACGGCGGCGGAACAACAATGTAATCGGCGCGTGCGCGAGCCCGAGGCGATCGCGCAGGCGATGTTCCATGAAACGGCGGTAGTCGGCGGCGATCTTCCGCCCGTTGCCGAAGACGACGAAGCGGGGCGGTGACCCGGGCGCCTGCGAGATGTAGTGCATGCGCACGGCATGGCCGTGATCCGAGGGGGGCTGGCGCTCGGCGAGGATCGACTCGAGGGCCCGGTTGAGCTCGGGCGTCGGGAAGCGTCGCGCGCTCTCCTCGCGCAGCCGGTCGAGCGTCCCGAGGAGGGTGCCGACCCCCTCGCCCGTCTTGGCCGAGAGCGGCACCACCGGGATGTGCGTGGCGAAGCGCAGCCCTTCCCGCAGGTCGTCGAGACGCTTGCGCCGTCCCTCCGGCCCCCCGGCCACGAGATCGATCTTGTTCACTCCGAGCACCGCGGGCTTGCGCACCTCGATGATGAGGCCGAGGAGGGCCCGGTCCTGGTGCTCGATGCCGAGCGTGGCGTCCACGAGGCCGATGGCGACTGACGCCCGCTCCAGCGCCTGCCGCGCCTTCAGCACGCTCACCCACTCCAGGCTGTCGGCCCCGGTGATGCGGCGGCGGATGCCGGCGGTGTCCACGACCCGGTAAAGCGTCTCCCTCGACTGGAAAGTGGCGTCCACCGGATCGCGCGTCGTGCCGGGCCGGTCGGAGACGACCGACCGCTCGTCCTTCAACAGGCGGTTGAAGAGCGAGGACTTGCCGACATTGGGCCGGCCGACGATGGCCATGGCGACCCCGGGGGCCTCCGGCTCGTGCTGTTCCTCGGGAAGCAGGGCCTCGATCCGCTCGACCAGTTCGATGAGCCCGCGCCCCTCCTCGGCCGAGAGCGGCAGCACCTCCTCGAAGCCGAGACGGTACAGCTCGAACTCGAACCCCTCCTGGGACCGGCTGTCGATCTTGTTGACGACCGGGACCACCCGCCGCGCCGACTTGCGCAGCAGGCGCGCCACGTGCTCGTCGGCGGCGGTCACACCGGCCCGCCCGTCGATGACGAAGAGGATGACGTCGGCCATCTCGGCCGCCTTCAGCGATTCCTCCCGGACCCGCCGGACGAGGTCGTCGGAGTCTCCCGCGGAGACGCCGCCCGTGTCCACGAGGGTGACGCCCCGGGCGCCGATCTCCGCCTCGGCGGTGAGCCGGTCCCGGGTCACCCCCGGCTCGTCGGCGACGATCGCCTGCCGCCGCCCGAGCAGGCGGTTGAACAGGGTGGATTTGCCGACGTTGGGAGCGCCGACGATGGCGACGATGGGACGCGGCATCGGGATCGAAGGTCCCGCCGCAGGGGCGGCGGGGAGGCGCATCTTAGCATGGGATGACCGCTGCAAAGGGTTGACAGCCCGCTACTTACCTCCTATACTCCGGCCAGCCTGGCCGGTCTGTGGGGAGACGGGGGAAGTGGCGTGATCAAGAGCGACATCATTAATAATGTTGCGCGGACGGCGGAAATCACCCGCGTCCGCGCCGTGGTCGCCGTGGAAGCGATCCTCGACGCCATGAAGGAGTCGATGCGCCGGGGCGAACGGATCGAGCTGCGCGGCTTCGGAGTGTTCCAGGTCAAGCCGCGCAAGAAGGGGATCGGCCGGAACCCCCGCACCGGGACGGAAGTCCGCATCCCCCCGGGCAAGACCATCCGGTTCAAGCCCGGGAAGAACCTCCGCAACCTCAGGTAGTTCCATTGAACGACGGTCCCGTTCCGGCTCCCCTCGACGACCGGATGCCGACCCCGGTTTTCCCCGCAAGGCTCAGGGCGCGCAAGCCTTCGTCCCCGTGGCTCCATGCGGGGCTCCTTGCGGTGACGCTCTTCTCGACCACCCTCGTCGGGACGGTGCTCGCCGGCGATGCGCCCTTCTCGCTGGCTCTCCTGATGCAGATCCTCCGGCATCCCGCCGAGTGGGTCGCCGGCCTTCCCTATTCCGTGTCGGCGCTGTTCATCCTCGGCTGCCACGAGATGGGGCACTACATCGCCTGCCGCATCTATCGGATCGACGCCTCTCTCCCCTACTTCCTTCCTGGCGTGAATCTCTTCGGGACCTTCGGGGCCGTCATCCGCATCCGCGCCCCGTTCCCGACGCGCCGCGCGCTCTTCGACGTCGGAGTGGCCGGGCCGATCGCGGGGTTCGTGGCCCTCCTGCCGGTCCTTGCCATGGGGCTTCTGCTGTCGACGCCGACGAATGCTCCGCCGGCGCCCGGGGAGATCGGCCTCCCGTCCTGCCTGCTCCTGTCGCTGCTGTATCCGCTGTTCTTCGATCCGGCGCAGGGGGCCTCGATCCACCTGCACCCCCTCTTCGTCGCCGCCTGGTTCGGGCTGTTCGCGACCTCCCTGAACCTGCTGCCGATCGGCCAGCTCGACGGCGGCCACATGCTGTACGCCATCTCGCCGCGCGTGCACGGGATCGTCTCCCGCTTCGGCACCCCGGTTCTCGTCCTCCTCGGTTTCCTGACCGGCGGGGCGCATCTGATCGTCTTCGGGGTTCTGTTCTGGCTCATCGGCCTGCGCCATCCGCGTCCCCTCGATTCGCTCCAGCCGCTCGGCGCCCGGCGGACCGCCGTCGCCCTCTTCGGGCTCGTGCTGTTCCTGCTGACCTTCTTTCCGATGGCCCCCGAAGTGTTCGGCGTTCTCCTGTTTCCCTAGGAGATCGAGTCGCCACGGCGCCAGACCGTCGGTGCGGGCGCGGACGGCGCCGTCCTCGTCGGTCCGGAAGACGCGCACCCCTCTCGCATCCAGGCGTCGCAGCACCCGCGGCGAAGGATGTCCCCACGGGTTGAACAGGCCCGCCGACACGATGGCGGTCCCGGGCGCGACCGCCTCGAGGAACGGCTCCCCGGTGGAAGTGTCGCTGCCGTGGTGCGCCACCTTCAGGATGTCCGCCGCGACCGGGCGCCCTTCGGCGAGGAGGCTCGACTCGGCCGGTCCCTCCATGTCGCCCGTCAGGAGGAGGCTTCGTCGTCCGAGCCTGAGCCTGAGGACGAGGGACTGGTCATTTCCCGACCGGCCGGCGCGGGTGCGTGCCTCCTGGTGCGGCGTGGGATTGAGCACCTCCAGCCTCACGCCGCCGAAGCGGGTGACGAGGCCGCGGCGCGGGAGGAGGAGACGCGCGCCGGAGTCCTCGGCCGCCTTCTCGATCGCGCCGAGACGTGGATCGTCGAACCCCGAAGCTCCGATCCACACCGCCTCGGGACGGAACAACCAGATGATGGCCGGCGCGCCGCCGAGATGGTCCTGGTGCGGGTGGGTGAGGACGAGGAGATCGAGGCGCAGCACGCCGAGGGCGCGGAGCGCCGGCGCGACGACGCGCGCTCCGACGTCGAAGTCGCCGCGCGGCAGTCCGCCGGCATCCACGAGCACGGTGCGGCCCTGCGGGGTCCGCACCAGGAGCGCGTCCCCCTGGCCGACGTCGAAGACGATGAAATCGAGTCGTCCTGGTGGCTTCGGGTCGTGTCCGCGTCCGGCGAGGAGCAGGGCGACGACCGCGAGAAGCGCGAACAGCGCGCGACGCGGAAGCCGGCGGCGGGTGAGCGCCGCCGCGCCCGGCAGTGCCAGGAGCAGCGCCGCCATCCCCCACGACGGCGGCTGGATGAAGAACGACGCGGCCGGGAGATCGGCCGCGATCGCGGCGCTGCGGTCGAGCCCTGCGACGAGAGGTGACGCCAGGGCGACCAGCGCGTCGGCGCCCGCAGGCCAGGCGATCGCCAGGGGAGCCGCGACCATGGCCACCAGGAGCCCGAGGGAGGCGAGCGGGACGGCGACGAGGTTGGCCACGAGTCCCGCCAGAGTCACGCTCTGGAAGTGCCGCGCCGTCAGGGGGGCCGTGGCGGCGAGCGCCGACGCGGAGACCCGGAAGGAGGTTCCTGCCTGGTTCGCGAGCCACGCGAGCGCCCGCACGGCCGGGGCGCGTCCCGATCCCACCGTGCCTCGGGCGGCCTGGGCGGGGCGGACGCCGAAGAGCAGCCCGAGCGTCGCGGCGTAGCTCAGCTGGAACCCCGGATCGGCGAGCCACGCGGGGCGCAGCAGGAGCAGCACGGTGGCCGACGTCGCGAGACTCGCGGCGGCGGCCCCCGAACGTCCTGCCTGCCGCCCGACCAGGAGTGCTGTGCCCATCAGGGTCGCCCGCAGGATCGATCCGCCGGGACGGGCGACGAGCCCGTACACGGCGAGCACCAGGACGATGGCCACGCGCCGCCGGTGGGGCCTTTGCACGACCAGCCGCAGCACCCAGCCGGCCGCGCCCGCCACGAGCGCCACGTTGAATCCCGACAGGGCCAGGATGTGGTAGACGCCCGCCCGCTTCAGGCGGTCTTCGAGATCCGGGTCGAGCGATTGCCGCTCGCCGAGGAGCAGCGCAAGGAGAAAATCGGCCGTCGCGCGCCTGTCCGGCGCCGCCGCCTGGAGCGATGTCACCAGGCGCCGCCGCAGCCGCGGCCCGGCGAGACGCCAGTCGGGCGAGCGTCCGAGCCGCTCGACGAGCCGCGGGCTCTTGATCGATCCGGACAACGACACGCCCCGCGTGCGCAGCGCGGCGCCGTAATCGAATCCTCCCGGGTTGCGCCAGGAGCGCGGTGGCCCGAGGCGCGCGGTCGTCTCCAGGCGATCGCCGATCTCCCAGGGAACTCCCTCGTCCGGGAGGACCGGAACCGTCAGACGCACGCCGAAACCCTCCGGCAGACGGAAGCGCTCCGCGGCCGTGGTCTCCGGAAGCGGGGCGATCGTGCGCAGCACGAGCACGACGCGATCGCTGTCGGAACGTTCCACATCGACGACGGTGCCGCGGACGACCACCGGAGTGCGCTGCTCGGCGAAGCCGCGGCCCGACCAGGCGGCGAGCAGCTCCGGCGCCGGGTCGCGGCGGATCTCCAGAACAGCGCTGCTCCAGCCGGCGGCGCAGAACGCCAGGACCACGCCCGCGCGCGCCAGCGCGGATCCGGGCCTCGGGGCGGCCGCGGGAACGCAGGGAGAGCGCCGCTGGCCCAGGGCGCAGAACAGGGCGGGAACGAGCAGCGCTCCGATCGCCAGAAAGATTGTCTTGAGCGAATCGGCGCGCGCGCAGACCACACCGGCGGCGCAGGCGAACGTGAAGCCGAAGGCCCGGCGCGAGGAGTGCGAGAGGAGAGGCCTGGATTCGCCGGACCCGCGCACGGAAGGACTCCGGGGGCCGGCTCTCCAGCGGGCCCGGTGACGCTAACGCAGGGGACGCTTCGGAATCAAGCGGGCCGTTCGGCCCACGCCGACATCGGGCGGCCTGCTAATCGAACAGGCTGAGGCGCGGCAGGCCGGCGTGCTGGCGCAGGCGGCGCGAGCGTGCCGCGGCGCGGGTCGCCGCGAGCGCGGCGCCGTTCATCCGTTCGGCGCCGGACCCGAGGGCGGCGTCGATCTCCCGTTCGATGGCCCGGCGCTCCTCCTCGGGCAGGATGTCCTGCGCGCGCGCCAGCAGGGCGGCGTCGAGCCGGTCCAGCGCCGCTTCGACGGCGGCCGGATCGGCCGGCCCGGATCCTTTCAGCTCCTTCGCCATGCGCCGAACCTCGGCGACCGCTTCCGCGAGGGAGCCGACCAAAGCGTCCCGTCCTTCGGCCGAGGCGCGCGTCATCGCCTCCTTCAGGCGGCGCACCAGACGGACGAGATGCTTCGCGAGGCGGGACGCGCCGTCGTCGGACGCCGTCGCGTCCGGGCGGCCGGCCTCGGGACCGTGCAGCCCGAGGTAGAGATCGTAGAGGCTCAGCACCTCCTGCCGGCAGTACGACAGCGAGTTGATCCGCCGCGGTCCGGGCGCGCGCCGCTCGAAGGCGTCGAAGCAGTTCTCGATCCCCTGCAGCACCAGGCGCAGCGGCACTCCGGTCTTGCGCCAGGAATCGGCGAGCGCCCAGTCGCGCGGGCTCAGGAGGTGGGGCGCGCCGCGCCGGCGGTTGAAGGTCTCCTCGATCGCCAGGAGGTAGGGATCCTCCGGCCCGGGGTCGCTCCCCCCGGTCATCGGTTGCGTTCGTGGAGGAGGCGCAGTCCTTCGAGGGTGAGGTTCGGATCGACGTCGTCGAGCAGCCCCGCCAGCTCGTCCTTGAGTGCGGCCGAGAGGCCGCCGGTGCCGATGGTCTTCACCGGCTCCCCCATCTCGGCGCGCATGCGCAGCAGGATCCCGGAGACCAGCGCCAGGTAGCCGTGGAACAGCCCCGACTGCAGGCTGTGCGTGGTGTTGCGGCCGATGACGCGCGGCGGCTTGCGCACGTCGACGCGCGGCAGCCGCGCCGCCCGGGCGAACAGCGCCTCGGCGGAGACGTTGAGCCCGGGCGCGATGGCGCCGCCCAGGTACTCCCCCTTCGCCGAGATGGCGTCGAAGGTGGTGGCGGTGCCGAAGTCCACGACGATCACCGCCTGTCGGAAGCGCTCGTACGCCGCGACGCCGTTGACGATGCGATCGGCGCCGACCTCCTGCGGGTTGTCGTAGAGGATCGGCATGCCGGTCTTCACGCCCGGCTCGACGAAGAGCGGCTTGACGCCGAAGTAGTGGCGCGCCATCGCCTCGAGGACACCGTCGAGCGGCGGCACGACCGAGGCGATGATGATGGAGGCGATCGCGCCCGCCTCGAGGTGCGCGAGCGAGAGCAGGTTGCGCGCCAGGATGCCGTACTCGTCCACGGTCCGATCGCGCACCGTCGTCAGCCGCCAGTGCGCCACGAGCGTCGCACCGTCGTAGACCCCGAGGACGGTGTTGGTGTTGCCGACGTCCATGACGAGGAGCATCGTCCCCTCCGTCCGGCCGGCGCTCATTCGAGCCCCTCGACGATCTCCCCGAACGCGACGCGCAGGAGGCGGCCGTCGGGCGCCTGGAGCTTCAGGCCGCCCTCCTCGTCGATGCCGGCGAAGGTGCCCTGGGCGGGGCCCGTCGGGCCGAGAACCCGCACCGGATCCCCCGGCTGCAGGGACGACAGCGCCTGCCACTCGCGCAGGAGCGTCGCCGGGCCGTCGCGCAGCGCCCGCGCATAGCGGTGCTCGAACCCTTCGAGCAGGCGCGCCAGGATCGGCGCCCGTTCGGCGGGCTGCCCGGAAGCGATGCGCACCGAGGTGGCGCGGCTCCGCAGCTCCGGCGGGAAATCCTCCTCCAGGTGGTGCACGTTGACGCCGACGCCCACCACCATCTCGCGCACCTCGGGATCGGCGCCGCGCACCTCCCCGAGCACGCCGGCGATCTTCCTCCCGCCCGCGAGCACGTCGTTCGGCCACTTGATGCGCGCCTTGAGCCCGGGGATCTCGTTGAGCGCGTCGGCCGTGGCGACCGCGGCCATGAACGTCAGGAGCGGGGCGCGCGGCGCGGGGATCGCCGGCCTCAGGATGAGCGAGGCGTACAGGCCGAGATACGGGCGCGACGACCAGGTCCGGTCGCGCCGGCCGCGCCCCTGGACCTGCTCTTCCGCAAGGACCAGGCCCCCTTCGGGCTCGCCGGCGGCAGCCAGCTCCAGCGCGCGATCGTTGGTCGAGCCGATGCTCGGGTAATAGAAGATGCGGTGTCCGAAGACCGCGGCCCGCAGGTGGCGCTGGACCGCCGCCGGGGTGACCGGATCGGACGGGGGCGGCGGACCGCCCGGACCGTCCGGGGCCGGTCCGCGGCCCGGGAGGGACGATTCGTCCGTCACGCCCCCTCCACCTCGAGCGCGATGTCCACCGCGCGCACCGAGTGCGTCAGCGCACCGAACGAGACGCGATCGACCCCGAGACGGGCGAGCGCCTCCAGCCGCTCGGGGAGCACGTTCCCGGAGACCTCGAGGAAGGCGCGGCCGCGCGCGAGCTCCACCGCGCGCCGAAGCGTCTCCTCGTCCATGTTGTCGAGCAGGAGCGCGTCGGCCCCCGCGTCGAGCGCCTCGCGGACCTCCTCGATCGTCCCGACCTCGATCTCGAGGCCGACGCCGGGAGCGGGCCGGCCGCCGAGAGCGGCGCGCGCGCGGCGAAGCGCGGCACCGACTCCCCCGGCCAGGCGCCAGTGGTTGTCCTTGATGAGCCAGGCGTCGAAGAGCCCGGCGCGGTGGTTCGTCCCGCCGCCCACGGCGACGGCGTACTTGTCGAGGACGCGCAGACCGGGGACGGTCTTGCGCGTGTCGGCGATCTGCAGCATCGTCCCCTTCACTCGATCGACGAGCGCGCGGGTGACCGTGGCGATCCCGCTCAGGCGCTGCAGGAAGTTGAGCGCCGTGCGCTCCCCTTCGAGGAGCGGCCGCGCCTCGCCGCGCACGGTGGCGATCACCGCGCCGGCGGAACAGGTGGTGCCGTCGTCGACAAGTGTTTCGAAGGCGAGGCCGCCGCCGACGCGGCGGAACACCTCGCGCGCCACCGGAAGGCCGGCGACGACGAGCGGCTCGCGGGCGACGAAGCGACCGACGGCACGGGCGCCCTCCGGGACGACGCCGCGCGACGTCACGTCCCCGGTCCCGAGGTCCTCCTCGAGGGCGCGGCGCACACAGCGTCCCACCGCCTCCTGGTCGAGCATGGCGGCGATTGTGCTACGCCCCCCGAAGCGATCGCAAGGTCGCCTGCAGGCGGTCCAGGCGCTCGCCGATTTCCCGGTCGATGCCGCGGACCTTCTCCACCACCTCGGGCTTGGCGCGCGCGAGGAAGTCGGCGTTGCGCAGCCGCGCGGCGTGTCCCTCCCGTTCTTTCTCGAGACGCTCGATGTCCTTCGCGAGACGGCGGCGCTCCGCGTCCACGTCGAGGATTCCCGCGAGCGGCAGGGCCAGGTCCCCCGCCGCCGCCACGGCGCGCGCGGCGGGTCCTTCCGTGCCGAGGTCGTCGGTGAGGCGCAGCGCCTCGAGGCGCGCCAGCGTGCGCACCAGGTCCCCCTGCGAGGTGAGGAGCGTGCGCGTCGCCGGGTCGCGCGGCTTCAGGAGCACCGTGACGCGCCGCCCGGGATCGATGTTCACCTCGGCGCGCAGGTTCCGCACCCGGCCGACGACCTCCATCAGGCTCTCCATGTCGCGCTCGGCTTGCGGATCGTGCGCCGGATCGCCCTCGACCGGGCGGGGCCAGGGGCCGCGGGCGATGGTCTCCCCCCGGTGGGGCAGCCGCTGCCAGATCTCCTCGGTCAGGAACGGCATGACCGGGTGCAGCAGGCGCAGCACCTCCTCGAGGACGTGCAGCAGCACCGCGCGGGCGCGCGCGGCGTCCGCCTCGGAGGCGCCGGGCAGAAGCGACGGCTTCTCGGTCTCGATGAACCAGTCGCAGTACTCGTGCCACAGGAAACGGTAGAGGGCGTTCGACATCTCGTCGAAGCGGAACTCGGAGAGGGCGCGGCCGACGTCGACGCGCAGCCCGGCGAGGCGGCTGAGGATCCAGCGCTCCTGGAGCGTCAAGCTCCCGCGCGGCGGCAGCGGCGGCGGCTCCGTCGCCTCCGCCATCGGGCCGGCGTTGATCAGCACGAAGCGGGCGGCGTTCCACAGCTTGTTCGCGAAGGCGCGGTAGCCGACCATCCGCTCCTCCGAGAGCGGCAGATCGGATCCCGGCGTGGCCATCGCGGCGAGGGTGAAGCGCAGCGCGTCGGCGCCGTACCGCTCGACCAGATCGAGGGGGTCCACGACATTCCCCTTGGTCTTCGACATCTTCTGGCCTTCGGCATCGCGCACGAGGCCCGTGATGTAGACGCGGGAGAAGGGGACGTCGTCCATGAAGCGCAGCCCCATCATGATCATCCGCGCCACCCAGAAGAACAGGATGTCGAAGCCGGTCACGAGCGTCGTGGTCGGGTAGTACACCTTGAGATCTTCGGTCCTGTGCGGCCAGCCCAGGGTCGAGAACGGCCACAGCGCCGACGAGAACCAGGTGTCGAGGACGTCCGGGTCGGGGACCAGCTTCGCGGCGCGGCAGCCGGGGCAGGCCGGCGGATCCTCGCGCGCCACGACGCACAGCCCGCAGGCGGCGCAGTGGTAGGCGGGGATCGGATGCCCCCACCAGAGCTGCCGGCTGATGCACCAGTCGTGGATCTTCCCCATCCACTCGTTGTACGAGTTGACCCAGTGACCCGGCGTGAAGCGCACGCGCCCGTCGGCCACGGCGCGCGTCGCCGCCTCGGCGAGCGGCGCGACCCGCACGAACCACTGCTTGGAGAGGAACGGCTCGGCGATCGTGCCGCAGCGCTGGCAGTGGCCGACGTTGTGGAGATGATCCTCCACGCCGCGCAGGAACCCCCCCAGCTTCAAATCTTCCACGACACGCTGGCGCGCCTCGAAACGGTCGAGCCCGCGGTACGGCGCGGGGACGGCGTCGTTCATGCGCGCCTGATCGTCCATGACGCGCAGCCGCGGCAGGGCGTGGCGCTCGCCCATCGCGAAGTCGTTCGGGTCGTGGGCCGGCGTCACCTTCACGGCCCCGGTCCCGAAGGTGCGATCGACGTACGCGTCGGCGATCACCGGGATGAGCCTGTCGGTGAGGGGCAGGCGCACGCGCCGCCCCACGGCGTCCGTGTAGCGCTCGTCCTCCGGGTGCACGGCGACCGCGGTGTCCCCGAGCATGGTCTCGGGGCGGGTGGTCGCGACCTCGATGCCGCCTTCCCCGTCCTCGAAGGGATAGAAGAAGCGGAACAGCCTGCCGGCCACCGGCTGCGAGATCACCTCGAGATCCGAGATGGCGGTGCGGCAGCGCGGGCACCAGTTGACGATGTACTCGCCGCGGTAGATGAGCCCTTCCTCGTGCAGGCGGACGAAGGCCTCGCGCACCGCCTCGGACAGCGCCGGCTCGAGGGTGAAGCGCTCGCGCGTCCAGTCGCAGGAGGCGCCGAGGGCCTTGAGCTGCTCGATGATGGCGCCGCCGTACTCCGCCTTCCATTTCCAGACGCGGGCCACGAAGGCCTCGCGCCCCAGCGCCTCGCGGCTGGTCCCCTCCTGCTGCAGCATGCGATCCACGACCATCTGCGTCGCGATGCCCGCGTGGTCGGTGCCGGGCAGCCACAGGACGTCGTCGCCGTCCATGCGGCGCCAGCGCGCCAGGATGTCCTGGAGGGTGTTGTTGAGGGCGTGCCCCATGTGCAGGCGCCCGGTGACGTTCGGCGGCGGGATCACCATGACGAACGGGGGGCGTCCCGAGCGCGGGTCGGCCGTGAACAGGCCGAGCTGCAGCCAGTGCTCGTACCACGCACGCTCGAAGCGGCGCGGCTCGTAAGTCTTGTCGAGGACCGTCGTCTCGGGGACCGTCATGGAAGGCACCGGATCAGGTCCGGTTGTTTTCCGGCCTGAGGGCCGGGACCGCGCTGGATCAGCGGCCGCGCTCCTCCAGTTCCTTGATGCGCTGGCGCACGATCGATTCGGCGACCCCCGGGAGGATCTCCCAGGCGATCTCGCGCACGACCCGGTCGGTCATCTTCTTCACCACGAGGTCGGCGAGGCGATCGAGGGCGGCCTCGGACAGGTCGGCCCCTTCCGGGCCGGACCGCACCGGCTTCTGCGGATCCATCGGACCCGGCGCGCGGCTCTCCGCCGGCACGGGGTCGGGAGCCCCGGCGTCATAGCGATCGGGGACGACCACGTCCTCCCCCTCTCCGACCCCGAGATCGGCGAAGCCGAGATAGGCGCCCCCCTCGGCGGCGTCGGGCGCGGCGAACGGTATGGCCGAAGGACGCGCGGGCGGCTCGACCGGGATGGGGGCGATCGGCCGTGGCGCCGCGATCGTGGCGGACGAAGCCATCCCGGCCGCCATTCCCGGACTGGACGGCACGTCGGGCATCTCGAACGCCGGCCCCCCCGGGAGATCCTCCGGGGTCTCCTCCTCGATCACGACGCGCGCCGGCGTCGAGGAGCCGGGGCGCAGCACGCGGGCCGTCATCAATTCTTCGACGCGGGCGACGAGGGCGTGCGACTCGAACGGCTTGGTCAGGTGCCCGCTGGCGCCGGCCGCCTCGGCACGGCGCGCGTCGAAGGGCTCGAAGGTGCCGCACAGCAGGAGCACCGGGATGGAGGCCGTGGCCGGGTCGGCCTTGAGCGCCTCGCACACCTCGTAGCCGTTCTTCTCCGGCATGATGACGTCGAGCAGGACCACGTCGGGCCTGACCTCACCGACCTTGCGCAGCGCCTGGGCGCCGTTGCTGACGCAGAAGACCCGGTAGTCGCCGTCGGAGAAGGTCAGTTCCACCACCTTCTGGATGGTGATGCTGTCATCGGCCAAAAGGATCGTCTTCACTCCGGCCCTCCCGATCGTGGCGCCCGTGCGGGCGCGATCTGCGGCCCCCGGGCCGCGGCCTGCGTCCTGCTCCGAGTCGGATCCTAGCGCTTCCGGGGCGGCACGTGCGTCCGCACCCACTGGATGACGTCGCCGGTCGCGGTCCCCGGCGTGAACACCGCCTGCACTCCCGCCTCCTTGAGCTGCGCCGCGTCCTCGTCCGGGATGATGCCGCCGCCGAAGACGACGATGTCCTCGCCGCCGCGGGCTTTCAGGAGAGAGAGGATCTTCGGGAAGAGGGTCAGGTGGGCGCCGGAGAGGATCGACAGGCCGATGCCGTCCACGTCCTCCTGCAGCGCCGTCGAGACCACCATCTC
>DASRAU010000015.1:0-263186 GCA_035638075.1 Verrucomicrobiia bacterium
GAGATGGTGATGCCGGGCGACAACGTCAGCCTGGCGGTGGAGCTGATCACGCCGATCGCCATGGACAAGGGCCTGCGCTTCGCCATCCGCGAAGGCGGCCGCACCGTCGGCGCCGGCACCGTCACCGAGATCCAGGCGTAAACGAAGGAAGGGTCGGAGAGAAATGCTCAACGAGAAGATTCGCATCAGCCTGAAGGCGTACGATCACCGGGTCCTCGACCAGTCGACGACCGAGATCGTCGCCACGGCCAAGCGCACGGGGGCCCGGGTGGCCGGGCCGATCCCGCTCCCGACCCGCATCAACAAGTACACCGTCAACCGCTCGCCGCACGTGGACAAGAAGTCGCGCGAGCAGTTCGAGGTGCGCACCCACAAGCGGCTCCTCGACATCCTCGATCCGACCTCGCAGACGGTGGACGCGCTGATGAAGCTCGACCTGCCGGCGGGCGTCGAGGTCGAGATCAAGGCGTTCGAGAAGGAACGGCGCTGAGGACGACATGGTCGAAGGACTGATCGGCCGGAAGATTGCGATGACCCAGGTCTTCGACGACGAAGGCCGCGTGGTGCCCTGCACGGTGCTGCGCGTCGGCCCGTGCGTGATCGTGCAGCGCCGCGAGCGTGGCCGCGACGGCTACGAGGCGGTGCAGCTGGGTCTCGTCGAGCAGGTGAAGGTCAAGAAGACCGGCAAGGCGATGAAGGGGCACTTCGACAAGGCCAACGTCGCGCCGGTCCGCACCCTGAAGGAGTTCCGCATCCTCCCCGGCGGAGACGCGCCGGAGGTCGGCGGCAAGGTGCTCGTGACCCAGTTCAAGGTCGCCGACAAGGTGGACATCATCGGCGTCTCGAAGGGCAAGGGGTTCCAGGGCGTCATGAAGCGGCACCACTTCCGGGGCGGCGCGGCGAGCCACGGCTCGATGTTCCACCGCGCCCCCGGGTCGGTCGGCTCCTCGGCCTACCCGTCGCGCACCTTCCGCGGCATGCGGATGGGCGGGCGGATGGGCGGAGACCAGGTGACCGTGAAGAACCTGTCGATCGTCCGGGTGGACGAGGAGCACAACCTGCTCATCGTCCGGGGGGCGGTGCCGGGACCCGGCAACGCGCTCCTGACCGTGCGCAAGGCGCGCGCCCCGATCCGCATCGTCAAGGTCCAGGAGAAGACCAAGTCGGTCGATCCGTTGAAGGCCGCGAAGGCCGCCGCCAAGAAGAAGTGAGGAGAGAGCGCCGATGCCACGCATCGCGGTGAAGAGCCTGAAGGCCGGCAAGGAGAAGGAGATCACCCTTCCCGACGCCGTCTACGGGGCGCCCGTCAACACCCACCTCGTGCACGAGGCGGTGGTCGCCTACCAGGCGGCCGGCCGGGCCGGCACGCACGCCACCAAGACCCGTTCCGAGGTGAGCGGCGGCGGCAAGAAGCCCTGGAAGCAGAAGAAGACGGGACGGGCCCGCGCCTCGTCGATCCGCTCGCCGATCTGGAAGGGCGGCGGCACCGTGCACGGCCCGAAGCCGCGCAACTACGCGCAGGCGCTGCCGCCGCGCAAGCGCCAGGGGGCGCTGCGCGCCATCCTGTCCGCCAAGGTGCGCGACGGCCGGCTGGTCGTGGTGGATTCCCTCGAGCTCGAGGGCATCAAGTCGAAGGATCTCGTCGCCGCCGTGCGTGGCCTCGGGGTCGGCGGCTCGGCTTTGCTCGTGGACGAGCCGGTGGACAAGAACCTGGCGCTGTCGGCGCGCAACGTCGCGCACCTGCACTCGGCGCGCTCGACGGCGCTCAACGCCTTCGACCTGCTGCGGTACGAGACCGTGGTGCTGACCGAGGCCGCCGCGGCGCGCCTCGCGGAGGTGCTGGAGCCATGAGCCACCGTCCCCAGGACGTGCTGATCGGGCCGCTGATCACCGAGAAGACCCAGATCCTGAAGGAGGGCGGCAACGTCCTCGCCTTCAAGGTGCAGCGCGGCGCGAACAAGGTCGAGGTCAGGAAGGCGGTCGAGGCCCTCTTCAAGGTGAAGGTGGCGTCGGTGCGCACCGAGAACGTGCACGGCAAGTGGAAGCGCACCGGGCCCTTCGCGCGCATCCCCGGGAAGCTCCCGGACTGGAAGAAGGCGTACGTGACGCTCAAGCCGGGCGAGAAGTCGATCGAATACTTCGAGGTCGTGTAGGAACGCCATGGCCATCAAGAACAGCAATCCCACGTCTCCGTCGCGCCGCTACTACTCGACGATCGTCTTCGACGATCTGAGCAAGGTCCGGCCGCTCAAGAGCCTGAGCATCGGCAAGCGGCGCACCGGCGGGCGCAACAACATCGGCCGCATCGCGGTGCGTCACAAGGGGGGCGGTCACCGCCGCCTGCTGCGCACCATCGACTTCCGCCGCGACAAGGCGGGGATCCCGGGGAAGGTCGCCACCCTCGAGTACGACCCGAACCGCTCGGCCCGCATCGCCCTCGTGCACTACGCCGACGGCGACAAGCGCTACATCCTGGCGCCGCTCGGGCTGCACGTCGGGCAGACGGTCGTGGCCTCCGCCGAGGCGGACATCCTGCCGGGCAACGTCCTGCCGCTCAAGGCGATCCCGCTCGGCACGAGCATCCACAACGTCGAGCTGAAGCCCGGGCGCGGGGGCCAGATGGTGCGCAGCGCCGGCAGCGTGGCGCAGCTCATGGCGCGCGACGCCGGCTGGGCGCAGGTGAAGCTGCCGTCGGGGGAAATCCGCCGGGTGCTGGAGACCTGCCAGGCGACCATCGGCCAGGTCGGCAACCTCGACCACGAGAACGTTTCGATCGGCAAGGCGGGACGCCGCCGCTGGCGCGGGATCCGGCCGACGGTGCGCGGCGTCGCCATGAACCCGATCGACCACCCGCTCGGAGGGGGCGAAGGCAAGACCTCCGGCGGGCGCCACCCGTGCACGCCATGGGGCGTGCGCGAGCGCAAGACACGCAACAACAAGCGGACGGACAAGTACATCGTCCGCCGGCGGAAGTAGGGAGACGGGCCCATGGCACGCAGCATCAAGAAAGGGGCGTTCGTCGATCCGGTGCTGAAGCGTCGCATCGAGGAGATGAACCGCCGCAGCGAGAAGCGGGTCATGAAGACCTGGTCGCGGCGGAGCACGATCATCCCCGACATGGTCGGGCACACGATCGCCGTGCACAACGGCAAGAAGTTCATCCCGGTGTACGTGTCGGAGAACATGGTCGGGCACAAGCTCGGCGAGTTCGCCGCCACGCGCACCTTCCGCGGACACTCGCGGGCGGACTCGGCCGCCGCCGCCCCTGCCGGGGCCGGCCCGACGCCGACCGGCACGCCGGCGGCCGTGGTCGCGCCCCCGAAGTAGGCGGAGAGAGACGATGCTTCCAGCAGGACTGGTCGGTCACGCGCGGCTGCGGTATCTCGGCACCTCGGCGCAGAAGGCGCGCCTGGTGGTCGACATGATCCGCGGGCGTCACGTGGAGGAGGCGATGGGAACCCTGCGCTTCACCCCGAAGGCGGTGGCGCGCGAGATTCTCAAGGTCCTCGATTCGGCGGTGGCCAACGCCCGCGTCCGCAAGCCCGAGGTGGACGTGGACCGGCTGGTGGTGACGACCGCATTCGTGGACGGCGGCCCGTCGCTGAAGCGCATCCGGCCGGCCCCGATGGGGCGCGCGTTCCGGGTGCAGAAGCGCATGTGCCACGTGACGCTGGGCCTGAGCGAGACCGGCCACGGCCGCGCGGCCCGCACGGCGCGCCCCGCCGCGCAGGCGCAGGGACAGGATGCGGTCCCGGCCGGCAAGGAACACGCAGCGGCGCCGGCGCGCACGCCGCGCAAGTCGAAGGCGGCGCACGCCCGGCCGTCAGGGAAGGAATCGGCGGGCGGCAGCCGCCCGGACAGGAGTAAGGCCCGCATGCCCGGGTCGGGCAGCAAGCGAGGAGGAGGCGGCTAACCGCCTCCCAAGGAGCGTTCGTGGGTCAGAAGGTCCATCCGTTCGGTTTCCGGCTCGGGTACAACCGCACCTGGCAGTCGCGGTGGTACGCCGAGAAGAACTACGCCAGCATGCTGCACGAGGATCTCGATCTCCGCGGCGTGCTCAAGAAGCGCCTGTCGCACGCCGGCATGGCCCGCGTGGACATCGAGCGCGCCGCCAACAAGCTCAAGATCACCATCCACACCTCGCGCCCCGGGATCATCATCGGCCGCAAGGGCGCGGAGGTGGACAAGCTGCGCGACGATCTGCAGAAGCGGACGGGGCGCGAGATCTTCATCAACATCATGGAGATCCACAAGCCCGAGCTCGAGGCGCAGCTGGTGGCCGAGTCGGTCGGGCTGCAGATCGAACGGCGCGTCGCCTTCCGCCGCGCCATGAAGAAGGCCATCGAGTCGGCGGTCCGCTTCGGCGCCAAGGGCGTCAAGCTGCGCTGCTCGGGGCGTCTCGGCGGATCGGAAATCGCCCGCTCGGAGTGGTACCTCGACGGGCAGCTGCCGCTGCACACGCTGCGGGCCGACATCGACTTCGGCTTCGCCGAGGCCCGCACCACCTACGGGCAGATCGGCGTGAAGTGCTGGATCTACAAGGGTGAGCTCAAGGGACTGACGCGGCCGCAGGATCGCCTCGGCCTGGCGCAGATCTAGGGATTAGGGACAACGACCGATGTTGATGCCGAAGAAGGTCAAATACCGGAAGCAGCAGCGCGGACGGCGCCGCGGCAAAGCCTGGCGCGGCGGCACCATCGCCTTCGGCCGCTACGGCCTGAAGGCGACCGAGGCCGGCTGGCTGACCGACAAGCAGATCGAAGCGGCGCGCGTCGCCATCACCCGCTTCATCAAGCGCGGCGGCAAGGTCTGGACGCGCGTGTTCCCGGACAAGCCGATCACCAAGAAGCCGGCCGAGACCCGCATGGGCAAGGGGAAGGGTCCGCCTGAGGGCTGGGTGGCCGTGATCAAGCCGGGACGCGTCCTCTACGAGATGGAAGGGGTGACGCTCCCCGAGGCGCGCGAGGCGCTGCGGCTCGCATCGCACAAGATCGGCATCCGCACGATGTTCTGCGAGCGGGGGATCTGACATGCCGCAGGTGAGGGCCCGGGTCCTCCGGGACAAGACGGTGGATGAGCTCCGGCAGCAGGAGGGCACGCTGCGGGAGCAGATTTTCAAGCTGCGCTTCCAGAAGGCGACCGGCCAGGCGGAGAACCCGCAGCGGATCGCCCTGGCGCGCAAGGAACTGGCCCGGGTGCTGACCATCCTGCGCGAGAAGGAAGGCGCGGACGGCAGCGGGGCCGGCGCGTGAGCGCGGAGACGAAAGCGATGGAGCAGGCGGCTCAGGGCGGACAGGCGCAGGAGCGCGAACCGCGGCGGCGGCAGCAGAAGGTCGGCGTCGTGGTGAGCGCGAAGATGCAGAAGACCGTGGTGGTGGAGGTGGAGCGCCTGGTGATGCACCCGCTCTACCAGAAGTACCTGCGCCGGCGGTCCCGTTTCATGGCGCACGACGAGAAGGGGGAGTGCCGCGCGGGGGACCGGGTGGAGATCAAGGAGACCCGGCCGATGTCGCGGCACAAGCGGTGGATCGTGCAGTCGGTCCTGGAGCGCGCCGGGGCCCGGTAGGCCGGACCCGCGGGCGAACGAAGCACGGCGGAAGCCGTGCGATGACAAAACGCGGGCGGAAGCCGCGTGACGGAATGCGAGAGAGAGGAGCGGCCAGATGATTCAGATGCGCACCATCCTCGAGGTCGCCGACAACTCCGGCGCCAAGAGGATCTCGTGCATCCACACGCGCGGCCGGTCGGTCAACTTCTACGCGGGGATCGGTGACGTCATCACCGCCAACGTGAAGGAAGCGATCCCGGACGGCACGGTGAAGAAGGGGCAGGTGGTGAAGGCGGTGGTCGTGCGGATGAACAAGACGCACCGGCGCCGCGACGGCACGTACATCCGCTTCGACACCAACGCCGCCGTGCTGATCAACGACGCGGGGGAGCCGATCGGAACGCGCATCTTCGGGCCGGTGGCCCGCGAGCTGCGGGAGAAGAACTTCATGAAGATCGTGTCCCTCGCGCCGGAGGTGCTGTGATGGCGACGCCCCGCGCGGTGCACGTCCGCCGGAACGACCAGGTGGTGGTCCTCGCCGGCAAGGACAAGGGCCGGACGGCCCGCGTCCTGCGCGTCTTCCCGTCCGAGGGACGGGCGATCGTCGAGGGCGTGAACTTCCACAAGAAGCACACGCGGCCGAACCCCCAGCGCAACATCAAGGGGGGGATCCTCGAGCGCGAGACGCCGATCCACACCAGCAACCTCATGGTGATCTGCGGCGAGTGCAAGAAGCCGGCGCGGGTCGGGCACCAGACCCTCGAGGACGGCCGCAAGCTGCGCACCTGCCGCCGCTGCGGCGGGTCGCTGGACAAGTAAGGCAAGTCGAGAGAACGGAGAACGGAGCGAGATGGCCCAGACGAGCGCACCCACGGCGGCACCGACCCCCGGTCCCGTGCCGCGGCTGAAGACCGCCTACAAGGACACGATCGCGCGCCAGATCCAGGAGCGCCACGGCTACCCGAACGTGATGGCGGTGCCGCGCCTCCGGAAGATCGTCATCAACATGGGCGTGGGCGAGGCGAGCCAGAACATCAAGCTGCTCGACGCCGCCGCCGACCAGCTCGGGGCGATCGCGGGGCAGAAGGCGGTCATCCGCCGCTCCCGCAAGTCGATCGCGAACTTCAAGATCCGCAAGGGCATGCCGATCGGCTGCACCGTGACGCTGCGGGGCGACCGGATGTGGGAGTTCTTCGACCGGCTGGTGTCGATCGCGCTGCCGCGCGTGCGCGACTTCCGCGGCCTGCCGACCAAGTCGTTCGACGGCCGCGGCAACTACACCATCGGCCTGAAGGACCAGCTGGTGTTCCTGGAGATCAACTACGCCAAGGTGGACAAGGCGCGCGGCATGAACGTGACCATCGTGACGACGGCGAAGACCGACGAGGAGGCGCGCAACCTCCTGAGCGCACTCGGGCTGCCGTTCCGCCGCGACGGCGCGGCCTGACGCACGGGGAAGGACGAGGGAGAACGACGATGGCGACCAAGGCGTGGAAGGCGGCGGTGAGGAGGACCCCGAAGTTCGCGATCCGGCACCGCAACCGCTGCAAGCGGTGCGGGCGGCCGCGCTCCTACATGCGCCGGTTCCAGATGTGCCGCATCTGCTTCCGCAACCTGTCGCTCCAGGGGCTCATCCCCGGGGTGACGAAGTCGAGCTGGTGACAACCGGCCGGGCCCAGGCGGCCCGGCGCGAGGGTGACGAAGGATGAACGACCCGATTGCAGACCTGCTGACCCGCATCCGCAACGCGGTGCGCGCGCGCCACGCGCGGACCGACGTGCCCCACTCCCGCCTCAAGGAGTCGATCGCCGGCATCCTCAAGGAGGAGGGGTACCTGGCCGACATCGCCACCGTGGAGAAGGGGGGCTTCAAGTTCCTCCGGCTCAAGCTGCGCTACGACGGCGACGGGCGTTCGTTCGTCACCGGGCTGGAGCGGGTGAGCCGCCCCGGCAAGCGGGTCTACAAGAAGCACGACGAGATCCCGCGCATCATGGGCGGAATCGGCCTGGCCATCGTCTCGACGCCGCGCGGCATGATGAGCGGCTCGCGTGCGAAGAAGGCCGGCATCGGCGGCGAAGTCGTCTGCGCGGTCTGGTGAGGGAGAAGGAGCGAGCGTGTCCAGAATCGGGAGGATGCCGATCGCGCTTCCGTCCGGGGTCAGCGTCAAGACCGCGGGCGGGGCGGTGACGATCGAGAAGGGGAAGGCGAAGCTGGTCCACCGCCTGCCGGAGGGGATCGGCTGCAAAGTCGAGGGCAGCACGGTCACCCTGACGCGGCGCGACGACGAGCGCCGGCAGCGGGCGCTGCACGGCCTGACGCGCGCCCTCGTGGCCAACGCCGTCAAGGGCGTGAACGAGGGGTTCGCCAAGGACCTCGAGATCATCGGCATCGGCTACAAGGCGCAGGTCAACGGGCGGGTGCTGCAGCTGGCGCTCGGCTATTCGCACCCGGTGGACTACCCGATCCCGGAAGGGATCGACATCACCGTGGACAAGCAGACCCGCCTCACCGTCAAGGGCGCCGACCGGCAGCTCGTCGGCCAGGTCTCCGCGGAGATCCGCGGGCTGCGCGCGCCCGAGCCGTACAAGGGCAAGGGGATCAAGTACGCCACCGAGGTCATCCGCAAGAAGGCGGGCAAGGCCGGCAAGACCGGCGCGGCGGCGGGAGGCTAGGCCATGGTCAACGAAGTCGATCGGGAAGGCTCGCGGGAGAAGCGCCACGCGCGCGTGCGCGCCCGCCTCTCCGGCAGCAAGGAGCGGCCGCGCCTCTGCATCTTCCGCAGCCTCGGCCACATCTACGTGCAGGCGGTGGACGACGGCGCGGGGAAGACCCTCGCGCACGCCTCGTCGCTCGAGCTGCGCCAGGGGAAGAGCAACAAGGGCACCGGCAACGTCGCGGCCGCGAAGAAGGTCGGGACGCTCATCGCCGAGCGTCTCCGTGAGCTCGGCTGCGAGACGGCGGTGTTCGACCGGGGCGGTTACCTGTACCACGGCCGCGTCAAGGCGGTGGCGGACGCGGCGCGTGCCGCCGGACTGAAGTTCTAGGAGAATTGATGAACCGGATCAAGGCGGACGGTCTCGATCTCAAGGACCAGGTGGTCCACATCAACCGCGTCACCAAGGTCGTGAAGGGCGGAAAGAACTTCCGCTTCTCCGCCCTGGTCGTCGTCGGTGACGGGCGCGGCCACGTGGGCTATGGCGCGGGCAAGGCGAAGGAGGTCCCCCAGGCGATCGCCAAGGGGGTCGAGCGCGCCAAGCGCAACCTCATCCTGATCCCGCTCAAGGGACACACCATCCCGCACCAGGTGCTGGGGATCTTCGGCGCCGGCCAGGTGCTGCTCAAGCCGGCCGCCCCGGGGACCGGCGTCATCGCCGGCGGCGCGGTGCGCGCGGTGGTGGAGTCGGCGGGGATCCAGGACGTGCTGACGAAGTCGCTCGGCACCACCAACCCGCACAACGTCGTCAAGGCGACGTTCGAAGGGCTGCTCAAGCTGCGCGATCCGATCGCCGAGCGCCGCCGCCGCAAGGGAGCGACGACGAACGAGGGGAACGCCGATGCCTGAGACCGCGGTGAAGGCGGCGAAGAAGAAGGCCGTGAAGAAGCCGGCCCGCGCGAAGCGCGCCGCCGCCTCGAAAACCATCACCATCGAGCAGTACGGCTCCGGCATCGGGTGCAACTTCACCCACAAGCGGGTGCTCAAGTCGCTCGGGTTCCGGAAGATCCGGCAGCGCGTCGTGCGTCCCGACAACCCCGCGGTGCGCGGCATGGTCGAGGCCATCCCGCACCTCCTCCGCATCGTGGAGAGCTGACATGGCCGAGCGCAGGAAGACCGCCGGGAAGAAGCCCGCGAAGGGCGCCGCCCCGCGTCACAAGGCGAAGGGGGGACGCCGCCCGGCCCGCAAGGCCGGAGCGCACGCGCACGCCGCGGGCCATCCCGAGCACCGCGCCCAGGCGCCGCACGGGCGCACGGTCGGGCTCGAGCACCTCCGGCCCGCGCCGGGTTCGCGCCGCAAGCGCAAGCGCGTCGGCCGCGGCCCGGGTTCGGGCCACGGCAAGACGGCGACGCGCGGCAACAAGGGCCAGCTGTCGCGCAGCGGATCGACGGCGCAGTACTTCGGCTTCGAGGGAGGGCAGATGCCCCTCCATCGCCGTATCCCGAAGCGCGGCTTCACCAACATCTTCCGCCGCCAGTACGCCGTCATCAACGTCGGCGACCTCGCCCGGCTGGACGGCGAGATCACGCCGGAGCGCCTGGTCGCCGAGGGGATCATCAAGAAGCTGGGGGCCGGCCTGAAGGTGCTCGGGGACGGGGACCTGGCGAAGGCGCTCGTGATCAAGGCGCACCGTTTCAGCCGTTCGGCGCGGGAGAAGATCACCGCGGCCGGCGGCACCGCCGAGGAGATCGCGGCCGCGCGCTCATGATCGAAGCCGTCAAGAACATCTTCAGCATCCCCGACCTGCGCAAGCGGGTGCTGTTCACTTTCCTGATGCTGGCGGTGTACCGCGTCGGCGGTCACATCCCCGTCCCGGGGGTGAACTTCGAAGCGCTGGAATCGCTGTTCCGGACGCAGGGGGGCGGCCTGCTCGGCTTCCTCGACCTGTTCTCCGGCGGGAACCTGAGGCGCCTGACGATCTTCGCGCTCGGGATCATGCCGTACATCTCGGCGTCGATCATCCTGCAGCTCCTGACCGTCGTGTGGCCCTACCTCGAGAAGCTGTCGAAGGAGGGGGAGGTCGGCCGCAAGAAGATCGTGCAGTACACCCGCTACGGGACGGTGCTGCTCTCCCTCATCCAGGGGCTCGGGATCGCCTTCTGGGTGGAGAACCTGAACCGCGCGGGGGGCGGCGGGCACCCGATCGTCCCGCACCCGGGCTGGTTCTTCCGCGTGATGACGATCGTGACGCTGACCACCGGAACCGCGTTCATCATGTGGCTGGGCGAGCAGATCTCCGAGCGCGGCATCGGCAACGGCATCTCGCTCATCATCTACGTCGGCATCGTCGCCGGCCTGCCCAAGGCGATCGCGACGCTGTACCAGGACGTGACGACCGGGACGCTCAACATCTTCGCGGTCGTCCTGCTGCTGGCCCTGATGGTCGCGGTGGTCGCGGCCATCGTCTACGTCGAGCGCGCGCAGCGCAAGGTGCCGGTGCAGTACGCCCGGCGCGTCGTCGGCCGCCGCATGTACGGCGGGATGCAGACCCACATGCCGCTCCGGCTCAACACCGGCGGCGTCATCCCGGTCATCTTCGCGTCGTCGCTCATCGCCTTCCCGCTCACCGTGATGCAGTGGGCGGGGGTGCAGGGCCGCGGCGGGTTCTGGGGCGAGGTGTACCGGCAGCTCGACTACGCGGCCCCGCTGCACAGCCTGCTCTACGTCCTGGGGATCATCTTCTTCTGCTACTTCTACATCTCGATCATCTTCAACCCCATGGACGTGGCGGACAACATGAAGAAGTACGGCGGCTTCATCCCCGGGATCCGTCCGGGGCGCAAGACCGCCGAGTACCTCGACACGATCCTGACCCGGCTGACCTTCGTCGGGGCGATCTACCTCGCGCTCATCGCGCTGCTGCCGCAGCTGCTCATCAGCGGTCTCAACGTGCAGGTGCTGCCGGTCATCGGCGGCACCCTCGACCGCGTCCTGCCGGCATTCCTGACCCAGGGGCTGGGGCTGAAGTTCTACTTCGGCGGCACCTCGCTCCTGATCGTCGTCGGCGTGGCGATGGACACCATCCAGCAGGTCGAGTCGCAGCTGATCATGAGGCACTACGACGGCTTCCTGAAGGGGGCCCGGGTGCGCGGGCGGCGCGGGTGACGCGATGGACGAACCGTCGCGCGGTCCCGTCCGCCTGGTCTTGTTCGGGGCGCCCGGGGTCGGAAAAGGGACGCAGGCGCAGGGGCTTCAGAAGTGGTTCGGCGCGCCGCACGTCTCGACCGGGGACATGCTGCGCGCCGCGATCCGCGAGGGCACGCCGCTCGGGAAGCAGGCGCGGGCGGTCGTCGAGCGCGGCGAGCTGGTCCCCGACGCGCTCGTGAGCGCGCTCGTGGCCGAGCGCCTCGCGCAGCCCGACGTGCGCGAGGGGTTCATCCTCGACGGGTACCCGCGCACCGTGCGCCAGGCGGACGACCTGGACGCGGCGCTGAAGGGCCGTGGCTCGGCGGTGGACGTGGTGGTGAACCTGGAAGTGCCGCCGGCGGAGATCGTCGAGCGGCTGGCGGGGCGGCGGAGCTGCCCGGCCTGCGGGGCGGTGTACCACGTGCGGCTGAAGCCGCCGAAGGCCGCCGACCTGTGCGACGCGTGCGGAGGGCGGCTGACGCAGCGCCTGGACGACGCGCCGGACGTGGTGCAGGGGCGCCTGCGGGTGTACGAGGCGCAGACGGCGCCGGTGCTCGAGCACTACCGGAGCCGGGGCCTGCTCGTGGACGTGGACGGCCGGGGAACGCCGGACGAGGTGGCGGCCCGGATCGTCGAGGCTGTGGAGCGGAGGCGGTGATCATCTACAAGTCGCGCGAGGAGATCGAGAAGCTCGACCGGAGCAACCGGGTGGTCACCCGTGTGCTCCAGGCCCTCAAGCGCGAGGTACGACCGGGGATCACCACGATGGACCTGGAGGAGACGGCCGAGAAGCTCTGCCGCGAGGCGGGGGCGAAGCCCGCGTTCAAGGGGTACCGGGGCTTCCCCTGTGTCCTGTGCGCGTCGGTCAACGACGAGGTGGTGCACGGCATCCCCTCCAAAGGTCGCCGGCTCAAGGAAGGGGACATCATCGGACTCGATTTCGGGGTCGTGGTCGAGGGATACTATGGGGATGGCGCGGTGACCGTGGCGGTCGGGGACGTTCCGGACCCGACGAAGAGCCTGATGGCGGTCACCCGGGAAGCCCTGTACCGGGGGGTGGAAGCGGCCCGGCCCGGGGCGCGCGTCTCGGACATCTCCCAGGCGGTCCAGAAGCACGTCGAGGGGCACGGCTTCTCGATCGTGCGCGAGTTCGTGGGGCACGGCATCGGGACCTCGCTGCACGAGGATCCCCAGGTGCCGAATTACGTGACGCCGGGGCCGAATCCGGTCCTGCGCGAGGGGGTGGTGCTGGCGATCGAGCCGATGGTCAGCGCCGGCGCCCCCTCGGTGAAGATTCACGACGATGGGTGGACGGCCTCCACCGTCGACGGGTCGCTGTCGGCGCACTTCGAGCGCTCGGTGGCGGTGACCGCCGACGGGCCGTGGCTTCTCGGCGGCGACGCGGAGGTGGTGTGAGCAAGGAGGACGCCATCCAGGTGGAGGCGACGGTCGTCGAGCCGCTGCCGAACGCGATGTTCCGCCTGGCGCTGGACAACAAGCACGAGGTGCTGGCGCACATCTCGGGCAAGATGCGGAAGAACTTCATCCGCATCCTGACCGGGGACCGGGTGCTCGTCGAGCTGAGCCCCTACGACCTGTCGCGCGGCCGCATCGTGTACCGGTTCAAGTGAGCCGGGGGAATTCGAAGGAGACGAGATGAAAGTCAGGGCTTCGGTGCGGAAGATTTGCGACAAGTGCAAGGTGATCAAGCGGGCCGGCGTGGTCCGGGTCATCTGCGGCAACCCCAAACACAAGCAGCGCCAGGGATAGGAGACGGATCGTGGCTCGCATTTCGGGAGTCGACCTGCCGCAGGGCAAGAGGGTGGAGATCGCCCTGACCTACATCTTCGGGATCGGCCGCTCGCGCAGCCTGCGGCTCCTGAAAAAGGCCACCGTGGACAAGGCGATCAAGGTGAAGGACCTCTCCGAGGACGAGGTGCGCCGCATCCGCGACGTCATCCAGGAGGAGGGGCAGGTCGAGGGCGACCTGCGCAAGAACGTGCAGATGGACATCAAGCGGCTCATCGACATCGGCTCGTACCGCGGCCATCGCCACCGCCGCAACCTGCCGGTGCGCGGGCAGCGGACGCACACCAACGCCCGCACCCGGAAGGGACCGCGCAAGACGGTGGCCGGCAAGAAGAAGGCTCCGACCGGGAAGAAGGGCTAGGCGGTCGGAGAGGAACCCGAGGAGACCATGGCAGACGACGACGAGAAGCAGGAAGCCCCGGCCGAGAAGCCGGCCAAGGCGCCCAAGGCCCCGAAGGAAGCGGCCGAGGGTGGCGCCGAGGCGGGCGCGAAGGCGGAAGGCGCGAAGAAGGGCGGCGGCAAGAAGAAGGAGAAGAAGAACGTGCCGTTCGCCATCGCGCACGTCCACGCCTCGTTCAACAACACGGTGATCACCATCACCGATCAGGGCGGGGGCGTGCTCTCCTGGTCGTCGGCCGGCTGCGTGGGCTTCAAGGGATCCCGCAAGGGGACGCCGTTCGCCGCCCAGCTGGCGGCGCAGGCCGCCGGCAACGCGGCCCGCGAGCACGGGGTGAAGCAGCTGGAGGTGCGCGTCAAGGGGCCGGGCGCCGGGCGCGAGTCCTCGGTGCGCGCGCTGCAGTCGATCGGGCTCGAAGTGAAGACCATCAAGGACATGACGCCGATTCCGCACAACGGCTGCCGCTCTCCGAAGCGGCGCCGGGTCTAGGGCAAGGAGAGAACACGTGGCGCGACAGCGAGGCACGGTCTGCCGGCTCTGCCGGCGCGAAGGAATGAAGCTGTTCCTGAAGGGGAGCCGCTGCTATACCGAGAAATGCGCGGTGGAGAAGCGCAACTTCCCGCCGGGCCAGCACGGCAAGCGGCGCATCAAGATGCAGGGCTACGGCGTGCAGCTGCGCGAGAAGCAGAAGGTCAAGCGGACCTACGGCGTCCTCGAGAAGCAGTTCCGCCTCACTTTCCAGGAGGCGGCGCGCAAGAAGGGGGTCACCGGCGAGATGCTCCTGCAGGGGCTGGAGCGCCGTCTCGACAACGTCGTCTACCGCCTGGGGCTCGCTTCGTCGCGCCCCCAGGCCCGGCAGATCGTCGCGCACGGCCACGTCAAGGTGGACGGGAAGAAGGTGGACATCCCGTCGTACCAGGTGAAGCCGGGGCAGACGCTCACCCTCAAGGACAAGATGGGGAAGAACGTCCAGGTGCAGGCCGCCCTGCAGCTGGCGCGCGGCCGCGGTGTCGCTCAGTGGCTCGTCCAGGACGCGCAGGGTGCGCCGTCGGGCAGCGTCTCGAACCTGCCGCGGCGCGAGGAGATCACGCTGCCCATCCAGGAGCAGCTCATCGTCGAGCTTTACAGCAAGTAGTCGTCCGCCGGGGCCGACGCGCCGCCGGCAGGAGGATCGTCGCATGCTTTGGAAAGGTTTCCAGAGGCCGAAGCGCCTCGAGGTCGATCACGAGACGTTGACGCCCACCTACGGGCGGTTCTGGGCCCAGCCGTTCGAGCGGGGCTTCGGGACCACCGTCGGCAACGCGCTGCGGCGCGTGCTGCTCTCCTCGGTCGAGGGGGCGGCGATCACCGCGATCAAGGTCGACGGCGTGCTGCACGAGTTCACGGCCATCCCGGGAGTCGTCGAGGACACCATCGACCTGGTGCTGAACCTCAAGCAGATCCCCATCAAGCTGAACGTCGATCACCCGGAGACGATCTACCTGCGCGGCGAGGGGGCGATGGAGCTGAAGGCGGCTCACATCGAGACCAACCCCAACGTCGAGATCCTCGACCCCGAGGTGCACATCGCCAGCCTGATGGACGAGGCGCACCTCAACATGGAGCTGCGCGTGAAGCCGGGCCGCGGCTACGTGCCGGCCGACCGCAACTTCGACCACGACCTGACCATCGGCTACATCCCGATCGACTCGGTCCACTCGCCGGTGCGCAAGGTCAACTACACGGTCGAGGACGCGCGCCTCGGCCAGACCACCGACTACGACCGCCTGACCATCGAGATCTGGACCAACGGCGCCGTGACGCCGCAGAACGCCCTCGGCCTCGGCAGCAAGCTCCTCAAGGACCACCTGTCGATCTTCGTGAACTTCGAGGAGGTTCCCGAGCTCGACATCGAGAAGGTGGACCGGGATCGCGACCGGGTGCGGGAGAACCTCCAGCGCTCGATCGACGAGCTGGAGCTGTCGGTGCGCTCGTACAACTGCCTCAAGAACGCCGACATCAAGACGATCGCCGACCTCGTGCAGAAGAGCGAGGCGGAGATGCTCAAGACCAAGAATTTCGGGCGCAAGTCGCTCAACGAGATCAAGGAACTGCTGGCCGAGATGGGCCTGACGCTGGGGATGAAGATCGACAACCTGGCCGGCCCGCAGGCGGAGTAGCGGGGGAGGAGAGGATGCGTCACGGGGTTCGTCTCAAGAAGCTGGGCCGCACGTCGAGCCACAGGCTCGCCCTGCTGCGCAGCCTGTCCACCTCGCTGTTCAAGCACGAGCGCATCCGCACGACCGTGCCCAAGGCGCGCGAGCTGCGGTCGTTCGCGGAGCGGCTCATCACGCTGGCGCGCCGGGACGACCTGCACGCGCGCCGGCAGGTGGTCCGCCAGATCGCCGACAAGGAGGTCGTCAAGAAGCTCTTCTCGACCCTCGGGCCGCGCTTCGCGACCCGTCCCGGCGGCTACACGCGCACCATGAAGCTGGGGCCGCGCCAGGGGGACGGCGCCGAGATGGCGTTCATCGAGCTGGTCGGCTCGGAAGGGCTGTTCAAGAAGCAGCGCGAGGAGCGCCAGGCCAAGAAGGACCGGCGCGCCGCCTCGCTGCGCAAGAAGGCCGAGGAGGCCACCCCGCCCGAAGAGAAGGAAGGGGAAGGCTCCTCCGGCGCCGCCGCGGGCTAGCGCCCGGGCCTGGCCGCGAGCCGGCCGACGAGGTCGGTCGTGGCGTGTCGCTTCGGGTCGCCCGCGACTTTCACGACACCTCCGTAGGCACGCACGATGGCCCCCTCGGGGACCGTCGCGGGGGTGTAGTCCGTCCCCTTGCAGTGGACCTCCGGGCGCAGGCGGCGCAGGACGTCGCCGACCGTCCGGCCCTCGAAGACCAGCACCAGGTCGACGCCGCGCACACCCGCCACGAGCCGGGCGCGGTCGCGCGCCGGCACCAGCGGCCTGCCCGGGCCGCGCAGGGCGCGGGCCGAGCCGTCGCCGTTCACCGCCACGACCAGGAGGTCTCCGAAGCGCCGCGCGCCGCGCAGGTAGCGCAGGTGTCCCACGTGCAGGAGGTCGAACAGGCCGTTCGCCAGGACGACCCGCCGGCCGCGCCTGCGGGCGCGGAGCCAGCGGGCGGCCGCCGCGGGACGCAGGATGGGGGCGGGCTCCACCGCGCCGGCGCGCGGCCGGAGGCGCTTCTTCACCGACCCTCGAGGCGCGCCTCGAGCTGCGCGTCGTGGCGCACCGCCTGGCGCAGCTCGTCGGGCGACACGGTGGCGGTCCCGCGCTTCATGACGACGAGGCCCCCCGCGTAGTTGGCGAGGAGGGCTGCCTCCACCGCCTGCGCCCCGGCCAGCGTCGCGAGGGCGAGGGTGGCGATGACGGTGTCGCCGGCGCCGGTGACGTCGGCCACTTCGTCCGTGCCGTACACCGCCAGGCGGGCCCGCGCCCCGGCGGCGCCGGCCACCGCCATGCCCAGGCTTCCGAGGGTGACGACGACCGTCCCGGCGTCGAGACGCTCGCGAATCGCCTCGGCGGCGGCGTGCAGCCGCTCCGGGTCGTCTCCGATGGGGCCCGCGAGTGCGCTCTCCGCCTCCTGCAGGTTGGGCGTCGCGGCCGCCACGCCGTGGAAGCGCCGGAGCTGCGAGCGCGAATCGACGAAGACCGGGCGCTTCGCTTCGCGGGCGGCGGCGAGCAGCGGCTCGATCGTCTCCTCGTGGAACAGGCCGAGCGAGTAGTCCGAGAAGACCACGCCGCGCGCCGCCCCGGCGGCGGCGCGCAGACGCGCGACCAGGTCGGGCGCGGCGGCCTTCGCGCCGCCTCCCGAATCCAGCCGCACGATCTGCTGCTGCACGGAGTGGGCGCTGCCGGCGAGGATGCGGCGCTTCTCGGGCGTGCGATAGCCCGGGTCGCGCTGGATGCCCGAGGTCGTGCAGCCGAGGCGGGCCAGCGCCTCGACGAGGGCCTCGCCGGCGGCATCGGCGCCGACCCGCCCGACGACGTCGGTTTTGGCGCCGAGCGCCGCGAGGTTGGCGGCGACGTTGGCCCCGCCGCCGGGCAGGCGGTCGGTCCGGACGTGATCGAGGATGAGGACCGGCGCCTCGCGCGAGATCCGCCCGATGCGGCCGTGCTCGAAGACGTCGAGGACGAGATCGGCCACCAGGAGCACCGGGGTCGCCGCCATGCGATCGACGATCTCGAGCAGCCGCTCCCGCACGGCGCCCGCGTCTCCGGCCCGGCCCCCCGCCTCGCCCTTCTTCATGGCCCCTCCTGGTCGCGCGCCACGAGGTGGCGCACCGCGTCGAGCAGGTCCTCCGCCGTGTGGTCGGGACGGTGACGGTATTCGTCCTGGTGGTGCTCCACGAGACCGCGGCCGTAACCGGTGAGCACCTGCACCACGCGCACGCCGGCGGCCGCCGCGGCCTCGATGTCGGGGAAGCCGTCGCCGATCATCCACGATCGGGAGAGATCGATGTCGTGCTCGGCCGCGGCGCGCCGCATCATCCCGGGCCGCGGCTTGCGGCAGTCGCAATCGGCCCGCCACGGCGGCTTGCCCTCGCGCGGGTGGTGCGGGCAGTAGTAGAAGGCATCGATGCGCGCTCCGCCCGCCGCCGCGCGCTGGCGCAGCTGCTCGTGCACCTCCTGCACCAGCGCGTCGGTGAACAGGCCCCGCGCCACCCCCGACTGGTTGGTCGTGATGATCACGAGATAGCCGTGCTCGTTGGCGAGGCGGATGGCCTCGAGGCTGCGCGGCAGCAGCCGGCTGCGGGACAGGTGATTCACGTAGCCCATCTCTTCGCAGACCGTCCCGTCCCGGTCCATGAAGATGGCCCGCCGGCTCACGAGTGCACCGCGAGCGACACCGGCGCCGCCTCGGCCGGCCGCGGCCGCGTCCGCCAGCGGTCGTGCATCCACAGCCACATGTCGGGACGCAGGCGAATCTCCTCCTCGAGCATGGCGGTCGAGCGGCGCATGAGGTCGCGCACGTCTTCTTCGATCGCGCCGTGCCGCCGCGGCTCGAGCGCCGGGCGGTAGGAGATCTGCAGCCGCCCGTCGGGGCGGAACCACGAGAAGACCGGCACGACTGGCGCGCCGCTCCGGAGCGCCAGGGTCGCGAGCGCCGGCGTGCTCGAGGCGGCGCGGCCGAAGAAGTCGATGAACAGGCCGGCGTCGCCGCGCACGTTCTGATCGATGAGGATGGCGATCGCCTCGCCCCGCGCCAGCGCCTTGAGGATCGGCCGCGCCGCGTGCCGCTTCGACAGGATGCGGTTGCCGCCCAGGCCCCTCAGCCGCGCGATGAAGCGGTCGTAGAGCGGATTCTCGAGCGGGCTGACCACCATGGTCATCGGCAGGCCGAGACGATGCTGCAGGAAGGCGATGAGCTCCCAGTGGCCGAAGTGCCCGGAGAAGACCAGCACGCCCTTGCCCTGCGCCGCGGCCGCCTTCAGGTGCTCGACCCCCTCGTAGACGGCGACCGCTTCGGTCGGGCGTCGCAGGTGCTCGGGGAAGTGCGTGGCGTCGGCGACGATGCGGCCGAGGTGGGCGAAGCACGCGCGCGCCACCCGCTCGCGCTCCTCGGTGCCCGTGCGGGGGCCGAGGGCTGCCTCGAGGTTGCGCCGGGCGATGCCGCGGTGCCGCGGCGAGACCAGGAAGAACAGGCGCCCGAGGGCGGCGCCGGCGCCGCGCGCCGCGCGCAGCGGCATCAGGGCGAGGAGCGCGAAGACCGAACGCCCCACGGCATAGCCGAGCCACTGGCCGACGGTGGCACGTCCCTCCCCCCTCATGCGCTCACCGGACGAGAGGGGGCGGCCGAAGAGTGCCCGTGTGCCGCAGCGAGGCGTTGCAGGCGCTCCTCGACGAAGCGGGCGAGATCGGCCTCCTGCGGGAAGCGGGCCTCGATCGCCAGCGCGATGAGCGGCGGACCGGTCCGAGCCACAGCGGGGGAGTCGGAGGCGGAGATGGCGGCGTCGAGGCGCACCAGATCCTTCTCGGTCGTCACGATCAGCTCCGCCCCCGAGGCGAGGGCGTCCCGCTGGATCGCCGCCCTTTCCGTCGCACTGAAGCGATGGTGATCGGCGAAGCGCCGCGCTCCGACCAGGCGCGCCCCGAGACGGCGCAGATCCGCCTCGAAGCGATCGGGACGCGCGATCCCGGAGAGAGCGAACACCGCCCGCCCGCGCAGCGCGTCCAGGGGCAGGGGCGGCTCGTCGGGCCGGACCAGGCGGCTCGGGACGATGCGGGCGTGGAAGATCGGCGCGTTCGGATGGTGACGCTCCAGGGCGGCGCGGAGAGCCGGCGGAACGGCGCCGTCGCCGCGCGTCACGACAAGAGCATCGGCCCGGCGCATCCCCGAGATCGGTTCGCGCAGCGGGCCGAAGGGCAGGATTCTACCATTGCCGAAAGGGGCCTCGCCGTCGACGAGGAGCAGGTCGACATCACGCGCGACGGCGCGATGCTGGAAGGCATCGTCGAGCAGGAGGACGCGGGGGGCGGGCTTTTCCGGAAGAAGGCCGAACGCCATCCGCCGGTCCGCCGCGACCGCGACCACGGCACGCGGGTGCGCCTGCGCCAGGAGCACCGGCTCGTCCCCGGCGGCCTCGGGGCCGGCGAGCAGGCGCGCGCCGTCCGACACCAGGACCGGAGCGCTCCCGGCCCGGCCGTAGCCGCGGCTGACGATGCCGACCGCGAACCCGCGGGCCAGAAGCGCCCCGGCGAGCGACGAGGTCACCGGGGTTTTCCCCGAGCCGCCGACCGTCAGGTTGCCGATCGACACGACGGGCCACGCGAGGCTCGCCGGATGGAGGACCCCGCGGTCGTAGAGCCCGTTCCGGAGCCGCACGGCGCCGCGATAGAGCAGCGCGGGGAGCGCGAGCGCCGCCTGCGCGAGAGGGGAGCGGCGAAACGGATCGGTCGCCGTCACGTCCGGCGTGCGCGCCGGCTGCGCCGCTTCATGCTCCCTCACCCGCGCACGGCCCCGCGCGGCGGCTTCGTGCCGAGGGCGCCGGCCAGAAGCGCGACGGTGCGTTCGAGCGCGCCGCGATTCCGCTTCACGGTGTCGCGCGCCCGCGCGCCCGCCGCCGATCGGGCCGCGGAGTCGTGCGCCAGCCGCAGCACCTCCGCGGCGAGGGCCCGACCGTCCGCGACCTGGAAGCCTCCCCCGGACGCGACGAGCGCTTCGGCCGCGAAGCGCACCGTGTCCACGTGCGGACCGAACAGGACCGGCACACCGGCGGCCGCCGGCTCGAGCAGGTTCTGGCCACCTCTTGATACCAGGCTCCCGCCGACGAACGCCACGGTGGCGCAGGCATAGATCGCGGGGAGGACCCCCATGCGGTCCACCACCACGACGTCATACCCCGGATCCGCCGGCGAAGCCGTGCCGCCCGCATCCTCGAAAGAGCTCCAGGGACGCACGCGCCAGCCGGGCCGTTCGAGCAGTCGGCGTGCCGGCGTCACGTCCTCCGGATGGCGCGGGGCGATGACCAGGAGAGCATCCGGGACCGCGGCCCGCAAAGCGGCGAAGGCGTCCGCCACCGGCGCCGCCTCGGCGCGGGCGGTGCTCCCGGCGACGAAGACGACCGCATCGGCGCGCAGGCCGAGCCGCCGGCGCACGGGATCCCCGGCCGCTTCGGGCACCGGGAGATCGAACTTGATGTTCCCCGTGGTCCTGACGCGATCCGCCGGCACGCCCAGCGTCACGAAGCGCCCCGCGTCCTCCTGCGACTGCGCCGCGACGAGCTGCATCGCCGCCATCCCCGGGGCGAAGAGCGAGCGCGCGCGGCGCTGACGCGAGAAGCCGCGCGGAGACAGCCGCCCGTTGACCACGAGCACCGGGACGCCGCGGAGAGGCGCCAGGCGCATGAGATTCGGCCACAGCTCGGTCTCGACGAGCACGAGCGCGCGCGGCCGCGCGGCGTCGAGGAAGCGGCCGATCGGCCCGGGCAGATCGAGCGGGAGAGCGCTGACCGCATCAGCCGCTCCGGGCGACCGTTCGCTGCGCCAGCGCTCCGCGAGCGCGCGCCCCGTGGCGGTCGTGGTCGTCAGCAGGATCGGAAGTGCCAGCCGCGGGCGCAGCGCGGCGATGAGCGCGTGCGCCAGCCGTACCTCGCCGAAGGAGACCGCGTGCACCCAGAGGGCGCCTTTGGGAAGGGAGGAGAGCTGCGGCGCACGTCCCAGCCGCTCGCGCCAGGGGACGGCGGGCCGGCCGTGAAGCGCTGCCATGACGATCTGGTAAGGGATCGACGCGACCCAGGCCAGCCGCAGGGCCGCCCCGTAGAGGGCGTCCATCGCCGCGCGAGTCTATGGGATCGACCGGGGAGCGTCAACGGACCGACACACGGGCGGCGGGCCCCGAGAGCGGGGCGGCGCGGGTCACCGCGGCCGGGCATTGGCGCCCCGCGATCCTCCTTCCTATATTGGTTGGGATGAGCCGTCCCGTCGTCCTCATCATCGACAACGCCTCCGTCACGCGCGTGATGCACAAGGAGGCGATCGAGGCCTCCTGCCCGAAGGAGATCGAGGTGCTCACGACCGCCTCGGCCGAGGAGGCGCTCGGCACGCTCTACGCGCTGCGCGACCAGGGACGGACGATCGAGATGGTCATCGTGTCGCAGGGTCTGCCGGGCATCGCCGGCAACCGCCTGCTCGAGATCGTCTCGACGCAGTTCCCGGCGGTGTGCCGCATCCTCCTGAGCGACAAGCCGTCGCTCGACGAGGCGATCTACGCCTTCAACAACTCGGGGGTCGATCGCTACATCCCGCTGCCGTGGGAGAAGGAAGACATCAAGTTCACCATCACGTCGCTCCTGCGCCAGCGGGAGATGAGCCGGCTCAACGAGCGGCTCCTCTCCGACCTCCAGGTGCGCAACCAGGAGCTGGTGGTGGCGTTCCGCAACCTCGACGAGGCGAAGAAGGAGAACGAGCGGTCGTACATCCAGACCGTCCAGTCGCTGGCGGTGGCGCTCGAGGCGAAGGACCGCTACACCGCCGGCCACTCGCAGCGGGTGGCGCGCTTCGCCACCCTCATCGCCCGCTCGATGGCGCTGGGGCGGGAGGAGCTGGAGATCGTCAGCCAGGTGGCCCTCCTGCACGACATCGGCAAGATCGGCATGCTCGACGCCATCCTGAACAAGCCGTCCAACCTGACGCCCGAGGAGCGCGAGCTGGTCAAGTCGCACCCGGTGGTCGGGGCGCAGATCCTCGCGCCGGTGAAGACCTTCGAGCGCCACGTCGCCGGCATCCGCTACCACCACGAGATGTTCGACGGCAGCGGCTACCCGGACAAGCTGAAGGGGGAGGAGATTCCCTTGCCGGCGCGCATCGTGTCGCTCGCCGACGCCTTCGACGCCATGACCTCGACCCGCCCGTACCGCATCGGCCTGCCGCTGGCCTTCGCCATGCAGGAGATGATCAAGATGCGCGGCCGCCAGTTCTGCCCGCTCGCCGTGGACGCCTTCGTCCGCGTCCTGCAGCAGACGGGCGTCGGCGACGTGCAGGGACTCGTCAGTACGCCCGCGGGCACCTCGACCGGCCCGAACCCGGCGGTGACCGCCGCGCCGGCCGCGAGCGCCCCCGCGCCGGACCCCGGTGCCCCGGGGAATGGCACGGCTGCGACGGAATCCTCGGAACGTCCCGACGACCCCCAGCGCAAAGCGGCCTGAACGGCGCTTGACAGACCCGGAGCGCCGCGGTAGCCTTTCAATGGTATATAAAACCTATATATGAACCGTATACGCACGAGGAACGCGAGGACGGCGGGATCCACCTCCGGCGCCGGGACGGGGAAGCGCCGGGTGCGCTCCTTCACCGCCACGCGGCAGGACCTGACGATGCTCGACACGGTGGCCCGGTATCACGGGTTCTCGAAGAGCGCGACGATCGCGAGCCTCGTCCGCCGCGAGTTCTGGCGCCTGTTCCCGGCCGGGATCCGCGGCATCCGGCCGGAGCGCGGGGCGCGGGTGATCGGGAGGGGCCATGCCGGCTGAAGCCGCGCTCGCCGAGAGTTTCGTCCCGGAGATCTGGCGTCCGGCCGATCCCGCGGCCACCCGGGCCCTCATCGCCGAAGTGAAGGCGCTGGCGCGCGAGCGGGACGCGGTCCTGCTGGCGCACAACTACCAGCTCCCGGAGGTGCAGGAGGCGGCCGATTTCGTCGGCGACTCGCTCGGACTGTCGCTGCAGGCGCAGAAGACCTCCGCCTCGACCATCGTCTTCTGCGGCGTCCACTTCATGGCCGAATCGGCCCGCATCCTCAACCCGGACAAGACGGTCCTGCTGCCGAACCTCGCCGCCGGCTGCGCGCTGGCGGATTCGATCAGCCCCGAGTCTCTCCTCGAGTGGAAGGCCCGCTATCCCGGCCACGCGGTGGTGACCTACATCAACAGCAGCGCCGAAGTGAAGGCGCTGTCGGACATCTGCTGCACCTCGGCGAACGCCGTGTCGGTGGTGCGCAGCCTGTCGGAGCGGGACATCCTGTTCACCCCGGACCGCAACCTCGGCCGCTGGGTGGCGAAGCAGGTGCCGGAGAAAAACGTCGTCGTCTACGACGGCGCCTGCCCGACCCACGAGGTGCTTCGCTCCGCCAGCCTCGACCTGGTGAAGCGCAACCGCCCCGAGGCCGTCGTCATCGCCCACCCGGAGTGCCGCGAGGATGTGCTCGCCATCGCCGACGAGATCTGCTCCACCTCGGGCATGATCGACGCGGTGGGGCGGCACCCCGAAGCGGACACCTTCATCGTCGCCACCGAGTGGGCCCTCATCCACCAGCTGCAGAAGCGCTACCCGGGGAAGGAATTCGTTTCCGCCGACGGCTGCATCGGGTGCCGGCTGCACTGCCCCTACATGAAGATGATCGACCTGCCGGCGGTGCGCCGCGCGCTCCTCGAGAACGTCTTCCCGATCGAGGTGGACGCCGACGACGCGGCGGGAGCCCGCCGGGCCCTCGAGCGCATGATGGCCGTCCCCCGCGACCGCTGACCGCGTTGACGCCCCGCGCGACCCCGGCCTAGAATCCCCGGCGCCTGCCGGGATGTGTTGACGAGGCCTGCCGGAGTGAAAACAGCGACCAAAGCGAACCCGACTCCTCCCGCGCCCGGCCGGACCCCTCCCGTGGCCGCGCCCGCGCGGGAGTTCTCCGCCGTGCCGCGGCACGACGAGATCGAGCGGCCGCGCGGGCGCATCGTCTACACCTTCCTGCTCGTCCTGCTCCTGGCGGGACTGCTCCCCCTCGCCATCGTGGCGCAGAAGCTCATCGCCATCAGCCGCGAGTCGCTCATCACCTCGCAGCAGGAGGTCCAGCTGCAGATGGCCTCGTCGATCGCGCGGCAGATCGAGGCCTCGCTGCAGGCCCGGGTCGCCGAGCTGGCGCGGCTGGCGGAGGGCAGCTCGGTGGCGCGCGGCGAGGTGCACACCCCCGAGGCCGCCAACGCGGCGCTGCAGCGCTACCTCGGGAACGGCCTGGTGCTGCTGCGCCTGACGGCGCCCGGAGTCGTCCCGATCGAGGCGCGCGAGTCCGGTCTGCAGCTGCCGGGGGCGGCGGAGTCGGCGATCGCCGGGCTGAGCGCGGGAGACGGCCAGCCGGCGCTCGGCGAGACCATCCAGTTTCCGGGGAGCGGCGGGGCGCGCGCGCTCCTGCCGATCGCGGTGCCGGCCGGCACGGCGGGGAGCGGCCGCGTCCTGACCGGTGTTGTGGACCTGTCGGCGCTGTGGGCCCCGGTCTCCTCCACCAGCCCGTCGGGGTACACCGTGTACCTGCTCGATCGCAACGCGAACCTGCTGGCCTCGGTGGACGAGACCGGGACGCTGCAGCGCGATGACCTGCGCTCCTACGGCGTCGTGCAGGAGTTCCAGCAGAGCGGCGGGCGTTCCGCCATCACCACCGGGTTCACCACGATGCGCGACGGCAAGCCGGTGGAGTACCTCGCCTCCGTGGACGGGACCTCGCAGGGGTGGGGCATCTTCGTCCAGCTCGAGAAGCGCAAGGCCTACGCCGCGGTCGAGCAGATGGTGCGCACCACCGTCATCTGGGCGGGCCTCGCCGCCGGCCTGGCGCTGGTGCTCGCGTACCTGCTCGCCGCCACCGTGACGCGCCCTATCCATGCGCTGGCCGCCGGCACCGAGGCGTTCGCGCGCGGGGCCCTCGACCACCGCGTCGCGGTGTCGAGCCGCAACGAGCTCGGCGCCCTGGCCGCGACCTTCAACGGCATGGCCCGGCAGATGCAGGAGTACATCCAGCGCCTCAAGGTGGCGGCGCAGGTCAACAACGAGCTGTTCATGGGGACCATCCGGGCGCTCGCCGACGCCATCGACGAGAAGGATCCGTACACGCGGGGTCACTCGGAACGCGTCAACCACTACGCGGTCCTCCTCGCCAAGCAGCTCGGGCTCGAGAAGAAGGAGATCCGCCAGGTCCACATCGCGTCGCTGTTCCATGACATCGGCAAGATCGGCATCGAGGACAAGATCCTGCGCAAGCCGGCGATGCTCACCGACGAGGAATACACCGTCATGAAACAGCACCCCGAGAAGGGGGCGCAGATGCTGTCGAAGATCAAGGCGCTGCACGACATCATCCCGGGCATGCGCTTCCACCACGAGCGCTGGGACGGCACCGGCTACCCGCTCGGCCTGAAGGGGGAGCAGATCCCGGTGCCGGCGCGCATCGTGGCGGTGGCGGACGCCTTCGACGCCATGACCACCAACCGGCCGTATCAGAAGGCGATGCCGTTCGACAAGGCGATCGAGCGCCTGCTCGAACTGTCGGAACGGGTCTACGATCGCAAGGTGGTCATCGCCTTCGCCGAGGCGTTCCGCGCGGGGCAGTTCAAGCAGCCGCACGCCGCCGACGTCGAAGAGCAGTGAGACGGTCGCGGCGCCCCGGCACCGCGCGGAGGATTCCATGAGCATCGGCGACAGCGACGACGTTTCGACCCTCACCCGCCGCGACGTCAAGAAGGCGGTGAAGGAGGCGGTGGACGAGCTCCTCGGCCTCGGAGAGACCCGCATGTCGGGGCGCTTCGAGGGCGGGACGCTCGTCATCAAGCCGGGCAAGACGGACACGCAGGAGAAGACCATCCCGGTGGACGCCCTGTTCCACAAGATCACCATGGTGCGGGACCGCCTGCGGGTTCTCGAGCAGCGCATCAACGCGCACGCCAAGCTCTCGTCCGAGGACAAGGTGGAGCTGCAGCAGTACGTGACCCGCTGCTACGGCTCGCTGACCTCGTTCAACGTGCTCTTCCGCGATCGCGAGGACTGGTTCGTCGGCTCCTCGTCGCGCGGCGACGACTAGAGCGGCCGGGCGGCCCGATGCTTCCGACGCGGCGGCAGAAGGCGGTCCTCGAGGCGATCGAGGCGCACCTGTCCGAGACGGGCCAGGCGCCGACGCTCGTGGAGATCGCCCGCCGCTGCGGCCTGTCTTCGGTCGCGACGGTGCACCGGCACCTGGCGCTCCTCCAGGACCGGGGCCTCCTCAAGCGCCGCCGCAGCCGCCGGCGCGGCATCGAGCTGCGCCCGGCCGCACGCTCCAGCCCGGCGGTGACGGTGCCGCTCCTCGGCACGATCACGCCGGAGCGGCCCATCGAGGCGATCCCCTCGGCGTCGACCGTGTCGCTGCCGCGGGAGCTGGTGCGCCGTCCCGCCGAGACCTTCGTCCTGCAGGTGAAGGGGGACGCCCTGCGCGACGATCAGATCCTCGACGGCGACCTGCTCATCGCCGAACGGCGCGAGCAGCGTCGCGACGGCGAGCCGTGCGTCGCGGTGCAGGCCGGCGGGGGAGCCGTGTTGAAGAGCGGCGCGCGGGCTTGCGAGTCCGAACGGGTCCTCGGTGTCCTCACCGGACTGCTGCGCCGTTACGACTAGAGGGCCCCGCGCCTATTTGACCGACCGCCGACCGCATGTTAGCCTTCGCACCTTTTCCATTGCGCTTCGTACATCACGACTGCGCTTTTCCACCCGTCACTGCGAGGGGAGGTCAGAACATGAAATGGACCCGCGCCGTGCTCGTACCCGTGGCCCTGGTCGTCGTGGCGATGACCATGGCCGTTGCTTCGTCTCCAGCGTTCGCGCAGGACACCACCACCACGACCACCACCGCGCCTTCGACGTATCACTCCGCCGGCAACGCCCCGGGGATCCGCTGGGACGGCTGGGGCCCGCGCGTCGGCGTCAGCTTCAACCCCGATCAGTTCTGGGGCGGCGTGCACTTCAATCTCGGCTATTTCGCGCGCGACGTGCGCTTCCGGCCGAGCATCTGGATGGGTTTCGGGGATGACGTCACGCTCATCACCGGCATGGCCGAGGTCCACTACATCTTCTCCAAGGTGCAGGTCTGGAAGCCGTACGTGGGCGGCGGGCTGGGGCTCACCTGGGTCAACGCCGACGAGGACAGCAAGTGGGACGACAAGCTGAGCGACACCGAGATCGCCTTCCAGGCCGTCGGCGGCGTCGAGACCAAGCTGCACTCCGGCGCCCTCCTCGGCTTCGAGGGGCGCATCGGCATCGCCGACGCCGATCCGGACCTCATGCTGGGCGTGACGTGGAGCTTCAAGTAAAGCCGGCGACTCCGGCCCAAAGTCCCGGAGCGTGATCGGCCGGCTGTACCTGCGCGCCGTCCACGCCGGCATCTCATTCCTGGAGGCGCTCGGGGCCCGCGGCGCCCGCTGGGAGTGGAAGAAGCGAATCTGGCTGCAGGCCGCCGAAGACAAGGTCTCCCAATGGGAGAACGTCGGCCGCGGCGCCCGCACGACCCTCCGCATGTGCCGTTCGTGCCGCACCCTCGTCGAGGGAGGGGCGTCGGCCTGTCCGGCCTGCGGCGCCTCGATGAGCGGGGTGCCGCGCGGCGGCGTGGTACGGGGCGTCAGCCTGCTGTTCCCGGGGAAGCCCTCCGTCAGCGTCATCCTCCTCAGCGCCAACGCCCTTCTGCTGCTCGCGACGGTCGCGGCGGACGGGACCGGTCTCGGGGCCCTCTGGTCGCCGCGCGGGCAGACCTTGTGGCTCCTGGGCGGGAAATGGGGAGAGTCGATCTTCGGGGCAGGGGAGTGGTGGCGGCTGGTGACCGCCAACTACCTGCACGGCGGCATCCTGCACCTGGTCTTCAACAGCATGGCGCTCGCGACGCTCGGTCCGCTCATCGAGCAGGCCTTCGGAGCGCGCCGGCTGTTCGTGATCTACACGCTGGCCGGCATCTGCGGCTTCGGACTGAGCGCCTGGATCCGTCCCGGCTCGCTGAGCATCGGCGCGTCGGGGGCGATCTACGGGCTTTTGGGCTTCGCCGTGGTGTATGGACGCTTCCGCGCCGGCGCCGGCGCGCGCGCGCTGGCCGATCAGCTCACGCAGTGGCTGCTGTACGGGCTGATGATGTTCCTCATTCCCGGCATCGACAGCATCGCGCACGTCGGCGGGCTCATCCCCGGAGCCCTGCTCGGCCTGGTCATGGACCCGGGAGAGCCGCGCACGCGGGCGCGCTCGGTGCTGCTCTGGCTCTTGTTTCTCCTCTGTCTCGGCGTGACGGCCTGGAGCTTCGCCGCCATGCTGCGGACCTATCCCGCCCGCGCTGAGGAGTTGAGGCTGAACGCCTAGATCAAGAGGATGGTGCCGCGGGACGGAGTTGAACCGCCGACGCAGGGATTTTCAGTCCCTCGCTCTACCGACTGAGCTACCGCGGCACGCTCGGTGAGGCTGTGAAGGGGCGGCATCGTAGCAACCCCTTTCCGGGACTGTCAAGAATGACGCGGCGCAGGTCTTGCGTCAGGCGCGGGCGGTCGGAGCCGGCCGGCCGGGACGGCCCGGCGGAACCGGAGCCTTCGCGGCTTCGGTCGCCTTCGGGGCCGGCTCGGCCGCCTTCGTCGCACCCTCGGCCTTGGGATCTCCCTCGGCTTTCGCGGCCGCCTTCGCGGCGTCGCCGTCCGCCTTCTTCTCCTTGATCAGGCCGAGCTGCTTGCGGAGCTTCTGGTCGAGCTCCAGGCGGAGGTCGGAGTTCTGCTCGAGGAACTGGCGGACGTTCTCACGCCCCTGGCCGAGCCGCGTCTCGCCGTAGGAGAACCAGGCGCCGCTCTTGTCGATGAGCCGGTGGGTGATGGCGAGGTCGATGAGGTCGCCGGTGCGCGAGATGCCGCTGCCGAAGAGGATGTCGAACTCGGCGATCTTGAAGGGCGGCGCCATCTTGTTCTTGACCACCTTCACGCGCGTGCGGCTGCCGATGTCCTGATCCCCTTCCTTGATCTGGCCGATGCGGCGGATGTCGAGGCGCACCGAGGCGTAGAACTTCAGGGCGCGTCCGCCGGTGGTGGTCTCGGGGTTGCCGAACATCACGCCGATCTTCTCGCGGATCTGGTTGATGAAGATGAGGCAGGTGCGCGAGCGGGCGACGACGCCGGTCAGTTTCCGCAGGGCCTGCGACATCAGGCGCGCCTGCAGGCCGACGTGCGAGTCGCCCATCTCCCCCTCGAGCTCGGCCTTGGGGACCAGCGCCGCGACCGAGTCCACGACCAGGATGTCGATGGCGCCGCTGCGCACCAGCACCTCGGTGATCTCGAGCGCCTGCTCGCCGGAATCGGGCTGCGACACGAGCAGGTTGTCGATGTCCACCCCGAGCTTTTTGGCGTACTCGGGGTCGAGGGCGTGCTCGGCGTCCACGAAGGCCGCCAGGCCGCCCAGGCGCTGCGCCTCCGCCACGACGTGCAGCGTGAAGGTCGTCTTGCCCGAGGACTCCGGCCCGTACACCTCGACCACGCGGCCGCGCGGCAGCCCGCCGATGCCGAGCGCGGCGTCGATCGACAGGGAGGTGGTGGAGATCACCGGGACTTCGTGCTGGAAGTCCTTGGCCCCCAGTTTCATGATGGAGCCCTTGCCGTACTGCTTCTCGATCTGGGCGAGCGCCAGGTCGATCGCCTTGGCGCGCTCCTTCGGGTCCTGCGGCATCGTCGGGGGTCCTTTCTCGGTCGGCGGTTGAGGACGGGCGTTGTCCGATGAGTTTTTCGCCGGTGACTTCTGCCCCGGTAAGTTCAGCGACATGGTAGGTGATTCCTCCGAAGGGTGTCAACGCGTGTGGACGGGCTCATCGGGGTCGGCGGGAGGGCGGGAACGCAAGGGTCGGGCCATGCGTTTCTCAGGTCCGGAATAATCCGACGCGGCCTTCCGACGAAATCGTGATCGCGGATTCAGGCCGGAATTCCGGCCGGATTCTTGACGGGATCCGGGGGCCGCGATATCTTTCTCGGACGCTGCGTCCGCCGATGGACGCCGCGCACCGTTCAAGGACGAGAGTGACCGAACGCACGGCGCTTCTCCTCATTCCCGCAGTGCTCCTCTCGCTCCAGGCGTGCGCCTCGAGCGGCGGACCGGCTCCGGTGACCAGCACCGCTCCGGCGGGGGCATCGGCGCCGCAGCCGCCGGCGGCGAAGCACGTCGAGACCGGCAGCCGCTCGAAGGAGGCCCAGAAGAACGCCGAGGCCCAGCCCCCCGTGCCCCCGGATGAGCCGCAGTTGCCGCGCCACGACTCCCCGCGCGAGAGCGCGCCCCCGTCCGGAACGCGTGAGACGACGCCCGATCGCGGCCGTGAGTCGCTCCCCGAGGACATCCAGAAAATCAAAGAAGGAATGGACGAGGCATACCAGGTCGGCCTCGAGGCCTACCAGGCGGGCCGCTTCCAGGAGGCGAAGGAAGGCTTCGACAAGGCCGTGGACATCGTTTTGTCGAGCGGCCTCGACCTCGATCAGTACCCGGGGCTGCGCGCCGCGTTCGACGACATGGTCGCCGACATCAGCGACCTCGACGCCGACCTCTATCGCCAGGACGCGCCTCAGGATGGCGGCGAAAACTCTTCCCCGCTCGACTCCCTCAAGGACATCACCACCTTCCTGAGCCCCGAGGAGGCCGAGCGTGAGCGCGAGAAAATCCAGAAGGTGGTCGGGGCGATCTCCTACGACATCCCGATCACGCTGAACCCGAAGGTCCTCGGCTTCATCGAGGCGTTCCAGACGCGCATCCGCCGCGAGTTCGAGGCGGGGCTGCAGCGCTCCGGCGGCTTCCTGCCGATGATCAAGGCGATCTTCCGCGAAGAGGGGCTGCCGGAAGACCTGGCCTACATGGCGCACCAGGAGTCGGCGTTCAAGAGCAGCGCCTACTCGCGCGCCCGCGCCAAGGGCATGTGGCAGTTCATGTCGTTCACCGGGAAGAAGTACGGCCTGCGCATCGACGCCTGGGTGGACGAGCGCTCCGACTTCGAGAAGGCGACGCGCGCCGCCGCCCGGTACCTCAAGGATCTGCACGAGCGCTACGACGACTGGTACCTGGCGATGGCCGCGTACAACGCCGGCGAAGGGAAGATCGACCGCGCCATCGCGCGGGCGCGCACCCGCGACTTCTGGGCCATCTCCAAGACCAAGTACATCCGCGCCGAGACCAAGTCGTACGTGCCGGCGATCCTCGCGTCGATCCTGATCGACAAGTCGCCGGAGGACTACGGCTTCAACGTCGATCTCGACCCGCAGCTGCAGTGGGAGCGCGTGGAGATCGACCAGCCCACCGACCTGCAGGTGATCGCCGACGGGTGCTCGAACGAGCTGGAGAAGATCCGCTTCCTGAACCCCGAGCTGCGCGGGCTGGTGACGCCGCCGAACGTCGGCACCTACTCGGCGCGCGTCCCGGTCGGGAAAAAGGAAGCCGTGCTGGCGCACCTGACCACCGTCCCGGCGGAGAAGCGCGTGTCGTGGACGGTGCACGAGGTGCGCAGCAACGGCGAGACCTTCACCACCGTGGCGCGGCGCTACAAGGTGCCGGTGCGGACGCTCATCGACGCCAACCCGCGTTACGCCGGCAAGCGGCTGCGCCACGGGACGCTCCTGAACGTGCCGCTCGTCGCGGGCGTGCCGGTGCAGGCCGCCGCCGCCGTCGACCGCCCCACCTACGAGTCGGGCGAGCGCGTCGTCCACCGCGTGCGCAAGGGAGACACGCTCCAGGCCGTGGCCGGCCAGTACCGCACCACCGTCGCCAACCTGAAGCGCTGGAACCGGCTGGGGAACAGCGTCATCCACCCGGGGCAGCGGATCGTCGCCTACTACGGTGAAAAGGGGGACGGCCCGAATCTGGACGTCGATCCCTCCACGCCGGCGCAGGTGGCCGGCGGGCGTCTCGAGTACCGGGTGCAGCAGGGAGACACCCTCAATTCGATCTCCCGGAAGTTCAGCGCCTCGGTCCAGGACCTGCTCCGCTGGAACAACCTGAACCAGGCCAGCGTCATCCACCCGGGGGACCGCATCTGGGTGGGCGACCCTTCGCCCGCGAGCGCGCCCCAGGGCGTGTCGGAGCGCGGGGCAGCCCCGTCGGGCGGCGCGACGACCCTCGCTTCGGCCGCGGCGCCGCCCTCGTCACCGGCGACCGCTTCGGATGCGTCCTCGACCGTGACCTACAAGGTGCGCAAGGGGGATACGCTCCACAGCATCGCGCGTCTCTACGACGTGACCGTGAGCCAGGTCAGGTCGTGGAACGGTCTCAATGAGGCGGGCGTGATCGTCCCCGGGCAGGTTCTCCGCATCCAGCGGTAGCTCACAGACGACAGCGACGCGCGTGAAGGCCTGCGCCATGTGCGCAGTCGCTCCGTTCCCGCCGGCCGTGGCCCCATCCGCTACGAGGCCTACACCTTCCTCGGGGGCGAACCGCGGCGCCTCCCGGGAGATTCGCTGAAGAGGGCTCGCGGCGCGGCCTGCGGGCTCACGGGGTCCGTTCGTCCCTGCTAAGATGTTCGGCTCCATGACGGCGCGACGTGTCCGGTCTGGTGCGGCGGCTCTCCTGATGCTGCTCGCGACGGGGTGTGCGGGAGGCTCGTCGGGAGGGAAGGAGAAGGTCGACGGGGCGGAGGCGCTGGCGGCGGCGCTCGACCATGGCGAGGCGGCGTTCAAGGACGGCGAGTACGTCGAGGCGGAGAAGGCGTTCGCCGAGGCCCGCCGGCTGCAGCCCGACAACGCCCGGGCGGTGGTGGCCGGCGCCACCTGCCTGCTGAAGACGCACCATGTCAAGGCGGCCCACGATCTGCTCACGTCGTACCTGTCCGCCCACCCCGGGGACGCTGCGGCGCGGCTGACGCTGGCGCGCACCTACCTCCGCGAGGCCGATTTCGATGCGGCGGCGGTGGAGCTGCGCAAGGTGCGCGAGGCCGACCCGAAGAACCTGCTGGCGCTCTACAACCTCGGGTTCATCGCCTATCGCAATGGCCAGTACGACGAGGCGGAGCGCGCGCTGAAGGACGCCATCCAGGTGCGCCCCGAGCACCCCGAGGCGCACTACACGCTGGGGCTCACTTACCTGGCGCAGGGGCGCAGCGCCGAGGCGGCGGCCGAGCTGCAGGAGACGGCGCGCCTCGATCCAAATCACGTCGGCGCCCACTTCAACCTGGCGCGCGCCGCCGCGCTGTCCGGGAACACCGCGCTCGCGAACACCGAGCGGCAGACGTTCGCATCCCTGAGCGGCAAGTCGAAGGCGGAGACGGAGCGCTCCGAGCAGGTGAAGGCGCAGAGCCTCAAGGCGGTGCAGGCGCTGATGGCCGAGGACTTCGAGGGGGCGCTCAGGGAGTACCGGGCGCTGCTGGTCCGCTATCCCGATCACGCTCCGCTCTACAACGACATCGGCCGCGTGCAGCTGCGGCTCGGGAGGCGCGACGAGGCGCTCGTGTCGCTCAAGAAGGCGGCGGAGCTCGATCCGCGCCTGAGCGAGCCGCATTACCTGCTCTCCAATCTCTACCGCGAGCGCGGGGACCAGGCGTCGGCCGATCGCGAGCTGCGCACCTTTGCGACTCTCGAGACGATTCCGGAAGGGAAGTCGGGGTACTGATGCGCGGCCTGCGGTTCACGGGGGCGGTGCTCGTCGCGCTGGCGGTTTTCGGCGTGACGTGGCACGGGTTCGCCGCCGCTCCCGGCGCCGGAGCCGCGGCAGCGGCTCCGGCGGGGACGAAACCCGAGGTCGCGGCCGCGGCGGCGGTGCGCTACACGGACGTGACGAAGGCGGCGGGGATCGATTTCGTGCACCAGCATGGCGGGCAGGGGCGCAAGTACTACATCGAGACGACCGCGGCCGGCCTGTGCTTTTTCGACGCGGACGGGGACGGCCGGCAGGACCTGTACTTCGTCCAGTCGGGCCCGCTCCCCGGGACGCCGCGACCGCCGGGCACGCCGCTGGCGCGTCTCTACCGCAACCGCGGCGACGGCACCTTCGAGGACATCACGGTGAAGGCCGGCGTGTCCAACCGGACCGGCTACGGCTCCGGCTGCACGGCGGCGGATTACGACCAGGACGGCGACGTCGATCTCTACGTCACCAACTTCGGGCCGTCGGTCCTGTACCGGAACAACGGCGACGGCACCTTCACCGACGTGACCGCGGCGGCCGGGGTGCGCAACGGCCTGTACGCGGCGAGCGCGGCCTGGGCCGACTACGACCTCGACGGCCGGCCCGACCTGTACGTCGCCAACTACGTCGACTTCACCATGAACGACCAGAAGTACTGCGGCAACCTGCAGGAGAAGCGGCGCTCCTACTGCCATCCGGACGCCTACGAGGGGTTGCCGGACATCCTCTATCACAACGAGGGGAACGGGAAGTTCCGCGACGTGACGAAGACCGCCGGCATCGGCGATCCGAACGGCAAGAGCCTCGGGGTCGTCTGGTTCGATTTCGATCGCGACGGTGACGACGACCTCTACGTCGCCAACGACGCGACGCCGAATGTCCTGTACCGCAACGATGGCGGGACATTCACCGACGTGACGCTGGTCTCGGGGACCTGCTGCAGCGAGGACGGCCGGCCGCAGTCGGGCATGGGGGTGGACGCCGCCGACGCCGACGGCGACGGCTGGCAGGACCTGTTCGTCACGAATCTGAGCAACGAGCCGAACGAGCTGTACCGCAACCTCGACGGGAAGGGACCCTTCGCGACCGTCACATACGGGGTCGGGCTCGGCGAGCCGAGCCTGCTCGCGACGGGGTGGGGGACGGGACTCTACGACTACGACAACGACGGCGACCTCGACATCGTCGTCTCCAACGGCCATCCGATGGACGACATCCACGTCGTGAGCGACCTGCTCACCTACGAGCAGAAGCCGGCGCTGTACCGCAATGACGGACGCGGCCGCTTCCAGGAGATCGGCACCGCGGCGGGGGACGTCTTCGGCATCCCCGACGTCGGGCGCGGGCTCGCCATCGCCGACTACGACGACGACGGCGACCTCGACATCGCGCTCAACCCGAACAACCGGCCGGGGCACCTGTGGCGCAACGACGGCGGGTCGGTGGCGGGGCACTGGATCTCCCTCAAGCTCGTGGGCACGCGGTCGAACAAGGACGCGCTCGGCGCCTTCGTGACGCTCACTGCCGGCGGACGCAGGCAGGTGCGCGAGGTGCGCAGCGCCTCGTCCTACATGTCGCAGAACGACATGCGGCTGCATTTCGGCCTCGGCGCCGCGACCAAGGTGGACGCGATCGAAATCCGCTGGCCGAGCAAGACGAAGACGGTCGAGACGATCGGAGCGCAGGAGGCGGACCGGTTCCTGGTGATTCGCGAGGGGGCCGGGGTGGTGGCTGCGTTGCGCCCGGGCGAAGCGAAACCGAGCGGGGGGGCGAGGCGATGACACAGGAGCGCGGCGGTTCGGGCCCGGGGACGGTCGGCCGGGTGGCGCTTCTCGGCGTCCCGCTCGACGAGAACTCCTCGATGCTCCGCGGTCCGGCGCAGGCGCCGGGGCGCGTCCGCGAGGTGCTCTTCTCCGGATCGTCGAGCGACTGCGCCGAGGACGGGACGCGGGTCATCGGCGGCTGCCTCCAGGATGCCGGTGACGTGTCGCCCGGGACGGGAGAGCAGGCGATGCAGGAGATCGAGCGGCGCGCCGCCGACCTCCTGGATGAGGGATCGCTCCTGATGGCCGTCGGCGGCGATCACTCCATCACCTGGCCGCTCGTGCGGGCCCACGCAGGACGCTACCCCGGTCTCGCCATCCTGCAGTTCGACGCGCACCCGGACCTGTACGACGACTTCGAGGGGAACCGCCTGTCGCACGCCAGCCCGCTCGCCCGCGTCATGGAAGCCGGGCTCGCGCAGCGGCTGGTGCAGGTCGGCATCCGCTCCACCAACCCGCACCTGCGCGAGCAGGTCGACCGGTTCAAGGTCGAGCAGGTGACGATGCGCGAGTTCAGCCCCGAAACGGTTCACGATTTCGGGTCGGCGCCGGTCTACGTGACCCTCGACCTCGACGCGCTCGACCCGGCCTTCGCCCCCGGCGTGTCGCACCACGAGCCGGGGGGATTGAGCGTCCGGGAGGTGCTGCACGTGCTGGATCGGACGCGGGGAAGGATCGTCGGGGCGGACATCGTCGAGCTGAATCCGCTGCGGGATCCTCTCGGAGTCACCGCCGCCGTCGCCGCCAAGCTCGTCAAGGAGCTGGCCGCCCGCATGGCGCGCGACGCGGGCGCGACGCCGGCTCAGCCCAGGAGCAAAGACAGGAACTGACGGGTGCGCGCCGTCTTCGGGCGCTCCAGCACCTCCGACGGCGGGCCGTCCTCGAGGATGGCGCCGTGGTCGAGGACGAGCACCCGGTCGGCGGCGCGCCGCGCGAAGCCGATCTCGTGCGTCACCATCATCAGGGTGATGCCGTCGCGGCGCAGGTCCTCGACGACCGCCAGGACCTCCCCCTTCAGCTCGGGGTCGAGGGCGCTGGTGATCTCATCGCACAAAAGGCCCCGCGGGTGCATGGCCAGCGCCCGGGCAATGGCGACCCGCTGCTTCTGGCCGCCCGAAAGGGCGCGCGGATAGGCATCGCGGCGCTGCAGAAGGCCCACCCGGTCGAGGAGCCGCGTCGCCTCGGCGCGCGCCTCGTCCATGCTCTTCCCCAGCACGCGCACCGGCGCCTCGACGAGGTTCTCGATCGCCGTCAGGTGCGGGAACAGCTGGAAGTCCTGGAAGATCATCCCGAGGAGCCTCCGGATCTGCTGCGCCGCCGCCCGGTTCGTCCCTTCGACGGGTCCGGGGCCGATCCGGTGCGGGCCGACCTTCACTTCGCCGCCTTCGAACGCCGTCAGCCCGTTGAGACAGCGCAGGAGCGTGGATTTGCCGCCACCGCTCGGCCCGATCAGCGCCACGGTGCTGCCGGCGGCGATCGAGAGGGTCAGCCCGTCGAGGATGGTGTGCCCGTCGTACACCTTCCTGAGACCGGAGAAGGCCAGCTCGATACCCGGGTTGCCGTTCGCGCCGGGGCCGCTCACAGGATGCCCCGTCCCCAGAGACGCTCCAGCCGGCGCGACAGGAACCCCAGCGGCACCGACATGACGAGATACAGCGCCGCGGTCAGCAGTCCGATCTCGAGGTACTTCATGCTCGACTTCGACAGGATCTGGTACTGCTTCGACAGCTCGACCACCGCGATGGTCGAGACGATGCTGGTGTCCTTGAAGAGCGCCACGAAGTCGCCGGTCATCGGCGGCAGGATGGTGCGCACCGCCTGCGGCAGGATGATGCGCCGGAAGGCGAGCCAGCCGGTCATCCCGAGCGACGCCGCCGCCTCCCACTGGCCGTACGGCACGGCGCTGATCCCGGCGCGGTAGATCTCCGCCTCGTACGCGGCGTAGTTCAGGCCGAGCCCGAGGATGGCCGCCTGGAGGGGGTCGAGCCGGAAGGCGCTGCCGAGGCCGGTGGCGGTCGAGAGGTCGGCCAGGCCGTAGTAGAGAACGTAGAGGAGCAGCAGCACCGGGATGCCGCGGAAGAACTCGACGTACACGATGGCGGCCCACCGCATGGGGGCGGGCCCGTAGAGGCGCATGCAGGCGACGGGCAGCCCGAGCAGGATGGCGAACCCGAACGAAACGAAGGCCAGGAAGACGGTCAGCCACGCGCCGCGCAGCAGGAGCGGGAAGTAGCGGTCGAAGGTCCACGCTTTGCGCGAGGCGGAGAGGATGTCGCCGCTGCCGACCTGGCCGAGGGCCGCCTGCTCGTCGTCCCACAGGTTCCAGCGTTCGAGGATGGCGCGCAGGCGCCCGTCGCGGATCAGCGCGTCGAGCGCCGCGTCGACGCGCCGCTTCAGCGCTTCGTTTCCTTTCTGGAACATGATGGCGTACGTGCCGCGCGCCACCGGGGTCCCCGCGAACTCGAGGTCGGGGTTCGGCTTCGCGTAATAAATGGCGATCGGCAGGTCGAGCAGCACCGCGTCGATGCGGCCGAGGACGAGGTCGCGGTACGGCTCGACCACCCCGTCGTACATCGTCGCCCGGATGCCACGGTCGTGCAGGAGCCGGTCGGCGGCGGTGTCCTCGAGCGTGCCGACGGTGCAGTCGATCTTCAGGCAGCCGTCGAGGTCCCGCAGGCGCGTCTCGCCTTTGCGCACCACGAGCTGCTCGCGGAAGACGTAGTAGGGGATGCTGAACAGGACCTTCTCGGCCCGGTCAGGGGTGACCTCGAGGCCATTCATGCCGAAATCGAAGTCGCCGCGCTGCAGGCCGAGGATCAGGCTGGAGTAGGCGTACTGCTGCACGACGATCGGCTGGCCGAGCTCCTTCTGGATCTCGTCGACGATCTCCACCTCGAACCCGATGTTGTGGTTCGGGTCCTTGGGGTCCTTGAAGATGTAGGGCGCGCCGCCTTCGGCGTCGGTGCCCCACAGCAGCGGGCGCGCCGAGGCGGCGTCCTGCGCGGCGTGGATCGGGTGCGTCGCGGAAAGCGCGAGCGCCGCGAGGAGCATCGGGACGGGGGCGCCGCGCATCAGGGGCGTCTTATATCCCGGCGCGCGGCAGGGGAGCAACAGCGCGCTTCGCGGATTTACAGCGCGGTGCGCAGCGCCTCGACCGGCTGCAGGCGCGAGGCCTTCATCGCCGGGTAGAGCCCGTACAACACCCCGAGAACGACCGAGAGCCCGAGCGAGATCGAGATGGCGGTGAAGTGCAGGGGGAGTCCGCCCGGGAAGTGGCTCGTGACCGCGAGGATGGCGCCGATTCCCGCAAGCACTCCGAGGAGCCCGCCGATCAGCGACAGGATCGCCGACTCCGCCAGGAACTGCATGAAGATCTGGCCGTCGGTGGCGCCGAGCGACTTCCGGAGGCCGATCTCGTACAACCGCTCGCCGATGGAGATGAGCATCACCGACAGCAGACCGATGCCACCGACGAGGAGCGACACGCCGGCGATCGATCCGAGGACGATGTGCCAGTTGCGCAGGACCTTGGTGATCTCCTTGCGGACCTTCAGCATCTCCTCGGCGATGTTCTGCACCTTGAAGTCCTGCGCCCCGTGGTGCGCCAGCTGAAGCGACGCCTCGGCCTCGGAGCGCATGTCGGAGAGCTTGTCGGGATCAGCCGTCTTGACGGCCATGAAGGAGAGCGGCGCCTCGCTGCCCTGGTAATAGGCGCGCAGGGTCTCGAGCGGCAGGTAGAGCCCTTCCATCTCCTCGACGAAGTCGTCGTCGTTGATGAAGGAATTGCCGAGCTTGGCCCCGACACCGATGACCTTGAAGGCGCGGCCGTCCACCTGGATCCACTTGCCTACCGCATCCTCGACCCCGAACAGGCGACGCCAAAGCCGATGCCCCAGGACCGCCACCGGGGCGAAGGAATTCTCCTCGAGCGAGCTGAAGAAGCGCCCGCTTTCGATACGGCGCGAGCGCACGTCACTGTAGCTGGAGGTGACTCCCATCGTGCGGACGCGGCGCTCGCTGTTGCCGAGCCGCACCAGGGTCTCGGTGATGAGGGTCGGGGCGACCGAATCGACCGCGTTGCCGCGCGCCAGGAGGACGTCCCCGTCCTCGGGCTGCAGGCCCTTCGACCGGGCGAAGACCGCCTGCTCGCGCAGGTCGCGCGGGGGCCTCGTGACCACGTACATGACGCCGTCGAAGCCGAGATCCTTGAACCCGGACCAGACGGCGCTCGTCACCCCGTCGAGCAGCGACGTCATGAAGGTGATGGACAGCGTCCCGAGGATGATCCCGAGCAGCGTCAAGAGCGAGCGCAGCTTGTGGCTCCAGATCTCGACGAGCGAGGTGCGGACGCTCTCCTGGAGCCCGTCGAGCCGGATCATTCGTACCTCAGCGCTTCGACCGGGTTGAGCCGCGCCGCCTTGATCGCCGGATAGAGGCCGAAGAACAGCCCGACCACGACGGAGGCGATGACCGAGACCATCGCCATCTGCGGGGTGATCACGGCCGGCTGGCCGATGAGGGCCGTGATGCCGTTGGCGAAAAGGATCCCGATGGGCAGGCCGACCAGGCCGCCGATGGCCGTCACCAGCACCGACTCGACGAGGAACTGCAGCGCCACGTCGAGACCCCTGGCGCCGATCGCCTTGCGCACGCCGACCTCGCGGATGCGCTCGCGCAGCGAGGCCATCATGATGTTCATGATGACAATGCCGCCGACGAGCAGCGACAGGATGCCGGTGGCCAGGAAGATCAGGTCGAAGATCTGGCCCTCCTGCTGCTGCTGTTTCATCCGTTCCTTGCGGTCGATCACCTCGAAGTCCGGGACACCCTTGTGGCGGCGGGCCAGGACCTTGTTGATGGCCGCGACCGCCTTCTTGTTGTTCTCCACCTTGTCGACCATGACGTTGATGAAGCTCACCTTCTTGTCCGGGTCGCCGGTGAAGCGGGAGTAGAGCGCGGTGATGGGGATGATGGTCAGCCGGTTCATCCACTCGAGAGCGTTGCGGTCCCCCTCGTTGAAGTAGAACTCCTTGCGGCGCAGCACCCCGACGACGCGGAACCCGGCGTCGCCGATGTAGAGCGTCTTGCCGAGCGGGTCCTCGTTGCCGAAGTAGAGCCGCGCCGCCGAGTCGCCGAGGACCACGACGCGCGACATCTGGGCCAGGTCGTCGTCGATGAGGAAGCGGTCGCGCGCTGGGAAGAACTTGTAGACCGTTTGGTAGTCGGGGGTGGCGCCGGTGATCTCGCGCAGCTTCTGGTAGGTCGGGGTGCGGATGGTCTGCTCGTCCTCGGCGATCGGGTCCACCTGGGTGGCCATGGGGATCTCGCGCCGCAGCGCCTCCACGTCACCCCAGTCGAGGCCGTGGCTGTCGAGCATGGCGGCGGTCTGCACGCGCTCCTTGAGCGGCTTGTTGTGCACGAGGATCTTCTTCAGGCCGCCGAACTCGGAGAAGAACTTCAGCCCCTGCCGACGGCCGGCGTCCGACATCCCCTGCACCGCGACGAGCGACGCCACGCCGAGAATGACCCCGAGCGTCTGGAGGACGGTGCGGGCGCGGTTCACCCGGACCTCCACCAGGGCATCGACGATCGATTCGCGCAGGGTCACGGGGCGCCTTTCAGTGGGCGAACGCCACGGGACCGGCGTCGACGGCCACAACACCGGCCGGGACCACGGCCTCCGCGGCGGCCCGGACCGAGGCGCCGTCGGAGGCGATCTGGCCGTCGACGATGCGCACGATGCGGGAGGCGCGCTCGGCGACGACCGGGTCGTGCGTGACGAGGATGATGGTGTGTCCCTGCTTCCCGAGCTCGTCGAAGAGCGCCAGGATGTCCTTGCCGGTCTGGGTGTCGAGGTTGCCGGTCGGCTCGTCGGCGAGCACGATCGCCGGGTTGTTCACCAGCGCCCGGGCGATCGCCACGCGCTGCCTTTGCCCGCCGGAGAGCTGCGAGGGCAGGTGGGCGGCGCGCTCCAGGAGCCCGACCTTGCGGAGCGCCTCGCGGGCGCGCTCCTTGCGCTCCACGCGGCCGACGCCGCCGTAGAGCATCGGCAGCTCGACGTTGCGCAGCAGCGACGCCTTCGGCAGCAGGTTGTAGGCCTGGAAGACGAAGCCGATCTTCTCGTTGCGCACCTTCGCCAGCGCGCGCGACGACAGGCTCGCCACCGGCGTGCCGGCCAGGTCGTAGTCGCCGCTCGTCGGCACGTCGAGGCAGCCGAGGATGTGCATCAGCGTGGATTTGCCGGAGCCCGAGGGGCCGATGATGGCGATCGACTCGCCGGCGCCGATCTCGAGGTTCACGCCGCGCAGCGCGTGCACGGCGGTGTCGCCGGAGTCGTAGGTCTTGGTGACGTCGACCAGCCGGATGACCGGGTCCGAGCCGGAGGCGGGGAGCATGCTACGACTCGTCGTCGACCTGGCGCGGACGAGTGGGGTTCTCGAGCGCCAGCTCGAGGTCCTTCTGGATGCCGTCGAGGATCTGCGCCCGCTCGAGGCTGACGACGCCGACCTTCACCGGACGCTCCTCGAAGTAGCGCTGCCAGACTTCGGACACGTCGTACTTGTCCGCCTTGGTCTTGCGCGGCTTCTTGGTGTCCCCGGCCTTCGGCTCGTCGAAGGTGGACTTGAGGACGTAGACGACCTCCCTGCCGTCCTTCTTGAAGATCGCCTCGACCGGCACCGACATGGCCTTGTCGACGCGCTCGCCGCGCACCTCGATGTTGGCGGTCATGCCGGCGCGGAAGTCGGGCACCTGGTCCTTCAGCGTCACCTCGGTGTCGAACACCTTGATCTTCTCCTTCAGGTGCGCCGCGGGGGAGATGTGGCTCACCGTGCCCTCGAACTTGCGGTAGGGGAACGCGTCCACCGTGATGACGACCGGGGCGTGCAGGCGCACGCGGCCGATGTCCACCTCGTTGATGCTCGCCTTGATGAGCATGTCGCCGACGTCCGCGACGGTGTAGATCGCGGTCCCCTCGTTGAACGACGAGACACCCGACATGACGGTCTGGCCGATCTCGACGTTCTTGTGGATGACATACCCGTCCATCGGGGAGACGATGTTGATGCGCTGCGTCGTCGAGATCGGGCGGTCGAGCGGCACGCCGCTCTCCACCACGATGCGCATCTTGGTCTTCGCCGCGTCGAGATCCTCGAGGGTGGTGTCGAACTTGAGCTGGTAGTCCTTGAGGATCTGGTCGGAGAGCAGCCCCTCCTCGTACAGCTTCCGGTTCATCTCGAGGTTGCGCTTCGCGTCGCGCTGGTTCAGTTCGGCCATGTTGAGGCCGGAGCGCACCTGCGACAGCGTCTGCGCCTGGTTGACGTCCGGCTCGATGCGCGCGAGGACCTGGCCTTTCTGCACCCGGTCCCCCTCGCGCACCAGCAGGTCGGTGACCTCGCCCGACAGGGTCGACTTCACGTCGACCTTCACGACCGGCTCGATGGTGCCGACCTCGTTCACCGCCACCTGGATGTCGGCCACTTCCGACCGTCCCAGGCGGATGTCGAGGTCCTCGCCCGTCATGCCGTTGCGCGTCTTGGCGTCCCCGCGCGTGATGAAGAACAGGGCGACCAGCACGGCCACGGCCAGAAGCGGCAGCCCGAACCACAGGAGAGGACGGCGCCGGCGGGCTTTCGGACGGGCTTTTTCGCTCATGACTCGGTCTCCAGGGCGATGGCTCGGCGGTCGGTTGCGGGGAAGGCTCAGTATATCGCGGCTGTTGTGTCCCCCGACGTCGGCTGACACCCGAGCATTACGACGGTTCCGGGAATGGAGTTCCCGCGATCGGGATCCCTTGCCGGAAGCGGTCCGGGCGCCTAGATTGGCCCCACCGCGCCCGGAGAGCCGCGACCGCAGGGGAACGTCACACCCCTGTCACGAGGCCGGCATGCTGGCGCGCCTGCAGTCCTTCACCCTCCTCGGGATCGAGGCGATCCCCCTCACCATCGAATGCGACATCAGCGGCGGACTGCCGGGGATCCACACCGTCGGCCTGCCCGACGCCGCCGTGCGCGAGAGCGCCGAGCGGATCCGGTCGGCGCTGCGGCACTCCGGCTGCGACCTGCCGGCGCGCCGCATCACCATCAGCCTGGCGCCGGCCGATCTGCGCAAGCAGGGATCGGCGCTCGATCTGCCGATCGCGCTCGGCATCGTGGTCGCGGCGGGGGACGCCCCCGCCGGGCGACTGGAGGGGATGCTCGTCGCCGGCGAGCTGGGGCTCGACGGAGAGGTGCGTCCGGTGCGCGGCATCCTGACGGCGACGCTTCTGGCCCGCGGCCTGGCGCTGCGGCAGGTGATCGTCCCCGAGGCGAACGTCGCCGAGGCGGAGGCTCCGGGCGGCCCCGAGGTGATCGGCGTGGCGACGCTCGCGGATGCGCTCGCGGTGCTGCGCGGCGGCCGTCCCGCGCGCGAGTCCCTGCGGCGCCCGGCGGCTCCGGCGTCCGGCGGCGTCGTTCCGGACCTCGCCGACGTGCGCGGACAGGCGCAGGCGCGCCGCGCGCTCGAAGTCGCGGCGGCGGGCGGCCATCACCTCCTGATGATCGGGCCTCCCGGGTGCGGCAAGAGCATGCTGGCCCGGCGGCTCCCCGGAATCCTGCCGCCGCTCCTGCCGGACGAGGCGATCGAGGCGAGCAGCATCCACAGCGCGGCGGGACTCCTGGCCGCGGGGCGCCTGATCGAAAGGCGTCCGTTCCGGGCGCCGCACCACACCATCAGCGGCGTGGGGCTCGTCGGCGGCGGCCGCGGCCCACGCCCCGGGGAGATCACGCTGGCGCACCACGGCGTGCTGTTCCTCGACGAGCTGCCGGAGTTCGGCCGCGCCACCCTCGACGTCCTCCGGCAGCCGATGGAGCAGGGAGAGGTCCTCATCAACCGGGAGAACCGGACGCTGAGCATGCCGGCACGGGCCATGCTCGTGGCGGCGATGAATCCCTGCGTCTGCGGCAGGTGGGGGAGCGAGGACCGGCCGTGCGGCTGCACGCCGGCCATGGTCGCGCGCTACCGGGAGCGGGTCTCCGGACCGCTGATGGACCGGTTCGACCTCCAGGTGGCGCTGTCCGCGGTCCCGGCCCGGGCGATGCGGTCCGGCGCGTCGGCCGGCGAGGACAGCCGGACGGTGGCCGGGCGGGTCATCGCCTGCCGGGAGCGCCAGAAGGCACGCTTCGGCGACGCCCGTGCGACGAACGCCACCATGGCCCCCGGCGAGCTGCGGCGGCACGCCGACCCGGGGGAAGCCGGCCGGCGGCTGCTGGAGGCGGCGATGAGCCGCCTGCGGCTCTCGGCCCGGAGCCACGACGCCGTCCTGCGCGTCGCCCGCACCCTGGCCGACCTGGAAGGGCGCGAGGCCATCGGCGCCGAGCACGTCGCCGAGGCCATCCAGTATCGCAACCTCGACCGCTTCGCCGCTCCCGTCCTGGGCGACCGGCCGTCCGCCCCGGCCCCGGAGGGGTGATCAGCCCCCTGTGGGTCTTGCGTTTTCCACAGGGGGGGTGTAGAAAAACCAGTGTCCTGCCGCTTTCTTGGTCCCGGGCTCTTAGGGAACGCCTCGGTGGTGGTCTTTCAGGCAGTTTCTCTCAAGGGGGGATTAGATGAAGGCACTCTTCTGGCTCAGACGCCACGGTCGCTGCAAAATCCAGCGCAAGACGATGGGGGATTGGCAGGTCATTGAAGTGACCGGCCGCTTCGCGGCCGGCGAACCCGAACAGGCTTTCCACAAAGAGGTCGATTCACTGCTCGGATCCGGCGCCCGCCGGGTGGTGGTCGATCTGACCCGGTCTCATCTTTCAGACGAAAGCGTCGCCAGCGCCTCCCAGGCCGCCTACCACAAGGCCAAGTCGCAGGGGACGGACATGCGCTTCGTGGTGATGCCCGGTCGGGCCGGCGGTTTCTATCACATGGCCGGCCTGGAACTGGCCATTCCGACGTACCACCGGCTCGGCGGCGCCATCGAGTTCTAGCCGGTCCGCCGCGTCCGGCCGGTAGGCACCACACCGGAGTCACCGCCTCGCCTGCCGACGCCCGCGGGTCCACCGCGGCGCTCCCTCCCTGTGTGTCGGGACGGCCGATTGACACCTTCGAGACCCTTTGGCTACGATCCCGGGTCGCTCCGAAACAATGCGCTGACGCAGGGCCGGCCGGCGGAGACACCGCGGGCGCGGCCGGGGCTGTGGAGAGGATTCGGTGGGCCAGACGGTCAAGCTGAAACTCAACAGCCGCATCACGTACGTCGATCTCGTCCACCAGATGACCGAGGAGATGGCGCGCAAGTGCCGTTTCCCCAAGCCGGCGGCGCTCGACCTGGCGCTGGCGGTGCGGGAGGCGTTCATCAACGCCGTCAAGCACGGCAACGGCATGGACGAGGCCAAGCAGGTCGAAGTCGAGTTCGAGCGCAACGCCAGCCGCTTCCTCGTTTCCATCCGGGATGAGGGGAACGGCTTCGATCCGACGCTGACCGCCGACCCGCGCGCCGCGGAGAACCTGGAGCGAACCTCCGGCCGCGGGATATTCTTCATGAAGAGCTTCGTGGACGAGGTCTCGTTCCAGCGCCGGCCGGGCCGGGGCATGGAAGTGCTGCTCGTGAAAAACCTGGCCCCTCCGGCCAAGCGCACGGAGGAACCTGGAGGCGATCAATGAAGGCGAGTGTCCGGCATCACGGGAAGGTGACGGTGGTCGATCTGTCCGGAAAGATCACCATCGGCGACGGCGACATCAAGCTGCGCGAGGCGGTGAACGCCCTGCTCGACGAAGGGCGCAAGGCGGTCATCCTGAACCTCAACGGGGTGTCGTACATGGACAGCGCCGGCATCGGGGAGCTCGTGGCCTGCTACAAGCGGGCCGCGGAGAAGGGGGCGAAGCTGAAGCTCCTGAACCCCGGAGGCAAAGTCCAGGACCTGCTGATCCTGACGCGCCTCCAGGAGATCTTCGAGATCTACCGCGACGAGCGCGAGGCGCTCACCAGCTTCTAGTCGCCCCGGAGTTTGTGCTGCAGGGTGGCCAGAAGGTTCAGGGCGTCGAGGGGCGTCAAGCCTTCCACCGGCGCGTCGCGAAGCTCCTTCAGGACGGGGTGTTCGCCGGGGGAGAAGAGGCCGAGTTGTTCGGGTGAGGTGGCGCGATCCGCCTTGGCATCGGCGCCGTCACCGTGGCGGGCGAGCTTGGGGCGGCCGTCGCCTTCGAGCTCGTCGCGTTCGAGGTTGGCGAGGACTTCGCGGGCGCGGGCCAGGACCGCTTCCGGGAGGCCGGCGAGGCGCGCCACCTGGATGCCATAGGAGCGATCGGCGGCGCCGTCCACGACCTTCCGCAGGAAGACGATCTGGTCGTTCCACTCCCGCACCAGCATCTTCATGTTGCGCACCCGGGGCTTGGTCAGGGCCAGCTCGGTCAGCTCGTGGTAATGCGTGGCGAAGAGCGTGCGGGCGGCGACCGCCGGCTGGTCGTGCAGGTGCTCGGCGACCGACCATGCGATCGACAGGCCGTCGAAGGTCGCCGTGCCGCGTCCCACCTCGTCGAGGAGCAGGAGCGACCGCGGCGTGGCGTTGTTGAGGATGTTGGCGGTCTCGTTCATCTCGACGAGGAAGGTGCTCTGGCCGCGGGCGAGATTGTCCGACGCGCCGACGCGGCTGAAGATGCGATCGACGAGACCGATGCGGGCCTCCGCGGCGGGCACGAACGAGCCGCTCTGCCCCAGGAGCACGATGAGCGCGACCTGGCGCAGGTAGGTCGATTTTCCTCCCATGTTCGGTCCTGTCAGGATGAGAATCTGCCGCTCGGCGGTGTCGAGATGGCAGTCGTTGGGCACGAAGCGATCGCCGACCAGGCGCCGCTCCACCACCGGGTGCCGGCCTTCGGAGATGGCGAGGCAGGTCGAGGTGTCGAGGGTGGGCCGGGTCCAGCCCTGCTCCTGCGCCGTCTCGGCGAGCGAGCGCAGCGCGTCCACCGTGGCCACGACCGCGGCGGTCGCCTTGAGCCGCGCCGCTTCTGAGGCGACGGCATCGCGCAGCCCGACGAAGGCGGCGTACTCGATCTCCGCCAGCCGCTCCGCCGCCGTCAGCACGCGGTGCTCGAGGTCCTTCAGCTCCGGCGTGATGTAGCGCTCCGCGCCGACCAGGGTCTGCTTGCGCTCGTAGTCGGCCGGCACCCGCGCCCGGTGGGCGTTGCCGACCTCGAGGTAATAGCCGAAGACCTTGTTGTAGCGGACCTTCAGCGAGCCGATCCCGGTCCGCTCGCGCTCGCGCGCCTCGATCTGGAGGAGAACCCCCTGGCCGTCGCGCCGCAGCGCGCGCAGGCCGTCCGCTTCGGCGTCGAACCCGTCGCGCAGGAGTCCCGCCTCGCGCACGCTCACCGGCGGGTCGTCTGCGAGCGCCGAGGCCAGGAGCGCGTGCAACTCCGGAAGTGCGTCGAGTCCGCCGAGCAGGCGCGTCAGCAGGGGAGCGGCGAGGCCGGCGGCGCGGGACGCCAGCGCCGGCAGCGCCGCCAGGGAGTCGCGCAGCGCCACGAGGTCGCGGGCGTTGGCGGTGCCGAGGGCGGCGCGGGCGAGCAGGCGCTCGAGGTCGTGGACACGGTCGAGGTGGTCGCCGAGGGCGTCGCGCTCCGCGGGTCGCGAGGCCAGCTCCGCCACCGCTTCGAGCCGTGATTCGATCGCCTCGACCTCCACGAGCGGGCGCAGGAGCCAGTCGCGCAGCATGCGCCCGCCGGCCGAGGTGCGCGTGCGGTCCACCACGTCCAGAAGCGTGCCGTCCCGGCCGCCGTCGCGGGCGTTCTCGACGATCTCGAGTGTGCGGCGGGTGGCGGCGTCGAGATTCATCGCGCCGCCGCTCTCGTGCCAGACCACCCGCACCACGTGGCGCAGGTCGGTCTTCTGCGTGTCCTGCAGGTGCGCCAGAAGCGCGCCGGCGGCGGAGATCGCCAGGTCCTTCCCTTCGACGCCGAACCCTTCGAGCGACGCGGTCCCGAACCGCCGCAGCAGGGTCGAGCGCGCCCCGTCGCGTGCGAAGCGCCACGACGGCACGACCGTCAGCCGCGGCGGGCCCTCCCGGTCGCCCCACAGCCACGCCGGCGCCTCGCCCCCCTCGCGCACGACGATTTCGCGGGGTCCGAACGAGGCGAGATGTTCGACGAGCGCCGTGCGGGCGTCGCGCCCACGGTGCTCGGAGACGCGGAACTCCCCGGTCGAGAGGTCGAGCAGGGCGGCGCCGAAAGCGGCTTCCTTCCTGGGCGGCGCCGCGGCCGCGTCGCCTGCCCTTTCTGCCGCCGCGGCGGCCTCGTCCTGCCCGGCCGGCGCCGCCGGCGCGCCGAAGGCGACGGCGGCGATGAAGGAGGGCTCGCGGGCGGGCAGGTGCGCCGGATCCGTGAGCGTGCCGGGGGAGACGACGCGCGTCACCTCGCGCCTCACGATGCCCTTGGCCTGCCTGGGATCCTCGACCTGGTCGCAGATGGCGACCCGGTGACCGCCGTGGACCAGGCGCGCGATGTAGCCGTCGGCGGCGTGGTAGGGAACGCCGCACATCGGCGCCTCGGCGGCGGTGCCGCGGCCGCGGGCGGTGAGCGTCAGCGCCAGCGCCTTGCTCGCCACCAGCGCGTCATCGAAGAACATCTCGTAGAAGTCGCCGAGACGGAACATCAGGATCGCGTCGGGATGCTCCGCCTTCACCTGCCGGTACTGGCGGAGCATCGGCGTCAGCGCGTCCATGCGTCTCCTTGACAACCCAGGGGCCGGCCATTATAAACGCCGCGCCGCGCCGTTCTTCGCGCGCGCACGAGCGAAAAACGCATGGAACCCGAACCGCTCCCCGCCGAGGAAGCCACCGTCACCCCGGACGATCTCGACGAAGAGGACAAGGTGATGCTCGTCCTCTCGTATCTCTGGGTGCTGGCGCTCGTCCCCTTCATGGTGTCGCGGCGCGAGTTCGTCCGCTGGCACGCGCGCCAGGGGCTGCTCCTGTGCGGGCTGGCGGGCGTGGTCTTCTTCGGCGTCATCGTCGTCGGCGCCATCCTCTCCACCCTCACCAAGGTGTTCGCCTGGCTGTTCGGCTTCGCGCTCCTCAACCTCATCTTCCTGTACATGGCGCTGGCGCTCGTCTGCATGATCAAGGCGATGCGCGGCGAACGGTGGGCCATCCCGTTCCTCGGCGACCTGGTCGAGCGGATCTAGGAAACCCCGGCGTTTGCTCGACACCATCCACGCGACCCTCCTCGCGCACCCGTGGGCGGGTCTGCTCCTGGTCGCCACCCTCGCCTGGCTGGAGTACGTCTTTCCGCCGGCGCCCGGGGACAGCGCCATGCTCCTGGCGTGCTTCCTCGCCGGCGCCGGCTCTCTGCCGCGCGGCGGCACCTACGCCGCGTGCTTTCTCGGCAGCGTCGCCGGGGCGATGACCGCCTACGCCCTGGGCGCGCGGCTGGGCCGGAGCTATTTCTTCCTCCGGTCCGACTGGGCGGCGGGGGAGCTGGCGCGCTTCGAGCGGGGCCTGAAGCGCTTCGGGCTGCGGCTTCTCGCCGTCAACCGCTTCCTTCCCGGGGTGCGCGGCGTGTTCCTCTACGGTGCCGGCATCGGGCGGCTGCCGTGGAAGCCGGTGCTGATCTATTCGAGCCTCGGAAACGCGCTCTGGGTCGCGCTCATCGCCTGGGCCGGGACCTCGTTCGGCAACTCGTGGGACGAGGTGCAGGGCATCTTCCGGCGCTACGTCTGGGGGATCGGGATCGTCGTCGCGATCTACGTCATCTGGGGCTACGTGCGCGCCAAGCGACGCGCGCGCCTCAGGACTTCTTCCTGAGCCCCGCTTCGACGCGGTGCAGCGCGGCCACCCGGTCGGGCTGGTCGGGACGATCCTTCAGCGATTGCCGCAACGCCTCGGCCGCGCGCGCCAGATCGCCCTTCGCCTCGTAGGCCTGGGCCATCGAGTTCAGGAGCGCCACGCTCGGCGGGCCGGTGGCCGCGGCCTTCTCGAAGAAGCCGATGGCGTCGTCGATCTTCCCCTGCATGGCCGAAACGACTCCGAGGTTGTAGAGCGCCAGCGGCTGGTCCGGCTTGAGCTTCAGCGCCTCTTCGTAGGCAGTCTTCGCGTCGTCGTAGCGCTTCTGCTGCACCCGGAGAGTGCCGAGGCTGACACGGAACTCCGGTGTCTTCGGCGCGAGGTTGATCGCCGTCGTGAACGATGTCTCCGCCTTGTCGGAGCGGCCCTCGCGCATGTAGACCTGCCCGAGCCAGTCGTGGTGCACCGCCGAGTCCTTCTTCTTCGCGAGGCTCGCCTCCAGCAGCCGCTCCAGCCGGCCGATGGCCTCGGGGTCGCCCTTCTTCTGGTAGAGGACGAAGAGGCGGCTCATCGGCTCGACCGCGGTCGGGTCGAGGTACAGCGCGTCGAGGTACTCCTTCTCGGCGCCGTCGCGGTTCCCCTCCGCCTCGAGCACGGCGCCCATGGCGGTGTGGAAGAGCGCATTCTTCGGGTCGGTCTTGAGCGAGGCCTCGGCCAGCTTGCGCGCCGTGGCCGGGTACTGCCGGCGGATGTTGTCCACGACGACGTTGAGGACCACCTGGGGCCCGGGCGCCCCGACGGTGAGCCCGTCGTCGGAGATGCCGCGGGCGATCAGGTCCGACGACACCTGCTGCGCCATCGCGGTCGAAGCCCCGGGCAGGAGGATCTCGTCGGACGTCCGCTGCCGCGCCGCGTTGAGGATCGCGCCCTTGACCGTCTCCTGGATGAAATCGTTGGTGTCGCGACCGCTGCGCGCCTGGTGGAAGGTCAGCACGTCGCCGGGAGAAACGCGCGCGGTGACGTGGCAGGGAAGCTTGAAGGTCGCCTGGTCGCGCGTGACGATCGACATGGTCTCGTCCACCGTGACGGGCGGGACGTCATAGTGATAGACGCGATGGTAGAGTGGCACGCGCAGGTGCGGCCCGGCCGGGAGCAGCACGGTCTGGCCGCCGAGCGATTCGCGCACCGCCGGAGCGCCGGCGCCGACCCAGGTGATGCAGGACAGGGCCGCGACAACCAGGATGACGAGGACAATCAGGGTCGAGCGGCGCATCGTCGGGAGCTCTCCATCGGCGGGTTTTCCGTTGCCGGCGCGCCTTGCGCCTGTCGCAACGGCCGGCGAGTTTATGCGTTCGATCCGGGCCTGTCAACGAACCACGTTTTCGCTCGCTGCGCTCGTCGCGTTCGTGGTCTTCGCCGTGGCCGCGCCCGGGCACGCCGCGGAAGGGAACGGGTCGGCGGCGACCGCCGCCAAACGGCTCGAAGAGCGTCTCTCGGCGGTGAAGGGAGTCGAGGCGGACTTCGTCCAGACGCTCGACACGCCGGCGCTGCCGGAGCCCCAGGTCGAGTCGGGCCGCCTGTTTCTCGAGCGCCCCGGCCGGATGCGGTGGGAGTACCAGGTTCCGAAGGGCAAGCTGGCGCTCGCCGACGGCAAGGACACCTGGCTGTGGCTGCCGGAGGACCAGGTCGCCATCACCACCCCGCTCGCCGGCGACGAGCGTGACGCCGGCGTGTCGCTCCTGATGCGCGAGCGCATCGACCTCCTGGCGCGCTTCACGGTCGACTGGGGTCCCGCCGTCCGCAACGAGCCGCGCCCCCTGCGCCTGAAGGCGAAGACCGCCGACGCCCCCTACGATGCGCTCCTGGTCGACGTCGATCCGACCGGCTTCCCGCGCCAGCTGACGGTGCTCGATTCGCTCGGCGGCCGCGTCACCTATCGGCTCTCCAACCTGAAATTCACCGACCACCTGGACCCCGCGTTGTTCCGGTTCACCCCCCCTCCCGGCGCGACGATCCAGAGAGCCTCGGCACCGTAGCCAACAGCCGCGCTGGGCGCGGTCCGCGGCGGTGCCCCGATTCTTTACAGCCTTGAGACCGGAATGCTAGGATGCGCCGCTTGTCCGCCGCGCGGAGGTCAGTCGCTTGGCGTCCGAAAGTTCCTTCGATATCGTCTCGAAAGTCGATCTGCAGGAGGTTGACAACGCCGTCAACCAGACCCTGCGCGAGATCGGCCAGCGCTGGGACTTCAAGAACTCCAAGGTGACCCTGACCCGCGAGGCGCAGATCCTGACGCTGCACGCCGAGGACGACGCGAAGCGCCACGCCGTCATCGAAATCCTCAGCGAGCGCCTGGCCTCCCGCAAGGTCCCGATCAAGGCGCTGCAGTTCAAGGACCCGCAGCCGGCCGCCGTCGGTTCGGTGCGGCAGGAGATCCACGTGCAGGCGGGGATCGCGCAGGACCAGGCGAAGGAGATCGTCAAGGTGCTGAAGGCCAGCGGCCTGAAGGTGCAGCCGGCGATCCAGGGCGACTGCGTGCGCGTCCGCGGCAAGAACAAGGACGATCTCCAGTCGGCGATCCGCGTGCTGCGCGGCGGCACCTTCGAGTTCGACATGCAGTTCACCAACTATCGCTGAGCGCATGAATCCTCGCTTCGCAGTCGGTTTGGCCCTCGCCGCGATGCTGGCGTTCGCGCCGGCCGCCCCGGCCGCGTCGCCCGATCCGGCGGTCGTCGTCAAGGGTTCGCTGACCGAGCCGAACGGCACGCCGGCCGCCTTCCAGACGGTGCGGCTCCTCAAGACGCGCAAGATCCGCAGCATCTCCGACCCGAAGGCGCGCCCGCAGGAGGTGGAGGAGGCCCGCACCCGCACCGACGCCGCGGGCGGCTTCCGTTTCGAGATCCCGGCCGACCCGTCGTTCCCGTACTGGTTCGTGCGCTTCTACGACCCGAAGGAGTTCGACCTGGTCAAGTACCAGGTCCCGCCCGATCACGACGTCAGCCGCGCGGTGCACGACGGCTACGGCATCGAGGTCACGGCGGTGCTGCAGCTCCATCCCGACTGGCCGAAGGTGAAGGCGCTCGTGGACCAGTACGGGCCGGCCAGCCACCGCGGGCAGATCCTCCGGAGCCTCGGGCTGCCGACGCGGCAGGAGCCGCAGGGCGAAGGACGCGAGCTGTGGGTCTTCTCGGGCTCGGGGGTCACCTACCTGCTCGAAGGGGACAACGTGATCGAGACGAAGCGCAGCGCGCCCGATCCGGCCAATGGCGCGCCGCAGCCGGCGGCGAGGTCCGACAAGCCGTGAGCGACCTGGCGACCGGCCTGCGCACGCCCGCCGTCCCCGACGGCCCGCCCGAGCCGCGGCGCTACCCGCCCGAGCTGCCGGCGATCATCGCGCTCGTCTCCGACAAGCTGCGGCGCGTCGAGGAGGAATGCCGGCGCAACCTGCGCTCCGAGGTCGGCGCGGTCGACGAGCTGGGAGCGTACCTGGCGGACGCCGGCGGCAAGCGCATCCGTCCCATCCTGCTGCTCCTCGCGACGCAGATGTGCGGCTACCGCGGCGACCGCGATGTGCTGTTCGCCAGCGTGTTCGAGTTCATCCACACGGCGACGCTGGTGCACGACGACGTCATCGACGAGGCCGAGACGCGGCGCGGGCGCGGCACCATGAACGCGCGCTGGGGGAACGGGCTGACCGTGCTCCTCGGCGACTACCTGTACATCAAGTCGATGAACATGGCGCTCGAGGCGGACGACATCCGCATCATCCGCATCCTGGCGGAGATCACCCTCAAGATGATCGAGGGCGAGATCGTCGCGGACCGCGGGCGCGGCCAGATCGACACGACCGAGAAGGAGCACCTCGAGGTCATCCGCCGCAAGACGGCGTACCTGTTCTCGGGGTGCGGGCGCGTCGCGGGGGTGCTGTCCAACCTCGAGCCGCGGCGTCTGGAGGCGCTCGCCGACTACGGCATGAATCTCGGCATGGCCTTCCAGATCGTCGACGACCTGCTGGATCTCACCGCCGACAGCCGCACGCTCGGGAAGCCGGCCGCCTCCGACCTCAAGGAAGGGATGCTCACCCTGCCGCTCATCTACCTGCTCGAGCAGGCGTCCCCCGAGGAGCGGATGATGGTGCGCACGGTGCTCGAGGAGGGCGATTTCCTGACCGTGTCGCGTGACGAGATCCTGGCCCTGGTCCGGCGTCACCGCACCCTCGAACGCACCCGGGAGCTGGCGACCTCCTACGCCCTGAAGGCGCGCCAGGCGCTCGATCTCTTCCCCTCGAGCCCGGCCAGAGACGCCCTGCAGTTCCTGCCCCAGTTCGTCGTCTCGCGCCAGTACTGACGGCCCTTTCCGGGCCTGGGGGGCGCCAGGCCGCCGCCCCACAAGGAATGGGCCACCCCGGCGTTTCTCCCACAAGATTTCGTGATCGAGGGCTCCGGAAGAGCGGGATCCGCGTGCTATAGTCCGGCCCGTTACGCGGCCGCTCAAAAACGGCTGCCCCCGGGGAGGCCATGGCACGATTCCTCAAGCTCGAGCGGATGGAAATCCACGGGTTCAAGTCGTTCTACGGCCGGACCCGCTTCGAATTTCCCGAGGGGATCACCGCGGTCGTCGGACCGAACGGCTGCGGCAAGAGCAACATCGGCGACGCCATCTCCTGGGTCCTGGGCGAGCAGCGCGCCTCCTCCCTGCGCAGCGAGAGCATGGAGGACGTCATCTTCAACGGCAGCCAGGGCAAGAAGCCCCTGGGGATGGCGGAGGTCTCGCTCATTTTCCGCAACGTCCGCGCCCGTGCCGGCGACACCGCCTGCGGCACCCTCGATGGCGAGCCGACCGTCCTCTCTCCCGACGTGATGATGGACCCGCTCGGCGATGCGACGAAGACGATCGCCGAGCAGGGGAACGGCAACGGCCATGGCAACGGCAACGGCAACGGCAACGGCCATGGCCATGACGCCGCCGTCGTCGAGGTCGAGGCGGGCGCTTCCGGGGCGGTGCCGCTCGTGGCCGAAGCGGTTGCGGCACCCGCGGAGCCCGGGACGGAAGGAGCCGCCGCCGCGCCGGCCGAGGCGGCAGCCGAAGGCACGACACCGCAGACGGCGCGCTTCTTCCTCGAGGAGCTTCCCGACGAAGTCGTGGTGACGCGACGGCTCTACCGCTCCGGGGAGAGCGAGTACGCGCTCAACGGCCAGCGCTGCCGGCTGCGCGACGTGCAGGACCTGCTGGCGCGCACGGAGATCGGCACCCGCCTCTACACGACCATCGAGCAGGGGAAGATCGACCAGATCCTGCTCGCCAAGCCGAAGGAGCGGCGCGTCCTGATCGAGGAGGCAGCCGGCATCCTCGGCTACAAGATCAAGCGCCGCCACACCGAGCAGAAGCTCGAAGCCACGCAGGCGAATCTCCTGCGTCTCGCCGACATCGCGGTGGAAGTGGACAAGCAGATCCAGTCGCTGCGACGGCAGGCCGCCAAGGCCCGCCGCTATCGACGGCTGATGGACGCGCTGCGCGAGCGCCGGGCGTCCCTCGCGTGGCGGCGGCTCCTCGACTGCGACGCCGGGCTCGAGGCTTCGGCGAAGGCTCTCTCCGAGCTGGGCGAGAGAGAAGCGGCGTCCGCGGGCGAGCTGGCCCGCGCCGAGTCGGATCTCGAAGCGCTGCGCCTCAAGCTCGACGCGGCCGAAGAAGAAGCCCGGCAGCGGCGCGACGCCCTGCACGCCCTCGACATGGAGCTCGATCGCATCCAGGAGCGGCAGCGTGCCGGGTCGGAGCAGTCGGCCGATCTCGAGCGGCGCGCCGCCGAGGCCGAGGAGGAGATCGGCACGCTGCACGCGCGCGCCTCCGAGCGCGACGCGGCCGGACAGGCGGTGACCGTCGAGCTCGGTCTCGAGGCGGAGCGGGTGCGCGCCGCCGAGGCCGCGCTCCAGTCGCTCGAGGAGGATCGCATCGCCCAGGCGGCGGGCATCGCCCGCGCCGAGGCCGATCTCGAGGGCATGCGGCAGCGGCTGCTCGAGCGGCTCGACCGCCTCGCCGAGAGCGGCCGCCGGCGCGCCGCGCTCGAAGAGCAGGGACGGGCGGCGCAGCAGGCCCTCGAGCGACTGGCGCGCGATCGGGGCGAGGCCGAGAAGACCGCGCTCGATCTCGAGACCGGCCTGCGTCTTCTCGCTGAGGAGACCTCCGGCCGCCAGGCGCGCGTCGAGGACTGCGGCCGCGTCCACCAGGAAGAGGCGGCCGGGCTGCGCCACGCGGAGGAAGGGCTGGCGGAGGCGGAGCTGCGACTGGAGGAGCGGCGCGGGCGTTTCGCCGCCCTCTCGGACCGGCTCGAGGCGCTGGCCGATCTCGAGCGGCGCCACGCCGGGATGGCGGAAGGCGTCGTGGATCTGCTGCGGGGCGGCGACGGGTTCGAGGCGCGCGGCGTCGTCGGGGAGTCGCTCGACGTTCCCGCCGGTCTCGAGCGGGCGGTCGCGGCCGCCCTCGGTCGGCTCCAGGACGGGTTGTTCGTACCGGCGATGCACGAGGCGGCCCGCGGCGCGCGCCTCCTGCGCCAGCGCGGCACCGGCCGCGCCGCGTTCGTCCCGTCCGGTGCGGCGCGCGCCCTGCTCGCCCCGGGGCCGGCCGAGTCGTTCGAGGGGATTCTCGGGGTGCTCGCGGATCGGGTCGGCGGACTCGAGCGGGGAGGCGTGATCGAGTCGCGGCTGTCGCGTGTCCTGCTCGCGGCCGATGTCGACGCCGCGGTCGCGGCCGCGTCCTCGCTGCCGGGCTGGAGCTTCGTCACGGCGGACGGAGATCTCCTCGACGCCGACGGGGCGCTGTACGGCGGGGACGGTCCCGAGCAACAGCACGGGGTGCTGGCGCGCCGGGCCGAGCGCACGGCGCTGGCGCGGCAGATCGAGGAGATCGACGCCGAGCGCGGCACGGCCGAGCGGGACTGCGAGACGCTGAGGCGCGACGCCGAGGAGCGGCGCGCGCGCGCCGCCGTAGCCTCTGCGCGGCTCGAGGACGAGCAGCGCGGCCACTTCCAGTCCGACCTGGCGCGGCAGCAGAAGGAGGCAGAGCGCGGCCGCATCCTGGCGACGCTGCCGCTCCTCGAAAACGAGGCGGGGCGGCTCGAGCGCGAAGCCGCCACGCGGGCGCAGGAGGCCTTCCAGGCCGCCGGCGAGCAGCAGGAGCACGAAGCCCAGCGCGTCGCCGAGGAAGAAGGCATCCGGGGCGCGTCCGAAGGCATCGCCTCTTTGCGCTCTGCCCTCGACGCGGCGCAGGGGAGGGCCTCCGAAGCGCGGGCGATGGTCGCCGCCGGGCACCAGCGTCTGGCGGCTTTGGCGCGCGAGCGCGAGTCCGTGGCCGAGGCCGAGCGCGAGCTGCGCGCCCGGCTCGCCGAGCGCGACGCGCAGCGGCTCGCGGCGCGTGAGCGCCTCCAGGAAATCGCCCGGCTGTCGGCGGAGCTGACGGGACAGCGCGAGCGCACCACGGCGACGCGCGCGGAGGCGGCGGCGCAGGATGAGGCCGCCCTGGCCGGACTCGCCTACGACCGCTCGCTGCACCACGCGCGCGAGCAGGCGGCGAAGGAAGCGCGCGCCCTCCTCGAGACGGCGCGCGGTGAGCGCCAGGAGCAGGAGATCCGCCGCGCCCGCCTCGGCTCCGACCTCGAGCACCTCGAGGCCTCCTGCCGCGAGGACCTCGGCCGCACCCTCGACGAGCTGCGCACCGCCCCGCCGGTGCTCGAAGAAGGCCGCACGCTTCTCGACGACGAGCGCGAGGTGGCGGAAGGGCGCGCGTCGATCGACGCCATCGGCCCGGTCAACCTCATGGCCATCGAGCAGTGCACCGAGCTGGAAGAGCGCCACGCCGGCATGGAGAAAGAGCGCCAGGACCTCGAGGCGGCCATCGAGTCGCTGCGCGACACCATCCGCCGCATCAACCGCGAATCGCGCCAGCGGTTCCTTGCGGCGTTCGAGGCCATCAAGGCGGGCTTCGAGACCTCGTTCACGGTGCTGTTCGGCGGCGGTCGCGCCGAGCTGCGCCTGCAGGAAGGGGAGGAGGACATCCTCGAGGCGGGTGTCGAAATCGCGGCGCAGCCGCCGGGGAAGCGTCTGCAGTCGCTGGCGCTCCTCTCGGGCGGCGAGAAGGCCCTGACCGCGGTGGCGCTCCTGTTCTCCCTCTTCCGCTACCGGCCTTCGCCCTTCTGCGTCCTCGACGAGGTGGATGCCCCGCTCGACGAGGCGAACGTCGAGCGCTTCACGAAGCTCCTGCGCGAGCTCACCGACGACACCCAGTTCATCATGATCACCCACAACCGCAAGAGCATGGAGGCGGCGAACCTCCTCTACGGGGTGACCATGGAGGAGCCGGGCGTTTCGAAGGTCCTGCCTTTGCGTTTCGAGTAGTTCGCCTCGGAGTCAGGCGAGATTCGGGATCGCCACCGGCCGCTCGGGCGCCGTCGGCGGGATCACCGCCCACGGGTCTTCCTCCCGGAGCCCGTTCAAATCCAGCGTGATGCCGGCCGAAGCGAAGGCGGCGGTCAGCTCGCGCTGCCGCGCCCTGAGGAAAGACGCCGTCGACCGGTAGCCGTAGTGCAGCATGGCGACGCGCGACCCGTAGTTCAGGATGTTCTCCATGAACAGGACCGAGTCGCGCGGGTCGGGCTCGATCACCACGACCACCGCCTCCGGGGTGCGGGCGCGGACGTGCTCCAGCGCCAGCTTGAAGCGCTCGCGCGACGAGATGCGCTGCGCCTGGTCCACGACGAAGGTCACGCCCTTCTCGCGCAGGCGGGCGCACATGCCCGAGAAGGTCGGGATGCAGACGACCCCCTCCTCGTTGCGGATCGGCAGGACCGGGTTCAGCAGCACGATGAAGCGCGAGCCGCGCTCGAGCGGCTGGTCGAGGTGGATGACCTGGCCGATGCCGCCGTCGATGAAATCGAGGCCGCGCAGAGTCACCGGGCGGAAATAGAGCGGCAGCGCCGAGGAGGCGGCGATGGCGTCGGAGATCGGCACGTCGCGCCATTCGCTCGACCCGAACAGGATGCGGTCGCCGGTGTCGAGGTGGATCGCCGGGATGTACAGCTCCTTCGGGAGCGCGGCGAACGAATCCACGCGTCCGTGAAGCGTCAGCAGCCGGTGCAGGTAGGCACGGTAGTGGTCGAGGGCGTAGATCCCCGGAGGCAGGTTCTCCTGCAGCGCGTAGACCATGCGCGCCAGAGAGAACGACTCGCCGCGGGCGCGCCGCTGCCGCCACAGGGTCGGGAGCTGGCGGACCCCCTTGAGGAAGGAATGGCGGATCTCCTTCCAGTCGATGCGGACGATGTCCTCCTGGCGGAAGTTGAGCGGGTCGTCGCTGTTGTGCAGGATGGCGCGGCCCACCTCGGCCGGAGTGACCCCGTTGACCATCAGCGCGGCCACGACCGCGCCGCCGCTCGTGCCGACGTAGACGTCGTAGGCGGTGGACGAGAACTGGCCGGCGGTGGCGTGATCGAGCGCGTGCAGGGCGCCGAACTCGTACATCGCGCCGGTGATGCCGCCGCCGCACAGGACGAGGCTGCGGGGGGAAGGGCCGGGAGCGCTCACGCGGGTTTTTCCCCAGGCGGAGGCGCGGCCTCTTCGGGGGCGGCCGGCGCCGCGGGCTTGTCGGCAGGAGCCGCCGCCGGGGCGCCCTGCAGCCGGACCTTCCAGACCTGGGTCAGCCCGAAGCCGGTCATGCGGCTGCCCCCGATGTCGGTCTTCGCGTCGAGGACGAGGGCGATCTCCCTCCCGGGCTCGGCTTCGACGCGGATCGGGTCGGCCGCCATCGGGCGCCAGGTCCCCGATCCGCTCTGCTTGCCGGCGAGCATGATGACGAGCGCGTGCGATCCCGGAGGCAGCGGGACGCCCTCCACCGGCGTGCGATCGAGCGCGATCACCTCGAAGCCGTGCTCCTTGCGCCGCGTCGAGCCGGCGCGGAAGAGAAGCAGTTCATGTCGCGGGGCCCCCTCGATCGGCGTCCTGCGGTCCCAGTGGTCCGGAACATGATCGCCGCTCGTGCACAGGATGGCCAGCGCCAGGTCGGAGACCGTGCCCACCTCGGAGTCGTCCGGCCGCGGCGCGCCCTTCGGCAGGGTGGTCAGCGCATAGATCTGCGGCGGGTCCTTCTTGACCGACGTCTCGTCGAAGGTCAGCGTGATCCGCGCCGGGGTCGGCGTCGCCGCGAGCGGGGCCGGCGCCGGCGCCGCGGCGCCCGGGTGCAGGGGCGCCTCCAGCTGCCGGCGCCGCATCGCTTCGATCACACGCTCGGTGACTCCCACCCTCTGCAGCTCGGAGACGACGCCCGGATCGAGATCGAAGTCGGCCTTGCGGTTCCTGATGGTGTCGAGGATGACCGCTTCGGACGTGCCGTACGCGCTGAGGCGGACGATGTCTTCGTTCGTGAGCGGCGCCGGGTCGGGGGCCGGCACCGGCTTGCTGCCCGCGGCCAGGAGGAGCGGGCCACCGAGGACGCAGGCGGCGAGCACGAGCAGGACCTTCGCGTTCGACCGCACCGCGGACGCGAAGGCGGCGCACCGGGCGCGCGGCAACCGGGCCGCCGCCGCGCCGCTCATCGTCCGGCCATCTCGGCGAGGACGTTCTCGACCGCCTCCAGGGGATCGCGGGCCGCCGTGATCGGCCGGCCGACGACGATGAAGTCGGAGCCGGCCTCGATCGCCTCGCGCGGCGTCAGCGTACGGGCCTGGTCGTTCTGCGCCGCGCCCGCCGGCCGGATCCCCGGGGTGACGAGGAGCAGGTTCTCTCCGACCACCTCGCGCAGCCGTCGGACCTCGCGCGGCGACGCGACGATGCCGTCGAGCCCTGCCTGGCGGGCCATCCCGGCGAGATGGGCCACCTGGTCCTCCACGCTGCGGGTGATGCCGATGGCCGCGAGATCCTCCTGCTCCAGGCTGGTCAGGACGGTCACGCCGAGGATCTTCGGCCGCGGGTCGCCGTGGATCTGGCAGTGCGCGTCCACCTCGTCCACGACGCGGCGCGCCATCATCAGGCCGCCGGAGAGATGAATGGTGAACATGCCGACGCCGAGCCGCGCCGCCTCGACCGCGGCGCGCGCCGCGGTGTTCGGGATGTCGTGCAGCTTCAGGTCGAGGAAGACCTGGCCGCCGCCCTGCAGGATCTCGCGCACCAGCGCCGGACCGCAGGCGGAGAAGAGCTCCAGCCCGACCTTGAAGCGGCGCGCCTTCGGCCGGAGCGCCGCGACCAGCGACAGCGCCGCGTCACGGGTCGGAACATCGAGGGCCACGATCAATCGTTCGGCGGCCTGCATGGCGAGGAATTCTCACAGAAGCGCCCGGGGCGTGCAAGGTTCCCCGCAGGTTGCCAGAGTCCCGGCCGGTGCGGATAATCGTCGCGGGTCCGGTTCGGGAGAGACATGCGGAAACTCGGAAATTCGTTGGGCTTTCTCGCCCTGGCGCTCCTCGTCGTGGCCGCCCCGTCGTCCGGCTGCCGCGGCGGGGGCGGGTCGGGAGCGGAGGAGGCGCCTCCTCCCGGCGCGGACGTGAAGGTGATTGCCCACGGCGAGAAGGTGGACCTCGCGGCGCACCTCGCCTCGGGGAAGACCACGGTGTTCGATTTCTACGCCCCGTGGTGCCCCCCCTGCCGCGTCCTCGGGCCGGCGCTCGAGCGTCTCGCGGCGGCGCAGCCCGACCGGCTGGCGATCCGCAAGGTGGACATCGTGGACTGGACGACGCCGGTCGTCACGCAGCACGCCATCGAGGCGCTGCCGCACCTCGTCCTCTACGACGCCACGGGCCGCGTCGTCGCCGACGGCGACAAGGTCTATCCCGAGCTGGAGCGACTGTTCGGCGATGCCGCCAAGGAGGTCATCCAGGCCGGAACCGGCGAGGACACCGCCAGGCCGGCCGAGGGGACCCGGGCCGCCGACGGCACCCAGGCGCTCTGAAGGCGCTTCCGGCGCTCCTGCCCGGGACGCGCTCGGCACCGATTCCTGGTTATCCTGCCGTCGTTTCCTGCTCGCGGGCGTTCGGAAGGCGCAGCGTGCCGGTCAGCTCCTGCACGCGGGGGATTCCGCGGGCGCGGCACCAGGCTTCCATCCCCTCGGCGACGGTGAGGGGCGCGCGCGGGTCGTAGAAATTCGCGGTCCCCACCTGCACCGCTCCGCTGCCCGCCACCATGAACTCGAGGGCATCTTCCGCCGACGCGATGCCGCCCATGCCGACGATCGGCAGGCGGGTCGCAGCGTAGACCTTGTGCACCATGTAGAGGGCCAGCGGCTTGATGGCCGGCCCCGAGAGTCCGCCGACGACGTTGTCGAGGACCGGGCGGCGCCGCTCGAGGTCGACCGCGAGGCCGAGGAAGGTGTTCACGAGCGACAGGATGTCGGCGCCGGCGTCGGCCGCGGCGCGCGCCGCCTCGCCGATGTCGGTGATGTTCGGCGTCAGCTTGACGAGGAGCGGCAGGTCGGGCGCCGCCCGCCGCACGTCCGCCACCACCTCGCGGATGAGGACGGGGGAGACCCCGAACGCCAGCCCGCCCCGCTCGGTGTTGGGGCAGGAGAGGTTCAGCTCGATGGCGTGCAGGCCCTTCGCGCCGTTGAGACGCTTCGCGACCGCAACGTACTCGTCGCGGGTCTCGCCGAAGACGTTGGCGATGACGACCGTGTCCTTGCCGCGCAGCGCCGGCAGCTTGTCGCTCAGGAAGGCTTCGACCCCGACGTTGGCGAGGCCGATGGCGTTGAGCATCCCGGCGGCCGTCTCGCAGGTGCGCTGCGGCGCGTTGCCGCGGCGCGGCTTGAGGGAGAGCCCCTTGCTGACGAAGCCGCCGATCGACTCGAGGTCGAAGTAGGGCTGCAGCTCGGTGCCGTAGCCGAAGGTGCCGCTCGCGGCGAGCACCGGGTTCTTCAGTTTGAGCGGGCCGAGCGTCACCCGCATGTCCGCGGGCGCCGGCTTCTTCGTCGCGGCGGCGACCGTCACGGGCTTCTTCACGGGCGCACGCTGCCGGCTTCGAAGACCGGGCCTTCGGTGCAGACGCGCGGGTAGGGCGGCACGGCGTTCGGGTCGGCGGCCGCCACGACGCACCCGAGACAGACGCCGATGCCGCACGGCATCTGCGACTCGAGCGCCAGCTGGCACGGCACGCCGGCCTTCTGCGCCTGGTCGCCGACCGCCCGGAGCATCGGCGTCGGGCCGCAGACGTAGAGCGTGGGCTTCGGCCCGGGCGCGGCGAGCAGCGGCTCGAGAAGGCTCGTGACGTAGCCGCGGGTGCCGCGGCTGCCGTCCTCGGTCGCGAACTTCACGTCGAGACGTCCGCGCCCGAAGAGCGGCAGGCCGACGAGGTCATGCGCCGAGCGCGCCCCGAACAGCAGCAGCGGCCGGTGCCCGAGCCGCGCCAGCGCCTCGGCTACGAACGGGAAGATGGCGATGCCGACGCCGCCGGCCACGAGGATCTGGCGGGGACGGGTGGCGTCGGGGCGCCGCGCCGGCAGGCGGAAGCCGTTCCCGAGCGGTCCGAGCATCGCGAGGGTCGCGCCTTTCGGCTGGCGTGACAGCAGGCGCGTGCCGTGGCCGGTCACCTTGTAGAGGATCTGCAGGCGTCGCGGCGGGCTGCCGACAACACCGCAGACGCTCATCGGGCGTCGCAGCAGCGGGTCGCGCCCGGGCTGCGCCTGCAGCATCACGAATTGCCCGGGACGGGAGGCGCGCGCCATCCGCGGCGCGTCCAGGGTCAAAAGGAAGTGATCGGAATTCAGCGCGTCGTGCGACAGGATTCGCGCGGCGGTGTCGAACGGCATGGACGCGGGACTTTAGCACACCTCCTTGATCTTTGGATGACGGCCTCCTACCATCCGCGCGCGTGACGACACCGGCGCGTCTCGTCCTGCACGCCGCCCTCGCGGGGCTGTACGCCTCCCTGGCGCTGGTGATCTTCCTGCGCCTCCTGCACCCGGAGGCGTCGCGCGGCCGGTTCGTCCTCGGCATGCTGCCGGTCGTCGTGGTGTACACGGCGGTCGCGGCGCTCCTGCTGCCGCTGCTCTACGGCCTGCTGCGCTTCTTCGCCAGCCACCGCCTGCAGGTGCGGCGCTTCAGCCTGCGCTACGGCATGACCTTTCTCGTGGCGGCACTCGCCCCGATGCTGGCCTCGTTCGTCGTCACGCTGTCGCACGAGCGCCGGGCCATCGACGATCTGGTGACGGACCGCGCCCGGCTCTTCCTGGTGGCGCTCGGCGGCGCCTGGATCTACGCGGGGGTCGTCTGCCTGGTGCCGCGGCTGAAGCGCAGCCTGGCGTTCCAGGCGTCGGCCGCCGGCGTGGCGCTGGCGGCGCTCCTCGGCCCGGGTTTCGTGTCGTTCCACGACGAGGTGCCCGCGGCGGGGAAGGGGCCCGAGGTGCTGCCGCTGGCGGCGCGCCGCCTCGTCCTCCTGAACGTGGACGGCGCCGACCTCGAAGACCTGCTCGGTCTGCAGATGCGCGGGCTGCTGCCGATGCTGTCGCGGCTGCGGCGCGACGGGGCCTACGGACGCCTCGAGACCATCGTGCCGTGCGACGCGGCCGTCGTCCGCACGACGCTGGTCACCGGCCAGCTTCCGTGGCGCAGCGGCGTGCGCGGGCCGTTCACGCGCGGGCTCCTCGGCCAGCCGCTCGGGCTGACCATCGTCCCGGCCGGCCTCGGGTTCGACACCTTCCTGTCCCCGGTGATGTCGCGCCGGCGGCTGACGGTCGAGGACCGCACCGGGCCGGCCCTGTGGGACATCGTCTCGAGGGCCGGCGGGACCGCGCGCGCGTCGGGCTGGGAGATCGATCTCGATCACCCGGGCGGTCCGGCCATCCCGAACGCCGCGGCGGTGCGGTCCCAGGCCGCCGAGTTCAGCGAAGGGGAGGGGAACTTCTTCAACCTGCCGATGGGGGCCTCGATGGACCTCGCGCGGGCGCTCGCGGCCGACCAGGTGGCGGCGGCCGGGCTGTCGGAGACCTTCGTCGGGACCGGCATCGTCGCGGTCTCCCTGCCGGGGCTCGACCGGGTGGCGCACCGGTTCCTGCGGTTCGCGCGTCCGGCCTCGTTCGGCAACGTCCGCCCGTCGGAGGTGGACGAGTACGGGCACGTGCTCGAGCGTTACTACGTGCGGGTGGATGCGCTCATCGGCCGTGCCCTGGCCCTCGCCGGGCCGCAGGGCTGGCTCTTCGTCACCTCGGCGCACGGCATCGAGCCGGCGCCGCTGCGCCGCCGCCTGATCCCGTCGGGAGCCGCGCACGACGCCCTGCCGGGCTCGCACGAGGAGGGGCCGAGCGGCTTTCTCTTCGCCATCGGCCCGGGGGTGCGGGCGGGGCAGCGCTTCGGGCGCGCGGCGCTCGCCGACGTCACGCCGACGGCGCTGTACCTGCTCGGTCTGCCCATCGCCCGCAATCTCGATGGCCGCATCATCGACGCGCTGCTCGAACCGGAGGAGATCCGCGCCCGCCCGGCGACGGTGATCGAATCGTACGGTCCGCGCCCGGTGCGGCGGGTTCCTTGACAGGGAATCGGCCGGTCCGCTATGCTGCGCGGGCTTTTTCCGGTGATGAGGACGATGCGAGGCGACAGACCGAGCAGCCCTGCCCGCGGCGACGCGGGATTTTTTTTGTCCGCGAGCCGGCCCGTGACCCGCGCCGCCGGCGCCGGCCGGAGGCCCGCATGAAGGGGGCATCGCGGGCGGCCGTCATGGACGCTGCCGCCATGGACCGGGTCCTCGCCCGCCTGGCGCACGAGATCCTCGAGCACCATCCGGACCTCGGCGCGCTGGCGCTCGTCGGCATCCGCACCCGCGGCGTGCCGCTGGCGGAGCGGCTGCGGGCGGTCATCGCGGCGCAGGACGGCCGCAAGGTGCCGCTCGGCTCGCTCGACATCACCCTCTACCGCGACGACGTCGGGGCCATCGGGGCGCAGGCTCTCCTGCGCGAGACGCGCATCCCGTTCCCGATCGACGGCCGGCGGATCGTGCTGGTGGACGACGTGCTGTACACCGGCCGGACCATCCGCGCGGCGCTCGACGGACTCATCGACTTTGGACGGCCCAAGAGCATCGAGCTGGCGGTCCTCATCGACCGCGGCCACCGCGAGCTGCCGATTCACGCCGATTACGTCGGCAAGGCGATTCCCACGCGTGAAGAGGACGAGGTGAAGGTGCGGTTGCGCGAGTGCGACGGAGAAGACAGCGTCCGCATCGAGGCGCGCGAGGTGAAGGGGGAGTCGAAGGCCGCCGGACCACGCGGACTGGCGCGCCCGCGGCGCGCGGTGCGATCCCCCTCGAGGAGGCGGCTGTGATGGAAGTCGTGGACGAAGTCGCCCGCCCGGCCCGATCGAAGCGCCGGACCGCCGCGCCCCGCGTCGTGGCCGTCCCCGGGGCGGCCGCCGGCGTGGCGCGACCCGAGCCGCCCCCCGGTCCGCGCACGGCGCTCAAGGATCGGCATCTCCTCGGCATCCAGGGGCTCGAGGCGGACGAGATCACCCTGGTGCTCGACACGGCGCGCGTCATGGCCGAGATCGCCACGCGCCCGGTGCGCAAGGTGCCGACGCTGCGCGCCAAGACGGTGGTGAACTTCTTCATGGAGCCCTCGACGCGCACGCGCTCGTCGTTCGAGATCGCCGAGAAGCGCCTGTCGGCCGACACGCTCAACTTCAGCCCGTCCACCTCGAGCGTCACCAAGGGCGAGTCGCTCCTCGACACGGCGCGCAACCTCGAGGCGATGTCGCCCGACATGATCGTCATCCGCCACAAGGCGAGCGGCGCGCCGCACTTCCTGGCTCGGCACTGCCGCTCGGCGATCATCAATGCCGGCGACGGCTGGCACGAGCACCCGACGCAGGCGCTGCTCGATGCCTACACCATCCGCGAGCGCAAGGGGCGCCTCAAGGGCCTGAGCGTCGCCATCGTCGGGGACCTCATGCACAGCCGCGTGCTGCGCAGCAACCTGTTCTGCCTGAAAACCATGGGGGCGACGGTGCGGCTGTGCGGCCCGCCGACGCTCGTGCCGAGGGGTCTCGACGCCCTCGGCGCCGAGGTGCATCTCAAGGTCGAGTCGGCGATCGAGGGGGCCGACGTGGTCATGATGCTGCGCGTCCAGCGCGAGCGGCAGAAGGGCAGCGCCTTCCCCTCGGCGCGCGAGTACTTCAACCTCTTCGGCATGACGCGCGAGCGGGTCCGGCTGGCGAAGAAGGACGCGATCATCATGCACCCCGGACCGATGAACCGCGGCGTTGAGATCGACAGCGCCGTCGCCGACGGCCCGGCCTCGGTCATCCTCGAGCAGGTCACGAACGGCGTGGCGGTGCGCATGGCGGTGCTGTACCTGCTGGCGGGAGGGAGCCTTGGCGAGCTGGCTTCTTAGAAACGGCCGCGTCGTCGACCCGTCGCAGGGGCTCGACGGCCCGCACGACATCCTCATCGTCAACGGCCGCATCGCGGAGCTGCGCCCGGTCGGTGCGCGGGTCTCCGACGCGCCGGGATCGAAGGGGCGCGGCGTCGCCAGGGCGGCGCGCGGCGCGGCGAAGCCGGTGCCCGCGGGTGCGCACGTGGTCGACCTGGCCGGCCGCATCGTGACGCCGGGGCTGGTGGACATGCACGTCCACCTGCGCGAGCCGGGGCAGGAGCACAAGGAAATCATCGAGACCGGCACGCGCGCCGCCGCCGCGGGCGGCTTCACGTCGGTGGCCTGCATGCCCAACACCGACCCGGTGAACGACAGCCTGTCGGTGACCGAGTACATCGTGGCCGAGGCGCGCCGCCGCGGTGCCGTCAATGTCTACCCGATCGGCGCCGTCAGCAAGGGATCGGCCGGGGAGGAACTGGCGGAGATCGGCGACATGGTGCGCGCCGGCGCCGTGGCGGTGTCGGACGATGGCCGGCCGGTGTCGTCGTCGCACCTGATGCGCATGGCGCTCGAGTACACGCGCCTGTTCGACATCCCGGTCATCAACCACTGCGAGGACAGGAGCCTCTCCGCCGGGGGCGTGATGAACGAGGGGACCGCCTCGACGCTCCTCGGCCTCAAGGGCATCCCGGCGGCGTCCGAGAGCATCATGGTGGCGCGCGACCTGCGCCTGCTCGAGCTGACGGGAGGAAGGCTGCACCTGGCGCACCTGAGCACCCGCGCCAGCCTGGACGAGGTGCGCCGCGCCCGGGCCAAGGGGGCGAAGGTCACCTGCGAGGCGACGCCGCATCACCTCGTGCTGACCGAAGAGGAAGTCGTCCGGTCGCGCTACGACTCCGCGACCAAGATGAATCCGCCGCTGCGCGCCGAGGAGGATCGCCTCGCCCTCCTGCACGCTCTCGAGGACGGCACCGTGGACGTCATCGCCACCGACCACGCGCCGCACCACGCCGACGAGAAGCTGGTGGAGTTCGACGACGCGCCGTTCGGCATCGTGGGCCTCGAGACGGCGGTCGCGCTGGTGATGGACCGGCTGGTCCGCCCGGGGCACATCGACCTGTCCCGCATGGTCGAGCTGATGGCCCTCAACCCCGCCCGCATCCTCGGGCTGAAGAAGGGGACGCTCGCGGTCGGCGCCGACGCCGACCTCACCGTCATCGATCCGGAGACCACCCGCGCGGTCGAGCCCGACCGCTTCGAGTCGCGCTCGCGCAATACGCCGTTCACCGGCTGGAAGCTGCGCGGCTGGCCGGTCATGACCTTCGTCGGCGGCCGCCTGGCGCACGACGCGCGCGACGCGGCCGGCCGTGCTCCGCACGCCGCCCGGGAGATGCAGCCGCGCGCCGGCAAGTCCGCCGCACGCCGGGAGACGCGGACGCGCGCGGGGAAGAACCCCCGTCCCGGCGCGCGCTGACGCGCACGGCGCGGGTCGACGCATGACTCGCCGGTCCGCGCTCGGCGTCTGGTCCATCGCCTTCCTGCTGTTCTGCGGCTGTCCGGCGAAGCCCCCCGATCCGGCGCGTCCCGACATCGTCCTCGTCGTCGTCGACACGCTGCGCGCCGATCACCTCGGCGTTTACGGCTACGAGCGGCCGACCTCGCCGCAGCTCGATCTGCTGGCGTCGCGCGGGGTGGTGTTCGAGTCGGCCTGGGGAGCGGCGCCGTGGACGCTGCCGTCGATGATGTCCATCGTCACCGGCCGCACCCCGTCGTCGCACCGCGTCGAGAACGACGGCCTGCGCCTCGGGGCGGACGTGCCGACGCTGGCGGAGCTCTTGAAGCGGCGCGGCTACGCCACCGGCGGCTTCGTGTCGCACATCTACGTGACCGCGCCGTTCGGCTTCGGCCGCGGCTTCGAGCAGTTCGAGGATTTCGGGCTGACGCGGCCCGAGTACCGTCCCGAGGCGAAGTTCGAGCCGCCCGCCGACCAGGTCACCGACGCCGCCCTCGACTGGCTGCGGCGGCAGGACGGCAAGCCGGTCTTCCTGATGGTGCATTACTTCGACCCGCACTGGCCGTACGAGCCGCCCGAGGCGACGCGCGATCTCTTCCCGGCCGAGTACCACGGCGCGCTCGACGCCACGTGGGACAGCCTGTCGAAATTCCAGGACCCGTCGGTGCCGCTTCCGAATGACTACCGGGATTTCCTTCTGGCCCGCTACGACGGCGAGATCCGCTTCGTCGATTCGAACATCGGGCGGCTGGTCGAGGGGATCGAGAAGGAGGGGCGCAGCGGCCGCTCCTGGATCGTCGTCACCGCCGACCACGGCGAGGAATTCAAGGACCATCGCTCGATCGGGCACGGCCGGCAGATGTACGAGGAGGTGCTGCACGTCCCGCTGGTCGTGGTGCCGCCGCGCGGTTCGCAGGGCGGCGCGCCCGACAACGGCGCCGACCAGCGGCCGGCGGGACACAGGGTCGCGCTGCCCGTGAGCGGCATCGACCTGCTGCCCTCGTTCGCGGAGATCGCCGGCGTGGCCGTTCCCGCCGGGGTCGAAGGGAAGAGCCTCGTGCCGCTCCTGCGCGGGACGACGGGAGGAGCGGGACCGGCCGCCGACCGGCCGGTGATCAGCGAGACGGTACGGCTCAATGCCTATCGTCGCGCGGTGCGCGAAGGGAACCTCAAGCTCATCCACGTCATGGACGAGAGCCGCTCCGAGCTCTACGACCTGGCGGCCGATCCGCGGGAGCAGCAGGACCTGGCCTCGCAGCGTCCCGACGATCGGGCCCGGCTGACGCGCGCTCTCTTCGCGCGACCGGACCTGCTCGCCGGGGGCTGGAACGTCCGCTGGAAGAGCGATGGCCGCGGCCGCCGCTTCGACGGCCGCATCACCACGAGCGGCATCTTCCGCAGCGTCGTGCCCCTGTCCCACGATGGCGGCGCCTACCGGCTGGAGAAGCCGGACACGCTGTCGTTCGCCGATCTCGACGAGAAGGCGGAGAGCGGCCTCGTCTTCACCGTCGCGCCGGAGACCGCGACGGTGACCTTCGAGCTGCGCGTCGACGGCCGGGCGCAGCCCGAGCACGTCCGCCTCGGCGGCGCCGGGACCCCGGCCGCGATGCTGCCGCTGCGGCTCGACGGGGCCGCGGGCCTCGACGGGCCGGCCGGCGCCGCGGCGCGCGTCTTCGAGCCGCCCCCGGAGGGCGCGGGACAGGGCGCCGGGTATCGCCTCTGGCGCACGCGTCCGGCCAGCGCCGATCAGGAGGTCGTCCTCGACGACGAGACGCGCGAACGGCTGCGTTCCCTCGGGTACATCGACTAGAGGACATCGACTAGACTCTCGACCCCATGACGCGCGCGCGCAGGAAGAACGAGGGCGGGCGGCCGGCGATCCCCGGCTGGATTCCGCCCATCGTGGCGCGGCTCGGCATCCCGCTGGCCGCCGGCGTCGGCTTCGCGGCGCAGTTCCTGGTGTCGCTGCGGACCGAGAAGGTCTGGGTGACCATTCTCCCGGGCGTCCTGCTCTATCTCGTCGCGTTCGCGCTTCTGGTGATCGGCATGCGCGGCGGAGCGGGAATCCGTGGCGCGTCGGGTCGCCGTGCGGAGGCGCCGAAGCCGCTGGGACCGGATGACACGACGGTTCCCGGCGGGGTGGCGACGGGCGCGGCGGAGCCGGGCGCCGCCGCCGGGGGAACGAGCCGGGGCTTCCTCCTCGACATCGACTCCTGGCTGCGCGGCAACGCGGAGTGGTGGCTCTTCGGCCTGATCCTCGTCGGCGGGTTGTGGCTGCGTCTCTACCGCATCGACCTCATCCCGTGGGGACTCAACAACGACGAGGCGATCAACGCCATCGAGGCGAACGAGATCGCGCAGGGAAAGAAGTTCGCGACGGTGACCGAGCGCGGGCTGAACCGCGAAACCATGTTCCACGAGCTCGCGGCCGTGTCGTACCGCAATCCCGGCCTCGGGCTGAACGTCCTGCGGGCGCTGCCGGCGCTCTTCGGCCTCAATGCGCGGACCATCAGCGATCCGCTGGCCGACGCCGTCTTCCCGCTGCGTGCCGTGTCGATCTTCGTGGCGATGCTGACGCTCGTCGCCCTCTATTTCTTCGCCCGCGCGTTCTTCGGAGTCCGCGTGGCGCTGGTGGCGCTGTTCTTCCTGGCGGTCTCGCCGTGGCACCTGCTCTACAGCCGTGTCGGAGAGCGGACCATCCTCGCGCCCCTGTTCATGCTGCTGACCGCGGGCATGTTCCTGCGGGCGCTGCGGACCGGACGAATCGCGGACCACGTCCTCTGGGGGCTGGCGCTCGGACTCGGCTTCTGGACCTACACCACCTTCCGCGCCGTGCCAATCGCCATCGCGGCTTTTTATGTCTGGCGCACGCTGCGGCGGCGGACCGGCTGGAACCTCAAGCCGCTCCTCGCGGGGGCGGGGCTCGCCGCGGCGGGGTTTCTCTTCGTGATGCTCTTCTCGGGGATGTCGCCGCTGGGATTCCTGCTGCGCGGCGCCTATGCGGCCACCCCGCCGAAGACCAACTGGGCGCTCAACATCTTCCACGCCGTGACCATGCCGCAGTACGACCCCTCGGATTACGCCGTCATCCAGAACGACGCGTTCATCAGCGACGGCATCAGCCCGACCTACGGGATCATCGGCCTCGAGCCGGACACGCTGCTCCTGGCGGCGTTCTCGGCGCTCGGACTGATCTTCGTCGCGGGGCTGGCGTTCTCCAAGCCGGCCGCGAGCCGAAGGGACGCGGAGCCGATGCCCGGCGAGCGGGGCGACGCGCCGGCGCTGCTCGTCTTCCTGGTGCTGGCGACGTGGCTGACCATCGGCTGGCTCGGGCCGAGCCTGACGCGGCTGCTGATGATCCTGCCGTGCCTGGTGCTGTTCGCGGCGCTGCTGTTGGTGCGCGTCTGGGACGACATCGCCGCGCTGTGGCCGCCCCTGACGACGTGGATCGGCGCCGCCGCCAGCGCCGGGTTGCTCGTGCTCGCGTGCGCCCAGGGCTTCAGCAACCTGTTCCTCCTGGCCGGGCGATCGGAGCGCGCTATGCAGCACTTCGGCGGGGTGCAGACGATCATGGGGATGTTCGTGCGCTCGCTCCCCGCCGACCAGAGCGTCGTGGTGCTGCACACCCTGCGCGTGGACACGCTGACTTACCTCATCGGCGCCCGGCCGCGGGTGAAGCTTCTGACCGACACGCGCAAGGTGAGCCTCGACGACGTGCTCAAGACGCCGCACACGGTCACCTTCGTCGTCGAGTACGCCCGTCCGTTCGCCGAGCCGCTGCGGGCGCTCATGACCCGCTTCCCGCAAGGGGACATGACGCAGGTCGCCGACGCGCGTCTCGACCCCGACAAGCCGATCTTCTTCACCTTCACCCTCTGGAAGGACGCCAACGGCAACGTCATCTCGCCGCCCGAGGGCGGCATGACCGGCGGCCCCGCCGGGGGAGAGGGGATGAGCATGCCCTCCACCGATGAGCAGGGGCGCCCGATCGCGCCGCCGGCGTTCCCGCCGTCCGGTCCGCCGGGAGGCCAGCCACCGCCGGGAGGCGGAGCCCCGCCTCCGGGGGGCGGATCACCGCCGCCTCCGAACTGAGGCTCCGCCGAGCGGCCCGGCCGCATCGACGCGGGATGCGGCACACATCCGTCATGACTTGCCTCAGCCCTCTTGCAGGATCCGAAGGAATCGGCGAAAGTCCGTTCTCCGACAAACGAAGGTCTTCACGACGAGGAGCGCCATGATGCCAGGGCCTGCGATCGGATCGAAACGGGACTCCGGAGCGCCGCGCGTGCGGGACCTGCTCATCGTCGGAGCCTTCGCCCTGGCCGTCGCGGCCGCCGCGATGAATCCCGTGGAGGCGCAGACCTCCTCGAAGCCGGCGAACACGGCGGCGCCCTCCCCGGTGCAGGGGAAGAAGCCGAACATCCTGGTCATCTTCGGCGACGACATCGGCTACTGGAACGTCGGCGCCTACACGCACGGCATGATGGGTCGCACGCCGAGCATCGACAGCATTGCGGAGCAGGGGATGCTGTTCACCGACCACTACGGCCAGCCGTCCTGCACGGCGGGGCGGGCGGCGTTCCTCATGGGGCAGCTGCCCGTCCGCACCGGCATGACGACCGTCGGCATCCCCGGCTCGACGCGCGGCATCCAGAAGACCGATCCGACCCTCGCCGAGGTCCTCAAGTCGCTGGGGTACGCGACGGCGCAGTTCGGCAAGAACCACCTCGGCGACCGCAACGAGTTCCTGCCGACGATGCACGGGTTCGACGAGTGGTTCGGCAATCTCTACCACCTCAACGCCGAGGAGGAGCCGGAAGAGCTCGACTATCCCGGGCAGAAGAACCCCGAGTACCAGAAGAAATTCGGGCCGCGCGGCGTGCTGCACACCTGGGCGACGAACGTGGACGACTCGACCACCGATCCCAAGTTCGGCCGCGTCGGGAAGCAGAAGATCCAGGACACAGGTCCCTTGACCCGCAAGCGGATGGAGACGATCGACGCCGAGGTGCTCGGCGAGACCCTCAAGTGGCTCGACGCGCACGGCAAAGGGGACAAGCCCTTCTTCTGCTGGTTCAACTCGACCGCCATCCACATCTGGTCGCACCCGACGGCGAAGTACGTGCAGAAGGCGGTGGACGAAGGGCGGGCCGAGGAGGACGTGGTGCGCGCGCGGATGCTCGAGCACGACGAGCACGTCGGCGCGCTCCTCAAGAAGCTCGCGGATCTCGGCGTCGCCGACAACACCATCGTCGTGTACACGACCGACAACGGCAACGAGCTGATGTTCTGGCCCGACGGCGGCTACGCCCCGTTCCGCGGCGAAAAGGGGACGACCTGGGAAGGGGGGGTGCGCGTCCCGATGCTGGCGAAGTGGCCCGGGCACATCAAGCCCGGGAGCGTCTCGAACGGCATCCAGAACCACGAGGACATCTTCGCGACCCTCGCTTCGGCCGCGGGCCTGCCGAACCTCGCGAAGGACCTGCTCACCGGCAAGCAGATGAACGGCACGAACTACAAGGTGCACCTCGACGGTTACGACCAGACGGCGTTGTGGACTGGCCAGACCGACAAGTCGGCGCGTCACGAGATCTTCTACTACGACGAGACCGACCTCATGGCGATCCGCGTCGACGCCTGGAAGCTGCACATCGGTGTCAAACACCATGGCTCGTGGTTCGACGAAAAGGCGTACCCGAGCGTGCCGTACGTCGTGAACCTGCTCATGGATCCGATGGAGAAGATGACGCCGGACTCGGAGGAGTGGGGCTACATCGGCCGCAAGTTCCTCGGCGCCAAGCTCTGGGCGCCGACCGGGGCGACCCCGTTCATCGCGGCGCACCTCAAGAGTCTTCAAGACTTCCCCCCGAGCCAGGGGGCCGACACTCTCAGCATGAAGAAGGCGATCGAGGGTGTCATGAAGAAGATGGAGACCCCGCAGGGGAGCAACAACTAGCGGACGCGCCGGGCCCGCACTCCCGGCTGCGTGCTGCTACGCAAGCCCGCGTCGGAACGGCGGGCGGAAGCGTTCGCCGGCTTCGTCCTGGCGAGCCTGATGCAAGTCTCTCCGGTGCCGGACGAAGATGTCCTGTCCGGCAGAAGGAGAGAGTCGTGCCGGGACACAGCCACGGTTCGTCCGTCAAGAATCCCAAGCAGTACGAAGGCCTGCGCAAGAAGGGGATGAGCAAGGCGCGCGCGGCGCGCATCTCCAACTCGCCCGGAGCTTCGAAACGGGGAGGCAAGCACTCCCACTCGGGCTCCCATCGCAGCCATTGACGACCGAACGGGGAGTCCTCTTCCGACGCCACCGGTGATACCCTCCCGTCACCGGCGGGCGTCCGCCGGAGGTTTCCTGGGCGCCCGACTTTCACCCCTGGCTCCCTCGGAAGCCGCGCCGGACTTACACTTCAAAACCCTCTTGACATTCGCCTGATTTACCCCCATGCTGCGGGTCATCGCGGCACGCCCGGTCACGGTCGGACGGGACCCAGGCGCCGCCGCGCAGCGAGGCGCACCCGCATGGCGGAAATCACCGACCTCACCGAAAAGCAGCAGGCGGTCTACGACTACATCAAGCGCTTCATCGGCGAGCGGGGCATGGCCCCCTCGTACGAGGAGATCCGCAAGGCGTTCCGCTTCCGCTCCTACAACTCGGTCCAGAAGTACCTCAAGCGGCTCGAGGAGAAGGGGCACATCAAGAGCCCGTGGGGGAACCGCAAGCGGGCGCTCGAGCTGACCGACCCCGGCCCGCTGCAGCGCACCATCCCGCTGCACGGCACGGTCGCCGCCGGCCGTCCCATCGAGGCGATCGAGACTCCCGACACCGTCGAGGTGCCCGAGACCCTGCTGCGCGGCGACGACCACTTCGCGCTGCGCGTCGTCGGGGACAGCATGGTGGACGACGGCATCCGCGAAGGGGACATCATCGTCGTCAAGCGCCAGCGCGACGCGCGCAACGGCCAGACCGTCATCGCGCTCCTCGGCGAGGACGCCACGGTGAAGCAGTACTACCGCAAAGGCGACCGCATCGAGCTGCGCCCCGCCAACGCGCGCATGAAGTCGTTCTTCGTGAGCGAAGGGGACATCCAGATCCAGGGAGTGGTGATCGGACTCATCCGGAGGTTCGAATGAGCGAGAAGGAACGCGAGCCGTCCAGCCTGCGCGTCTACAACGCCGTCGTCGAGCGCGACCTCGACAGCGGTCTCTACGTCGGCTACGTCCCCGGCTGGCCCGGCGCGCACAGCCAGGGCGCCAGCCTCGACGAGCTGCACGACCGGCTCGAGGAAGTGGTGGCGATGCTCCTCGAGGACGGTCGCATGCCGCGGGCGTCGGAGTTCGTCGGCGTCCAGACGATCCGGGTGGCGTGATGACGAGCGCGGCGCTTTCGGCACTCACGCTCCTGCTGCTGGCGGGGCCCGCTCCCGCGACGACCCCAACGATCCTTCACGCCCGAGGCACCTTCGACGTCAAGCTGACTCCCCAGGGGGAAGGGGACAAGAGCGACGGCGCCACCACCGCCCGCATGACCGCCGACAAGCAGTACCACGGCGATCTCGAAGGGACCGGCAAGGGGGAGATGTTGTCGGCTCTCTCTGACGTGAAAGGCTCCGGCTCCTACGTCGCCATCGAGCGCGTCAGCGGCACGCTCAACGGCCGCAAGGGAACCTTCGTCCTCGATCACCGCGGCCGCATGACCCGCGGCGCCCAGCAGCTCGAAATCAACGTGGTGCCGGATTCGGGGACCGGCGAGCTCGCAGGAATCACCGGGAAGATGGAGATCACGATCGCGGAAGGGAAGCACAGCTACGACTTCGAGTACGTCATTGCGTCCGGGGCTCGTCCATGAAATCCCGCATCGTCAACCTGGAGAACGTGCCGCTGGTCACGCGCGGCAACGGGGAGAAGTACGAATCGACGTTCGCGCCGGTCGGCGCGCACCTCGACTCGCAGCAGCTCGGGTTCAACGTGACCCTCGTGCCGCCGGGCAAGCGCGCCTTCCCGTACCACGCGCATCGCGGCAACGAGGAGATGTTCTTCATCCTGGAAGGGGAGGGGTCGGTCCGCATCGACGGCGAGACCCACAGAATCCGCAAGGGGGATTTCATCTCGCTGCCGCCGGGGAAGGACTCGGCGCACCAGATCATCAACGACTCGGCGGCGCCGCTGCGCTACCTGGCGGTGAGCACGCTCAAGACGCCCGAGCTGGTCGAGTACCCCGACTCGGGGAAGATCGTCGCCACCGACGGCAAGGGAGGCGGGCGCCCGCCGACCCCGGACTCGATCCGGCACGTCGCGCGCGTCAAGGACGCGGTCGATTACTGGGAGGGGGAGTGATGGCGGCCCCGGCGTTCCTCGGACTGCGCACGGTCATCTACAAGGTCGGCGACCTCGCCGCGGCGAAGGCCTGGTACCGCAAGGCCACCGGCGTCGCCCCGTACTTCGACGAACCGTTCTACGTCGGCTTCAGCATTGGCGGCTTCGAGCTGGGGCTCGACCCCGACACCTCGACCGGCAAGCCCGGGCCCGGCGGCTCGCTCGCCTACTGGAAGGTGGCGGACGCCGACGCGGCCCTCGCGCACCTGATCGCCATAGGCGCCAAGCCGCACGCCGCGGTCCAGGACGTCGGCGGCGGCATCCGCGTTGCGTCGGTCCTCGACCCATTCGGCAACGTCGTCGGCCTCATCGAAAACCCGCACGACAAGGTCCCGGTCGGGTCGTGATCCTGTCCAGGAGGATGACGTCGATGGTGCGTTCAGGGATCCCGGCCCTCGTGGTCGGAGTGCTGCTCCTTCTGCTGACCTCGGCCTCGTGCAGCCGTCCCGCCGGCGCCCCGAGGTTCGACCACGCCCAGGCCGAGACGGAAATCCAGGGGCTGGAACGCGCCTGGGCCGAGGTCGCGGTGTCCGGCAACCCGTCGGTCATCGAGCGGATCTTCGCCGACGATTTCCTCGGCGTCAGCCCCGACGGGGCGCAGTACACGAAGCAGCAGTTCATCGACGACACGAAGGCGCATCCGCTCGGCTTCACCTCGAACGAGGTGAACGAGATGAAGGTGCGCTTCGAAGGGAACGTCGCCATCGCCCAGGGGCACGAGACGTTCACGCGCAAGGACGGGGTGAAGGGGCGGTTCGTCTGGACCGACGTCCTGGCGCTGCGGAACGGGCAGTGGCAGATCGTCGCGGCCCAGGACGCGATGGCGCCGGCGACGGATCAGCCGGCCGCGGCGGCGCTGTTCGGTGACAAGTCGCCGGCGGGCGGGACGCCGGTGGCTGCGGCCGACGTCAAGGCCGGGATCGACAAGACGCGCAACGCTTATGTCGATGCGTGGAAGACGGCCGACGTGGACCGGATCGCCGGCCTCTACGCGGAGAACGCCGTCGTGATGTACCCGAACCAGCCGGCGGTCGAGGGACGGGCGGCCATCGTCGCCTACTTCAAGGGGTTCTTCGCCGAGTTCCCGAAGAACGAGTTCCAGCTCACGTCGTCCGAGATCGAGGTGGTCGGTCCGTGGGCGTTCGACCGCGGGGCCTACCGCTGGAAGGGATTCCCGAAGGCCGGCGGCGAGCCGCTCGAGGACACCGGGAAGTATCTCGTCGTCCTGCAGCGGCAGCCGGACGGCTCATGGCAGGTCGCGCGCGACTCGGACAACAGCGACCGTCCGCTGGCGCAGAGCGCGCGCGGGACGAAATAGGAAGAAACCGATGGCACGCGGACACGCCTCAGAGAGGTGACACGATGGAAGGAAACGGATACTGCCAGTCCTGCGGCATGCCGCTGAAGCGCGACGCGCAAGGCGGCGGCACCAACGCCGACGGCTCGAGGAGCACGCTGTACTGCAGCCACTGCTGGGTCGGCGGCAAGTTCACCATGCCCGACCTCACCGCGGAGCAGATGCAGATCCGCGTCAAGGAGAAGCTGAAGGAGTACGGCTTCCCAGGTTTTCTCGCCGGCATGTTCACGAGCAAGATCCCGAAGCTCAAACGCTGGAGTGGAGAGCCGTAGAGCGGAGTCCCAAGCCTCGGCCTCATGAAGGTTCGCAGTCGTGGATCGCAGTGTCCTGTGCATCGACGTGCCCGCGTTTCCGGTGGCGGTGGCGCGGGTGGTCGAGCCGGGGCTGCGCGGGCGGCCGGTGGTCGTGGCGCCGGAGGGATCGGCGCGGGCTTTGGTCGTGGCCGCGTCGGACGAGGCGCTGCGCGAAGGGGTGCGGCCGGGGATGCCGGTCGGGGCGGCGGCGCGGCGCTGTCCGGGGCTCGTCCTGCGCGCGCCGGACGAGGCGCTCTACCGCCGCGCCGCGGCGGCGGTGTACGGGCTGCTCGGCGGCTACACGCCGCTGGTCGAGCCGTCGGCCCTCGGACGCGCCTACCTTGATCTGACCGGCACCGGGCGGCTGTTCGGCTATGCGCCGGACGCCGCCGCCCGCATCCGCCGCGAGATCGCCGACCGGCTGCGCCTCAAGGCGACGGTGGGCGTCGCCGTCAACAAGCTGGTCAGCCGCGTCGCGGCGCGCGTCATCCGCCCCGACGGCCTGTACGACGTCTTCCCCGGCTCCGAAGCGGTCTTCCTCGCGCCCCTCCCGGTGCTGCTGCTGCCGGGGGCGGCGGCGGTGTCGAAGGAGGTCCGCTTCGCGGATCTCGGCATCGCGCGCGTCGGCGATCTCGTCGCGTTGACGCCGGCGCAGGCGCGGCTCGCCTTCGGGCAGCGCGGCGAAGGACTGCGGCGCCAGGCGCAGGGGCTGGACGAAACGCCGGTGCAGCCGCCGTCGCTGCAGCCGGCGCTGGTCGAGGACGAAACCCTCGCCGAGCCGACGAACGCCGCCGCCGATCTCGAGCGGATCCTCTTCGCCCTGTGCGAGCGGGTCGGGGAGCGCCTGCGGCGCGCCCGCACGGCGGCGTGCCGGCTGCGTGTGTCGCTGCGGCACGCCGACGACGTCGTCGCCGAGGACGAGACGGCGCTGCGGTCGCCGGCGGCGGCCGACCTCGTGCTCTTTCTCGCCGCGGTGCGCCTCTTCGATCGGGCGCGCGCCCGGCGTGTCACCGTGCGCTGGATCGAAGTGCGCTGCCTCGATCTCGTGCGCGGCGAGCGCCAGATGGGACTCTTCGGCCCCGCCGCCCGCGCCGAGCCGTTGTCGGAGGCGATGGATCGGCTGCGCGGCCGCTTCGGAAAGAAGGCGGTCATCTGGGGACGGCGGTGGGGCGGGTGAGCGCCCGGTTCACGCACTTGCAGGTGCACTCGCACTACAGCCTGATGCGCGGCGTGCCGGGGCTCGAGGCGCTGTGCGTGGCGGCGGCCGGCCGCGGCTTCGACGCGCTGGCGCTGACCGACACCGACGGACTCTATGGGGCGGTCCGCTTCTTCGAGGTGGCGAAGAGCGCCGGGTTGCGGCCGATCCTCGGCGCCGAGGTCACGACGCCGCTCGCGAGCGCTGCGCCTGGCACCGGCAAGGCGGCGCCGCCGCATCCGAACGGGCCGCGGGCGACGCTTTTGGTCCGCGACGACGAGAGCTACGCCAACCTCTGCCGCATCCTGACGCGGCGGCACCTCGACCCGCGCTTCGAGGTCGGCCCGGCGCTGGCGGCGCTCGGGAAGGGGCTCGTCGTCCTGTCGGGCTCCCTTCCTTTATTAAGGGGACTCCGGGAGGCGCGCGGGCCGCGCGACCTGTTCCTGGCGCTCGGGCCGGTGGGCGCGTCGGCGACCGGGGCGCGGCGCGGGGGCGTGCTCAAGGCCATCGCCGATGCGCGCCGGCTCGGCATCGAGCCGGTGGCGGTCAACGACGTGCACTTCCTCGACCCCGGCGACTACGAGCGGCATCTGCTGCTGCGCGCCATCGACGGGAACACCACGCTCGATCGCGTGCCCCCGGACGACCTCGTTCCGCCGTCCGCCTGGTTCAAGCCGGCGGACGAAATGGAGCGGCTGGTGCCGCACTGCCCGGAGTCGCTCGAGACGGCGGCCCGCATCGCGGACGAATGCGCCCTCGTCACGCCCCCCTGGGGGAAGCGCTTCATCCATCCGCGCTTCGCCGATCTCGACGGCGACGTCCCGGCCGACTCGTACGCGCTGCTCGTGGCGCGCTGCGACGAGGGAGCGCGCCGCCGCTACGGCTCCATCCCGAAGGCGGTGCGCGCCCGGCTCGACTACGAGCTGGCGATCGTGCGCGACAAGGGGTACGCCGACTATTTCCTCGTCGTGCAGGAGATCGTCAGGCGCTCGCCGCGCACGTGCGGGCGCGGGTCGGCGGCCGCCTCCATCATTTCCTATTGCCTCGGCATCACGCACGTCGAGCCGATCCGGCACGACCTGTACTTCGAGCGCTTCTTGAACCGCGGGCGGGTCGACCCGCCCGACATCGACGTCGATTTCTGCTGGGACGAGCGCGACGACGTCATCGACTGGGTCTTCAAGGCGTTCGGGGCCGACAAGGTCGCGATGATCACCAACCACGTCACCTTCCGCGCCCGCGCCGCGGTACGCGAGATCGCCAAGGTGCACGGCCTGCCGGACGGCGAGATCAAGCGGGTCACCGACCGGCTGGCGCACGACTGGAGCCACGAGAGTGCCCTCGAGGCCGCAACGCACCATCCGCTCTTCGGCGGCGACGACATGCAGGCGAAAAGCGGCGGGCTCCTCGGCCGGCCGCCGTGGCCGGCCATCCTGCAGGCCGCCGCCGCGATCGACGGCGCGCCGCGGCACCTGTCGGTCCACTGCGGCGGAGTCGTCATCGCACCCGAAGGCGTCGATGCGTACGTCCCGGTCGAGATGTCCACCAAGGGCGTGCGCGTCATCCAGTGGGAGAAGGACCAGGCGGAAGACGCCGGGCTCGTGAAGATCGACCTGCTCGGCAACCGGTCCCTCTCGGTCATCCGCGACGCCTGCGCGACGCTGGCCGCGGACGGCGGGCCGGTCATTCCCTACGACGAGTTCGATCCGATCGACGACGCCAGGACGCAGGCGATCCTGCGCGACGGCGACACCATGGGGGTGTTCTACGTCGAGTCGCCGTCGATGCGGCAGCTGCAGCAGAAAACCCGGCGCGGCGACTTCGAGCACCTGGTCATCCACTCGTCGATCATCCGGCCGGCGGCGAACGGCTACATCCGCGAGTACGTGCGCCGGCTGCGCGGCGGCGCGTTCGAGCCGCTGCATCCCATCCTGGGCGAGGTGATGCGCGACACCTACGGCATCATGGTCTACCAGGAGGACGTCGCCCGCGTCGCCATCCGCATGGCCGGCTTCACCGACGCCGAGGCGGACGGGCTGCGCAAGGTCATCTCGAAGAAGTGGGCCGAGAAGCAGGTGGCCGACTTCCGCCGCCGCTTCACCGAAGGAGCGGTCGCGCGCGGCATCGACCCCGGCATCGTCGAGCAGGTCTGGCGGATGATCCTGTCGTTCTCCGGCTACTCGTTCTGCAAGCCGCACTCGGCGTCGTACGCGCTGGTGTCGTTCAAGTCGGCGTGGCTCAAGGCGCACCACCCGGCCGAGTTCATGGCCGCGGTGCTGAAGAACGAGGGCGGCTACTACTCGCCGTTCGCCTACGTGTCCGAGTGCCGCCGGATGGGCATCGAAGTCCGTCCGCCCGACGTCAACGCCAGCGGCAAGTCATGGACCGGCCGCAGCGGCTGGATCCGCATCGGGCTGGGCCAGATCGCCGGCCTGAAGGAGAAGGCGGTCGACGCGCTCCTCACCGAGCGGGAGAAGCGCGGGCCGTTCACCGGCTTCGACGAGCTCCTGCGCCGCCTCCCGCTCGACCCGGCCGATCTGAGGCGCCTGGTACGGGCGGGCGCCGTCGATCCGCTGGCGGGCGTCCCGGGCGGGCCGCTCGCGGCGCGCACGCGGCTCCATTGGCGGCTGCGGGCGTGGGAGGCGCGCGGTGCTCTGCGCAAGCCGGGGAAGACGCCCGAGCTGTTCGCTCCCGAGCCGGTGTCGCTGCCGGCCGTGAAGGGACCGGCGCCCGAGGACGCGGCGGCGAACGCCGGGCGGCTGCTGCGCGACGAGGAGGAGGCGGTCGGCTACCTCATCAGCCGGCATCCGCTGACGCTCTACCGCGAGGCGCTGCTGGCCTTGCATCGCTCGGGCGTGCAGCCGGTGCGCGGCTCCGACATGGCCCGGCACGTCGGCGAGCGGGTGGCGATGGTGGGCTGGCTCGTCACCGGCAAGATCGTGACGACGAAGGACGACGAGCCGATGGAGTTCGTCTCCTTCGAGGACACGACGGCGATCTACGAGACGGTCTTCTTCCCGCGCGCCTACGAGCGCTTCTGCCGCATGCTGACGACGGCGCGCCCGTACGTCCTGCGCGGCAGGATCGAGGAGGAGTTCGGCGTTGCGACGCTGCGGGTCGAGGAGGTCGAGTTCCTCCGCCGGGAAGCCCGCCCCCGCGTCAGCCGCGGCGGCGTGGCTGCGGCTGGGAACGGCGCTGCTGCTGCGCCTGCGGCGGGTCGACCAGCGTCACCTCGAACGACGCCTTCCGGCCGCTCCGCACCACGCCGAGCGACACCCGATCCCCCGGCCTGAGACGCGACATCTGCGTGCGCAGCTCCTCGTCGGAGGCGACGGGGTGCGACCCGACCGACACGATGACGTCGGCGCGCTTCAGCCCGGCCGCCGAGCACGGGCCGTTCGGATCCAGGTCCGAGACGACCGCGCCGCGCAGGTCGGAGAGCTGCAGGGCCTGCGCGAGGTCGGGCGTGAGCGGCTGCACCGCGAGCCCGGCGTAGCCGCGGATGACGCGCCCGTGCTCGAGCAGGTCGTCGAGCACCTCGTGCGCCATCGTCGAGGGGATGGCGAAGCCGATCCCCTGGTAGCCGCCGCTGCGCGAGAAGATCGCCGTGTTGATGCCGATCACCTCGCCGCGCGTGTTCACCAGCGCCCCGCCCGAGTTGCCGGGGTTGATGGCGGCGTCGGTCTGGATGAAGTCCTCGTAGTCGGCCAGCCCGAGGTTGCCGCGGCCGATGGCCGAGACAATTCCCATGGTGACGGTGCCGCCCAGGCCGAACGGGTTGCCGAAGGCGAGGACGATGTCGCCCACTTGGAGCGCGTCCGAGTCGCCGAGCGGCGCGTGCGGCAGGTTGGCCGCGTCCACCCGCAGGGCGGCGAGGTCGGTGCGGGTGTCCACGCCGAGGATCTTCGCCGGCAGCTCGCGTCCGTCCGACAGCGCCACGCGCACCTCGGTCGCCTGCTCGACGACGTGGTGGTTGGTGAGGATGGTGCCGTGATCGTCCACGATGACGCCCGACCCGAGGCTCATCTCCCGGCGCTCGCGCGGCACGACGTAGTCGTACATGCCGCCGCCGAAGAACTGCTGGAAGAAGGGGTCGGCCCCGAAGGGGGAGTAGCGCTCGTAGGTCTGGATGACGTGCACCGAGGAGATGTTCACGACCGCCGGCATGACGCTCTTCGCGATGGCGGAGTAACCGTCGCCTGCGGCCAGGACGGGCGACGCCCCCGGAGCGCCGGCCGTCGCGGCCGGGCCGGGCGCGCCGCGGCTGCCCGAGGACTCCTGCGCCGCGGCGCGTTCGGGGGCCGCGGTCAGGCGACCCGGGGTGAAGCCGCCCGTCGCGGACGGCAGCACCAGGAGGACGATGGCGGCGCCGGCGCACGCCCCGGCCAGGATCAGCAGGGCGCCCGTGATGCGCCTCAGGATGGGGTCGCCGTCGTGGCGGAGCCGTGCGGCGGGGGTGGGATCGCTGTGCATTCCGTCTCGTTTCCGTGCGCGCGCCGTGTTCGCCTTGCGCCGCAAGGCGGCGGATTATACCTTTGCGTGCGCCCTGCGACCGCCCGTGCCGGCGACCTGTGCGGCCGCCCGGCACGAGGGTCGTCTTCGACCATGCTTCAGAGCTTTCTCACCGACGTCGGACCGCTCCTCGGGGATTACATCCCCAAAGCCCTCCTCGCGATCGTCTGCGGCGGGCTCATCGGCGTCGAGCGGGAGATCAAGCAGAAGCCGGCCGGGTTCCGCACCAACATCCTGATCTGCGTCGGCTCGGCCCTGTTCATGTGGCTGTCGGTGCACCTGGTCGCCGATCTGACCGGCCTGCGCGGCGACCCGGGGCGCATCGCGGCGCAGGTGGTGGCCGGGGTCGGCTTCCTGGGCGCCGGGACCATCCTCCACTCGCGCGGGCACATCACCGGCCTGACCTCGGCCGCGATGATCTGGGTGGTCTCGGCGATCGGCATGGCGATCGGCGCCGGCCAGGCGGCGGTGGCGATGTTCACCACCGGCATCATCCTGCTGGTGCAGGTCGGTCTCGGTTTCGTGGAGGGCCGCCTCTTCGGACGCTGCCGCATGCGCGACTGCGAGATCGCCTTCGACGACGACCGCGGCCTGACGCGCAAGGAGATCGAGAAGACCATCCGCGCCACGGGGCAGGCGCAGCTCCTCGAGGCGACGGGTCTGAGGCGCGCCGGCGACCATCACATCCTGACCCTGCAGTGCTGCGCCGTTCACCCGCAGCACAAGAAGTTCATCGGCGAGCTGTGGAAGCTCGAGGGCGTCCGCGAGGTCAAGCTCTCCGCCTGAGCGCCGCGGCGCCGCCCGCTCAGTAGGTCGCGTCCACGCTCATCCCGCCGGGGATTTCGACGCCGAGAGCCAGCGCGGTCGTGCCGTTCACCGTCAGCACGGCCTCGGTCGGTCGCGCCGCCGCCGGGCCGGAGGTCTCGCCCGCGAGGACCTTGCCGGCGCGCAGCGACAGCTCCCGGCCGATGGTCTCGAACGTCGGGCCGTAGGAGAAGAGCGCCCCGCGGCGCACCCAGCCGGCGTCCGGTGCGACCAGCGCGACGCGCTGCTGCAGCGCCCAGTGGGTGATGTCGTCGAGCGCCTTCGGGCTCAGGCTCAGCGGGTCGAAGGGGACCACCAGCACGTCGAGCTTGCCGGCGAGGGGCCGCAGCGACGCCTCCATCCTGTCCGCCTCGTAGCAGGGCCGCGTGACCACGTCGAAGTCCTCCTGACGGGCCGCCTTGCGCAGGTCGCGGGCCACGAGGCTGGAGGCGCGGGCGTCGAACAGGATCCCGAGACGCTGCGCGTGCGGCAGGAAGTCGCGCACCCGCCGCATCAGGTCCGCCGGCGCGGGGTTGGTCGTGACGAACGAGATGTTGGCCGCCTCGATGTCGTGCTGGCGCGGGTCGCCGAGCAGGCTGAGGATGGCCGGCGTGTCGTGAACCTCGCGGCGCACCAGGTGCGCCGTCAGGAGCCCCGAGCCCAGGACGAGGTTGGGGCGCTCCGCTTCGATCCGCCGCACCAGCTCTTCCGGATCCTCCACCGTGTCGAGATCGAAGGTGCGCGCCGGCGCGTCGAGCCCCTGCAGGAGGCCGCGCAACAGGTCGTCGAACGGATACGGATCACGACTGAGGAGGACGACGACGTCCCGCTCTCCCGGGCGCTTCAGGCGGACGTCGAAGCGCTTGGTTCGTCCCGAGGCGAGGACGAGGCCGTCGTAGGCGACCGGGCGATACCCGTTCGCATCGACCCGCAGCGTGTACTGCTGGTCGGTCCGCTGCGCCGGGATGCGCCAGGCTCCGTCCTCGCCGGTGCGCGCCGCCGACTGTCCGCCCCCGTGCGCGATGAGCACGACCAGCGCGTCGGCGATCGGCTGGCCCCGGGCGTCCTCGACGAGCCCGCTCAACGCGCCGATCCCGGCCGCCTGGACCGGCGACGGTGGGAGGAGCGCGGCGACGGCGACCGCCGCGAGGACGAACGCGGCGCGAAGCGCCCCGGTCCTTCGGGCCGGACGCGGAGGTCGTGCGGGCATGAGTCTGCAAGGGTAACACCTTGCATCGGGTGGCGCGGCATGGCAGGATGCGGCCTCTTCCAGGGCGAGGTCCACGACGATGACGCAGCCGGTGATGCGCACCGAGTTCTCCGATCTGAAGCTCCTGAGCCGCGGCAAGGTCCGCGACGTTTACGATCTAGGCGATTCGCTCCTGATCGTTTCGACCGACCGGATCTCCGCTTTCGATCACATCCTGCCGAACGGCATCCCGGACAAGGGGAAGGTCCTCAACCAGATCTCGCTGTTCTGGTTCGACCAGACGCGCGAGATCACCCGGAATCACCTGCGCGAGCGGGACGCGGCGCGATTTCCCGAGAAGCTCAAGGCGCACACGGCGGTGCTAAAGGGCCGCTCGGTCGTCGCCGAGCGGCTCGACATGCTGCCGGTCGAATGCGTCGTGCGCGGCTACCTGTCGGGCTCCGGCTACAAGGAGTACAGGAAGACCGGCGCCGTCTGCGGCATCAAGCTGCCCCCCGGGCTCCAGGATTCCGACCGGCTGCCCGAGCCGATCTTCACGCCGTCGACCAAGGCCACGACCGGGCACGACGAGAACATCTCCTTCGCCCAGGTCGTCGATCTCATCGGGAAGCAGACGGCGGAGGCGGTGCGCGACCTGAGCCTGGCGGTCTACAACCACGCCTGCAGGCACGCGGAGAGCCGCGGCATCATCATTGCCGACACCAAGTTCGAGTTCGGGCGCGATGCGCGCGGGCTGGTGCTCGGGGACGAAGTGCTCACCCCCGACTCATCGCGCTTCTGGCCGGCCGACACCTACAAGCCGGGCGGCGCGCAGGCGTCGCTCGACAAGCAGTTCGTGCGCGACTACCTCGAGTCGGTCAAGTGGGACAAAAACCCGCCGGCGCCGCAGCTCCCCGACGACATCGTCCAGGGGACGGCGCAGCGTTACCGCGAGATCTACCGCCGCCTCACCGACCGCAACCTGGAATAGCCGGGCCGCGCGCTCCTAGGTGCGGGCGGTCGGGTCGTGACCTTCGACGTGCACCGGTGACAGGGCCGCGAGCACGGCTTTGGCCCGTGCCAGGCCGGTGGCGGCGAACTTCGGCCGGCGTCGTGAGGCCAGCGCCCGCTTCTTGATCGCGGCGATGCGCCGCAGCGATGCGCGCAGCCTGTCCGGCGGGATGCGGCCGTCGCGGGTCGCTTCTTCCAGCGTGGACGCGGCGGCGCGGATCTTCTCTTCGGATTTGCAGAACATCAGTCCGTCGGCGCCGGCCCGGAAGGCGAGGACCGCCAGCGCTCCGGCGCCGAGGCCCTGGTCGATCGCCCCCATCTCGAGATCGTCGGTCAGGACCAGCCCGCGGTAGTCGAGGCTCTTGCGCAGAAGCGTCGTGACCACCGGCGCCGCCAGGCTGGCCGGCTGGTCGCTGCGCTCCTGGAGGGCCGGGTAGCAGGCATGGCCGATCATCACCATCGGCAGCGCGCGGCGCAGGCGGCGATAGGGGACGAGGTCCCGGCGCATCAGCTCGGCGCGCGCGGTCCGGACCACCGGCAGGAGATCGTGCGTGTCGCCGACGGCCGGCCCGAGCCCGGGGAAATGCTTGCCCACCGGAACGACACCCAGGCGCGTGTGCACCGAGGCGAAGATGCCGGCGAGCCGGGAGACGGTGCGCGGGTCGTCGCCGAAGGCCCGATCGCCGATGCCGTTCTGCGCGTCCGCGCGCCCGAGGTCGAGCACCGGGGCGAAGTTGACGTTGAAGCCGAGGGTCCGGAGCGCCAGCGCCGTCCCTTCGGCATGGCGGCGGACCGCGGTGGGGGCATCGGCGCGCGAGGCGAGCCCGGCCGAGGTCAGGGTCGGCCCGAGAAGACCCCGCAGGCGGCTGACGCGTCCTCCCTCCTGGTCGAGCGCGATGAAGGGGGGGATCGGGACGGCGCGGTACAGCGCATCGGTCAGCGCCCGCAGCCGGCGCGGCTCGGGCGGCAGGTTGCGGCCGAAGAGAATGATCCCGCCCGGTTGCACGTCACGAAGCAGCCGCGCGAGCGCGGGCCCGAAGGCGTTGCCGTCGAACCCGATCCACAGGAGCTGCCCGACCTGCTGGGCGGCGGTCATCCGGCGGGGCCAGGTCATGGGCGGCAGGCGGCGGCGTGACGGCGGCGCATCGGGCGGGGAATCTAAGCGATGCGTCGATCCTCCCGCAAGGGTCGGGATGCCGGAAGCGCCCGGCGTGTCCAAATCGTCATCACTTGCTTGACGGGGCTACGTCGAAACCCTAAATTAAACTGTGCCTATGTGATTTGTGAATTTCGGATTTGTGGTTCGGTCCAAAGAGTCGAAGGAGCGCAACATGTCGTGGGCGATCGAAGGTCAGGCCCTGCATTTTGGGGTGAGGGGTACGGAGTTGTCCGTTGACTCCCTCCGTAGCCGATGGTAGCATCCCGCCCTTCGAATCCGCGGCGCTCCGGGGGACCCAGGGTGGCCAAGAAGTTCTACACCATCATGATCGTCCCGCACGCGACCGCGAAGTTCCGTCGCCTGCGTGTCTCCCGCAACCTGCTGCTGACCGGCGCGGCGTTCGTGTCGGCGCTCCTGCTCGCCGGGCTGACCGTGCCGCACTTCATCATCCGCACGCTGACCCTGAGCCACGGCCTCGCGAAGGTGACCCAGGAGAACGCCGAGCTGCGGAAGAGCAACGAGCGGTTCGACGCGTCGCTCAACGACCTGCGCAACCGCCTCCAGGAAATCGAAGGCAAGGCCGCCAAGTTCGCCCTGATGGTGGGCGTCGAGGACCTGCCGACCCAGACCATGGGCGCCGGCGGCGGGACGCTCCCCGACCTGAAGGGGATCGACCCGCACCAGGCCGAGCCGCTCATCGACTCGCAGATCCAGACGCTGAAGGAGCGCTCGGGAGTCCTGCAGGACTCCTTCCGCGTGCTCGACACCGCCTTCCAGAAGCAGGCGCTGCTCCTGTCCTCGACGCCGAGCATCTACCCGGTGCGGGGCCTCCTGGGGAACGGCTTCGGCTGGCGGCGCGACCCCTTCACCGGCATGCGTGACTTCCACCAGGGGCTCGACATCGTCGCCCCGCAGGGGACGCGGGTGGTGGCCCCCGCCGACGGCATCGTGACGCGGGTGGGACCGGCGGGCGGCTTCGGCCTGTCGCTCTTCATCTCGCACGGCTTCGGCGTGGTGACGCGCTACGGCCACCTGTCGTCCACCACGGTCAAGGTGGGGCAGCGGGTGCGGCGCGGGGATCCGATTGCGATGACCGGCTCGACGGGGCGCTCGACCGGCCCCCACCTGCACTACGAGGTGCTGGTGCACCAGAAGGCGGTCGACCCGCTCGTCTACATCCTGGAAGAATCGAAGGTCTTCTAAGCTTCAACGAAGCCCGGAAAGGCCGCGCGCCGCCCCAAACGGGCGCCGTTGTCGTTTCGCATCGTTTATCATAGGCAAGATGATCGTCGACACCATCCTCAAGGCGCTCTTCGGGACGAAGAACGAGCGCGAGCTCAAGAAGATCGTTCCGCGCGTCGCCGCCATCAACGCCCTCGAGGCGGAGACCGCGGCCCTGTCCGACGCCGGCATCCGCGAGCGCGTCCAGGCCCTGCGGGCCCGCGTCCAGGGCGGCGCGAGCCTCGACGACGTCCTGAACGAGATGTTCGCGCTGACGCGCGAGGCGGGCAAGCGCACGCTCCGCATGCGCCATTTCGACGTCCAGCTCATCGGCGGCATGGTCCTGCACCACGGCAAGATCGCCGAGATGAAGACCGGCGAGGGCAAGACCCTCGTCGCCACCCTCGCCGCGTCGCTCAACGCCCTGGCAGGCCTGGGGGTGCACGTCGTCACGGTGAACGACTACCTGGCGCGCCGCGACGCCTCCTGGATGGGCCCGCTCTACGCGTTCCTGGGGCTCTCGGTCGGCGTCATCCAGCACGACATGGACGACGCGGCGCGGCAGCAGGCCTACGGCGCCGACATCACCTACGGCACCAACAACGAGTTCGGCTTCGACTACCTGCGCGACAACATGAAGTACTCGCTGGGCGCCATGGTGCAGCGCGGCCACGCCTTCGCCATCGTCGACGAGGTGGACTCGATCCTCATCGACGAGGCGCGCACCCCGCTCATCATCTCGGGGCCGTCCGACGAGTCCACCGATCTCTACGCCCGCGCCGCCGCCGTCATCCCGCGCCTGCACAAGGAGATTGACTACACGCAGGACGAGAAGGCCCGCACCGTGGCCCTCACCGAGGAGGGCGTGGAGAAGCTGGAGGGGCTCCTCAAGGTCGAGAACCTCTACGACCCGGCGGAGATGGAGCTGAACCACGCCGCACAGCAGGCCCTGCGCGCCAACGTCCTGTACAGGCGCGATGTCGACTACGTCATCAAGGACGGCCAGATCCTGATCGTCGACGAGTTCACCGGGCGGCTCATGCCCGGGCGCCGCTGGAGCGACGGCCTGCACCAGGCGGTCGAGGCGAAAGAGAAGGTGCCGATCCAGCGCGAGAACCAGACGCTCGCCACCATCACGTTCCAGAACTACTTCCGCATGTACGGCAAGCTCGCCGGCATGACCGGGACGGCCGACACCGAGGCGGTCGAGTTCGACCGCATCTACAAGCTCGAGGTCATGGTCATCCCGACCAATCGCGCCCTCATCCGCATCGAGAACCCGGACGTGGTCTACCGGACCGAGCGCGAGAAGTTCGACGCGGTGGTGGAGGAGATCCAGGACCTGTACGCGCGGCAGCAGCCGGTGCTGGTCGGGACGATCTCCATCGAGAAGTCCGAGCACCTGAGCGCCATGCTCCACAAGAAAAAGATCCCGCACGTCGTGCTCAACGCCAAGTACCACGAGCGCGAGGCGGAGATCGTCGCGCAGGCGGGGCGGCTGGGGGCGGTCACCATCGCCACCAACATGGCCGGCCGCGGCACCGACATCCTGCTGGGCGGCAATGCCGAGTTCCTGGCCCGCCGCCAGCTCCTCGAGGGGCGCGACCCGGCCGCCGAGCCGCCGCCGCCCGAGGAGATCGCCGCGGCGATCGAGGTGGCCCGCGGCGCCTGCCAGACCGAGCACGACGAGGTGGTGCAGCAGGGCGGGTTGCACATCCTCGGGACCGAGCGGCACGAGGCGCGGCGCATCGACAACCAGCTGCGCGGCCGCGCCGGCCGCCAGGGCGACCCGGGGTCATCGCGCTTCTACCTGTCGCTCGAGGACGACCTGATGCGCATCTTCGGGTCGGACCGCATCTCCGGCCTCATGCAGCGCCTCGGGATGGAGGAAGGCGTCCCGATCGAGCACCGCATGGTGACGCGCGCCATCGAGCGCGCCCAGAAGCAGGTCGAGGCGCGCAACTTCGAGGTGCGCAAGCACCTGCTCGAATACGACGACGTCAACAACAAGCAGCGCACCGAGATCTACGGGCTCCGGCGCGAGCTGCTCGAGGGGAAGGGGCAGAAGGAGTACATCCTCCAGAAGGCGGAGGAGATCCTCGACCACATCGTCGACTCGACCTGCCCGCCGCAGTCCGACCCGGGGGAGTGGGAGCCCGAGGGCCTGCGCAACGGCATGCTGCGCTACTTCGGCGTCGACACGAGCCAGGCGGGCATCGACTTCACGACCATCAACGCCCCCGACCTGCGCGCCAGACTTTTCGAAGCGATGCAGGCGCGCTACCAGGAGAAGGAGACCATCCTCGGCGACGAGGCGATGCGCCAGCACGAGCGCACGCTCCTGCTCTACATCATCGACACCGCGTGGAAGGATCACCTCCTGGCGATGGACCACCTCAAGGAGGGGATCGGGCTGCGCGGCTACGGGCAGCGCGACCCGCTCACCGAGTACAAGAAGGAGTCCTTCACCATGTTCGGCATGATGAAGGAGCGCATCGAGGACGAGATCGTCAGCAATCTCTGGCGCCTCGACCCGATCGTGCGGCAGCAGCAGGAGGAGATGAAGACGCAGCGGCAGCGGGACCTGACCTACTCGGCCCCGGCGAAGGAAGCGCCCAAGCCGCGCGAGGTGCCGATGTCCGACCGCGTCGGGCGCAACGACCCGTGCCCGTGCGGCTCGGGGAAGAAGTTCAAGAAGTGCCACGGCTCGCAGGAAGGAGCCGGCTCGTCCGGCTCACGCCCGGCGCCGCACGGCGTGCGGGTCTAGAGAGGAACGACGCAGATGCTGGAAGGATCGATCCCCGAAGCCCTCACCTTCGACGACGTCCTGCTGCTGCCCGCGAAATCCGAGGTGCTGCCGAGCCGGGTGGACATCGGCACCCAGCTGACGCGGCGCATCCGGCTGAACATCCCGCTGGTCTCGGCGGCGATGGACACCGTCACGGAATCGCGCCTGGCGATCGCCATGGCGCAGCTCGGGGGCCTGGGCATCATCCACAAGAACCTGTCGATCGAGGCGCAGGCGGGCGAGGTGGACAAGGTGAAGCGCTCCGAGAGCGGGATGATCGTCGACCCGATCACCGTCGGCCCGAAGCAGCGCATCGCCGAGGCGCTCGACCTGATGCAGAAGTACCGCATCTCCGGCGTGCCGGTGACCGACCCGGACGGGCGGCTCCTCGGCATCCTGACGAACCGCGACCTGCGCTTCGAGACGCGCACCGACCTGCCGGTGGCGTCGGTGATGACCAAGGAAGACCTGGTGACGGTGCCGGTCGGGACGACGCTCGAGGCGGCCAAGTCGATCCTGCACCAGCACAAGATCGAGAAGCTCCTCGTCGTCGATCGCGAGAACCACCTCAAGGGGCTCATCACGGTCAAGGACATCCAGAAGATGATCAAGTACCCGCTCGCCTGCAAGGATCAGTTCGGGCGGCTGCGGGTGGGCGCGGCGGTCGGCGTCGGGCCGGACACGCGGGACCGGGCGAAGGCGCTGCTCGACGCGCGCGTCGACGTGCTGGTGGTGGACACCGCGCACGGCCACTCGGCCGGCGTCCTCGAGACGGTCAAGTCGCTGCGCGCCGCGCACCCGGACGTCGACCTGGTCGCCGGCAACATCGCGACGGGGGAGGCGGCCGCCGATCTCATCAAGCTCGGCGTGGACGGCGTGAAGGTCGGTATCGGGCCGGGCTCCATCTGCACGACCCGCGTGGTCACCGGCGTCGGCGTGCCCCAGGTGACGGCGGTGGCGGCCTGCGCGCTGGCGGCGAAGGCCTCGGGCGTGCCGATCATCGCCGACGGCGGCATCAAGTACTCGGGGGACGTCACCAAGGCGATTGCGGCCGGGGCGTCGTCCGTCATGATCGGGTCGCTCTTCGCCGGGACCGAAGAATCACCGGGCGAGACCATCCTCTACCAGGGGCGCACCTTCAAGGCGTACCGCGGCATGGGCTCGCTCGGCGCGATGAAGCGCGGCAGCGCCGACCGCTATTTCCAGGAGTCGGCCGCCGGCGACGACAAGCTCGTGCCGGAGGGGATCGAGGGCATGGTCCCCTACAAGGGAAGCCTGCAGGCGCTGGTGCCGCAGCTCGTCGGCGGGCTGCGCGCCGGGATGGGCTACTGCGGCGCCAAGGACATCGAGACGCTGCGCCGCGAAGCGAAATTCATCCGCGTGACGTCGGCCGGGCTCAAAGAAAGCCACGCCCACGACGTCGTCATCACCAAGGAAGCCCCCAACTACCGAGTGGAATAAGCACGGCGGAACGACGGAGTCGAGTCGCGCTACGTGGCCCAGGCGCCACCGGGCGCCCGGCCATCCTCGATCAGGATCGCCCGCTCGCTGCCGCCGCGGTCCTCGAAGCGCACCACGTAAGCGTGCGGCGGTCGCCAGCGTCCCAGGCGCTCCGCCCACTCGATGATCGCCACGCCGTCGGTCCCGAGGATCTCCTCCAGCCCCAGCTCCTCGAGGTCGCGTGGGTTCTCGATGCGATAGAGATCGACGTGGTAAACCGGCAGCCGGCCGGCATACGGATTCACCAGCGTGAAGGTGGGGGAGCGGACCTCTTCTTCGGGGACGCCGAGGCCTGAGGCCAGGCCGCGGGCCAGGGCCGTCTTGCCGGCTCCGAGCACTCCTTCGAGCAGGACGACATCGCCGCGCCCGAGCTCCGAAGCGAGGGCGCGGCCGAGCGACACGGTCTCCGCCTCGCTGCGGGTGACGAGGCGGCGCTCGGGCATGCTGACCGCGCGGCGCTCCGCCGCTAGACGAGCGGCAGCTCGAGCAGGGACGGCTGCGGCATCAGGTCGCGGTGCTGCCGGAAGAGATCCGGCATCGGCCGGACCGGGGTGAAGCCGGCCCGCGCGTAGAGCGTTTGCGACCGGTTGTTGCCGATGAGCCTCAGGTACTTGAGGTGGCGGCGCCGCCCGACCGAGGCCAGCTCCTGCAGGATCCGCAGCGCGATGCCGCGGCCGCGCCAGTCGGGATGGACCGCCACCGACGCGATATACAGCACGTCGCCGCGCGGATTGTGCGAGGCCGACGCCGGCAGGCGCTCGAAGTCGCGCGGCACCCGCGGGTAGTCGCGCGTCCAGATGACGCCGTTGGCGAGCCCGACGATGCTCGGCGCCACGCCGTTTCTTTGCAGCTCCGCCATCAGGAACGATTCGGGCAGGGCGAAGAGCCGCCGCTGCAGCTCGTTGAGGGTGGCCGAGAGCCGTCCCCAGACCCGGCGCTCCAGGAGCGTCGCCTCGCCGAGGTCGTCGGGACGCGCCGGGCGGATGACGACACGAGCGGGGATGACGCGCGGGCTCGGCTGCCAGGCCACCGGGGCGGGTGTGCGGCCCAGGTTGGGAACCGGCGCCGCGGAGACCGAGCGCCGGATGGACGCGGACGGGACCTTCATGCCATCACCTCGACTCCCATCGGGAGGGAACGTCCTGCCGCCATTCGGCTCCAGGCGAGAGGGAAAGCGGACAGCAGATCGCGTGCGAGAAGCGGTGAGTGACCCTTGTGCTCGGCGGCGAGATCGCCGGCGAACCCGTGCATGTAGACACCCAGGCGTGCCATGTCAGAGGTCATGCCTCCCTGGGCCAGGAGCCCGGCGAGAAGCCCGGTCAGAACGTCTCCCGATCCGGCGGTCGCCATGCCGGGGTTTCCGGTCGGGTTGACCGAGATCCGTCCGTCGGGGGAAGCGACGAGGCTCCGGTGCCCCTTGAGCACCACGGTGCCGCGCGTGCGGCGCGCCAGCCGGCGGGCGGCGCCGAGGCGGTCGCCCTGCACGCCGCGGGTGTCGAGGCCGAGCAGGCGACCCATCTCGCCGGGGTGCGGCGTCAGGAGCAGGTCGCGGCGGCGGCCGTCGAGCCCGGCGGCGCGCGGAAACGCGTTGAGACCGTCGGCGTCGAGCACCAGCGGCACGCGCACCGAGGCGACGAGGTCGCGCACCAGCCGGCGCGTCTCGGGATGGGTCGTCAGGCCCGGACCCACGGCGACCGCCCGCTTGCCCGCGAGCAGGCGCCTCAGGCGCGGCAGGGCGGCGCCCGAGATGGTCCCTTCCTCGGTCTCGTCGAGCCCTTCGGTCATCACTTCCATGGCGCCGCGCACGAATGAACCCATGAGGCTCTTCGGCACCGCGGCGGTCACGAGACCGCACCCGGCGGACAGCGCCGCGAGCGCCGCGAGGCGGGCCGCTCCTCCCTTGCCGCGCGAGCCGGCCACGACCAGGACGTGTCCGAAATCCCCCTTGTGGCTGTCGCGCCGCCGGCGCGGCAGATCGCGCCGCAGCGTCAGCGGGTCGGCCAGCGCCAGCTGTGGCTTCTCGGCGGCGACGGCGGCGTTCGGGATGCCGATGTCCGCCACGTGCACCGTGCCGCACAAAGCGCTCGCCGGCGCCAGGACGTGCGGCACCTTGGGACGTGCGAAGGTCACGGTGTGGCGGGCGCGGATCGCGGGGCCGGATATCGACGGCACGTCGCCGCGCAAGCCCGACGGGATATCCACGGCGATCACCTCGCGTCCGGAGCGGTTCACGGTCTCGATCACCTCCGCGAAGAGCCCTTCGACCGGGCGCGACAGCCCCGTGCCGAGCAGGCCGTCCACGACGAGGTCGCACGACCCGAGGGTGCGCCGCAGCCGCCTCCAGGCGGCCGGACTGCGCACCGCGTCGATCCGCACGCCTCCGCGCCGTGCCGCCTCGTGCGCGACGGCGGCGCTGCCGCGCAGTCCCGCCGGCCGGGCGAACAGCAGCGCCCGGCACTCGACCCCGCGCTCGGTGAGCAACCGGGCCGTCACCAGCGCGTCGCCTCCGTTGTTGCCGGGACCGCAGAGCAGGAGGACGCGGAGTGACGCGAGGTCGTCGTGCAGGGCGGAGAGCAGGGTCGCCACCTGGCGTCCCGCGTTCTCCATCAGCACGATTTCGGGAATGCAATGCCGCTCGATCGTCCGACGATCGATACGGCGCATCTCGTGATCCGTGACGATGTCCACGCCGAAGCCAACCCCCGGGCGACTCCCGCGAACCGCGTCACTCTACACAGGCCAAGGCGGCCGGATCAAGAAAAAACGTGCGCCCGGCGCCCCCAGACAAAGGTCCACTCCCGGACGCAATTCCCGATGGTCACCACGATCAGGCTCATCATGAGCACGGTCAGGGATGCATTGAGCCAGCCCTGGAACCGGACCGCGGCGGTGGCCCCGTCCCGGGCGAGCGGCAGGAAGTTGTCGGTCACCGAGAGCCAGCCCGCGGTGAGCGTCGTGACCGCGACGAACGCCAGCGGCACGAGGGTCACGAAGGCGTATTTCCCTCGTCCGCTCTTGAGGATGACGGTGGTTCCGATCGACAGCGCCATGGCCGCCAGGAGCTGGTTGGCGATGCCGAACATCGGCCAGATGGTGCTGACCGACCCGGTGTGGATGAAGTACCCCCAGGCCGACACGACGGCGAGCGAGGCCACGACCGTCCCAGGCAGCCAGTCGGTGCGCCCCATGGGCTTGATGAAGCGGCCGGCGACCTCCTGGACGAGGAAGCGGGCCACCCGGGTGCCGGTGTCGATGGTGGTCAGAATGAACAAGGCCTCGAACATGATGGCGAAGTGGTACCAGTAGTCCATGAGCCCCCGCAGGCCCGGCACCCCCGAGAAGACGTGCGCCATCCCGACGGCGAGGGACACGGCGCCGCCCGTGCGGCCGGCCACCTGCTCGCCGACCGCCTGCGACAGGGCCGGCAGGTCCACCGGCTCCATGTTCAGCGTGCTGAAGCGCTCCGGGGGTACGTTGATGGCGAAGTAATCGGCCGGCTGGAGCGACAGCACGGCGAGGAACGCCATGATGCCCACGAACCCCTCGCACAGCATCGCGCCGTATCCAATCGGCCGGATATGAGACTCACGGTCGACCATCTTCGGAGTCGTGCCGCTGCTGACGAGGGCGTGGAACCCCGAGATCGCCCCGCAGGCGATGGTGATGAAGCAGAAGGGGAAGATCTTCCCGGGGATGATCGGCCCGCCGCCCGCGGCGAACTTCGTGACCGCCGGCATCTGGATGGTCGGAGCCACGAGGAAGATGCCGAGGGCCAAAGCCGCGATGACGCCGAGCTTCAGGAACGACGAGAGGTAGTCGCGCGGGCAGAGGAGCATCCACACCGGCAGGATCGAGGCGACCAGGCCATACCCGGCCAGGAGCAGGACCAGTGTCCCGCGGTCGAAAGTGAACAGCGGCGCGAGCGACGAACCCGGGATCAGACGCCCTCCGATCACGGCTGCGAGGAGACCCGCGACACCGACGATCGTGCCGCTGACGTAGGCGCCCGGGCGGACCCTGTACATGTAGAGCCCCATGAACAGGGCGAGAGGAATGGTCACCGCGATCGTGAACGTGCCCCACGGTGAATGCTCCAGCGCATTGACGACCGCGAGCCCGAGCCCGGCGAGGGCGATGACCACGATGAAGAGGATGGCCACCATGGCCGTGATCCCGGCCGCCGGGTTGATCTCGGCGCGGGCGATCTCCGCCAGCGACCGGCCGTCGCGGCGCACCGACGCCGTCAGGATGATGAAGTCGTGCACCCCGCCGCCGAAGACCACGCCCAGAAGGAGCCACAAAAGACCGGGGGCCCAGCCGAACTGCGCGGCGAGGACCGGCCCGATGAGCGGACCGGCACCGGCGATGGCGGCGAAGTGATGCCCGAACAGGACCCACTTCGGGGTCGGCTGGTAGTTGTGACCGTCGCGCAGCCGGTGCGCCGGGGTGACCCGGGCGTCGTCGAGCACCATGACCCGGGCCGCGAGAAAGGCGGAGTAGTACCGGTACCCGAGGGTCAGGACCAGGATCGCGGCGACGAGGATCGGAAGAGCGTTCACGTCAGCCCTCCGGCGCGATCCCTTCCGCGGCGACGACCCTCAGGCCAGCTCGCCGACGCGGCGGAAGTAGTCGGCGAAGGCGGCCATCCCGCCGGAGGCCTGCGACCAGTCGTAGTTCTCGTTGGGTGCGTGGTAGCCGTGCTCGGGGAGCGACAGGCCGAGGAAGTAGACGGGGGCCTTGAGCACCCGCTCCATCGACAGGACGGCGCCGATCGAGCCGCCCTCGCGGACGAACGACGGCTCGCGGCCGAAAGCGAATTTCATCGCCGCCCGGATGGCGTCGGCGTGCGGGCCCGTGGTCCGGCCGCGGTAGGCCGGCAGTCCGTGCTCCACCTCGACCTTCACGTCGGGGTTTTTCCTGCGCACGAAGTCCCGCACCAGCCGGATGACTTTCTTTTCGTCCATCGCCGGGACGAGCCGGCACGACACGATGGCGGTGGCGCGCGGCGGGACGACCGTCTTGACGCCCGGTCCCTGGTAGCCGCCGGCGATGCCGTGGACTTCGAAGGTCGGCAGGCACCAGATGCGCTTCATGATCTCCATCGGGTCGTTGACGCGGATCGACTTGAAGTGGTGGTCCTTCTTGAAGCCGGCGGTCGTGAAGCCGCAGCGCTTCATATCGAGAAGCTCCTGCTTCGTCGGCGGGACGACGTCCTTGTAGAAGCCGGGGATCTTCACCTTCCCGGTGCGGCCGTCGACGCACTCGGCGATGAGGGCGCAGATCTCGGTGACCGGATTGCGAGCGGCGCCGCCGGTCACGCCCGAGTGCTGGTCGCTCTTGCCGAACTCGAGCGTGAAGCGGAACCCCTGCAGGCCGCGGAGCCCCGCGGGCGCCGCCGGCCGGCCGCGCGAGACCCAGACCGTGTCGGAGACGATGGCGGTGTCGGTCTTGAGAGCCTCACGCTCGCGCTTGATGGCCGGCTCGAAGTTCGGGCTGCCGATCTCCTCCTCGAGCTCCCAGAGCACCTGGAGGTTGATCTTCGCGCCGTGCTGCAGCGCGTAGCGCGCGCCCCACAGGGCGGACAGCGCCGGCCCCTTGTCGTCGGTGGTGCCTCGGCCGTAGTAGCGGCCCTCGTTGGCCGCGAACTTGAAAGGGGCGGCGTCCCAGCCGTCCTCCATCTCCGCCGGCTGGACGTCGAGGTGGTTGTAGAGGGTGACGGTCGGCCAGGCGGCGTTGCGCTGGAAGCGCCCGACGACCAGCGGGTGGCCCGGGGTCGAGACGATGCGCGTGTCGGCGCCGAAGCGCCGCAGGAGGCCGGCGGCGTACTCGGCCCCGCGCGCCACGTCCTCCTTGCGCGCCGGGTCGACCGACACGGTGGGGATCTCGACCAGCTCGCGCAGCGCCGTTTCGAACGGGGCGCGCTCCGTGTCGGCATAGCTCTGTAGCGACTCTCGCGTGAAAGCGTCTGAGCCCATGGGGCCTCCCGTGACCGCCGGATCCTAGTCATCGCGGCCGAGGGCGTCAATCTGCGCCCGAGGCCACGGAGGGCTGTCGCGCGGGTGGATATAATCCCGGTCCGATGAGCGGGCTGAGGTTCCTGACGGCGGGGGAGTCGCACGGGCCGGGACTCCTGGCGATTCTCGAGGGAGTGCCGGCGGCGCTGCCGCTCCTCGCCGAGGACATCGACCGCGATCTCGGGCGGCGCCAGCACGGCTACGGGCGCGGGGCCCGCATGAAGATCGAGCAGGACCGCGCCGAGATCGTCTCCGGTGTCCGCCACGGGAAGACCCTGGGCTCGCCCATCGGGCTGCGCATCGCCAACCGGGACTGGGACAACTGGCGCGTGGCCATGGCCGTCGAGCCGGTGTCGGCCGAGGACGCGGCGAAGAAGACCCTGACGCGGCCGCGGCCGGGACACGCCGATCTCGCCGGCGCCCTGAAATACGGCACGCACGACGCACGCGACGTCCTGGAGCGGGCTTCGGCGCGCGAGACGACGGCGCGCGTGGCGGTGGGCGCAATCTGCCGGCGGTTCCTCCGGGAATTCGGCATCGAGGTGCGCAGCCACACCCTCGCCCTCGGTCCCGTCGCCGCCGACCCGGCCTCCAACGAGCGGACCTGGGAGGAGATCGGCGCGGCCGAGGGGAGCCCGCTGCGCTGCGCCGACGCCGACCTCGAGAAAAAGATGATGGAGGCGGTGGACGCCGCGAAAAAGGCGGGGGATTCCATCGGCGGCGCGTTCGAGGTGGTGGCGAAGGGCGTGCCCCCCGGGCTCGGCTCGATGCGGCAATGGGACGAGCGCCTGTCGGCGCTCCTGCTCGCGGCGATCGGCTCGATCCCGTCCATCAAGGGCGTCGTCATCGGGGCCGGAGAAGGGGCGCCGGCGGCGCAGGGATCCGGCTTCCACGATCCGATTGGCTACGACGCCGCGGCCGGGCGCTTCACGCGTCCGAGCAACCACGCCGGTGGGCTCGAAGGGGGCATGTCGAACGGCGAGGAGATCCGCGTGCGCGCGCTCGTGAAGCCTTTGTCCACGCTGCCGCGGGCGCTGCCGAGCGTCGACCTGGTCACGAAGGAAACCTTCGAAGCGCAGGTGGAGCGGACCGATGTCACGGCGATCGCCGCGGCCGGGGTCGTCGGAGAGGCGATGACGGCCTTCGTCCTGGCGCGCGCCTTCCTCGAGAAGTTCGGCGGCGATTCCGTCCCCGAGACCGCGCGGCACCATGCCTCGTACGTCGAAGCGCTCCGGCGCTTCTAAGTCCCGCCGTCCGGCCGCCGCGAACGGCGGGATCTTCCGGAACATCTACGCGGTCGTCGCCCGCATTCCGCGCGGGCGGATCGCCACCTACGGACAGGTGGCGCGCATGGCCGGGTTTCCCGGCGCGGCGCGCACCGTGGGCTGGGCGATGGCGTCGCTTCCCGCCGGAGGGCGCGTGAGCGGGCGGGTCGTTCCCTGGCACCGCGTGCTCAACGCGCAGGGACGCATCAGCCCACGGCCATCCGAAGCAGCGGGCCGGCCCGACGGGCAGGCGGCGCGCCTGCGCCGCGAAGGGGTGCGGCCGGGGAAGAACGGCCGTTTCGACCTCTCGCTTTACGGCTGGGATGGAACCGGCAGGGGCTCGGCGCGCTCCGGCCGCCCGGACTGAAGCGCCGTCCCTTCCGCCAGCCCGAACTGCAGCTCGTACAGGCGCGCATACACGCCGCGCTTCGCCAGGAGCTCGCGGTGCCGGCCCTCCTCGACGATGCGCCCGTGGTGGAACACCAGGATCCGGTCGGCCGCCAGAATGGTGGACAGTCTGTGCGCGATGACGAGCGAGGTGCGGCCGCGCAGCACCTGCGACAGAGCATCCTGGATGAGCGCCTCGGTCTCGCTGTCGATCGACGAGGTCGCCTCGTCGAGAATCAGGATGGGCGGATCGGCGGCGACCGCCCGCGCCAGCGACAGCAGCTGTTTCTGCCCGACCGACAGGTTGCCGCCGCGCTCGCGGAGCGGCTCGTCGTAGGCGTGCGGCAGCGCCCGCACGAAGCGGTCGGCGTGCACCAGCCGGGCCGCCGCCTCGATCCGCTCGCGTGACAGGCCGAGATCGCCGAAGGCGATGTTCTCGGCCACGGTGCCGGCGATGAGGAAGTGGTCCTGCATGACCAGACCGCACTGCTGTCGCACCTCGTGCACCGGACGATCGCGCAGGTCGACGCCGTCGAGCCGGATGCAGCCGCTCGTCGGATCGTACAGGCGGATGAGGAGCTTCACGACCGTCGTCTTGCCGGCCCCGGTCGCGCCGACGATGGCCACGTTCTGTCCCGGCTCGACGGTGAACGAGACGTCCGTGAGGACCGGCTCGTCCGGCAGGTACGAGAAGCCGACGTGGTCGAACTCCACCCGTCCCGCGGCCATGCTCGCGACCGCCGGGCGCGGACCGTCGACGATCGAGGGCTCGGTGTCGAGCAGGTCGAAGAGGCGCTCGAGCGACGCCATCGCCGACTGCAGGACGGCGTAGAAGCCGGAGAGGTCGCGGATCGGTTGGAAGAAGCGCGCCGTGTACTCGAGGAAGGCGACCAGCGTCCCGAAGGTCAGGGCCGCGGACAGCACGCGCGCGCCGCCGGACCAGAGGATGGCCGCGGTCGCCACCGTCCCGACCAGCTCCACCACCGCCGAGAACGACGATTCGTAGACGACCGATCGCAGCTCGGCGTCGCGGTGGTCGTCGTTGATCGCGGTGAAGTCGCGCCGGTCCTCCTCCTCGCGCCGGAAGAGCTGCGTCAGCATCATGCCGCTGACGGCTTCCTGCAGGAAGGCGTTGATGCGCGCGACCCGGCGGCGCACGTCGCGGTACGCCTGGCGGATGCGGCCGCGGAACAGGATCGACAGTGCGAACAGGATCGGGACGATGGTGCAGGTGACGAGCGCCAGGCGCGCGTCGAGCCAGAACAGGATGCCGACGATGGCGACGAGCTTGCACGCGTCGCCGAGCAGCGTCACGGTGCCGCTGGCGAAGAGATCGGCGAGCGACTCGACGTCGGTCGTCACCCGGGTCATCAGCCGGCCGACCGGGTTGCGGTCGAAGAAGGACATGTCCAGTCGCTGCATGCGCGCGAAGACCTGCACGCGCAGCGCCTGGATGACGTTCTGCCCGGTCCTCTCCATCGTGTAGATCTGGCAGTACCGCGCCAGGAGCTCGATCGTGAACGCCGCGAGGTACAGGAGGGCGAAGGTGGCCACGCCCTCGACTTTCCCGGGGACGATGTGCTCGTCGATGAGGCGCTTGATGAGCCACGGCTGGACGAGGCTCGCCCCCATCACCGCGAACATGAAGGCGATGGAGAGCGCGATGAGCCCCGCCTCCGGCCGGACGAAGGCGAGCAGCCGGCGCGCCAGCCGCGCGTCGTAGACCCGGGCCGGGACCTCGTCGTCCGGGAGCGGGACGCCGGCGCCGACGGCGTGGGGCGCTCCGTGTCCGCCGCGGGCGCCGCCCCTCACATCGCCTCCAGCTCGCGCTCGATCTGCTGCGTGCGCGACAGCCGCGCGAACGGCCCGTCCGCCGCCAGGAGCTCGGCGGGCGTGCCGGTCTCGACCACGCGCCCGTCTTCGAGCACGAGCAGGCGATCGGCGCCGGCGACGGTGGCGACGCGGTGCGAGATGACGAAGGTTGTGCGCCCGCGCATGAAGCGGCGCAGCCCGGCCAGGATGGCGGCCTCGGTGTCGGCGTCGATGCTCGAGAGCGCGTCGTCGAGGACGAGCACGCGCGGGTCCATGAGCAGGGCGCGGGCGATGGCGACGCGCTGGCGCTGGCCACCGGAGAGGGTCACGCCGCGCTCCCCGACGCGGGTGTCGAGGCCGTGCGGCCAGGAAGGCAGATCGCGCGTGAGCTGGGCGATCTCCGCCGCCCTCTCGATGTCGGCGCGCGGAGCGTCCGGGCGGCCGAGGGCGATGTTCTCGGCGATGGTGCGCGAGAAGAGAAACGTTTCCTGGGGCACGACGGCGATCTGCTCCCGCAGTCCGCGTGTCGGCAGGTCGTTGAAGTCGTGCCCGTCGAAGAGGAGCATCCCGCGGCCGACCGGGAAGACCGCGCCCAGCAGGCGCACGAGCGTCGATTTCCCCGCGCCGACCGGGCCGACGAGACCGATGGTGGCGCCCGCGGGCACGTCGAGGTCGACGCCGTGCAGCACCTCCCGGCCCTCCGGGTAGGCGAACGACAGCGCGCGGAAAGCGACCTGGCCCGTCAGAGGAGGGCACGGGCCGGGCAGGAGGTCGCCGGGCAGGTCGCTCGTCTGCGACAGGATCTCCTCGAGTCGCCTGATCGCCCCGAGCCCGCGCTGGAACACCCCGAGCATCCAGCCCATCATGATGGTCGGCCCGGTGAGGATCGCCAGGTACGACATGAAGGCGACGAGCCCGCCGAGGGAGAGCGTGCCGGCGATGACGTGCCGCCCGCCGAACCACAGGACGATGATGGTGCTCAGGCCCCCGAGGCCCGACATCAGCACCACGATGAGCCCGCGGCTGCGCGCCAGGGCGAGATTGCGCGTCCGGTAACCCGACGACAGCGCGGAGAACGCCGCCACCTCGAGATCCTCGCGCGCGTAGGCCTTCACCTGGTGAATGCCCGAAAGGTTCTCCTGCGCCTTGTTGCTGATCTCGGCGAGCTGTTCCTGCGCGGCGTTGCTGCGCTGGTGGATGGTGCGGCTGACGCGGCTGACCGCGTAGAGCAGCGCCGGGTAGGGAACGATCGCCGCGAGCGTGAGCCTCACATCGAGAATGGCCATCATCAGGAGGCCCGCGGTGTAGAGGATCGAGACGTTGATCAGGTTCAGGATGCCGGGGCCGGAGAGCGAGCGCACCAGCAGCAGGTCGTTGACGGCGCGCGACATGATCTCGCCGGTGCGGTGGCGCGCATAGAACGACGCCGGCAGCGTCTGGAGGTGCGCGAACAGCCGGGCGCGCAGGTCGGCGACGACGCGGCGCGACCCGCCGAGCACGTACCACCGCGACCAGGTGCGGACAAAAGCCAGGAGCACCGCCACCACGCCGATCCCGGCGGCGTAGCGTCCGACGAGGCGGAGTGACTGGTGCTGCTGCAGCGCCTCGATGCCGTGCTTGAGCAGCCACGGGATGACGAGCGTCAGGCCGTTCGTGATCACCAGGAACACGAAGCCGAGCAGGAAGTCGCGCCGGTAGGCGTCGAGGGCACGGCGCAGGAATCTCATGCGTTCAGGACGCCGGCGGCAGGAACCCGAGGAAGGCGTTCTCGATCAGGAGCTGCCGGTTGCCGCGGCGCCGCAGCCCTTCGAGCGCCGACTCGAGGGCGTGCAGCGCCTCGGTGCCGTCCGGCCCGCCGGAGAGCGGCAGCGTCTTGAGCCGTCCGAGGACGTCGGCATGGATGAGGCCCGGGGCCTGGCCGCGTCCCGTGGCGACGATCATCCGGTCGCGCACCAGGCTCGTGAGGATCTCGAGATCGGCCTCGGGGGATTCCCCCTTGGCGATCTCCTCGGCCCGCGCCAGCGCCCGCCCGGCATCCGGGGGGCGCAGGAAGGATTCGAGCGCGGTCAGCAGCGCATCGCGCCGGGCGCGGAAGGCCTGGAGGTCGAGTCCCATCGCGGCGCCGATGCGTCCCCCCGAAAGAGCCGCGCGCAGGCGCGCCTCGGCCTCGGGGACCTGCTGCTCGGAGACCAGCCAGTCGGCAATGGCATGGGGCGGGAGCGACTGGAATGGCACCGCCCGGCAGCGCGACCGGATGGTCGGCAGAAGGGAGTGCAGCGACGTCGCGAGGAGCGCGATGACCGCGTGTTCCGGCGGCTCCTCGATCGTCTTGAGCAGGGCGTTGGCCCCTTCGGCGGTCAGGCGCTGCGCCTGGTCGATGACCAGCATCGAGCGCGCCCCTTCGACCGGGCGGCGCTGCACGAAGGCGATGGCATCGCGGATGCGATCGACGATGAGGTTCCAGCCGGGGCTCGTGGCCGCCGCTTCCTGCTTCTCCTGCAGGTCGATGCCGGCGACTCCTTCGTCGGTCTCGCCCTTGCGGTAGTCGTCCAGCTTCTCGGGGAAGACCACCATGAGATCGGGATGACGCTGCGAGCGCGCGTCGATGCGCCGGCACGAGTGGCACTCGCCGCACGGCGGATCGCTCTCGCGGCACAGGAGCGCGCGCGCCAGGGCCACGGCGGTGGTGAGCTTCCCGACCCCGGGTGGACCGTGGAAGATGAGCGAGGGGTGGAAGCGTTCCGAGGCGTGCGCGCCTTCGAGCGCTTCGACCGCACGCGGCTGGCCGATCAGGCCGCGGAGATGCACAGGGCCTCCTGGATACGCCTTTGCACGACCTCGGGCTCCCCCGAGGCATCGATCACGCGGAACCGATCCGGCTCGGCCTTCGCGAGGGCGAGATACCCATCGCGCACCCGGCGATGGAACGGCAGGTCCTCCGCCTCGAAGCGGCCTTCATCGTGCCGGGCGCGCGCATTGCGTCCGCGCGCGCGCTCGAGACCGAGCGTCGCGTCGAGATCGAGAAGGAGCGTCGTGTCCGGCGCCAGGCGCAGCGGCTCGAGCTGGTGGATCGCCTCGATCCATCCGAGCGGCAGTCCTCGCCCGGCCCCCTGGTAGGCCCGGGTCGCGTCGAGGTAGCGATCGCAGAGGACCATGCGGCCCGCCTGGAGCGCCGGCCGGATCATTCGCTCGAGGTGCTCGGCGCGCGCCGCCGCGTACAGCAGCAGCTCGGCGAGGGGAGCGAGACGCGTCGCGGGGTCGAGGAGCAGGCTGCGAATCCGATCGCCTGCGGGCGTTCCGCCGGGCTCGCGGGTCAGGACGTGGGCGATGTTGCGCGCGTGGAGGGCCTGCGACAGGAGGCCGATCTGGGTGGTCTTCCCCGAGCCTTCGATACCTTCGAACGTGATGAAGCCGCCGCGCACCGCCCCTCCCGAGGAAACGGCATGGTAGCACGCGGAACCGCGGCCCTCCTCAGGGCGCGGGGTTGGCGGCGAACCAGGCGCGGGCCCGATCGACGTCGCGGCGGACCTGCTCCACGAGCGCGTCGACCGAGGGGAAGCGCAGCTCCTGGCGCAGGCGCGCCAGGAACGACACCTCGATCGGCTGGCCGTAGAGGTCGAGGTCCGCGTCGAGCAGGTGGGTCTCGATGGCGAACTCCTGGTCGGCGAAGGTCGGGCGCGTGCCGATGTTGGTGACCGAGGCCAGGGTCCTGTCAGAGGCGATCGTGCGCGTCACGTAGACGCCGTCCTGCGGCACCAGCTCGCTCCTGGACTTCAGGTTGGCGGTGGGAAAGCCGATCCCCTTGCCGCGGCCTGCGCCGTGCGCCACCTCACCCTCGACGGCGAATGGGCGGCCGAGCAGCTCGCCCGCGAGCTCCACCTCGCCGGCGCGCACCGCACGCCGAATGCGGCTGCTCGACACCGGGCTTCCGAGGAAGCGCACCTCTTCGACTTTCCCGGCCGTCATGCCGCGCGCCGCGCACAGGGCGACGAGGGTGTCGGCGTTGCCCTCGCGCCCGCGGCCGAAGTTGAAGTTGGCGCCGACGTAGACCTCGCGCAGTGCCAGCGCGCCGTGCAGGCACTTCTCGACGAACTCCTCGGCAGAGGTTTCGGCCAGCGCCGCGTCGAAGCGCAAAACGAGGACCGCGTCGATGCCGGACGTTTCGATGAGCGCCAGCTTCTGCCGCCGCGTGGTGATGAGGTCGGGCGCCCGGCCCGGAGCCAGGACCTTGAGCGGATGCGGGTCGAAGGTGATCGCGACGCTCGTGCCCCGGAGCGCCCGCGCCCGTTCGATGACCCGGGCGAAGATCGCCTGGTGGCCGCGGTGCACCCCGTCGAAGTTGCCGATGGTCGCGACAGGCTGGAGGAGATGCGGCCGCAGCGCCGCCGCGCTTTCCTCGACGATCATCGGAGTGTCGTGACGGTCGAGACGAGGAACAGGCCGATGCGGACCAGCAGGTTGGCGTAGACGCCGGCCATCAGGTCGTCGAGCATGATCCCCCAGCCGGAGGGAAGCGCCTCCGCCTGCCGCGCGGGCGGCGGCTTGAGGATGTCCATGGCGCGGAAGCAGAAAAAGCCGAGCACCGCCGCGGTCCAGCCGACGGGGACCCCGAGGAAGGTGACGAAGAGCCCGGCGGTCTCGTCGATGACGACGACGCCGGGATCCTTGATGCCGAGAGCGGCCGAAGTCCGTCCGGCGGCCCAGATGCCGACGAGCGAGACGAACACCGTGAGGACCACGTAAGCCGGAAGGGGCAGGAACGCCGCCGCGAGAAGGGCCAGCGGCAGCGACGCGAGCGTCCCGGCGGTGCCGGGGATGACAGGAGACTTCCCGGCTCCGAGGAGCGTCGCGATGCCCAGGGCGAGAGCGTCGAGGGGGGTGCGACGGGCGTTCATCCGGGCCCGGCCTCGTTCACCCGGCTTCGACGGGCGAGGCCGGCCGCGCCTGGACCCCGACGATGCTGCCGACGAGGTCGTGAGGATGGGCTTCTTCGATCCGGACCGCGACGAACTCGCCCGGATAGACCAGGCGCGGCGCATCCGTGAGGATCACGGAGCCGTCGATCTCCGGAGCCTGCCCCTCCGAGCGGCCGCTCAGGAGCAGGTCGCTCTCCTCGTGGGCCCCCTCGACGAGCACGTCCACGATCCGGCCGATGTAGCGCTCGTTGGCCGCGAGTGAAATCTCTTCCTGGGCCTGCATCAGCCGGGCGCGGCGCTCTTCCTTCACGTCAGCCGGAACGTCGTCGGGCAGGGCGGCGGCGTGCGTTCCCTTTTCCTCGGAATAGGTGAAGACGCCGACCCGGTCGAAGCGCGCCGCGCGCACGAAGTCCACGAGGGTCGTGAACTGCGCTTCGGTCTCGCCCGGAAAGCCGACGATGAAGGTGGTGCGCAGGGCGATCCCGGGGACCGCCTGGCGCAGGCGCTCGAGCAGCCTCAGGTGGGCGTCGCCGTCCCCCCCGCGCCGCATGGCCTTGAGCAGCGCCGCGTCGGCGTGCTGCAGCGGCAGGTCGAGGTAGCGCGCGATGCGGTGCCCGCCCGCGAGCGCCGCGATGAAGTCGGGGGTGATGCGGTTCGGATAGGCGTAGAGCACCCGGATCCAGCGCAGCCCGTCGACCGCGTCGAGCGCCCGCAGAAGTCCCGCGGCGGTCGTGCCGTCGTGCAGGTCGGTGCCGTAGTCGGTGGTGTCCTGCGCGATCAGGTTCAGCTCGACGGTGCCGCCCTGGGCGAGGCGGCGGGCCTCCTCGACGAGCGAGGGGATCGGTCGCGAGCGCTGCGTGCCGCGAAACGACGGGATGGCGCAGAAGGCGCAGGTGTGGTCGCACCCCTCGGAGATCTTCATGTAGGCCGTGTAGCCGGGCGTGGCGAGATGGCGCGGCGAGCGATCGGTGTAGAGGTAGTGCGCCGCTTCTTTGCTCGCCTCGAACCGCTGGCCCGCTTCGAGGGCGCACGCCTCGGCGATGCGCTCGACGTCGTTGAGCCCGACGAGCGCGTCGATCTCCGGGATTTCCTTTTTCAGCGTGTCGTGGTGCGCCTGCACCATGCAGCCGGCGACGACCAGCCGGCGGCAGCGGCCCTCTTTCTTGAGCTCGGCCATCTCCAGGATGGTGTCGATCGACTCCTGGCGGGCGGGCCCGATGAAGGTGCACGTGTTGACGACGATGACGTCGGCGTCCGCGGGGTCGGGGGTGAGGGCGAAGCCCTTCCCCTCGAGCGTGCCGAGCATCACCTCGCTGTCCACCAGGTTCTTGGGACAGCCGAGGCTGACGAGACCGACCTTGATCAAGGGTAGAGGCGGTTCAGCGTGCGCGGGTAAGGGATCGCCTCGCGCAGGTGGTGGATGCCGGCGACCCAGGACACGAAGCGCTCGATCCCCATCCCGAAGCCGGCGTGCGGAACGCTGCCGTAGCGCCTCACGTCCAGGTACCACTGAAAGGCCTCGACGGGCAGCTGGTGCTCCTGGATGCGCTTCAGGAGCAGGTCATGGTCGTGGATGCGCTGGCTGCCGCCGATGATCTCGCCGTAGCCCTCGGGCGCCAGCACGTCGACGCACAGGGCGCGCGACGGGTTCTGCGGATCCGGCTGCATGTAGAACGCCTTGATGTCCGAAGGCCAGTGCGTGACCATCACCGGCCGATCGGCCGCCTCGGTCAAAAGCGTCTCGTCGAAGCCGCCGAAGTCGTTCCCCGCCACGAAGGGCGGCGCGTCGTGCTCGCGCATGCGCGCCTGGTTCTCCGGCTTCAGGAGAATCGCCGCGGCCTCGTCGTAGGTCAGCCGCTGGAAGGGCTTCTGGACACGCTCGAGCTTGGCCGTGTCACGCTCCAGGGTCTTGAGCTCGGGCCCGCAGCGCTCGAGCACGCGCGTCACCAGCGTCGAGATGAAGTCCTCCGCCAGCTCGAGGAGCCCCGGCAGCTCGAGATAGGCGACCTCGGGCTCGACCATCCAGAACTCCGCCAGGTGGCGCCGCGTCTTCGACTTCTCGGAGCGGAAGGTCGGGCCGAAGCAATAGACCTTGCCGAACGCCATGCAGGCCGGCTCGAGGTAGAGCTGCCCGGACTGGCTCAGGTACGCCTTGCGCTCGAAGTAGTCGGTCTCGAACAGGGTCGAGGTCCCTTCGCACGCGGCCGGCGTCAGGATGGGGGAGTCGATGAGCACGAAGTCCCGCTCGTAGAAGAAGTCGCGGATCCCCTGGCAGACCTCGTTGCGCACGCGCAGGAGGGCGTGCTGCTTCGAGGAGCGCAGCCACAGGTGCCGGTTGTCGAGCAGGAACTCCGGCCCGTGCTCCTTCGGCCCGATGGGGTAGTCAACGGCCGCCTGGTGCACCACGATGTCCGAGAGCGCCATCTCGTAGCCGCCGGGAGCGCGGTCGTCCTTCTTCACCTTCCCCGTGACGGAGATCGACGACTCCTGCGTCAGGGAGCGGCAGGCCTCGAAGACCCGCGCCTCGACCTCCGGCTGGAAGGCGACCGCCTGCAGGTACCCCGAGCCGTCGCGGACCACGAGGAACGAAAGCTTCCCCTTGTCCCGCTTGTTGTAGAGCCAGCCGTCGACGCGCACGGTCTGGCCTTCGTGGGCGCCGATGCGGCGGATCGAGGTCGTGCTGACGGCCATCGTGGTCACAAGGGTTCCCGAGGAAAGGGCCGGATTATATCAGGCGAGCGTCCTGCACCGGGACCCGGGAGGTCAGGGGCACCACGCTGAAACGGAACGGGCTTGGGATGCCTTGGTTGGTCGCCCTTGTCAAGGTGAATGAGCGGCCGGCCGGCGCGGCCTCAGCGCACCGTCGTCCAGACCTGGCCCTTCTCGCCCCTCACGAGGCGGGCGATCCCCACGGCCGCGGCGGCGGCGAGCAGGCAGAAATAGAAGGGCAGGGAGACGAAGGCGGGAGCGCCCTGGCCGCGCGCGGCTCGCACGGCGCCCACGGCGGCGAGGAGATAGAAGATCGCCTGCAGGAGGAGCGCGGCGCGGTACAGCGGCCGGTCGAGGAGACCAAGATTCGCGGTGAGCGTGATCAGCATGAAGACGGGCGTCAGCCAGCGCAGCAGGCGCGTGGACCACAGCGCCCAGGCCAGCCGTGGGTGGCCGATCGGGTTCAGCAGCCGGGCGACTGAGAATGTTCCGCGCAGGCCCCTGAGGACGATGCGCGAGCGGCGATCGAACTCGCTCTTGAGGTTCGGGGGCGGACGATCCACCAACGCCACCGCTCCAGGCTCATAGGCGGTCCGCAGTCCCCGCTCGAGGATGAGGATCGGGCCGACGAAGCCGCCGTCGAGATCCGGGCGCACCGGAACGTAGCGCGCGCGTGGCACGGCGTAGACGCAGTCCTGGGCCCCGAGCAGCGAATAGACGTCCCCGAGGGCCGAGCGACTCCCCATTTCGAAGGCGAAGCGGTTCTCGAGGCCGCGCGACACGGCCCCCTCGTCCTTCTTGAACACCACGCGGCCGGTGACGCAGCCGACCGACGGGTCGCCGAGGCCGCGCACCAGCCGCCGCAGCGTCTCCGGAGGGTGCATCGTCGTCGCGTCGGTGAAGAACAGGATGTCGTGCCGCGCCAGCCCGGCCGAAACGTTCTGCGCCTGCGCCTTGCCGCCGCGCTCCGGCAGCTCGTGCAGGCGCACGCGCGGGTCGGTGAAGGAGCGCACCACCGCGGCCGTGCCGTCGGTGGAGGCGTCCGAGATCACCAGGATCTCGATCTTTCCGGGGGGATAGTCCAGCGCCAGCGTGTTCTCGATCTTGGCGCGCAGGTGCTTTTCCTCGTTGCGCGCGGCGATCACGACCGTTACGCCCGGCAGCGGGCCTTCGGGAACGGGAGCGCGGCGCGCGAAGGAGGCGAGCGCCCGCAGCAGGACCGGGACGAGGAGGTGCACGTAGACCAGGACGCCGGCGGGGATCCAGAACAGGATGGCCGCGACCCCGCGCACCGTCACGGGTGGCTCAACGGAACAGGAGCGCCGCGGCGACCACGGCCAGGATCACGGCCCCGAGCCCGGCGGCGAGCAGGCGGATCGGACGCCGGATGAGCGCCGGCCCGAACGGCAACCTCAGGATCAGCAGGCGCAGCTTGTCGAGCCCGCCGGTGCCGATGACCGACTGCACGGCGTTCTGGACGCCGCTCGCGAGACGCAGCTGGAAGGCGGTCGAAGGACGCAGCAGGTGCCTGAGACCGGCGGCGCCGAAACCGCGCCCGACCACCAGCCGGCGCATCGCCAGCCTGTCGACCCCGGCGTGGTTGGTGCCCTTGCGGCTGGCGAAGACGACGCGGTAGCCGCACGTGGCGACGAGGCCGCGGACCCGCCGATCGTAAGCGCCGCTCGGGATCGCCAGATAGCGCACCGGGCGGCCGAAGCGTTCCGTCAGGACGCGGCGCGACTCCTCCATCTCCCAGCGGATGGTGTTGTCGTCCAGCGTGGTGAGATAGCGGTGCGTCATGCCGTGGGATTCGATGGCGATCCCCGCGGCGCTCATCTCCCGCAGCTCCTCGTCCGTGGCCGGCTGGTCGGTCGCCGCGTTCTTGGTGAAGTTGTAGGCCGACTTGTCGGGGGTGACGAAGAAAACCGCCTTCATCCCCAGCCGCCGCAGGATCGGGAAGGCGTGGAGATAGACGCTGCGGAACCCGTCGTCGATGGTGATGACGATCCCCTTGTTCGGAAAAGGACGCTTGCCGTCCAGCGCGTCGGCGTACTCGTCGAGGTCGATGGGCGTCCAGCCGTCGTCGCGCAGGGCCTGCATCTCCGCGGCGAAGTCGTCGTCGAAGGCGACGTAGGTGCGCTCCGCGCTCTGGATTTCGCCGCGCTCGTACGCCGCGCGCGACAGGAAGCGATGGTAGAGGAGGACCGGGATGCGATCGGCGCGGTGCTCCTGGTACCAGGCGTGCGCCACGAAGACCAGCGCCGACGCCGCGGCGGCGCCGGCGATCCCCAGCAGCACCGTCAGCATCGCAGCGTCACTTGCCGGACGCCTTCGGCGCCGCTCCTCCGAGCCTCAGGCGGAACTCCCGGCTCTTCGGGTGCAGCAGATCGAGGCCGTAGGACAGCAGGTAGCCGAGACCCGTTCCCGGATCGCCGAACGTGAAGACCTCGTCGCTGTCCGCCTCGAAGAAGGTGCGCAGGAAGCCGGGGCGCGCGCGGAAGCGGTCCTTCGATCGCAGGAACCAGGTCAGGTCGGCCGGCAGGTAGCGCACCATCGTGCCGAGCCGGTAGGTGAGCGTCGGGTCGGGCTGCTCGCCGCGCGCCATGCGGTAGAGCAGGAGCGGGAAGTCCACGCCGGCCTGGACACAGACTTTGAGGGGACGGGTGAAGCGCGGGTTGATCTCCATGAGCTTGAGCGTCCCGTCGCGCGGGTCCTCGATGAAGTCGCAGTCCCCCAGCCCGTACCATCCGATCCCCTGCAGGATGCGCGCGGCGTTCGCCAGAGCGTCGGGGCGCTCCACGGCGCGATTGAGCGTGCTCGAGCCGCCGGAGGGCGGATAGTAGCGAATCTTGTGGAAGGCGCACCACCCGCGCACGGTGCGATCGCGGTCCACCAGCACCTCGGCCTTGTACTGGCCGGCCGTCTGCGGGATGTATTCCTGCACGTGGCACGGGCCGAAGCGGCGCACGGTCTCCGGGAGATCGCGGCGCAGCGCTTCGAGACTGGCCGGGTAGGAGATGCCGCGCGCGCCGTCGCTGACGTTCGGCTTGATGACGACCGGGAACGGCAGCGCCGCCGCGATGGCGTCGAGACCGTCCCTGTCCGGCTCGAAGGTGCGGGGAGTCGGCACGCCGAGCCGCGCCGCCGCCCGCATCGTCAGCGACTTGTCGCGGCAGATGGCATAGGTCGCGGCGTCCGGGTAGGGAACACCCGCCAGGGCGGCAAACTCCTCGCGGTGCTGCACCAGGGCCCAGGTCGGATCGTCCCCGGCCGACAGGATGACGTCGTAGCCGGTGCGGCGGACGTGCTCCAGCAGGAACGACGTGTAACGCTCGACCTCGGTCGGCGGCGGCGTGAGCAGGCGACGCGACGGATGGCGCGAGAAGAAGCCGACGTTGATGCGACGGTGGCTGGCGGCGTGCACCTCGACGCCGGCGCGGGCGAGCGACGCGAGGACGACGAGGGCGGGGTTCTCCTCGGCACCGAGGAGCAGGACCCGGCTAATGGGCCGCCGCCTCTTTTTCCTTCTGGGCCTTGTGGGCGGCGATGATCTTGCCCTGCTGGTGCGCCGGAACCTCCTCGTAGCCGCGCATGGTCATGCGGTACGAGCCGCGCCCGCCGGTGATCGACTTCAGGATGGAGGCGTACGACAGCATCTCGACGAGGGGGACGGTCGCCTTGATGACCTGCGAGCGGCCCTGTGACGCCATCCCCTGGACGTGGCCGCGCCGCGAGTTCAGGTCGCCCATGAGGTCGCCCATGAACTGCTCGGGGGCGACGATCTCGACGTTCATGACCGGCTCGAGCAGGGTCGCGCCGGCGTTCTCCATCGCCGCCTTGAACGCGATGGAACCGGCGATCTTGAACGCCATGTCGGACGAGTCGACCGTGTGGTACGAGCCGTCGAACAGGACGACGCGGAAGTCCACCACCGGGTACCCGGCGAGGAAGCCGTGCGTGCGCGCCTCCTGGATGCCCTTCTCGACCGAGGGGATGAAGTTCTTGGGGATGGAGCCGCCGAAGATGTCGTCCACGAACTCGAAGCCGGCGCCGCGCGGCAGGGGCTCGAGCTTGATCCAGCAGTCGCCGAACTGACCGTGCCCGCCGGTCTGCTTCTTGTGGCGCCCCTGCGCCTCGGACTTCTTCTTGATCGTCTCGAAGTAGGGGACCTTGGGCGCGTGCAGCACCGCCTCGAGCCCGAATTTCTTCTTCATCTTCGCCACCACCACCTCGACGTGCAGGTCGCTGTTCCCGGAGAGGACCAGCTCGTGCGTCTGGGGATCGCGGCGGTACTGGATGGTCGGATCCTCCTCGACGACACGGTGCAGCACCTGGGAGATCTTGTCCTCGTCGGCGCGCGACTTCGGGTTGAGCGCGAAGGAGATCGACGGCTCGGGGAAGACCAGCTTCGGGTAGACGATGGCGTGCGCCTTGTCGGCCAGGGTGTCGCCGGTCGCCGATTCCTTCAGCTTGGCGACGGCGCCGATGTCGCCGGCGCGCACCTCGGGGACCGGCTGCATCTCCTTCCCCTGCATCGACGCGAGCGAGCCGACGCGCTCGTCCACGTGGCGCGAGGCGTTGTGCACGGTGTTGTCGGATTTGAGCACGCCGGAGTAGACGCGGAACAGCGAGATCTTCCCGGAGTACTGGTCGGCGATCGTTTTGAAGACGTAGGCCGAGTAGGGCTCGTCGGCCGTGCCCTTGCGCTGCTCCGGCGCGTGATCCTTCGGGTTCTCCCCGGCGAACGGGCCGCGCTCGCCCGGGTTGGGGATGAACGAGACCAGCGCGTCGAGCAGGGGATGCATGGCGATGTTGTGCGCCCCCGCGGTGCACAGGACCGGGAAGATCCGCCGCGCCCGGATGCCGCGGGTCAGGCCCGCGACCAGATCCTCCTGGCTCAGCTCGCCGGCGGAGAAGAACTTCTCCATCAGGGCGTCGTCCACCTCGGCAACCGCCTCCATGAGGCGTTCCCGCGCCGCCTTGATCTCGGGCGGCAGCGGGTTCGGCGCGTCGAGGGTCTGGAACCTGCCGCTCTCATCGTCGCCGTAGAGGGAACCCTTCAGGCTGACCAGATCGATGACGCCCTTGAAGGCGCGCTCGGTTCCCATCGGCACCTGGATGGGCACCGCCTGGCGGCCGAAAGCTTCGGTGATCGAGGCCATGGCGCGCTCGAGCGAAGCGTTCTCGCGGTCGAGCCGGCTGACGGCGATGAGGGTCGGCAGCTCGAACTCCTGCGCGAAGGACCAGGCTTCCTCGGTCTGCACCTCGACCCCCGAGACGCCGTCCACGAGGAGCACGGCGCCGTCGGCGACCCGCAGGCAGGCGCGCGCGTCGGCGATGAAGGCGCCGTAGCCGGGGGTGTCGATGAGGTTGAGCTTGGTCTTCTTCCACTCGGCGTGGCAGAGGGCCGAGGAGATCGACACCTTGCGGGCGATCTCCTCCTCGTCGTGGTCGGTGATGGTGTTGCCCTGGTCGACCTTGCCGAGGCGGTTGACCGCCCCCGAGGCGAAGAGCAGGCCCGAAGCCAGCGAGGTCTTGCCGGAGGAGCCGTGTCCGATGAGGCCGACGTTGCGGATGTCCGAGATGTCGTAGACCTTCATGGGCGCCTGCGCCTCCTCTCCTTTACTTGCCCGACTTCACCTCGTCGTAGACCGTCTGGACCAGCCCCTTCACCTTGGGGCACTTGGGATCGTTCACCAGGCAGAAGGCGAGGGTGTCGGTCCCGCAGCCGCACGTGCAGTGCTCGCTGTTCACCCGATGGAGGAATTTCGCCTTGCCCGCTTCACCGAGAGGCGCCAGGTCGAAGCCCGGCAGCTCGGCGAAGAAGTTCGCCACCGCCTCGATCTGCCCGGAGTTGGTGGCGGCGGGGACGCCCTTGACGGCGCCGGCCGCCGTGGCCGGGTCGTACTGATCGGCGGGCTGGGCCGGGTTGGCGGCCTGCTCGGTGCCCGAAGGATTCGCTGCCGGGGCCGGGTTCTCCCGATCCTGCGCGGTGGCAGCCACGTCCGACGCCTTCGGGGCGCTTTCCTTGTCCTTTGCCCCGCCGCCGCAGCCCAGCATGGCAACCACGATCACGACGGCGGCCGCGGCCGTCATCCTTCGTCCCTCGAGCATTCCCACCTCCGACTGAATGGGCGCGATGGTATCGTCCGTCCCCAAACCCGTCAAGATCGTCCTGCCGGGAAGCGGCCGTCCCGAGCGCCTCCCCGGGGGGGCCCGACTCGGGAAAGGGTTCGTCAGGGTCGATTGGCCCGGTTGCCTATAATTGCGCCGTGTCCATGTCCACACGCCGTCCCGAAGTCTCTCTCCAGGCCCAGGTGCTGAACGCCTTGAGGGGGGTCGCCCCCTCGTCCGGCGTCGCCGAGGCCGATGCCGAGCGGGCCCTGCGCCATTACGAATGCGGCGGCTATCTCCATGCCCTGTGGCGAGGGCTCGGGCGTCCGCTGCCGGAGCCCTGGGGACGCGCGGCCGCGGGACTCCACCGGAGAACGGTGGTGGACTCCCTGTCGGCCCTGGGCCAGCTTCGCGAGCTGAGCCTCATCCTCGCGGCGGAGCGCATCGACTTCCTCGTCCTGAAGGGAGCCGCGTACCTGGCGGACCTTTATCCCGACGTCGGCGCGCGGGCGCTCGTGGACGTGGACCTGCTCGTCCGGCCCGAGGCGACCTCCGCCATCGCGCGCAAGCTCGTGAGCCTCGGCTTCGAGGGCGCCGTCGGCGAGCACTATCCCGAAGACGAGCGCTTCGAGATGGGCCGGCGGGGACACGCGAGCGACTGCTGGCTCGAGTTCCACTGGCGTCTCGGCGTGGAAGGACGCATGCGCCTGGACCAGGACGCGCTGTGGAGCACCTCCGATCCTTTTTCGATCGACGGCGTGTCGTACCGCCGACTCGGAATCCACGAGGCGATCGTCTATCACGCCGGGCACGCGGCCGATCACTACTTCGGTCCGGGGTTGAAGTGGACGATCGACCTGCGTGAGATGCTCCGGACCTGGCGGCCGTCGCCCGAGCGGCTCGTGCGCCTGGCCGATGCCTGGGGGCTCCGGGTGGCGCTCCACCTGGCGCTCGTGCAGGTGGATCGCATCTTCCCGGGCGAGGTTCCGGCCGCGCTCTTGCAGGGGACCGCTCCCGGTCCGGTGCGTCGCCTGGGCCTGTCGCTCCTGCGCTCGGAGGAGCCGGCGGAGCTCCTCCGCGGCGGCGGGCGAGGGCAGGCGCGCTGGCTCGTGCGTCCTCTCCTGATCGATGCGATGGGCGATGTTCTCGCGGTCTCCGCCCGGGTGCTGAGGCGGCCGCTGGTGCGGGCCTGGCGGCGCCACGTCAGCGGCCAGGCGCCGGCTCCCTGGGAGGCGGCGGCATGAACGCGGGGCGCCTGGAGACGACGCTCGTGGTGAACGAAATCTTCCACAGCATCCAGGGAGAGTCGCGCCACGCCGGCCGGCCGTGCGTCTTCGTGCGCCTGACGGGGTGCAACCTGCGCTGCGTCTGGTGCGACACCGCCTACGCCTTCGAGGAAGGCGCCGCGCAGACGGTCGGCGCCATCGCCGATCGGGTCGCCTCGTTCGGGACCCGCTACGTCCTTTTGACCGGGGGCGAGCCGCTGCTCCAGCCGGGCGTCCACGACCTGGCGGCGGTGCTGCTCGATCGCGGTCACGAGGTGGCGATCGAGACGGGCGGCGGCCTCGACATCGGCCCGCTCGACAGGCGCGTGATGGTGGTGCTCGACGTGAAGTGCCCCGGCAGCGGCATGGTGGCGAAGAACCGCTGGGAGAACCTCGCCCTGCTGAAGCCGACCGACGAGATCAAGTTCGTCCTGAACGATCGCGCCGACTACGACTGGGCGCGCGAGGTCATCGCCCGCGAGCGCCTGGAGGAGCGCTGCGCCCTGCTCTTCTCGCCGGTGCACGGCGTGCTGTCGCCGCGCGCGCTGTCGGAGTGGATGCTCGCAGACTGCGTGCCGGCGCGCCTGCAGCTGCAGCTCCACAAGTACATCTGGCCCGCCGACATGCGGGGGGTGTGATGAGCCGCCCGCTCGCGGTCGTGCTCCTCAGCGGCGGCATGGACTCGTGCGTCGCGGCGGCGCTGACGCGCGCGACGCACGACCTGGCGCTCCTGCACCTGTCCTACGGCCAGCGCACGGAGGAGCGCGAGCGGCGCGCTTTCCGCGACCTCGCCGCGCACTGGAAGGTGGACCGCACGCTGGAATCCCGCCTCGATCACCTGAAGGCGATCGGCGGCTCGGCCCTGACCGACGCGCGCCGGGACGCGGTGAACGCGCGCCGCGCCGACTCCGACATCCCCGACACCTACGTCCCGTTCCGCAACACCCACCTGCTCGCGCTCGCCGCCTCGTGGGGCGAGGTCATCGGCGCGCGCCGGCTGGTCATCGGCGCGGTGCAGGAGGACGGCAGCGGCTATCCCGACTGCCGCGAGGAGTACTTCCGGGCGTTCGAGGAGGTCCTCCGCCTCGGGACGCGCCCGGAGACACGGCTCGAGGTCACGACTCCGCTCCTGCACCTGGGCAAGGGCGAGATCGTCCGCGCCGGTGTCGTGGCGGACGCCCCGCTCCACCTGACGTGGTCCTGCTACACGGGTCTCGAGCGCGCGTGCGGCCGGTGCGAATCCTGCCGGCTGCGCCTGAAGGGTTTTGCCGAGGCCGGTGTCCCGGACCCCATTCCGTACGACCGGTGAAGCTCGACCTCTTCGACTACGACCTGCCGAAAGAGCGCATCGCGCAGGAGCCGGCGGCGCGCCGTGACGCGTCGCGGCTTTTTCTCCTGCCGCGTCGCGAGGCGGAAGGAACCGGCGTCTCGGCGTCCACGGAGGGTGCGGAGCTGCTCGCCGAGATCCCCTTCCATCGCCTTCCCGACCGGTTGCAACCCGGCGATCTGCTCGTGCTGAACGACACGCGCGTCCGCCCGGTGCGCCTGCACGCCCGCAAGCCCTCGGGAGGAGCGGTCGAGCTCCTGCTCCTCGAGCCGCAGGCGGAGCCGGAAACGTGGACGTGCCTCCTCTCCACGTCGAAGGGGATCCGGGAGGGGACGCGACTCGCGATCGCGGGGCGCCTCGAGGCGTCGGTCCTGGCCGATCCGGAGCAGGGCCGATCGGTCGTGCGCCTGGAGGGTGAGGAGCAGGAGCAAGGCGACCCGATCGAACGCCACGGGGAGATGCCCCTTCCTCCTTATATCCGCCGGGAGGCGGAGGACCCGCGCGCCCCGCTCGATCGCGAGCGCTACCAGACCGTGTACGCGCGGCACCCCGGAGCGATCGCCGCCCCCACGGCGGGTCTCCACTTCACCGAAGAGCTGCTCGCATCGCTCCCGGGGCGGGGAGTCGCCGTCGCCACCCTGTCCCTGCACGTCGGACCGGGAACCTTTCTGCCGGTCCGCACCGGCGAGATCGAAGAGCATCGCGTCGAGGCCGAGCCTTTCGCGCTCCCGGAGTCCACGGCCGAGGCGGTGCGCGCCTGCCGGGCGCGCGGAGGACGAGTCGTCGCCGTGGGGACGACGGTCACGCGGGTGCTCGAGGCGCGCGCCGCCTCCGCAGGGACGGTCGAGCCGGGGACCGGGGACTGCGATCTCGTCATCCTGCCCGGGCATCGCTTCCGGGTCGTGGACGCCCTGCTCACGAATCTGCACCTGCCGAAGTCGTCGCTCCTCCTCCTGGTCGCCGCCTTCGCGGGGCGCGAGCGCATCCTCGGCGCCTACCGCGAAGCCGTGCGGAAGAAAGCGCGCTTCTATTCGTACGGCGACGCCATGCTGATCGCGTAAGAAGACGAGGGAGACAAGGTGCGACGCTTCGACTTCGAGATCCTGGCGCGTGACCCGCAGACCGCGGCGCGCCGCGGGCGCGTCACGACCCCGCACGGCACGGTGGAAACGCCCGCCTTCATGCCGGTCGGCACCGCCGGGTCGGTCAAGGCGATGACGCCGGAGGAGGTGGCGGGCCTCGGCTTCGAGATGATCCTCGCCAACACCTACCACCTGGCCCTGCGTCCGGGGGAGGAGATCGTCCAGAGGCTCGGCGGCCTGCACCGCTTCATGGGCTGGGGCGGATCGATCCTGACCGACAGCGGGGGCTTCCAGGTGCTGAGCCTGTCCGAGCGGCGACGCATCGACGACGACAAGGTCGTCTTCCGCAGCCATCTCGACGGATCGCTCCTCGAGATGACGCCCGAGCGCAGCATGGCCATCCAGCAGGCGCTCGGCAGCGACATCGCCATGGCCTTCGACGACTGCCCGCCGCTGCCGTCGGAGCCGCAGCGCCTGCGCGAAGCGGTCGATCGCACCACCGCCTGGGCGCGCCGGTCGCGCGCCGCGTTCCCGGACGACGGCCGGGCTCTCTTCGGGATCGTGCAGGGAGGCGACGACCCGCGGCTGCGCGAGGAGAGCGCCTCGGCCATCACCTCGATGGGGTTCGACGCGTACGCCATCGGCGGCGTCTCGGTGGGGGAAAGCGCCGCGCTCAGCCGCGGCGTCGTGGCCTCCACGGCGCCGCTCCTGCCCGCGGATCGGCCGCGGTACCTGATGGGCATGGGGACGCCGCGCGATCTCGTGGAGATGATGGCGCTCGGCATCGACCTGTTCGACTGCGTGCTCCCCACCCGCAACGCCCGCAACGGCAGCCTCTTCACCTCGACGGGTGCGGTCCAGATCAAGCGCGCCGAGTTCAAGGACGATCCCCGCCCCCTCGACGAGTCGTGCGCCTGCGAGACCTGCCGTCGTCACTCGCGCGCCTACCTGCGGCACCTCTTCATGGCGGGGGAGATCCTCGCCTTCCGGCTGAACACGCTGCACAACCTGCACCACTATGCCGACCTGATGCGCCGGGCGCGCGCCGCCATCGAGGCGGGCCGCTACGCGGCCTTCCGCGACGCGGCGCTCGCGGTTGCGACACCGGAACCCGGGTGATACCATCCGCGCTCCCATGACGACCTTCGCAGCGCGCCGGACCCGGCGCGCGCCGCTGCTCCTCCCGGTCCTGCTGGCCATCGCGTCGCTCGCGCCGTCGTGCCGGCGGGGCGGCGGCGGGGAAGCGGGCGGCGGCGGCGCCCCGGCGGCGCCGATCGATCCCGGCCAGGCCCTCTACAACAGCGGCAAATACGCCGAGGCCCTGCCGCTCCTCGAACAGTCGGCCGCCCAGGGGCGCACCGGCACGCTGCTGTACGAGATCGGCTACGCCAAGGGGGCGTCCGACGCGGCGCACGTCGACGAGAAGAAGCGCCTGTGGGCCGAAGCGGAGCCGCTGCTCGCGCAGGAAGTTGCCTCGCCCGGCGGCGCGACGCTCGATCGCTACTACTACCTGACGGTGATCAACTCCGACCAGGGCGACGGCGACAAGGTCGCCGAGTACGCCCACCAGGCGGTCAACCAGATCGAGATGGGGCCGGACGCGGGCAAGCTCGGCGGCGAGGACTGGTTCCGGCTCGGCCGCCTGCACGAGTTCCTGAACGAGGCGTCGGAATCGGAGGCGGCCTACCGGCGCGCGGTCTCAGCCTTCCGCGACCACCCCGCGGCGAACCCGTCGTACCAGGCGCTGGCCCTGGCGGCGGTGGGCTCGCGCGACTTCGAGGCGCGCCGGTTCAAGGACGCGGCGGCGGAGTTCGACCAGGCATTGACGCTCTCGCCCGGCCTCGGGCACGTGAAGCCGTACCTGCACGGCATCGCGCTCCTCGCGGCGGACCGGTACAACGACGCGGCGACCGCCTTCATGAAGGATCGCGACCCGGAGACCATGACCGACGCCCAGTACGGCGCCGACCTGGCCCGCAAGTCCCAGGAGGCCGGCGGACTCGAGGCCAACGACACCGACGGCGTGCCGTTGGAAAGCCTGACCGGGGATCAGCTCGACAGCCGCATCCGCGAGGCGGCGCAGGCCTTCCGCGACGTGCGCGCCAAGAACTCGTGGAAGCCGGGCGACCCGCTGTCGGCGGAGATCGTGCCGGCGCAGAAGCGCTTCTGCGCTCTCCTGCGCGAGAAGCTCGTGCAGGATCGCTGGCTCCAGGAATTCTGCCTGCGCGAAAAGATCGCCGACATCCTCCGCCGTTGATCCGCGCCACCGGCCCCATCGCGCTTCTGGGCGATGCCCACCTGCGCGAGGGGGATCCGGAGGTCGCCGCGTTCGTCCGGTTCCTCGACGAGCTGCCCGGCCGCGCCTCGCTCCTCGCCATCCTCGGGGATCTCTTCGCCGCCTGGCTCGGGCGCGCCGACCTCGTGCGTCCGCACCACGAGCAGGTGGTCGCGGCGCTGCGGCGGCTCCGGGAGCGGGGCGTGCGCGTGCTGTACGTCGAGGGGAACCACGACTTCTTCCTGCGCCGCCTGTACGACGGCGATCCGTTCGAGATCATCGCGCCGGAGTTCCTCGAGATCGACCACGGGGGCCGGCGGCTGCACCTGGCGCACGGCGATCTCATGAACCGTCACGACCGGCAGTACCGGGCGTGGCGGCGGCTCAGCAAGAGCGTGCCGTTTTTCGCCGCGTTCAACCTGCTGCCGCGCGCGACGCGGCTGCGGCTGGTGGACGGCCTCGAGCGCGGCATGGCCACCACCAACATGGAGTTCCGGGGCGGTTTTCCGGTGGGGGAATGCCTGGCCTACGCCCGCCCGCGCATCCGGACGGGGACCGACACCATCGTCTTCGGACATTTCCACGACGAGAGGCGCCTCGAGATCCAGGAGAAGGAGCGCCAGGGGACCGTGTACGTCCTGCCTGCCTGGCGCGACGGTCACCGCTCGCTGTGGCTGGCCCCCGGCGCCGATCCGGCCTTCGTCTCCTCCTGAGCCAGCGCGTCGTAGAGGTCGGCGAGGCGCCGCGTCAGCGGTCCCGGCCGGCCTTCGCGGATCGGCCAGCCGTCCACCCGGCGGATCGCCAGCACGCCCTTGAGCGTGCTCGTCAGGAAAGCCTCGTCGGCGGAACCCAGGGCCGCCGCCGGAAGCACTGCCTCGGACACTGGAATGCCGTGGGCGTGCGCCAGCTCGAGCACCACTTCGCGCGTGATGCCGCGCAGGAGGCCCACCTCGAGGGCGGGCGTGAGGAGTTTCCCCTCGCGCACGAGAAACAGGTTGCTCGAGGCCCCCTCCGCGAGCATGCCGGCGGCATCGAGCAGGATCGGCTCGTAGACCCCGAGGCGGCGTCCGGCGCGCCAGGCGAGCAGGTTGTTGAGCAGGTTGCTCGACTTGATCGCCGGGTCGAGGGCGGCCGTGGCGTTGCGGCGTACCGGCACGACGGCGACGTCCACCCCTTCGCGCCGCGAGGCTTCGGGGACCGGGACGAAAGCGCGCACGTGCACCACGAGGGTCGGCGGACCGCACTCGGCGTCGTCGTAGCCGATGCCCCCCTGGCCGCGGCTCAGGATGACGCGGACGGCCGATTCCTCGAAGCCGCCGGCGGAGAGGGCCGCCTCGACGGCCGCGCCGGGATCGACCGAGGTGCGGGCGGCGTCGATGCCGAGCGCTTCGGCGGAGCGGCGCAGCCGATCGAGGTGCGGGCCGAGCCGGAAGGGTCTGCCGCCATACGTGCGGATGGTCTCGTAGACACTGTCGCCGTAGAGAAAGCCGCGGTCGAGGGGCGAGATGCGCGCCTCCCCGGCGGGGAAGACGCTCCCGTTCACCGAGATCACGTCCATGCGGGCGTCCTTCGTCGTGTCCGTCGGGTGTTCATGCGGGGTGCTATGATACGCGGCCTCCCGGGGAGCCGCGACGGCTTCCGCCTTCCGACATGAGTCACTCCTTGCATCGTCACGCCGAGGGCCAGCCCAGCACGGGCTCCGCCGCCCGCGCGGCGCAGGGACGCCGTCTCGGCGCCGTCATCGTCCTGACCCTGGTCGTCATGGGGGTCGAGGTCGTGGGCGGCCTGCGATCCGGGAGCCTGGCGCTGCTCTCCGACGCCGGGCACATGCTCACCGATCTGCTGGCGCTGGTCCTGAGCCTGATGGCGGTGCGCTTCGCGGCGCGGCCCGCGAGCCCGGCGAAAACCTTCGGCTATCACCGTGTGGAGATCCTGACCGCGCTCGTGAACGGCGCGCTGCTCGTCGTGGTGGCGGGGGGGCTGGCGGTGGAGTCGGCGCGGCGCGCCCTGGCCCCGGCCCCCGTGGCGTCCGCGACGATGGCGGTCGTGGGGGTGGTGGGCCTTGCCGGCAACCTGCTCGGGCTGTGGCTCCTCGCCGGCCACTGCGAAGGCCTCAACGTCCGTTCGGCCCGCCTGCACCTGATCGGCGACGCGTTGTCGTCGGCCGGGGTGGTCGCCGCCGCTCTCGTCATCCTGGCGACCGGGTGGTGGAGGCTCGACCCGCTCGTGGCGTTCGTCATCGCGCTGGGGATCGCCTGGGGCGCGGTGCGCCTGGTGCGCGAGGCGGTGGACGTGCTCCTCGAGGGGACGCCGCGCGGGGTCGCCATCGAGGAGGTGCAGCGCGTGCTTCTGGGCATTCCCGGCGTGGCGGAGGTGCACGACGTGCACATCTGGAGCATCACCACGGGCTTCCTGGCGTTTTCCGGCCACGTGCGCGCCGACGGGGGCGCGGGTGTCCGCGACGGTGCGGCCAGCGGCGACCCGCTCCTGGGACGCATCCGCGAGACCCTGCGCGAGCGCTTCGGCATCGCCCACACCACCATCCAGATCGAGACCGACGCCTGCCGGGATCTCTGCGGGCCCGCCGGCCTCGCCAACTGATCGGGAAAATCGCCGGCGGCGCGCGCGCGTCGGACGCGGACGCGTGCTATTCTCCGCGCCGCGATTCCGGCGAGAGGTCACGCGTCCCCCTCCGATGTCGGCGGCGAGGTGTGCGTGCGCGCCGGACGGGGGACAGGGACGGTGCGGGCGGAGCCGCTCAAAGGTCGACTGGTGCTGGAGGACGGAGCGGTCTTCGAGGGCCGCTCCTTCGGCGCCGCCGTTCCCGCCGCCGGCGAGGTGGTCTTCACCACCGGCATGGTCGGCTACCCCGAAGCCCTGACCGACCCGTCCTACCGCGGGCAGATCCTCTCCTTCACCTATCCGTCGATCGGGAACTACGGTGTTCCCGAGTACCCGCAGCCCGCCGCCGACAGTCCTGAGGGCGACGGCGACGACGCGCGCGCCATCCTGCCGCCGCGGCCGTGGGAATCGGACCGCATCCACCTCAGCGGTGTGCTGTGCGCTTCGTACTCGGAGAACTTTTCGCACCACGCGGCGCGCCACTCGCTCGGCGACTGGCTGAAGGACCAGGGGATCGCCGGGCTGACCGGCATCGACACGCGCGCCCTCACGAAGAGGATCCGGACGCGCGGCTCGCTCCTGGGCCGCATCGAGATCGACGGCCACCCGGTGCCGGGGCTCACGGATCCGAACAAGCGCAACCTCGTGGCCGAGGTCTCGACGCGGCGGGTGAGGCGTTACGGGCGCGGCACGCCGCTGGTGCTCCTCGACTGCGGCGGCAAGAACAACCAGGTGCGCATGCTCGTCGACCGCGGCGCGGAAGTGCGGGTGGTGCCGTGGGACCATGCGCTGCTGACCCGGCCGCGCGACTACGCCGGGGTGATCCTGAGCAACGGCCCGGGCGACCCGCGGCTGGCGGCCGCCGCCGTGCAGACGGTGCGCCGGCTGGTGCGGCAGCGCGTCCCGACCCTCGGCATCTGTCTCGGGCACCAGTTGCTCGCGCTCGCCGCCGGGGCGAAGACCTACAAGATGAAGTTCGGGCACCGGGCGCACAACCAGCCGTGCATCGACCTGCGCACCGGCCGCTGCTATCAGACGAGCCAGAACCACGGCTTCGCCGTGGACGGCGAGACGCTGCCGGGCGGCTTCAAGCCGTGGTTCGTCAACGCCAACGACGGCACCAACGAAGGGCTGCGGCATGAGCGCTACCCTTTGCGCTCGGTGCAGTTCCATCCCGAGGCGGCGCCGGGCCCCGCGGGCACCGAGTGGATCCTCGACGAGTTCCTGGCGGAGGCGCGCCGATGACCGGGCCGCGCCGCGGCCGCCGCAACCGGGTGCTCCTGCTCGGCTCGGGGGCGCTCAAGATCGGCGAGGCGGGGGAATTCGACTACTCCGGCTCGCAGGCGATCAAGGCGCTGAAGGAAGAAGGGGTCGAGGTCTGGCTCATCAACCCCAACATCGCCACCATCCAGACGAGCCCGGGCCTGGCCGATCGCATCTTCTTCCTGCCGGTGACGCCGGAGTTCGTCGAGCGGGTGATCGCCGAGCATAGGCCCCGGGGGCTGCTGCTCTCGTTCGGCGGCCAGACGGCGCTCAACTGCGGCCTCGAGCTGCACCGGCGCGGTGTTTTGAAGCGCTACGGCGTCAAGGTGCTCGGCAGCCCGATCTCCGCCATCGAGATGACCGAGGATCGGGCGCGCTTCGCGCAGGAGCTGCGGTCCATCGGCATCTCCGTGCCGCGCAGCGCCGCCGCCCGCACGCTGCCCGCCGCGCTGAAAATCGCCCGTCGCATCGGCTACCCCGTGATGATGCGCACCGGCTTCACGCTCGGCGGCCGTGGCTCGGGCATCGTGCACACCGAGGCCGAGCTGCGCGCCCGCGCCAACGAGGCGTTCACCTCCTCGCCGCAGATCCTCATCGAGGAGGACCTGACCGGCTGGAAGGAGATCGAGTACGAGATCGTCCGCGACCGGGCCGACAACATCATCACGGTGTGCAACATGGAGAACGTCGATCCGCTGGGGATCCACACCGGCGAGTCGATCGTGGTGGCGCCGTCGCAGACGCTGACCGACCGCGAGTACTTCCTGCTGCGCGACCTGTCCTTCAAGGCCATCCGGCACTTCGGCATCGTCGGCGAGTGCAACATCCAGTTCGCCCTCGACCCGCGCTCGGACGAGTACCGCGTCATCGAGGTCAACGCGCGGCTGTCGCGCTCCTCGGCGCTCGCCAGCAAGGCCACCGGCTACCCGCTGGCGCGCATCGCCGCCAAGCTGGCGCTCGGGCGGCTGCTGCCGGACCTGAAGAACTCGATGAACGACACCACGACCGCCTGCTTCGAGCCGGCGCTCGACTATCTCGTGGTGAAGATGCCGAAGTGGGACCTGGAGAAGTTCCGGGGCGCCTCGCATTTCATCGGCAGCGAGATGAAGTCGGTCGGCGAGGTCATGGCGATCGGCCGCTCCTTCGAGGAGGCTCTGCAGAAGGGCTGCCGGATGCTCGGCGACAACATCATCGGGCTCGTGGACAACGACTTCAACATCCGGCAGTCGCTCGCGGACCTGGCGACGCCGACGCCGCGCCGCGTCTTCGCGCTGGCGGAGGCGGTGCGCCGCGGGAAGGGCGTCGCGGAGCTGGCCCGGCAGACCGGCATCGACGCGTGGTTCCTCTCCAAGATGGAGCGCATCGTGCGGCTCCGCGCGACGCTCGGCGGGGCGTCCACGCTCCCGGACGACCTGCTGCGCGAGGCGAAGGAGGCCGGCTTCTCCGACGCGCAGATCGCCCGCGCCACGGGACGGAAGGAGGCGGCGATCGCCGCGGCCCGGCGCGCCGCCCGCATCGTCCCGGCGACCAAGCAGATCGACACGCTCGCCGCCGAGTGGCCGGTGCGCACCAACTACCTCTACACCACCTACCAGGGCCGCGAGGACGACACCACGCCGGGGGCGGGGGAGAACAACCGGGTCCTGATCCTCGGGTCGGGCGCCTACCGCATCGGCTCGTCGGTCGAGTTCGACTGGTGCTGCGTCTCGGCGGCCGCCGCGCTGCGCCGGCTCGGCTACGCCCCGGTCGTCGTCAACTGCAATCCCGAGACGGTCTCGACCGACTACGACATGGGTCACACCCTCTACTTCGAGGAGCTGACCTTCGAGCGGCTGCGGGACATCTGGGACAAGGAGCGGCCGCGCGGCATCCTGCTGGCGTTCGGCGGGCAGATCCCCAACAACCTGGCGCTCGCCTGCGGGCGCGCCGGCCTGCCGGTCCTGGGCACGCAGCCCGAGGACATCGATCGGGCGGAGGATCGCCACAAGTTCTCGACGCTCCTCGACCGCCTCGGCGTGCCGCAGCCGCCGTGGGCCGAGGTCTCATCCAGGCGCGAGGCGGCGCGCTTCGCGGCGCGCGTCGGCTACCCGGTCCTGGTGCGGCCGTCGTACGTTCTCTCGGGGGCGGCGATGCGCATCGCCGCCGACGGGGCGGCGCTGGCGGCGGCGCTGCGCGGCGCGGCGGAGGTGTCGCGCCAGCACCCGGTCGTCATCAGCAAGTTCATCCAGGGGGCGAAGGAGCTCGAGGCCGACGCGGTCGCCTCGCAGGGCCGGCTGCTCGGGGTCGCGGTGACCGAGCACGTGGAGAACGCCGGCGTGCACTCGGGAGACGCCACGGTCGTCTTCCCGCCGCAGAAGCTCTACCTCGAGACCGTGCGGCGCATCCGCGACGTCACCGCCCGCCTGGCGCGGGCCCTGAAGATCACCGGCCCGTTCAACGTGCAGTACCTGGCGATCGACAACGAGGTGATGGTGATCGAGTGCAACCTGCGCGCCTCGCGCTCGTTCCCGTTCATCTCGAAGGTCAGCGGCGTGGACTTCATCGATCTCGCGACCCGCGCCATGATGGGGGAGACGGTCTCGCCCGTGCCCGCGTCGCTTCTGGACCTCGACTACGTGGGCGTCAAGGCGCCGCAGTTCTCCTTCTCGCGCATCAAGGGGGCCGACCCGGCCCTGCGGGTCGAGATGGCGTCCACGGGGGAGGTGGCCTGCCTCGGGAACGACCTGCCGGAGGCGTTCCTGAAGGCGATCCTCTCCGCCGGGTTCCGGATGCCGGAGAAGAAGCGCGTCCTCCTGTCGATCGGCTCGGAAGCGGACAAGGTCCGCTTCCTGCCTTCGGCGCGGCTGCTGCGCGAGCGTGGCTACACGATCTACGCCACCCGCGGCACGTCGAAGTTCCTGGCGGCGCACGGTGTCGCGCACACGCGGCTCTACAAGATCCGCGAGCGCCGATCGCCGTCGCTCCTGGACTACATCACGCCGGATCGCCTCGACCTGATCCTCAACGTGCCCCTCGGGCTCGATCGCAAGGAGCTGACCGACGGCTACATCATCCGCCGCCGCGCCATCGACTACGGCGTGCCGCTGATCACCAACCTCCAGCTGGCGGAGCTGCTGGTGAAGTCGCTGGCGACGAAATCGCTCCAGGACCTGCGCCCGCTGTCCTACGAGGCCTACGTGCCGGTGGGCGAGCCGGCGCGGGTGCCGGAGGGCACCGGACCGGTTCCGGTGGCGCGCCTGCGTCCGCCGGGCGCGGGCCGGTCACGCCCGGGCGGCCGCGGCCGGGTGGCCGCACCCGTGCCGCTTCAGGCCGATCGGGCCTGAGCCGGCGGCTCGACCAGGTCGATCACGCCGCGCTCGCGCAGGCGCTTCAGCGCGCGCAGCGCCTCCACCTCGCGCAGCGGGCTGATGCTGACGATCGATCGCAGGTCCCAGGAGCCGTTGACGCGGGTCACGAGGAACATCTCCGCCGGGCTCATGGCTTCGTTCATGAGGGATTCGAGCGGCCGCTTCAGCACCAGGATCCGGGTCGGCGGCAGGTAGTGCCGGTAGGCGCGTTCGATGAAGTAGCGCTCCGCCTCCTGGGCGAGCGCCAGCAGATCCGTCGATCGCACCCCCGCTTCATGCGCCTGGTCCACCAGCGCGAGCGCCTCCTCCGCTTCGCCGCGTGACAGGCAGGCGCGCACCGCCTCGAGCACCGGCCCCACCTCCGGCGGCGCCGACGGGGCCGGCGATCCTCCGGGACGCGCGTCGGCCGGGCGCGCCTCGGTGACGGTCGCGTAGCCGCGCTGCACCAGGATGTAGAGCACCTGGCAGACGTTGAACTCGGACGAGTGGGCCTCGAGGATGATGTCCGCCAGCGTGCGGCGGCCGTCCACCAGGCCGTAGATGCGCGCCGGGAACCGTTTTCCGGCGATGTCGGCGGGCAGAGGCACCTCGGTGCGGGCGATCACCAGGTCGTTGTCCGGCAGGACCTCGCGGATCTTGAGCGAGGTGTCGTAGCGCCGCACCCCCTCGAGGAGGACCTCCTCCACCTGCACCTTGATGCGCACCTGCTCGCTCGGGGGCAGCTCGCCCTCGTGGAACTCGAAGGTCCCGTCGGCCCAGAGGAACAGCGAGTAGATGGTCTCCTCGGCCTTGTGACGCAGGACGGCCGCGACCCGCTCCTCGGTGACGAGGCCCCCCTGCACGAGCAGGCGGCCGAGCATGACCTTGGTCCGCGCCTGCACCGCCATCGCCTCGCGCAGCTGCTCCTCGGAGATGACGCCCTCGCTCAGGAGCACCTGGCCGAGGTAGTCCCCGGGATCGGTGCTGGAGGATCCGATGATGAGCCCGCCGAGAAAGTGGATCTTCTTGGCCACCCGCTCGTCGCGGACGAGCAGGGTTCCGGTCTTCTGCCCCCGGCTCGCCCACTGCAGCAGGTCGGGCAGGGACATGGTCGACAGGGATCCTTCGAGGCCCTTGCGGCTCATGCGCGGGTTCCCGGGCACGCGGACGTCGGGCTTCCGACGCCCGCCCGGCCGGGAGTGCCCCGAGGCCGAATATAGAGAGGAGGCCGGGGTGCCGCAAATCCGGACGCCCCGTCAGCCGGCTGGCGCGGGCGAACCGGCCGGAAGGACGCGAAACCGCTGGCGGCCGCGCGACCGGGCCCTATAATCCCGCCCCGACTCATGCCGATCGACCGCTCTCCCGGACTCCAGGACACCGCGATCACCTTCGTCTCGCAGGGCGCGAGCCTCGTGCTCGGCCTGGCGACGCAGAGCGCCCTCGCCTGGTGGCTCGGCACGGCCGGCCGCGGATCGTACGCGGCGTGCATGGTGTACGTGACCATCCTGAACGTGCTGTTCGTGGTGGGCTTCGACGTCGCCATCGAGGTGTTCGTGGCGTCGCGGCGCCTGAGCGTGTCGGAGGGGATCACCGACACCTTCGTCTGGGGCACGCTCTCGAGCGTGCTGGCGGTGGCGGCAGGCTCCGTGGCGCTCCTGTGGCCTTTCCCGCTCTTCGAGAAGGCGTCGCACGCCCAGTTCCTCCTGGCGATCGTCACGATGCCCCTGGGCTTCATGGCGATCATCCTGGTGCGCTTCCCCTCCGCCCTCGGGCGCTTCGGCACGGCGGCGGTGGTCAACATCGGGCAGCTCGTCCTGCAGCTCATCCTGACGCTCGCGTTCGTCGTCGGGCTCGGGTGGGGTGTCGGGGGAGCGATCGCCGCGGGCGCCCTGACCAATGCCGCGGTGCTCGTGGCCGTGCCCTGGCTCCTCCGGCGGGGCGGCGGCTGGCGCTGGGCCCCGCCGACGATCGAGCGCCTGCGCGCCACCTGGGCCTTCGGCCTGCGCTACTACGTCGGGAAGATCAGCAACCTGGCGAACGTGGAGATCGGCACGGTGGTCGTCTCGATGTTCGTCGGCCGCGAGGAGATCGGACTGTTCGCCCTGGCGTCCACCGTCTGCACCCGCGCCGAGTTCGTGCCGAACGTCCTGTCGATGGTGATCCTGCCCCGGGTCGCCTCGGCCGAGGGGGGGCGGCCGGAGCTGGTGGCGCAGTGCGCCCGCGTGACCGGGGCGACGTGCGGCGTGCTCCTGGGCCTCCTGGTGCTCCTGGCCCACCCCCTCGTGAGAATCCTCTTCTCGCCCGCCTTCCTGCCGGCGGTGCCGCTGATCCGCATCATCGCGGCCGGGACCCTCATCCGCTGCGTCGCGAAGGTCGTGGTGCCGTACATGGTGAGCCGCAACCGGCCGGGCCTGGCCTCGGCCTCGGTGTTCGCGGGCATGGTCGTCAACATCGGCGTGATGGTCGCCTTTCTGGAGCGGTTCGGCCTCTGGGCCGCGGCGGCCGGCGTGGCGCTGGGCCACCTGGTCTCGTCGGCGATCCTGCTCATCGGGTTCCGGTCGATGAGCGGCGTGCCGCTGGGGCGTTTCTGGACGTTCGACCGGCACGACTGGGATCCGGTGGTGCGCGCCGCCCGGGGTCTCAGGATCGCTGGGCTATAATTCCGCTGGCCGCAACCGCCCGATGGACGGACATTTCATCGGCCGGGATGTCCGGGCAGGAGACCTGATGTCACAGATTCGTAATCCCAAGATCGTGGCGGAAATCGGCTGCAATCACCGGGGCGAGATGGAGACCGCCCGCGAGATGGTGATGGTGGCCGCGCAGTTCTGCAAGGCCGACGTGATCAAGTTCCAGAAGCGCTGCAACCGGGAGCTCCTGACTCCGGAAGAGTACGACGCGCCGCACCCCAACCCGGCGAACAGCTATGGGCGCACCTACGGCGAGCACCGCGAGTTCCTGGAGTTCAACGTCGAGCAGCACCGCGAGCTGAAGGCGCTGTGCGAGTCCTTCAAGGTCGACTGGTCCACGAGCGTCTGGGACCTGACCTCGGCCCGGGAGATCGCCCGGCTCGAGCCCCGGCTCATCAAGGTCCCCTCGGCGTGCAACACCAACCTCGAGCTGATGGCCCTGCTGTGCGACGCCTACGGGGGCGAGATCCACGTCTCGCTCGGCATGACCACGCGCGCCGAGGAGGAGACGATCGTCTCCCTGCTGCAGAAGAAGGGGCGGCTCAAGGACACGGTCCTCTACCACTGCGTGTCGGGCTACCCGGTGCCGTTCGAGAGCCTGTACCTCCTCGAGATCCCGCGGCTCGTCAAGTCGTACGGGTCCGCGGTGAAGAGCATCGGCTACAGCGGCCATCACCTCGGCATCGCCGCCGACGTGGTCGCCTTCGCCCTCGGGGCCGACTGGTTCGAGCGGCATTTCACCCTCGACCGGACCTGGAAGGGAACGGACCACGCCGCCAGCCTCGAGCCCGACGGGCTGCGTCGCGTCACGCGCGATCTCAAGGCCAGCGCCCTGGCGCTGCAGCCGCTCGAGACGGACCTGGCGGCGATCGAAGTGGACACCCGCAAGAAGCTGAAGTGGAAGCCCCGGACCGCGTGAGCCCGTGCCCCGGCGCTCCGGTCGCGCCGGCCGCATGACTTCGTCCGTCATCGCCATCATCCCGGCGCGCGGGGGATCGAAGGGGATCCCGCGCAAGAACGTCCTGCCGCTCCTGGGCCGGCCCCTGCTCGCCCACACCATCGCGCATGCGCGAAGCAGCCCCTCCATCGGCCGGATCTTCGTCTCGACCGACGACGACGAGATCGCCGCGGTCGCCGAGGCGGCCGGCGCCGAGGTGGTGCGCCGGCCCGCGGCGCTGAGCGGCGACAAGGCGGCCTCCGAGCTGGCGCTCCTGCACGTCCTCGATCACCTGCGCGACACCGAGCGCTTCGAGCCCGAGCTGGTGGTGTTCCTCCAGGCGACGTCGCCTTACCGCGGCGACGGGGACGTCGAGGAGGCGATCGCCACGCTGCGCCGCGAACGGGCGGACTCGCTCTTCTCCGGCTCGGTGCTCCACGGGTTCGCGTGGCGCGAAGGCGCCGGCCGGCTGGCGCCGTTCAACTACGACCCCGTCCGCCGCCCGATGCGGCAGGATCTCACCGAGACCGTGCTGGAGGAGAACGGCTCCATCTACGTCTTCCGGCCGTCGGTGCTCCGGGAGCACGGCAGCCGGCTCGGCGGCCGCATCGCCGTCTTCCGCCAGGATCCGCTGCACTCGCTGCAGGTGGACGAGCCCGGGGACCTCGAGACCCTCGCGCGGCTGATGGGCGCGCGCCCGTCCGCCTCCGGGTCCGGAGCACGCGACGCCGCGCTCGCCGCGGTGCGCCTGGTGGTGCTCGACTTCGACGGCGTGCTCACCGACAACCGCGTGCTGGTCTCGGGAGACGGCGGCGAAGCGGTCTCCTGCCATCGCGGCGACGGCTGGGGCATCCGCGGGCTGCGCGAAGCCGGCCTCGAGGTAATCGTGCTGTCCACCGAGAAGCACCCGGTGGTGACGGCGCGCTGCCGCAAGCTCGAGGTCGCGTGCCTGCAGGGGATCGCGGACAAGGGCGAGGCCCTGCGGGGACTGGCGCGCGAGCGCGGACTGGAGCCGGGCGCCGTCGCCTACGTCGGCAACGACGGCAACGATGCCGGCTGCCTGCGCTTCGCGGGGGTGCCGATCGTGGTCGCCGACGCCGAGGCGGAGGTCCTGCCGCTGGCCCGCTTCGTCACCACGCGTCCCGGGGGCGCCGGTGCCATCCGCGAGGTCGCCGGCTGGATCCTGTCGGCGCGTCGAAAAGAGCCGGCCGCCGGCGGATGATCCCCGGCGCCACCGCCGACCGGACCGAAGCGTCGCCGCGCCCGGCCGTGCGCTTCGGCTTCGTCCCCAGCAACAGCTCGCAGGTCGGGAAGTTCCGGCCGCTGATGGACGCGCTGCGCCGTCGCGGCGACGAGGTGGTGCTCCTCGACGTGGACACGGCGAACGGCGCCGCCTTCGCCGCCCGGCCGCAGATCGAATCCTCCGGGTACCCGAGCGAGGCGCTCGCGCCCGTGTCGCTCGATCCCGATGCCCACTGGGTGCTGCAGGCCCTCAAGCGCGGCGCCATCGAGCGGGCCTTCGACGACCTCCTGGTGCGCAGCGCCGTCGACGTCCTCGTCTTCGGCTACGACTCCTTCGCGGTCGCCCGCGCCTTCGTGCGCGTCGGGAAGCAGCACGATCTGCCCACGGTGCTCATCCCCGACGGCCTGGTGGTCCCGGCCAATCCGCGCTACCGCCGCAATCCCCTCGCCGTCGTCCGGGACGGCGTCGTCGAGACCCTGCTGCGCGCGCTCGGGGCCGGCAGCGGGAGGGGACGGAGCGGGGTGGACGCCGTCCTGGTGATGAACTCCATGGGCCGCGAGGCGCTGGTGTCGGGCGGCGTGCCGCCGGAGACGATCCACGTCGTCGGTTCGCCCGAATACGAGGCGCTGGCGGCCCGCGTCCGGAGCGTGGACGAGGCGGGCGAGGCGGAGGCGGTGCGGGCGCGCCTGGGACTCGATCGCCGGCCGGTGATCCTGTTCGCGCACCAGGACCTGCACGGCATCGAGCGCGGCGTGGTCCGCACGCTCGTCGAGGCGGGCCGGCGCGCCGGCGCGATCGTGCTCGTCAAGCTGCACCCGCGCGCCTCGGAGCGGGCGGCGGACTGGATCCTCTGGGCGGAGCGCGAGGGGATCGGGCCGAAGGACGCGGTGTTCGTCGGCGCGCAGTGCACCTCGATCGAGGCGGTGCGCGTCGCCGCCATCTGCGTCACCGCTTACAGCACCGTGTGTCTCGAGGCGTTCGTGTGCGGGCGGCCGGTGGTCATCGTCCAGTACGCCAACGTGCCGTACGCGCTGCCGTACGCCGCCCGCTACGGTGCGGTCCTGGACGCCGGCAACCCGGCCGAGCTGGTCCGCGAGGTCTTCGCGGTGCTGCGGGACCCGGGGGTCCGCGACCGGCTCGAGGCGGCGCGGCCGCGCGCCATCGCGGGAGAGCTGGGGGGGCTCGACGGCGGCAGCGTCGAGCGCATGCTGCAGGCGATCGACGCGCTGCGCGCGCGCCCGCCGCTCAGCTGAAGGCGGAGATCCCGGTCAGCGCCTCGCCCACGATCAGCGTGTGGATGTCGTGGGTGCCCTCGTAGGTGTAGACCGCCTCGATGTTGCAGAAGTGCCGTCCCGCCTGGAACTCGTCGGCGATGCCGTTGGCTCCCAGCATCTCCCGGGCGAGACGCGCCGCCTCGCGCGCCAGCCAGATGTTGTTCCGCTTGGCGAGGGAGATCTGCACGGCGGTGGCGCGGCCGTCGTCCTTGAGGCGGCCGAGGCGCCACGCCAGGAGCTGCGCCTTGGTGATCTCGCTCGCCATCCAGACGAGCTTCTCCTGCTGCAGCTGGAAGCCGGCGATCGGTTTGCCGAAGGCGATGCGGGTCTTGCCGTAGGTCAGCGCCTCGTCGTACACCGCCAGGGCCGATCCGACGCCGCCCCAGGCGATGCCGTAGCGCGCCTGGTTCAGGCACATCAGCGCGTTCTTCAGGCCGACCGTCCCGGGCAGGAGACTCGTCTCCGGCACGGCGCAGTCCTGGAAGATGAGCTCGGACGTCACCGAGGCGCGCAGCGAGAACTTTCCCTGGTGGTCGCGGGTCGTGAAGCCGGGCGTGCCGCGCTCGACCAGGAAGCCGCGCACCACGGAGTCGTCGCAGCGCGCCCAGACCACGGCCACGTCGGCGATCGAGCCGTTGGTGATCCACGCCTTGGCGCCGTTGAGGACGTAGCCGTCGCCGCGCCGCGCGGCGCGCGTCCGCATCCGGCCCGGGTCGCTGCCGGCGTCCGGCTCGGTCAGGCCGAAGCAGCCGATCGCCTCGCCCTTCGCCAGGCGCGGCAGCCAGCGCTCCTTCTGCGCCTCCGAGCCGAAGGCATGGATCGGATACATCACGAGGGCTCCCTGCACCGACACGAAGGAGCGCAGCCCGCTGTCGCCGCGCTCGAGCTCCTGCATGATGAGCCCGTAGGCGACGTTGTTGAGGCCGGCGCAGCCGTACCCGTGCAGGTTGGCGCCGAACACGCCGAGGTCCGCCATCACGGGGATGAGGTCGGTCGGGAAGGTGCCGGCCCGGAAGTGCTCCTCGATGACCGGCAGGACGCGCTCGGTGACGAAGGCGCGCACGGTGTCGCGCACCAGGCGCTCCTCCTCGGCGAACAGGTCGTCGAGGGCCAGCAGGTCGAGGGCCTTGAAGGCTTTGGTCACGCGCGCGTCCTCACGAGTGCGACGACTCGAACAGCGCCGCGATCCCCTGGCCGCCGCTGATGCACAGGGTGGCGAGACCGCGCCGGGCGTTGCGCCGCCGCATCGCGTGCAGGAGCGTCGCGACGATGCGCGCCCCGCTGGCGCCGATGGGGTGGCCGACGGCGATGGCGCCGCCCTGCACGTTGACGCGCGCCAGATCGAGCTCGAGGTCCCGGGCGCAGGCGAGCACCTGCACGGCGAAGGCCTCGTTCAATTCGACGAGATCGATGTCGCCGAGACCGAGGCCGGTGCGCTTCAGGAGGTCGCGCACCGCCGGCACCGGCCCGATGCCCATGATCTCGGGCGGGACGCCGGCCACCGCCCAGGCGGTCAGCCGGGCCATCGGGACGACGCCGCGCCTGCGGGCTTCCTCTTCGTTGAGGACGACGCAGGCCGCCGCCCCGTCCACGAGACCGGAGGAGTTGCCGGCGTGCACGGTGCCGTTCTTGCGGAACACCGGCGGCAGCGAGGCGAGCGATTCCGCCGTGACGCCGTCGCGGGGATGCTCGTCGGCTTTGAACAGGACGGTGCCCTTCGGTCCCGGCACCGGCACCGGAACGATCTCGTCGTCGAAGAGGCCGGCCCGGCGCGCCTCCTCGCAGCGGTTCTGGCTCGTCGCCGCGAAGCGGTCCTGCGCCGCGCGATCGATGCCGTAGCGATCCGCCAGGGTCTCGGCGGTCTCGCCCATCACCTGCTCGCAGAGCGGACAGAGGAAGCCGTCGCGGTACATGGCGTCGGTGACCCGCTGGTTCCCCATCTTGTGACCGAAGCGGACCTCTTCGAGCAGGTAGGGGACGCGGCTCATCGCCTCGACGCCGCCCGCCAGCACGATGTCGCGCTCGCCCGCGACGATGCTCTGCGCCGCCGTCAGGATCGCCCGCAGGCCCGAGCCGCACGCCATGTTGATGGTGTACGCAGGCGAGGTGACGGGGATCCCGGTGCGATATGCGATCTGGCGGGCGGGGTTCGGCCCGACACCGGCGGGACGCGCGTGACCCATCAGCGTTTCCTGGATGTCGGCAGGCACGAGGCCGGCGCGCCGGATGGCCTCCGCGGCGGCGACGGCGCCGATCTCCGGCGCCGTCAGCGACGCGAGGGATCCTCCGAACCGCCCGAAGGGGGTCCGCACGGCTCCCGCGATGACGATGTTCCGGGTGTGGGGCACGGTGATGCGATCTCCGGCAGGAAGACCGATTTATACCACAGCGGTCAGGCGACCTCGTCGAGCGTCTGGTCGCGCGTCAGGTCGCCGTCCACGAACATGCGGAACCACAGCTCGAGCCACAGCAGGGTCCAGAGGATCGCCTGGTGATCGGCGCCGGCGGCGTGCTCGCGCAGCAGGGCGGCGATGCGCTCGCCGTTCAGGATGCCGCGCTGCTTCAACCGCGGGCCGGTCAGGATGCGCTCGGTGGCCGGCCACAGCGGGCCGCGCAGCCACTCCGCCACCGGAATGGCGAAGCCCTGCTTGCGCCGGTAGATGACCGAGGGAGGCACGAAGCGGGACGCGAGTTTCTTGAGGAGGTGCTTCGGCTCCAGGCGCTTCATCTTGAGGTCGCCGGGCACGGTGGCCATGAGCTCCACGACGCGGTGATCGAGGAGGGGCGATCGGGCCTCGAGGGAATGCGCCATCGAGGCGATGTCCATCTTCACCAGGAGGTCGTCCGGGAGGTAGGTCTCGAGGCCGAGCGCCAGGGCGCGGTCGAGCTCCTCGGCGCCGTCGGCGGTCGCGTAGGCCTCCTGGGCCGACTGGTCGAGGCGCAGGCTCAGGGTCTTCGCGAAGGCCGGATCGAGCAGCCCGTCGAGATCCGCCTCGGGGCTGAGTCCCCAGATCCAGGGCGCCCGGCGGGGATCGCGGTTGCCCCAGCGGATCAGGAACTTCCCGAGGGCGCGCGCCGGGCCGGGACCGGCCCGGGCGAGCGGCGGGGCGAGCGGCGCCAGCGCCTGCCGCAGCGGACCCGGGACAAGACCCCGGTACACGTCGGCGCAGCGGGCCGCCAGGTGCCAGTGGTACCCGGTGAAGCTCTCGTCGCCGCCGTCGCCGTTCAAAGCCACGGTGACGTCCCGTCGCGCGGCCTCGCTCACGTAGTAGCTCGGCACCGCGGAGGAATCGGCGAACGGCTCGCCGTAATGCCAGACGAGCCGCGGGAGGATCTCCGACGTGTGCGGCTCGATGGCCAGGTCGTTGTGATCGGTCCCGAGGTGCCGGGCCACGAGGCGGGCATAAGGGCCCTCGTCGATCCCCGCCGAAGGCATGGAGACCGTGAACGTCCGGACGCGGCCGCCCTCCGCCGCCATGAAGGCCGTCACGATGCTGGAATCGACGCCGCCGCTCAGGAAGGCTCCGAGGGGCACGTCGCTGATCAGGCGGCGGCGCACCGCGTCGCGGAGCAGGGGCTCGAGCTCCTCGAGGGTCTCCGCCTCGCTGCGGGGCCGCTTGACCGCGAAGGAGGGACGGAAATAGCGCCAGGCCCGCGCGCCCTGGGCGTCGAATGTCAGGCAGGTGGCCGGCGGAACCTTCTGCACGCCGCGAAAGATGCTGGTGGTGCCGGGCACCACGCGGTAGACCAGGTAGAGCGGGATGGCCCCGGGGTCCACCTCCGGGCGCGACGACAGCCCGCGCAGGAGCGCGTGCAGCTCGGAGGCGAACACCACCTCGCCGTTCCGGTCGGAATAGAAGATCGGTTTCTTGCCGAACCGATCGCGCACGAGATGAAGGCGCCGGGCGCCCGCGTCCCACAGGGCGATCGCGAACATCCCGTGGAGCATGGGGAAGACGTCGGGCCCCCACTGCCGGTAGCCCTCGAGGATCACCTCGGTGTCGCTGCGGGTCCTGAAGGTCCGGCCGAGTCCCTGCAGGCGCGCGCGCAGGTCCTGGAAGTTGTAGATCTCCCCGTTGAAGATGAGGACGACCGACCCGTCGTCGGAGCGCATCGGCTGGTTCGCGGCGGGCGACAGATCGATGATGGCCAGCCGGTTGAAGCCCAGCGCCACGGTGGTTTCGGCGTAGAGGCCGTCGGAGTCGGGGCCGCGGTGACGCTGGTCGTCGCGCATCGCCAGCACGCGGCCGGAGTCGACCGGTGTCGATCCGCGCGTCATGATCCCGGAAATCCCGCACATGGCCGTGATTCTAGCGGAGGGGGCCGGAAGGCCCGGGCGCCGCCTGCGGGCGTCCCTGCGGGACGACGTCCCAGCGGGCGGGGGCGGAAGGCCACTCGCGCAGGTCGAGGCGCCTTCCGGCGGTGAGGCGATCGACTCCTCCCAGGACCAGATCGCGGGCGGTCTCCCAGGAGAATTCGCGCGCCAGGCGCGCGAGGCGCCGCTCGACGCCGCGTCGTCCGGTCCCCTGCGACAGCCGCAGCGACAGCGGGATGCGGTGCGGCGAGCGCGGGATCTCCTCCGCGTCGATCTCGTAGGGGTGGAAGTAGGTCATCGCCGGGCTCCCCAGCCCGTTCATGCGGCGCACCGCCCTCCGGTTCCAGGCGTAGGGGAACAGGCGGAAGTAGCCGCCGCCCGCCGCGGGAAGCGGGCGGCCGAGGAGGCGCGTCGTCGCGAGCGGGAGCTCGACCAGCTCGGCGCCCGGACAGAGGACGCGGTAGGGGAGCGGGAAGGACTCGGCGATCCCGTAGCGCGGACCGTCGAACGGAAAGATGCTGGAGTCGTAGAGGAAGCCCTCCTCCGCCAGGACCTGGAGCGCCCAGAGCGACGGCCGCGTGATGGAGAAATCGGGCGCGCGGTAGCCGGCGACGGACACCCCCGCCGCCTGCTCGACCAGGTCCCGAGACTCCCGCACGTCGGCGCGGAAGGCGTCCGGCGTCATGGCGTGCACCGGCGCGTGCGCCATGCCGTGCAGCGCGACTTCGTGTCCGGCATCGCGGATGCGGCGGACGAGATCCGGCCAGGCGCGCGCCACGAGCCCGAGCACGAAGAAGGTGCCCCTGGCGCCCGCGGCCGCGCACAGGTCGAGGATGCGCGAGGTGGCCTCGGGCACGCGCGCGGTGATCGGCAGGCGGGCGTCGAAGGTGGACTGGTGCCAGTCCTCGACGTCGAACGAGAGGATGTTGCGCACGGCATCCCGGGTCACGGCTCCTCCACCAGGATGCGGTACTTGTCCGAGCCCTTGCGATCGATCGACTCGACCAGGCGCACCGGCACGGGCGCGCCGAGCAGCTCCCCGAGGCGGCGGCCGAGCTCGGCCGCGTGCGCCGGGTTCCCCTCCGGGCGGGGGACGGCGAGGCATTCGAGGCGCGCGCCTTGGCGCATCAGCACGATCTCCCGCAGCCCCGCGTCGGGCCGTGTCAGGAACGACTCGGAGAGGAAATAGAAGACGACGCCGCTGCGCCGCCGGCCGTCGGGCAGCTCGACCGTGCCGAAGGCGCTGCCCTCCAGGATCTCCATCCGCGGCAGCCCGCGTCCGCAGGCGCAGCGCCCCGGCAGAAGGCGCCCGCGATCCCCGATGCGATAGCGCACCAGGGGCGCCGCCTCGTTGTTCAGGTCGGTGGCGACGATCTCCCCCTCCTCGCCCGGCGCGGCGGCCTTCCCTGCGGCGTCGAGCACCTCGATGAGGACGTTCTCGGTCGCCTGGTGCAGGCCGCCCGGCGGGCACTCCATCGCCAGGATGGAGGTCTCGGCGGCGCCGTATTCGTCCGCCACCGCGCACCCGAACGCCTCGCGCAGCACGGCGCGGCGGTGATCGTAGAGCCGCTCGGAGGAGGTCTGCACGAGCTTGACGCCGAGGTCCCGCCCGACGCCGCGCCGCAGCGCGTGCGCCGCCAGGAGCGACAGCGCCGAGGGATAGCCGTACAGGAAGATGGGCCGGAGCGCGCGGATCCGCTCGAGCGCCGCGTCGAGATGCGGGTCGGAGAGATCGAAGGGATCGAGGCGCACCCGGTTCATCAGCCGATCGATGACGCGCGCCCGCGTCCGGCCGAGGCGCTCGAGCGCGAGGCCGCCGTAGAGGACCTCCTTGTCCCCCTGGCGGATGCCGAACCAGGAGCGCCCGCGCAGCTGCGCGGCGCGTCCGTGGGCGCCGGCTGCCCGGCTGCGCAGGACGCGCAGCGGGACGCCGGACGATCCGGTGGTCACGTGCACGTTCATGGGGCCGGTCCAGTCCGGGTTGCGAACGCAGTCGGGATCCTTCCGGAGCGCCGCCTTCTCGAGGAGGGGCAGCCGCGGCAGATCCTCGAGCCCGCGGATCGATCGGACCTCCACCCCCGCCGCGCGCCAGGTGCCGCCGTAATCCGGGGCGCGCGAGGCGGCCAGGAGCACCCGCTGCAGGCGCGCCCACTGGTCCTCCCGCAGACGCTCTTCCGGCCACCACTGGCTCGCTTCCATCCCGCGCAGCACCGCGTGGACCGGCTCGCGCCGGGCGGCCTGGATGAGCCGGTACGCCGCGCGATGCAAAAGGCTCATGCCGCCGCCTCGCGCACGACCGGCCGCACCTTGCCCGACGGCCAGCGCTCGATCGCTACGGCAGGACGGACCGCGACGTCCAGGCCGAAGAGCGCGCCGAGGGCCGACGCGGCGCGGACGAAGTCGAACGATCCCATCGATCGCACCAGGCACGTGAGGCCACCGTCCGCGACGCGCACCTGGTGCTCGAGCGCCTCGCCGCAGGGAGCGAGCGTCTCCGCCACGTGGCGCGGCGAAACCATCCGCCCGCCCTCGCCTTCGAGGAGGTCGGCCATCCGCCCGTGCACCGGGCCGACCACCGGAAAAGGAAGCGGACAGGAGCACGTGCCGCCGGCCTCGATCGCGTCCCCGAGCCGATAGCGCAGGAGCGGCATCGCCCGGTTGTCGAGATCGCTCACCACCGCTTCGCCGATGGTCCCCGGCGGCGCCGGCCGCCCGGAGCGATCGAGGATCTCGAGCACCACCCGATCGGACAGGACGTGCCGGCCTCCCCTGGCGCACTGGTGGGCGATGGCGGCGAACTCGTTGCAGCCGTAGCGCTCGAAGAGCGGCGCGCCGAAGAAGCGCTCGATGCGCCGCCGCTGCGCCGGAAAGAGGATTTCGGCGGAGGCGACAACCGCCCGCGCCGGGCGCGGCAGCGGCTCTGCCCCCGAGGCGATGCGGTCGAGTGCGCTGCTGTAGCCGAAGACCTGCGGGAAGGCGCCGTGCCGAAGCTGGTCCCGCAGCCGCGCGGCCGCCGCGTCGTCGAGGCCATACGTGGGATAGAAGCTCCGGCGGATCGGCAGGCCGCGCAGGCGGCCCTTCAGCGTTCCATAGGTCACCACGTCCGGCGGCGGGCCCCAGAGGAGCGCATGCCGCGTCACCAACGGCAGCCCCATCCAGGTCTGGGCGCGCAGGACACCGGCCATCTGCGCATCGCGGGCCGGGGCGTCGAGCCACACGCGGACGGGCGTCCCGGTGCTGCCGCCGCTGGTCGCCTCCTCGAGAGCACCGGGGGGCACGTCCGGGACGCGCAGCGAGTCGCCGTGGCGGCGCAGCTCCTCGCGGCCGATCAGGGGCAGGGCATCGAGGGTCGCAGAGGTTGCCAGGCCGAGGCGCTGGTAGAAGGGCACCCGGGCGATCGCGTGCTCGAGCTGCCGGCGGACCCGCAGGTCGGTCTCGGCGCGCAGCCGCGCGGCATCCCATCCCTGGCGCTCGAGCATGGCCTCGAGCGCCGGAATGACCGCCCTTCCTTCGATCCGATCGACGACGACATACAGCAGCCTGCCCTTCAACCCGCGCGCTCCGGCCGCGGCGTGCGCCGCCGCAGCGGGCGACGATACGGTCACGTGGCATCCCTGTCAATCTGATAGACTCGCGCCCTTCCCCTGGCCCGCGGACGGCGCGGGCCGCGCCGGAGTCGATGGATCCTCGAACCGCCCCATCCCGACCCAGACTGTGCTTCGCGGGACCGCTGCCCGGCGCCGTGCATCCCGGTGTCGTCGTCACCCAGGGGGTGCGCCTGTCGGGCCTGTTCCGCGCGGCCGGCTATCCCGTCGTCGCGGTCTCCACGTCCACCAGCCGCTTCGTGCGCCTGGCGGAGATCGCCGGGACCCTGGTCACGCGCGGCCGCGGACTGGACGTGCTCATCGTGCACACCTACGGCGGCCGCAGCTTCGTGGTCGAGGACACCGCCAGCGCCATCGGGAGCGCGTGGGGCGTCCCGGTGGTGTTCCTCCTGCACGGCGGGGCGTTGCCGGAATTCGTCGCGAAGCATCCGCGCTGGGCCCGGCGGGTGTTCGGCCGGGCTTCGATGATCGTGGCCCCGTCGCCTTACCTGGCGCGGACCGCGACCGACCTGGGGCTGCGCTCCCAGGTCATTCCGAACGTCATCGAAGCGAAACGCTACCCTTATCGCGAAAGGCGCCCGCTCCGGCCGCGGCTCTTCTGGATGCGGACCTTCGACCCGGACTACAACCCGTTCATGGCCCTCGAAGTCCTTCGCCGGGTGAGAGAGCGCCATCCGGACGCCGCGCTCGTCATGGGAGGCGAGGACAAGGGGATGCGTGCCGAGGTGGCGGCGCGGGCGAAGGAGCTCGGTCTCGCGGACGCGCTGGAGCTGCCGGGATTCCTGGACCTGGCCGGCAAGACCCGCTGCGGCGAGGCGTGCGACATCTTCATCAACACGAGCCACTACGACAACATGCCGGTGGCGGTGGTCGAGGCGGCGGCGATGGGCCTTCCGGTCGTGAGCACGGCGGTCGGCGGCGTGCCCGATCTCCTGACCGACGGCGACACCGGGCTGCTCATTCCCGACGGCGACGCGGAGGCGATGAGCGCGGCGGTGCTGCGCCTGCTCGCCGAACCGGATCTCGCGGCCCGCCTGTCGCGGAATGGCCGGAACCTGGCGCTGCGCTCCGACTGGGACGCCGTGCGCGGCCGGTGGGAGGAATTGTTCGCCACGCTCTGCAATGGGCGCGGGGGTCGCGGCGGTCACGGACGTGACGGCCGCAACGGCCGGAGGACCGGCTGATGTGCGCCATCGCCGGTTACGTCCACCCGGTGCGCACCTTCGCGGCCCCGCCCGGCCTCCTCGAAGCGATGCGGGACGCCATGGCGCACCGCGGCCCGGACGATCGCGGCGCCTGGGAGGAGGACGGCGTCGGGCTCGCGTCGCGCCGGCTCGCCATCCTCGATCTGTCGCCCCGCGGCCGCATGCCCATGGCGAGCGCCGACGGCCGCTTCCGCATCGTCCACAACGGCGAGATCTACAACTATCGCGAGCTGCGCACCGGCCTCGAGGCGTCGGGCCACCGCTTCACCACCGACACCGACACCGAGGTGATCCTCCAGCTGTACGCGGCGTACGGTCCGTCCATGCTCGATCAGCTGAACGGCATGTTCGCGTTCGCGATCTGGGATCGGAACGAGCGGTCCCTCTTCATCGCCCGCGACCGGCTCGGGATCAAGCCGGTGTACCTGGCGGAGCGGGACGGCGCCCTGTGGTTCGCCTCGGAGCCCAAGGCCCTCTTCGAGGCCGGCATCGAGCCGCGCCTCGATCCGTCCGCCTGGGAGGAGCTGCTGTGCTTCCGCTACGTCGCCGGCGAGGCGACGCCGTTCCTGGGGGTCCGGAGGCTCCTGCCCGGCCACGCCCTGCTCTGGCGCCACGGGCGCGGCACGGTGCGGCGCTGGTGGTCGCTGGCGGAGCGCGTCGCCCGCCCCAACGCGCGCCCCCTGGGGGACCCGGCCGAATGGTTCCGCGACAAGTTCGAGAGCGCGGTCGGCTACCGGCGCATCAGCGACGTGCCGCTCGGCGTGCTCCTGAGCGGCGGCCTCGATTCCAGCTGCGTCGCTTCGGTCCTCAGCGCCCAGGCCGGCCGCGGCGTGGCGAGCTTCACCATCCGCTTCCCCGGCGATGCGCTCGACGAGGGGGAGATCGCGCGGCGCGGCGCGCAGGCGTGGGGCCTCGAGCACCACGAGCTGACGGTCGGGCCGGAGACGCTGCTCGAGGAGCTGGGGCGCGCGGCGTGGTTCAACGACGAGCCGCTGCCGCACGGGAGCGACATTCATCTCCTCGCCATCTCGCGGTTCGCGAAACCGCGCGTCACGGTGCTGCTGTCGGGCGAAGGAGCGGACGAGACCCTGGGCGGCTACCAGCGCTACCGGCCGCTGCCGCTCCTGGCGTGGCTGCAGCGCGCGGCGCCGGTCCTGCGCCCGCGTCTGGCGCGCGCGCTCGGGTCGCGGGCGGTCAAGCTCTGCCGCATGCTGCGCGAGGACCCGCGCGAGGGGCTGCTGCTCTACAACGCCTGCGACATCCTGCCCGGAGAGCTTGGGGCGTTCGGCCTGCGCCCCGAGCGGCGCTTCGAGTTCCGCCGCCGCATGCTCCAGGAGGCCGCCGGGGTGTATCCGGACGACCCGCTCCGCCAGGCGATGTACAGCGACCAGCACACCTTCCTCTGCTCGGTCCTCGACGTGAACGACAAGATGACGATGGGGGCCTCGATCGAGTGCCGCGTGCCGTTCCTCGACTACCGGCTCGTGGAGGGGGCCGCCGCGCTCCCCACCTCGGCGCTCGCCGGGACACGGGAAGGGAAGCGCCCGCTGCGGGCCGCGTATGCGGCGGCCCTCGCCCCGGTTCTCGGCGGTTACCGCAAGCGCGGCTTCACCGCCCCCTGGGCGTCGTATTTCCGCGGCGTGCCGGCCCTGCGCGCCTTCCTCCAGGAGCTGCCGCGAAGCGAGCCGGTCCAGGGTGGCCCCATCGACGCAGGGCGGCTGCGTGCGGCGATCGGCCGGTTCCTTTCGGGAGACGATCGCGATGAGGCGCTCCTGCGGGCGCTCGTCATGATCGTCTCGTGGCACGAGGCCTGCGTGGCGCGGCGCCTGACGGCCCCCGTCCGGCCAGGCGCCGCCGAGCCGCGCGCCGTCCCGACCGCGGCGCCGTGAGCGCCGGAGCGGCGCACGAGCCGGGTCCGGACCACGGCGGCGCTCCGCCATCGCCGGCGGCACGACCGGACACGACGCGGCCGCTGCACATCCTGCACATCATCCCGACGCTCGGCGTGGGCGGGACCGAGCGGCAGCTGGTGCAGCTCCTGCTGCGCATGGATCCGAAGCGCACCCGTCACACGGTCTGCTTCTACACCCGCACCCCGTCTCTCGAAGCGGACCTGAACGCGGCCGGGATCCGGACGATCTTCTTCGACAAGTTCGCCATGCGGCCGTGGTCGTTCTTCGCGCGTCTTCGACGGACCGTGCGCGAGACGAGCCCGGACGTGGTGCACACCTGGCTCTACTCGGGAAATTTCTGGGGGCGCCTGGCGGCGCTTTCGTGCGGCGTGCGCCGGCTGGTGTCGAGCGACCGCGGCATGGTCGTGCGCGCCCCCTTTGCGGTGCGCCTGTACGAGCGGCTGCTGGCCCCGCTCACCCTGCGCCTGGTCAATAGCCAGGCGACCGCGGCGTCGCTCGTGGAAAAGTACGGGCTTCCCCCGGCGGGGATTCGCGTCGTTCCCAACGCGGTGGAGGAGGCGGCGGCCGCGCCCGGAGCGCGGGACGCGGTGCGCGCCTCGCTTGGACTGCCGCCGGAGCAGCGGCTCGTCCTCCTGGTCGCGCGGCAGTCGGCCGAGAAGAACCACGCGATGTTCTTCCGCGCGGCGCGCCGGGTCGCCGCGGCGCGACCCGACGTCACCTTCGTGGCGGTCGGGCATCTCGTCGATCCCGGGGCGATGCAGCGGGTCCTCGACGCCTCGGGCGCCGCCGCATCGGTGCGCCTCGTCGGGGAGCAGGCCGACATCCCGCGGTGGCTCATGGCCGCCGACATCTTCTGCCTGACCTCCGACCGCGAGGGACTGCCGAACGCGCTCCTCGAGGCCATGGCGGCCGGCCTTCCGGTCGTCTGCACGCGCTTTCCGTCCGCGACCGAGGTGCTGTCGGGCGAGAGGCTCGGAGTGCTGGTGCCGGTGAACGACGACGCGTCCCTGGCGGCGGCGATCCTCGCGCTCCTCGGGGACGACGAGCGTCGCAGGGCGATGGGACGGGCGGCCCGCGAGCACGTCGCCGCCGCCTACGGCTGGGAGCGGCTGCTGCGCGAGATGGACGCGATCTACGCCGGCCTCGACGCCCGCCGCGGCGCCTGACGCGCCTCCGTCAGGGAGTTTCTCCGGCGAGCGCCCCGCCGATCCGTTCGCGCACGCGCGAAACCAGGTCGTCGCGCGTCTCATAACGGTACGTGGTCGCATCGACCGGGGCGCCGAACACCGCCTGCATCCGCCCGGGGCGGGGATTGAGGGAGCCCTTCGGCAGGATCGCCGTCCCGCCGCGCAGGGAGATCGGGATCACCGGCACGCCCGCTTGGATCGCCAGCACGAAGCCGCCGCGCTTGAAGGGGAGCAACGTGCCGTCGGGGCTGCGCGTCCCTTCGGCGAACACGACGATCGACGTCCCCCGACGCAGCCGCGCGGCGGCCTGGTCGAGCGTGCGGATGGCGCGCTCGCGATTCGATCGGTCGATGAAGAGGAATCCCGCCAGCCACAGGGCCCAGCCGAAGATGGGAACGTAGAGCAGCGACTTCTTCGCGACCATGCGGAAATCGACCGGCATGGTCAGCACCAGGACCGGAATGTCGAACAGGCTCTGGTGATTCGACGCGTAGACGGCGGGACGATCCCGTGGAATGCCGGCGTCATAGGAGGCCTCGTAGGTGACCCCTGCGGCCCACAGGACGAGACGCGACCAGAGACGCGCCAGCGGCATGAGGAGCCGTCCGCCCGGCACCACGAGGCAGGCGGCGATCGCCAGCGTCCCGAGCACGAGCGTGGCGATCACGACGACCGGGATCAGAAGGAGGAGGCGCGCCATGCGAGCGGCCCGAAGGCCGGGCGCATCATACGGCAGGCCGCTCTCCGGCCGATTCCTTGACGCTTCCGGCGCCGGTTGAATAGACTCCGCGCGACCTATGGGGTGGAGCGAAGCGGGGATCGGCCGGCGATGACCGGGGGCGCGACGCGCGCTCTGGAACAGGTCGGCTCTTTCTCCATTCTCGTCGCCCGGTCGGCGCGCGAAGCGGTGCGCCGGCGTCCCGAGGGCGCGGTCGTCCTCGACCAGCTCTACCACCTCGGCGTCCTCTCGGTCGGCATCGCCACCATCACCGCGCTGTTCACCGGCATGGTCCTGGCGATCCAGACGTCCTACTCGCTCGCCGCGTACGGCGCCAAGTTCTTCGTCGGCGACATCGTGTCGCTGTCGATCGTGCGCGAGCTGGGGCCGGTTTTGACCGCGCTGATGGTGGGCGGGCGCGTCGGCGCCGGGATCACGGCGGAGGTCGGGACGATGAACGTCACCGAGCAGATCGACGCCATCCGCGCGCTGGCCTCGAGCCCGATCCGCAAGCTCGTCGTCCCCAAGGTGATCGCCATCGTCATCATGCTGCCGGTGCTCGTGGTCCTCTCGGACTTCGTCGGGATCATGGGCGGCTTCCTGATGGCGGTCACGTCGCTGAACCAGCCCGGAGCCTTCTACATGCAGCACGTCATCAAGGCGATTCACCCCGAGGACATCCTGAGCGGCCTGGGCAAGACCGTCGTCTTCGCCCTTCTCATCGCCTTCATCGCGTGCTACAAGGGGCTGACCGCCACGGGCGGCGCCGACGGCGTGGGACGCGCCACCACCGAGACCGTGGTGGCCTCGTCCCTGAGCATCCTGATCAGCGACTTCTTCCTGACCAAGCTGTTCCTGGCGTTCTAGCCAAGGATCGGGATCGATGGACGCGCCGTTCGTCCGCTTCGAGGAGGTCTACAAGAGCTTCGGCCCGAAGAAGGTGCTGCAGGGGGTGACCTTCGACATCCGGCCGGGCGAGACGATGGTCGTGCTCGGGGGCAGCGGCAGCGGCAAGTCGGTCCTGCTGCGGCACATCATCGGGCTGCACCGCCCGGACCGCGGGCGGGTGCTGGTGGAAGGGGAGGACATCGTCCCTCATGACGAAGACGAGCTGGTGCACGTGCGCAAGAAGATCGGCATGCTGTTCCAGGGCGGAGCGCTGTTCGATTCGATGAACGTCGCGGACAACGTCGGCTACGGCCTGCGCGAGCACACCGATCTCGACGCGGAGGCGATCGCGGCCAAGGTCCGCGAGAAGCTGGCGATGGTGGAGCTGTCGGGCGTGGAGCACCTGATGCCGTCGGAGCTGTCCGGGGGGATGCGCAAGCGCGTCGCGCTCGCCCGCTCCATCGCCATGGAGCCGCGCGGCATCCTCTACGACGAGCCGACCACCGGCCTCGATCCGGTCACGGCGGGGACGATCAACGATCTCATGCGCAGCATGCAGTCCCGGCTCCATGTGACCTCGGTCGTGGTGACGCACGACATCGACTCGGCGCTGTACGTCGGCGACCGCATCGCCTTCCTCTTCGAGGGCCGGATGCTCTTCGTCGGGACCGTCGAGGAGGCGAAGAGGAGCCCGGAGCCGGAGTTGCAGAAGTTCCTGTCCGGAGGCGGGAGGGTCCACCGTGGCGCGTAAGTGGGCCAGGGAGCTGTCGGTCGGCGCGGTCGTGTCGGTCGGGCTCATCGTCTTCGCCATCGCGGTCCTCGCCATCACCGAGGAGTCGCGCCTGTTCTATCCCAAGGTCTCCTACTGGACCCGCTTCGACAACACCTCGGGGCTGGCGCGCGGGTCGCCGGTGCGTCTGGTCGGCGTGCAGATCGGCACGGTGGACGAGATCGTCTTCCCGACCGATCTCAAGGAGTTCAAGATCAAGGTCACGTTCCGGGTCGACCGGGCCTTCGCGCCCCGCATCCGCCGCGGCACGGTGGCCTATCTGAAGTCGCTGACCTATCTTTCCCAGGATAAATACGTGGAGCTGACCCCGGGCGATCCGGAGCAGCCGCAGCTGGCGGCGGGGGAGTACATCGATTCAGGCATGTCGGCCTGGGAGGAGACGCTGCTCCAGGGGCAGGGCATTGCCGACGACCTGAAGGAGATCACCTCCTCCTTCCGGGATCTTCTGGTGGCGCTGAATCAGGGGCAGGGGATCGTGCAGGAAATGATCCACAATCCCGAGTTCGGGCGGCAGGGAGCCGCCGACCTCGAGGGGAGCCTGGCGTCCCTGCGGCGTCTCCTCGAGGGACTGGAGCAGGGGAAGGGGCTGGCCGGCACGGTGCTGCGGGACAAGGAGCTGGCGCAGCGGTTCAGCGGGTCCCTGGACGAGGCGATGACGCATCTGAAATCGATCCTGGCGCGGCTCGACGAGCCGGAGGGCGCCCTGGCCCAGCTCAGCGACCCGAAGGGGAAGGGCGCGGCCCTGATCCAGGATCTCGGCGCGGGGGCGGCGTCCTTCCGGCAGCTGGCCGAGACCATCGATCGCGGCGAGGGAACCATCGGACGTCTGATGAAGGACAAGGAGTATGCGGACGGCCTGCTCGGCAAGTTCAGGAGCAGCGCCTCTCACCTCGACTCGATTCTGGGGAAGATCGATCGCGGCGAGGGCACGCTCGGCGGCATCGTCAACGATCCGGCCGTGTACGAGGGCCTCAAGGACGTCGTGGCCGGAATCCAGAAGAGCAAGATCGGCAAGGGCATGATCCGCCACTACGGCAAGAAGGGGGCGGAGGAGCGCGAGGGACAGGAGGGGGAGGCGCCTCCCCCCAACCCGGAGCCGAATCCGTAAAGGAAGGATGGCGATGCGCAGCGTCCTGGTGACGGGAGGCGCGGGCTTCATCGGCTCGCACCTCGTCGAGGCCCTCCTGGGGGAGGGCCGCTCCGTCGTCGTCCTCGACAATTTCGACACGTTCTATGACCCCGAGGTCAAGCGCCGCAACGTCGCGGCCTTCGCGGGCCGGCCGGGATTCCACCTGATCGAGGGCGACATCCGGGACGAAAAAGCGGTGGAGCGGCTGTTCGCCGCCCACCCGATCGACGTGGTGGTGCACCTCGCCGCCCGCGCCGGCGTGCGCCCCTCCATCGAGCAGCCGCTGCTGTACAGCGACGTCAACCTGAACGGCACGGTGGTGCTCCTCGAGGCGTGCCGGCGGCACAACGTCGGCAAGTTCGTCTTCGGGTCGTCCTCCTCGGTCTACGGCAACGCGCCGAAGGCGCCGTTCTCGGAGAAGGACGACGTCGGCATGCCGATCTCGCCGTACGCCGCGACCAAGCGATCCGGCGAGCTCCTGTGCGCCACGTACCATGCCCTCTACCGGCTGAACGTCTTCTGCCTCCGCTTCTTCACGGTCTACGGGCCGAGGCAGCGCCCGGAGATGGCCATCCACAAGTTCACGCGCTTCATCGATCGCGGGCTGCCGCTGCCGCGCTTCGGGGACGGGTCGACGCGGCGCGACTACACCTACGTGGACGACGTGATCGCCGGGGTGATGCGCGCGGTGGAGCGGGTGCAGGGCTACGAGATCCTCAACCTCGGGGGCTCGAAGACGACGCGGCTGTCAGAGCTGATCGGGCACCTCGAGCGCCTGCTCGATCGCAAGGCCGTCATCGAGGCTCAGCCGGACCAGCCGGGCGACGTGGTCGCCACCTGGGCCGATGTGTCGAAGGCGCAGCGGCTCCTGGAGTACGAACCCAAGGTCGGAATCGAGGAAGGTCTCGAGCGATTCGTCGACTGGTATCGCAGGACGGGACAACGAGCAGCGGGCGCCGCGGCGCCCCGTGGAGCACAAGGATGAACATCGCAGTGGTGGGGACCGGATACGTCGGCCTGGTCACGGGGGCCTGCTTCGCCGAGTTCGGCGTCTCCGTGGTCGGCATCGACAAGGACGAGAAGAAGATCGCCAGCCTGAAGGAGGGGAAGGTCCCCTTCTTCGAGCCCGGTCTCGAGGAGCTGGTCAACCGCAACATGAAGGGGGGGCGGCTGTCGTTCACGACCGACCTCAAGGCGGCCGTGGAGAAGTCGCTGGTCATCTTCATCGCGGTGGGCACGCCGTCCGACGGCGACGGCGCCGCCGACCTGAGGTTCGTGCGCGAGGTGGCCTCGGGCATCGCGCGGCACATGAACGGCTACAAGGTGGTGGTCACCAAGAGCACGGTCCCCACCGGCACCGGGGCGATGATCCGCAAGCTCATCCAGGAGCAGCAGAAGGCGCCCCACCCGTTCAGCGTGGCGAGCAACCCGGAGTTCCTGCGCGAGGGCGCGGCGATCGAAGACTTCATGCGCCCGAACCGCATCGTCATCGGCGCCGAGGATCCGCAGGCGATCGCCATCATGAAGGATCTCTACAACCCGCTCTACCTGATCGAGACGCCGTTCGTCGTCACCAACGTGGTCAGCGCCGAGATGATCAAGTACGCGTCGAACGCCTTCCTCGCCACGAAGATCTCGTTCATCAACGAGATGGCCGCGCTGGCGGAGGCGGTGGGAGCGGACGTGCACGAGGTGGCGCGCGGCATGGGCCTCGACAACCGGATCGGGCGGAAGTTCCTGCACCCGGGCCCGGGCTTCGGCGGCTCGTGCTTCCCCAAGGACACGCTCGCCATCCAGAGGATGGCGAAGGAGCACAACCTGCCGGGGCACGTCGTCAACGGGGTCATCCGCGTCAACGACGAGCAGATCCCGCGCATGGTGGAGAAGATCACCCGGGCGGTCGGCGGCCTGCGCGGCAAGACGCTGTCGTTCCTCGGGCTGGCCTTCAAGCCGAACACCAGCGACACGCGCGAGAGCCCGGCGATGCGCATCATCCAGGAGCTGGAGAAGGGCGGCGCCGCGGTGCGGGCCTTCGATCCGGCGGCCATGGACGAGGCGAAACACGTCCTCCCCTCGATCAGCTACTGCGCCGATGCCTATGACGCCGCGAAGGGCGGAGACGCGCTGGTCATCGCGACCGAGTGGAACGAGTTCCGCAACCTCGACTGGGAGCGGATGCGCGGCGCGCTGCGCGCCCCGGTCGTCGTCGATCTGCGGAACGTCTATGATCCTCACCACATGCGCGAGATCGGGTTCCGCTACACCGGGGTCGGCCGCTCGTGAGTCGGCGCTACCTCGTCACCGGAGGCGCCGGGTTCATCGGCGGGCACATCGTCGAGGCGCTCCTGCGCCGGGGCGAGTCGGTCGCGGTGCTCGACGACTTCTCCACCGGCAAGCGATCCAACCTGGACGCGGCTCTCAAGGCCCGGACCCCGAAGGGTCCCGAGCCGCAGCTCTTCGAGGGGGACCTGCGCGACGCGGCCCTGGTGAAGCGGGCGATCGCCGGCGCGACACACGTGCTGCACCAGGCGGCCCTGCCGTCGGTGCCGCGATCCGTGGCCGAGCCGTTCCAGAGCCACGAGGTGAACGCCACCGGAACCCTGCAGCTCCTGCTGGCGGCCCGCGACGCGGGGGTGAAGCGGTTCGTCTACGCCTCGTCCTCGTCGGCGTACGGCGATGCGCCGACGCTGCCCAAGGTCGAGTCGCAGCCGACCGCGCCCCTGTCTCCGTACGCCGTGAGCAAGCTGGCGGGGGAGCAGTACTGCCGGATCTTCACGCCCCTCTACGGTCTCGAGACCATCTCGCTCCGCTACTTCAACATCTTCGGCCCGCGCCAGGATCCCGAGTCGCAGTACGCGGCCGTGATCCCGAAGTTCGTGACCGCGGTGGACGCGGGGCGATCGCCCGTGGTCTTCGGGGACGGGATGCAGTCGCGCGATTTCACCTACATCGACAATGCGGTGCAGGCAAACCTGCTCGCCTGCGACGCCCCCGCCTCGGCCGCCGGGCTGGCGTACAACGTCGCCTGCGGCGCGAGCGCGACCCTGCTCGAGGTGCTGACCCTCATCGGAACGATCCTGGGCAAGCCGGTGAAGCCGGTGCACGAGGCGCCCCGCGCCGGCGACGTCAAGCACTCGCTCGCGAGCATCGATCTCGCGAAGCAGCACCTGTCGTTCCAGCCGACGGTGGGCCTCGAGGAGGGGCTGCGCCGGACGGTGGCCGCGTTCACCGGATGAAGCTTTCGATCGTCATCCCGGTCTACAACGAACGCGAGACGCTGCCGAAGACGCTCGCGCGGGTGCAGGCCACGCCGTTCGACAAGGAGATCATCCTGGTCGACGACGGCTCGAAGGACGGCACGCGCGACTGGCTCGAGACGCTGCGCGGCCAGCCCGGGATCGTCGTCGTGCTCCAGCCGCACAACCAGGGAAAGGGCGCGGCGCTGCGCACCGGCTTCCAGCACGCCACCGGCGACATCGTGCTGATCCAGGACGCCGACCTCGAATACGACCCCGCCGACTACCCGCGCCTGCTGCAGCCCATCCTGGACGACAAGGCCGACGTCGTGTTCGGATCGCGTTTCGGGGGCGAGACCCACCGGGTGCTGTTCTTCTGGCACATGGTGGGCAACCGCTTCCTGACGATGCTCTCGAACATGTTCACCAACCTCAACCTCTCCGACATGGAGACCGGCTACAAGGTCTTCCGCACCGGGATCGTGCGGCGCCTGACGCTCCGCTCGAACCGCTTCGGGTTCGAGCCCGAGGTGACCGCGAAGGTGGCCCGCATGCGCTGCCGGATCTACGAAGTGGCGATCTCGTATCATGGCCGCAGTTACGAGGAGGGGAAGAAGATCACGTGGAAGGACGGCTTTGCCGCCATCGGCTGCATCCTCCGATACCGTTTCTTCGACTAGGCGAGGCGGGACGCCCCTCTACGCCGTCATCCTGGCGGGCGGCCGCGGGGAGCGGCTGTGGCCGCGCGTCCGTCGCGACCGCCCCAAGCCGTTCGTTCCGCTCCTCGGACGCCGGACGCTCTTCGAGGCGACCGCCGCGCGCGCCCGCGCGCTCGCCGGGCCCGACCGCGTCATCGTGGTCTGCGGGGCGAGCCAGGTCCGCTGGGTGCGGCGGCAGGCGCCGTGGATCGCGCCCGATCGCATCCTGCGCGAAGCCATCGGGCGCAACACCGCCGCCGCGGTCGCCCTGGCGGCGCTCTGGGTGGAACGCCGGGCCGGGGACGGCCTCCTCGTGGTGCTGCCCGCGGATCAATTCGTCGCGCCGCCCGGGCGCTTCCTCCGGGACGTGAGGCGGGCGGCGCGTGCCGTCGCGCGCCGGGGAGGAGTGGCGCTTCTGGGCGTGCCGGCGGCGAATCCCGACACCGGGCTCGGCTACGTCAGCCTCGGGGGTCCGGCCGGTTTTCCCGGCGTGCGGCGGGTGGCCGGGTTCCACGAGAAGCCCTCGAAGGCGGTCGCGGCGCGATGGGTGCGCGGCCGCCGTCATCTCTGGAACTGCGGCATCTTCGTCGGGCGCGCCGCGATTTTTCTTCGCGAGCTCGGGCGGCTGGCGCCGCGCGTCCTCGCGCCGCTGCGGCGCCTTGCGGTTCCGTCGCGCGCGCCCTGGAGCATCCCCGGCCGTGTCCTGTCCCGCGTTCCGGCAATCTCGTTCGACCGGGCGGTGCTCGAGCGCAGCCGCGATCTGCTGATCGTGCCGGCGACGTACCGCTGGTCCGACCTCGGGACCTGGCCGGCGATCGCCGCGGCGCGGGGCGAGCGCCTCTCCGCGCAGGACGGGGTGGTCCTCGCGAGCGGCTCCGGGGGCTGCGCGGCCTTCAATCCGGGCGGCCTCACCGCGTTCGTCGGTGTGCAGGACGTGGTGATGGTGCGGGAGGGGAACGTGGTGCTGGTCTGCCGGCGCGATGCGTCCCAGGCCATCCGCGACATCGTCGCCGGCCTGCGCGGAGGTCTGGCGCGCCATGCCTGAGCTGTCGCGCGGCGAGCGCTCGGCCCTCCGGTGGTGCGACGCGGTCCTGAAGTGGGGGCTGGTGTCGCTCGTCGCCTTCACCCCGCTGGCCTTCGGAACGGTCGAGGCCTGGTCGATCGCGCTGATGGAATGGGGCGTGGCGAGCCTGCTCCTCGTGGCGCTCGCGCGGCGGATCCTGGCGGGTCCCGGAGGCGGACAGGAGGGCTGGAAGACCGGCGTCGAGTGGCCTCTCGGCCTGTTCCTGGGACTGGTCCTCCTGCAGGTGATCCCGCTCCCGCACCCGCTGGTCGCGGCCCTCGCTCCCGGATCGGCGTCGGCCCACGCGGCGGGGGTCGCGCCGCCCGCGGGAGGCGTGGCGACGCCCCGGGATGACGAGGCCGCCCGCGCGGCCCTCGGTCTCGGCGCTCCTCCGGCGCGCGTCCCGGTGAGCCTCGACGTCGAGGAGACGGTGCGCCGGACCGGCCTCCTGCTGACGTTCGCCGGCGTGTTCTACCTCGCGGCGGGCTGGGGCGCCTCGAAGGGACGGGCGCGCTTCCTGCTCCGGGTCATCGTCGTCGTCGGCTTCCTCATCGCGCTCTTCGCGATCGTGCAGAGGCTCACCTGGAACGGCCGGATCTACTGGCTCAGGGCGGCGCCGCGCGAGACCGCGTTCGGCCCCTTCGTCAATCACAACCATTTCGCCGGCTACGTCGAGATGATCCTGCCGCTGGCGATCGCCCTGGCCTACTTCCTCGTGGACCGGCAGCGCCACCTGGCGCGGCCCGGCGAGGATCCGCCCCCGGTCGAATGGTCGCGTCCGACCGACGCCGGCCTCATGGACGATCGACAGGAGCGGGCCGGCCGCTGGGGGCAGTGGCTCCTGGCGCTGTTCGCCGCGATCCTCCTCCTCGCGTCGCTCGTGCTCAGCGGATCGCGGGGCGGCCTGCTGTCGGCGGTGCTCAGCAGCGGCCTGCTCTTCGCGGCGCTGTGGAAACGCATCCGCCCGCGCGCGCTGGCCTGGGGCGTGGTCGTGGCCCTGCCGCTGACCGCCGCCCTGCTCATCGCCTGGATCGGCGTGGACACCCTGCGGGCGCAGATCCCCGAGGGGGCGCTCGAGCACGAGGCCTCGTTCCACGCCCGCCAGGTGATCTGGCGCCAGGTCGTGGATCACCTGCCCGAGGCGGGAGCCACGGGGTTCGGACTGGGATCGTTCGAGACCAGCTTCGCGCCGTACACCCCGCCCGGGACCGCCGCGCGCTGGGACAAGGCCCACAACGACTTCCTGCAGGTCGTCTGGGAGACCGGGATTCTGGGAGGGCTGCTGATCGCCCTGGGGGCCCTGCTCTTCGGGATCCGCTACATCCTGCCGGCGCTGCGCAGCCCCGAGCACGAGTCGGACCTCTTCCGCATCGCCATCGCGGTCGGCCTGACCAGCCTGGTCCTGCACTCCTTCGTCGATTTCAATCTCCAGATCGGCTCGAATGGGTTCCTGTTCGCCCTGCTCGCGGGGCTGCTCGTCGCCCTGCACCGGTCGGCCGCCGAGCGAGCCCGCAACCCCGAGATCGGCCCGGGTCCGCGATTGATCGACCGCTCCGGCGATCGTATAGTCCCGCTCCTCCCCGACCGTGAACAGGAGCCCGCGTCGTGAACAGGAAAGGACTGCTCGGTCTGATCGCCCTCGTCTTCGTGGGCCAGACCGTGTTCTTCGCCTGCCGCGCCTGGGCGGGACTCCTCGAATGGCGCGGCCAGCGGGCCTACCTGGCGAACAACCTGGTCGGCGCGTGGGACCGCGCGGGGGAGGCGATCGCCGCCGGCGGGCCGCCGGGAGTGCTCGAGACCCGGCGGATCGAGATCCTCATCGCCGGCCTGCACCTGCGGGACGTCGGCATCCGGATGGATCTGCCCCTGGCGGATGACCAGGCGGACGCCGAGGCGCGCCGCCTGCTCGGGCGGAGGCTGCGCGACACGCCGTACGTGGCCCATCTCTGGTCGCTGGCCGGCGATCTCTTCTTCCACGAAGGCCGGGTGGACCGCCGCGGCGCCCCCATCGATCTGTCGCGCCTGTCCGAGGACCCGATGGAAAACCTGCTCCCGCAGGATCGGATGGGTCTCGCCGCGCTCGAGAAAGCGGCCGCCCTCGAGCCCGACAACTACCTGTATCACGGCCTCCTGGCGGAGCAGTTCCTGGAGTTCGGGGTCGTCGCGCCGGCGGAGCGGGAGACCCGCCAGGCCGTCGAGGCCTATCCGCGGCTCGACGCGCATCCCTACCTGACCGGGTTCGATCTGCCGCCGTCGCTGGTCCAGGCCGGGCTCGACGGCTTCCAGGACGCCCTGCTGAGCGTGTCGCTCGTGGCGCGAGGGGAGATCCTCCGGGACGCGGCGCGGCTCCTGTCCCGGCACAACCGGGACGAGGAGGCGATCCGGTTCCTCGAGCTGGCGACCCGGGTGGATCCGACCTACTACGACGCCTGGATCGAGCTGGGCATGGCCCGGGTCCGGCTCGGACAGTGGAAGGCGGCCTCCGGCGATCTCGAGGCGGCCGTGGCGCTTCTGCCCGACTATCCCGAGACGCTCCTGGAGCTGGCGCGGGTGCGGCGACGCCTCGACGATCCGCAGGGAGCGCTCGAGGCGCTGCAGCGGGCGCGGGCGCTGGGGGACTCCGACACCCGCGTGTTCCTCGAGATGGGGGAGATCCTCGAATCGCTGCAGCGCGGCGACGAAGCCCGGCGGCAGTTCCTCGCAGCAGCCCATCTCCATCCGACCGACGCGGACGCCTGGAGCGGGCTGCTCGCCTTCGCGCGGCGGACCGGGGACCGGGCCGAGGCGCGGCGGGCCTGCGAGCGCCTGATGTCGGCGGGATCGGTCCGGGAGAGCACGCGGCAGGAGTGCGCCGAGGATGGCGGGCGATGAAAGCCATCGGACGGAACGTCACCGCCCTGAGCCTCCTCGTCGTCGGGATCGGCGCGTTCGTGGCGCTCACCTTCGGGCTCGTCTTCCTGAAGCTCTCGCCGATCGTGGTCGGAGGGCTGGTCGTCGGGGCCGCGGTCCTCGCGATGAGCGCCTACCGGCCGTACCTGGGCGTGCACGTCATGCTCGGGCTCATGTATTTCGAAGGAGCGACGTTCCGGCTCACGGAGGGGGTCACCTTCACCAAGGTCATGGGCGGCCTCATCACCGTCGGCTGGCTGCTGAACACCCTGACCCAGCGGCGGCTGCGCGACGTGTTAAACCTCCAGGCCGTGTTCGTGTCCGCCTACCTCGCCTGGTGCGCCTTCTCCGCGGCGAACGCCCTCGACACCACGGTGGCGACGGGCCGTCTCATGACCTACGTCCTGCTCGGGCTGAGCATGATGATGATCGGCTCGGTCGTCGACACGCCGCTGAAGCTCCGCAACATCCTCTTCGCGACCGCGTGCTGGACCATCGTGACCGCGCTGATCGCGCTGGCGATGTACTACACGGGCGCGACCCCGGTGGCGACGGGGCTGACGGGGAATCGCAACCTGCTGGCGACCTACATCAACATCGGCGCGATCGCCACGCTCCTCGTGTACCCGCTCGTCGGCGGCGTTCTGTCCCGCCTGATCCTGATGCTCGGGGTCCCGCCCCTCCTGCTCGCGCTGGCGCTGACCCTGTCGCGCACCGGGCTCATCGTCATGGCCGTCACCATCCTCAGCGTCTGGTACCGGCTGGCGCGGGAGCGCGGCTTCCTGGTGCTCCTCGGGTCCACCCTGGCGTGCGTGGCGCTCATCTTCTTCCTCCCGGGCGAGTTCTGGTCGCGCGCCAGCACCATCCTGCCGAGCATCGAGCGCCAGGAGGACACCTTCGGGATGCGGGTGCGCCTGTGGCAGACGGGGGTCCGGCTGGTCGAGGACTATCCGTTCCTGGGCACCGGGCCGGGGAATTTCCCGATCGGATCGACGCGCTACGCCTCGGGCGGGATCGCGGGGGAGCACCTGAACTCGCACAACGCATATGTCGGCACCGCGGCCGAGACCGGGCTGCCCGGCCTCGCCCTCTTCCTCGGGATCCTGTTCAGCGCGATGTTCGGCGCGCGCCGGGCTGCGGCCGCCGCGCGCCAGGTGGGCCGCACCGACCTGGCGCTCCTCGGCGTCACCGTCGAGACCATGCTCCTCGCCCTGATGCTGTCGGGGATCACCGGGAACGCGGAGGGGAGCAAGGTCCTCTGGATCGGACTCGGGATGTGCGTCTCGTTCATCGGCATCGTGCGCCGGACCCTGGCCTTCGAGGTCGCGGGCGTCGCGCTGGCGGCGGACGCCGGTGTTCCGGAGCCCCACGCGACATGAGGCGTCGGGCGCGCTGGATTCCTTTCCACGTCCCGTGGACCGACGGGCGCGAGGTGGCGGAGGCGGGGCGATCCATCCGCTCGGGATGGCTGACCACGGGGCCGCGCGTGCGCCTCCTGGAGGAGCGCGTCGCCTCGCTCGTGGGGGCGCGGCACGCCATCGGCGTGAACTCCTGCACCGCCGCCCTCCACCTGGCGCTCGCGGCGGCCGGTGTCAAGGCCGGCGATGAGGTGCTGACTTCGCCTTACACCTTCGCCGCCACGGGAGAGGCGATCCTTTACCTCGGCGCGCGGCCGCGCTTCGCCGACATCGACCCCCGGACGCTGAACCTCGACCCGGCGCAGGTGGCGCGGCGCATGACGCGGAAGACGACGGCCATCGTGCCGGTCCACATCGCCGGGCTGCCGAGCGACCTGCGCGCCATCCGGGCCGCCGCGGGGCGAAGGCGGGTCCCGGTGATCGAGGACGCGGCGCACGCGCTCGGCGCTTCCATCGGAAGGCACGCGGTCGGATCGATCTCCGAGATGACCTGCTTCAGCTTCTACGCCACGAAGAACCTGGCCACCGGCGAGGGCGGGATGATCACGGTCGACGACCGCGCGCTCGCCGGGCGGCTGCGCCGCCTCAGCCTGCACGGGCTGTCGCGTGACGCGTGGAAGCGGTACACGCGGGCCGGCTCGTGGCGCTATGACGTCGTGGAGCTCGGCTTCAAGTACAACATGACCGACGTGGCGGCCGCGATCGGTCTCGTCCAGCTGGCGAAGTTCGCGCAGATGCAGCGCCGGCGGCACGCCCTCGCGCTCCGGTACGCGCGGCTGCTCGCCGGGGAGGAGGCGTTCGAGACGCCTCCCGAGATCGCCGGCACGACGCACGCCTGGCACCTGTACATCCTCCGGCTGCGGCCGGGCGTCCTGAAGGTCGGCCGCGATCGTTTCAGCGAGCTCCTGGGAGAGGCGGGCATCGGTCACAGCGTGCACTTCCTGCCGCTGCACCTGTTCTCCTACTACCGCAAGACGTTCGGCTACCGCCGCGGCGATTTCCCGCACACCGAGCGGGAATCGGCGCGCGCCCTCTCGCTGCCGCTGCATCCCGGCCTGTCGATCGCCGATCAGGACCGCATCGTCGGGACGCTCCTGGCGCTCGCCGCCCAGACGCGGCGATGAGCGCCGGGCGCGGGCGCGCCTATGCCCGGGGCGGCGTCAAGCGCGCCGTGGACCTGTGCGCCGCGAGTCTCGCGCTCCTTCTGCTCTCGCCGCTCCTCCTCCTGCTCGCGCTCCTCGTCGCCTGCACCTCGCGCGGGCCGATCCTCTTCCGGCAGGAGCGCGTCGGCCTCGACGGCCGCCCCTTCCGGATCCTGAAGTTCCGGACGATGCGTCCGGGACCTGGGCTGCCGGTCACCGGCGCCGGGGACCGTCGCGTCACGACCGTCGGACGCTTCCTGCGCCGCGCCAAGCTGGACGAGCTGCCGCAGCTCTTCAATGTCGTGCGCGGCGACATGTCCATCGTCGGTCCGCGTCCGGAGGTGCCGATCTACGTCGCCGATTACGGACCGGAGGAGCGGCGCGTGCTCGAGGTCCGGCCCGGGCTCACGGACCCGGCCACGCTGGCCTACCGCGACGAGGAGCGGCTGCTCGGGACGGTCCCGCCGGAGGAACGCGAGCGCTACTACGTGACCGAGATCCTGCCGCGCAAGCTGCGCCTGAACCTCGCCTACGTCGAGGGGGCGAGCCTGTCCGCGGACCTGCTCCTCGTGGCCCGCACCTTCCGGGCCATCCTCCTGCCGGAGCCGCCTTGATCGCGCTGTGGTGCATCGGGGTCGCGGCGCTGTTGCAGGCCTACGTGCTGTACCCGCTGTCGCTCCTGCTCCGGCGGACGCTGCCGGCCGGGCCGGCGAAGCGCGAAGACCCCGCCGCGTGGCCGACCCTCACCCTGCTGATCTCGGCGTACAACGAGGAGCGCATCCTCAGGCGGAAGCTCGAGAACGTCACGACCCTCGACTATCCGCGCGATCGCCTGCGCACCATCGTGGTGTCGGACGGATCGACCGACGGCACGGAGGCGATCGCGCGCGCCTTCGCGTCCGGGGGCATCGAGCTGGCGGCTTTCGCGGGACGCCGGGGGAAGGTGGCCTGCCTCGACCTGGTCGTCCCCCGGCTGACGAGCGACCTCGTGGTGATGTCGGACGCCAACTCCCTCTACGAGCCGGCGAGCCTGAAGCGGCTCGCCAGGCACTTCGGGAACCCGGAGGTCGGCTGCGTCTGCGGCGAGCTCCTGTACGAGAACCCGGGGCGGCTCGCCTCGGGAGAAGGGGAGCGGGCGTACTGGGGTTACGAGCGCCGCGTGAAGCGCCTCGAAGGCGACCGCGGCATCCTCCTCGGCGCCAACGGGGCGATCTACGCTTATCGCCGCACCCTGTTCCAGCCCGTGGACCCGCGCATGTTCTGCGACGACGTCATTCCCATTCGCATCCGCATCGCCGGTTCCCGGGTGCTCTACGAGCCCTCCGCGCGTTGCGTCGAGGAGGCGGTCTCGGAGCAGACCGAGCTGCGCCGCCGCCGCCGGCATGCCTCGTTCGGCATGCGCAGCATGCTGGCCATGGTGCGGGAGGCGCTGCAGGCGGGACGCCCGCTCGTGGCCTACCAGGCGATCTCCCACCGCATCCTGAGATGGTTCGGGACGATCTGGCTGCTCCTGATCCTGGCCGGAACGCTTTGGCTGCCGGTTCCGTTTCGCGATGTGGCCGCCTGGGGCCAGGGGCTTCTCTATGGCGCGGCCCTGCTGGGATTCGTGCTCGATCGGCTGGGAATCCGCGTCACGATCCTGTATCTGCCGTACTACGCGCTGGCGCTGACCGCCGCCGGAATGGCGGGGCTCGCCAACTTCGTTCTCGACACCGATCGTCCCTTCTGGGAACCGCGCCAATAGCCTGATTGACGAGGCGTTTCGGTTGACAAGGGGACCCCTCCAGCGTATACAGACGACCACCCGAAAAGACCACCCCGGCGGGGCCGCTCTGTCTGCCGGAGGAAGCGGGTGCTCGCAACGTGAATCGCCTTCGCCGCCTGGTGCTTCCGTTCGGCGACATCGTCGCCGTGCTCGCCGCCAATCTGGTGGCGGCCGCGCTGCGCTTCGAGTTCGACTGGTCGCAGATGTCGCTGCGCGACCATCACGTCTTCGGCATCACGCTGCTGGACCTCGCCGTCACCCCCGTCATTTTCCGGCTCTGCGGCCTGTATCGCGGCACGTGGAAATACACCGGGCTGGACGACCTGGTGCGGCTCTCCCAGGCCGTCGCCTATCGTGCGATCACGCTGGTCGTGCTGGTCTACGGCGGGATCAGCGGCGTGTCGCGCGCCATCCTGATCCTGGCGTCGCTGCTCCTGCTGGCTTTCGCCGGCGGGATCCGGCTGCTGCCGCGTTTCACGCACGAGGTGCGGGGCTCGCGACGGCGCGTCGGCGGCCGGCGCACCCTCATCATCGGAGCCGGCGACACCGGCGAGTCGCTGCTGCGCGAGCTCCGGAAGGGCAACGAAGGGGAGTTCAACCCGATCGGGTTTCTCGACGACGACCCGGCGAAGCTGCGCGCCACCATCCACGGGGTGCCGGTCGTGGGCACCGGCGCCGATCTCAAGGGGCGCATCGAGGAGCTCGGAATCCGCGAGGTGATCCTGGCGGTGCCGCGCGCCTCGCGCCCGTGGATGCTGGAGATCTTCGAGACCTGCCGCGAAGCGGGCGTGCGGCTGCGCACCGTGCCGACGCTGGGCGAGCTGCAGCGCGGCGCCGCCCGGATCGGGCAGATCCGCATGGTGGAGATCGAGGACCTGCTCGGTCGCGAGGTGGTGCGCCTCGACCTGCAGCACCTGCGCGAAGGGCTGCGCGGTCGGCGGGTGCTCGTCACCGGGGCGGCCGGGTCGATCGGCCGGGAGCTGTCGCGCCAGGTCGCGGCGCAGGACCCGGCGGAGCTGATCGTCCTCGACCGCAACGAGAACAATCTCTTCTATCTCGACGCCGAGCTGCGCCAGGCGCAGCCGCTGCTGCGCTTCCGCGCCGTGGTCGGGGACGTGCTCGACCAGGGACGCATGACCGCGCTGCTCGAGGCCTCCCGTCCGGAGATCGTCCTGCACGCCGCCGCCTACAAGCACGTCCCGCTGATGGAGGACCACCCCCTCGAGGCGATCCGGAACAACGTCCTCGCGACCCGCCGCCTGGCCGAAGCCTCGGTGGCGGCGGGAGTGGCCCGCTTCATCTACATCTCCACCGACAAGGCGGTCCGGCCGACGAGCGTCATGGGCGCGACGAAGCGGCTCGGCGAGCGGCTGGTCAAGTCGCTGTCGGGCGAGCGCACCCGCTTCATGGCGGTGCGCTTCGGCAACGTCCTCGGGAGCGACGGCTCCGTCATCCCCACGTTCCGCCGGCAGATCGCGGCGGGCGGCCCGGTCACCGTGACGCACCCGGAGGCGACGCGGTACTTCATGACCATTCCCGAGGCGGTGCAGCTGGTGCTGACGGCCGGGATCATGGGCGAGGGGGGGGAGATCTTCCTGCTCCGCATGGGCGAGCCGGTGCGCATCGTCGACCTGGCGCGGCAGCTCATCGAGCTGTCGGGGCTGCGCCCGGACCAGGACATCAAGATCGCCTTCACCGGGCTCCGGCCGGGGGAAAAGCTGCACGAGGAGGTGCACAACGAGGCGGAGCACGCCCTCGCCACCTCCAACGAGAAGATCCTCATCCTCAGCGGCGTCGAGCGGCTGACGGACGCCGAGACCGCGCCCCTGGCGCGGCTCGAGCAGGCGGTCGAGCACGGAGACGCGGCCGGGGCGCTTGCGGCGCTGCGGACGCTCGTGCCCGAGTACATCCCGGCGCGCGGCGGCGCCGCCGGCGAGGAGGAGCGGGAGGAATCCCGGATCGTGCCCCTGGTTGGCAAACGGCGGATCGACGCGCAGAATTGAGCGTGACAATCATCCGCAGTTTCCAACCCGTTCCGGCGGGTCGCGATGCTCGCGGTCCGATCCGGAGGTTTCTCGTTTGCGCCGCGCTCGCGGCTGCCGCGCTCCTCCCCGCGGAGACGGCCCGGGCGCAGGGAACCTACTCGACTCCTCCCTTCCAGGTGCAGAACAACAATCCCGGCATCTCGGCCGGCCGCTTTGTCCTGTACCCGGCGGTCTCTTTGAACTACTCCTACGACGACAACCTGTTCTACCAGAGCGACAACATACCCGGCGCGCAGCTCGTCGCCACCGGCCGGTATGAAATCGTTCCGCGCATCCTCATCGATCTCCCGCTCAGCCGCAGCCGCGTGCGCTTCCAGTACGCGCCGGTCTACCGCGAATACACCAATGCGGAGGTCCAGCAGGTCAGCAAGTGGAGCCACTTCTTCGATTTCGAGGGCTCGATGTTGATCCATGACGTTTTCACCGTCGCCCTGCGCGACCACTTCGTCGACGGCACGCAGGAGGTGCAGGAATTCGATCCGGGCGGGGAGATCCGCTTCAACCTCGTCCCGTTCACCCTGCAGGAGGCCTCGCTCGAACTGAGCCTCGACCTCGGCACCCGGCACCGCGTCACCTTCATCCCGCGCACCTATTCGCTGGACTTCGACAACAACGTCGCGCTGGGCGTCGACCCGATCACCGGCGAACAGATCACCGGCCCGGTGTTCTACGACTACTCGCGCATCGGATACGAAGGGCGCTACACCTACAAGGTCAGCCCCGAGACGCAGATGTTCTTCTCGTCGGTCTCCGACTACGGCCAGCAGGAGCGCAGCCAGGACTTCTACGGCAACGTCGACGTGGATACGCGGACGACCAGCGTCGGCCTGCAGAGGCTGATGGGCGGCATCATCACCACGGGCGGCTCGCTCGGCTGGGAGCAGATGGACTTCAAGGGAGGCGGGGGCGGGGACTACCAGGGGCTCGCCGCCGACATCAACCTGGGATGGAACGCCACCGATGTCATGCACTTCAACCTGGGCTTCCGGCGCAACGCCTACCAGTCCTACTTCCTGAACAACAACTTCTACACCAACCTGGAAGGACGGCTGCGGATGACCCGGCAGGTGGGTCAGTCGGCCTTCTGGCAGATCGGCCTGGGGCTGCAGCAGAACGAGTACGGCGATCCCGTGGACGTCCGCATGACGTCCCAGTTCGCGCCGACCGAGGACGCCAACAACAACGGCTTCGTCGACTTGTTCGAATCGTACCTGCCGTCCCAGGGGGTCGTCCGCAAGGATCGCGCCGCGTTCGCCGACGTGGGCGCGGGCTGGCGCCTGAGGCCGACCATGCGATTCACCGTTGGATATAATTACCAGCGCCGCGATTCGAACATGGTGCAGGATCTCGGCGCGGCGGGATTCGTCGAGTCGTTCGACTACTCCGCGAGCCGGGTCTACTTCACACTCGAAATGGGGATTCTGTGATTCGAAACTTCCGCTCCTCGGGGGGTGTTCTGCGCGCCGCCGCCGCGTTGGCGGCGCTTCTGGCAGGGGTCGCGGCCAAGAAGGCCCAGCCGGAGGATGCGCCGCGCCTGCGTCTCGTGCCGAACGGCGCGTCGCTGGTCCTGGAGATCCGCACCGGGTCCCCGGTGCCGCCCTACACCTTCACCCTCCCCGGGTCGGACACGGGCGAAGTGCAGGTCTCGTGGCAGGGGCGGCCGGAAGACTACCCGCGGCGCACCGCCCTCGGTGACGCCCGGCTCCCCGAGGTGAAGATCGACCCGCTGGGTGAAGACAAGCTGCAGCTGCACCTGCCGCTCAACGCGCTGCGTCTCGTGTCGGTGGACCAGTCCGCCGACAGCATCCGGCTGCACCTCGTCGAGCGCCAGGGCGGCGGGGCGGCCGACCCGCCGGCGGGCGGAGGCGGCGGTCCGGCCGGAGGCGGCAAGCCGACCGGGGGACCGGCCGGAGGCGGAGGGCCGGCCGGCGGCGCCGCGGCCCAGGACGGACAGGGGTCGGTCAGGCGCAGCGGCGACTACGAGATCGGGCCGGGGGACAAGATCGATTTCTCCGTCTTCGGCCACGACGACCTGAAGCGCAGCCTCGAGGTCCGCTCGGACGGCAAGGCGAACATTCCGCTCCTGGGCGACCTGAAGGTGGCGGGGAAGACCACCGACGAGCTGGACGACGAGGTCACCCTGCTCCTCGGCCGCGATTACATCGTCGACCCGCAGGTGAGCATCGAGCTGAAGGAATCCGCCAAGATGTGGGTGACGATCATGGGCGAGGTGCGCAACCCCGGCCGTTATCCGCTGAAGCGGGATATGAAGATCATCGACCTGATGGCCGCCTCCGGGGGCATCACGAAGGACGCGGGGTCGCGCATCAGCATCGCGCGGCACGGCGACAACGACTCCAACGTGCAGACCATGCTGGTGGACCGCGATCACCTGCTCGGGGACGTGACGGGCGAGTCCAACCTGGTCCTGCAGCGCAACGATGTCGTGACGATCGGCGGCAAGGACTACTACTACATCCGCGGCGAGGTCTCGCGGCCCGGGCCGTATTTCCTCGAATCCGGCACGACCGTGCTCAAGGCCATCTCGGTCGCCAGCGGTTTGACGCCCTTCGCCAATCGCCGCCAGGTTTCGATTCTGAGATCGGGCAAGGACGGCGTGCAGGAAAAGCTGGTCGTCAGCCTCAAGCAGATCGAGGACGGGAAGTCGCCTGACATCCCGCTCAAGCCGGAAGATACCATTATCGTTCCGCGCCGCGTCTTCTAGAGCCCGACTGCCCGAAAGTCCTTGCATCGCGCGGGTTTGGTGATACGATTTCCGCCATGATCAACAGTCCGGCCCCCGCGGGCGCCGACCGGCGCGAAGTCCACATTCTCGACTACTGGCGGATTCTCTGGCGCGGACGCTGGACCATCGCCGCCATCTTCGTCGTCATCACGACGCTCGTCGCCATCGGCACGTTCACGCAGAAGCCGATCTATCGCGGCCAGGCGTCGGTCGAGATCCAACTGAACTCGCGCAAGGTCGCCCCGGTCGCCGACGTCGGCGAGATGGGCGGGTCCGGCTTCGGCTGGATCGCCGAGGAGCGCTACTTCAACACCCAATACGAAATCATCCGCAGCCGCGCCGTTGCGACGCGCGTCTTCGATCGCCTCGACCTGTACAACCACCCGATGTTCCAGAAGGCCAGCGATCCGATCGAGGCCTTCCGCAGCATGGTGCACATCGAGCCGATCAAGGACACCGGCATCGTCGAGATCTCCCTCGAGGGCACCAATCCCGAGGAGGTCGCCACCTGGACCAACACGGTGGCCGAGGCCTACGTCGACCGCAACCTCGAGCAGGGCGTGCAGGCGGCCTCGACCGCGGTGCAGTCGCTCCTCAAGGAGATCGAGCCGCTGCGCACGCGCCTGGCGGACACGCAGAAGGACTCCTTCGAGTTCGCCGAGAAGGCCAACCTCTACGTCCCGGAGAACCAGCAGAAGATCACCAACGACAAGCTCTCCACCTTCCAGGAGGAGCTGACCCGGACCCAGGTGCGCAAGGGGACGCTCGAGAGCCTGCTGCGCCAGGTCGACCAGGTGCGGAAATCGGGCGGATCGTTCGACAGCATCCCGGAGATCAGCGCCGACAAGACGGTGCAGGAGCTGACGCACGAGCGCGTCGGCCTCGAGCGCGAGTACCAGAAGCTGCTCATCACGTTCAAGGAGCGGCACGTCAGGGTCCTCGAGATGAAGAGCGAGCTCGACAAGCTCAACCAGAGGATCAACACCGAGGGCGAGCGCATCATCTCCAACTTCAAGACCGAGTACGCCCTCATCCAGGATCGCCAGCGGGATCTGGCGCACGAGATCGACAGCACCCGGTCCGAGTCGCTGCAGATCAACCAGAAGGCGACCGGCTACGAGCAGCTGCGCGGCGAGGCCTCCGAGGCCAAGCGCATCTACGACCTGATCAGCAGCCGGATGAAGGAGATCGACATCAGCGCCAGCCTGATGACCAACAACCTGCGCATCCTCGATCGCGCCCCGGTGCCCAAGGTGGCGGTCAAGCCGCGCACGGTGCTGAACATGGCGGCGGGGATGCTCCTGGCGATGCTTCTGGGCATCGCGGCGGTCTTCTTCCTCGACTACCTCGACAACACCATCCGCACCAGCGAGGACGTCGAGCAGTTCCTCGGGCTCAATCTCCTGGCGATCGTGCCGCGCGACACCGAGGCGATGCGCAACGCCGTGCGCGAGGCGTACCAGACGCTGCGCACCAGCCTGCTGTTCTCGCGCAAGGCGCGCACCGCCAACGCGGTGCTGGTGACCAGCGCCGGACCCCAGGAAGGGAAGAGCCAGACGACCGTGCAGCTGGCGCGGACCCTGGCCTCGGCGGGGGAGCGCGTCGTCATCGTGGACTGCGACCTGCGCCGCCCGACCATCCACCAGCGGCTCGAGGTGGCGCGCGAGCACGGGGTCACCAACTACATCCTGTCGCCCGACGACGACCTGAACGCCTATCTCAAGCCGACGGCGACGCCGAACCTGTCCGCCATCACCTGCGGGCCGATTCCCCCGAACCCGGCCGAGGTCTTCGGCCACGAGCGCTTCACGGCCCTGCTTCAGGAGCTGAAGCGCCGCTTCGACTGGGTCCTGATCGACTCGCCGCCGGTGGTGTCGCTGGCGGACGCCTCGATCCTCGCGTCGATGGCCGACCTCGTGATGTTCGTCATCAAGCACAACGGCAACGACAAGGAGCTCATCCGCCGCTCCATCGTCACGCTGCGCAAGGTCAGCCCGAACGTCGTCGGCGCGGTGCTCAACAGCGTCGATCTCGAGCGATCGCACTACCGCGACTACTACTACCTCGGCTACTACTACTACGGCGAGTCCGGTGCGCGTACGGGAAAGCGTCGCAAGGGGTCGCAGACCAAGGTGGCCTCGGCTCCGGCGCGCGACGACGCCGGCACGCGCGGGCGCTTCGCCGGCTAGCGGCCGGCCGGTTCCCCGGATGGTCCGCGCCGATCCGGAGCCGAACCCCCGGGGCTCCGATCCCGAAGAGCACGCGCGGATTCGCCGCCTCTACGAGGCGACCTACCGCGAAGAGCGCTACCGGCGCCGCTGGAGCGGCCCGGGACCCCACCTCATCCACCGCGGCAAATGGGAGGCGCTGCGGCCGCTCCTCCGGAGCCTCGGCCTGCCGCGCGCCGACGCCCTGGTCCTCGATCTCGGCGCCGGCGGCGGAATCGACTGCGTCGAGATGGACCGCCTCGGGTGGCCGCTCTCGGGGATCGTTGCCCTGGACCTCGTGGCCCCGGACCTGCGCGCGGCGCGCCGCCAGCAGCCGGGTCTCCCCGCCGCGGTCGCGGACGCGACGCAGCTGCCCATCGGCGATGCGCGCGTGGACCTGGTCTTCCAGTCCACGATGATCTCCTCGGTGCTCGACGCCTCCCGCCGGTCCGCCATCTACGCGGAGAGCGCCCGGGTGCTGAAGCCGGGCGGGGCGTTCGTCTCCTACGACACGCGCTATCCCAATCCCTGGAACCGGAACACGCGCCCGGTGAGCGCGGCGGAGCTGCGCGGCGCCTTCCCGGGCTGGTCCCTGCGGCTCGAGAGCGTGACCCTGCTGCCGCCGCTGGTCCGCCGGCTGGCGCCGATCTCCGAGCGCCTGTGCGGGGCGTGCGAGCGCCTGCCGTTCCTGCGCTCGCACTGGATCGCCTGCGCCGTCAAGCCCTGACGGCCGGCGCGGACTGCGAAATCAGCGCCGCCCGATGCGGGTCCTGAAGTAGCGCACCGTGTGGCGCAGCCCGGTCTGCAGATCGACGCGGGGCTCCCAGCGCAGCACCTTCCGCGCCAGCCGGATGTCCGGCTGCCGGACCTTGGGGTCGTCCGTCGGGAGCGGGCGGTGGACGATGCGGCTGCGCGAGCCCGTGAGCGTGATCACCGCGCGGGCCATCTCGAGCAGGGTCATCTCGCGCGGGTTGCCGATGTTGATCGGGCCGGGATGCCCCGACAGCAGGAGCGCCTCGATGCCGCGCACCATGTCGTCGATGTAGCAGAACGAGCGCGTCTGGCTGCCGTCGCCGAAGACCGTGACCGGGCGGCCGGTGAGGGCCTGGCTCATGAACGCCGGGATGGCCCGGCCGTCCTGCAGCCGCATGCGCGGGCCGTAGGTGTTGAAGATGCGCGCGATGGTCGTGTCCACGCCCTCGGCGGTGCGGTACGCCACGGTCATCGCCTCGGCGAAGCGCTTGGCTTCGTCGTAGACGCCGCGAGGGCCCACCGGGTTGACGTTGCCCCAGTACGACTCCTTCTGCGGGTGCACCAGCGGATCGCCGTAGACCTCCGAGGTCGACGCGAGCAGCAGCCGCGCCCCCTTCGCCTTCGCGAGCCCGAGCGCCTTGTGGGTGCCGAGCGAGCCCACCTTGAGCGTCTGGATGGGCAGCTCGAGATAGTCCTTGGGGCTCGCGGGGCTGGCGAAGTGCAGGATGTAGTCGATCGGCCCGGTGAGGTAGACGAAATTGGTCAGGTCCTGGTGGATGAACTGGAAGCGGGGATTGCGGATATGGGCGATGTTGTCGGTGGATCCGGTGAGCAGGTTGTCGACGCAGATGACGTCGAACCCGCGCGCGAGAAAGTGATCGCACAGGTGCGATCCGATGAACCCTGCGCCGCCGGTGATGACGATCCGCTTCCTGCGGCCCCGCGATCGTTCCGGCGCCGGACGTCGTTTCTTCGCTCGCATGGTCCCCCCGCTTCCCCCGCTCCCCCCGCGGACGACGATGTCGCACGGCCCGGTCTCCCGGGCCGCGCAGTATAATCCACCGCGCGTGGCGCGCCGTCACTTCCCCACCTCCCTTCGATCCCGTTCGTCCTTCCGGTGATGCCGTTCCGGGTGACTCCGTGACGCGCAGCGCCTGGGGGCGGAGATGGCTGCCCGTGCTGGCGTCCGGCCTCGTCCGGACGCTGCGGCGCACGCTGCGCCTGACCTGGGAGAACGACGGCGTGGTGCGCGAGCTCCACCGGGCCGGCCGCCCCTACGTGCACGCCTTCTTCCACGATCAGCTCCTGCTGATGACCTATTCCTATCTCGGCCAGTCGTACGGCAGGACCCTGGCGGTGCTCTCCAGCCGGCACCGGGACGGAGAGTACGTGTCGCGCACCCTCGAGCGCTTCGGGCACCTCATGGTGCGGGGATCGACCGGCCGCGGCGGGGCGGCGGCACTGGTGGAGATGATCCGGCACCTGCGCGCGGGGCGCGACGCCGCCTTCGCGACCGACGGCCCTCGCGGACCGCGCCACCGCGTGCAGATCGGGGTCGTGGAAGCGGCGCGGCTGGGCCGGGCGCCCATCGTCCCGGTGGCGTTCGCGGCGTCGCGCGGGTCGAGGCTGCGTTCCTGGGATCGGTTCCTCGTGCCGCGGCCGTTCGCGCGCGGCATCTTCGTGTACGGCGACCCGATCGCCGTGGACGCGCGGGCCGATCGCGCCGCCATGGAGAGGATCCGCGCCGAGCTCGAGCGGATCCTCGAGGCCCTGACGACGCGCGCCGAGAGCCTCGCGGTCGGAGCGCGCGTCGGAGCCGTCGAGGGGCTCGGAGGGCGGTCGTGACGCGACCGGCTCGCGTCCTGATCGTGGCGGGGGAGGCCTCGGGCGATCTCTACGGCGGCCTGATCCAGCGCGCCATGCGGGAAGGAGCGCCGGCCACGCCGCGCGACACGGAGCCGCATTCGGGGCCGTCGACCGCCGCCCCTCCGATCGTGTTCACCGGCATCGGCGGCGGCGCCATGCGCGCGGCGGGGCTCGAGCCGCTCGCGGACGCCGCCGTGATCGGGGTGACCGGCATCGTCGAGGTCGCGGCGCGGTTCGGCGCCATCTGGGACGCCTACCGCGCCGCATCGCGAATCCTTTCGGATCCGGCGACCCGACCCGACCTCGCGATCCTCATCGACTACCCCGATTTCAACCTGCGCCTGGCGGCGCGCGCCCGCGCGGCCGGCGTGCCGGTGCTGTACTTCGTCAGCCCGCAGGTGTGGGCATGGCGGCGCGGGCGGGTCCGCCAGATGGCCGGGCTCGTCGATCGGATGCTCGTGATCCTCCCGTTCGAGGAGGCGATCTACCGCGCCGCCGGCGTGCCGGTCACGTTCGTCGGGCACCCGCTCCTCGACCTCGTGCGGACGCACCGCAACCGCCGCCAGGAGCGCGCGCGCCTCGGCCTCGACCCCGATCGCCCGGTCGTGGCGCTCCTGCCGGGCAGCCGGCGCAACGAGCTCGCCGCCCACCTGCCGCCGATGCTCGACGCGGTCGCCCGGCTCCGCTCCGAATTCCGCGATCTGCAGAGCCTGCTCACGGTCGCCCCGACCCGCCGGGAGGAGGAGATCCGCGCCCTGGCGCAGAAGGCTTTGCCCGGGCAGCCGCTGCCGGTCCTGGTGCGGGAGGATCGCTACGACGCCGTCGCGGCGGCGGACGTCGCGGTCGTGGCCTCCGGCACCGCGACGCTCGAGACCGCGCTCCTCGGGACGCCGATGGTGATCGTCTACCGGATGAACCCGATGACCTACGCTTTGGCGCGCCGGCTGACCGATCTGCCGCACGTCGGGATGCCGAACCTCATCGCCGGACGCCGCGTCGTCCCCGAGCTGATCCAGGACGAGTGCGCGGGGCCCTCGATCGCGCGGGCGCTGCGCGGGATCCTGACCGATCCGGCCCGCGCCGGGGCGATGCGATCCGAGTTGGAGGGGGTGCGGGCGCGCCTCGGAGAGCCGGGCGCCATCGGACGGGTGGCGCACATCGCCTGGGATATGATCGCGGCCGCGCGCGGCGGCGCACGATGACGGAACGAAGGGCGCGGGCGATCGGGACTTCCACGGCGGCGGAACGGGGCGTGCGCGGCATGACCGCGTTCGGCAGCGCTCTCGCCGAGCGCGACGGCCTGCGCCTCACGGTCGAGATCAAGGGCTTCAACAACCGCGTGCTCGACGTCCGGCTGCGGCTGCCGCCGGAGGTGGCCTCGAGCGAGCCCGAGCTGCGCCGCCTCCTGCAGGAGCGGCTGGTGCGCGGCCGCGTCGAGGCGACCGCGACCCTGCTCGCCGCGGGAGACGGCGAGGGTCGCCTGGAGATTCGCGACGCCATCGCGGCCCAGTACGTCGAGGCGGCGCGCCGGCTCGCCCGGCGGCATCGTCTCGGAGCCTCGTTTCCGGCGGCGTCACTCCTGTCGATGCCGGGCGTCGTGCAGGTGACCGGGGACGAGGCGGCCGATCCGGCCGTCGCGATCGGGCTCCTGCGGGACGCCTTCGCCGCCGCGCTCGACGCGTTCGATACCGGGCGCCGGGCCGAGGGGACGCGACTCTCCGCCGACCTGCGCGGCCGCCTCGATGCGATGGAGCGGGACGTCGCCGTCATCGCCCAAGACACCGCGCGCGAGCCGGATCGCCTGGCCGCCCGGCTGCGCGAGCGCCTGGCGCCGCTGCTCCAGGACGCGGCGATCGATCCGGCGCGCCTGGCGCAGGAGGTGGCGCTGCTCGCCGACAAGGTGGACATCAGCGAGGAGCTGGTCCGGCTCGGCGGCTATCTCGAGCAGGCGCGGGGCCTCCTCGAAGGGCGGGAATCGCCCGCCGGGAAGATGCTCGACTTCGTGATGCAGGAGATGAACCGGGAGTCGAACACGATCGCCAGCAAGGCGGAGGCGCTGCCGATCTGCCAGGCGGCGCTGCGGCTCCGCTCGGCGGTCGAGACGATCCGCGAGCAGGTGCAGAACCTCGAATGAGCAAGGGGACGGGCGGCCTGCTGGTGGTCTCCGCCCCCTCGGGGGCGGGGAAGACGACGCTCTGCCGTCGGCTCCTCCAGGCCCTGCCGGGGCTGGTGTTCTCCGTCTCCCACACGACACGGGCGGCGCGCGCCGGCGAGCGGCCCGGCGTGGACTACCACTTCGTCACGCGGGAGGAGTTCGAGGCGCGCCGCAAGGGCGGCGAATTCCTGGAATGGGCCGTGGTCGGGGGCGAGCTCTATGGCACCTCCAGCCGCCAGGTCGAGGAGGTCCTCCGCGAGGGGCACGACGTGCTGCTCGACGTGGACACGCAGGGGGCCATGGCGGTGCGGCGCCTGCGGCCGGAGGCGGTCCTGATCTTCATCCTCCCGCCCGGGCCCGAGGCGCTGCGGGCGCGGCTCCTGGCGCGGGGCAGCGAGTCGGACGAGAGCCTCGAGAAGCGGCTGCGCCTGGCCGCCGCCGAGGTGGCGCGGGCCTCGGAGTACGACTACCAGGTGGTCAACGACGACCTCGACGCCGCCTTCGATCGCCTGCGCTCCATCGTGGTCGCGACCCGCTGCCGGACCTCGCGCCTCAAGGAGCGTGTCGCCTCGATCCAGGCCGGGTTCGGGCCCGATCGCCCCGCCTCCTGAGGTACAATGCACGCTTTCCGTCCGGCCCCGGACCCGGGGCGTGGATTCCGTGCCAGGGAGGTTGAATGACCCAGGGAGGTTCGATGGTCCGCCTCGATTCAATCGGCAACAAGTTCGAGTTCATCACCATCGCGGCCGAGCGCTGCAAGCAGCTGCAGCGCGGCGCCCGCGCGCGCATCGAAAGCCTGTCGCAGAAGTCGATGACCATCGCCCAGGAGGAAGTCCTGGCCGGGGTCATCCCGTACAGCTACGGTCCGTTCCCGGAGGAGATCCCGGTGCAGACGGAGGTCAGCGAGGTGACCACGGAGCCGTACGCCATCGACGAAGGGGTCCCACCGGGTGAGTGACGCCCCTCCCCGCATCGCGCTCGGAGTCAGCGGCGGCATCGCGGCCTACAAGGCGGCGGAAATCGTCCGGGGACTGCGGCGCGGCGGGGTGGACGTGCACGTCCTCATGACCCGCAACGCGCGGCGCTTCATCACGCCGCTGACCCTCGAGACGCTGTCGGGGCAGCGGGTCCTGTCGGATCCGTGGCGCCGCGCGGCGGGGTCGGACATCGAGCACATCACGCTGGCGCGCGGCCTCGACCTCATGGTCGTGGCTCCCGCGACCGCCGACATCCTCGCGAAGCTGGCGCACGGGCTGGCCGACGATTTCCTGAGCACCTTCCACCTGGCGGTCCGGGCGCCCGTCCTGGTCGCCCCGGCGATGAACGTCGGGATGTGGGAGCACCCCGCGACGCGCGCCAATCTCCAGACGCTGCGCCAGCGCGGCGTGACGGTGATCGACCCCGTGGCGGGGGAGCTCGCCTGCGGCGACGAGGGGATCGGTCGCATGGCCGAGCCGGAGACGATCGTCGCCGCCGTCTTCGATCGGCTCAAAAAAAAAGTGCGCACCGCCCGCGGTCGCCTGAGGGGCGTCCCCTCGAAGGCCGCCGCGTCCTCGTGACCGCGGGGCCGACCCGCGAACCGTTCGACCCCGCCCGCTTCATCTCGAATCCGTCCACCGGCCGCATGGGCTACGCGCTCGCGGCCGCGGCCCGCGATCGCGGCGCCGAGGTGACGCTCGTCTCCGGGCCGACGCAGCTCGCGCCGCCCGAGGGCGTGAAGGTCGTGCGCGTGGTCACGGCGGACGAGATGCTCCGGGCCACGCTCAACCAGTTCCAGGGGGCGGACCTGGTGCTGAAGGCGGCCGCCGTCTCGGACTACCGGCCGGAGACGCGGGCCCGCGCCAAGCTCAAGAAGGAGGTCTACGCGAAGCGGGGACGTACGGGCGGCCGCGGGGATCGGGCCATCGCCACGCGCCTCCTGCCGACGACCGACATCCTGGCCGAGATCGGCCGGCGCAAGAAGCCGCACCAGGTGCTCGTCGGCTTCGCGGCGGAGAGCGGAAATCTCCGAGCCAACGCGCGCGGCAAGCTGCGGCGCAAGAACCTCGATCTCATCGTCGCCAACCGCATCGGCGTGGCCGGGGAAGGCTTCGAGGCCGCCACCAACCGGGCCCTCGTGCTCGACCAGCGCGGGCATGCCGTGGAGCTGCCCCTGATGAGCAAGGAAGTGATGGCCGAGGCGATCCTGGACCTGGCGCAGCCGCTCCTGCCGCGTGCGCGGAGGGGGAAATGAACCGCGACGACGCCGTGCGCGAAGCGTTGCGGGTCCGGATCGAGTGGCTGAAGATCCTCGGCGTGAGCGCCCTCGCCGCCGGCCCGGAGCGACCCGCTTCGCCGGCCGCCTCTCCTGCGCCACGGCCCGCAGCGCCCGCTCCTGCTGCGCCGCGCGCGGCCGTGCCTCCGGATCCCGCGCCGCGCGTGGCCGCGTCACCGGGACCTCCTTCACGATTGTTCGGATCGGCGGCCCCGGACCTCGACGATGACGAGACGGCGGTCGCCGGCGGCAATGCGAAAGAGACGAAGCGGCCGGCCGTCTCGACGCCGTTCGCCATCGCGGCCGCAGCCCAGGACCCGAACGGTCGTGACGGGCTTCTGCGCATCCGGGAGGAGATCGGCGACTGCCGGCGCTGCCGGTTGTGCGAGCGGCGGACCCAGGTGGTGTTCGGAGTCGGCGATCCGGGCGCCCGGCTGATGTTCATCGGCGAGGGACCCGGGGCGGACGAGGACGCACAGGGGGAGCCGTTCGTCGGACGCGCCGGGCAGCTGCTGACGAAGATGATCGAGGCGATGGGGCTGAAGCGCAGCCAGGTCTACATCGCCAACGTGGTCAAGTGCCGTCCGCCCGAGAATCGCACGCCGCTGCCGGACGAAGTGGCCACCTGCTCGCCGTTCCTGTTCCGGCAGATCACCGCGATCGGCCCGCGCGTCATCGTCTGTCTCGGGACGCCGTCCGCCCAGGCCATCCTCGGGACGCGCGAGACCATCACGCGCCTGCGCGGCAACTTCCGCGAGGTCGGGGGCTTTCGAGTCATGCCGACCTTCCACCCGGCCTACCTGCTGCGCAATCCCGCCGCCAAGCGCGAGGTCTGGGAGGATCTCAAGCAGGTGATGGCCGCCCTCTCCGAAGCCTGAGGATCGCGTCTTTGGACGGCGTCTCTCCGGACCGCGTGCGTGTCGCCGTTCCGGGGCCGCTGCGCCGACTCTGGAGCTACTCGGTTCCTTCGGGGCTGCGCGACGCCTGCCGGCCGGGAACCCGCGTCCTGGTTCCGTTCGGGGGGCGCAAGGTGACCGGGGTCGTCGTCGACTTCGACTCCGAAGCGCGCGAAGCGGCAGACCCCGCCTATACGCTCAAGCCGGTCGAGCGCGTGCTCGACGAGGTTCCCGCGCTCGACACCGACCTGCTCGAGCTGACGCGCTGGGCCGCCGAGTATTACGGCGCGTCGTGGGGCGAGATGATCCGCACCGCGCTTCCCGGGCAGCAGGCGACGCTGCGGCTGGAAGTGGCCCTGACGGTCGCAGGCCGCGAGGCGCTCGGCCCCGGCGTCGATGCGATCACCGCCACCGATGCCAAGGCCGGGGCGGACGAGGAGGAGAGGGAGCTCCTCGAAGGAGCGGCGGCCCGCCGCGACAGCGTGACCGAGGCGGTGGCGGCCGTTCTCCTGGCCGCGGGCTCCGAAGGCCGCTTCGTCGCCCTGGGTGAGATTCGCAGGCGCGCGCGGTTCGAGCTCGCCCCGGACCGGGCGCGCGCCCTGGCGCGTCGCGGTTACCTCGCGGTGCGCCAGGCGGTCGATCGACCGGGACCCGAGGCGCGGGAAGAGGCCTGGGTCGTGCGTCTCCCGGGTGAGGCGGAGCCGGGCGCGCGCGGCAGCCGGCAGAAGGCGGTGCTCGCGGCCCTCGACGCCGCCCCCGAAGGGCTGGCCGCGGCGGCGCTGCGCGAGACGACCGGTGGCGATGCCGCGACCCTGCGCTCGCTCGAGCGCCGCGGCCTCGTCCGTGTGGAGAAGCGCACCGCACCCTTGCGGCTGCCGCCGTCCCTCGAGTCCGCCACGATCCCGGACGGCACGGCGCTGCCGCGCGTCCTGACCGGGCCACAGTCCGAAGCGCTTGCCGCCGTCGGCGAAGCGCTCGCGGCGCGCCGCTTCGAGAGCTTTCTCCTGTTCGGCGTGACCGGGAGCGGCAAGACCGAGGTGTACCTGCGCGCCATCGACGCCGCACTGAAGCTCGGCCGCGGCGCCCTGTACCTCGTCCCCGAGATCGGGCTGACGCCGCTCCTGGCCCGGCAGATGCGCGACCGCTTCGGGCCCGCCCTGGCGCTGTTCCATTCCGGGCTGACCGAAGGAGAACGCCAGGACGCCTGGCGCGAGGTGCGCGAGGGGCGGGTTCGGGTCGTGCTCGGGGCCCGCTCGGCGGTGTTCGCCCCGGTGCGCGACCTCGGCCTCGTCGTCGTGGACGAGGAGCACGACACCTCCTACAAGCAGGACGAGCACCCGCGCTACAACGGGCGCGACCTGGCGATCGTCCGGGCGCGGGGCCAGGGGGCCGTGGCGCTCCTCGGCTCGGCGACCCCGTCGGTGGAATCGTGGTCGCGGGCGCGAACCGGCAAGCACCGCCTGCTCACGCTCCCGGGACGGGTCGGCGGGGCTGCGCTACCCCGGGTGCTGCGCGTGGACATGCGGCGCGAGTTCCAGGAGACCGGTCGCGACGAGGTGCTGTCGCGCCCTCTGCGCGCGGCGCTCGAGGATCGGCTCGGGAAAGCAGAGCAGAGCCTCGTGCTTCTCAACCGGCGCGGCTTCTCGACCTTCGCCATGTGCCGCGCCTGCGGCAAGCCGATCGAGTGCCGCTCGTGCAGCATCGGCCTGACGCTGCACCGCCGGGAGAATCGCCTGCGCTGTCACTACTGCAACGCCTCGGAGCGCGTGCCGGCCGACTGCCCGTCCTGCGGTGGCGGCCCGATCCACTTCGGCGGCACGGGGACCGAGCGGCTGGAGGAGACGGTCACCTCGCTCTTCCCGCGCGCCCGCGTGGCCCGGATGGATCGCGACACGGTGCGCGGCCGCGGCGTGGCCGAGCGGCTGCTCCTGCGCGTCGAGCGCGGCGAAGTCGACATCCTGCTCGGGACCCAGATGATCGCCAAGGGACACGATTTCCCCAACGTGACGCTCGTCGGGGTCGTGGCGGGGGACGCGCTCCTCGGCTTCCCGGACTTCCGCGCGGGAGAGCGGACCTTCCAGCTGCTGGCGCAGGTGGCGGGCCGGAGCGGCCGGCGCGCGACCCCGGGAGAGGTGATCGTCCAGGCCTTCGATCCGGATCACCATGCGGTGCGCGCCGCGTGCGAGCACGACTACGAAGGCTTCGCGCGCGAGGAGCTGCGCTACCGCCGGAACCTGCACTACCCGCCGTACAGCGCGCTCGCCCTGCTCGTCTTCCGGGACGCCGACTTCGAGCGCGCCCGCGACGCGGCCGGGCGCATCGCGGCGGGGATGCGTTCCGCGGGCCGGAAGGATGTCCAGATCCTCGGGCCGGCGCCGGCGCCGCTCGAGCGGCTGCGCGGCCAGTGGCGCGTGCAGGTGCTGATCAAGGGGGCGCAGCGGGCGGCGGTGCAGACGGCGGTGCAGGACGCCACGGCCCGGATCGAGGCGGCGGGGCTGCGCCCGGATGCCGTCGCCATCGACGTCGATCCGGTCTCGACGCTCTAGCCCGCATTTCTCACCGGGGTCCGTCGCGAGAGCGGGGAGATGGCCGTCATCACGGGCACTCGCAGCGGCGAGAACCCGAAGCGTATCGGACCCGGGTCAGCGGACCACTTCGAGGAGCGTTCCCCCTTCGACGGGCAGGACCTCGCCGATCGCCGCCGCCTCTGTCTGCCCGCGCGCGCGCAGGCGGGCGACCAGCGCCGGCGCCTCCGCCGCGGGAAGCGCAATGAGGAGACCACCGGAGGTCTGCGGATCCACGAGGAGCGTCCGCTCCGGCTCGCTGAAGGCGCCGGAGAAACCGAGACGATCCTGGACCACCGCGAAATTCGAGCCGGTCACCCCGGTCGTCACGCCGTCGGCGATGAGGCCGAGGCTCTCCTCGTAGCGCGGCAGGTCGTCGAAGCGAACGCGCAGGCGGACCCCGCCGCCGCGCGTCATGCCGAGGGCGTGCCCGGCGAAGCCGAAGCCGGTGATGTCGGTGCAGGCGTGCGGCGTGAACTCGAGCATCGTCTCGCAGGCGACCCGGTTGAGCGTCGTCATCCAGGCGACGGCCCGGTCGAGGAGCGCCTCGGGGACGACGCCGCGGGCGCGGCCGCCGATGATGACGCCGGTGCCGATCGGCTTGGTCAGGACAAGGGCATCGCCCGGGTGCGCCCCGACGTTCCGGAGGATCCGCTTCGGATCGACGACGCCCGTGACCGACAGGCCGTACTTGAGGTCGTCGTCGCGCACCGTGTGGCCCCCGACGAGGGTCGCCCCGGCCTCGCGGATCTTGCTGAAGCCCCCTTCGAGGATGCGCCGCAGCGCCGGCTTGTCGATCCCTTTCGCCGGGAAGTTGCAGCAGTTCATCGCCGTCAGCGGCCGGCCTCCCATGGCGTACACGTCGGAGAGGGAGTTGGCCGCCGCCACCTGGCCGAACAGGTACGGGTCGTCCACGACCGGCGTGATGTAGTCCACCGTCTGCACCAGCGCGGTCCCGTCGTCGAGCCGGTACACACCCGCATCGTCCCCGGTCTCGAAGCCGACGAGCAGGTTCGGGTCGGCTTTGGACGCCGTGGCGAAGTCGCGGACGATTTCCTCCAGGTCCACCGGACCGAGCTTGGCCGCTCAACCGCCCGATCGGGCGTGGCTGGTCAGCAGGGCCGACTGCCTCTCGCTCATGCGCTCCTCGTGGAACGCGCGCAGACGCGCGCGGCGGGTCATCGTAGCACGCGAGGAATCGCCGCCCGCGCCGGGCGCCGCGTGTGTAGAATCGCTCCCTGCATGAGTTACATCCCTCCCGCTTGCGACAGCATCCTCGGAGCCGTCGGCGGCACGCCGCTCATCCTCCTCAAGCGCCTGAACCCGCATCCGGGCGTGCGCGTCTGGGCGAAGCTCGAGGGCTTCAACCCGATGGGGAGCGTCAAGGAGCGCATCGCCCTGCGCATCGTCGAGGAGGGGGAGCGGCGCGGCGCGCTGCGGCCGGGCATGACGCTCCTCGAATCGTCCAGCGGCAACACGGGCATCGGCCTGGCGATGGTCGGCGCGGTGAAGGGCTATCCGGTCGTCATCACCATGGCGCGCAAGGTGTCGCGCGAGCGGCGGCAGATCCTCGAGGCGCTCGGCGCCCGCGTCGTCTTCACCTCGAAGGAGGGGGGATCCGACGAGGCCTGGGCGCTGGCCGACCGCATGGAGCGCGAGGAGCCGGGACGCTACTTCCGCATCGGCCAGTACGTCTCGCCCGACAACCCGCTGGCCCACTACCACGGCACCGCGGTCGAGCTGTGGCAGCAGACCCACGGGCGGATCGACTGGCTGGTCCTGACGCTCGGCACCTGCGGGACGCTGGTCGGCGTGGCACGCCGGCTCAAGGAGCTGCGTCCCACCCTCAAAGTGGTGAGCGTCGAGCCGCAGCCGCAGCACCTGCAGCAGGGCCTGCGGAACATGACCGAGTCGCGCGTCCCCGACATCATGGACTGGAGCCTCGTGGACGAGCGCATGACCGTGTCGGACGAGGATGCCGCGCGCCTGACGCGGGACCTCGCCCGGAAGGAGGGCATCCTCGCCGGGTTCTCCTCGGGGACCGCGGTTTACGCTGCGCTCGAGGTGGCCCGGCGCGCCGGATCGGGCGATGTCGTCACGCTCCTTCCCGACCGCGGCGAGAAATACCTCAGCATGCCGCTCTTTCCGCCGGGCCCGGATCCGGAAGCCTGACCCGGGGCCAGGACATCGTGGCGCGCCGGCCGCTCCTCATCGAGGTGATCGCGCAGCGGACCACCGCCGCGGCGCTCGAGGCCTACCGCAACGTCCACCCGCGCGCCGACCTGGTGGAGTTCCGCCTCGACCTCCTGCGCGACCCGGAGGTGGATCGCCTCGTCGCCGCCAAGGGCAAGCCCAAGCTCATGACGCTCCGGAGCCGGCCGCAGGGAGGAGAGGCGGCGCCGGCCGATCGACCGGCGATCCTGCGCCGGCTGGCGAAGGCGCCCATCGACTGGCTCGATCTCGAGCCGGCCGACCTGGGTCTGGCCGAGCTGAGCCGGCCCGGGGGACCGAAGCGCCTGCTGTCCTGGCACGACCTGCAGACGACCCCGCTCGACCTCGAGGATCGCCTGGCGCGCCTGCTGGCGGAGCCGCGCGCCGACCTGGTGAAGCTCATCACCTACGCCGAGGTGGCGGGTGATCTCCTGCGCGTCCGCGATCTGCTGCGGCGCGCCCCGGCCGGCAGGGTGATCTCCTTCGCCATGGGACCGAAGGGGGTGCCGAGCCGCATCCTGGCCCCGTCGTGGGGCGGGGCGGGGATGTTTGCGCCGCGCCGCGGGGCGCCGGCCTCGGCTCCCGGGCAGGTCGCGATCGAGGATCTCGTGGACACCTACCGCATCGACGGGATCGGGCCCGCGACCGGTGTGCTCGGCGTTCTCGGTCACCCGGTCGGCCACTCGCTCTCGCCGTTTCTCCACAACGCGGCGTGCACGGCACTCGGGCTCGACCTGCGCTATCTCCCGTTCGAGGCCGACACCGTCGCGGAGTTCCTGCCGGTCTTGAGCGAGCTGCGGGTCCGGGGGCTCTCGGTCACCCTGCCGTTCAAGGAAGCGATCGTCCCGCACCTCGACAAGGTCGACCCGGCGGCGCGCCGTCTGGGGGCGGTCAACACCGTGATCAAGGTGTGGAACCGACTCGAAGGACACAACACCGACGCGGCCGCGGCCATCCGGCCGCTGCGTGGCTGGCTGGCGCTGCGCGGCGCGCGGGTGGGCGTGCTCGGAGCGGGAGGCGCGGCGCGGGCGCTCGTCGCAAGCCTCGTGCGTCGCGGCGCGCGCGTCACGATCTTCAGCCGCACGCCCGATCGCGGCCGGGCGCTGGCGGAGGAGTGGGGGGCGCGGGCGCTCCCCTGGTCCAGGGCGCGCGGCTTCCGCTGTGATCTGCTGGTCAACGCGACCCCGGTCGGCATGGCGCCGCGCGTGCGCGCGCTGCCGATCCCGGCGGGTGCGGTGGCGGCGCGCCGGGTTTACGATCTGATCTACACCCCCGAGGAGACGGCGTTCGTGCGTGGCGCGCGCTCCCGGGGGCTCGAGGCGAAGGGAGGACTCGGGATGTTCCTGGCCCAGGGGACCGCGCAGTTCCGCCTGTTCACCGGCCGGTCGGCGCCTCTGGCGGTGATGCGGCGCGCCGTGCGCGAGGCGATCGATGCCCGTTGATCCGCGCTACGCCCGGCAGGCCCTCTTTGCGCCCCTGGGCGAGCGCGGCCAGGAGGCGCTCGGGCGATCCACCGTGCTCCTCGTCGGCTGCGGGGCGCTCGGGACGCACCTCGCCGATTCACTGGCGCGGGCGGGGGTCGGCTGCCTGCGGATCGTCGATCGGGACTTCGTCGAGCGCTCGAACCTGCACCGGCAGTCCCTGTTCGACGAGCGCGACGTCGAGGAGGGTCTCCCGAAGGCGATGGCGGCGGCGCGGCGGCTCCAGGCGATCAACCCGGCCATCCGCATCGAGCCGGTCGCGGCCCACCTCGACGCCGGCAACATCACGCGCCACGCCGAGGGCGCCGACCTCTTCCTCGACGGCACCGACAATTTCGAGACGCGCTTCCTGCTCAACGATCGGGCGCTCCAGAGCGGCACGCCGTGGGTCTACGCCGCCTGCGTCGGTGCCTACGGGATGACCATGACGATCCTTCCGGGTGTGACCCCGTGTCTGCGCTGCCTCGTGCGCGAGCCCCCGCCGCCGGGCAGCGTCGAGACCTGTGACACCGCGGGGATCCTGGGGCCGGCGGCGGCGCTGGCGTCGGCTTTGGCCGCGGGGGAGGCGATCAAGATCCTGTCGGGGGCGCGCGAGGCCTGCAGCCGCGACCTGGTCGCGTTCGACCTGTGGGCCAACACCACCCAGCGGCTGGCGATGTCACGCGGCGCCATGTCGAAAGGCTGCCCGGCGTGCGACGAGGGGCGTTACGAGTTCCTGGAACAGCGGCTGGGAACGAGCGCCATCACCCTGTGCGGCCGCAATGCGGTGCAGATCCGGCCCGGCCCGGGCCGCGTCGCCGACCTCGCCGCCATCGAGCGGCGCCTCGCCCCTCTCGGCCCCGTCACCCGGAACGCTTATCTGCTGCGCGCGACCATCGACGGCTGCACGCTGGCGATCTTCGCCGACGGCCGCGCCATCGTCTCGGGAACCTCGGACGAGGCGCGGGCCCGGGCCCTCTACGATCGCTACGTCGGCGCCTGAGGGTATGATCGCGCTTCCATGAGCCGCCTCGTGAGCCGCCTCCGCGTTCCCGTCCTTCTCGCGCTGCTCGTCGCCGCGCCGGCGCTCGTGTCCTGCGTCGGCCTGGCCCGCAACCCGAACGTCGCCGGCACCTACAGCGACAAGCTCAGTCCTTACAACTACCGCGAGGACGGCAGCCTGGCGACGATGGTGGTCGGCGTCGATGCCGCCCGCTTCGTCCGGACGGAACCGTTCGTTCCGCTCTTCGTGCAGGTGATCAACAAGTCGAAGCAGACCTTCGAGGTGACGCGCGAGTCGTTCCTCCTCGAAGACCGCCTGGGCAAGCAGTACGGCGTCGCCCCGGCCGCGGAAGTGGCCGACTCCTATCCGCGTCTCGACATCGACCGGCGCCTGTTCGCCCAGAACCGGTCGATCACGCTGACCTACGTGAGTCTCTATACCTACATCACGAGCGAGTTCTTCCCCTCGTCGTCGCGGCGGACGCTGCTCGTGGACCGGGTCTCGCTGCCCCCGCACTCCTACATGGAGGACGTCCTTTACTTCCCGATCCCGGACAGCGGCCTGAACGACGTGCCGCTGCGGCTCCTGTTCCAGGTTCCCGGGCTGTCCGACCCGATCCAGGTGGTCTTCGCGGTTCCCCTGACCCTCGGCATCCTCGAAAAGGACGAGAAGGAAAAGCAGGAGAAGCAGGGCGGATCGTGATCCGGGGGGAGTACAACTTCGGCCCTGGCGAGCTGTCGCGCCTGGCGCGTCCGGGACACGCCGTTCCCCTCTGCCGCGAGATCGGCGCCGATCTGCTCACTCCGGTCGGCGCGGCGCTGCGTCTCAGGCGCGGCGCGCGGGCGCCGTTCCTGCTCGAGTCGATCGAAGGCGGGGAGACCGTCGCCCGCTATTCGTTCCTCGGGCGCGACCCGGTCGGCTGGGTGCGCGTCGGCGACGAACAGGAAGCTCCGGGACGCGGCGGGGCGGCGCGTGCGGCCGCGCCGCGCGGGCCGGCGACCCGCCCGCTCGACGCGCTGCGCGCGGCCCTGCGGCCGTTCCGCGCCGTGGACCTTCCGGACCTGCCGCGCTTCGTCGGTGGGGCGGTGGGCTTTGCCTCCTACGATCTCGCCGGCCGCTTCGAGCGGCTGCCGCGGGAGGCGCGCGACGACCTGGGGGTCCCGGTGCTCGCGTGCGGCCTCTACGACACGCTCGTGGCCTTCGATCACCTGCGCCAGCGCCTGCAGATCGTCACGCTCATCCCGACCGAAAGCGAAGGACGCAGGCTCCGCGGCCGGGCGCTGCAGCGCGCCTGGGAGACCGGGCGCCGGCGCATCGACACGCTCGCTGCCGTGCTCGAGCGCCCGGCGCGGCCGGCGCCGCGGCCGAGGAGCCGGCCGGGGCGCTGGCGCGCGTCCACGAGCCGGGCGGACTACCTGCGCGCGGTCCGCCGGGCGCGCGCCGCGATCGCGGCGGGGGAGATCTTCCAGGTCGTGCTGTCGCAGCGGTTCGACCGGCGCGCCACGGCGCCGCCGCTCGGCATCTACCGGGCGCTCCGGCGGATCAATCCGTCGCCGTACATGTTCCACCTCGATCACGACGGGGCGGCCCTCTCCGGAGCCTCGCCGGAGATGCTGGTGCGGGTGGAAGGCGACCGGGTGCGGACCCGGCCGATTGCCGGGACCCGGCCGCGCGGCCGCGACGAGGAGGAGGATCGCCGCCTGGAGCGCGGCCTTCTCGCCGACGCCAAGGAGCGGGCGGAGCACGTCATGCTCGTCGACCTGGCGCGCAACGATCTCGGACGGGTGTGCCGCGCCGGCAGCGTCGTGGTGAGCCGGTTCCTGCAGGTGGAGCGCTTCTCGCACGTCATGCACCTCGTCTCCGAGGTGGAGGGACGACTGCGTCCGGGTTGCGACGCGCTGGACGCCTTCGCCGCCGCCTTCCCGGCGGGGACGGTCTCGGGCGCCCCCAAGGTGCGCGCCATGCAGCTCATCGACGGCCTCGAGCCGGTGCGGCGCGGTCCCTACGCGGGGGCGGTGTTCTGGGCCGACGGCGCGGGGTCGCTCGACTCCTGCCTGACCATCCGCACCGTCCTCGAGCACCGCGGCACCGTGCACGTGCAGGCGGGCGCGGGAATCGTCGCCGACTCGGTGCCGCTCCGCGAGCACCGCGAGTGCCTCGCCAAGGCGCGCGCCCTCATCACGGCGGTCGAGCGGGCGGAGGCGGCGTCGTGATCCTGATGATCGACAACTACGACTCCTTCACCTGGAACCTGGTGCAGTACCTCCAGGAGCTGGGACAGGAGGTCGAGGTGATCCGCAACGACGCCATCGACGCCGCGGGCATCGAAGCGCTCGGACCCGCCGCGATCGTCATCTCTCCCGGGCCCGGCACACCCGACGACGCCGGCGTGAGCCTCGAGGCCATCCGGCGCTTCTCGGGGCGGCTGCCGATCCTCGGGGTCTGTCTCGGGCACCAGGCGATCGGCCAGGCCTTCGGCGGGCGGATCGTGCGCGCACCGACGCTGATGCACGGCAAGACGAGCCCCATCCGCCACGACGACGGCGCTCTCTATCGCGGGCTTCCCAACCCCTTCGAGGCGACCCGCTACCATTCGCTCGTGGTCGAGCCGCGCTCGCTCCCCGCGCCGCTCGTCGTGACCGCGACGACCGAGGCCGACGTGATCATGGGGCTGCGGCACCGCTCCCACCCCACCGAGGGGGTGCAGTTCCACCCCGAGTCGATCCTGACGACGGTCGGGAAGGACCTGCTGCGCAATTTCCTCCAGGGGACGGGGCTGTGACCACCGCCGAGGCGTTCCTCGCGGCGCTGCAGCGCGTGGTCGCGGGGGAGCGATTGTCCGCCGCCGAGGCGCGCCTCGCCTTCGAAGCGGTGATGGACGGGAGCGTCTCGCCGCCCCGGCTGGCCGCGTTCCTCGTGGCCCTGCGCATGCGGGGGGAGACGGTCGAGGAGATCGCGGCGTTCGCGCGCACCATGCGGTCGCGCGCGCTGCCCGTGCGCACCCGGCACCCGGAGGTCCTCGACACCTGCGGCACGGGCGGCGACGGGGCCGGGACCTTCAACGTCTCCACCGTCGCGGCGCTGGTCGTGGCGGCGGCCGGGGTGCCGGTGGCGAAGCACGGCAACCGGGCCGTGAGCGGCCGCTGCGGCAGCGCCGACCTGCTGGAGGGGCTCGGCGTCCGCGCCGATCTCGCTCCGGAGGAGGCGGCGGCCTGCCTCGACGACCTCGGCTTCGGCTTCCTGTTCGCGCCGCGGCTCCATCCCTCGATGGGGCACGCCGCCGCGGTGCGGCGCGAGCTCGGGGTGCGGACCGTCTTCAACCTGCTCGGCCCGCTCGCCAACCCGGCGGGGGCGCGCCGGCAGCTCCTGGGCGTCTATGATCCGTCCTGGGTGGGGCCCCTGGCGCGGGTCCTCCTCGATCTCGGGGCGACGCGGGCGCTCGTGGTCCACGGCGCCGGCACCGACGAGATCGCGCTCCACGGGGAGACCGTGGCGGCGGAGGTCCTGGACGGGCGCGTGCTGGAGCGCCGCATCATCCCGGAGGAGGCGGGGTTGAAGCGGGCGCCCCTCGAGGCGATCGCGGGCGGGACGGTCGAGGCGCAGGTGGAGGCGGCGAGGCGCGTGCTCGAGGGCGCCTCCGGGCCGCATCGGGACATCGTGGTGCTCAACGCCGGCGCGGCTCTCATAGTGGCGGGCCGGGCCGATGGCATCGAAGCAGGGGCGCGGCTCGCCGCGGAGACGATCGATCGCGGCCAGGCCGCGGCGCTCGTCGGGAAGCTGCGGCAGCGCACGCCCCGGACCTAGGCTCCCAGGGAGCGAGGCGGAGGACGATGGACATCCTGGACCGGATCCTGGCGGCGAAACGGGTCGAGCTGGAGGCGGAGAAGCGGGCGGTGCCGATGCGCCGCGCCATCGAGCTGGCCAGCGCCGCCCACGCGCCGCATCCCTTCCTCCCGGCGCTGCGCCGTTCCGGGAGCGTGAACGTCATCGCCGAGGTGAAGCGCGCCTCGCCGGCGAAAGGCAGCATCGCCGCTTCGGCTGATCCTGTGGCGATCGCGCGCGCCTATGCCGACGCCGGCGCGGCGGCGATCTCGGTCCTGACCGACGCCCGGTTCTTCCTGGGAGCGCCGGGACACCTCGAGGAAGTGCGGCGCGCCGTCGGCGTGCCGCTGCTGAGAAAGGATTTCCTCTTCGAGGAGTACCAGATCTACCGCAGCCGGGCCCTCGGGGCCGACGCGGTGCTGCTCATCGCGCGGGTCCTCGAGCCGCGCCTCCTGACGACGCTCATCGGCATCAGCCGCTCGCTCGACATGGAGGCGCTGGTGGAGGTGCACTCCGAGGACGACGCCGCGCGGGCGGTCGACTGCGGGGCCTCGCTCATCGGGGTCAACAACCGTGATCTCGGCACCATGACGACGAGCCTCGAGATCTCCCTGCGGCTCGCGGAGCGGCTGCCGGCGGGGGCGGTGAAGGTGAGCGAGAGCGGCATCGAGTCGCGCGCCGACATCGACCGCCTGCGCGCTGCCGGCTACGACGCCTTCCTCGTCGGCGAGCGCCTGATGCGCGACGCCGATCCGGGCGCGGCCCTGCGGAGTCTCGTGAACGGAGCGGCGGCGTGAGGGTCCGCATCAAGGTCTGTGGCATCACCCGCGCCGAGGACGCCACCGCGGCGGTCGAGGCGGGCGCCGACGCCATCGGCCTCAACTTCGTGGACGAGAGCCCGCGCCGCCTGCGCGACGATCGGGCGGAGCAGGTGGCGGCCGCGATTCCTCCGTTCGTGGCGCGGGTCGGCGTCTTCGCCAACGCGCCGGTCGATCGCGTCCGCCTGCTGGCGGCGGGGCTGCACCTCGACGCGGCGCAGCTCCACGGCGAGGAGAGTCCGGAAGAGTGCGCCCGGATGCCGGTGCCCTGGTACAAGGCGCACCGCGTCGCGGGCGATTTCGACCCGGTGATCCTCGCCGCCTACGGGCGGCCGATCTTCCTGCTCGACGCGGCCGGGTCGCAGCGCGGCGGGACCGGCCTGACCTTCGACTGGAGCGTGGCGCGGCGCTGCGCCACCTACGGCCGGGTGATCCTCGCGGGCGGCCTGACGCCGGAGAACGTCGGCGAGGCCATCGCCGCGGCGCGTCCCTATGCCGTGGACGTGAACAGCGGCGTCGAGACCGCCCCCGGGATCAAGGACCGCGGCCGGCTGCGGCTCTTCTGCGAGCGGGTCGCGGAGGCTTCGGCCCTCCTGGCCGAAGCCTCGGTGCTGCGTTTCGATCGTTCGAGGGAGGGACGGTGACGCCTCCGGATCCGACCGCCGGCGGGGCGGGCGGCCGTTTCGGCGCCTTCGGTGGCCGCTACGTCCCCGAGACGCTGGTGCAGCCGCTCGTGGAGCTGGAGCGGGCCTGGATCGAGGCCCGCGCCGAGTCCGGGTTCGTCTCCGAGCTGCGCCGCACGCTCAACGTGTACGCCGGCCGGCCGACGCCGCTGTTCCGCGCCGACAACCTGGCGGCGCGCATCCGGCCGGGACTGCGCCTGTACCTGAAGCGCGAGGATCTCGCCCACACCGGCGCGCACAAGATCAACAACAGCGTCGGGCAGGCCCTCCTCGCCCGGCGCATGGGAAAGACGCGCGTCATCGCCGAGACGGGCGCGGGACAGCATGGTGTGGCCACCGCCAGCGCCGCCGCCCTGTTCGGGCTCGCATGCGTCGTCTACATGGGCGAAGAGGACATGCGCCGGCAGGAGCTCAACGTCGTGCGCATGCGGCTGCTCGGCGCGGAGGTGCGCCCGGTGTCGGCGGGCAGCCGCACCCTCAAGGACGCGATCAGCGAAGCCATGCGCGACTGGGTCACGAACGTCCAGGACACGCACTACGTCCTCGGATCGGTCCTCGGCCCGCACCCGTACCCGTCGATGGTGCGCGATTTCCAGTCGGTCATCGGTCACGAGGCGCGGCAGCAGATCTTCGCCGCCGAGGGGCGGATGCCGGACTCGCTGGTGGCGTGCGTCGGCGGCGGCAGCAACGCCATCGGGTTGTTTCACTCCTTCCTGGCGGATGAAGGCGTGAGGATGTTCGGCGTCGAGGCGGGCGGGACGGCGATCGCGCCGGGGCGCCACGCGGCCCGCTTCGCCGGCGGGAGCCCGGGCGTCCTCCATGGCACGCGCACCTTCATCCTGCAGGACGACGAGGGCAACGTCGAGGCGACCCATTCGGTGTCCGCCGGTCTCGACTACGCCGCGGTCGGACCCGAGCACGCGCGCCTGCGCGAGACCGGGCGGGCCACGTATGCCCACGTTTCCGACAGCGAGGCGCTGGCCGCCTTCGAGACGCTGGCGCGGTGCGAAGGGATCCTGCCGGCCCTCGAGTCGGCGCACGCCCTGGCGTTCGTGGCGCGCGAGGCGGGCGCGGGAACGCTGGGAGATCTCGTCATCGCCAATCTCTCCGGCCGGGGCGACAAGGACGTGGCGGAGGCGGCGCGGCTGCTCGGAGTCGGCGCCACGCCCCGGGGGACCTCGGGAGCAGGAGCGTGAGCCGCATCGCCGAGGCTTTTGCGGCGGCGCGAGCGGCGAAGCGCGCCGCGTTCGTGCCCTACCTCACCGCGGGAGACCCCGACCTGGGCCGCCTGCCGGAGCTCCTGCGCGCGATGACGCGGGGCGGGGCCGACGTCATCGAGATCGGCGTGCCGTTCTCGGACCCGATCGCCGACGGAGTGGTGAACCAGCGCGCAGCAGAACGGGGCCGCCGTGGGGGAGCCACCCTGCGTGCCATTCTCGATCGCTGCAAAGCGCTGCGTTCGGAATCGCTGCCGCCGCTCGTGCTGTTCACCTATTTCAATCCGATCCACCGGCTGGGGGAGGACGCGTTCGCGGCGCAGGCCGAAGCCGCCGGGATCGCCGCAGTGCTCGTCACCGACCTGCCGCCCGAGGAAGGGCACGCGCTGCGCGCCGCGCTGGAAGCGCGCGGCGTGGATGCGATTGGCCTGGTGGCGCCGACCTCGTCCCCGGAACGACGGCGGGCGATCGCCGCGGTGTCGCGCGGTTTCCTCTACTTCATCTCGCGGGCCGGGGTGACCGGGGTGCGCGACGATCTTCCCGCCGAGCTGGAATCCCAGGTCCGCGCCACGCGAAGCGATTGTCCCGGCCTGCCGATCGCCGTCGGCTTCGGCCTGAGCCGTCCCGAGCAGGTCCGCGCCGTGCGCGGCTTCGCCGACGGGTTCGTCGTCGGCAGCGCCCTCGTCCGCCTGATCGAAGCGCAGGGATCGGACCCCGGCCTGCCGCAGGCGCTCGAAAAGGCCTGCCGCTCCTTTCGCGAGGCGGCGTGACCAGCCGTCGGGTGAATGTCGCGCGCCCGAGGACCGGCCGCATCACGCGGGCCTCGACGATCCTCGCGTTCCTGGGCGCCTTCGGCGCGGCGGTCGTGACGTTCGGCGCCTGGGACGCGCCCGCGCCCGGTCCGGAAAACGCCGCGCCGCCCCCGGCGACGCTCGCGCCCGCGGCGGCATCGCCGGCCAGCCACAGCGAAGGACGGCTCCTCGTCCTCAACAAGGGCGACGACAGCCTCATGGTGTTCGACGTCCCGGCGTACACGTTGCTCAAGACCATCCCGGTCGGCAAGGAGCCGCACGAACTGGCGGTCACGCCCGACGGGCGCAAGGCCTACACCGCCAACGTCGGGGACGACTCGCTGTCGGTCGTCGACCTGGCGGCGGGGAAAGTCACCCGCACCATCCGGCCGGACGGGGCCGATCAGCCGCACGGCCTGGCGATCACGCCGGACGGGAGGCACCTCGTGGTCACGAGCGAGGGGAGCCACCGCCTCTATCTCGTGGACGTGAAGCGCGACGTCGTCGAGCGCAGCATCACGACGAACCAGCGCGGCTCGCACCTCGTGGCGCTCGCGAAGAAAGGGTCCCGCGCCTGGATCGCCAATCGCGGCTCCGACACCCTGAGCCTTTACGAGCTGCCGGCGTTGAAGCTCCTCAAGACGCTGCCGGTGGGACCGGGGCCCGAGGGCATCGCCCTGAGCCCGAACGGGCGCTTCATCGTCACGTCGCTGCAGGGCGCCGGGCAGGTCGCGGTGGTGGACACCGGGCGCACGAGTGTCCTGACGCGCCTGCCGGCCGGGCAGACGCCGATCCGGGTGATCTTCCCCGCCGCCTCGCCGATGGCGATCGTCTCGAATCGCGGCAGCGACGACGTGACCTTCCTCGACGTGGCGGGACGGCACGTCATCGCCACGGTGCCGGTGGGCCGCCGGCCCGGCGGCATGGCGGTCAACGGGCGCGGCACGCGTCTCTACGTGGCGAACAACGACTCGGGGACGGTGTCGATCGTCTCGATCCCGGGCAGGGAAGTGAGCGGCACGATCACCGTCGGGAAGGTTCCGGATGGCCTGGCGTTCGTGGAAGCGAGAAGCGCGACGCCGTCCGGCGGGAAGGGAAAATCTTCGAAGGGGGGAGCGTCGAAATGAGGGTCACCAACAACGGTTCGTTCCCGTGGCGCGGCACGCCGCTCGGCGAGGACCTCGAGCGTGAGCGCGCGCAGGGCGGAAGCGGCGTCCCCGCGGGGGTGCGCGAGGCGCGCGACCGGGTGGCGCGGCAGGCGGTGACGGCGCAAGCGCAGGCCGGCTGCGACCTGGTCACCGACGGCCTGGCGCGTCGCGACGAGGCGGTGGCGGAGGTGGCGGCGCGGCTCTCCGGCGTCGAGGCGGGCCCCGAGCGCGGCTCCGGATCCGGCCGATTCCGCGTGCCGATCGTCCGCCAGGAGGTGGGCTGGAAGGAGCCGCTGCTCGTCGAGGATTATCTCTTCGCCGCCGAGGGCGCGGCGGCCACGGTCAAGGTGGTGCTCACCGGCCCCTTCACCATCGCCCAGCGCGCCGAGGACCACGCCTACGGCGATCCGATGGGCCTGGGGATGGCGCTCGCCACCGCCCTGAACCAGGAGCTGCGGGCGCTCCAGGCCGCCGGCTGCTCCTTCGTGCAGGTGGACGAGCCGGATCTGCTCGCGCACCCGGAGGCCTTCCCGATCTTCACCCGCATCTGGGAGGTGCTCGGACGCGGCGTCGGCGCCACGCTGGCGATCCATCTCGAAGGCGGGAGCATCGCCCCGATCTCCGCCGGGCTCGGCCGGCTGAAGCGCCTCGGCTGCCTGAGCGTGGACTGCGTCAGCCACCCGGACAATCTCGCGGCGGCGGCCGCGGCTCCGCTCCACGACGGGGCGCTGCTGTCCCTCGGGATCGGCGCCGCCGGCCCCGGTGATCCCGGGGACCCGCAGACCGCCGTCGACCGCCTGCGATCGACCCCGGGGCTGCCGTCGTCCGAACGACTGCTCATCGGACCGGCCGCCGATCTCGGCGGGCTCGGCTTCCCCGAGGCGGGGAAACGGCTGGCGTGGCTCGCGTCCGTGCGCCAGCGGTTCGACGCCTGAGAAAGAGGTCCGCGGTCCGCGCCGAAGGCCTGTCGTCGCGCCGGCGCGTCGCCAGGAACGTCGCGGCGCGGGTGCTATACTCCCGTGTCCTCAAGCCTCTGTGATTCCGATGACAACGCGCCTTGCCCGCCTGGCTTTCATCCCCGCCGCCCTGCTCGCGGCGGCGATCGTGTGGCGCTTCGACGCAACCTCGGACCCGGTCGCGGCGGTGCCGGCCCCGGCGGGCACCGACTCGGAGATGCACTTCACGCTCGGCGAGCGCGCCCTGCTCGACTGCCTGAAGGCGGCGCTGCCCCAGACGGTGAACGTCGGCAGCGGCCTGTTCGCGACCGAGCTGACCTTCCTCGACCCGTCCGACCTGGTCCTGAAGCAGGACGGCACCGCCTCCTGCCGCGTCCGGGTCAAGGGGCGCACGCTCCCGGTGGACCAGGTGATCAAGCCGGTTCTGCGCGTCGAGCGCGATGCGAAGACCGGCGGCTGGTACGGGGTCGTCCAGAGCCTGCCGCTGCAGCTTCCGGGGATGGGCTCGCTCGACCTCAAGGACACGCTGCCGCGCGTCGAGATCCCCCAGGTGATCGACAACCTGCGCCCCTTCGGCGACAAGCCGTCGGCGCTGAAGCTGAGCATCCGGTCCATCGCGATACTCGAGCACCGGGTCGAGATCGCCGCCGACCTCGACCTGTCTTCGGGGGTGACGCCCCGCGGACGTCCCTCATCCTGACGAGGACCCCACGATGATCATCGAGCTGGTGTCGTTCCGCGTGAAGCCGGATCGGATTCCGGAGTTCGAGCGCCACAACGAGGAGTGGGTGCGCCTGATGCGCCGGTCGCGCGGCTTCGTGACCCAGTCGCTGATGCGCACGGTGGACAAGCCGTCCGAGTATCTGGCGGAGGTCCGCTGGGTCAACAGGGATTACCGCGACCGCTTCCACGCCGAGGAGGACGCCGAGCGCCGCACGCTGCAGCAGAAGGCGCGCGAGCTGCTCGATGCCGCGCCCGACAGCCGCCTGGTCGAGAGCGTCTGAGCGCCGCCCCGCGCCTCGCCGGCGCGGCGCGGACGCGGTCCTCTCACGCGGCGGCCGAGTCGCGTGCCGGCAGGAAGAGGGTGACCACCGTCCCGGCCCCGGGACGGCTGCGGATTTCGATGCCCCCGCCGTGCTCCTCGACGGCGCGGCGCGCGATGGCGAGGCCGAGCCCGGTCCCGCCGCTCTTGGTGGAGAAGTAAGGCTCGAAGATCCGCGCCAGCACGCCGGGAGGCATGCCGGTGCCGGTGTCGCGCACGGTGATGGTGACGCCGCTTCGGCCGTTGTCCTGCTCGCGTCCGGCCGCGACCTCGAGCCGGCCCCCCTCCGGCATCGCCTGCAGCGCGTTCTCGATGAGGTTCACGAGGACGCGGTTCATGACGCCGCGATCCACCACCACCTCCGGCAGCCCGGCCGGCACCTCCGAGTCGATGTCGATGCCTTCGGGCGGGGCGGCGAGGTACGGGCGCAGCGCCTCGCGCAACAGGACCGGCACCTCGGTCGGCTCGGCGCGCAGCTGCGGCAGGCGGGCGTAGGCCGAGAACTCGGTCGCCATCTGCCGGAGCTTCCGCACCTGGCCCTGGATGTTGTCGAGGCATTCGACGAGCACCGCGCCGAAGCGGGCGTCGCGCGCCAGCCAGAGACGACGGACGTGCTCGACCGAGAGCTGGATCGGCGTGAGCGGGTTCTTGACCTCGTGGGCGATGCGCCGCGCCATCTCCGCCCACGCGGCGAGGCGGCCCGAGCGGACGATCTCGGTGACGTCCTCGAGGATGACGATGCGCCCGGGGAGCGCCCCCTGCTCCGGCGTGAAGGGCAGGAACACGGCGCGCAGGCGCCGCTCGTCGGCGCCGCCGAGCTCGAGCCCGACCTCCCCCTCGAGATCGCCGTGCAGCGATTTTTCCAGCGCGCGGCTCAAAGGATCGAGAGTCGGGTGCCGGGCCAGGTGATCGGGCAGCAGGTCCCCCGGCCCCGGGGCCGACCCCTGCGGGGTGAGCAGCTGCTGCGCCGCCGGGTTGGCGGTGATGACGACGCCGCGCGCGTCGAGCGACAGCACGCCGGCGGTCGCCCGGGCGAGGATCAGCTCGATGTACTCGCGCCGGCGGCTCAGGTCCTGGCGCTGGGTCTCGAGCGAGGCGGCCATGGTGTTGAACGCCTCGACGAGGACGCCGATCTCGTCCTGCCCCTCGGCCCGCACCCTCACCTGGAGGTCGCCGGCCGCGACCCGGCGCGCGGCGCTCGACAGGGCCGCGATCGGTCCCGAGACGCGGCGGGCCACCTGCCAGCCGACGAACGCGAGGAGCGCGACGGTGACGCTCGTCAGGATGAGCACGGCGTCGGCGAGCTCGTCCGCCTTGCGCGCCACCGCGCGGCTCTGCGCCGCGAGCGGGATCGACACGACGCCCCGCGCGCCCTCCGGATCGATGCGCATCGGCGCTGAGAGGGTGAGGTATTCCAGGTCGCCGACGTGCGCCCGCGCCAGCCGCACCGGCTCGCGGTCGAGCTCGAGGGCGCGGTAGACGGCGCCGTCGAGCCGGGTGTTGAGGAGCGACGATCCGTACAGCTCCGGCGTGCTCGAGGCGATGAGGTCGGCGTTCTGGTAGAGGTTGATGTCCTGCCGCACGACGCGGCTCAGCCAGAAGATGACTTCGTTGTCGAGGTGGGGCCCGTAGGTCTGGTCGGGCAGGTTGAGGTAATCCTCCGCGACGCGCCGGACCGTCTGCAGGGACGTGAGCCCCGCCGCCACGAGATCGCGCTCGGATTCGCGCGTGCTGACGCGCGTGACGAACCACCCCAGGGCCAGCATCGGGGCGAGCGCGGTCAGGAGGAGCACCGTCGTGAGCCGGCCGTAGAAGGAGGTTCCGAGGGCGCGCCGGTCGCGCGTGCGCCCGGCCAGGAGGAGCGCCAGCCAGGTCACGCCGGCCGCGCCCAGGATCAGCAGGCCGTTGAGCATCCCCAGGCGCAGGCAGACGGCGACGAGCCCGGCCCAGTCGCGCCGCGCGAACGCCAGGGCGTAGATGGCGTCCGGGCCGCGGGCATACAGGATGCTCGCCGGTCCTTCGCCGACCTCGTCGTTCACCCAGACCCAGTCCAGCGGGCCCATCGCGCGCAAGGTCGCCGCCGAGGGGACCGGGATTTCCCCGCCCGACTCGTAGAGACGTTCGAGCGAGGGACCGAAGACCGCCAGCATCGGCTCGAAGCGCATCAGCTCGGGATTGGTGCGGGACACGGCGCGGGCGCGCAGGAGCGGCAGGTAGGCGGTCTCGGCCCCGAGGAGGGGCACGTTGTCGTAGTCGTCGAGGACGGTCAGGACGACGAGGCGGTCCGGCTGGTGGGCCACCTTCACGACGCGGGCGCCGTACAGGATGTTCTTCCGGATCGTGAGCCCTTCCTTCGGCAGGGAGAACATCACGTCGTGGCCCGACGCCTCCTTCGCCTCCCAGAACTGTTTCTCGAACATCTCGCCGAGGTTCACCGCGAACCGGCTGATCTCCCGGCCCTTGTCGTCGACCAGGCGCAGCGAGGACGCGAGCCCCATGGTGGCGAGCGGCGTGCGGCTCCACAGGCGGTAGGCGAGGCTGCCGGGGGTGGACGGATCCTCGTCGAGAGAGGCCGCCGCCACGAACTCGGGCTGCTCGACGATGGCGAGGGCGTCGCGCAGGACCGCGCGCCGGCCCTCCTCCTGGTGGATGACGCGCGGCAGGAGGTCGTGCTCGTAGAACGATCGCCGCAGCCGATCGTAGGCGTGCGTCACCAGCGGGACATAGAGCACCGTGAGGCCGAAGATCAGGATCGCCTGCCGCAGCGGCGGCGGCAGCTCGCGCCGCTCCTCGCCCTCGTGGGGCATCCCGGGGCGGGGCGGCGCCTTCCCGAGGGCGGCGCGCCCGAGCGCGTGCACCACCGACGCGGCCGACAGGACGAGCAGGAAGAGTCCCGTCTGCAGCGCCAGGCGGGCCGCCAGCCCGTCGTCGAACTCGATGCGGGTGATGTCGACGCGTGACTGCACCACCAGCCGGTCGAGGAAGCGGTGCAGCGCCACGCCGGACCCGGCGGCGACGAGCACCGCCGCGATCCCGCACAGCATCCGGTTGAAAAGCCGGCGGGGACCGCGGAAGCGCAGCGCCGCGCGCAGCACGAACGCCTGCGCGGCGGCGGTGGCCGCGGTCAGGAGCAGATCCAGGGGCGAGCGGAACAGCCCCCACGCGACCGACGAGGAATAGACCGCGATGTCGTAGGCGGGCAGCGGCGGGAGCGCGTCGTCCGGCGCGATGACCAGCAGGAACCCGCGCGCCCCCCACAGCGTCAGGGACAGGAGGAGCAGGCGCACGCCGACCGGCCAGGGATTGCGCCGCTCGAGACAGGCGGCCGCGAGGAGCAGCATGCCGGCGGCCACGAGCGCGGCCAGCCGGCGCGCGGCGGCGCGCCGCGCCGTCATCTCCTGGGCCGCCCGCCTGTCGGGGAGGTTGCTGGTCAGGAGCATCTCCCCCTCGGGAGCGCGCAGCGGCACGCTCAGCGTGAGCTGGTGCTGCCGGCCGATGCGCCACCAGTGCCGATCGCCCGAGTGCGCGTACAGCGACGCCAGCCCCTCGTTGTTCGAGCGGGCGAGCAGGGCCTGGATGGTGGCGGGCTCGATGCCGCCCCAGTGCGGCAGGAACTCCAGGCGGGCGGCCGCCTCCGGCTCTCCGGGCCGGCTCATGGCGGGGGAGCGCAGCAGGAACTCCGCGACGCGCGTCAGCCCGGTGAACGGGTCGACCCGCGCGGCATAGAGGCGCGGCGCCTCTTCGTTCCCGGCCATCAGGAAGCGCGCGTCGCGCCCCCCGGCGCCGCTGACGATCTCCGCCGGGGCGAGAGTGCTGTTCCCGGCCCAGGCGAACGCTTCGCCTTCGGCGGTGTACAACGCCAGCCCGTAACGCTCGACCGGCAGCCGCGATTCGGCAAGGCTGCGCTCGAGCAGGGTGAAGGCGGTGCGGCGATCGGCCGAGTCGCTGAGCCGATCGTCGAAGGGCCGGACGATCTCCTGGAGGAATCCCTGGAAGTCGGCCTCGAGGAGATCCGCCCTCGCCTGCAGGCGGGAAGGGGCGCCTTCGTCCCAGCTCAGGAGCATCCGGCGCGATCCCGCCTCCACCGAGGCGACCAGGATGGCGAGGGCGGCGGTGGCGAGGCCCAGGACCGCGGCGGCGCGGCGCACCGGCCGGATCAGGCGCTTGCGAGCGGGGCGCCAGAGGAACAGCCCGGCCGGAAGGAGCGCCAGCGCGGCGACCAGGAGGCGGCCTCCCGCGTGCAGGAGCCCGAAGTCGCGCCCGAGATCGACCCCGAGCAGCGCGAACAGGGCCGCCTCGTACGCCAGCAGGAGTGCGCTCAGCACGGCGTCATTTCAGGTCGCGGATCTCCCGCAGCCGCCAGCCGTCCGATTCCTGCGCGAAGGAGAGCGCCAGCGTGACCGCCGCCTGGGGCGAGCCGGCGTCGCGGAACGTCCACTCGACCATGGCCACCGCCGTGCCATCGGCGCGCGGCGTCATCGGCGGAGGCAGCGGACGGAAGCGGAGGGTCTCCCGTTCGCGGAAGAGCCGGCGCAGGAGGATGCGCATCTGGTCGGCGCCGTAATACCCGTCGCCGACGCCGAGCGAGGCACAGGCCACGTAGGTCTTCAGCCGCTGCGACAGCGCCGAGGCCAGCCGGTCGGCGTCGGCCCGCTTGAAGGCGTCGGCGACCAGGCGTTCGGAGGCGGCGAGCCCCGGATCGGAGGCGGCGGCCGGAGACCCGGGAGCCGCGGCCAGGAGCCACAACGTCGCCAGGAGAGGAACCACGGAGCGAGGATAGTGGCTCGGCTCGGGGGAGGTCAACCGAATGGCGGGGACGGCCCGGGTGGGCGCCGGGTCTGGTAAGATCCCCAGGCCGTCGGCGGGCTCATCCCGCGCGGCACCCCCGGCATGAACCGTTCCGTCACGCATCCCACCATCTTGACGACGGCCGCCCTCGGCGTCGATCGAGTCCTCGACACCGTGGGACTCTACTGCCCGATCCCCATCGTGCGGACGGGCGAAGCCATCCGCGGCATGGAGCGCGGGCAGCGCCTGGAAATCCTCTCGGACGACCGCGTCATCCTGATCGATCTGCCGGCCTGGTGCCGGGCCCACGGGCACGAGTACGAGGGGGCCTCGGAGGAGGAAGGGGTGTGGCGCCTGCGGGTCCGCAAGGCCGGGAGGGGGACGGCATGAGCGGCGCGATCGCCCCTCCGGGCCGCCGCATCAAGGGCATCGGGCTCATCTCCGGCGGGCTCGACAGCACGCTGGCGGCGCGGGTCCTCCTCGAGCAGGGGATCGACGTCGTCGGGCTGCACTTCTCGACCGGCTTCTGCATGAACGATCACCGCCGCGCCCTGGCGCGTCCCGACGAGGATCCGAAGCGCATGCGCAACGAGGGGCTGCGCGCCGGCGCCGATCTCGGCATCCCGATCGAGGTCCTCGACGCGGGGGAAGCCTACCTGCGCATGGTTCTCAAGCCCCGGCACGGCTACGGCCGCTTCGCGAATCCCTGCATCGACTGCCGCATCTTCATGATCCACGGCGCCGCCGACTACATGCGCGAGCACGGCGGCGACTTCGTCTTCACCGGCGAGGTTCTCGGCCAGCGCCCGATGTCGCAGCACATGCAGTCGTTGAAACTGATCGAGAAGGAGTGCGGCATCGAGGGGTTCCTGCTGCGGCCGCTGTCGGCGCAGCACCTCCCGGAGACCGAGGTGGAGCGCCGCGGCTGGGTCGACCGGGGAGGTCTTCTCGGGATCAGCGGCCGTTCGCGCAAGGAGCAGATGGCGCTGTCCGAGCGCTGGAACCTGAGCGATTTCCCGCAGCCGTCCGGCGGCTGCTGCTTCCTCGCGGACGAGAACTTCGCGCGCCGTTTCCACGACAAGCGGACGCACGCCGATCCCACCAGCATCCGCAAGGAGGAGATGATTCTCCTGAAGGTCGGGCGGCACTTCCGGCTGGCGCCGGGGGTCAAGATCATCGTGGCGCGCGATGCCTCGGAGAATGAGTTCCTGTCGCGCTACGAGGCGGAGGGCTGGCGGTTCGAGGCGCTCGACTGCGGCAGCCCCATCACCATCGTCGAAGGGGATCCGGACGAGGAGATGCGCCGGCTCATTGCCTCGATCACGGCGCGCTACTCCGATCGCCGCGGCCAGCCGCTGGTCGAGGTGGCGGCGCGCCACCAGGGTCGCGAGGAGCGGCTCACGGTCCCGCCGGTCGCCGACGCCGCCCTCGAAGCCTGGCGCCTCTAGTCCCCTGCGGGCTGGACCGGGGCCCGGTTGCCCTGTGCTAAACTCCACGGCTCCGTGGGCCGTTAACTCAGCGGGAGAGTGCTATCCTCACACGGTAGAAGTCGCAGGTTCAAATCCTGCACGGCCCACCAACGCTCCACTCGTTTCGTTCGGTTCGGTCTCAGGCAGGATCGTGGGCGGCTAGCTCAGCTGGGAGAGCGCCGCGTTCGCAACGCGGAGGTCGAGGGTTCGATCCCCTTGCCGTCCACCATTCTTTTCTATCACTTAGCCCACGTCTGAATCACGGCTCTCCGCCTCGGTGTCCACCGGGGTGTCCACATAGCGATCCAAAACCTCAACGGCTTCGGTACGGTGGGCGGGGGACAGGTGCGCGTAACGGAGGGTCATGGCGAGGCTCTTATGCCCCAGGAGGTCACGGACGGTGTTGAGGTCCACTCCTGACATGACGAGATGCGATGCGAAGGTGTGCCGGAGGTCATGGAAGGTGAAATCTTCGATTCCTGCCGCCTTGCAGGCCCTAGCGAACGACTTCTGAACGTGAGTGATGGCGAACACCCTCTCAGACCCGATCTGGCGGGGAAGGCTCCGGAGGGTAGACCGGACGCTGGCGTTCAGGGGGACTTCGCGTGCCTCGCCGTTCTTGCTCTCACGGACGTAGATCAGGCGGTTCCGGAGGTCAACGTCCGTCCACCGAAGAGAGAGGATTTCACCCCTTCTGAGTCCCGTATGCCGCGCCACAAGCACGATAGGCTTGAGGTTGTCGGAGCATTTCGCCAGCAAGCTTTCGAACTGCCCCTGGGTGATGTATCGCTTGCGCTGGTTGTTCAAGCGGAATTTCCGGATGCCCCTTGCCGGGCTGTCAGTCAGCTTCCCCCATTCCACAGCCTTCCCGAAGAGGGTCTTCAAGCACTCTAGCTCGCGGTTGACGGTGCCGTGGGAAACCTGCTCGCTCCGTTCCGCTCGCCAAGCCTCGATGTGCTGAGAGGTCACGTCGGAAAGTAGGCGAGGCCCCCATCGTTCGGAGAATCGCGCCACGATGTAATCATCCCGGTCCTTCGAACGCTTGACGGCAGAGTGGACGCGAAGGAACTGCTCCGAGAATTCCTTGAAGGTCGTTCTATCGATCAGACGACGGTCAAGGAACTTGCCTTCCGCGATTTCTACCTTCCGCTTCTGCAAGACCGTGCGCGCAAGCTGCTTGCTTGGACCGATCTTCTCCCGCTTCCTGGGGCCTCGCCGTCCGTTGATTCGGTAGTCGATCCACCAACTGCCGTCTCTGTAGAAGATGGCCATGATGCCCCCTTGAAACCTAGCGGTCCTTGTGTGACGCGCTCGCTCTCTTCTCTCTCGCACGCCGTTCTACCGCGTCAGCTATGAGTCCACGAATCCACTCAGAAAGGCCAACGCCGCGTCGATCTGCTTCGTGCTGAGCCTTGGCAAGTAGCAACCTGCTGAGTCGCAAATTTAGCTTGGCTTCGTTCATGGGAACCATGTACTACGGGCGCCATACACTGTCAAGCGAAGAAAGGAGCTTGGGCTAGATGGTGGAATCTCTTGTCCACGCGGACGGACTATCACCGGGGGGCCCTCCCCCATTCCTAGAACACGAAAGAGGTTAGAGCCGCGCGAAATTTTGCGAATCTCTAGGCAACGTGCCGTCATTGACACGCCATTAGCAACGTCGTAGCCTTTGCGAATGGTCCAACCATCGGGGTCCGTTACCGAAATCCTCCGATACCACTTGCGCTTATTCAGATCCGCTTGGCCTGCCATATGGGCGATGGAATCGCGAAGACAGACGCTGTTCACGCTCGCGACGCTCATCCTAGGTGGTGCAGCGGTGAACTATGTTCCGAACGTTCCCTTGTGGGCTGTCATTCTCGGCGGAACTGTTGTTGCGGCGCTGTGGGCCTGGATGAAGTCGAACTACACGGAAATCGCGAAGATTAGAGCTGAGAGAGATGTGGCGACACAAGAGCAAGAGGGACTTCGAAAGAAACTGAAAGAGGCTAACGATGCTGGAGACGAATTACTAAGGATTACGAAGCTACTCGTTCCCTATAAGCAACGATGCGATGAATGGGACGCGATTCAGGAGAAGGACGAGAAGCTCTTCCCATTTCAGCAGCTAGATCGTGAGATCGGAGTCATGCTTATCGAGCTTCGCGATCTGGCATACATCAAGCCGGAGAAGGCCTCCTCGCTTGGAATTGATGTGAGCCTCAGGAATGCCTACATGAGAGCAATAGATAGGCAACCACGAAGGTCGCCGGAACAGATAGCTTCTATCTATGGCCTAACCCACGCGGCGAAAGTATTGGAACTCAAGGCCCGGCTTGAGGCAATCGGCCTGACAAGTCGTGAGCTTGAAGCTGCCTGCACGCACGAGCCACGAACTCCCGAGACCGTTCTTAGAGTTGCCGAGGCCCTAGAGGGCCTGAGAATTAGGCTTAGCCCAATGACGCAGGCGATGGACTAGGGCCGTGTCTGTTGGTCCAGGGAGAATGTCCATCAGGGAATAGGGGGGGGCAATGACCACACGAATGTGCCGAGGCCTGGTGTTCGTCTTTGCTCTGCTGTCGGGCGGCACTTGGTTGGCAAGGGCTCAACCGCGGGTTAGTGGTGAAGACGCCAGGGGTTGGACGTTTATGGGTATGGCGGCCGATCCCAGGCCGGAGGCACAAGATGCCGCCTACGTGGATGCATGGGCTGAAGGATTCGAGTTCGCGAGTAGATATCCGGACATAGCAGCAAAGGTGTGCTTCCCTCCCGGTAAGTTGAAAGGCGACGTTGTCATGGTGGCGCTACGAAAGTGGGTTGAACGAAACCCCGACTGGGAGAAGAATCCGCGAAAGGCCGTATCCGACGCGCTTTCGGGTTCCTTTCCATGCGGAAAAAGCGGAGTGTAGGCGAATCGCTTCCGTGGAGACCATGTGATGGCAACCGATTGCCCCAAGTGCGGATTGATCAACGTGGAGTCCGCCAGTACTTGTGACTGCGGGCAGTCGTTGTTGGCCACAGACCGTCCTCCGCTCCCACCGGTCGTGAGGAAAAACCGATTACGCTCTTCGGCGGAACCTGATGTCATGGGTATAACGCGGGAGAGTCGTCAGAAGAGGAAACCGAACACTCTTCTCTCGGTGAGCCTTGCGATAGCGGCCCTCTCGGTTGGGTACTACTTCACAATAGCGCTCCCATCGCATAATCAGGCAATGCTTGCTCTTGAGCGCGAGAGACGGCTCGACGAAAGGTTAGAGAAATCCGCCGATAAGCGGACATCGTATTACAGGCAAGAGTGCATGGATCGTGCAGAGGAACACTACTGGGAGTACATCAAGTTGAACGGGACTGAGGTGCCGGGGAAAAAGGGAGTGTATCAGGCACCTGGACATATTTGGGACGCTGCCCGGAAAGATAAGGACAGCGCATTCGCAGAATGCCAACGACGTTGGAAATAGGTGGCACCGAAAGCAACGCTCTGGCCCTTGCAACTCCGCTGTGAACAAGGCCCTACCCGCGACCTAGCGCGACGAATCGTCTCCCGTCCCGAGCAAGTTGAACAGCAGGCATCCAAGTACAGGAAAGAGAAACCGTCCTAAGGTTCATCGCACGTTCCAGGTCCCGCTAGCCCTGAGCGCCGGGAATCCCGAACGATAAAGAACCTTGGAATAGGCAGACGACTTGCTTCTGTCATGGAGCCAATTCACATAAGCCTCAAGCGATGGATAAGAAATGCAATAAGCGCCGTGCGCGGCTCCTGCCAACAGCCGCTCCAAGGGAGCACTCACGGGACGATTGGCGCATCGCCCCCAAACTTCCCTGAAGGTTTCGAAAGCCAGAAGATCCGCTGCCTGTAAGGGGAGACACTTCTTGCTGTCATCCGTGGCGGGTGTCGTTATCTTGGAAGCAAGATCAGGCGGAATAGTCCTAAGTGCGAATTCCCAATTCTTAGCGACTGCCTCAGAGAACTTGCAACGCTTATCGACGACCGTGCGGATCTTTGTAATCTCGCTATGCCTCGTGACTATGGGGAGAAGGTTTAGGAAGCATGTGCCGAGGCTAATTCCGTAGCCAGCCGTCAGGACTTGTCTCCGGTATTTCGGACTGCGCCGGTCGCCCGGATCTGCCTTCCCTGGTATACAGAAAGCGGTAGCTATTCCGACTAGGCCGGGAGGATCGATGATGTGCGAAATTAGTTCATCTCTTAGATCCTCGCGCTCTGTTCTTGTCCAGCCCTTCCCGCGCGCGAATTCCTTTTGCCCGTGAAAGCAGTCGCCGGCCGAAAACTCGGCAATAGGATGGGGGGAGTCGTCTATAACCTTCCGCCATGCTGGGGTGAACACTCCGTCCCAATAGTCGTCGCTGGCCACATATCCCGCAACGACGTGGACTTGCTCATCAAAGCTTTCGTCGAAGTAGCAAGTTAGGGCAACCATAGCCGGAAGCGGCTCCCGAGGTATAGGGATAGAACGGCTCGCGCAATGGGCGAAGGCAAGGCTATTATTGCTTGAGCGAAGCGTTGCGCGGTCTAGTGAATTCGGCGTGAGCCAGCGAACACGACCTCAACCCGTCCCTGTGGAGGCTCGTTGCAGGTATCAAGTCTCACCCCCTAAGAGGGGGTGGAGACTTCTGATACTCATGCAGCCGTTGCCTCGGGGTCGCGTGTCAAGGGCTCGCCTGAAACCTCTGATACCTGACACTTATTCCAAGCGCGGACGGCTGTAGCTCGTGAAAGACCTGCCTTAATAACTTCCTCGATGGCACCTGTAAACGTAAGGCTTGGCGTCTGGGCCGTCGCGCTTCGGATAATCTCTTCCGCGCGCTCCACGCCTCGCGCTGACCTGCGCGCTACAAGGTTTTCAACCTGGGTGACGGGCTCAAACCTCAGGCCACCGTTAGCAGTGTCTTGCAGCCGCACGCGGAACGGTTCATCCGAGGTCTCTGCGAGCCTGGATGCTGCAACGTAGATTTCTACTACCTGACTATCCTTCCCGCGTCTATTCTGAAGGTGCAGGTGCACGTCAGCCGCCGCGAGCTTTTCCCATGATCCACGGATTTGCTCCTTGTTCGCTCGCCGCCCGTGACCGTGCGACGGCTTCGGCGGGTGATCGAGCACTAATACGCCGCAACCCAGCTCATCCCGCAACGGAAGAAGCGCTCCACTAGCCAGTTCGGCCATTTGCTTAGGAACGTTTTCGTCCAGGCCATGGACGCGAACGAATGAGTCGATGATCACCCATGTAGCACCGTAATCTTTGGCCTTCGCGAGAAGCCGTTGAGCGTGCTGTGCGTTTTCCAGGCGCACTATGGATTCCGGACCCATAAAGCGGACGCGCTGTACGGCAGCCTCCGGCTCAACCCCATAACCCCGACAGAGCTTGACGAAACGTCCTGGAATTTGTGCCGTTGACTCGGCTTCCACGAACAGGATGCGGTGATCGCCGTCCGTTTCCAATCCCGCGAACGGCCGCTCAAGGGCAAGTGCAATCGCCCAATCCAACGCGAGCCATGTCTTGAATCCCTTTGGTTCGCCGGTCATGTACGTCAGACTTCCCCTAGCAAGCAGGGGGGCGAGATCGAACGGAACCGGCGGAACGCCGTTCTTGATCATCGATAACAGATCTAAATCGATGAATATTCGGGGGGCGGGATTAGCTTCGCTTGTCGCACTGCTGGAGTGGTTTCCAAAATTACGGGCCGGTTCTGTTTCCACTGTTCGCTGAATCTCCGTTCGTTAGCGGGTCGTTGAGGATGAGGCGGAAGGTGAATCCCGTCCGCCAGGAAGCGGCTGATACAACACGGCAAAGCGACTTGAAGGTCATTCCATCCCTCCCTAGTAGTCGTCCCGTTCCCACTCGGCTGTAAAGGCAGAGTGTCTGTTCGGTTCCCGCTACGGGCAACGCCCTCACGGTTGCGGCTTCATCGGCAGCGATGGCCTTGGTCAAGGCTTGAACGATAGCTGTCAGTTCCGGCGCGGTCATCCGGCGGTTTTCACCCAGTCAATAGTGGAGTTTTGATAGTGCAGGGATGCCCTGGAAACTGGGGGCAACCCATTGAATCTACGACTACTTACAATATAGTGTCCGGTCGGATCATCCGCAAGGATTTCGGCAGAAAATCGGACATAAAAGATCCGTGCCAAAACCCCCCGGTGAGAATAGCGCTCCTAAATAGGATGGCGCTCGGAGGGATCGGCAACCAGCGATGGCGCGGGACAGGTTCCTTGGAGCAACACCCGAGCGTCTAAGGATTCGTCCCTGCGCGGTCTGGTTGACCACCTAGCAAGGTTTCAGAGTCCACCTGGGTGTCCACGTATGCGTTGACGTGCCGAGGTTCAGGTACCGTTCTGGGGAGCAGGTCGGCACCGATACCACGAAATAAAAAGAGTTCGCCATCGGGCGAGATGCCCGTGCAACCTCGGTCAGCATCCAGATGGCGTTCGCAACGCGGAGGTCGAGGGTTCGATCCCCTTGCCGTCCACCACCCGCCTCCCCCCTTTTTCCCCGGTTCACCAGCCGCCGGGCGACCCCGAAAAATTTTTCCAGTGGAGCGGGCCCGCGCCTCTTGACGACGCGGCGGGAGGGGCGTAGATCTGCTGCGACCACTTCATCGCAGGAGATGCACGTGTCGCAGCCCTTCCCATCGTCGGGCGCCCAGGGAGAGGTGTCTCTCGAGCCGGCCCTCGAGGCGCGCAGGCCGTGCTGCCCGCGCTGCGGCGACGGCGAGCTCGTCGACACTCTGGTCACGCGGCCCGTCGGGATGGCCCTCTGGGCGGTGTACTGCGCGGGGGTCTTCGATCGGACGCGCCGCCGCTTCGTGCGCCGCTCGTGCGGCTACCTCGGCGGCACCGATCCGGGCTTGCGGGAGGGGGCGAACTCGTCGCCGGGATTGAGTGTCGGCGGCGTCTCGGTCTCGGCGATCCGCCAGCCGAGATAGAGCGCGATGCGCACGGTGTCGCGCATCCCCGACAGGTCGAAGCCCTCGTCGTAGGCGTCGGTCGGGCGGTGGTAGCGCTTCTGCTCGTACTCCTTCCATGCGGTCTCGCCCCACCCGGCCGGCTTCCCCTTGTAGTTCACGCCCGGATCGATGCTCATGGCGGGCACGCCGGCGCGCGCGAAGTTGAACTGGTCGGAGCGGAAGAAGGATCCCTGGTCCGGGTGCGGGTCGGGGATGACGTCGAAGTCGAGCACGCGTGAGGCGTCGCGCACCAGGTCCTTGAGGCTCGATCGCTCCGCTCCCAGGAAGGTGTAGTCGCGCGGCGCCCCGTCCACAGCCAGACCGTCCATGTTCAGCGCGGCGGCGGTGCGGTCGAGCGGCACCACCGGGTGCTTCGCGTAGTACTCCGAGCCGCGCAGCCCGCTCTCTTCCGCCGCGCATGCCATGAAGAGGATGGAGCGCCGGGGCGCGCGCGGCAGTGCCGTGAAGAGGCGCGCCGTCTCGAGCAGCGCCGACACCCCGGAGGCGTTGTCGGCCGCTCCGTTGTAGATGGCGTCGCCGTTCTCGGCGGGCCCGACCCCGAGGTGATCGTAGTGCGCGGTGAACACGACGGCCTCGGGCAAGAGCTTCGGGTCCGATCCGGGAAGCAGGCCGAGGACGTTCCAGGTGGTGATCGGCCGGACCTTCTGGCGCAGGTTCGCCTTCACCTTCATCGTGAGCGGCCGCGGGCGGAAATCGCGGCGCCCGGCCGCCTCGCGCAGCGTCTCGAAGTCCTGCCCCGAGGCCGTGAGGATCTGGCGCGCGAAGCGCTCGCTGATCCAGGAGGCCAGCCCGAGCGGATGCGCCCCCGGCTCCAGGGCCGGGTAGGGACGCTCGCGCCCCCAGGAGTTCTTCACCACGTTCCAGCCGTACCCGGCCGAGGCGTCGGTGTGAATCAGGATGGCGCCGGCGGCGCCCGCCCGGGCGGCGCTCTCGTACTTGTAGGTCCAGCGGCCGTAGTAGGTCAGCGCCTTGCCGCCGAAGAAGGACGGATCCTCGGACGGCGGATCGTTGACGAGCATCAGGAGCACCTTGCCGCGGACATCCGTCTCCTTGAAATCGTCCCAGCGCTGCTCGGGGGCGACGATGCCGTAGCCCACGAAAATCACCGGCGCGTCGAGGTCGCTCGTCTCCTTCTGCGTCTCGCTGCAGCCGACGTAGTCGACCAGGCGCTCGGGGACGAAGCGTTTCCCGCCGGCCTCGATCTCGAGGCGGCTGTCCGGGAGCGACTCGACCCCGACGAGCGGCACCTCCTGCAGCCAGGAGGTGGGGGAGGCCCCCGGCTTGAGGCCGAGTAGGCGGAAGCGCGTCTCGAGATAACGCGCCGCCAGCTCGCCGCCGCGCTGTCCCGTGCCGCGCCCCTCGAAGAGATCGTCGGAGAGGAACTTCAGGTCGGCGCGCATGCGGTCCTGGTCGACCTGGTCGAGGACGGGCTGGATGCCCACGGGGGCCGAGAAGCCGGGGGCTTCGGCTGTGGCGCGGCCACCGAAAAGGACGATCACCGCGAGCGGCGCGGCGAGCAGCGCCATGGGCGGGCGCACGTTCATTTCTTGGATTCTCCTCCGGGCGGGTAGAACACCTTTTCGAGCAGCAGGCCGGAGGAAGGAGCCGTCCACTGCGCCGGGTCGTTGACCTGCTCCTTGAGGAAACGCGCCACCGCCTCGGACGGCAGACGCCCGTGGCCGATCTGCGCCAGCACGCCGACGATCCGGCGCATCATCCGGGGCAGGAAGTGGTCGGCCTCGATGGTGATGGTCAGCAGGAAGTCGCTGCGCCGCACGGTCGCGGACCGGACCCGCACGCGCGGCTCACGGATCTCCTCGACGCGATCGGCGAACGAGGAGAAGTCGTGCCGGCCGACGAGATCCTTGGCGGCCAGCTCCATGGCGGCGATGTCGAGAGGCTGCCGCACCCACCAGACGAGCTTCTTGAAGAAGGCGGTGCGTCGCTCGGCGATCTGGTAGCGGTAGCGCCGCGCCAGGGCGTCGTGGCGCGCATGGAAGTCCGTCGACACCTGGTCGGCGCGCAGGATGTTGATGTCGGCCGGCAGGGCGTCGTTCAGGAGATCGACGAGCGCCTTCGGCGGCATGGTCGAGCGGGTCAGGAAGTTCGCCACCTGCGCCTCGGCGTGCACCCCCTGGTCGGTGCGCCCCGCTCCGAAGAGCTTCGGCTCTTCGCCGAGCGTGCGAGCGATCGCCTCCAGGATGTCGCCGGCGACCGTGCGGGCGTTGTTCTGCACCTGCCATCCGGCGTAGCGCGTCCCCTCGTATTCGAGGAGCAGCCGGATGTTGCGCATCGGCCCCGTCGGCGGCGCCGGCCGGGCGGCGCGCTCGGCGAAGCCGCCGGGCGCCCGATCGGATGGGGCACCCGGACCTTCAGGCCGCGGCCCGCGCGGACGGTCGAGGTCGCCCGGTCGATCGTCGCGGCGCGGTCGGTCGCGATCGGGGAAGCGATCGCGATCGCGGGGACCTCGATCGCGCGGCGGGCCGCCATGCGGCCGCGGCGGTCGATCCTTCTGCCAGGGACGGGGACTGCCTCCCTCGGGACGCGGCGGCCGATCCTTCCAGGGACGGGAGCCGCCGCCTTCGGGGCGTGGAGGCCGATCCCTCTTCCAGGGCGGAGCCCCGCCCCCCTCGGGACGGGGAGGACGGTCCTTCCAGGGACGGGAACCGCCGCCTTCGGGGCGCGGAGGTCGATCCTTCTGCCATGGGCGTGGTCCGCCTCCGTGGGGACGGGGAGGCCGGTCCTTCCACGGACGCGAGCCGCCGCCTTCCGGCCGCGGCGGCCGATCCTTCTTCCAGGGTGGAGGCCCGCCTCCCTCGGGACGCGGCGGACGATCCCTCTTCCAGGGTGGGGCGCCGCCGCCCTCGGGACGGGGAGGACGATCTTTCCAGGGGCGCGAGCCTCCGCCTTCGGGGCGGGGGGGCCGGTCCTTCCAGGGACGCGGCGGACCGCCTCCCTCGCCGGAGGGGCGTGGGGGTCGATCCTTCCAGGGTCTTCGCGGGCCGCCTCCCTGGCCGGCAGGGCGCGGTGGGCGATCCTTCCACGGACGCGGAGGACCGCCGCCTTCTCCGGCTGGGCGTGGAGGGCGGTCCTTCCAGTTGCGGGGGCCGCGGCCGCCGCCGCGGGGTCCTCCGGGGCCGCCGCCCCGGGGTCCGCCGGGTGGCCGGCGGGGCCGGTGTCCGCCTCCCTGGTCGCTCACTGGAAGAGGGACGGACCGGCGTCGCGCAGGCGCGGCACCTCACGCGGGGCGGTTTCCGGTTTCGCCGGGGTGTCGGCCGCAGGTGCCATGGCCACCGACCGCGAGAACTGGTCGACCTGCGCCTGCAGCCGGGCGAGACGCTCGGCGGCCTCGGCGAAGGCCCCCTGGGCGTTGCGCAGGTGGCGCTGGCCGAGATCGAAGCCCTCGCGGAACAGCCCGAGATCGCCGCCCACCTGTTGCAGCCCGGTGAGGATCTCGCGGGCGCGCTCTTCGATGCGCAGCCCCATCAACCCGAAGCCGATCGCCTGGAGGTAGGCATAGAGCGAGTTGGGGGACACCGCGATGACCCGCTGCTTCAGCGCGTAGTCGTTGATGTCCTCGTCGGCCTCGGACGCCCGAACCACGACGTCGTAGAAGACGCTCTCCGCGGGGATGTACATCAGGGCGAAGTCGAGCGTCCCCTCGATCGGCCGGATGTACTTCGAGGCGATGTCGTCCACGTGCTTGCGCACCTCACGGGCGAAGGCGCGCGAAGCGGCTCTCCGATCGTCTTCGCTGGTCGCCTCGAGGCGCTTGCGGAAGGCGGCGAGCGGGAACTTCGAGTCGATCGACACGGCCCCGCCCGGCAGGCGCAGCAGGGCGTCGACGCGGTCGCCGCTCGAGAACTCGTGCTGCAGCCGCACGTGCTCGGCGGGGAACGACTGCTCGAGGAGCGCGTTGAGCGACATCTCGCCGAGGGCGCCGCGCGTCTTCGGGGCCTGGAAGATCTGCTGCAGGCCGCGCACGTCCTGCCCCAGCGCCAGGATCTCCTGGCTGCTCTTCCCCAGCTCACCCAGCCGCACGTTGAGGTCGGCGATGAGGCGGCCGGTGTCGCTGCCGACTTTCTGCACCGCCTGGGCATTCTCCGCCAGGCGCGCCCCCATCTGGCCGAGCAGCGCATTCATCTGGGTGCCGACGTCGCGCGGCACCGCCGCGCTCGCCTCGACCAGCCGGGTGCTCAGCTCGGACAGGCGCCCGCCGAGATCCGACACCTGCTGCTGCAGGAGCGTCAGGCCGGGATCGGGCCCGGGGGGTGCAGGCGCCGGGCGGCGCCGCAGGAGCAGGCCGGCGGTCACGCCGAACGCCAGCGCGAAGGCAAAAGTCAGGATGGGCCAGAGGCCGGCGTTCACGGGGGCGCGAGTCTATCGGCCGCTCCGGGCAGTGTCAACGCGATGCGTCTGTCACGGAGCGGGCGGGGCATCCCGCACCGCCAGGAACGCGCATTTCAGGTAGCGCGTCTCCGGCATCGCCAGGTTCACGGGGTGATCCGGTCCCTGGCTCCCGTACGACAGCAGTGTGACCTCGCGCCCGGCGTCCGCCGCCGCGTCCACCAGGATGTCGAGGAACGACTCGGGGCCGATGTGATACGAGCACGACGCGCTCACGACCACCCCGCCCTGCGCGGCCATGCGCAGCGCGCGCAGGTTGATCTCCTTGTAACCGCGGCGCGCGGCATCCACCGAGTCGCGGTTCTTGGTGAAGGCCGGGGGATCGAGGACGATGAGATCGAAACGCTCTCCCCTGCGGTCCATCTCCTTGAGCCGATCGAAGGCGTTCCCCTCGACGAAGCGGACGCGCTGCTCGAGGCCGTTGCGCGCCGCGTTGCGCGCCGCGGCGGCGAGCGCTTCGGCGCTGCTGTCGATCCCCACCGCCTCGCGCGCTCCGCCGAGCAGCGCCGAGAGCGCGAAGCCGCCGGTGTTGCAGAAGACGTCGAGCACGCGGCGACCCGGGGCGAGCGATCGCAGCGCCAGCCGGTTCGGCCGGTGATCGAGGAACAGGCCGGTCTTCTGCCCCGATCGGATCGAGGCTTCCTGGCGCAGGCCGTCCACCTCGACCTCGAGGCTGTCCGGCACGTCGCCGTGCAGCACGCCGGTCACGGACCCGAGACCTTCGTGGGATCGGGCCGGCAGGTCGCTGCGCTCGAAGATGCCGCGCGGCCCCACGAGGTCGACGAGGATCTCCGTGATGGGGCCACGCAGCCGGTCGATCCCGAGCGTGCCGATCTGCATCACGAGCTGGTCGCCGTAGCGGTCCACGGTCAGCCCGGGGAGGTGATCGCCGTCGCTCGAGACCAGACGCAGGACGTCTCCGCCGAGGCCGAGGGACGAGCGATAGGCGAGGGCCGCCTCGATGCGGCGCCGGAGCAGCCCGGGGCCGTAGACCTCGTCCGGTTCGCGGGTCACGAGGCGCACGGCGATGTTCGAGGCCGGGTTGTAGTAGCCGCCGCCGAGGAACTCGCCGCGTGTGTCCACCACCTGCACGGCCGATCCCGGCTCGGGATCCCCGAGGATGCGCTCGATCTCGCCGGCGTAGATCCACAGGTGCCCGGCGCGGGCGCGGTGGTCGCGGCCACGGCGCAGGACGACACGACCGGCGCCGGGGGTGGCCGGGCGGACGGGTGCGGGCGGCCGCGCCTTCAGCGGCCGGGCTTTTCGAGCATCGGGACGCGCACGCCGCGGGTCCGGGCGCATGCCTTCGCCTCCTCGTAGCCGGCGTCCACGTGGCGCATGACGCCGGTGCCGGGATCGGTCGTGAGCACGCGCTCGAGGCGGGCGGCGGCTTCCTTCGTGCCGTCCGCCACCACCACCATGCCGGCGTGCAGCGAGTAGCCGATGCCGACGCCGCCGCCGTGGTGCACGGAGACCCAGGACGCCCCCGCCGCCGTGTTGATCAGCGCGTTGAGGATCGGCCAGTCGGCGATGGCGTCGGAGCCGTCCTTCATTCCTTCGGTCTCACGGTTCGGCGACGCGACGGAACCGGCGTCGAGATGATCGCGGCCGATGACGATGGGAGCCGAAAGCTCGCCCGAGGCGACCATGGCGTTCAGCTTCAGCCCGAAGCGGGCCCGCTCCCCATAGCCGAGCCAGCAGATGCGCGCCGGCAGCCCCTGGAAGGCGATGCGCTCGGAGGCCAGGCGGATCCAGCGCGCCAGTCCTGCGTCCTCGGGGAAGAGCTCGAGCACGGCGCGATCCGTTTTGTGGATCTCCTCCGGATCGCCCGAAAGCGCGGCCCACCGGAACGGCCCCTTGCCCTCGCAGAACATCGGGCGGATGTACTCGGGCACGAAGCCGGGGATGTCGAAGGCGTTCCCGACCCCGGCCTTGCGCGCCTCCTCGCGGATGTTGTTGCCGTAGTCGAAGACGACGGCGCCCTTCCGCTTCAACTCGAGGAGCGCCCGCACGTGCGCGGCGACCGAGACGCCGGCGCGGCGCAGGTACTCGTCCGGGTCGCTCGACCGCAGCCGCAGCGCCTCGGCGTGGGGGATGCCGTGCGGCACGTAGCCGTTGAGCATGTCGTGAGCGCTCGTCTGGTCGGTGACGAGATCAGGAACCAGCGGTCCCTTCGCGATCGCCGGCAGCAGGTCGGCGGCGTTGCCGAGGAGCGCGATCGACAGTCCCTGTCTCCTTGCCATCGCCTCGCGCGCCAGCGTCATCGCCTCGTCGAGCGTGGCGACGCTGCGATCGACGTAGCGGGTCTCGAGACGGCGACGGATGCGATCGGGGTCGACCTCGACCGCGATCATCACGGCGTCGTTCATGGCGGCGGCGAGCGGCTGCGCGCCGCCCATGCCGCCGAGCCCCGCGGTGACGACCAGCCGCCCTGCGAGCGACCCGCCGAAATGGCGGCGCCCCGCTTCGGCGAAGGTCTCGTAGGTTCCCTGCACGATGCCCTGGCTGCCGATGTAGATCCACGAGCCGGCGGTCATCTGGCCGAACATCGTGAGCCCCTTCCTGTCGTATTCGCGGAAGCGCTCCCAGGTCGCCCACGCCGGGACGAGCAAGGCATTGGCCAGGAGGACCCGCGGCGCGTCGCGATGCGTGCGGAAGACTCCGACGGGCTTGCCCGACTGGACCAGGAGGGTCTCGTCGTCTCCCAGCTCGCGCAGCGTCCGGACGATGGCGTCGTAGCAGTCCCAGTTGCGCGCCGCCTTGCCGGTGCCGCCATAGACGATGAGGTCGCCGGGGCGCTCCGCCACCTCGGGGTCGAGGTTGTTCATCAGCATCCGCAACGCCGCTTCCTGGATCCAGCCGCGGCAGGAGAGGGTCGTGCCGCGCGGCGCGCGGATCGGGGCGCGCGTCACGCGAGCCTCCCGGTGGTGCCTTCGACGTGGGCCCGCAGCGCCCCGCCGGACAGGAGCGCCTCGACGGCGGCGATGTCCGGCGCGAGGAAGCGGTCCTCTTTCATGGCGGGAAGGGCCCGACGCACCAGGGCGTGCGTGGCCGCGACGCCGCGTCCCGGCTGCAGGGGCGCGCGCAGGTCGAGCGCCTGGCAGGCGCAGAGCAGCTCGATGGCGAGGACCTGCCGCGCGTGCCGGACGATCTGGCGCGCCTTGCGGGCCGCGATCGGTCCCATCGAGACGTGATCTTCCTGGCCGGCCTCGGTCGGGATCGAATCGACGCTGGCGGGGTGCGCCAGGATCTTGTTCTCCGACACCAGCGCCGCCGCCGTCACCTGCGCCATCATCAGCCCGGAGTTCACGCCGGGTTCGGGGGTCAGGAACGGCGGCAGGCCCGAATGCACCGGGTTCATGAGCCGCTCGATCCGCCGCTCCGAGATGGAGGCGAGCTCGGCCGCGGCCATCGCCAGCGCGTCGAGGGCCAGCGCGGGCGTCTCGCCGTGGAAGTTCCCGCCCGACAGCAGCTCGCCTTCGTCGGGAAAGACGATCGGATTGTCGGTGACGGAGTCGATCTCGGTCGCGAGCACTCCCTCGGTGAAGCGGATCACCTCGCGGGCGGCGCCGTGCACCTGCGGCATGCAGCGCAGCGAATAGGCGTCCTGCACCCGGCCGCAGTGCTCGTGCGATCGCTCGATGGCGCTGTCGGCGACGAGGGTGCGGAGATTCGCGGCGCTGTCCATCTGGCCGCGATGCGGGCGCAGGGCGTGCAACCGCTCGTCGAAGGCGTGATGGCTTCCGAGGAGCGCCTCGAGGGACGTGGCTCCGGCGATGTCCGCCAGCGTCGCGAGGTCGCGCGCCTCGAGAAGCGCCAGGCCCCCCACGGCGACGATGAGCTGCGTGCCGTTGACGAGGGAGAGCCCCTCCTTGGGGCCGAGCTTCAGCGGGGTGAGGCCGGCCTTCTTCTGCGCTTCCGCCGCCGGCATCCTTTCGCCGCGCAGGATCGCCTCCCCTTCGCCGACGAGCAGGAGCGCCAGGTGCGACAGGGGAGCGAGATCTCCGGACGCCCCGACCGATCCCTGTTCCGGCACGACCGGCAGGAGATCGGCATTCAGATGATCGAGGAGCGTCGTGACCACCACGGGGCGCACCCCGGAGTGGCCGCGCGCCAGCACGTGAGCCCGCAGGAGCATCAGGGCCCGCGTCGCCCCCGGCTCGAGAGGCGCCCCGACCCCGGCGGCGTGGCTGCGGACGAGATTGAGCTGCAGCGCCTCGAGCCGGTCGTGAGGGATGCGGATGTCCTTCAGGTGCCCGAACCCGGTGTTGACCCCGTAGACCTGGGCGTCCCCTTCGAGGATCCGCCGCACCACGGCGTGGGCCGCTTCGATCCGCTCCCGCGCCCCATCGGACAGGGTGACGCGCGCCCCGCCGCGCGACACGACGCGGAGGTCTTCGAGCCCCAGATGACGGCCGTCGAGAAGGATCGCGCCACGATCCACGGAGGTTCTGCCTCTTCAGGAGAAGGGGTGGCCCGCACCCGCGCCGGAGTCTACCATGCGCCCGAAAACGCCCCTTGCGCCGGGTAGGTCCGACCTCCTACGATGCCGCGGGCACGGGGCCCATCGGCCCCGATCCCCCCCAGTCAGGAGAGGAGAGACGCACGTGCCGGCCTTCGTGGTCGTCGGCGCCCAGTGGGGCGACGAGGGGAAGGGAAAGATCGTCGACCTGCTCACCGAGCGGGTGGACATCGTCGCGCGCTACGGCGGCGGACCGAACGCCGGCCACACCATCGTCGCCGGCGGGCACCACCTCGCGCTGCACCACATCCCCTCCGGGATCCTGAACGAGCAGGTGACCTGCGTCATCGGCAACGGCGTCGTCGTCGATCCGGCCTCGCTCCTCCAGGAGATCGCCAAGCTGCGCGAAGCGGGCGTCAAGGTGGAGGAGAACCTGCGCCTGAGCGACCGCGCGCACGTCATCCTGCCGTACCACCGCGGCCTCGACATCGCGCGTGAGGAAGGCGCCGCGGCCCGACGGCTCGGGACGACGCGTCTCGGTGTCGGGCCCGCGTACGAAACCAAGGCGGCGCGCTACGGCGTGCGGGTGGCCGACCTCGGCGATCGCGCCACGCTGCGGGACAAGGTGGGCCGGGTCGCCGACTGCCTGCGGCGCGCGGCGCCGGCGGCACTGCCGGCCGATTGCAACGCCGACCCGGATGAGATCACCGCGCGTTACCTCGATCACGGGCGCGCCCTGCGTCCGTTCGTCACCGACACGTCGGCGCTCTTGAACCGCGGCCTCAACGACGGGCGGGTGATGCTGTGCGAAGGAGCGCAGGGGACGATGCTCGATCTCGACCACGGCTCCTATCCCTTCGTCACGTCGTCGGCGGCGACCGCCGGCGGCGCGTGCACGGGGCTCGGCATCAGCCCGATCCGCATCGAGGCGGTGTTCGGCGTCCTCAAGGCGTACTCGACCCGCGTCGGCGAGGGACCCTTCCCGACCGAGCAGGACAACGACGCCGGGCGGCTCATCCGCGAGCGCGGGCACGAGTTCGGATCGACCACCGGTCGGCCCCGACGCTGCGGCTGGTTCGACGCCGTCGTGGCGCGCTACTCGGTCTCGATCAACCAGATCGAATCGCTGGCGCTGACCCTGTTCGACGTGCTGGACGGCTTCGACACCCTGCCGATCTGCGTCGCGTACGAGCACGAGGGGCGCAGGCTCGAGGAACTGCCGGCCGATCCGGCGGTGCTGCGGGCGTGCAAGCCGATCTACGAGACGGTCCCTGGCTGGAAGAAGGACACCTCGGGCGTCACACGATTCGAGGACCTGCCGGCGCAGGCGCAGGAGTACGTGCGCCGCGTCGAAGCCGCCGTCGGCTGCGAAGCCGGCATCGTCTCCGTCGGCCCGCAGCGCGAGGCGACGATCCTCCGGCCGAAGAGCCGCATCGCCCGCTGGCTCCCGGCCCGCGCGTAGGCCCGGCGTGCCGCGCGGTCGGTCCCACCGCGCCACCGGCGGCGGCCGGACACGCCGCGTGTCCGATGGCAGCGGATTGCACCGCGGGTCCGGGAGTCGCGACGAGATCGCCGGTGCGCGGCGACTTGGCCGCCGCATCCTCGACCTGACCCTGGCGCACACGCTCGGCGCGTCGGGGGATCGCGCCTGGAGCGGCTCGGGACGCGCGCGCGTCGCCCGGCGCCTTGCGGCGCTGCCTCCGTCGCGCGAGGGCTCGGAGCGGCGGGCGATGCGGCGATTGCAGTCCGTCTTCGCGGACTCGATGCGCATGTCGCACCCTCGCCTCTTCGGACTGTTCACCCCGGCGCCTCTGCCCATCGCCGCGCTCGCCGACATGGCGGCCGCGTTCCTGAACCAGTCTCCCGACGCCTGGAAGGCCGGTCCCGCGGCGACCGAGGTGGAGGCGGGGATCCTGCGCACCTTCACGCGGCTGATCGGATGGGGCGCGGGCTCGTTCGGAGCGGTGACGTCAGGAGGCGGCGGGGCGAACCTCCTCGCGCTCAAGATGGCGCGCGATCGCGCCATGGGGATCGGCTCCCGCCGTCGCGGCATTGCGACCGACGCGAAAAGGCTGCGCGTCTATGCCTCGGACCAGGCGCACTTCTCGATCGGTCGCGCGCTGGACATCCTCGGGATCGGATCCGACGCCCTCGTGAGCCTGCCGACGGGCCCGGACCGTCGTCTCGACCCGGAGCGGCTCGACGCGGCCCTGCGCCGCGATCGCCGCCAAGGATTGCGACCGATGGCGATCGTGGCGACCGCGGGGACGACCAGCACCGGCACGCTCGATTCGCTGCCGGCCATCGCCGCGTGCGCGCGCCGGCACGCCGCCTTCCTGCACGTGGACGCGGCCTACGGCGGCGCGCTGCTCTTCTCACGGAAGGATCGCCGGCGTCTCGAAGGCCTCGAGCGGGCCGACACGGTCACCATCGACCCGCACAAGTGGCTGTTCCAGCCCTTCAGCCTGGCGGTCCTCCTGGCGCGCGATCGGGAGCGGCTGCGGGCGTCGTGCGCCATCGAGCCCGACTACCTGCGCAAGGATCTCGAGCACGAGCCGGACCGTCTCGACCTGTACCAGCACTCGCTCGAAGGCTCACGACCTTTCCGGACCCTGAAGCTCGACCTGACGCTGCAGACGATCGGGATGGAGGGGCTGGGAGCGCTCGTGGACCACACTCGTGAGGTTGCGCTCGACCTCGAGCGGCGCGTCCTGGCCGACCCGCGCCTCGAAACCTGCGGCGCGCCGGTGGATCTTTCCACCGTCGTCCTGCGGTACCTCCCGGCGTGGGCCCGCGCCGACAGCCGGCGCAGCGCCAAGGCGAGGCGCCGCCTCGATCGCATCCAGCTGGGCATCCAGCACGCCGTCGAGCGCGGCGGCGAGGCGTGGTTCCCGGCGATCGTCCTCGACGGCGAGGTATGGCTGCGGATCGGCGTCTTCAACTACCGGACGACGGAGAAGGACATCGATCGCCTGCTGCGCGCCATCGTGCGCGCGGCGGGGGAGTGACGAGGGCCCCGGCGCGGAGCGAATCCGGCCGCGGGCCGGCGATCAGCCGGCCTTGCGCTCTCCGGTGAGGGTCTGGAGCTGCGGGCGGACGACGCTCTCGTAGCAGTCGGGGCAGATGCCGTGGCTGAAGCGGGCGTCGGAGTGGTCGCTGATGTACGACTCCACCTGCTGCCAGTAGTCGCCGTCGTTGCGCACGCGCTTGCAGTACGAGCAGATCGGCAGGAGGCCCTGCAGCGTGCGGATGCGGGCGATCGCCTCCTCCAGCTCGCGCACGCGCGCCGCCAGCTGGTTCTGCAGGGTGACGATGCGCAGGCCGGCCTGCAGTCGGGCGCGCAGCTCCTCGCGGTCGAAGGGCTTGATGATGTAGTCGTCGGCGCCGGCTTCGAGACCCGAGACGATGTCCTCCTTGTTCCCCTTGGCGGTGAGCAGGATGACGTAGGGCGGCTGGGCCACGCTCCCTTCGCGGATGCGGCGGCACACGTCCACGCCGTCGAGGCTCGGCATCATCCAGTCGAGGATGGCGACGCGCGGAGCGTCGGGACCGGTGAGCGCCTGGAGGGCCGCCTGGCCGTCGCAGGTGACCAGCACCTCGTAGCCCCAGCGGGTCAACGTGGCCTCGAGCATCTTGCGCGACACCAGGTCGTCTTCGGCGATCAGGATGCGCATGCATCTTTCTCCGGGTCCATCGCGAACGGCGTGAGAGCGCGCACCAGGCGCTCCATTTCCTTTTCGAGCTCGGCGCGCACCGCGCGCGCGGACTTGAGATCTCCGAGCCCGCCGAGCACTTCGAGTCGGCCGAGCACCTGCACCGCCGGGCCCGAGCCGAAGGTGCCGATGGAGCCGCGCAGCGTGTTGGCCGCCCGGACGATCGCCGTGCCTTCGCCGCGCTCGAGGGCCGCGTCGATCGCCTGCAGCTGCAGCGGCGCGGTGTGCAGGAAGGCCCGCACCAGCTCCGCGAGCAGCACGTGATCTCCCTCCACGCGTCCCATGAGGTCGACAGGGTCGATGGCGGGCAAAGGATCCCGCTGGGCCGGCGCGGTCCCGTCCGACGGTCGCGGCGGGACCAGGGCCAGGGCCTGACGGTTCGCCGAAGCCTCCGGTTCGAGCGCCGGCGGCCGGGGCCGCCCTTCGTGCAGCGCGTGGCGCGTGACCAGCCGGTCCGGTGACACCCCCGGCGTGCCCAGCACCGCCTCCACGGCATCCTTGAGGTCCGCGTCCTTGACCGGCTTGATGAGGTAGGCGCCGATGCCGATGCTCCGGCAGCGCAGCGCGTCGCCGCGCTCGCCGTCGCTGCTGAGGAGGAGGATCGGGATCGCCGCGATGCGCGCGTCCTGCCGGATGCGTGCGGCGAGCGCGAACCCGTCCTGCCCGGGCATGCGGCGGTCGATGAGCGCCACCTGGAAGAGATCCCCCGATCCGGCGGCAGCGCGCAGGAGTCCCATCGCCTCGTCGGCGTCCGCGGCGCAGCGCGGGCGCATGCCCCAGGAAGCCAGGCGGGCTTCGAGCAGGCGCCGGTTGACCGGGTCGTCGTCCACCGCGAGCACGCGCACCCCTTCGAGCGGCACCGGTCCGGCCGCGAACGGCTGGGCGGCCGCGCGCTGCCGGCCGAACGTGGCCTCGAAGGTGAAGGTGGAGCCGTGCCCCGGCTCGCTCGTGAGCCGGATGCGCCCGTGCATCAGGGCGACCAGCTCCGAGGCGATGGTCAGGCCGAGACCGACGCCGCCGTGCCGGCGGGTGCTCGATCCGTCCGCCTGCGTGAAGGGCTCGAGGATCACCGCCTGCTTGTCGCGCGGGATGCCGATCCCCGTGTCTCTGATGGCGAAGCGCAGCGTCGTCTCCCCGGCGCTCGAGCGCACCAGGTCCACGTCGAGATCGATGCGGCCGCGCTCGGTGAATTTCACGCCGTTGCCGATGAGGTGCACGAGCACCTGCCGCAGGCGACCGGGATCGCCGACGAGGTCGTCGGGGATGCCCTCGGCAATCTGCGCGCCCAGCTCGAGTCCTTTCTCCGCGGCGCGGGGCCGCAGCGTCCGGACCACCTCCTCGACGCAGGGACGCAGGTAGAACGGGATCGGCTCGAGGCGCATCTGCGCCGCCTCGATGCGCGAGAAATCCAGCAGGTCGTTGATCAGCGCCAGGAGCGCATCGGCCGAGCCCTTGACCAGGGTGAGATGCGCGCGGGTCTCCGGCGGCAGGTCGCCATCGAGGGTCAGGGCCGTCATGCCGATGATGCCGTTGAGCGGGGTCCGGATCTCGTGGCTGACGTTGGCGAGGAACTCGGACTTGGCGCGCGTGCCGGCGCGCGACTCGCGCAGCGCGTGGTCGAGCGCCGCGTTCTTCTGCTCCAGCTCCGCCGTCCGGCGCGCGATCGACTCCTCGAGCGAGGTCCGTTCCTTGTTGATGGCCTCCGACATCGTGGTGAAGGAGCGGGCCAGGGAGCCGACCTCGTCCTCGCGCTCGGCGTCGAGCCCCGCGAAGCGGTGCACGCTTCGGTCGCCTTCGGCGAGCCGGCGGGCGGCCTCCCCGAGCCGGTCCACCCGCTCGACCACGTCCCCCGAGACGAGGTAGGCGAGCGTGATCGCCAGGACGAGGCCGATCAGGGCCGCGACGGCCAGGTCGCGCATGCGATGGTCCGGACGGTCGAGGGCGAAGGAGGGATCGCGGACCGCGGTCACGCGCATCGGCGGGGAGCCCTCCCAGGCGGCGGCCGGGCCTGCCTCGGCCACGAGGTAGGTGCGGCCATTGTCGAGATGCACCTCGCGCGGTGCGTTGTCCTCCGCGGGTGCCTCGATCGTGCCCTGCAGCGCTGCGAGGTTCGACCAGGAACCCGCGAGGAGCGCGCCGCTCGGGCCATCGCGCAGCACGAGGAAGGCGCCGGATTCCGGGCCGATCCGCTCGACGCGCGACGAGCGCACCATCGCCTCGATCACCGCCCAGTCGAGCAGGCCGACCAGGCGTCGCCCGGGTGTCGAGCCGATCGGCGTGTCGAGCACGGCCACCGGCTTCCCATCCGGGCGCAGCGTGAGTGAGCAGAGATTTCCGGGAGAGGCCGGCGGTCCCGTCAGCAGAGACCCGGCGCGGGGACCCGGCGCGCTCTGGGCCAGTGGGCGGCCGTCCCGGTCGGTGATCGCCAGGAGGAGCCACGGCGCATCCGTTCCTTCGCGGGCCCGCGCCAGGCGCGCGTCGTCGCCGGCGGGGTTGCGCGCCCCATCGAGAAGTGATGCGACGATGCGCAGATCGGCGCAGCGTTCCCCGAGATAGTCGTGCACCCGCGCCAGCAGGTTCCCGGCGGAGTCGTGCAGATCGTCCAGCGCCTCCTGGCGGATCGTATGCCGGAGCGGCATGACCGCGTTGGCCGCGGCGAGGCCGAACGCGACGAGCAGGGCGCCGCCGAACGCGACGGCGAGCCGCGTGAACAGGCGCGATCGGACAGGCCTCCAGCCGGTGTCCATGCGGAGGCAAAAGGTAGGGACGGCAGGGGATGGGCGCAAGACGAGGCCGCAAGAAATAAAGGATGCGGCCACCGGGTGTCAGCCAACCGTCGGTCCGTGGGCGCGGGCGCGCTCGGGCACGGTATCATCCGCCCGGAGACCGACCGGTGCCGTTTCAAATTCTGGATCGCCCGCTGCCCGGAGTCGTCGTCATCAGGCCGGATGCCTATGCCGACGAGCGGGGACTGTTCATCGAGTCGTTCCGGGCCGATCGCTTCGAGGAGCTGGGCATTCCCGCGGCCTTCGTGCAGGAGAACCAGTCGCGCTCGCGCAAGGGGGTCATCCGCGGCCTGCACTTCCAGTGGGAGCCCGCGATGGGGAAGCTGATGCGCGTGACGAGGGGGAGGGCCTTCCTCGTCGGCGTGGACATCCGGTGGAACTCGCCGACGCTCGGCCGCTGGTTCGGCCTCGAGGCCTCCGACGAGGACCGCACCCAGGTGTGGGCTCCCGCCGGCTTCGCTCGCGGCTTCGCCGCCCTCGAGGAGGGGACCGAGGTCCTGTACAAGTGCACCGGGACCTACGACCCGAAGAACGAATCGGGCATCCGCTGGAACGACCCGCGCATCGGCCTGCGCTGGCCCGTGACCGAGCCCCTGCTCTCCCCGAAGGATCGCGACGCGCAGTCGCTCGACGACTGGCTGCGCCGCCCCGAGTCGAAACGCTTCGCTGTCTGATACAGTTCGCTCACCGGACGGGCCGTTAGCTCAGGCGGTAGAGCATGTGCCTTTTAAGCACAGGGTCGCTGGTTCGAGTCCAGCACGGCTCACCGGATGGTCCGCATGGTCCTCGTTCAAGAAGGAAGAGAGAAGATGGGCGACAACTTCACGTTGACGCCGAAACGGCCCGTGTCCGGGTGGCGTCGCTTCACGGAGCGCGCCTTCTACCTGGCGAATCCCTTCCGCGTCGGCAACAAGCTGCCGTCGTGGTTGCGTGACTCGGGCCCCTGGGAGGCGGCGTTCAGGGCGGCCGATCCGATCCGCTACAGCCTCTGGCGGAGCAGGAACAATGGCTCTCCGGCCGCGGCGGTGCCCGAAGGCCCGGAGGCGGCCATCGTCGCGTCCCTCCGCAGGGACGGCATCGTCATCCTGCCCGGCTTCGTCCCGCCCGATCTCATCGCGCACATGGAGCGCACGGCGCGCTCCTACGCGCGCGCCGCGGCGGGCATCGACATCGATCATCCGAAGCCGGCCGAGCAGACGCACCTGAACAATCTCGGCAACGATCTGCGGCGCGACGACCCGATCCTGACCTTCCTGCGCTCCGACGGGATGCTTCGCATCGCCGGCGCCTACCTGGGCTTCCGTCCGCGTCTGCGCCGGCTGGCGCTCTTCTTCAACCAGCCGCAGCCGCACCTCGAGGGTCCGGACAACGTCGAGAAGCACTTCCACGCCGACACGCACGACTTCATCGCGCTCAAGTTCTTCATCTACCTGCACGACACGGTGGAGAAGAACGGCCCCTTCACCTACGTCAAGGAGACGAACTTCTTCGGCCGGCGGCGCGGCGTCGTCGCGCGCATCCCGGCCTACTCCGAGATCTCCTCCGAGGAGATGGCGGAGTTCGTGCCCGCCTCGGAGTGGGTGCTCGCGACCGGGCCTGCCGGAACCGGGATCTTCGCCGAGACGACGGGCGTTCACCGCGGCGGCCGCACCGAGGCCGGGCACCGCCTGATGCTCGTCGCCGAGTACGCCAGCCGCCATCCCTGGATTCGCTTCGACCACGACATCGCCGGCCCGGACGAATAGTCTCGGAGTGGGATAGGATCCCGACCTTCCGCGGCGACACGGGTCCCCATCGTCTAGCCTGGCCCAGGACACCGCCCTTTCAAGGCGGGAACACGGGTTCAAATCCCGTTGGGGACGCCATCCTTACCTCCCGCGCTCTGAGCGTTTCTCCAGGCTCAGAAGCATCCTCCGCCCAGGAGCTGCGGCCTGGCGCAGATCGCCGGGAAGGTCGCTTCGGGCTCTTCGTTGTTGCTCGAGTTCTGGCCGTAGGAGCCTTCGACCGAGCCGTTCTGGCCGACGACGGCGAAGTAGAACGCCTGGCCGGCGGGGGGATTGCCGATGAGCACGCTGGCCGTGCCGCTCGTGCCGAGACCGCAGGCGGCGCTCGTCCAGCTCATGCCGGCGGCTCCGAGCATGCCCGGTCCCACCGTGCCCCAGTAGAGGACGTGGTCGGTGGCGCCGCAGGCCGGCGTGTAGCTGAACGTCAGGGTGCCGCCGGCACCCGGCGCCACGGTCATGGTCTTCGCCGCCGAAGCCTCCTGCGGGCTCGACCATTCTCCCGAGAACTCCGAGGTGTTCCCGGTGGAATCGGTCGCGGTGGCGGTGACGAGACCGAGGCTCGTCGTCTGTGTCAGCACCGTCCACGAGAGATTCCCCGAAACGTCGGTCGTGAACGTACCGGAGCCCAGCCAGACGCGTCCCTCGCCGTAGCCGGACGGGTCGGGAGCGGGGGAGCCGTAGACGTCGATGGTGTATTTCGACGCGGGCCGGCTGTTCAGCGTTCCCGAGATCAGCACGCTGTTCATGAAGCTCGGCGTCACACTGGTCACGATGGGAAAGTTCTGCAGCACGTTGGCGCCGAGGTCGCCGTCTCCGGCGTCGTTCGGGGTGACGCCGGCGGGGGCCAGGTCGATGCCGAGCCCGCCGTTGTCGTGGATCGAGTTGACGCGGATGGTCGTCTGGCGCAGGAGCGTCGAAGCGGTCACGTTCACGCCGGCGCCGCCATTCCAGGCGAGGTGATTGCCGAAGGCGGCCCCCGGGCCGCCGATGAGCCCGACGGGGCCGACGACGGAGATCCCGTCGCCGCCGTTCCCCAGCGGGGTGACGCCGTCGGGCTTGACCCCGATCGCGTTCGACTGGACGACGTTGGCGGCGCAGAAATTGGCATTGAGGAAGATGCCGCGGCCGGCGTTCCCCGCGATGACGTTGCCGCCACCCGGCGCGCCGATCGTCAGGAGATTGGAGAACTCGCCGAAGATGCCGTCGCCGCCGTTCCCGAGCCCGGTCGCTCCGGCGGCATTGGTGCCGATGAGGTTGCCCAGGAGCTGGGCCTGGTAGCTGGACCTCGTCGTCGCGAGGGACTCGAAATCGAGCCCCCAGCCCCAGAGGATGCCCGTGTCCCCGGAGGCGACGTCGGCGACCTCGAGCGTCCACGCGCCGCCGATCCCGATCCCCGACAAGGCCGACAGCGGCTCTTCGGGCTGGAAGGTGCCGTTGTACGGGGGCGCGCCGAGGGCGATCGACGTGGCGGCGAAGTCGTCGAACAGCGTCGTCGAGTAGTCGTCCCCCGCGCCGCCGCGACGGTTCGCCAGGGCGATGCGCCGGCCGTCCGGAGCGATGAGGGTCAGGACCAGGTCCGAGTCGAAGGTGTGGTTCAGGCCGACGTGGACCTTCACGGTCACCAGAAGATCGGTGGAGGAGCTGGGGATGTTGACCACCGAGGTCGTGGTCGCGAGGTCGGGGATCCCCTTGGGGGTGTCGAGCGAGCTGCCCTGCTGCGGCAGGCTGTTGCCGATGGCGTCGTAGATCCACACGCCGTGCTGGTCGTTGCCGGCGATGACGTTCCCCTCGCCGGGATTCGCGCCGCCGTAGCGCACGTAGGGGCCGCCGTTGACGAGCAGGCCGCGATTGTTCCCCAGCTTCACTGTTCCGGTGGCGTCGAGGCCGAGGACGTTCCCCTGGACCACGCTCGAGGTGCCGTCGGGCCAGACGGCGATGCCGCAGGCGCCTTCCTGCGCGTTGTTTCCCGAGGCGAGATTCCCTTCGCCGGGTCCCGGACCTCCGACCTGCACGCCCGGAGAGTCGATCAGGATGCCGTGGGCGAGGTTCGGCACCGCCTGCGTCCCGGCGGGATTCGTGCCGACGTAGTTCCCGAGGATGCTGTTGCCGGGGAACGAATTGCTGCCGCGCGTGGTGATCCCGTAGGTGCCGCCGGAGGCGATGTTGCGCGCCGCGGCGACGCTGCCGCCGACGAGCGTGTTGCTGGTGCCATAGTCCAGGGTGACGCCCGGGCTGCCGTGGTCGCTGTCCTGCTGGCTGAGGGCGACCGTCCCGGTGATGTCGGTCCCGAGGAAATTCCCCTGGATCCGGTTGAACGATGACACCTGGGTGTGGATCCCGTACTGGAGGTTCGCAGAGATCAGGTTGCGAGCGCCCGCCGCGGTGCCGCCGATCTGGCAGGCGTCGGCGTAGAAAATCTCGATGCCGCTCCCGTGGTTCGGCAGCTTGCCGGTGCCGGTGATGTCGGTGCCGATGGAGTTCCCCTGCACCGTGTTGCGCAGGGCGTTGAGGGCGGGAAAGCCCTGGATCTCGATCCCGTGTCCCGAGGCCTGCTCGGTTCCGCCCGCGATGACGTTGCGCGCCCCCGGAACGGTGCCGCCGACCAGGTTCTGCGGCGACTGGTCGATGACGACGCCCTTGGTGTTGCCGATCCCCACGGTGCCGGTGACGTCGGTGCCGATGAGGTTCCCCGCGATCACGTTGCCGAAGATCGTCTCCCCCTCGGTGGTCATGCTCCAGGAGAGGAGCGATCCGACATCGCCGCCGGCGGTGTCGGCGACCTCGAGGTTCCAGGTGCCGGTCAGGCTCCGGCCGTTCAGGATCGACAGCGCCTCGTCGGGCGCGAATGAACCGCTGAAGGGCGCCACTCCGGCCGCGATCGGTGTCGCCGCGCCGTCGTCGAACAGGGTGCTGTTGTAGTTGTCACCGCCGCCGCCATGCCGGTTCGACAGGACGATGCGCGTGTTGTCCGGAGCGACGAGCGTCAGGACCAGGTCGCTGTCGAAGGTGTGGACCAGGGACACGCGCACGTTGACGTCGTCGATCAGCTTCTCGTCGCTGATGGTGATCGGCATCGACACGATGCACAGGTCGCAGATCGCGACCGCGGCCCCCCGGGACGCGTACTCGGCCTCGAAGGTGGACGGGCCGCGGATGGCGACCCCCGCCTGGAGATTGCCGGAGATGACGTTGCGCGCCGCGAGGGCGGTGCCGCCGATGGTGTTCAGGTGCGAATCGCGGATGACCACCCCCGCATCCTGGTTGCCGAGGGCGGTCGTCCCGGTGTGATCGAGGCCGATGAAATTCCCCTCGACGAGGTTGTGTCCCGCTCCGTCGAGGGCCACCCCGCTGCCGGAAAAGCCGTGGATGACCAGGCCGCGCACGACGCTCGACCCCGCGCGTACGACCAGGCCGTTGGTGCCGGGAGGGAGCGGCCCGCTGCCGTCGAGCTCGACGATGGGGGTCCCCGCATTACCCGGCTGCGTGGTGGCGTCGAGGGTGACCGGGTCGGTGATGTCGGGAAGCGGCGTCAGCGGAGCGAGGGTGAGGTTCCCGCTCGGCGTGATGGCGAAGGCGATGGTGTCGAGCCCCGCGTGGGCGTTGGCGTCGAGAATCGCCTGGCGCAGCGATCCGGGACCGCCGTCCGCAATCGTCGTCACGGTATAGACGAGGGGGGCCGCGGGGGGAAGGATGATCAGGCCCGCCGGTGCGCTGCCGTCGAGAACGACGAGGGATTCGGCCGCCTCGGGTCCGAGCCGCAGGGAGAGCGCCGCCACCGGCTCCGCGGCGATCGTGTCGTCGAGCGCCACCAGGGCGTCGTCGCCTCCTTCCGCCACGGGCGCCGCGATCACCAGGGAGCCGCGTCTGAACGCGGCAAGGGACCGGGCCGACCCGACCGCGCCGGCGCGCCCCGTCCGGAGCGCGCCGTCGTCACCGACGAGCGCCAGGGAACGCGGCGCCCGCTGTCCGAAGCGCCCGAGCGCCGCCTGCACGGGGGTGAAGCCGAGCGCCTGTCGTTCCACGACGGCGGCCGGTACGGCGGCGCGGGCCGCGGACCCGAGGGCAAGGGCTCGATCGCGGCCGTGAACGACTTCCATCCCGCCGGTGACGCCGAGGACGAGGTCGTTCTTTCCGTCGCCGTCGAGATCCCCCAGCGCGAGGGTGGTGATGGGGCCTCCCCGGCGCAACACCTCCGGCTCGGCCTTCCAGGCCCCCTCCGCGCCCTCGAACGAGAGGACGTCCTGCCGCCCTTCCCGTTCGACCACGACCAGGATGTCGGCGAGCGAATCGGGGAGATCGATCTCGCCCCCGAGCATCCGCTTCAGTCTCCCCGGGAGTGCGCGGTCGAGCGGCCGCTCGAAATCGCCGCGGCCGTCCCCCTTGAGGAGGAAGATCGCCCGGCCCCCCTCCGCCGCCGCGACCAGGTCGAGGCGACCGTCGTCGTCGAAGTCGCCGACCCCCAGGAAGTCGGCCGGGGCCGGAAGGTCGAAGGTGCGGGCGGCGGCACGGAACGGCGGGACCTGGCGCGGATCGAGATGGTCGGTGCCGCGTCTTTTCAAGGCCTCCGGTTCGAAGGGGTGGATCGCATCGGCGTCCCCCGGGACCAGCGCCACGATACCGCGCCCGCCTGCGGAAAAGCCCATGGCCAGGTCGGCGGTTCCGTCCCCGTCGAAATCGCCCGACACGAGGGCGCGCGGCCGCGCCTCTCCGACCGCCGGCCCGGTCGAGGACCGATCGGAGGTCAGGTCCAGGAGCAGCGAGCGCGGCCGGCCGAAGGGGCCGTCGCCGGGCGTGAGCAGGGCGGGAATCGGTCCGGAGTTCGACGCGCGCGCGGGATCCGGCGCGGCCTCCGGCCCCCCTGCGGCGGCTCCGGGAAGCAGGAGGAAAGAGGCAACGATGACGGCGAAGCGTCGCATGGCGTTTCTCCCGAGCGGCGAGTGGCTCTATGAGCGGAAACGTCGTCGGTCAGAAAAGTGCGACACGAATTTGAAGAAATATTGAAGGCTTCAGGATCCGCCGGACGGGTCGGGCGGCTGCGGCTTGTCGGGCGCCGGAGTCTTCGGGATCAGGCCCTGCTGCTCGTTCTTCTCCTGCTTCTTCTGTTTCTTCTCGATCTTCTTTTCCTTCTCCTTCGCTTTGTCCTTCTCCGCGTCCTTGCGATCCTTGTCGTCCTCCTTGCCGAGGTCGCGGTACTTGTAGGGATCGATGCCGCGCACTTCCGCCTGGAAGCCGGGGAGGATGGACTTGACGAAGGCGTTCTTGACGAGGTTGGCGATGACCTGCAGGGCGCTCGACTTGGGGTCGTCCACCGGGCCGTTCAGAGTGGTGACGGTGGCGACTTCCTTCCGCTTCCTGTTTTCGAGCATCTTCGCCACGCCGCCGACGATCCCCTCGTACATCTTGCGGAAGACGTTCTTCCCCTTGTCCTGCTCCTTGTCGTAGACGTCGATGTCGTGGAAGAGCGGCTTGACGTAGCCGTTGATCATCCCGTCGCGCACCCTGATCTCCGAGTAGACGGAGAACTTCCCGGCCGTGACGTCGAACTTGCCGTGCGCGCGCAGCAGGTCGTTCAGCGACTTGAGCTCGGTCTCCTTGACGGCGAGCTGCAGGGCGAAGTTCGCATTCTTGCCCTCGGGATAGAAAGTCGCCTTGCCGTCCACCGCGCCGCTGCCCATGAATTTCCCCTTGAGGGTCGCGACGCACGGCCCGTCCTGGGCCCGGGAGGAGACGTTCCTGAGCGTGAAGTCGGTGTTGGTGAAGTAGATCCGGTAGGGCGGATTCTCCGCCTCGTTGACGACGCCGAGCGTCCCGTTCTTCAGCAGAACCTCCCTCGCCCGGAAGAGCTGCTGCGGGTTGTTGAGCGATTCGTGCGCCGCCTGGTTGACCTCGTGGCCGGCCTTCTTGGCCACGGGCGTCGGCTCGGCCCCCTGCGCGTAATCGATCTGGGTGTCGGTGAGGACGATGGAGTCGAGGTCGACCACGCTGATACCGGGCCCCATCTCGAGAACGCCCGAGCCGGAGAGCTCGCCGCGCCGCACCGTGATGCCGAGCGGCTTCACGACCGGCTCGAAGTAGCTCAGGTCGACCCGCTGCACGCTCATCTTCCCCTTGATGGCCGGGGTGGGCTCGGCCATGAAGTCCGCGTTGCCGTCGATGACGGCACGGCCGACGTCGAAGATCTTTCCATCGATGTGCACGGTCGAGGGATAGGTCCGCTCCTTGGAGCGGACATTGCGGATGTTGTCCGCCGTGAGGTTCACGTCGCTCGCGTGCAGCGGTCGGAAGCCGGAGGCGTCCTGGTAGACGAGCTTGCCGTTCGTGACGCTCAGCTCGTTCAGCTTGAGCGGGTAGATGCCTTCGATCGCCTGCTGCCAGCCGTGATCGGCGATGCCGACCTGGTCCTTGTTCTCCTCGGCCAGCTGCGACAGGTTCGCGTGGATGGTCGGGTTCTCGAACAGGGCGTCGCCGACGAGGCGCAGCGCCACCAGATCGCGCCAGTGCACGCTGAGGCGCAGGCGCGGGACGTGGATGACCGCCGGCGTCGGGTGCGCATCCTGGTAGACGTCGCCGTCCACGAGGTCGAGCCCCAGCCCCAGCAGGTGGAAGTCCACCTGGCGCACGGTGGCGTGGTAGCCGACGAGGTTCTCGTTGAGCGTCGTGACGACGAACTTGTGCAGTGGCTTGTCGAGGGCCCGGTCGAGCACGATGCCGAGGAGCACCAGGACGCCGGCGATGATGAGAAGCGTCCGGAGAATCCGGTAGCGGCGTGTCGTCCTGTCGTGCCGCGGCCGCGGCCGCTCCGGCTCGCGATCCACCCGCGTGCGCGGCGGTGGAATCGGGACTTCGTGTCTCTCCTGTCGTCCGGGAACGGCTCCGGCCCGGAGCCGTCGTCCTTCGTCCACGACACTTCCTCCGAGGGCCGGCGCGAAAGGGCGCGGCCCGCGAAGGGAATCAGCAAGACACTTGCCACGACATTCCTTCGATGCAGCGGACCCGATCGGCTGTACGCCTTGTCCCGACCGGGTTCTGCGGAGGAGTGCCGAGGAGCGACCGACCTTCCGGACCCGCGCATGTATCATCGGCCCCCATGACGGCGGGAGGTCGGGTGAACACGGCCCTGGTGACGGGGGCCTCGAGCGGAATCGGGCTCGAGTTGTGCCGTCTCCTGGCGCGCGACGGGGCGCGGGTCGTGATGGTCGCCCGCGACGAAGGGCGCCTGCAGCGGGCGGCGCGCTGGGTGCAGGCGGAGGTTCCGACCGCGGCGCTCACGCTCCTGCCGGTGGATCTCGCGGCCGCAGGCGCGGCCGCCCCGCTGCACGCGCGAGTGGCGCGCGACATCGGCGACGTCGATCTGCTGGTCAACAACGCCGGCGTCGGGCTGTCGGGACGATTCTCGAAGAGCGACCCGGGCGCCGTGGCCGGCCTCGTCCAACTCAACGTCGTCGCGCTGACGGAGCTGACCGGCCTCTTCCTGGGCGACATGCTGGCACGACGCGCCGGCCGCATCCTCAATGTGGCCTCGACCGCGGCCTATCTGCCGGGGCCGGGGATGGCGGTTTACTACGCGACCAAGGCGTTCGTCCTGTCGTTCAGCGAGGCGCTGGCGGAGGAGACGGCCGGCACCGGTGTGACCGTGACCGCGCTCTGTCCCGGGCCGATCGACACCGGGTTCGCGGCGCGCGCCGGCATCGAAGGCTCGCGCCTGCTGCGCAGCCCCCTGGTGGTTCCCGCCGCGCAGGTGGCCGAGGCCGGCTATCGCGGCGCCCTCGAAGGAAAGCGCGTGGTGATTCCCGGGCTGGCGAACCGGCTGATGGTCGAGGGCCTGCGTCTCCTGCCCCGATCGGTCGCGGCCTCGATCGCAGGACGTGCGCACGCGCCGGCGGGCCGTGACGAAGGCGGGGGACCGGGGTCCGGAGCCGCCTGAAAGCGGTCAGATCGACGGCTCGGGCCTCACCCGCTTCGATCGGTTGGAGTAACGGGCGAGGAACGGAGCCGCGATCGCCCCGACCCCGAGAAGCGCTGCGCCCGCCAGGGCCGCCTTCGGCTCCTCGCGCGCGGTCGTCACGAGAAGAACCGCCCACGTGGCGGTCAGCACCAGGGCATTGATGACGACGGCGGGCGTCCCCCCGGCCAGGCGGAACCCCTCCGGGTTCGCGTCGGCGATGCGGCGCGCCCGCAGGACCGACCAGACGACGAGCGCATCGTAGGCCCCGAAGAGCCAGACATCGACGATGAGAAGCTCCTCGAATGGAAATGCCGCGAGGATGGCGTAAAGCGCCGCATACAGGATGAGCACCCGGTGCGGCGTGTCGTAGCGCGGGTGTTTCTGCACGAGCCAGGCGGGGAGGAAGCCGTCGGCGGCGAAGGCCCACGCCAGGCGCGACCACCAGAGCAGGTACGCCATGAAGATGACCACGAACGACGCGACGCTGGCGAGAAGCGCCCAGTTGCCGAGGACCGGTCCGCCGAGGATGCGGCCGATGGTCGCGAAGTGCCCCGACTCCCATTCGTGCCAGGAGCCCGTGGCCGCGAGCCCGACGATCATCGGCAGCACGTAGCTGATGATGACGAGCGGGGTGACGATCAAAAGGACGAGCGGGATGGTCCGCCGCGGCTGCTCGATCTCCTCCGCCGCGGTCGAGACCTCGGAGTAGCCCGAGTGGAACCACACCGCCAGCGCCAGCCCGGCCGACAGGCCGTCGAGCGGCGCGTCGCCGGCGCTGAAGGGCACGAAGGGATTGAAGCGCCAGCGGGGAATGGCCGCGAGCACCATCCAGATGAGCGGGCCGATCAGGAAGACATTGAGTCCGACGGCAGCGGCCCCGACGATGCGGATGCCGCGGATGTTGAGCCAGGTCAGGAACGCGATGAACCCCACCGCCGCGAGCCAGCGCGTCACCGGGCCGATCCCTGGCAGGACGTACTCCAGCGCCTGTGCGAACAGCACCGGGTAGAGCGCGTTGTCGAGGATGGACGACATCAGGCTCCAGATGCCGGCGTGGCAACCCCAGGTCTCGCCGAGGAATTCCCGGACCCACCGGTAATAGCCGCCTTCGATTGGGCGCCGGGCGGACAGCTCGGCCGTGGCGAAGGAGAGGGGAAGCCCCCAGACGATCGCGCCGACGACGATGAGCGTGATCAGCAGCCCGGGGCCGACCTTGGCGACGAAGTCCTCGGTGCCGTACGGTCCGCCGCAGGCGGAGGCGTAGAGGAGACCGATGGCGGCGAGCAGCCCGGCGCGGCGCGGCGTTTGCGAGGCGTCGGCCGGGAACGAGGTCATGCGCGGCGGCCGGAGCCGCCGTCTTCCTTCGCCGACTGGCAGGGAACGCAGCGCGTCGCGAACGGCACGGCGCGCAGGCGCGCGAGGGCAATGGCGCCGCCACAGGCATCGCAGCGACCGTAGGCGCCGGCGTGCAGACGGGCGAGCGCGGCGTCGATCTGCCGCACCGTCTGGTCGAGCGACTCGAGCAGGGCCACGTCGGACCCGCCCTCGCGGCTCGCCTTCCAGCCGTGCACCCCTTCGCTGTCCCCGGCCGACTCACCGGAGAGCTGGGCCGCCAGGAGCTGCCGGTAGCGCGCGTCCGCCTCCTGGCGCAGCCGGGTGAGCATCTCCTTGAGGGCGGCCTGCCGGGCATCGGCTCCGGCGCCGGGGTCGGCGGTCACGCGCGGATGATAGTCAAAATCCGATGCCCAGCGCGATGTAGGGATAGGCGTTGCCGCCATGCGGTCCGAAGCCCCAGGCGTAGTCGATGCGCACCACCAGCGGCTCGCCGGGGACGACTAGGCGCAGGCCGACGCCGGCGCCGTAAATCGACGCCTGCTCGAACCCCTGGGGGCTCTGCCAGACCTCTCCGCCGTCCACGAAGACCGCGCCCTTGATCGCCCGCGCCAGGCGCGACTCGAACGGGACCTTGGTCGGGTCGGCGACCTCCTCGGGGCCGACGGGGCGCCCTTCGAGCGGGCGGACGAACGGGATCCACAGCTCGCTCTGGAGATAGGCGATGCCGCGCCCGAGGAAGGTGTCCTCCTTGTAGCCGCGCACCGTCGTCGAGCCGCCGAGGGTGAAGAGCTGGAACTGCGGCACGGGACGATCGATCCCGCCGCCGCCGAGACGCAGCTCGTACTCGAAGCCGGTGCGGAAGCGTCCGTGCGCGGTGAACTGCAGCGCCGGGCGCACGTACGGGACGCCGCTGCCGGCGTCGAACGACAGCTCCAGGGCGGGGATGGTGCGCAGCAGGAGGCTCGGTGATCGCCAGAAGTGGCGGTATTCGTGGATGGCGCTCAGGCGCAGGAGGGTGAGATCGCTCGTGTCGAGGCCGTCCACGTCCACGTACTCGCGGCGGACCTCCGCATCGAGGTGCAGGTCATGGGGGGCCGGCAGGGCGAGAGGCCGGGCGCCGATCGAGATCGATCCGCCGGTGCGCCGCTCGTCCCGCTCGTCCCCTTCGATCACCCGGTTGTTGATGAAGGGCGTGAACAGCGACCCGCCGAGATCATAGATGCGCTTCGGCTCCTTGTGCGCGGCGACGAGCGGCGCGGAGTAGCCGATCTCGCCGCCCCACGCGGTGCTGAAGGTCGGGGTCACCGAGATCGTGTCCAGGCCGCTCAGCACGTCGTGACGCTGGTACACGAGTCCCGCGGTGCTGCCGGTCCGCGGGCCGTACCCGGCGGTGCCGCCGAGGTAGTTGAGCGGGCCCCGGCGCTGGTGCGGGCCGCCTTCCTCCTCCATCTGCGTGACGCTCTGGATCAGGTAGGCCCCTTCGCCGACGGCATCCTCGGGCGGCGTCCCGGCCGGGATGAACAGCAGGACGTAGCCGAGCCGCACGAGCGCGAGACGGTCGAGACGGTAGCGCTCGACGTTGTAGAGATCCCCCGGCCGCGTCTGCAGCAGGCCGCGCAGGACGGTCCGCGGCGCGCTCTGCGGGACGGGGTAGAACGGCTTCTCCTCGGTCAGCCGCTGCGCCTTGACGCCGAGCGGGTCGAGGTCGGAGACGTCGAAGGTGATGATCGCGACCCGGTGGCTGCTCTCGCGCACGTCGAGCGTGGCGACGCCGTCGTCGCAGAAGGCGCGGATCGAGGGGACGTAGCCGAGGGAGCGGTAGTGCCCGGCGATCGTCTCGGCCAGCCGGGCCGGCTCGCACCGGCGGCCGATCTCCGGGTCGAGGAAACGGCGCAGCGTCTCGCCGTGGAAGACCGATCCGTCGGGGGCGGTCTCCCCGCCGCTCGGGCCCGGGACCACGAAACGGATCGTGGCGACGCGCTTCAGGAGCTCGGGCGCCGGCTCCGGCGCCGGTGTGTCGCCGCGCGCCGCCGGGGAGGCGAGCGTCATCCCCAGGAGCAGGAAGAGGAGCGCGGCCGAATGCCGGCCCGCGGTGAAACGCCGGCGGTGCGCTCCTCCTTCGGTCATCGGCGCGCTTCGTATCCGTCCCGCCGGCCCGTGTCAAGTCACCGAGGGACGCGGGGCCGCCCCCGGTTGATTCGCCGGCGCGGAAAAGTCCATACTCCACGGCCCCCGGACGCGGGGATCGCCGGGACTCGAGGAGGGAACGACATGCAGCGTGCGTGGCGCCGCGCCAGCGGCCTCGTCATCATCGTCCTGACCGCGTTGTCTGCGAGCGCCAGCGTCCGCGCCGACGAGTTCGCCGGGAAGTGGGAGGTCGGTGGGGACCTGCTCAGCACCACGATGGACAACGACACCACCATCGCGGACGGACTCGGCTTCCGGTTGCGCGGCGGCTACCACTTCACGAAGACGCACACCGCCGAGCTGACCTTCGACGCGGTCTCCTCCGACTCGCAGGACAAGCACAGCAACATCTCTTACGACCTGAACAAGATCGTGCTGAACTACATGGGGTCGTTCAAGAACAAGAAACCCGACTCCAAGGTGTCGGCGTTCGCGCTCTTCGGCATCGGCCAGATCAAGTACGACAACGGCGCGGCCTCGGACGACAGCACCGTGTTCCAGACGGGCGGCGGGGTGCGGGTGCGGTTCACGAAGTCTCTCGCCTTCCGCATCGACGGCCGCATCTGGCACTTCCACGGCGACAGTTTCATCATCCCGCGCGACGGGTTTTTCTCCTTCGACATCGGCGCGGGCCTGTCCTGGTTCTTCGGCAAGGGAAAGTAGCCGCCCCGACGCCAGGCCGGTGAGGCGCGCCGCCGGATCCGCCGCCGCAACAGGACAGCCCGCGGGAGATCCGGGCCAGGAGCCTGTCCGAGTCTTCGCATGGGCCGCGCGCATCGGGCCGCAACTCGCCTTCGTCGCGGTGCCTCGCAGCCGACCCCGCGGCGCAGCGAACGCGACCCACGCGAATACCCGGACGGGCTCCTAGGGCTTCGGTTTCGTCGCGGCCGCCGGGGGCGCAGCCGCGGCGGGGGCCTTGGCGGGCGCCCCGGGGGCCGGCTCGGTCACCCGCACCGGGCGATCGTCGGGTTGCCCTCCCGACCGCACGAGGCGCAGCAGCAGCGTTCCGCGATCCTCCTGCTCCGAGAGATCGATCGCGTAGGTCCCGGCTTCGCCGGTCTTGCAGGCGCGGCAGGGCACCGGCTTGTCGCGCAGGCGGCGTTCCTTCCCTTTTTCGTCCAGCGCGAACAGGTCGACGCCGACGAGATCGAATTCGTGGGTCGTCCGCCACTCGAGCCGTCGGCCGTCGGTTCCCCGCACGCGGCGCGCCCCGACGATGGCCTGGGTGCACGCGTCACCGCGGCCGTCCTTGTCGGCATCGTCCTGGAGCGGGTTGGGAAGGTCGGCGCAGTTGTCGCAGGCGTCGCCGACGCCGTCGGCATCCCGGTCCTCCTGCTTCTTGTTCGCGACCCCGGGGCAGTTGTCGCACGCATCCCCGAGACCGTCCTTGTCGGCGTCCTTCTGCACGGGATCGGGGACGACCGGGCATTTGTCGCAGGCGTTCCCGACGCCGTCGAAATCCACATCCTCCTGCTTCGGGTTGGTGACGCAGGGACAGTTGTCCTTGTCGTCGGGGATGTCGTCCGTGTCCACGCACGGTTCTTTCTTCTCGGCCGCGCTCTCCGCCTCGGCCCCGGGGGCTCCGGAGGCGCCGGCGCCGGGCGTTTCGCCGGAGTCACCCGGGTGCTCGCCGGGCTCGCCCTTGCCGCGTTCGCCTTCCTTCCCCTGGCCCGGGCCGGAGCCCTCTCCGTCCTTCGGTGCGCCGGGGTCGGAGGTCTTCTTGTCGCCGGGTTTCGCGCCGGGATTGTCCTGGCCGCCGGCCATCGCCCGGTTCACCTGCCGCGAGTGGCCGGAGACGATCGGCGTGAGATAGCCGCCTTCGAGCGCCAGGCCGACGGCGAAGGTGACGCAATCGCCTCCCGGATCGGGAACGTGCGTCGTGGTCATGTTGCTGTTGAGCGTCGCCACCGGAGTCCAGAGGCCGGAGGTGACGAGGCTCGAGAGGGGAGGCGAGCCGCACGCGTTGCGGTTGGAATAGAGCACGTAGGCGTTCAGGACGCCGCGCCGCCGCCCGGGCGAGTCGACACAGGTGGGGCGAAGCTTCTGCGTGCAGTCGTCGAGGGTGACGAAAGGCTTCCAGCGCAGGTCGACGTCGAGGCCCCCGTCGCCCGAGGGCCGCACTCCGCTCACCTCCGGGATCGGGAGGTCCTGCGCTCCCACGGGCGTGACGTCCCCGCCCTCGGAGACCGGCTGGGCCCAGTCGAGCATGTAGCCGCCGTAGTCGACGTCGTATCCGACCGAGGCGACGAGGCCGACCCCGCGGTGCGTCGGACTGCCCTCGTCAGCGGCGGACGTCACCGCGATGACGATCGGGTGTCCCCACTCGCCGGAGGGATCGGGACAGCCGGCGGCGCGCGTATCGGACCAGTTGCCGTTCACGGTGACGATGCCGTCGGAGCCCGAGCCCGCCTGCGGCTGGCACTGGCCGCCGGACGTCTCCTCGCCGAAAAAGCGGCAGAGGACGGGCGCCTGGCCCGTCTGCACCGAGGCATTGCCGAAGGCATAGGCGAAGCCGACGAGGGTGCCCTCGGGAAGACCGGTCCAGAAGGAATCCAGCCCGTGACGGACCGGCATCGTCTCGCCGCACGCCGCGCGGGCGGACGGGGCGAAAAGCGCGAGGGCGGGAGGGGACAGGAGCGCCAGCCCCGCGATCGCGAGCAGGGACCACCGGGTTCGAAGAGAGGGTCTGAGCATCGGTGCGGCGTCCCGCGGCGGAGACGCCTCGTGCTCTGTATGTACGATCAAAAGAGGACCTGTCAAGGCATCGCCCGCCGATCTAGAATCCCTGCCGGAGCCTTCATCATGGCCGAAGAACCCACCTACAGGCGACTCTTCACGCTCGACGAGGCGCGGGCCCTCGTGCCGGTCATCCGGCCGGCGGTCGAGGACCTGGTCGGGACCTTCCGCGTGATCCGCGAAGCCATCGAAACGACGGCGGGAGAGAGCGGGCATGCCATCGGCAGTCCCGACCTCGCCGGGATCCTCGAGCGCGAAGGGACCGTCCCGCGCCTGTTCGATCGGGTGAAGGAAATCCTCGGGACGATCCAGAGCCATGGTTGTCTCGTCAACGGTGCGGAGGCGGGACTGGTGGATTTCCCCTGCTTCTACGACAACGAGGTGGTCTTCCTGTGCTGGAAGCACGGCGAGCCGACGATCGGTCACTGGCACAAGATCGCCGACGGCTTCGCCGGCCGGCGCCCGCTGCTGGATCCGGGAGACGCCTCGGACGGCGCCGCGTCGATCCACTGAACGGCCGCGCCGCGATCCCTCCCGGGCCAGGACGCCCGCCGAGTCCCCTGCGATGACCCTGATCCCGGGCGCCACCCTGTCCCTCGACATCGTCGATCTCGCCCGCGGCGGCCGCGGCGTCGGGCGGCACGAAGGCTTCGTCGTCTTCGTCCCCGGCGCGCTGCCGGGTGAAACCGTCCGCGCGCGCATCCGCAAGGTGCATCGCGCCTGGGCCGATGCCGCCCTGCTCGACATCGTGGTTCCTTCCCGGGACCGGCGCGCGGCGCCCTGCTCCCATTTCGATCGCTGCGGCGGCTGCGACCTGCAGCACCTCGGCGAGGCGGGGCAGGCGGAGGCGAAGCGCCGCCAGGTCGTCGAGGCCCTGCGCCGCATCGGCACGCTCGGAGAGGTGGCGGTCGCCGCGGTGCGGCGGCCCGGCCCGCCTCTCGGCTATCGCTTCCGGATGGATTTCGACTGGCGGCGCCAGGGGGGACGCGATGTCCTGGGACTCCACCGGCGCGGCGCGGCCGAAGAGGTGGTGCCGGTCGATCCGTGCCTCCTGGCCGGTCCGGTCACCACGCAAATCTCTGCCTGGATCGGCCCGGCCGCCGCGCGGGCGGGGCTGTCGGCCCTCGACGCCACCCGGGATCGCGGCCTGCTGCGCCGCCTCACCGTGCAGGAGGCGCGCGGCACGCGGGAGGTGCTGGTGACACTCGACACCAGCCGCGGCGATCCGCCGGCCCTGCCGGCGCTGGCGCAGGACCTGGTGCGCCGCTTTCCGCGTGTCGTCGGCGTGGTGCGGCGCGAGCACGCCCGCGACGGACATTTCCTGGCCGCCTCGATCCTCGCGGGCCGGGACACCCTCGAGGAGGAGCTCGACGGCGATCGCTTCCGGATTCCCGCGGGGGCCTTCTTCCAGCCGAACCCGGAGGGAAGCCTGGAGATGCGGCGGGCGGCGGTCGAAGCCCTGGCCTCGCGTCCGGGCGATCGGGTCCTCGAGCTGTTCGCGGGGGTCGGCTTCCTCAGCGTCGCCGCGGCGCGCTGCGGCGCGCGCCTGACGACGGTCGAGTCGGATCGCGAGGCGACGACCGCGGCACGGGAGAACCTCCGGCGCGCCGGCGCGGCGGAGACGGAGATCCTGCACGGAGACGTGACCCGGCTGCTCGCCGACCTCGTGCGGCGCGAGTGGGACGCGGTGCTCCTCGACCCGCCGCGCACCGGTCTTGCACCCGAGGCGGCGCGCCTGCTCGCCGGCCACACCGCCCGGCGGATGGCCTATGTCTCGTGCGATCCCGGAACGCTCGCGCGGGATCTCGGGATCCTCGTGCGGCAGGGATCCTGGCGGATTGCCTCCGTCGCGCCGTTCGATCTCTTCCCGCAGACGCAGCACATCGAAGTGGTCGCCGCTCTCGAACGCAGCGCCTGACTCCGTCGCGGCTCGTGACCGCGAGGCCGGGAAGCGCGTTCAGGCCCGGGCGGATGCGGCGGGAGCGGCGGCGAGCCGGACGATCCCGGCGGTGATGAGCTGGAAGAGGGCGGCGTACGACTCGAACTCGCCGAGGCGCGCCTGCTCGACGATGTCGGCGACCGTGCGGGCGCCGTCCACGAGGGGGAAGACTTTCTTTTCGTCCACGCCGAGGTCGGCGCGGTCGGCCACGTCCTGGGGGCGGGCGAGAGGCTCGGGGACCCCGTTGTCGTCGGGGATGGCCTCGCGCATCTTGGTCCACTCGTCGAGCCTGTGGATGCCGTCCATGATGATGCGGGTCGTGGACATCGACAGGGTGATCTTCTCCTGGCTCTCGATCGGCCCCTCGACGAACTCGAACAGCCCGCTGCGCCAGTGGAACAGCGAGTAGATGATCTCCAGCACCTGCTGCTTCACCGCCCAGTGCAGCTGGTCCGCTGACAGGAAGCCCATCCGCACCAGCACCTTCCCGTGCCGCGTGCTTTCGTCGATCTTGGCGGCGGACAGGGCGTTCTGCTCCGGCGTGATGATCCCCTTGCGGACCAGGAAGTTGCCCAGGCTGTTGCGCACCGAGTTCGAGCGGGCGAAGACGATTTCGCCGCCCTGCCAGGCGAGGGTCCGGGTCTCGGCCCCGCGGGTCAGCCGCAGGACGCCGGTTTTCTTCCCCATGGCGAGCAAAGTGAAGATATCCGCCAGGTTGAACGACGCCAGGTCGCCGGCCAGGACCCCGCGCGCCGGCATCAGGCGGCCCCCGCCGGTGTGACGGCCGGCCTGGAGGAGGGGGTGCGCTGCATCCATGCCGCGATCCGGCGAGGGTCATCCTTGACACCCCCCGGGGCTCTCGGTACACTCAGCGGCCGACCGGAGTTCCGGCAGCGCCAAAAGCCTTGTGACACAACAGCTTCACCGCGGCGGACCGCTCCCGCCGCACGACCAGCCCGGGGGACAGGAAGAGGATGAGACGTTCCGTTAGCGTCGCGTTGATGGCCAGCGGCCTGCTTCTCGGCTCGTGCAGCAAGACCCAGGACACCGCCCCCGAAAGCCGGCTGTTCGGGTCCGCCCCGGTCATCGAGAACGCCCAGCTCATCCTGAATTCCGGTGTCGGGACCGCGACGTGCGATCTCTCGCCCATCATCAAGGGCATCATGTGCTCGAGCGGGTACCAGCCGTCGACTTTTGACTTCTCCAACCCCCCCGTCGTCAACGTCCATTACACCGAGGCCGAGATCTCGGTCGAGACGATCGACCCCGACACCAAGCCCGGGGAGCCGAACGACATCCTCCTGGTCGGGGCCAGCTACCAGAGCAGCAGCTCCGGGGGCGTGAAGACGGAGAGCACGCTCGTGGTCCTCGATGACGGGGGCGGCGCAACCGGCGCCACCAGCAACCAGTTCACCTACCAGCAGAAGGCACAAATCGATGAGGGTTGCAATCCCGACCCCAACCTGTGCGCTGATCCGGAGGGGTTTGCGTGTGGAACGGCCATTTACACCCTGAACAGCAACGACAAGGTCCTGAACGACAATGTATGGACCCGTGGCTTCGCGCTGATGGCCGGCTCGCAGGATACGCTCTTCACCGCTCCTCCGAGAGTCACCGTCGACGGGAGCAAGCAGATCTTTGCAGGAGACTGCGTCGCCCGGGTGAAACATCAGTACCCCGTGCTCGCTGACGTCCCGGTCGGGACGCCCGTCAATTTCAAGATCGAAGTGGTGGACCGGGCCGGCAACCTGACGCAATGGCCGCAACCACTGCCCACGACCTTCACGAAGACTGTCTTCGACTGCAGCGGCGACGAGTGTGCCTGCTGCCTTATCTTCAGCAACGAACCCGGAGCCGAATGCAAAGGGAGGCCGGGTCTCACCTCCCCCGACCACACAAGCGGCCTCTGCATCGAGAACTTCGGGCCCTAGTCGCATTTCGTCGGACCCCCGTCGAACGGCCGCCTGAATCCGCATTGCGCCCGTGGCTCCACGCCGCAGGCATGCGCCCGCCGGCGCGAATCTAAGGCCCCGGCCCGATCAGATCAAGGAAGAGCGCTGAGGAGGCGGGCGAGCTGGACCGCCGTTTCCGGGGTGATGGTCCGCGCCTCGAGCGCCAGCGCCGTGGAGCGCAAAGCCAGAATCCGGTGCAAGCGCCTCAGGTCCGGCGGCAGCGTCCGCAGCGCCTCGCCATGGAGCCGGAGCGTCGTCACATCCCCTCGTGAGACCGGCCCCGTCAGCGCTTTGACGGGTCCGAGCCTCGCCACGTTCTCCACCGTCCCGCGCACCAGCGGCAGGTAGAGCCGGGCCGCGTCCCGCCGGCTCAACCCGAGCCCGCGCGCCGCGTCGAGGCCGATCGACAGGAGCGCGACCAGGTCGTTCGACAGCAGGCAGGCGACCAGGTGATAGAGCACCTTCGCCTGCCGCGGGATGGTCACCGGAACGCCGCCGAGCCCCAGGACGAGCTTCCGCAGCGCCGCAACGGCGGCCGGGTCCCCTTCGATGGCGAATGGCGTCCCCTTGAGCGTCTCGAGTCCGGTGCGGGGATCGGCGACGCTCGCCAGCGGGTGCAGCGATGCGGTCCTGGCTCCCTGGCGGGCCAGCGGCACGAGCGCCGCCGACGACAGGGCTCCGCTGGTGTGCGCGACGATGCGCTTCGACCAGGTCAGGCGGGAGGCGGCCAGCTCGCGCGCCAGCGGGGCGATGGCGCCGTCCGGCGTGGTGATGAGGACGAGATCGCCCTTCGCCGCGCCGCGGGAGTTGCTCGAGGAGGCCTCGCCTCCGCCGATGAAGGCAACGGCCTGCCGCGCCGACCGCACCGTGCGGGCGGTGATCCCGGCCGGCTCGTAGCCCTGGGCCACGAGGATGCGGCCGAGCGTCCGCCCGAGCCGCCCGGCGCCGAGGATGCTGAAGGTGCGGTCGCTCATCCTCGCGCTCCGGTCAGAGGCGGCGGAGGCGAACCGGACGACGCCTTCGCCAGGCGCTCGATCAGGCGCTCGAAGGGATCGGGCCGCGGCGCCTCGAAGCGCAGGCGCCGGCCGTCGGCGGGGTGATCGAACGCCAGGCTGTGCGCATGGAGCGCCAGGCCGTCGAACCCGCTCAGCTCCTCCGGTCCGCGCGTGCGACGGCCGCCGTAGAGCGGATCGCCGACGACGGGATGACCGAGGTGCGCCAGGTGCACGCGGATCTGGTGGGTGCGGCCGGTCTCGGGACGCACCTCGAGGAGCGTCATCGGGCCGAGGGCGCGGGCGATGGCGAAGCGCGTCACCGAGGGGCGTCCGTCGCGGCGGATCGCCATCCGGACGCGCGCCGCCGTGTGCCGACCGATCGGCTGGTCGATCCGTCCCGACGCGGAGCGCGGCCGTCCCCAGACCAGCGCGTCGTAGATCTTTTCGACGCTCCGGCCCTTGAACTGGGCGGCGAGGTGCCGGTGCGCGCGGTCGTTGCGGGCGACGACGAGGATTCCGGACGTGTCGCGGTCGAGGCGGTGCACGATCCCGGGGCGCTCGACGCCGCCGATCGAGGAAAGCCCGCGCCCGTGGTGCAAAAGCGCGTTCACGAGCGTGCCGCCCCGGATTCCGGCGCCGGGATGCACGGTCATCCCGGCCGGCTTGTCGATCACCAGGAGGTCTTTGTCCTCGTAAAGGATGTGGAGCGGGATCGCCTCGGGCTCGATCTCCGACGGGACCGGGGGCGGGACATGGACCCGGACCTGCTCGCCCCCGCGGATGCGGTACGCCGGGCGCGCCGCGCGTCCGTCCACCTGCACGTGCCCTTCGCGGATGAGTCTCTGCAGGGAGGCGCGGCTGTGGCCGGACACGAGCTCGGGAAGGACCTGGTCGAGACGCTCGCCGCGGCGCGATTCGGACAGTTCCACGGTCATCTCCTCCCCCCGGGGGGCGTCCTTCATCGACCGCGCGGCCGGGCCGCGGCGGCAATGGGGACGTCGGACGCGCGCCGGCTCAGGTGCCACAGCATCAGCAGGGAGACCACGGCGATCGGAATCGAGATGATCTGCGACGTCGAGAGCGCACCGGAGAAGAACACGCCGCGCGCCAGGTCCCCGCGCCAGTGCTCGACCACCGCCCTCAGCACCGAGTAGAGGAGCAGCCAGGTCCAGAAGACCTGGCCGTCGAAACGCCGGCGGCGCATCAGCGCCATGGCCACGAGGAGGGTGATCACGTCGGCCGCCGCGTGGTAGAGCTGCGTCGGGTGCAGCCGCACACCGACCGGCACGCCGGTCAGCTCGGCGGCGCGCGGGTCGTGGAAGGTCACGCCCCACGGCAGGTCGCACGCCCGGCCGTAGCAGCAACCGGCCAGGAAGCAGCCGATGCGGCCGATCGCCTGCCCGAGCGAGAGCGCCGGGGCGGACAGGTCGGCCACCTTGCCGAGCGGCAGGCGATGCCGGCGCACGTACCAGACCCCGGCCGCCACGGCGAGTCCCAGCCCGCCGTAGTAGACGCCGGCGGAGCGCAGGTTCTGCAGCATGCGCACCGGGTCGGCCAGGTAGTAGCGCGCATCGAGGGCATAGAGCAGGAGCTTCGCGCCGACGAACCCGGCGAGGAGCCCGACGATCCCGAGATCGAGGATGCGCGACGGCTCGATCCCGTCCTTGCGCGCGTACGACACGGCGAGACGCAGCGCCAGCAGGAACCCGAGCGCGTAGAACAGCCCGTACGTTCCGACCGTGAACGAGCCGAGCGGCCCGAGCGGGAGATCAAACAGGACCGGGTGCATTCGCCGATCCGTGATTCGGAGGAAGGTCGGAAGGTGCGATGACGGTGGCCCCGGCCGCGTTCCGGTGCGGGCGCAGGAGATCGAGGATGAGCAGGCCCACGCCGATGCAGATCGCCGAGTCGGCGACGTTGAACGCCGGCCAGTGGTGCTCTCCGGCGTAGACGTCGAGGAAATCGACGACGTACCCGAGCCGCAGGCGGTCGAGGAAGTTCCCCGCTGCGCCGCCGAGGATCAGGGCCAGCCCGCCGTGCGCCAGCCGATCCGCCGGGGCGGTGCGACCCTGGAAGTACAGGATGAGCAGGATGGCGGCGAACGGCACGACGGTGAAGAGCGCGGCCCGCCACGGATCCGGGAGGTCGTGCAGGAGTCCGAAGAGGGCGCCGCGATTGGTGACGTGGGTCAGGCTGAAGAGCCCCGGAAGGACCGCCTCGGAATCGTGCAGCGGCAGGCGGGCAAGGATGAGCGACTTGGTGATCTGATCGAGCAGCAGCACCCCGGCGCTCACGAGGAGCCACCGGAGACGCGCCGCGGTCATGCGGGGCCCGCCACCCGCGCCACCGGCAGGCTGCGCACGGTGGCGGCGCAGCGGGCGCAGAGGGGCGCGAGCTCCGCATCCTGCCCGACGTCGGTCGTGACCATCCAGCAGCGCTCGCACTTGGTGCCCGGGGCGCGGCGCACCGACACCTTCAACCCGGGGAAGCGGGCGCTCGCGTGCGCTCCTTCCGCGGGGGCGGCGGCGAAGACCACGCGCGACACGATGAAGACGGCCGGCAGGTCGGCCGTGTGCCGTTCCAGCAGGGGGCGCAGGTCGCCCGGCGCCTCGATCGTCACCTCCGCCTCGAGCCCGTTGCCGATCGTCCCGGCGGCGCGCGCCACCTCGAGGGCCTTGAGCACGTCCTCGCGCACCTCGAACAGGCGGTCCCAGCGCGCCGTGAGGTCGGCGTCGGCCGCGAGTCCCGGCGCCGCCGGGAACTCCTCGGCGTGCACGCTTCCGCGCAGCGGCTCGGATTCAGGACGGCGATGCAGCGCCTGCCACACCTCCTCGGCGGTGAACGTCAGCACCGGGGCCATGAGGCGTGCGAGGCCGTCGAGCATCCGGTGGATCACCGTCTGGGCGGCGCGGCGTTCCGGCGACGTCGGCGCGCTCGTGTAGAGCCGGTCCTTGAGGATGTCGAGGTAGAGGCTGCTCAAGGTGACGGTGCAGAAGCGGTGCAGCGTCTGCATGGCGACGTGGAGCTGGTAGTCGGCGTAGGCCTGCACGACCCGGCTGCGCATGGCCTCGTACTGCAGGAGCGCCCACCGGTCGATCTCCGGCAGCGACTCGAGCGGCCTCGCGTCGGTGCGTGGATCGTAGTCGGCGAGGTTGCCGAGGATGTAGCGGCAGGTGTTGCGCACCTTGCGGTAGGCGTCGGCGGTGCGGGTCAGGATCTCGGGCGACAGCCGCATGTCCTCGAGGAAGTCGACCGTCGCCACCCAGAGCCGCAGCACGTCGGCGCCGTGGTCCTTGAGCACCTCCTGGGGCGCGATGACGTTGCCGAGCGACTTCGACATCTTGCGGCCGGCGCCGTCGAGCGTGAACCCGTGCGTCAGGACGGCGCGATAGGGCGCCGAGTCGCGGTCGTTCACCGCGACGAGGAGCGACGAGTGGAACCAGCCGCGGTGCTGGTCGCTCCCCTCCAGATACAGGTCGGAGGGCCAGGGTTCGTCGCCGCGCTCGGCGACGAGCGCCTCGTAGGACGACCCCGACTCGAACCACACGTCGACGATCTCGTCGCGCCGCTCGAGTTTCTTCTCGCCGCAGTGCGGGCAGGCGTGCGCCTTTGCGAGCGTCGCGAATTCCTCCGGCCGGAACCAGGCGTCCGATCCCCGCTCGCGGAACAGCGCGGCGGTGGCGCGGATGAACCCGAGGTCCACGACCGGCTTGCCGCAGGCGCCGCAGCCCGGGAAGGGGAGAGGCACGCCCCAGACGCGCTGGCGGGAGATGCACCAGTCGGGGCGCGTCTCGAGCATGCCGCCGATGCGCAGCACGCCCGAGGCGGGGATGAACTTCACCCGCCCGAGCGAGGCCAGCGCCCGCTTGCGCAGGTCGTTGTGGTCCAGCGCGATCCACCACTGCTCGGTCGCCCGGAAGAGAATCGGCTTCTTGCAGCGCCAGCAGTGCGGGTACTGGTGGCGGATGGTCGCCGCGTGGAACAGCAGGCCGCGGCGGCGCAGGTCGGCGATGATGTCGTCGTTCGCCTCGAACACCTTGCGGCCCGCGAACGCAGGGACGTCGCCCGTGAAGCGGCCGCGCTCGTCCACCGGCGAGAAGATCGGCAGGCCCTCGCGGCGCCCGGTGACGTAGTCGTCCATGCCGTGGCCGGGGGCGGTGTGCACCGCACCCGTTCCGGTGTCGCGCGTGACGTAGTCGGCCAGCACCAGGCGCGACACGCCGTCGGCCGCCCACGGGAAGGGAGAGCGGGCCACGGCCAGGGACACGAGGTCGCGGCCGCGCGCGATGGCGAGCACCGGCGCCTCCGCGATGCCGGCCTCCTTCAGGACGGCGTCCGCCCGGTCGGCGGCGACCAGCACCACCTCGGCGCCGATCTCGCGGAACTGGTACTCGAAGTCGGGGTGGAGCGCCACCGCCAGGTTCGCCGGCAGCGTCCACGGCGTCGTCGTCCAGATGAGCACCGACACCGACCGGCCCGCGAGCGCCGGGAAGCGCTCGACCAGGCGATCCGTCTCGAGCGGGAAGCGGACGGTGATCGCCGGTGACGTGTGCTCCTCGTACTCGACCTCGGCCTCGGCCAGCGCGGTGCCGTCGTTCGGGCACCAGTGCACCGAGCGCTTGTCCCGGTAGATGTGCCCGTGCTCGGCGAAACGCCCGACCATCTCGACGATGGTGGCTTCGTAGGACGGATCGATCGTGCGGTAGGGGCGCATCCATTCGCCGAAGACGCCGAGGCGGCGGAACTCGGTGCGCTGGATGTCGATGAACTTCTCGGCGTAGGCGCGGCAGGCGGCGCGGATCTCGAGCGGGGAGAGCCCCTGCTTCTTCGAGCCGAGATCCTTCTCCACCTGGAATTCGATCGGCAGGCCGTGGCAGTCCCAGCCGGGGACGTACGGAGCGTCGTACCCCATCATCGACCGCGACTTCACCACCACGTCCTTGAGGATCTTGTTGAGCGACTGGCCGAGGTGGATGTGGCCGTTGGCGTACGGCGGGCCGTCGTGCAGCGTGAAGCGCTCGCGGCCCTTCCGCGCCGCGCGGATCGACGCGTACACGTCGAGCTTCTCCCAGGCCTCGAGCAGGCGCGGCTCGCGCTGCGGCAGATCGGCCTTCATCGGGAAGTCGGTCCGCGGCAGGTTGACGGTGGACTTGATGTCGAGCGGCGGCACGGCCCTCGGACCCTCGCGCTTTGGAAGCCTCGCCCCCATGGGAAGGGCGTGCAGGAAGAGCGGCAGACTAGCATCCGTTTCGGAAGATTGTCAACGATTCGCGTCCTGTGCTACGGTCGCGCGATGTCGCGCGCCTACCTCGACGCCAACGCCACGAGCCCGCTGCGCGCCGAGGCGCGCGCCGCCCTGCTCGCGCTCCTCGACGCCCCCGACGGCAACGCCTCGAGCGTGCACCAGGACGGGCAGCGGGCCCGCGCGGCCGTCGAGCACGGCCGCGCGCAGATCGCCGCGCTCGTCGGCGCCGACCCCTACGACATCGTCCTGACCGGATCGGGGACCGAGTCGAACAACCTGGCCCTCTACGGGACCGCGCTGGCTGCGCCCGCCGAGCGCCGGCGTCTCGTCACCACCGGGTTCGAGCACCCGTCCGTCCTCGAGCCGCTGCGCGATCTGCGCCTCCGCGGCTTCGAGCTGGTCACGGTCTCTCCCGACGCGGAAGGCGCCGTGGATGCGCAGGAGATCCTGGCGGCGGCGGAGCCGGCGCGCACCGCCGTCGTGTCGGTGATGCGGGCGAACCACGAGGTGGGAACGCTGCAGCCGGTGGCGGACATCGCGCGCGGTCTCGCCGGCTCGGGCGTGGTGGTGCACTGCGACGCCGCCCAGGCCTGCGGACGGATCCCGGTCGACGTGCAGGCCCTCGGGGTCGATCTCCTGACGGTCGCGGCGCACAAGGTCGGCGGTCCTCCCGGCATCGGCGCGCTGTGGGTGCGCCCGGGGCTCCGTCTCGTGCCGCACCTGCGCGGCGGGGGGCAGGAGCGCGGCCGGCGTCCCGGCACGGAACATCCCGGGCTCGTCGCGGCGTTCGGCGCCGCGGCCGAGGCGGCCCGCCTCCGCCTCGTCGACGAATCGCGCCGCATCGCGGCGCTGCGCGATCGCCTCGAGCGCGAAGCGCGCGCGCGCGATCCCGGCATCCTCGTCCACGGCGGCGCGAGCGAGCGCCTGCCGAACACCACGAGCCTGACGATCCCGGGCATCGCCGCCCAGGAGGCGGTGATCGCCTTCGATCTCGAGGGCGTGGCGGTGTCGGCCGGTCCCGCCTGCTCGTCCGGGACGATGCGCGGCTCGGCGTCGCTCCTCGCGATGGGCATGGAGGACGCCGCCGCCTCGTCGATCCGCATCAGCCTGTCGCACGCGTCCACCGACGCCGACGTGGATTCCTTCCTGCGCGCCCTGGGTGTGATCCTGGCCCGCCGGGGTGCTGGGGCGGTCCCATCCGCGGGACTCGAGGCCCGAGCGTGATCGTCGACTGCACCTCCTGCGGCAAGCGGTACAGCCTCGACCCGGCGCGCCTCGGCGGCCGCCGCGAGGCGTCCGTGCGCTGCACCAGCTGCCAGTCGGTCATCAAGGTGACGCTGCCCGAGGTGATTCCCGCGGAGGCCCCGGAAGAGGGACCGCCCCCGGCCCCGCCCTCCGCGGCCGCAGCGTCCGCGGTGGCGTCCGCCCCGGCGGCCGATCCGCTCGCGGCCGCCGTCGCGGCGGGGGATCGCACCTCGCGCCTCGCGGCCGATGCGTCGCTCCTGGCGGCGCCGGGGCACGTGGCCTCGGGACCGCTCGCCATGCCGGAAGGCCTGCGCGTGTCGCTCGCGGTCCTCGACGGTCCGGACCTCGGGCGCATCTTCCGCGTCGAGCAGCCGAGCGTCACGATCGGCCGGGGCGACGCCGAGGTGCACCTCGAGGACGGCGAGGTGTCGCGGCAGCACGCGCGGCTGGAGATGCGCGCCGGCCGCGCCGTGGTGCGCGACCTCGGGAGCACCAACGGCACCTTCGTGGACGACGTCAAGGTGGCCGAGGCGGAGATCGAGAACCGCGGCGAGTTCCGCGTCGGGCAGACGCGCCTGATGCTCATCCTCGCCGACGAGGAGACCGCGTCGTGAGCCGCATCGCCGTCGCCATGAGCGGCGGCGTGGATTCGTCGGTGGCCGCGCTCCTCGTGCGCGATCGCGGCGACGAGGCCATCGGCCTGACCATGCAGCTCGTCGATCGCCGCGACGAGGCGGGGGAGCGGGGCGGCCGCTGCTGCGGGCCGCGCGACCTGCTCGATGCGCGCGCCGCCGCCGACCGCCTGGGAATCCCGTGCTACGTGCTCAACCTGGAGGCGGAGTTCCACGCCGAGGTGATCGCCCCGTTCGCCGCCGCCTACCGCGACGGGCGCACGCCCGTCCCTTGCGCCGACTGCAACCGCGGCCCGAAGTTCCGGCATCTCCTGGAGCGGGCCGCCGCCCTCGGCTGCGAGCGCCTCGCCACCGGCCACTACGCGCGCATCGACGTCGATGCGGCGACCGGCCGCCGGCGCCTCAGGCGCGCCGCCGATGAGCGCCGCGATCAGTCGTACTTCCTCCACGAGCTGACGCAGGAGCAGCTGGCGCGCATCGAGTTCCCGGTGGGCGATCGCGCGAAAGACGATGTCCGCGCCGTGGCGGCCGCGGCCGGGCTCCCGAACGCCGCGAAGCCGGACAGCCAGGATCTCTGCTTCGTCGGCCGCGCCTCCTATCTCGACCTGGTGCGCCGCGCCGGAGGGGATGCGGGCCCGACGGGCGAAATCCGCGACACCGGTGGACGCCGTCTCGGGACGCACGACGGTCTCGCCGGCTTCACCATCGGCCAGCGTCGCGGCCTCGGCGTGTCCTCGCCGCATCCTCTTTATGTCGTCGATCTCGACCCGGACACCGGACGGGTGACGGTCGGGGAGGAGGGGGAGCAGTATCGCCGCGATCTGATCGCGACCGGCGTGCGCTGGGTGTCGATCGCGCCGCCGCACGCGCCCCTGCGCGCCGTCGCCCGCATCCGCTCGACCCATCCCGGGGCCTGGTGCGAGGCGGTGCCGGGCCCGGACGGCGCCTGGACTCTCCGTTTCGACGAGCCGCAGCGCGCCATCACGCCGGGCCAGGCGGTGGTGCTCTACGACGGCGACGTCGTCCTCGGCGGCGGCACGATCGTCCGCGCGGCCGCTCCCGGCGCGAGGTTTGACACTCTTCCGAACGCGATGCTAGAGTCGCGCGGCAGCGGGCGGGCATAGCTCAGTTGGTAGAGCGCAAGCTTCCCAAGCTTGAGGTCGCGGGTTCGAGACCCGCTGCCCGCTCCATTGTTTTTTCCTTCCCACCATCCGAGGCGACACGATGATCTTCCGGCGACGCGACCGGTCCGACGCGGAGAGTGAAGTTCCGGAGAGAGCCGACGGGGTCCTCGAGCGCCTGCGCGGCGGCCCGCGCACGGTGATCGGATCGCAGACCCGCTTCCGCGGCACCCTCACCGGGCGCGGCCAGGTCCTGGTCTGCGGCACGCTGCGCGGCGGCATCGACCTGGCCGGGCCGCTCGCGGTCGCGCCGGGTGGCTGGGTCGAGGCCAACGTGGCCGTGGAGACGGCGCGGATCGGCGGACGGATCAGCGGCAGCCTGCGCGCCACCGAAAGCCTGCGCGTCGATGCCTCCGGCCGCCTCGAAGGCGAGATCGAGTCGCCCGTGATCGATCTCCACGCCGGCTCCATCCTCCGCGGACGCGCCTCCATCGTCGGAACCCGATCTCGCAACACAAACACCTCCGACCACTAGTCGCCGGCCTCCCTCGCGTTTCCGCCGGATGGCGGAGGCTTGACGTTCTTTTTCCATTTCGTTGACAGAGATTGTCACTTTGCTGACGGCACAGTCCGCGCGACCGGCCGGCGAGGCCGTTCTTCGCGCATTCGACGTGCTTTGCCCTGTCGGTTCCGTGGCACATCGCTTGCTGTTCCGGCCTCCCGGGTCAGGAGGGCCGAGCGTGAAAGAGACGATTCTCATCGTGGACGACGACGAAGGGGTGCGGCAGATCCTCGCGACCGCGCTCGAGTCTTCCGGGCACGCCGCCACCGGCGTCGAGTCGGGCGAGCGCGCCCTGGCCGCGGTGCGGCAGGCTCCCATCGACCTGGTGATCCTCGACCTCGTGCTGCCCAAGGTGGACGGCCTGGAGGTCCTGCGCGAGATCACGACGGTGCGGCCCGAGACCGCGGTGATCATGATCACCGGCTACGCCTCGGTCGAGACCGCCATCAAGGCCATGAAGATGGGGGCGGTGGACTACATCGTGAAGCCGTTCCGCATGGAGGAGGTCGAGCTGGTGGTGTCGCGCGCGCTGGAGCGCAGCCGGTTGCGGCGCGAGAACGCCGCGCTGCGCCGCGAGCTGCAGCGCTCCCTCGGCGCGCAGACGCTCGTCGGCCAGAGCCCCGAGATGCGCCGCGTCCAGCAGATGGTGGAGCAGGTCGCGTCGTCCCGCAGCACCGCGCTCATCACCGGCGGCCCCGGCACCGGGAAGGAGCTGGTCGCCCGGGCGCTGCACCTGTCCGGCGAGCGCAAGGCCCAGCCGTTCGTTCCCGTGTCGTGCGCCGGCATCCCGGAGCCGCTGCTCGAGGACGAGCTCTTCGGTCACGTGCGCGGCGCCTTCCCCGAGGCCTCGGGCGATCGCGCCGGCCGCGTGCAGGCCGCCGAGGGCGGCACGTTGTTCCTCGACGAGGTGGCCGCCCTGTCGCCGCACCTGCAGGCGCGCCTGCTGCGCGTCATCCAGGAGCGGGAAGTGCAGCCGCTCGGAGCCGCGGCGCCCGTCCCCGTGGACGTGCGGGTCGTGGCCTCCACCACCGCCGATCTCAAGGCGCTGGTCGCCGAGGGGCGCTTCCGCGAGGATCTCTTCTACAAGCTCTCGGTGCTGCACCTCGATCTGCCGGCGCTCAAGGAGCGTCGGGAGGACATCCCGGCCCTCGTGCACCACTTCCTGGCGCGCTTCAGCCGCGAGATGAACGTCCCGGCGATGCGCATCGCGCCGGAGGCGATGCGCGTCCTGTGCGAGGCCGGCTGGCCGGGGAACGTCCGGCAGCTCGAGAACGTCCTGGAGCGGCTGGTGGCGTTGTCGTTCGGCAAGGACGTCATCGGCCGCGACGACCTGCCGCGCGATCTCCTGGACGAGGGGGCGATCGAGCTGCCGCTCCTGCACGTGGGTGGCGACGGCTTCTCGCTCGACGAGGTCCTCGCCAACTACGAGCAGCGGATGCTCTACCAGGCCCTCGAGCACTCCGGCTGGGTGAAGACCCGCGCCGCCGAGATGCTGAAGATCAAGAGGACGACCCTGATCGAGAAGATGAAGCGGCTCGGAATCCCGCTGAAGGGACACGCCGAGACCGAAGGGGCCGAGCCGGCCGAGCCGCTCGCGGTCTCGGGAGCGCGCCGTTGACGTCTTTGCCTTGAGCGGGCGTCCGTAACTGTGGTAAGGTCCGGCCGCGTCGACGGGGCAGCCGACACCGCGTCGCATCCGGCCCCCAGCCAGGTCACGCGCCGCCCGCGCGGTCCAAGATCGAGAGGATCCATGGCCTCTCTCCTGATGGTCGATCACGCTCCGCTCTTCCGGTTGCTGGAGTCCACCTGCGCCCGGAGGAGCGGCTGGAGCCTGCGCTCCGCCCCGACCGCGGAGGATCTCCTGGTCAAGGCGCGCGCCGAGCGTCCCGATGTCATCGTCCTGAGCGGCCCCATCGGCGACGCCAAGGCGTTCGCGTCGCGGCTGCGCGCCGACGCGGCCCTGGCCGCCGTTCCAATCCTGGCCATCGGGCAGGAGGCCGACCTCGAGGCGGCCGTGCGCGCCGGGGCCGGCGCCGCCATCGCCTGGCCGACGGCCGAATCCGACCTCGAAGAGCCGCTCGCGCGCCTGATGCACGAAACGCGGCGGGCCTGGCGCCGCCGCGCCATCCGTCTCGCCGCCACGCTCGACGCCGGCGCCGGGATGCGCCGCGTGTGGCTCCGCGACATCGGCCCGGGAGGCGCTTTCGTCCTGACCTCCGGCGGACCCGCCGTGGGCACCGCCGTCGCCCTCGAGCTGCATCTCCCGGAAACCGCCGGGACCCGTGACATCCGGGCGCACGGCGTCGTGGTGCGCCGCGTGGACGAGGTCCAAGGAGACTGGCGCGTCCCCGGCATCGCCATCCGCTTCACCGACTCCGACCCGGATCGCACCGGCCGCCTCGAATCCTTCGTGCGGACAGGCTCCTAGGACGCCGTGGCCGAGACCGTCCTGGTGGTGGACGACGACCGCGACATCCTCGATCTCGCCCGTCTCGTCCTCGAGGATGGCGGCTACCAGGTGATCGCCGCCCCTTCGGGTCAGGCGGCGCTCGACCACGCCGCACAGAGCCGCCCCGACCTGATCCTCCTCGACGTCAACATGCCCGGCATGGACGGCTGGGAGGTCCTCAAGATCCTCAAGGTGGACGAGCGCACCCAGGAGATCCCCGTGGCGCTGTTCACCATCAAGAGCCAGGTGCGCGACCGCGTGCTCGGCCTGCAGGGCGGCGCGTGCGACTACATCGCCAAGCCGTTCGCGCAGGACGAGCTCCTGGCCCGGGTGCGCCGGATCCTGGACGGCGTGCGCGACGGACAGGTGGGGACATGAAAGCGGGACTCCCGGACGAGGACTGGGCCGGCGAGGCGGAGCGCCTGCGGGCGGGGCTCCTGCGGCTCAAGGGCGCGCTGCACGATCGCGTCACCGGCCTCTTCTCCTGGCACCTCTACGTGGACCAGCTCGCCAGCCACGCGGATCACGGGCGTCTCGGGGTGCTCGCGCTCGAGTTCCCGACGCTGGCTGCGGTGGAAGCGGCCCGCGGCTTCGAGCTGTCGGACCGGATCCTCCGGGAGGCGGCGCAGGCGCTCCTGGCGTGCCGCGGCCGCGAGCTTCCCGAAGCGGCGCTCCTCGCCCTCGACGGGGCGCACGGCGACAGCTTCCTGGTGTTCGTCCCGCAGGCTTCGGACGCCGACGCTCCGGACGAACGCCTGGCCGATCTGGCGGCGCGTCTCGGCGCCGCGCTCGACGGGCACCTGGCAAAGGCACCGGGCGACCGGCCGCGCCTCGAGTGCGCCGTCGGCGACGCGATGGTCAGCCCCGCCCCCGCGGCCCGCTTCGAGCGCCGCCTGCACCAGGCGATCCGCGAGGCGCGCGGCATCGGTCGCCGCGGCGCGGCGCGCCGCGAGGACGCCCGGGGTGCCGAGGCGCGCGCCATCCTCGAAGCCGGCACGCTGACGACGCACTACCAGCCGATCGTGGACATGGAGCACGGCGCCATCATGGCCTACGAGGCGCTGACGCGCGGACCGGCGAAGAGCCCGCTCGAAGGACCCGATGCGCTGTTCGCCACCTGCCAGGAGGCGCGGCTGCACAACGAGCTCGATCGCTTGTGCCGCCGCAACGCGGTGCGCAACGCGAGGGGCATCGACCGCGACAAGAAGCTCTTCCTGAACTGCCTGCCGGAATCCCTCGGATCGCCCGGCTTCGCCGACGACGCGTTCCGCGCGGCGCTGTCGGAGGCGGACCTCGAGCCGCGCCACCTCGTCCTGGAGATCACCGAGCGCACCTCGATCGACGATTTCGAGGCGTTCGGCCGCGGCCTCGAGCCTTTGCGGCGGCAGGGCTTCCTCGTCGCCATCGACGACGTCGGCACCGGGTACTCGTCGCTGCAGACTTTGACCGAGGTGCAGCCCGAGTTCATCAAGGTCGATCTCTCGCTCGTCAAGAACATCCACCGCAGCCTCATCAAGCAGGAGCTGGTGCATTCGCTGCTCCAGGTGGGAGCGCGCATCGGCGCGCAGCTGATCGCCGAGGGCATCGAATGCGAGGAGGAGACGCGCACGCTGCGGCGCTGCGGCGTCCGCTACGGCCAGGGGTACTGGTTCGCGCGCCCCGGCCCCGGCTTCCCCGGCCTCCAGCCGCGGCCGGCCTGAGGCGCGCGTCCTCATGGAAACCATCCCGATCGGCTCGCTCCTTTCCGGCATCGTCGCCGCCGGCCTGCTGGCGGCGATCCTCGTCTGCGCCATTCACCTGGCGCGGCTGCGCGGCGCGGCGCGCCGTCTCGGCGGCCGCGTCGAAGCGGTGCGCCGGCATCCGCTCATCGGGGAAGTCGGACCGGAGCCGCAGAGCCCGCTCGGCGACGTCGAGCGCTCGTTCCAGGGGCTGGTCGAAGGTTTGCGCGACGAAGTGCGGCGCTCGCAGGAGCGGACCGCCTCGCTGCAGGCGCTGGCCGAGGGCCCGGCCGACCTCGGCCTCATCGGACTCGACGCGGAATGGATCGTCACCTCGTTCAGCCGCGGAGCGGTCCGCCTGACCGGCTGGCCCGCCGACGAGATCACCGGGCGGCACGTCGAGGCCCTGTTCGCCTCCGGCGAATGGGAGCGCCTGCTCGTGAAGCTGGCGCGCAAGAGCCTGCGCGAAGCGGGGTTCGTCGAGCCCGTGCGCCTGCTGCGCCGCGACGGGCAGGTCGTCGCCTCGAACATCTCCGCCGGGCCGGCCGGCGCCGGCGGGGGGACCCTGCTCGTGGCGCGCGACCTGAGCGCCGAGCAGGAGATCGAACGGCGCCTGCGCGTTTCGGAAGAACGCCACCGGCGCCTGGTCGAGGAGGTGCAGGACGGCGTCCTCGTTCTGCAGGATGGGCGCATCGCCTACGCCAACCCGGCGCTGGCGGGCCTTCTCGGCGCGACGGCGGAGGCGCTCCGCGGGCGCGCCTTCAAGGACTTCGTGGACACGCGGGACCTGCTGCGCATTCTCGATCGGCTCGGCCGGGCCGAGCGCGGCGAGGAGACGCGCGGCGAGACCTCCTGCCGCCTCGCGGCGCCGGGGCAGCCGACGGTCGAGGCGCGCCTCACCTGGTCGGCGACCGAGTACCGCGAACGCCGGGCCATCTTCTGCACCGTCGCCGATCTGAGCGCCCGCGCCCGCTCCGAGCGCGCCATCGCCGAGAGCGAGGCGCGGCTGCGGGCCGCCCTCGACGCGGCCTCCGACCCGCTGGCGCTCCTGCAGGAGGCGGGCGGGGACTGGACGGTGATGCAGGCGAACCGGGCCTTCGAGGCCCTGCTGCCCGCCGGCGCCTCGGGGCCGACGGGACTGCGCGCCGCCGATCTCTTCGAGCGGCTCACGGGCCAGGCGGCGGGCCGCGAGCTCCTGACCGGAGTGCTCGCCGATGCCCGGCAGGGCCGGGAAGCGCGGCGCGAAGGCATCGAGCTGCTCGCCGCGGGGCGAACGCTCCTCGTCGATCTGGTGGCGGCGCCGGTGCGTGGATCGGGGGCGTCGGCCGAGGCCGCCGGCGTCGTCGTGACGCTGCGCGACGTCACGGCCAGGGCGGGGCAGGAGCGGGCGCTGCGGGGTGATGTGGACGCGCTCACGACGACCACGCGCGAGCTGGAGCGCTCCCTCAAGGAGCTGGCGGAGGCGCGCGCCTCGCTCCAGGAGCGCAACGCCCAGCTCGAGCGCCTGAACGGCGAGCTGCGGTCGCTCGACGAGATGAAGTCGAACCTTTTGGCCAACGTGTCGCACGAGCTGCACACCCCGCTCGTGTCGATCAAGGGCTACACCGAGATGATCCTCAAGAGGAAGCTCGGGCCCCTGACACCGGAGCAGGAGCGCGGCCTGCTCGTGGCGCAGAAGAACATCGACCGGCTCATCGAGCTCATCGACAACCTGCTGTCGTTCGCCCGCCTCGAGACCGGGGAGACGCAGCTGCGCATCGAGGACGTGCCCCTCTTCCAGCTGGTGGACGAGGCGATCGAGCTCGTCGCCGAGCGCGTCAAGCGGCGCAACATCTCGATCACGACGCAGTACGAAGGCGACGACCTGGTGGTGCGCGGCGATCGCGTCAAGGTCGGCCAGGTGTTCACCAACCTCCTCACCAACGCCGTGAAGTTCAACCGCGACGGCGGTCGCATCGCCGTGGCGGCGCGGCGCGGCCGCGGCGGCTTCGTCGAGGTGGAGGTGGCCGACACCGGCATCGGCATCCCGCCGGAGGAGCAGGAGAAGATCTTCGAGCGCTTCTACCAGGTCGAAGCCGGGCCGCGCCGTCGCTACGAGGGGACGGGCATCGGGCTCGCCATCGTGCGCGACATCCTGCGCCTGCACGGCGGCAGCATCCGGGTGCAGAGCACGCCCGGGCAGGGATCCACCTTCCAGTTCACCCTGCCGCTCGGGCGCAAGGCCGACGGCAGCGCGCCGCAGTCCTCCGGAAGAAACCGCACCTCCGACCAGGCCTAGCTGTGATTTCTAAAGACGTTGTTCACACTTTTCGACTCTTCCAGGGCACCGACCGTACCTGCTCTCTTACTGAAGGCGTTGGTAGTAGGGCTCTTCACGGGATGCGTCCTAGACTGAGGTCGGTCGGGGTTGTGAACAACCTCTTGAGAAACCAC